>JBPOGH010000009.1:0-201097 GCA_051252135.1 Verrucomicrobiaceae bacterium | reverse complement strand
GGTCCTGAGGGGCGATCGACTACATGGTCTCTCACTGGCGGCGTTCGCTGCCGCAGGGCCACTCTAGTAAATTTCGGGCCCACGTCAACGATTTAAGATAATCTTTCCCGCGGTTTTTTTGCAGAAACCTCTTAATGCACTTAAAATAAGCCGATTAAGAAGATGTTGTTTTAGGGGGATCTCCGCAAATTTGGCGGCCTGTTATTAACATCTCTTGACCATCGGTTCGTGGAGGGGCTCGAGCCTATATTCACGATGCATTAGTCGGATGAGGAGGCGCGGCAGTGAGCCAACACCTGGTAATCTTCTTCTCCAGTGTTTTGACATTTGGAACTCGGAACCAAACGCTCCATCTGGAGTCTGACAATCATCCAGCCGGAGCTGGATCCACGGCCTCCAACACTGGTAACGGGTTCAACGAAAACACGGATACATTGGTCGCAGAAACAACCGGTTCAATATCTCAAAGATCACGTTCGTTTCCATCCCTGCGCCAGAGTCCTCTATGGCTCCAGGCTTCAGTTTACTCGCTTGCTCCTTAGTCGTCAGCAGCGCTGAAGGCGATCTATTGAAGCACTCTGCATTTTTGGATGCGCGGGATGACCCAAGTTTGTTTAAAGTAATCGCCATGCCATTCACCACCTCGCACAAGTCCAGCGACCGCCTCCTCACGCGGGTCACGCTGCTTCAACGTGCCCGTGATGAAAAGAGCGACCTAGCCTGGAACGAACTCCTTGGCTTCTACGAGCCCTTCATCTCCAAAGTTCTCGGAAGTATGGGATTCCGCGGCGCAGATCTCGATGACGCCCGCCAACAAGTCTCCCTCCGCCTTTGGAAAGGCCTCAAAACCTACGAACGCGACCCCAAGCGCGCCAAATTTCGAACGTGGTTCGCCAAGCTCATCCGCAATACCGCCCTCAACATCATCCAGTCCAAAAAGCGCGAACCCCAAGGCACCAGTTTCGATGACGCCGACTCCCCCATCTCTGATACCCTCGCCGACTCACCGGAGCTCGACGCCCGCGTCGAAAACGAATGGCAGCAATACGTCGTCGAGATCGCCCTCGACCGCGCCCGCCAGGTCTTCTCAGGCAACGCCGTAGACGTCTTCACCATGTCCCTCGGTGGCACCTCCGTCGAAGACATCGCCGAGACCCTCGGCATCAAGATCAACACCGTCTATATCCTCAAACACCGCGTCAAAGCCATGCTCCTCCGCGAAATTCAGGTCCTCAAACGTGATCTCGAAACCTTCGACGACATCCCTCCCCAATAAATGTCCTCCCTCCCGCCCACCTCCTACTCGGACCTCTACCAGGAAGCAGAAAGCCAGCTCCAGGGACAACCCAAAGAGCTCACCCAGGAAATCTGCCCCCTCTACAACACCCTCCGCCACATCGAGGACCGCTACACCGATCCCGAACTCATCGGAAAAGGCGGCATGAAAGAAGTCTACCGCGTCTACGATGAACGCACCGAGCGCCGCGTCGCCCTCGCCCACCCCAAAAAAGGCGTCCCCATCGAGCGCTACGATGCCTTCCTCCGCGAAGCCCACATCACCGCCCGCCTCGAGCACCCCAATATCATCAAACTCTTCGACATGGGCATCGATGATCAGGACCGCCCCTACTTCACGATGGAGCTCAAAACCGGACCCTCCCTCCGGAAAATCCTCTCCAACCTCCGCGCTGGAAAAGACCTCGACGCCTACCCCTACCAACGCCGCCTCTCCATCATCCTCCGCATCTGCGAGGCCATCTCCTACGCCCACTCCCGCCGCGTCCTCCACCTCGACCTCAAACCAGATAACATCCAGGTCGGAAACTTCGGAGAAGTCCAGGTCTGCGACTGGGGCATGGGAGAAATCGAGCGCGCCGACACCGAAGAACACCACTCCGTCGCCCTCCTCGATCCCGACCTCTATGGAGACCAACTCGACGCCGTCGTCAAGGGCACCCCCGGCTACATGGCCCCCGAGCAAGAAGACCCCCGCTCCACCAAATCCCCCCAGACCGAGATCTACACCCTCGGCTGCATCCTCTATGAGCTCGCCACCCTCAACAAACCCGACCAACGCCAAACCCAACCACCCGAATCCCCCGCCGTCACCGCCATCATCGAAAAAGCCTGCGCCCCCGAGCCCCAAAATCGATACCCCTCCGTAAACGCCCTCATGGAGGACATCCGCCGCCACCTCAACGGCTACCGACCCAAGGCCGAACCCACCTCCTTCTTCCGCGAAGCACGCCGATTCTACCGCCGCAACCGCCAACCCTGCCTCATCACCCTCTTCTTCTCCACCCTTCTCCTCGGAGCCGGCATCTGGTTCACCCAACAACTCAACAAAAGCTATCAGGAGACCACCACCGCCCTAGGTGAAACAGAAGAAGCCCTTGAGCGCACCAGCATCGCCCTCGCCAAATACGAACAAGAAAAAGACTTCTCCTCCGCCCTCCTCGATCAAACCACCGACGGCATCCCCGACGACGCTCAACTCCTCTTCCATCGACTCATGATCGATGAGTCCATCACCCTCAACGCCATCGCCAACGCCCTCCAATACATGGATCGCGAACTCACCAAAGACCCCTCCCCCACCAACCCCCTCTGGACCATCAAAGGCTACACCCTCTTTATGACCCAGCGCTTCGCAGAGGCCGAACCCTGCCTCAAAAAACGTGTCGGTAGCCGCCACCTCCTCCTCAAACTCAGCCCCCAATTCGCCCCCCTCGTCCAATCAAACGGCCTCCTCTCCACCCCGGACTTCATCGCCCTCCTCAACCTCCTCGACGAAGGAAAACAACTCCGCACCGAGCTCATCGAAAAAATGGTCGTCTTCGACAGCCTCACCCGCAAATTCCCCAAGGCACAGAGCCGGATTGTCAAAGCCGTCCTCGAACTCTCCAACCCCGCTTGGAAAAACCACATCTTCGACTACGATCCAACCCGCCGGCACCTCCACATCGCCGGCCCCGGCCTCAAATCCCTCTTCAGACCCCTCGGCAGCCTTACCGATGAATCACGCGGAAAACCCCTCTGCCTCCTCCGCCTCATGAACCTCCGCTCCCTCGACCTCCGCGGCAGCCAACTCAACGGTCTCCATGAACTCCGCGGCCTCGACCTCGAATCCCTCGACCTCCGCCAAACCGCACACACCCAACTCTCCTCCCTGCAACAAATGCCCTCCCTCCGCACCCTTATCATCACCAAAGGACAATTCACCGCAGAACAACTCTCCCTTCTCCCCCCCACCGTCCAAGTCACCCAAAAGTGACCCCGAACCTACTCCCCAAGCGGAGAGATCCACAATCGACCTACTGCGGAACAAAAGACAAATCCTTGAGCTGGAAAAAGTAATCTCCTACCTCCGTAAGGTAACGATCCCACCTCTTATCCTTGTAGATCTTCCAAACGAAAAAATTGCCCGTTTTCATTTCAAAGGCATACCCGTGCTCGGGATCGCTGCGAGTGCCGCCCCACAGATAAATCCACCCATCCTTCTCAAAATAGCTGTGTTGATAGTACATCCTTGTGGGCAGGTCGATCACCACCGCCATCTCTTGATCCACATCATCAATCGTCTTCAATGCCTTCCCTTCGACCTTCCCAAGTAATCGCACTCCACTCAAATTCTGCTGAATTCTCTCCACATGATCAGAGGCCGTAAACTCGACATAGTTTCTGATCTTATAAGGCTGGGAAGAAGCCTGCTCCTTTTCCCTGATCCTCGTTTTGAGTGTGGCCGGCTTCACTTCGTCTCCATTCCTTGAACGCACCAATCTTTCATTCGGCGCATCCTCAACTCGTCGACCCTCATTTCCGAAAGTGCCTTGGAAGTAAATTGCACAGAATAAGGCACCTAAGATGAGAATCGCAGCAACTCGGACACACATGGCAGTGGATACTTTTCCCTAAATGATCGCCCTCAATGGTTTTTCAGAAACCTACTCCCCAAGCGGAGTCACCTGCAGCTCTTTGAACTCCACCTCCACCCCCTCGGCCTGCAGCGCAATCCGTCCCTTGGACGCCGTGCACTTCATCCCGTGATTCACAAAGTCGCCGTTCATCCACACCTTCACCTCGTCACCACGACACTCAATCTTCATCTTGTTCCACTCGCCCACCGGCTTCTCGGAACCATCTGTTAGATTTAAAATACGACGCGCATCACCCTGCGCCCCACCCCACTTCTGATTCTGCCCCTTCGGTCGGCGCGCCTCCATATCCGGCACCTCGATGTTCTCCCCGATACACCAGAAATCGCCCGCATTCTCATGATGCATCTGCACCTCGATCGACTTCGGAAACATTCCGTACAACTCGCGCGGCGTGGACGCATGCACCAGCACCCCGCAATTCCCCGGCCCGTTCACAAAACGATACTCCAGCTCAAAGCAGTAGTTCTCGTGCACCGCATTCGTGATCACATGCCCGCCCGGTTTCCCCAGGCTCACCAACATCCCGTCCCGCACCACAAAGCTCGGCTTAATCTCCGGATTCTTATCCGCCGCCGGCACATCCGTGTGCCATCCCGTCAAATCCTTCCCGTTAAAAATCGGCGTCGCCGGCAGCTCTTTGATCTTCAAATTGCGGAGCCGGATAATATCCCCGTGACCGCAAAAGGCCAGATGCCCCCGCCGCCGCTTCGCCCCCTCATGCTTCGGATTCGACGCATTAATCTCATTCAAATCCGCCTCCAAGATCAGCGCCCCGTTCAGCTCCACCTTCACCAGCGGTCCATTCACCGTCACCACCTCCTTATTCCACTCACCCACCGGTTTGAGATGGCCCTTCTTCGCCGCCTTCAGCGTGTAAAGCCCGCCGTGAAACTGATAATCCTTCAGCTTGGCATACTTCGGATGCGTGTTGTCCAAAATCTGAACCTCCATCCCCGTGTAAGCCGCATCCCCCTGCCCCGGATAATGAATCCCCAACCCGTTGTTCGCCCCCGGAGTCAACTGGAATTCGAACTCGAAGACATAGTTCTCATACTCCTTCTCCGTGATCAGAAAACGACACTTCGGCGTCGACTCAATGACCCCGTCTTTCACCACATATCCCGCCACCTCCGTCTTTCCCGCACCTCCCCATCCGGCGAGGTCCCTGCCATTAAACAAGCTCACCATCTCATCACCCAAGGCCGTGCCCAGACAGGCCAATCCAATCAAAAACGTCTTCATCATCATAATTCTACAGTCTTACCCGTGCGAAAGCTTTCATCCGCTGCCGCCACAATGCGCATCGAATTGATCGCGTCCGCCATGTGGTCTCCCAAATCCTCATCTTCCCGGATCGCCTTCAGGAAAAACTCCTGCTCCCGGCGGCACAGACCATCATGATCCGGCTCATCCTCGGTTCCGATCCACTCATCCTCCTTCTCAAATTTTCCTTCCGCGTTCAGCGGACTGTGATGCAGACGTAGCATCTGCGTCTTGGTATGCGCATCCACATCCGCCGAGGCACCCTCTCCTCCCGCATCCTTCGCACAAATCGTCACGCAGCCCTTGGGCCCCACCACGTCTTTCACAAAGAACGCCGTCTCGCTCATCATTGGCCCCCAACCCGCCTCATACCAACCCACACTTCCATCCTCAAAAGTCACCTGCAAATGACCATAATTGATCTTCCCCTCCGGAAGCTCATCCGTCAGCCGCGCCCCGATCCCGCTCACCCGCACCGGCTTGCTCCGCGTCATCTGACACATCACATCCACATAATGCACCCCGCAGTCCACGATCGGAGAAATCGACGACATCAGATTCTTATGCGTCTCCCAATTCGCCTCGCTCGACTGCTGGTTCAGGTTCATCCGCATCACCAGCGGCTTCCCTAGCGTCTGCGCCACATCGATAAATTTAATCCAGCTCGGATGGTGTCTTAAAATGTAACCAATCACCAACTTCCGCCCCGTCTCCTGTGCCTTCGCCACAATTCGCTCCGCCTCCTCCACCGTCTCCGCCAGCGGCTTCTCGATAAACACATCCGCACCCGACTCCATCGCCGCCAAGGCATACTCCGCATGCGTATCAGGATAAGTCGAAATACTCACCGCATCCGGCTTCGTCGCCTCCAGAGCTTCATAGAAATCGCCAAACCCCGCGTAACCGCCGCCCAGCTCCTCATTCAAGGCATCACGACTCCCGGCCGATCGCGTCACAATCCCACAAATCTCAAACCCCTCGATCTGATGATACGCCAACGCATGCGAGCGCCCCATATGTCCGGCTCCGACACAGAGCACCTTGATATTCTTACTCATGATCTTTAAAGTCTTCTTCCGTTATCACCAAATTCTCATCCACTGGCGGCGGGCCCTTAAAAAGAAACTTCACCGTCTGCACGAACTTGATCACCCCTCCCACCACGCACAGTAGGAACAGCGTGATCGAGGCAATCAACACCCACTCGGGAATCTGCGCCATAGTCAGCATCATACAGCCTCCTCCTTCAGGGGCTGCTCACGGAAAAACAGCAGAAACACTCCCAGGACTCCTGCCGCAAAGACGGCCGGGAACATCCAGAGACTCTTCCAGTTCATCGCTTCAAGCTGGTTTTGCCGGGCCTCGTTCTTATCCGCTACAAGCACCTCTTTCGCAGACAACAATGCTTCCGTTTCTTCCGCTTTAATCTGCCCGTCAATCTCCTTGATTTGCGCCTCAAGCACCGTCACCTGATCGCCATAAGCCGCTACTGCAGCAGGGGAATTCTGCTTCTCCACCACCCCCGCCACCTGCGCACCGATCAGCATTCCTATCCCCAGTGTAAACAACACCAGCATCCCCTGAGCCTGACCTCGAATGCCTTCGGGTGCCTTTTTATCGGTGTAGATTTGACCGGTAACAAAGAAGAAGTCGTAGCAAATTCCGTGAATCACCACCCCGACCAAAATCATCCAGACCACCTGATCCGGCGCACCAAAGGCAAAGAGGAAATAGCGTAGAACCCAACAAGCCATCCCCACCGCAAGCATCCACTTCACCCCCAACCGGGTGAAGAAAAAGGGCATCACCAACATGAAGAAAATCTCCGACATCTGCCCATAACTCATCGTCTGCCCAATCGGCAGCCCCACCATTTCCACCACCCGGCTCGTAATCTGATAATAGAAGGCCAAGGGAATGCAGATCAGCATCGAGCTCAATAGAAACACGAGATACGAGCGGTCCTTCAACATCACCAATGCATCGAGGCCCAGCACATCCCGCACCCCAATCTTCCCGCTCACACTTGGCGGAGTCGAAGGGAGAATGAAACTGAACAGACCCAGTAAGATCGCTGCTCCTCCCGCAAGATAGAACATCTCCACCTTCTTATCCCAAAGGAGATAAGACAGCGCCAGTCCCGCCGCAATCCACCCAATCGTCCCAAACACCCGAATCAGCGGAAACTGCTTCTCCGCATTGCTCACGTGACGCATCGCGATGGAGTTAGACAGCGCCAGCGTCGGATAAAAACAAAGCATGTGCCCAAAGAAGACCCAGTTCAGCATCGTCGGACTAACACCCGGCTCCATCATCCCCGCTGCCACCACCATGATGCCGCCACCCAGCAAATGGAGAAATGCCATCACCCGTTGCGCCGGGAAAAACCGATCCGCCACCATTCCCACAAAAAAGGGCGACAGGATTCCTGCAATCGGCCCCACCGAATAAGTCCATTTGAAATCATCTCCCCCAAACCCAATCGTCCCCAGAAAGTTGGGTGCCGTGACATACCATGCTCCCCAGATGAAAAACTGAAGAAACATCATGACCGAGAGTTTCACGGTCGTTTGCGTTTGGCTGTGTGTTGGATTGCTCATAAATTGATCTTTTGGCGAAATTGACTCGGAGTGATGTCATACATTCTCCGGAAGGCCCTCGTAAAGCTCGTGAGTGAATTGAAGCCCGATTTCAGGGCCACCTTGCGCAAATCAAGCCCGTCATCCTGCATCAGATACGTCGCTCTCACCAAGCGGACCGACCTCACAAAATTTCCCAGCGAAACTCCCGCACCCTCCCGGAACTGCGCCCTCAAATAACTCTCCGAAACTCCCACCTCTTTTGAAATCGCTGCCATCCCCAGATCCCGGTCCAAATGACCCATAATGTACTCCTTCACCCGACCAATCAAATTCCCCTCATCCACCGGCTGCACCACCTCTTTCCGCTTGGCCGAATCAATCACCTTCAGAAAATCTCCCAACTCCCTGCTGCATCCCAGGGCATCCTCTGCCTCATACAACTCGAGCACCCTCTCAATTCCCTTGAACGCCTCCGTCGATAAAGTCCGCACCCCGTCACCAAGCTGACGGTCCAGCTCAAAGGTCACATAGAGCCAGCAAAACTCCTCCGGCAGATCCACGTAATAATGCGCCGTGTAAGGCCTCAGCAAAGCCACGTCACCCTTCCTCAGCTCCCACGTTTCCGCCTCCGCCCCCATCATCCCCTCTCCTTCCAAAGCAACAATCATGACATAACGGCAATGTTGGTCGTAACGTCCTGCCTTCGCAGAAATCCCTTCCCACCCGCTCGTTCGGTGATCCTGGGAAAATCGACAAAAAGCGAGAATCTCTCGCGGAAGAAGCTCTTCAGCCCAGTCCAGACCGCTAAAATAATCATCGGGTTGCGAAAGTTTTCGGGCTCGCTTGGTTAGTTCTTCAATCATTCTCCGGCTGCTGCCCCATCGAGATACCATGTGACATCCGCATGGTCTTGCAAAAAACTCGCCGTCACCTCGGGACCCACCGGCCCGGTCATCGCCTTCTTCACGATTTCCCGCTTACCACTCCCCCTCGCGATCAGCACAATCCGCTTCGCCTCCAGAATCGTCGCCACCCCCATCGTCATCGCGTGGGTCGGCACATTCCCGATCCCCCCAAAGGCCGGAGCCGCATCCTCCCGCGTCTCAGCCGCCAACTTCACCCGCCGTGTTCGCGTTTCCCGACCACTCCCGGGCTCATTGAATCCAATATGCCCGTCCCGCCCGATCCCCAGAATCTGGAAATCGATCCCTCCATACTCCCGGATCCGCTCCTCATATTCCCGCCCCTCCTTCTCCGGGTCACCCGCATTCGCATTGGGCAAAAAGACACACTCCTTCCGCATATCCACATGATCCACCAGATGACGCCCCATATAACTCCGGTAACTCTCCGGATGCTCCGCCGGAATCCCCTCATACTCATCCAGATTAAAACTCACCACATTCGCAAAAGACAACCCCTCCTCCTGATGCCGCCTCACAAGCTCCGCATAAAGCGGGATCGGAGTGCTTCCCGTCGCCAGACCCAGAACCAGATCGCGATTCTCCAACGCACAATCCCCCATCCTCTTCTCGATCTCATCCGCCAACAATCCCACAAGAACCTCCGTCTCCCCGATTTCCACATTGTCAGTTTTGAAACTTTTTTCCTTAATCATGATAAATCGGTTTTGCCCTCTCAGTAAACCGTAGCACCAATACGATTTACATCGCAACGATCTTTCCTAAAAAAATCGCCATCGCTTTTGACCACAAATCCATTCAAACTCCGTAGAAATTAAATCCATGAACCCAATCAATCGACGCCACCTTCTCAAATCCGGAACCGCCGCCACCATCGCCGCCGGCCTCCCCAACATCGTTCGCGCACAAAACATCCCCGATAAAATCAAAATCGGCCTCATCGGCTGCGGCGGCCGCGGCAATGGCGCCGTCACCCAAGCCCTCACCGCCGACCCCAACGTCGTCCTCTGGGCCGTTGGTGACGCCTTCGGCAGCGGCGTCGTCAACGCCATGAAAACCGTCGAACGATTCGGCAAACAAGTCGATGTCGCCCCCGAACGCCGCTTCGTCGGCCTCGACGCCTACCAAAAGGTCATCGACTCCGGAGTCGACATGGTCCTCCTCACCACCCCTCCCGGATTCCGCCCCCAACACTTCCGCGCCGCCGTCGATGCCGGTAAGCACTGCTTCATCGAAAAGCCCATGGCCGTCGACATGGCCGGACTCAAATCCGTCGTCGAATCCGTCAAAATCGCCAAAGCAAAAAGCCTCGCCGTCCAAAACGGCTTCTGCTGGCGCTACCACCCTCCCACACGCGAAGCCTACAATAAAGTCCTTGCCGGCGAACTCGGCAAAGTCCGCTCCATCTACGGAACCTACCTCGCCAACCCCGTCAAACCCCTCGGCGGACCCCAGCCCGATGGCATGCCCGACGTCGAATGGCAGCTCCGCAACTGGTTCAACTTCGAGTGGCTCTCCTCCGGACCCCTCGTCGAACAATGCATCCACACCATCGATAAAGTCGGCTGGGGCATGGATGACGTCGCCCCCATCGCCGCCGTCGCCAACGGAGGCCGCGCCTGCAAAACCGACGCTTCCAACATCTACGACCACTACAACGTCGCCTACGAATACCCCAACGGAGTCTACTGCCACGTCGGCCAACGCCACTTCATCGGCTGCCACTCCGAGGTCGTCGACCGCGTCGAATGCGAAAAAGGCACCATGTATGCCCCCGGCCGCTGCGCCATCAAGGACCTCGATGGCAAGACCACCTGGCGCTCCCGCCCCGAGCCCGGCGTCGAACAAGACATGTACCAATCCTGCCACAACGAGCTCTTCACCGCCCTCCGTGATGGCAAGATTCCCAACAACGGAGACCACATGGTCAAATCCACCGCCCTCGGCATCCTCGGCCGCGAAGCCGCCCACACCGGCCAACGCATCACTTGGGACCAACTCTGGGCCTCCGATAACGACCTCGCCCCCGATGACCTCAAAATGGACGACACCTTCCCCGTCACCCCACCCCCGATCCCCGGCAAATACAAAATTTAATCAATTCATTGCCAATTAACCCCTCGGAAGCCGGACTGCAAAGTCCGGCTTTTCTACGCCCATGTACCCGCAAACAAAACAAAAACGGCGCGCATCCCGCACCGCCACCTTAGCTCCGCCACCTTTCCCAACCTTCCCGGATTTTGTTCAGATTGCATAAATGTGAATAATGTTTGATTTTCTTAAAATGCGTGTTACCCTCACCGGCGATGAAGATTAACCCCCCCCTATTCTGCCTCTTGGCCCTCACCTCAGCTCTTTCCGCCCAATCTTGGGTTCAAAGCTGGACTCAAATCGATCCAAACACTGTCGTCACCGGCCTCCCCGGAGGAGTGACCCTCACCGTCGACACCACCGGCGGCGGAGTCTTTGCCAACGGATCAACAACTTTCGCCTCGGGAGGCCTCTCCTCCGAGACAGGCTCGTTCCAGGCCCTCGCCTATGATGGCGCCGCCGGAAGCATCACCTTCACCCTCAGCGGTGGACAAACCTTCACCGGATTTAAAATGGCCGGAACCGACGGCAGCGGCTCAAACCCCGGCTTCTCCATTTCCACCGACAGCAGAACCTGGGAAACACCCCTTCAGGAAGTCGTCACCGGAGCCACCTCCACAACCGGAGCAAAAGATGCAAACCTGCGCCACTACACCCCCTTTGTAGCTGCCGCCGACGTCAGCGGGCTCAACAGCTTCACCCTCCTCTTGAGCGACCAAACCGAGGACGACCCCATCGGATTCGCATTCGGCAGCACCACTGCCGTCCCCGAGCCCTCATCCATCCTCCTCCTTTCCCTCACCGCAGCCTTCTGCGGCGCACGGCGGAAACGATAGTTCAATCAAACACCCAACCCCTCCCCCCTCCAAAAAACCCGGCCCTCAACAGGCTGGGTTTTTTCTTACCCGTATCCTAAAAGAAACCATGGTCTACCTCCTCCCCGGCATGGGTGCCACCAACGCCATGTACTCCGGCCCCTGGCGCGACCTCCCCAACGCCCAATTCCTCGACTGGCCCCGCGACTTCACCGGCACCACCCTCACCCAACTCGCCCAACGCCTCATCGACGACCACCACATCACCCCCGCCGACACCCTCATCGGGACCTCCCTCGGCGGCATGGTCGCCTCGGAAATCTCAAACCTCATCACCCTTCGCCAACTCATCCTCATCAGCAGCGCCACCCACCCCTCCGAAATCTCACCCCTCCTCGCCACCTGCCACCCCCTCATCAACCTCATCCCCCTCACCCTCCTCCGCACTCTCTGCGCCAAACTCCCCTTCCTCACCACCCGCATGTTCGCCCAAACCGATCCCCGCTTCCTCCGCCTCACCACCAAAGCCGTCTTCCAATGGCAGGGCGACCAGGGCCGCAGCCCCCTCTTCCGCATCCACGGCACCCGGGACCCCGTCATCACTCGCCCCAAATCGGTCAATTCCTTCATCAAAGGCGGCCACCTCATCACCCTCACCCACAAAAAAGACTGCCTCAACGCCCTCCCCACCATCCTCCCAACCTAAGCATCTGCCATAGATCCCCCCCTTTTCCCAACCCTCTCAACATCTTCACATGAAACCATTCTTGGATTGCGCTTCCCTTCCAAGAAACCTTACCTATTGTCGCTAACTCGGATCGGGCATTCGATCTACAACCTCCATACACAACGATAATCATGTCCCTCAAAACCAACCTCCTCGGAGCCGGAATCCTCCTCACCTCCAGCCTCGCAGCCTCCGCCGCCACCGTCGTCAGCTATGATTTCAACAGCACCCTCGATGGCTTCACCGCCAACAACGTTCCCGACCTGATCGCCACCACCACGGCCATCACCGGAACTGCCGACGGCAACGACCCCCAACTTCTCAAATCCGGAATCAGCCTCAGCCCCGCTGGCGGCGAGACCTGGGACACCATCTCATTCCGCGTCTGGGAATCCCAGGACGAGGCTCCAGCCGGACCTGTCACCACCTTCAATCCCGTCGGCCTCATCGTCACTCTGAATGCCACTGTCTTTAACTCCGGCTTCGTCGGTGTCGCTTCCGGTGATGACTATTTCACCGTCACCCTCGACATCAGCGGATTCGGGGTCGGCACCATCACCAGCCTTCGCCTCGACCCCATCGGCGGCGCATCTGCCAACAGCAACTCCCAAACCGACGGCAACTTCTTCGCCGTGGACTACATCCGCATCAACGACACCGCCGTCGTCCCCGAGCCAAGTCAGTCCCTCCTTGTCGGCCTCGCAGGAGTCCTCTTCCTCATCCGCCGCCGCAAGTAATACGGAAACATCTTTCCCTCAAAACCAGCCCCGCCCACCCGGCCCGGCTGGTTTTTTTACGCCCTGATCTTTCCTCCGCCACCGGAGCAGTTCATCCTCCCCCCGTGCCCACACCCGAGCCCTTTTTCCAAGACATCAACTGGTCCCACCGCTTTGACGACCACATCCTTGCCCACGGAAAAAAACTCTCCTCCCCCAAATTCCTCGAAGCCCTCAACCTCGAATCGACCGAAGACGGAGCCATCCTCAGCGCCCGCGTCGAGGGCCACGATACCGCCATCAACCTCTGGCCCGAGACCGATGACCACTGGGACTACGACACCGCCTGCTCCTGCGACTACGGCACCCACTGCCCCCACGCCGCCGCCGCCATCATCCGCGCCTCCCGCCCAAACACCCTCGCCCGCCTCCTCCGCGGAGGCGGCACCACCGCCCCGGAACCCCCAAAACCTTCGGAGCCCCAGCAACTTCAAACTGAACCCTTCGAACTTCAAACTCCCGCCAAACCGAGCTTCAAGCTCGTTTTGGCGGAAGAACCCGCCACCGGCCGCGCCGTCCAACTCCTCCTCCAGGCCCTCCGCACCTCCAATCGCCAAACCTGGCTCGTCGCCCGCCCCACCGTCCGCTACGGCGACCACGAATTCCCCCTCATCAAATCCTCCCACGACTCACCCGTCCCCCGCGACAAACCCGCCGAGTTCCGCGCCATCGAAGCCCTCACCGCCCTCGGCCTCACCAACCTTTCCAGCAACCCCAACTACCGCTTCCTCCTCTCCATGGCCAAAAAGCAATCCGCCGAGGTCTCCGCGGAAGGCGCCTGGTTCCCCGAACCCCACCTCTCCACCCCCTCCGTCTACTGGCCCTGGTTCCGCTCAAAAGCCGTCCCCCAACTCCGTGAAGCAGGATGGGATGTCGAGGTCGACGACGACTTCGGCCACCACGTCCACGAGCTCACCGACGACGAAATGCGAGCCACCCTCGAGCCCTCACCCGGCGGCTGGTTCACCCTCTCTGTCGGCATCGACCTCAACGGCAAACGCCTCGACCTCCTTCCCATCCTCACCGGCCTCCTCGATGGCGACACCCTCGACCAACTTGCCGACCTCGCCGATGACGACCCCCACCTCATCTACCTCCCCGACTCCCACGGCGGCGGCGCCCTTCAGGTCCCCGCCGGCCGCCTCCGCATCATCCTCCACCACCTCGCCGCCCTCACCAACCCCAAAGCCCCCTCCCTTCACCCCCTCGATGCCGCCGCCCTCGTCGAAGAACAAGCCCTCCCCATCGACCCCCCACCCGAACTCAAAAAACTCCGCCAGCGCCTTTCCGCCAGCGCACAACCCCCCCCCTACCAACCACCCGCCACCCTCCGCGCCGAACTCCGACCCTACCAACAAACCGGCGTCGAATGGCTCACCTTCCTCCAACAAAACGAACTCAACGGCATCCTCGCCGATGACATGGGCCTCGGCAAAACCCTCCAAACCCTCACCCACATCCTCCGTCTCAGCGAAGCCCACCCCGACGACCGTCGACCAGTGTTGATCGTCGCCCCCACCTCCGTCGTCCCCAACTGGATCGCCGAAACCAAAAAGTTCACTCCCTCCCTCAGCCCCCTCATGCTCCAGGGCGCAAAACGCAAACGCCTCTTCTCCCACATCCCCCATGCCGACCTCGTCGTCACCTCCTTCGCCCTCCTCCAGCGCGATATCGACGAACTCAAAAAACACCGCTTCCGCCTCGCCGTCCTCGACGAAGCACAACACATTAAAAACCCCTCCGCCAAAGTCACCCAGGCCGCCTGCCAACTCAACGCCGACCAACGCCTCTGCCTCTCCGGCACCCCTGTCGAAAACAACCTCGGCGAACTCTGGTCCCTCTTCCGCTTCCTCATCCCCGGCCTCCTCGGCTCCCGCGAAAAATTCCGCAACAACTACCAAAACCCCATCGAAAAGGACGAAGACGAAGAACGCTCCCACCTCCTCCGCAAACGCCTCGGCCCCCTCATCCTCCGCCGCACCAAGGACCAGGTCGCCACCGAACTCCCGCCCAAAACCATCCTCGTCCACCCCGTCGAACTCTCCTCCGGACAACGCGACCTCTACGAGACCGTCCGCGCCACCATGGACAAACAAGTCCGTGAAGCCATCGCCGTCCGCGGCCTCGAACAATCCCAATTCGCCATCCTCGACGCCCTCCTCAAACTCCGCCAAATCTGCTGCCACCCCAGCCTCCTCAAACTCCCCGCCGCCCAAAAGGCCCCCAAAAAATCCGCCAAGCTCGACTACCTCTTCGACCTCCTCGACACCCTCTTCGCCGAAGGCCGCCGCGTCCTTCTCTTCTCCCAATTCACCTCCATGCTCGAAATCATCGAGCACGAACTCCAAAAAAGAAAAGTCTCGTACTTAAAACTCACCGGCGCCTCCAAAGACCGTGGCCAACTCGTCGATGACTTCCAGAACGGAAACTCCTCCATCTTCCTCATCTCCCTCAAAGCCGGCGGCACCGGCCTCAACCTCACCGCCGCCGATACCGTCATCCACTACGACCCCTGGTGGAACCCCGCCGCCGAAAACCAGGCCACCGACCGCGCCTACCGCATCGGCCAGGACAAGCCCGTCTTCGTCCACAAGCTCATCTGCGCCGGCACCGTCGAGGACCGCATCCACCAACTCCAACAAAAGAAAGCCCTCCTCGCCGACTCCCTCCTCGCCGGAGCCACCCAAGGCGCCCCCGACCCCGAATCCCTCAAAAACCTCCTCGCCCCCCTTTAGAAGAAAACCTGTCTAACAACTCTGAGTTTCATCCTTGAAGATATCCCAAAACCCACTGAGGCTCTGCGCTCAATGAAGATCTCAACCCCTCTCGTCCTTCTCACCATAGCCCCACTTCAAGGAGCCCTCGTCACCTATGTGAACCTCGATTCCGCTACCGGCCTCACCGCCGGAGCACCTCACGTCGGCACCAATGACGCCACCATCAATTCCACCGGTGGACAATTTGGCGGAGCAGCGCAATTCGACGGAGCCGGAGACTTTTTCGTCGTCGACGCAGGCGGCGGAGTCGTCGGCACAGGAGCGCGCACCGTATCGGTTTGGGTCAACCAAACTACCGGAACAGCCAACTTAAGGACCGCCGTCACCTTTGGCGCAAACGGAACTGGAACAAAATTTGATGTCGATATCGACAACAACAACGGCGGAATCGAAGTCGGCGTCGGCAACGGAAGAAGTGCCAACTCCGGAAATCCCGTCGCAGCCGGTTGGCAGCTCCTCACCATCACTCTCGCAGATAGCGGCACCGCCGGAAGCGCCCTCGCCTACCTCAACAATGGCATCGCGATCACCGGAGGAGCAAACACCCGCCCCGTGAACACCGGCTCCAACCGCATGCTCATCGGCACCTCCGCCAATATCAACAACACCAGCGGAAACCCCAGCGCCCAGTTTTTCAACGGCCTCGTCGATGACATCTCGGTCTGGGACGAAGTCCTTACCGCAGATGAAATCGCGGTCCTCTACGGCGTCGGAACCGATGCCAGCCTCGGATACACCGGAGACTCCTTTGACTCCCTCAAACAAATTCATGACGCCGCCGGCGGTTCCACCGTCGTTGACGGAGTGGAATGGAGCTACGCCACCGGACTCACCGGATCAGCCGGAGTGAGCAGCCCACTTGAGATCGTCTTCGATGGCGGTGCCGGAACCGGAGTCACCGGAGTGGCCGTGCCCGAGCCATCCGCAGCCGCCTTCAGCCTTCTCGGCCTCCTCGCCCTCGGCCGCCGCAAGCGTCCCTAAAAAAATCTCTCTTCTCAACCGCCGTGATTCCACTGGAAATCACGGCGGTTTTTTTGTCCCCCCTAATCTCCCTTGGAGATCGGCAGGTAAAAGCCGGTAAACTCGTAGCGCTCCAGAAGCTCATCCCGGGAAAACACCACCTTCCTGAGAACCGGATTCCAAATTCTCATCGAGTCAATTTCTCACTCCAAGCTCCATCATTGACGCACCACCATTCACCTGCGAAACCACTAGACGGTTCCAAAGCAAACCCCTCCTCCCCCATCCAACCGCAACCCCACATGACCTCGCGCCAGCCCACACCTTCACTCTCCCCAATAATTCACGAAACGGGGGACGCACTTTTGGCCCGCATCGACATGCGTACCCTCCCCAAGGTCCTCCTTCACGAGCACCTCGATGGCGGACTCCGACCCGCCACCGTCATCGATCTGGCCCGCGATGCCGGCTATCAAAACCTCCCCCCGGGAGATGCCCAAACTCTCGGCACCTGGTTCCATCGCGGTGCCAACAAGGGCAGCCTTCCCGAGTACCTCGAAGGCTTCGCCCACACCATCGCCGTCATGCAGACCCGCGAAGCACTCGAGCGCGTCGCCTTCGAGTTCATCGAAGACATGCACCGCGATGGCGTCGTCTACGCCGAAGTGCGCTTCGCGCCCGTCTTCCATACCCAAAAGGGATTGCCCCAGGATGCCGTCGTCCGCGCCGTCCTTTCGGGACTCCGTCGTGGCGAAGAGCAATACCGTGTCCGCTGGGGACTCATCATTTGCGCGATGCGTGACCGAACCGACTCCCTTGAGGCCGCCGAACTCGCCATCAATTTTCGAAATGACGGAGTGGTCGGGTTCGACCTCGCCGGTGGTGAAGACGGCCACCCCCCCAAGCGCCATCTCGAAGCCTTCAATGCCGCACGCCGCGCCAACTTCAATATCACCGTCCATGCCGGAGAAGCCTTTGGCATCGAATCCATCTGGCAGGCCCTCCAATACTGCGGCACTCACCGCCTCGGGCATGCCACCCGTCTCCTCGAAGACATGACCGTCATCGATGGCAAGGTCATCTCCATGGGAACACTCTCCCAATTTGTTCTCGATCAACGCATCCCCCTTGAGTGCTGCCTCCTCAGCAACGTGCACACCGGAGCCGCTCCCTCCTTGGAGGAACACCCCTTCCGCGTCTTCTTTGATGCCGGCTTCCGCGTCACCATCAATACCGATGACCGCCTCATGAGCGACACCAGCATGACCAAGGAGTTTGAGGTCGCCGTGCGGACCTTTGACCTCTCGATTCACGATCTTGAAAAAATCACCATTAACTCGATCAAGAGCGCCTTCATTCACTTCGATGAGCGCATCAGGCTGATCTTCGACGTCATCAAACCCGGCTTTCGGAAGATCATCTCCGAACTGGAAAAGACCTCCTCCTAAAGGGCGTCGCGCTTCTCCCTCTGCCCGGGTTCATCAGCCATCAGCAATGACCTGATGATACTCGCAAAGGTCACCGGCTCGTCATGTCGAATGTGGGATGCCTCCTTCGCGGAAATATCCAGCTCCTCGTCCTCCGACTTTTCAGCATCGGCGGGATTGCCGGAAGCAATAGCCGGATCATCTTGCAACACCATGGATGCCGCGCCCTGTGCTCCGGTGATTTCGTCACGAAGTTCGCCCAAGGTCACTTTCAGGCTCGAGGTAATCTCCCCAAATTGGGCCAGATGCTTCTGGGTCGTTTCGTCCCGACCATCCACCAGCGCTCGAAGATTCTCGTTCTCGAGATCCAGATCTTCCGTAAGCATCCGGGTATGTTGGTCCAGAAGATCGAGAGCCTGATTGAGGTGGTTCTGTAATTTTTCTTTCGGGTTATTCATCGTCTTAGGATTGGTGTTCCAGATAGCTGCGGAGCATCCAGGCTGTCATTTCATGCTTCTGGATGAGTGCCGTCAGGAAGTCGGCGGTTCCCACATCCTCATACTCATCTTCCACAGTGGAGATGCGCTTGCGCAGGCTGCGGATACACGATTCGTGATCTTGCAGCAGGTTTTCGATCGCTTCATCTCCGGTGATCAAAACGCCTTCGCATTCCTCAAGTGAGGCGACACTGAGAAACTCCTTCATCGATCCGGTCGGGACACCACCGATCATGCGAACCCTCTCCGCGGTTTCGTCAATCACCAGAGCGAGATCGGTGTAGAGCTTTTCAAAATGTTCATGCAGCGAATGGAATCTTCCTCCGATCAAGTTCCAGTGGAAGTTCCGCGTCTTGACATAAAGCACGTGCTGATCCGCCAAAATCTCATTGAGAATGGTGGCTACTTCTTTCCTGCTCTCGGCATCGAGTCCGATCGAGACATCCGGGTCTGCTTCTTTTTCCATAAGTGCCCTTCCTATCGCACTTTCCATTCCAGCAACCCCGCTCCGCAGGAACCTTTTGGATCAAAGGGCCCGCGGCTTCTTCGACCGCCCGAACCCCCTCTCCCATCCCTGTATTTTGCAAAGGAAACAATGACCCCTGATTGCTTTTTGCACTATCGACAAAAAAACAGAACCACTCCGGATCGACCCTTTCACATTTCAAACCTGCTTCTTGTTATCCTGTCACGAACTTCTATATCTCGGGGCAAATCATGGACCGCTTTCTCCTCACCCTTGCCGTTTCCGGACTCCTCACCCTCCACGCAAGTGCCGATCAAAGCGGCGCGCTCACTCCCGACCTGATCGACCGTCTCCAGGATGGCTACGAAATAACCGGCGGCGACCTCGCCCGCCACAACGCCGTCACCAACAACGACATCAAGTCTCTCGCCCTCAACCGACAAGTCGTTGCCGGAGAGGACGGACACTTCAGCCACAAAATAAAGACCAAGGGCATCACCAACCAAAAATCATCCGGACGCTGCTGGATGTTTGCCGGCTTCAATGCCATGCGCCCGAAGATCATCGAAGAACACGGCCTCGACCACTTCGAGTTCTCCACCGCCTACCTCCAGTTCTGGGACAAGATGGAAAAATCCAACCTCTATCTTGAAGACGTCATCGAACTGCGGGACGCGGACCGCCTCGACCGCGAATGGCTCCTCATCAACGACTGGATGGTTGGCGATGGCGGCTGGTGGAACTACGTCACCGGCCTGATCGAAAAATACGGAGTCGTCCCCGCCTCCGCCATGCCCGAGACCCACAGCAGCGAGAACACCGGCACCATGAACAAGGTTCTCGACCGACTCCTTCGCACTCAGGCCTCCAATCTCCTCAAAGCCAATCGCAATGGCTCCACCCTCGAAGACCTTCGCTCGCTCAAAGAAAACGGGCTCAAGGAAATCTACCGCTTCCTTGCCATCAACCTCGGAGAACCACCCCGCCAATTCGAATGGCGCTACAAAGCCAAACCCGAGGATTCCGAAGACGCTGAAGAAGAGAAATCCGAAGTCGCAGACAACAAACTCACCGAAGCAAAAACCTACACCCCAAAATCCTTCTACCGGGAATTCGTCGGCGTCGATCTCGCTGACTTCGTCTGCCTCTACAACGACCCCAGTCAGAAAATGGCCACCCATTACCGCTTCAAACGCGCCCGCAATATCGCCGGGCAGGACGAAATGAACTTCGCCAACATCGGCATCGTTGAAATGAAGAAAATCGCGGTGAAGTCCGTCCTCGCCAACGAACCCATGTGGTTCGCCGTCAACATGAGCATCGATCAATCATCCGAGCATGGCCTCATGGAAATCGACCTCTTCGACTACGAAACCCTCTTCGGTATCGACCTCAAACTCTCCAAAGCGGAACGCTCCCACTTCGCCGCCGGTTCCTCAAATCACGCCATGGTCCTCATGGGCGTCGATCTTAAGGACGGTGAGCCCGTGAAATGGCTCGTCGAAAACAGCTGGGGCGACTCCAAAGGGAAAAAAGGAAACTGGACCCTCTACGACCGCTGGTTCGACGAGCATGTCTACACCATCATCGTGAACAAAAAGCACGTCCCCGCCGAAACCCTCGCCATCTTCGAACAAGAACCCACCCCCCTCCCCGCCTGGTATCCCGGTGCTGCGGGGATTGATTCCAAATAGTGCGGCGCCCAATCAGAGCTCGTCGATCTCCAGGGTGAAGCGGGCCTTCCCCTCCTTGTCCTTCGTCTGGTCAGAGGTCCAATCCAGGAAATATCCTTCGTGGATCGGTCCGCTTTTTCTTTTGCTGAAGGTGATCGCCGAGCCTTCACCGGCTTCAAAGATGAGCATCCGCTTATCCTTATCGACGATCGATGCCTGAATCTCCACCTTGGAACTTCCCGGCCCATTAAGAGCCTCCGCACCTTCAAGCTCAAAAACATCGGTGAGATGGCGCTTCTCTTTCTTTTTGTCCAAACGATAGAGCTCCAACCAATCTTTTCCGACAATCTCATCGAACTTCTTCCGGTCGTTATTCAAGCGCTCGAGCAGGTTGCCGTGAAAATGATTCAGTCGGGCATGGTAGTGGAAATTCACCGGGTTTTTCAATTTTCCCGTTCCCGTTACCCGCCCGCCAAGGCGCACAATATCGCGGGAGAATTCGATCGTCATTTCAAAGGTTACTCCCCCTGCGGCTTCTCCGGTGATCACCACACTCCTGAGTTTGCTCGTGACCGCGCTTTCAGACTTCAGTGATTTGGGGTCCACTTTCAACGGCCGGAGGATTCCATTGGGGAGCTTCTGGCGAACGGTGAATCGATACGGAATTCTTAGATAGGGTCTGATCTCACCATTTTTAACAATGGGAGAGGCGGTAATATCCCCCTCATGACTGACTTTGACCTGCAACTCCTTGCCATTATTGTAGGCAAAGTAGCCCATCCAGACACCTTCTTCGAAAGTAGGCAGTTCGGCCCTGGCGGATAGGATCGTCAGGGCGCTTAGCAGAAGGCTTGCGGCTTTGATTCTTAAAAACTTGGTCATCGGATGGATCGGTCGGTCTCTCTGGATGGAGTCTACGGGGTAAGGTCTGGAATCACCACTTATTGCAGGAAAATTCCCTACGGGCGCGGGAACCCGGGATCAGATCCATCAACCGGCATTTGGGCATTCCATTCGCGGAGTGCTTTATCCAGTTTGGCAGCGAGGTCGGGGCGTTGCTTGATACGGTTGTTAGATTCGGACAGGTCTTTCGGGAGAAGGTAGAGCTGGGCGGAGGAACCGTCATGATTCACGAGGTATTTCCAGTCCCCCTGGCGGACGGCGAGGTCGGGGTTGTCCTCATCGAAACCATGACTAAAGCCGGGGCGGTCAGGTGGCCGACGCCAGAAAATGGGGGCCTGGCGGGAGGCGGTGGATTTTCCGAGGAGCGTTTGGGAGAGGTCTTCGCCGTCCAGTTTTTGCGAGGGTTTGGTTCCGGTGATGGAGTAGAGTGAGCGGTTGAGATCAATGGCGGAGAAGACGGAGGAAACGTTGGTGGTTCCCCTTTTTTCTTCGGCCATGAGACCCGGGGCCCAGACGATCAGGGGTGAACGGATGCCACCTTCATACAACCAGGTCTTGGCCCCGCGGAAAGGACGGGATTCGCCGGCTCCGGGTTCGTGGCCGTTGTCCGAACAGACAGTGATAATGGTGTTATCACGGAGGGTGGGATCATTGCGGACGCGGTTGAAGAGGCGTGCGAGTTGTTCGTCCATTGCATCGAGAACGCCTTGGTAGAGTTTTCTTTTACTCCCTCCCCATTTGTCGAGCGGTGGCCAGAAGGGGCCGTGGACGTCGTCAGGCCAAAGATTGAGGTAGAAGGGTTTTTGATCGGCTTGGGTTTGGTCGATGAACTTGAGGGCCTCGTTGACGAAGCCGGTGGTGATTTCTGAGCGCTGCATCCATTTGAATCCGGGGCCGAGGCGTTCGGCATCGGCCCAGATGCGGCCTTGAATGGGATCGCCTCCTGTTGGGTTGGGCTTGAGGGTGAGAGGAAGGAGCTTGGGGCCGATGCCTTCGAAATTTGTCAAACTCTGATGGAAGCCGTACTTTGAGATTTCGGGAGCTTCTGCGACATCTCGCTGGCCACCCATGTGCCATTTCCCGAAGTGGCCGGTTCGGTAGCCAGCCTTCTGAAGCTGGCGGGCGAGAGTCGGAGCTTTGGGGTCGAGCCACTGGGCCATGCCGCGACGTTTGTTATCCCGGCGGTTGTTGAGAAAGGAGGTGATACGGTAGCGGTGTGGATATTGCCCGGTGGTAAGCGCAACGCGGGAGGGCGAGCAGATCGGTGAATTGACGTAGAAGTTGGTAAACTTGATCCCTTCCGAGGCGAGGCGATCGATGTGCTGGGTTTCGACGGTGCCGCCAAAGCAGGAGAAATCGGAATAGCCCATGTCATCGATGAAGACGACGATGACGTTTGGCCGTGTGGAGCGCGCACTCAGACGATCGTCCGCAGGTGCGGCAAACCCCAAATTCGAAAGGAGGAACTCTAGACTGATGAGAAATGCCTTCATGGTCTTTTATGTTAGCGGCATGGAGAAGGGCCCGGCAATGCTGTTGGTGCCTTTTGTTAAAAACAGGTCTCATTCTCAGACCAGTCGTATCGCTTGGTGAATTTTTGAGGATGGGTGCTGATTGGGTTGGACGCACCAATTATCTATGATGAAGAGAACAATATTTCAGGTAGCCTTGCTCATGGTCTTGCTGACTCCTCTTCAGGGGGAAGTGATTTTTGGAGGGGATGATACGAGGGATGTGAGCAAGTGGATTACGAGTTCGGTGGCCTTTGATGATACGGTGCAGTCAGGGCATAGTTTTAACTGGGAAAATGTGATCACGAATACGGCGGTGGTTGATACGGTGGAGGGTGAGTTTGATTTGACCTGGGAGGCTGGCACGAACTACACGGTGGGGCATCTTTTTATGTATGATGCGGTGCTTGATCTGGCGACGCTGGCGAATGGCATCGAGCGGTTTTACTGGGTGGCAAATTTCGAGACGACAATGTTTCCGAACTGGTCGCCTGTGATCTCGGTGACCGATGGAGGCGTGACACGCTACTACCGGTGGAACCATTCGGCGAATGATTGGTCGGGGAATGGGCCTTTGAATTTCTCGGCTCCTTTTGACAATGATGACCCTTATCTCTTCGACCTTTCCCAATTGGGAGCCGGGACGAATACCGCGACAGGGATTTGGGGAGAGTTGAACGCGACTTCGACGAACTTCGCGCTGACACGGGATAATCCGACGGGGCCAAATCTTCAGGCGGCGACGGGTGAGGTGAGGTTTGGTTTTTTGCAGTGGTCGGAGTCTGGTGGGGACGCTCTGGCTTCGCAGAGTTTCTCGACCGTGGTGGAGTGCTTTGAGGTGATCATTAATGCTGATCCAGGAGTGGCACCGGTGGTGGAGACTGTTGCGGCGGCGAAGGTCACGACGGTGAGCGCTGAGGTCTCAGGTGATTTGACGACCTTTGGAACGGACTTTTCAACTCTGACTGTATATTGGGGAGAAGCTGATGGTGGAACTGATCCCGGGGCGTGGGAGAGTTCGGAGGTTTTGGGGATTGAGGCTTGTGGGTTTAGTGCCGTGATTGCGGGGCTGACTCGCGATACGACGTATTTTTACCGCTTCTTGGCGGAGAATGGAGCGGGTTCGGATTGGTCTGATGCGGCGGGGACTTTTACGACGCCCCCTGCGACCGAGCCATCGGTTATTGTGACGGCGGGCAGCTCAAGCGGCCCGGGGATCGGGAGTTTTACGGGTGAGGTGACTGATACGGGGAATGAAGACCCCATCATCACTCTTTTCTACGGAACGAGTGATGCGGGAACGAGTGCAGGGGCATGGGATGCGAATCTCGATCTCGGTGCGCAAGGGGGAAGCTTTACAGGGGAGGTAGCTGATCTGGCGGGCGCTACGACCTACTTCTATCGAGTGTTTGCAGAGAACAGTGCGGGAGGGGCGTGGTCTCCGACGACCGAGTCTCTGACAACGCTGGCCTTTGAGGGAGTGCCGAACAGTCTTGGTTTTGCTGACTTTGATTTTCGCTACGAGATGAATGAAAATCCGGGTTTCCAGGATTTGGATATGGCGGGAAGCACGGATTGGTTTTCGGCTTCCGCGCAGGCGGTTGGGGTGGATCAGGAGATGCTGATTCCACAAATTTATGCGGGTGGAATTGCTTCTTCGAATCAATCGGCGGGGATTCCGGAGGCTCTTTTCCGGACGGATTTTGGCGGGAGCATTAGCCGTGAGTCGATTTCGGGAAACTTTACGGTCGAGGTTTCACTGCGGCTGAAGGAGGGAACGATCGGGGCACCGGGATTTGATCTCGGAGGCTTTGGGATGTTTATCAATCCATCGGGAGTGCCAGCGCTTCGAGTGAATATCAATGAGGATGGGATGAGCACTGGCGAGGGGGATTCGCCCGTGGTGACGGGCAGCAATACGAGTGCGTTTCGTCTCTACCGGGTGGCTTATGTGGCGGCTGACCAACGTTACTGGGTCTGGCAGGATGGCTTGCTGATTTACGGAGGTGAGGCCGGATTGGAGGGAACGAATTCGGCGGTTTTTGGAGGCGAGAGTTTTCTCCTGGGTGACTTTTCTGCTGATCTCAGTGGAGACTGGGAAGTGGATTATATTGGGCTTCATAATGACGCGGTGGCACCAGCCGGAGTCATAGGAGATCTAGCGGTGGTTGAATCTGGTTTTGTGAATGCAACGACCTTCTATCTCGACTTCAAGGGACGTCCGGGAATGACTTACAAGGTCATGAGTTCCCCGAATTTGATGGGCTTTGAAACAATGGAAACTGCGATCAATGGCACGACTGGTGTGGCCGATGGATCGGGGATGGGACGCGTCGAGCTGAATGTCGCCGGTCGGGTTCCGGGGAAGATGTTCTTCCGTTTGGAGGCGGCGCAGTAGCCGGGAATTTTTCATGGTAGTCCGAAAAAGCCGTCAGCCATCATGGTTGGCGGCTTTTTTTGTGGTCGCATATCTCAATGCGTGGGACTGGAAAATTGGTGTTTACCCCCGCCAGGGATGCGGGGTTGCTAGCTTTTAGCCGTGGAGGGCGGGGCCATCGTTGACGTGGAATGCTGCGATCTATCTTCAGAGCTCATCTTGTGTTTCAAGTGGGTCGCTCGACAAAAAGAGAATGTAAACCTGGATCAAAAAAACCCGCCAGCTGTGAGGCTGACGGGTTCTTTGCGTTGGGATCGTCGGTGCGACTATCTATTGGTTAGAAACTTTGAGGCGGAAGAACTGACGGACCGCGGTGGTGGGGAGGGTGGAGCGCCAGGTGAGGGTGGCGGTGCCGTTGTTGTTGAGGGTTTCGCTGACGGGGATGATGTCGCCGGGGGCTGAGGACCAGGTTAGGAGGTCGCCGGACCACTCGGCAGTGGGGATGACGTCGTCTGCTCCGATGGCGTAGGTGACTTGAAGAGCCGGGTAAGTGAGGGAGTCGCTGGCGATGGTGGAGCTGATTTGAATGAGGTCGGAGGTGTCCCCTGCTGTGCTATCTGAGGTTCCAAGGAAATGCTCAAGAAGAGCATCGATGCCGTCATGATCATTATCGGCGAGGGGGTTGCCCGTGAATGGGGTGAGTGAATCCGAGGTTCCGGGATTTCCGCCATGGAGGCTGCTGCAGCGCCAGTTTGAGGGGATGGAGTGATCGGGGCCGAGCGATGGGCTTTTTAAGATGAGCGAGTAGCCGTCGCCATCGGCGCAGAGGGGCCAGGGGGCGTCGTCTGAGTACGAGAAGTCCTGAAGAACGAGGTTGAGGGCTGGGTCTTCGAGGATGAGGGAGTCTCCGGCATTGTTGAGAGATCCGGAAAAGATGCCGGCGATGGGGAGGCCGGGGCCGTGGCGGGCTTCGAAGGCGGTTTGATTTTTGACAAGGAGAACTTGCTGGCCGGGGCCGAGATTGGTGATGGCGCTGGTGGAGAAATCGAAATCGATACCGCCACGGAGGTTGAGCAGGGTGAGATTGACCGAAGTGGTGCCGATGTTGGTGAACTCGAGGAACTCGAAGTCGTCCGAATTGGTGAAGCCGAGTGCTTCTTCCGCGGGGGAAGGGTCGCCGGGGTGGTAGTTGATTTCACTGACGACGAGTTGGGGGATGTCGGCTTCCACGTAGTAGGAGCTGGTGACGGGGCCACTCCAGCGGGAGCCGTCCCGAGTGCGGGCGGTGATGATAGTTCTTCCGCTGATATTAAGGGTTGAGGAGTGAGGGAGGGCGGAGGTTGAAATGCCGCCGCCATCTGCGCGCGGGTCGCTGCCATCGGTGGTGTAGTAGACCGTGCCGCCGGAGGTGGGAGTCATGTTGATTGAGAGATTGCTGACGAAGAATCCGCTTTCGGGGGAGAGCGTTGGAAGTGGCTCGTATTGGTTATCGAGGTAGGTGGCGCGGTTGACGACCCAGGTGCGAAGTTCGGAGATACGGCTTTGCCAAGTGGAGAAGTTGAGTCCGCTGGCGGCGATTTGATCGGAGCGGAGGCCCGCTGAGGAATCATCGACGAGGCCTTGAAGGGAGGCATTGGTGGCGGTGGTGCGGCGGGCTTCCTGCCAGACGTCTTGGTGGGTTTGCTTGAAGTCGGTGTCCTGGAAAAGGCCTTGATACCAGTCGCGATCCGAGGCCCAGAGTGGGGTATCGCTGGGGCCGCCTTTCCAGGTGTAGGCGCGGTCGAAATCCCAGACGGGACCCATCTTGATTTTGGAGGTGGGGGTTTCCTGATAGATGAAGGTGGAGAGGACGTGGGCGTCCTGGTTTTTAGCGAAATTATGAACGGCGAAGTTGCGGGCCCAGCTCTCGGAATCGAGTTGGCTGGTGAAGTTTCCAGACCAGACGGCGGCGTCCATGGCGCGGGTGGTGGCTTGGACGGCGCTTCGCTGAGCGGGGAGGATTTCGTAGCCACCGGGGCTGTTGAAGTTGAGGTAGGAATGGTAGAATTCCGAGATGTCATCGACTGACTGGGAGCCGCCGGAGTTCTGTTGATCGTCCGGGATTTCCAGAATGCCGTTGGGTCCGGCAGCGTGGAAATTGGGCTGGGTGGTGGTGACGGGGAGGCCTTCGGGGATGGCTTCCATGCGGTCGATATTGACCATCCAGCCGCCGGAGGTTCCGTCGTCGCTGAGTTTGTCGAAGTCCACGCCCATGCGCTTGCGTTCGATTTTTTCGGAGAAGATGTAGACGCCCGCGAGGTCGGACGAGGTGATGGTGCCGCCATCGGTATTTTGAAAAACGACGACCACTTTGCTGCCGGGGGTGTGGGCTCCGATCATTTCGGCGAAGCCAAAGGAGACGGGATTGTGGATGAGGGCGCGATCGAAGGAGGGATTGGGGGCATTGAGAACCCAGTCGGCTTCAGAGTCGAAGCCGAAGGGCGAGAGCGAGCGGTCTTCGTCTTGTTCATTCCAAAACTCGACGGAGAGTGGCTTTCGGGTGAATTGGCTGGAGCTGGAGCCCCGGACGCGGCAGCCGCTGCGGCTCTCCAGCGCGGGTGAGTTGGTGAAGGGTTGTCCGTTGGCGGTAGGATTGAAAATGCTGATGACATTGGCTTGGCGTGGGCGTTGGACAATGTCGCGGCCGTCATTGGAGCGGCCTTTGTTGGGATAATCACCCGCGCCGAAGTTATCCATGACGATGATGGGAACGTCTGAGAGATAGCTTTGAAGAGAGGGATCAAGAAAGCTGTAGTCGGCGAGAGCGAGGGTGCCGGGGAGCTTGGCGGGAAGGAAGGCGCGGGCGCGAAGGCGGGAGGGATTGCTGATGGAGAAAGGTGCGGAGTAGAGTGGATCGCCAGCGGTGGGATCGGATCCATCGAGCGTGTAGTGAATCTCCGCGCCGGGAGTCCCGGGGGTGAGGGTCACGGTAATAGCGTTGCTTTTGATGCCGCTGGGCACGGAGATGATGACCTTTCCTGCGTTCGGTGAAACGGGTGTGGGAGTATTGGTGGAGGGGTTTGGCGCTCCGGGAGTGGGGAGGGAAAAGTAGCCGGTGACGGGTGGCACGGGGTTGGTGAGGCTGGCGATAAGCTCGGGACGGATGAGGAGATCGCCGCTGTTTGAGAATTGATTAAGGCCATGGATGGCGAGGGTGTTTCCGGATTCCATCAGGCTGGGAATGGAGGCGGAGACATCGAAGTCCTGGAACTGGAGGGCTTGCGCATCACTCACACCACTGGTGGAAAATGAGTTCCAGAGGAGAGGAGTGGGATTGTTTGCGCCATCGAGATAATCACCGTTGAGGAAGGCGGCGAAGCCGTCATCGTATTTCATGCGGAGGGTGAGCGAGGCGATGTTGGCGGGATCAATTGAACCGTCGATCGGGATGCGGAGGTAGACTGAGGAGTTAATGCCCCATGCGTCGGCTTCGACATCGATGCCAATCTCGTCCTGGAATCCGGAGGTTCGCTCGAAGCCGACTCCGAGGAGTCCGGTCTGCCAGGATGAGTCATCGAAGGTGGCGATACCGCCGCGCCAGGTGGTGCCGATGGTTTGGTCATCGCTAAGGGTGGGAACGAGAACCCTTGCGGGTGAGCTTTGGGAGACGAGAGTGATCTCGGTTCCAGATGCGGTGAGTCCGTAGGAGATGTCGATGACTTGTGAGGGGAAGTTGAACTCAGAGGTGACGACAGGTGCTGGAGAAACGAGGGCGAGGTATTCTCCGTCAGCGGAGAGCTTGAAGTTGGTGTGAAGTTCAGCACCGGAGATGGCGCGGTCTTTACCGGAGGCGAAGACGATGAGGTGTTCACCTGAAGCGAGATTTGTTGCGGGAAAGGTCCACTGGACAAGGTTCAGGGCATCATCGGTGAGGTGCCAGCCAGCCAAATCAATGTCGGCGGTTGTTGGGTTATGAATTTCGATCCAGTCCGAGGTGTCCCCATCTTCATCTGTGAGGATTCCGGAGTTTGAGGCGAGGAACTCAGTGATGATGGGATTGGCAGGGAGAATCGAGGTGAGAACCAAGAAAACCCAAAAAGAACGAATCATTTCCCAACATCGCTGAGGCCAGTCGATTGTCGAAGAATCGCCACTGGTCTATTTGAGGGACCAGTAAGCGAATGGGCGGGTCTATTCCTCCACGTCCCCTCTCCGAACACGGTAGATTGCTTCCCTCGGGAACTGGTTAAAGGTGATCATCGTTTCGAGTCCCGGGTCTCCCACGGCATCGGCTTGTTCAATCCAAGTCCCCGTGCTGGTGGAGTAGGATTCGATGAAATATTCCACTCCCGGTTTGGAATTCCATGTCAGGGATACATCGTAACCACCTCCGCCATTTTCAACTGCTGTGATGGCAGTAACCTCCAGGCGTGGCGGTGGACCGAAGGGCGCAAACGAGCCTGGAGTGGCATACATCGCAGCGACCTGATCGGCGGAAAGCTCCAGACCATAGGCCTGAAAATCGTCAAACTCCCCGACAGAACCGGGGCCGGCCGAGCGTGTCCCGACCCAAATCAGGCCCGTGGTGTTTCCTTGCCTCAACTCATAGGACGGGATTTCAGTCGGGTTCTCCTGTTCAGCAACCATGACTCCGTTCACGTAGAGGCGAGCCATGTCAGCCGACCCCGTGTCACGACCGTCTGTGTCGAGATGGGTAACGACGATGTGATAGACCTCTCCATCATTAATCAGGCCCGGTTCCGTAAAAATGGTGCTTACCCCTCCGGTGACCCACTCCAGTTCGCCTGAGAGAGTCACGTCCAATGAGAAGAATTCACCGTTCGCAGGGTAAAAGTTGTCCTCGCTCGAGAAGATCGGGAACCTGTTTCCGGGATAGTTTGGTTTGATCCAGATTGAGAAGCTGAACGATTCCGACTCCGGGGCATTGGGGACCGTAAGGTAACTTCCAGTCGGGTGAGTTGTGCCGGGAGCATCCAGCCCGATGGAGAATCCGTCATCTTCACCGGTAAGCGAAGCTTCGCCAAAGCGATGGGAAGGCCCGTTGCTGGGGGTGCCCATGTTGGGTGCCCCGCGGCCGGAGCTATCAATGATGGGTCCAGTTTCGGTATCGAAATCATAGTGGAAAAGCAGGAACTCGGCGAAGTCCGGAAAGCTATCTGCGTCTGTCGGATCGGTCCCGAAGGCAATTTCTTCGTTATCGGGAAGTGGGTCGCCGTCGGTATTGATCAAGTTTGGGTTGGTGCCCGGCTGGTTCGCCGCATTGGCAGGATCGTAGGGCAGGTCGGGATTTTCAACACCGTCACCAAGGCCGTCTCCATCGGTGTCCGGGTTAAAAGGATCGGTGCCCGTGTTGGTGATGCTTACCCAGATTCCGGTATTGGTTTCGACGCCGTCGATGAGGTTATCGTCATCGGTGTCGTCATCATTTGGAGTCGTTCCGAGAAGGAACTCTTCGAGGTTGGTGAGCATGTCGTTATCCTCATCGAGAGCCGCGTCGCTCGGATCGTCTTGATCGAGGAAATCATAGGCGATTTCGTAGGAATTCGGCATGCCGTCGCCGTCGTTGTCACTGAGTGTCTCGATGCTGACGCTGCTGATCTCCCAGTTGGGGAGCACGGCACCTTTTGATCCTTGATCGAAAGCGGCAACAAAGCGGAAGGTCATCAGGTCACCTGCGGCAAGACCTTTGACATCGGCAATGCTTGTGATGGAAGTTCCATCCCCTACCCCTGGCGAGTCGCCCGTGAAGCCATCGGCACCAGTCAAGGCGTGCACACCCTGAAGGGCTTGGGTGTTGGTGTATCCGTTCCCGGTAAAATCGATCCCGGCTACGGTTTCAAAAGGACCATCGTTGACCTTGAGTTGGAGTGCTCCGGCATCCCAATCGGCCTCCATGCTGTAGCGATGTTCGAAGGTAATGCGGACCACTGGCGGGCTCGTCAACGGGGCGCGCACGGTTGTGAGTGGAATCGTCAAAAAATGGTTCGTCGAGGTGCCGCTCGCTTCGCCGTCGGTGCGCCAGGCAGCGGCTTCGCTATTGAAAACCCACGGGTTTTCAGGAGCGCCATCTGAAGTCTGCATGAAGCCACCGTCGCCTCCGGTGAAGTCCTCAGAGAGTTCATTGGGTCCAGCCAAGGGGATGTAATCGATAATGATGGCCGCGACACAGCCACGACTCCCCGGACTAGGCCCTGCCACATTATCACCAAAATCGAAGTTGATGGTGTCGCCGGAGATATCGGTAAAAAGAGTGTCTGCAGTGGTTCCAGTGCCGGTTGTTTCCACAAGATTGGTGACCGGCAGGGTTGTAGAGTTGACCGTGATGTCATCGAAGGTGGTTCCTCCGAGGGTCAAATCCGTCGCGCTGAGAATGCGCACGGTGTAGCTCTCCGAAGTGAGTGAGGCCATCCCGGAAATCGTGACGGCCGGGTCATCGTTGCCGCCATCATCCAGGTAGCCAAAGAGAACAGCGGCGTCTCCGCCCACGGGAGCCGCACCATTCTGACTCCAGGTATTGTTCCTCGCCCAAGTGACGAGAGCGGTGTCGTCATTATCGGCAATGATCACGCTGTCGGTGCCAGTCGCTCCGGCCAGGTTATTCCAATTAACCACAGGGGTATCGAAAGCATCCTCGGTCGGGTTGGCTCCGTCTGTCGGTCGCCCTCCGGTGAAGTTGACTGCCAGCTTCGCCGCCTCACAGTTACAGATCATGGTTATGAGGAGGAGGAGTTTAGTTTTCATATCGGGGATAATTTTTGTCCGGTTATTTTAGATTCTGGATCGAGCTGAGATTCTTAACGACTTGAGATGAGAGGTTTGCTTGGGAGACCAGTTCACGAACTTCCATTGAAATCGTGGAGTCACACCCTGTTTGGCATTGAGGGAGGAATAGTACCGGACCCGGTCTGCTCCGGATTGGAAGAACGAACATTTGGCCGGGATCAATCAAGTGGTGGATCGCGTCATTTCCGTTCCCCTTGCGAACTGAGAGGAGGCTCTTTGGAATGAGGATTAATACAAGGCCCGGTGAAGTGGTCGGACTTCAAGACCACTTATTGAATCTGTGAGAATCGGAAGAGAGACGTGAGTTTTCTTTTTGAATTCTAAAAACCATTATGAAATTGAAATCCACTCTCGCAGCCCTCGCAGCAACCGCTTTCACAGCAAACGCGGCAATCGTCGTCAGCACAGCTTCATCAGGAGGTGGAGCGCAGGCCAACTTGGTTCTTACCCAGACCTTCACCAGTGGAAGTCTTGGGGCGGACACGCAATTGTCCACGATTGGAATCTTCGGCCCAAGCGCAACAAACCCCGGGGATTCTCTTGGACCATTTACCGTAGAGCTCTATCTCGATGCAGACTCTGATCCCCTCACGCAAGGTCTTGGTTCCCTGATCGGGACATCGACCAACATGATTACCTTCTCGGCCGGGAACCCCGAACTCATTGCGATGTTCGCGGGAGAAACTCTTGCAGACAATACCGTCTATGCCCTGATTCTCACTAATGGAACTGCAGGAACTCCGGTGAATGCCAGGGTCGGTTTGAATGGAGCAACCCCTGAAGGCGTGCTTGGCGCCACCGGACGTTTGTTCGATGGCACGACGGTCCCTTTCGGCGATCAGTATGAGCTGGCTTTCAACGTCAACACAGGGGGTGTGCCAGAGCCCTCATCTGCTCTCCTTCTTGGTCTCGGCGGACTGGCTTTGCTTGGTCGTCGTCGCAAGTAATCGAGATTCGCTCGACCTCGTAGATTTTTCAGAACCGCTCCCCTCTTTTGGGAGCGGTTTTTTTGTCGCTACCTCCTGGCGACGGTGTCTCCGGCGATGTATTCGGGAGTGATGAGCTTGCGGATGGAGGAAGTGGTCTTCCCATGGGCGATGGGGAGAATGTGGCGGACGACGGTGCGGGCGAGATTGGAGGGGTCCAAAAAATAGTGACTGGGCTTCGGGAGGAGGTGATCGAACCAGGGCTCCGAGGCGATGGTAATGAGCGAGAGGTCGCGCGGGACGGAGAGCTGATGCTGAGCCATCCAGGAGATCATGGAAAGGATGTGGCGACTGCGGGTGGCGACGATGGCTGTGGGTGGGGCCTTAAGGCGGAGGGTGCGGGAGAGTGCCTGGGCGACGTTTCCCGCAGTGCCTTTTTCGATGATTGGAATGATGGAATCCTGATCTTCGAAAGCTTTTCGAAGTCCCCTTTCGGTTGCAAGGAGTCCGGCGAGATTGGAATCCGGCATGAGGAGTCCGATGCGGTGATGACCGTTCCTTTTGAGAAGAGTGCCGGCATGGTAGGCTGCGGCTTCCCAGTCTTCATCGATGAATGGGATATCAATCTTAGAATGGGGATAGCCGCGAATGAGGGCGGGGAGTTTTTCCTGCTTGAACCATTGCTGGATGGTCTCGGGGCATTGGTAGAGAATCCAGGCGTCGGCGTCGGTATCCTGGACGAGAGTTTTGAGTTTGTGGGCGGGGTTTTTGAGATGAAAGAGGCCGGGTGAAAGTAGCTGGAGGTGATAGCCCCGCTGGTTGAGCAAATCGCGAAGGGAGTCGAACTCGACAAGCATCCAGGGGGGAAGTTGAGCGAGGCTTTTGGGGGAGAGGAAGGCGATGCGCTTGGTGGCGGCGGGGCCCTTGATGGGGTTGGTGAGAATGCGGCGGCGCTTGCCATGCTCGTTGGGCGAGACGATGCCATTTGCCTCGAGGATGGTGAGGGCGAAGCGGAGGGTGTCGCGTCCGATCTGTAGTTGGGCGGCGAGGGTGCGCTCTCCGGGAAGCTTGTCGTGAAGGTCTCCGGTGGAGATCATGTCCTGAATAATCTGAGCGGCTTGGTCGGGAAGGGACTGACGGTTCGGAATACGTGACATGGTCTCAGGGTAACTGGTTTGGAGATGAGACCAAGGTGATTTGGTGATCGAATCTTGCCTTGGTCCGGATTGTTCCAAAGGATGAAGCCGTTATGGAGCCTTTAAGAATGAGTGGATTGGTCGCCGCGGTGGTCTCGCCGATGGATGAGGCGGGAGAGCTGAATTTAGGAGTGGTGCCTCAGGTGGTGGATCACCTTGAGAAGGATGGCATCACGGGAATTTATATTGCGGGGAGCACGGGGGAAGGGATGTCGCTGACTGATGAGGAGCGCCGTGCGGTGGCAGAGGCTTATGTGGGAGCGGCGAAGGGGCGAATGAAGACTTTTGTGCAGGTGGGCCATAACAGCTTGAAGGCTTCGGCCGAGTTGGCGGGACATGCGGAAGCGATCGGTGCGGATGCGGTGTCGGCGACGCCGACGGGGTATTTCAAGGTGAGTGGCGAAGCCGAGTTGGTGGAAGGCCTGCTCCCGATTGTGGAAGCCGCGCCGAAGACTCCTTTTTACTATTACCACATTCCGTTTTTGTCGGGGGTGAATCTGGACCCGATGAAGTTGACGGATGTGGCGATGGATCGCTTGCCGACGTTTTGCGGGATCAAGTATTCGGATGGCGGGAGTTTGTATAACTTGCCGCTGTTGGAGAAAGTGGCTCCGGGATTGGAGTTTCTGGCGGGATCGGATGAGGCTTATTTGATGGCGATGGCGCAGGGATTTCGGTCGGCGGTGGGGAGCACTTATAATTATGCGGCTCCGCTTTATGACAATGTGCGGAACGCTCTGAGTGTGGGCGATTTTGAGCAGGCCCGGGTGTGGCAGGCTCGTGCGCTGGAGATGATTGGGGCGATGTTTGGAACCTGCGGTCGATCTTCGTTGAAAGTGATGATGCAGATGGTGGGGATTGATTGTGGTCCGGTGCGCCGTCCGATTGATCCGGCGAGTCCGCAGCAGATTGAGGCCTTGCGGAAGAGGCTGGATGAGATGGGTTGGTTTGAGTGGGTGGGCCAGAAGGTGGTGGTGAAATGAGGTGGGCGGGCTCGCTTGTGGTCTGGCTGCTGGCGATCCCTACTTTATGGGCGACGCTGGAGTGGGAGCGTCTTCCTGATCTTCCGGATCGGGAGGGCTTTGCGGGTGTTTATTCGGGGGTGGTGAAGGAGGGTGATGAGGATTTTTTGGTGGTGGCAGGTGGAGCGAATTTTCCGAAGGGGCGACCCTGGGAAGGTGGGGCGAAGATTTATTACGATGATGTCTTTGTGCTGCCGCTGAAGGAGGGTGGAGAGTGGCGGAAGGCGGAGGTGAAGCTTCCGGTGAAGATGGGGTATGGGATGTCGGTGAATCTTGAGGATGGAAGTTTCTGGTTCATGGGCGGGAAGAATGACGCGGGTGTTTCCAGTTCTTCTTGGTCGGTAGAAATGACCGAAGGGAAGATTGTTTTCAGCAAGGTGATGTCTCTGCCTGAGCCAATGGCGGAGGGCGTCGCGGCGATGGTGGATGGTCATCTTCTGGTTGGGGCGGGGACGGATGGAAAGGTGACTTTGAAAAAGCTTTATCGCTTACAACAATATCCTGCCGCAGCCTCTGAATGGAAACCTCTCGGGTGGCCCGATGGAGCACGAGGTCGAATGTATCCGGTGGCGGGGGTGCGTGGTGGGAAGTTTTATCTTTTTGGGGGGCGTGATTTTGCGGATTCGGAGGAGGAGGAAGAGGGTCGGATTTTTGGGATGGATTGGTTGAGCGATTGTTGGGAGCTGGAGGCGGCTTCGGGAACGTGGAAGCGCTTGGCGGATTTGCCCGAGTCGCGATCGGCGGCTCCATCGATGGCGGTGCCGGTGGGGGCGAGTTCGTTATTGATGTTGGGCGGAGTGACGGTGGACTTTTTAAAGGAACAGATCGCGGCGCGGCCTGAGTTGAACGGTCAAGGGATGGATCATCCGGGTTTTCCGGGTTCGGTATTGTCCTATAATACGGTGACGGACCGCTGGGCGGACGCGGGTAGTTTTCCAATGGAGGGGGCTCTTGCGCCGGTGACGACCCCGGTGGTTTTTTGGAATGGGAAGGTCATTTTGCCGACGGGTGAGATTAAGCCAGGCGTGAGATCACCTCAGGTTCTGATCGCTGAGATGGGCGGGACAAAGTTGAGCTTCGGGGTAGTGAACTGGGTGGTGGTGGTGGCCTACCTGCTGGGGATGGTGGCGATTGGTTATTGGTTTATGAAGAAGGAGGCAGCTTCTTCGACGGAGGCTTACTTTCGAGGCGGGCAGAAGGTGCCATTTTGGGTGGCTGGCTTGTCGATCTTCGCAACAATGCTCTCGGCGATTACCTTCATGGCGGTCCCGGGAACGGCCTATGCGACGAACTGGAACGGATATATCGGACAGTGGCCGATTCTGATTATCGTTCCCCTCGTGGTGATGTGCTACCTCCCCTTTTATCGGCGCCTCAACATTACGACGGCTTATGAATATCTGGAGAAGAGGTTCAATGTAGCGACGCGAGTGATAGGAAGTGTGACCTTCATGTTGTTCCATGTCGGACGGGTGGCGATTGTGCTTTATTTACCCGCGCTGGCTCTTTCGAGCGTGACGGACATCGACATCTTTGCCGCGATCGCGGTGATTGGGGTGTTATGCGTGATTTACACCGTGATGGGTGGAATTGAAGCGGTGGTTTGGACGGATGCGATTCAGGCACTGGTCTTGATCGGTGGAGCTTTGCTTTGTTTCGGGCTGGTGGTGTCGCAAGTGGATGGAGGGCTTGGCGCAATTGGCTCAGCGATGAGTGAGCAAGGGAAAGGAATCACGGCGAGTTGGGATTTTGGTGACCTTTCGATTGGGAAGGGATCGACCTCGGGCTTTGTGTTATTCGTGGCGTTCATGATGGCGAATTTACCATCATACACTTCGGGGCAGGATGTGGTGCAGCGATATGTGACCACCCCTTCAGAGAAGGAAGCTGCCAAATCCTTGTGGATGAATATTGGAATGGTGCTGGTGGGGTCGGCGATCTTCTTTGGCTTGGGGACGGCGCTCTTTGTCTTTTACCAAGAGAAGCCTGAGTTAATGGATCCAGGCTTACCGGCGAAGGACAGTGTCCTGCCCTTTTTCATTATGCAGAATCTGCCGATGGGCGTGGCGGGGTTGATTATCGCGGGGGTGTTTGCGGCGGCGCAGTCGACGATTTCGAGTTCCCTCAACTCGGTGGCGACAGCATTTGTAACGGATGTTTACGGGCGGATTTTGAAACCAGAGAGTTCCGATGACCAGAGGCTCGGTGTCGCAAAGAAGGTGGTCATTGTTTTGGGTTTCGTGGGAATCGGGGTGTCGAGCTATCTCGCGATGATCAAAACGGACGAGGTGTTTATGCTGTTCAATCGCTTCATCGGATTTGCGCTGGGGCCGCTGGGTGGCTTGTTTGCGCTGGGGATTTTTTCACGGAGACCAAATGGGAAGGCTGGTTTACTTGCGCTTATTTTCGGAGTGGTTTCGGTGATTTCAGTTTATTTCATGAATGAAGCCGGAGTGATTGATCTTATGCCATTGCTCTATGGCGCGGTTGGATTCTTTTCGACCTTACTGATGGGGGTTATTCTGGGATTTTTCCTGCGCGCGACTGATGAAGAAGTGGCTGGGTTGACGATTTGGACACAGAAGAAATGATGAGTGGATATTCGAAAGATGAGTTGGAGGGGTTGCGGGATTTTTATCGCTCGAGTTTGCTCGACGATACTTTGGAGTTTTGGATGCCTGATATCGTCGACGAGGAATTCGGTGGATATTTATCGATGCGGGATCGGGATGGGAGTTTGATTGATGACGATAAGTCGGTGTGGCTGCAGGGGCGTTTTGCGTGGATGTTATCGACGCTCTACAACACCGTGGAAAAGCGACCCGAGTGGTTGGAGGCGGCGAAGAGCGGGGTGGAGTTTTTGAAGGCTCATTGCTTTGATGAAGATGGGCGGATGTTTTTTCTGGTGACGCGTGAGGGAAAGCCGTTGCGGAAGCGGCGGTATTATTTCTCCGAGGCTTTTGCGGTGATGGCCTTTGCGGCTTATGGGAAGGCGTCGGGGGAAGAGGCTTGGATTGAGGAGGCGCGGGGGCTTTTTGCGAAGTGCATGGACTATGCGGAGGGGCGTGTTTCGGCGGGCGATCCGAAGTGGACGGGCGAGCGGGAGTTGAAGGGGATCGGGGTGCCGATGATTTTTTTACAGGTGGCCCAGGTGCTCGTGGCGAATGGCGGGTGTGCGCTGGCGGAGCGAAAAATTGGCGAGTTTATTGATGAGATTCGGGAGTTCGTGAAGGATGACATTGAGTGTGTCATGGAGCAGATTGGGATGGATGGTGAGGTGGTGGATCACTTTGATGCCCGGACGTTGAATCCGGGGCATGCGATTGAGGGCGCGTGGTTTATTCTGGATGAAGCGAAGCGTCGTGGTGGTGATGCCGAGCTCGTGGAGTTGGGGTGTCGGATGTTGGATTATATGTGGAAGTGGGGTTGGGATGAGGAACATGGCGGGATTCTTTATTTCCGGGATGTTCACGGGAAGCCGGTGCAGGAATATTGGCACGATATGAAATTCTGGTGGCCGCAGTGTGAGGCGATTATTGCGACGTTGCTGGCGTATCAACTGACGGGAGATGAGAAATATGCGAAGTGGCATCGCCTGATTCATGAGTATGCGCATGATACCTTTCCAGACCATGAGCATGGGGAATGGTTTGGGTATTTTCATCGGGACGGGCGGCTTTCATCGACGGTGAAGGGGAATCATTTTAAAGGCCCCTTTCATCTGCCGCGGATGCAGTGGTATTGCTGGCAGCTGTTGGAGTCGATGGTTGGAAAATAAGACCAGATAAAGTGAAATGCAGGTGGTGAATGAGACGTCACCCTTTGGAGTGATGAAGCGATTGATGAGTTTGTTTTTTGTGGCGGGGACTTTCGCTGGTTTTGGCGAAGGTTTCGAGGGGATGAAGGTGCGGGTCTTTGAGAGACAGCCGAGTGAGCTTGGGGAATGGTCGGCGGAGAACGGGCATGTGGCGATTCATGAGGGGCATGCGAAGAGCGGGAAGCGGTCATTGCGGATTTTGGGTGGGGTGAAGCGTGAGGTGAAGTTGGCCTTGAAAGAGAATGCGGGTGGGAAGTTGTTGTCGTTTTGGGCGGAGCGGTGGACGAGTCGGGGACCGTTTGAGCTCCGGATAGAGGCTGAGGTAGATGGGCAGTGGGAGGAAATTTTCAATGGGGACAAGGTGATCCGGGTGGGTGGTTTTTTGACAGAGGTCGGAGTGGTGTTGCCTAAGGGAGCGGAGAACTTGAGGTTCCGGGCGACGTCGCCTGAGAAGTCCGGGGTGATGTTGGATGATGTGGTCATTGAGAAAGTCCAACCGATGGTGGTGGAGCAAGTGACGACGATTCAGCCGGTGATTCCGGTGTTGATGCGGAAGAAGGACAATCCGGTGGTGGGGTTGAAGGTGGTGACAAAAGGGCGTGGTGAGGCGAAAGCGGTGACGACTGTGAAGCTGGATCTGGAGGGGACGACTAATTTGGATTCGGTGAAGGCGGTGCGGGTGTTATTTGGAGGTGATGTGATGAGGCCGGGTAAGGGGGTCGTTTTTGGAGAGGCGAAGAGGGTTGGGGGTTCTTGGGTCTGTGAAGGTGAAGAGACTCTGGCGCGGGGGAAGAATTACTTTTGGGTGTCGCTGGAACTGAACGAGGGGGCGAGTTTGGATGGGGTGGTGGATGCGCGGGTGTTGGGGGTGAAGATTGGTGGTGCGTTGGTGGTGCCTGAGGTGATATCGCCAAAGGGTGCGCAGCGGATTGGGGTTGGCTTGCGAATGCACGGGGATGATGGGTCGAAGGGGTTTCGAATTCCGGGGCTGGCGACGACGAATGCGGGAACCTTGATTGGAGTTTATGATGTGCGGTATCGGAGCGGTGGGGATTTACCGGGGGATATTGATGTGGGGATGAGTCGGAGCACGGATGGCGGGCAAACCTGGGAGGCAATGAAGGTGATCATGGATATGGGGGATGATCCGAAGTGGCGCTACGATGGCGTGGGTGATCCGGCGATCCTGGTGGATGCGAAGAGCGGTCGCATTTGGGTGGTGGGGACCTGGAGTCACGGGGACCGGTCATGGCATGGGTCGGGACAAGGGATGACGCCGGAGGAGACGGGGCAGCTCATGCTGGTGTGGAGTGATGACGATGGGGTGAGTTGGTCCAAGCCGCGCAATATCACGGAGCAGGTGAAGAAGCCGGAGTGGCATTTTTTACTGCAGGGTCCGGGGGCGGGAATCACGATGAAGGATGGCACGCTGGTGTTTGCGGCGCAGTATCAGGATGGTGACAAGCATCCGGATGGGCGCAAAAAGGGAACGCCATTTTCAACGATTCTCTACAGCAAAGATCGGGGGGAAACGTGGAAGGTCGGCACGGGGATTAAGTCGAATACGACGGAGGCCCAGGTGGTGGAGCTGAAGGATGGCTCGCTGATGTTGAACTGTCGGGACAACCGTGGCGGGTCGCGCACGGTTGGGGTGACGAAGGATTTTGGGGAAACCTGGACGATGCACGCGACGGATCGGAAGGCGCTGGATGAGCCGGTGTGCATGGCGAGCTTGCTGCGGATGGGAGATCGATTGATCTTTTCGAATCCGAACACGCGGAGGGGGCGCTACCATCTGACGATTAAGATTTCGGAAGACGACGGGATGACTTGGCCGGAGAAATGGCACACGCTTTATGATGCGCGATCGGGGAACGGGTATTCGTGTCTGGCTCCGATTGGAGAGGATCACGTGGGGGTGCTTTACGAGGGAGAGACCGAGTTGTTCTTTCTGAGGTTTCCGCTGGAGGAGCTGATGGAGTGAGGATGGGGCGATCACCTCTTCGGTGCTACGACTCCCCCACTCTGGGGTTGCAAAAGTCGTCACGGAACTGCAATTTAATGCAATGGGTTTTGCTGCGCACATTCTTACGGCTCTTCTGGTTTCGCTGGGTTTATCCTTATTGGCGTCTGGTGCCACAGGCGACGAGATTGGCGAGCGCGTGAATGCGCGGATGGTTGATGGGGTTGCGGTGACCGAGGGGGTGATTCGAGTGCGGCGGCGGCATGAGAACGACATGGATTTCTCGAAATACAATCCGTTCTACTGGGAGGGCCGGCGCGCTTGGTTTAAGGTGGAGGACTACACTCCGCGGGGTGAAAAGAAGTTGGTCTTCACGCTGCGCACCGAATGGCCGCAGGACTACATTCCCACCCGCGGAACCGATTTTTCGGCAGTCTATAAAGGCGACCCGCTGGGCGATGAAACGGGGCGCAGCAAGTTTAAGATCAACACGCGGATGAAACACGTGGATGGCTTCACTCATTTCGAGCAAGAGTTGGGCTTACTCTCCTTTCACCAGAATCCGGAGGACCTTATCGTTGGTAAGCAGCTCACTTTTGAATTCCGATTCTTTAACAGTGAGACCCATCCCGGGTGGGCCAAGCAAAAGAAGCACAACCCGCATAACCTCTTTGCCTATTACTCCGAGTTCTTTCGAATCAAGATCGGCGAACCCGGACTTCTTATCGACAACTTCGAATCCCCTCAAGAAGTCGCATCCCCGAAGCGCTACGCGGGCGGGAGGACCACCATTCCCACCGTCCGGGTCGAGCCTTGGGCCGCCCTGCAACAGCACGCTCTCAATCTCAAACCAGAGAACGCGCAAGCTTTCCTCAGCGGACGGGCGTGGTTCCATACCGACATGGTGAGCGGCAAGCACCTAAGCGACCCATCGGACGACAAGCCTTCGATTTTTTTCGACGAGATGCAGGCTGCGCGGAAGGGCCTCGCCGGGAGCGCTTACAACACGGTTTCGTGCAACAGCTGCCACGTGCACAACGCGGGGGCTCTTTTGCCGGCTTTGGGAAAACCCATCCACACCACCCTTCTCCGTCTTACTGATCCCACATCACCACACGGTAGCCAGCTGCAAACCGATGGCGATAACAGCGAAGGGACTCTTACCATCGCTCGCTACGAGACACGTGAGGTCAAATTGGCCGATGGAACGGTGGTCGAGCTTTCGAAGCCCATTTTTCACATCGACGGAAAACCTGCGACCGCAATCTCTCCGCGCACGCCACCCGCAATCATCGGTGCGGGCTTGCTCGAGGCTGTGTCCGACGAAACGATCCTCGAATTGGCCAAAGTGTCGACGGGCAGTCCCCGGCGCGTTGGAGAAAAATTCGGTCGATTTGGATGGAAGGCGGAGCAGCCAACGGTAAGCGACCAGAATCAAAGTGCACTCCGCGAGGACATGGGCGTTCAGGAGCTGGAGCCGAGCGCGTTGGCCGAACTTGAGGCTTACGTTTCTCTCCTGGGTGTGCCGCCACGCACGAACCCCGGGCATCCTGATGTGGTGCGTGGCGAGGGCGTCTTTCTCAGTCTCAACTGCCAGCAATGCCATGTGCCAACTTTGCGCACCGGCAAGGCGAACTTCCCCGAGTTAAGCAACCAGACAATCCACCCTTTCACCGATCTGCTGTTGCATGATATGGGTGAAGGCTTGAGGGACAAAGACCCCTCCCCTCTTGGAAGAAAATGGCGGACGGCTCCGCTCTGGGCGCTGAAGAACAAACGCCATGCAGCCGATGATCAGGTCGGAAGATTTCGCTCCGGCGATATTCACGTGACCTATCGGGATACGCAGGATGCGGCCAATAAGAACGTCATCCAGCTTCTTCACGATGGACGCGCCCGAAGTCTCGCCGAGGCGATCCTTTGGCATGGCGGAGAGGCCGAAGGATCGGTGGAGGCCTACAAGGCGCTGTCAAAAGAAGATCGCGCAGCGCTCGAGGCCTATCTTTGGGACCTCTAGTTTTAGATCGAGCCCCGGATGTTTTCTTCGATCCATTAAAAAAGCCGTACTTGTGAAACAAGAACGGCTTTTTAGTTTGGTGAGCAGGAAGAGTTAATTCCGGCGGCGCTTGAGGAAACCGAAGGCGGTCAATTGTAAAGGGCACCTTCTGTGCTATTTCCCTTCTGGCTGTTGCTGGCGTTGGTCATAACGAAGCTTCCTGTGTTTGGTGAGGTGGATTGCGTTTGATTGGCGAGTCTAACTGAAACTTGAGACCCGACATGGACGCGACCCCAGTCACGAAAGGTCCAATCTCGCTGGAGCACCATATGATCGGAAAAGAGATGCGGTAACCAAAGGGAGGCGATGAGGTGTTCCCCTATTGTGCAATCAGGGAGCTTGCGGAGTTCCCAAGCGAGTATGCGGGCGTTGAAGGCGGCCCCTTTTCTGCTGGTATGAGTGTGGTCGGTTCCACAGAAGATGGCATCGACCTCACCTTTGGGGAGGGCGTTGAATTCCCCCGCGAGGATCTTGTTGAAGGGAATGAAGTGAGCTCCGGTTTGCTTGGCGCTGACTTCAGCCCAAACGGCGTAGCTTTTGGTATCGGGTGCGATTTTTCCGTCATCTCCCCTGATGTTGCGGGGGATGAGGGAAGCAACGATCGGAGTGGCTCCTTTTGCGAGGGTGTCCCGACAGTATTTTCGAATATACCAGCCGTAGGAGTGAACGGTTACCTCTTTCCCTGTGGTTTCGACGATCCCGATTTCGGTTTCGTTGCCGGTCCCTTTGATACTGGCTCGAGGGCGGACTCCGTTGAATCTCTCTCCGCCATCGTTATGTCCGAACTGCATGAGGACGAAATCGCCCTCCTTCAGATTGGTAAGAATGGCGTCCCAGCGACCTTCGGTGATGAAGCTGCGGCTGCTACGACCTCCAATGGCCCGGTTGACGACGGTGATTTCCGCGGGGTCAAATTCCTTTATCAGGGAGTCGCCCCAGCCTTGCTGGCCGGCGGTATTATTACGCACGGTGGAGTCACCGATGATCCAAAGGGTGGGCTTTGCGACAAGCGGCGTGAGGAAGAAGAAGAAAGCGAGTATTTTCATGGGACCGAACGGCGTGTAGACGATACGATTCTATTTTTCCCGGTTCGCGTGCGCCTCACGAAATCATCCCCTTAAGGCTTCCGCCGCGGCTAGGTGGCATCCGCCAAGTTTGTGTAGATTCACGCCACTCGCAGGAAAAAGACTGAGAGGGGATCCGAGAGAAGTGAAATCAGGATCATGAGTGGATGCCCGACATCTCGCGTCTTTTAAAGATCGCCTATCATGAAGACAGGCTTAGATTATGAGGATATGAAATGCATGCTTTTTGATCCCAGGTCCTCAGTCATTGAAGAGGGTTCGGAAGAGCTGATCGAGCGGTGGTCGGGGGATCCGGATACGAGAATATGGGTTCACTTCGACGGGGCCTTCAGTGATTCGGAATTTGAGATGCTCCGGTCCCGATTCCAGCTTCATCCGCTGGGACTGCAGGATGCAAACCGGGATCGCCATCCTCCCAAGATCGAGGAATTCAAAGGTCACACCTTTTTGCTTTTTAAACCGCTTTCAAGGGATTCCAAGGATTCCAACTTTTCATTGATTCAAATGGCGATGTTTGTGAGTGAGCGCTTCCTGATCACCCGCACGTCAGGAAATAGTCGCAGCCTCGACCGTTTGAGAACCGAGCTGCAAGGTGACTCTGCCCGGTTCGCGCTGGGAACCGACGCGCTGGCGTTGAAGATCATCAGGTTGTTCATCGATCGATTTCTCACCATCCTGCTGAATCTGGAACCCAAGCTTGAAAACATCGAAGCGGAATTGCTCTCACGCACCGATGATGCCGTTCTGGCCGAGCTGACCGGTTATAAAACGGACCTGAAAAGACTGCGCAGGACTTTCATTTATCACGAACAGATCCTTGCGGATCTCCGGAGCAAAAGGTTCCCGGGGTTCACCTCCGAGGAAAAGCACGAAATGAATGATGTTTACGAACAGCAGGAACGTGCGGGTAGTTTGACCCAACTCTATTATGAATTGGCGTCCGACCTCATCGACGGCTACCTGTCCTTGTCCTCGCATCGACTCAACCAAATCATGAAGGTGTTAACGATCATCACGGCGATCTTTGTTCCCTTGGGATTTTTGGCAGGCATTTATGGGATGAACTTTGAGTACATCCCGGAGTTGGGCGCGAAGGGAGGCTACTTTATTCTGATTGGCGTAATGGCGACCATCGCAACGACCCTGTTGGTTATTTTTCGGAAACGGGGATGGATTTAAGGAAGCCCGGTCACTCGAAATAAAGGTGAGCCGCCACCCTCCGGTCTTTTCGAAACGATGCCCTGGTGAGCTGCTGGCGGCAGTACTTACCGCGTTTTAGGAGCGGGGTATTGGGCAAGGATGGCTTTGAGCTCCTTGACGACTCGCGGTTTTTGGGTCGCCAGACTTTGGGTTTCGTGGGGATCGCTTTGGTAATCGTAGAGTTCGTATTCGTTTCCCCATTCAACAAGGCGGTAACGCTCGGTGCGAATGGCCCGGCCGAGCTTGCGCTTGGGGAAAATATGGTAGGCGTGGTCGCGAACGCGGGCGGCGGGATTGCGGAGGACGGGAACGAGGCTGAGACCATCGATGGGTTGCGGGCCTTCAGGTGCGGGAAGACCGGCAAGTTCTGCGAGAGTGGGAAAGACATCGACGCTTTCCGCGAGTTGCTTGGTGCTTGTATTTGGCCGGGCAACACCGGGAGCAACAAAGATGAGCGGGATCCGGTTGGCTTGCTCGTAGTTGGTGTGCTTGGTCCAGATGCCCAGGTCGCCGAGATGAAAGCCGTGGTCTCCCCAGAGAACAACAATGGTGTGATCGGCAAGGCCGAGCTCGTGGAGAGAGGTCATGATTTTTCCGATCTGAGCATCGGCATAGCTGGTGCTGGCGTAGTAACCATGGATAAGCTTTCGAGCGAGCTCAGGGGTGATTTGAGCGGGGTCGTTTTTATCCGGCACGGGGAAGTAATTCCGAATTTCCCCTCCCCTTTTGTGGGCCACGCCGGGGGAGTCTTTGGGAAGTTGGGTGTTTTCCGGAAGGGGGAGCTTACCGGGGTCATAGAGGACCCAATACTTCTTGGGAGCTGAGAACGGGAGGTGGGGGCGCGCAAATCCGGCGGCAATGAAGAAAGGGGTCCCGTCTTTTTCACGGAGGTCTTTGGCAGCTTTCAGACGCCTGATGGTTTCGGCGGCTATCCGGCCATCGGCATAGGCATCATCCGGGACATCGGGTGATTCGAAGGCGGCTCCACGTGGCAGCGTATTCATGCCGCCATGAGGAGCCTTGACGTTCTGGAACATGGCTTCTTCGCGAGTGAGTTGGCCGGCGGGCTTGCTGACGGGATCGCGATACTCGATTACCTTTTCCTTGAAGTGCGGAACGGAGAAGGAATCGGGATCTCCATGGTTCCCATGACCGATATGGAAAATTTTCCCGAGGGACTCGGTGCGATAACCACCATATTTGGCGAAGTACTGGGGAAGGGTGACGGCATCGGGGAGCGCTTCACGGAGCTTGCTTCCGAGGCCATAGAGGCCCGTGGATGTCGAATGGGATCCAAGCATGAGGGTAAAACGGGAGGGGGCACAGACTGCTTGATTACAGTAGGCGAGATCAAAGCGCATGCCCGCTTCAGCAAGGGCGTCGAGGTGCGGTGTGATGGCGTGCTTGTCACCATAAGCTCCGATGGCGGGCTTGAGGTCATCGACAAGGATCATGAGAACGTTGGGCCGTCCGGAATCCGCCGAAACAGGACCGATGAGAGCGGCGAGGACCGCAGCCTTTAGAAAAAGGGAAGAGTGCAGCATGTGGAAAGGAAATTGATGGTCGACTTGTTTCAAGTGAACAAGGCTACGAGAAAACGCCCGTTCAACTTTCTTTCCCATAAAAAAGGCCCGCGATTCGCAATCAATGCGACGCGGGCCTTTTGAAAGGTTGAGGCGATGACATTAGGGCGCTTCCCGCACGCGGTAAAATCCAAACCGGTTTTCGATAGCGAAGGTGTTATCCAAATATTCTCCGGCGTTCACTTCGTCGGCTAGCTCGATCCACGAATTTTCCTCCAGGGTGGCGCTTACTTCGACAAAGTAGAATTTGCCAGGCCGCGCGTTCCATTGGAGAGAGACGGAGTCATCGGGATTACGAACCAGGGAGGTGATTGCCAATTCCTCAACAACCGGCACTCCTTCTACAAGCGACAAAACTTCCTCTGCGTCGAGTGGGCGATTGTAGATCCGAATGTCGTCGAGCTTACCGGTTAGCGACCGGTTCGCCAGGGCACGCGAAGCACCTAATCTGACAAAATTTGCGGTGCTGGTGTCGATATCAGTTCCACCGGCAACACTGAGAGTATCCAGCTCGCCATCGATGTAGAAAAGGACCTCTCCAATAGTGGGGTCACCATCATCCGTCAGAACCACTGCGACATGATGCCAGGCGTCATCTCCGATGAACGCCGTTCCATTGGAGCCGGAACCGGCGACCTCCGTTCGCAGGACGCCACTCCCTCCGCTGTTCAGACGAATGTCAAAACGCGCTCCGGTGGCGTTGGTTCCCCAAGAAACCAAAGTCGCGTTGTTATTGGTCTGCGGGGCCAATCCTTTGAACCAAAAGGCAACCGTGCGGGAAGTGGTGCCACCGATTCCATTCCAGCCGAGGATATCGACCCAACTGTCATTCCCATCGAAGACCAAAGAGGCAGACGATCCGGTAGGGACCGGAGCAGGATCTTCCGTGTCAAAGGCTGGGGTTCCAACGAATGTTCCGTTGAAAGCCTCTCCGGTGTCTGCAAGGAGGGTTGTGCCAGCCGTTTCACCGTCTACTTCCCCCACTTTCCAATGAGCGATCAGGGAAGGGTCACCCTCGCGAGTGGTCACAGTGACTTGAGCGGTCGCTGTTCCGACACCATTGGTAGCGGAGAGAGTAAAGGTCGTCGCTTCATTGATAGCGATGGTCTGGCTGCCGGTCGTCACCAGGCCCGGGTTGGTAACCAGTGCTCCAATCCCTTGGTCGATTTCGGCAGTATCCGCATTGGTTATGGTCCAGCTCAGCTCAATACTTTGAGTTTCGATGACTTCATCGAAGTTGGATACGAAGAGATCAATCACCGGAAGTTCGTCCACGATGACCTCAACTGACAGCGTGTCGCTTTCAAAAGGATTCGTTCCACTCAAGGTGTAGGTCGTGGTCGCAGTGGGATTGACGATCACACTTCCCTCCGAGCGACCGTCCGCCGCGCTGGAGAGCCCGCCGAGGACATCCCCCACCCCGTTATCGATTTCAAGGGTGGTCATGGTCGGCGACACCGTCCATGAGAGCTCTACCGGCTCACCTGAATCAGCATAAATCCGATCTGCCTCAAATTTGAAAAGGCCCGTATCATCACGATACGCCTCGTAGTGGGCAGGGATGCGCGAATCGCTTGGATCGCCATCGCCATTGGGGTCATCCAGACGGGTGTCGTAGATGGCCACCTCGTCGACAAGACCATTGGTGAATTGTTGGTTAAGTAGCTTCTGGGCACCAATGATCCATTCACCATTTGCCGATTCCACCGCACGTGGGGTTCCCAGGTTTCCCAACACGGTGGAGGTTCCCTCAACTCCATCGACGAAGATCCGAATGGTCGTTGTGCTGTTTTCATAGGTGAAAACCACATGCTGCCAGTCGCCCACCTTGGCATTGATCCCCGAGTTCGAGGTTGCTCCGCCGGCGAAGCTATTAATCTGGCTGTTTCCCCCGATGTTGGCATTGGAACGTCCGAGCCCTTCACCATCGCGATTCGAAATCACCACCTGAGTATCCGTTTCGATAAAATCGGGCTTAACAAGGAATTCCATCGAAAAGTCCGAGGTCGACGGGTCGAAAGTCAGTCCGGTAACGATCCCTCCGTCACCATTGAATTTTACCGCTTTCCCAATGGCTCCCTGAACACCGATGACCCCAGATCCCAATTCGGCATAATCGATGGCGTCATTTCCATTTCCTGTTGAATCAGCGGCAAAGGAAGCCCCAGCATCTTCTTCAAAGCGAAAGTAGGCCAGAGGAGCATCGTCCAGGACGGTGGCAGGATAGTCTGCCAGAGCGGTACCCATGCCCAGAAGAGCAAATGTGAAATTGAAGATTTTTTTCATAATGATTGCGGCTGCAATAACAAACAAAGCATCCACCCCATTTTATACAGATGAGTGACATCACTCAAAAAAACTCCTTTCAGTCTGACAAATCCCATCGAGCCGGCCTGTTTGCCACGCCCTTCTGCAAGCCTTGGGCAGGAAACGGATCCTCCGGTCACTTTCAGACTCAAAGCCCGCCTAAAAATCGGCCAGCCCCCCACAATAAAGCAACCGACCTCAACGCCGAAGATCAACCCACAGAAAACGATTACCCAATGACCTGCAATTCTTTAGCTGGATTGGTTATTTCGACTGACCTGAGGCTCAAAACAAAATATGGTCCGCGGGCTCGCAGGATATCTGCGGTGCAACTCCCCATCACGATGTCTTTTTCCTTTTTCAACAAAGCGCTCCACATTGGAATCGCTCGCTTCATTTCTCTCCTGACTCTCCCCTTGGGATTGACCGTATTGGCACCGGCACAATCCGTCATCATTTCGGAGTTCATGGCCTCGAATGCTGAAACCCTCAACGACGAAGATGGAAATAGCGAAGACTGGATCGAACTCTACAACCAAAGCGGATCCGCACTCAATCTCAGCGGATGGTATCTCACCGACGATTCCACGAATCTGACAAAGTGGGCCATTCCGGACATTACCCTCAACTCCGGACAACTCATCGTCATTTTTGCCTCCGATAAAAACCGCCAAGACCCGGGCGGCGAGCTTCACACAAATTTCAAACTCTCCGCCTCTGGCGAATATCTCGCCATCGTGCGACCTGACGGTATCACCGTGGAGCACGACTACGGAGCCGCCTACCCTCAGCAGGTCACCGATATTTCCTACGGCCTTCAGCAGTCCACCTCCAGCCTCACTCTCCTCAGCTCCGGAGCCTCCGCCAAATATCTCGTTCCTTCCAATGGAAACGACGACGTCAATGATGGCCAGAACGTCAACTCCTGGATCAGCTCGGGCTTCAATGACAACTCCTGGAGTAATGCCACTACCGGACTCGGCTACGCTACCGCAAACAACGACCCCTACGATGCCTTCATCGGAACCGACATTCAGAGCACTTTCTACAACCAGGGCAGCACAGTCACCTCCGTTTACATCCGCATCCCCTTCACCGTCGCCGATCCCACCTCGATCTCTTCGTTGACGCTTAATATGAAGTACGATGATGGCTTTGTCGCCTACCTCAACGGCGACCCTGAAATTATAGCGGAAGCGCTCAATCCTCCATCGGACGAATTGGATTACCAATCGAACGCAACCGACATCCACAATGACGGAGATGCCGTGGTCGATGTCCCCTTCACCATTGATCCTTCAAATCTTCTCGTGGGGAACAACCTCCTTTGCATCCACGGATTAAATCGTAGCGCCACCAGCTCGGACTCACTCTTTCTTCCTACTCTTGAAGCAGCCACCATCAGCGGATCCTCTACCGCAGCCTACTTCACCTCCCCCACCCCAAATGCCGCAAATAGCGGAGGATCAGCAAGCCCCGGGCCACTCGTCCGCAGCGTCACCAATGGCCTCCTTCCTCTTAATCCGGGAGCCGGAAATGTCGTCATTGAGGCCGATGTCGTCCCCACTCTCAACCCCGTCTCATCCGTCACCCTCCACACTCGCGTCATGTATGGCAGCGAGTCCACTCTAGCGATGAATGACAACGGCACCGGCGCAGATCTCCTCGCGGGGGATGGCATCTACACCGCTTCCATGTCCACCTCCGGAATGACCGCAGGACAAATGATCCGCTGGCGTGTCAACGCCACCGATAGCTCAAATAACTCCACCAAATCTCCGCCCTTCAACGACCCTCTCGACTCCCCTGAATACTACGGCACCATCGCTGAAGACCCATCCATCGCATCCTCCAATCTCCCCGTCATTCATTGGTTCACTGCCGACCCCAATGGAGCCACCACCGTTTCCGGCTCTCGCGGATCAATCTTTTACCTCAATCAGTTCTACGACAATATTCAGGCCGACCGACACGGCCAATCGACGGGAGGATTCCCGAAGAAGAGCTACGACATCGACTTCAACAAGGGAGACCGATTCCTCCCCGAGATCGGCGGCAAGCGGGCCAAGGATATCAACCTCATCACCAACTGGGCCGATAAATCCAAGACGCGCAACTTCATCGGCTACGAAATGATGCGCCTCTCCGGCCACCCCGCCCACTACGCCTTCCCCGTCCGCATTCAGCAGAATGCCGCTTTTTTTAGCACCGCCGACCTGATCGAAGACGGCGATGACCGCTACCTCGATCGCGTGGGACTCGATGAAAATGGCGCTCTTTACAAAATGTATAACTCCTTCGATTCCTCCTCCAGCGGGGTCAATAAAAAGACCCGCAAAGAAGAGGGGAATTCGGACCTCGCCGCCGTCATCTCCGGCCTTGGCCTCTCCGGCGATGCCAAGCTCCGCTATGGCTACGATAACATCAACATCCCCGGCACCATCAACTACCTCGCCGCGCTCGACATGACAAACAATCGCGATCACGGGCACAAAAACTACTATGTCTATCGCGATACCAATGGCACCGGTGAATGGCGCCCCCTCATCTGGGATATCGATCTCAACCTCGGCCGGAACTGGATTTCCGGACCCGCATACTTCGATGACAATTTTAACAACAACAATCTCCGCGCCGGACCCTCAAATCGCCTGAAGCAGTTCATCTTCAACGACCCCACCCTCAACGACATGTTCCGCCGCCGTGTCCGGACGCTCATGGATCAAATGTACGGCCCCACATCCGCGCCCTCCGACTACCTTCCGGGCCGGGTGAATGCCCTCGTCGCCCTCATCGATCCCAACAACAACAACGCAAACACCGGTACCGATGACGCCGATCTCGACTACCAAAAATGGGGTTCCTGGGGAAACAACAACCCCATGCGTGCCGCAGCCAATCGAATCCTCAACGAATACCTCCCCTCCCGCCGCGCCCAGCTCTACGGCCTCTCGGAAGTCCCTTCCGCCCAGCCCTCAATGCCCAACATCAACATCGTCGGGATCACATTCAACCCGGCAAGCAATGGAGCCACCCCCGATCAAAGCGGCGAGTACTTCATCCTTCTCAATCCCAATTCCTACGCTGTCGATTGCTCGGATTGGGTCATCTCCGGTGGCGTCTCTCTCACCCTGCCTCCCGGAGCTGTCATCCCTGCCGGGGGAACCCTCTACATCGGCCGGGATGCCGTCGGCTTCCGCTCCCGGACCATCACTCCAACGGCCGATGAAAAACGCTACCTCATCAGCGGCTACGATGGCCAACTCTCCGCCCGCGGTGAAACCATCAACCTTCACGACAACTTCGGCAATCTCATCAAAAGCGAAACCTACCCGGGAAACGAAACCCTCGTCCAGGCCTACCTCCGCGTGAGTGAAATCATGTTCGCCCCCGCAGCGCCCACCACCGCGGAACTCAACAGCATCCCCACCCTTTCCGCCTCCGATTTCGAATTCATCGAACTCATCAATAATGGCCCAAACAACCTCGACCTCAGCAACGCAAAATTCACCGAAGGCGTTAGCATGACCTTCGCAGGCGGCACCACACTCGCTCCCGGGCAACGCGTCATCGTAGTGGCAAACCAAGCCGCCTTCGAGCTCCGCTACGGAAACCTCCTGCCCGTCGTCGGCCAATTCACCGGCAATCTCAACAACGCAGGCGAGCAACTCCAAATCGTCGATGCCGTCGGCGAAAACGTTCTCGAGTTCTCTTACAGCGATGCCTGGTATCCCCAGACCGATGGGACCGGTTACTCCCTGGTTCTTCTCAACCCCACAGGAACCGCCGTCACCGATTTCGACCTGGCCCCCAATTGGGGTATCAGCCAATTCGTAGGCGGCGATCCCGCAGCCAGCCCGGCCGCTACCTCGATGACCTTCGAGTTCTGGAAAAACCAAACCTTCACCGAGTCAGACCTCCTCGACCCCGCCATTACCGGAAATGATGCCGACCCCGATGCCGACGGACTCAACACCTTGCTCGAATACGCCCTCGGCCTCGATCCCCTGACCAAGGACGCCACACTTGGCTACCAATCAGCCTTCGCAAACGCAGATGGTAATGACTACCTCTCGATGACCTTGAGACGGCAAAAAAACGCCATCGATCTTTCCTATGAAATTCAAGTTTCCTCCACCCTCTCCGGCTGGGATGCCACAACTTTCCAGATAGGGTCGGCCTCGGATAATGGAGATGGCACGGAGACCATCACCATCCGGGATTTCGTTGCCCATCTTGCAGGCGATCAGCGCTTCATCCGCCTCCACGTGACGCTCAACCCCTAATCTGTATCATAGATTCCAGGAGTGTTCAAAATGGCGCAGCTTAATGATTGAAGCCTTTTCCGCAGCACGTAGTTTTTTGCATGAATCTGTTGCGGGCAACATCGGTAGCCAGTCTCTCCCTCATCCTCACGGCAAGCGCCTTCGGCAAAACAAGGGCAGAGCTCACTCAGGACAAGCTTAAGGCCAACCCCAAATTGCAATGGTGGGAGGCCATGGACACCGGCCCCTTCATCAGCGACACCTTTTTAGGATTCGGCCCCAAGGGCGAGGTCGCAGTGCTCAAGGGGATCGCCATCAAGCTCGGCGCCCGGGAAAATCAATCGGTCGTCTTCGATACCGAGACCCTCCGCATGGTCGCAGGATTCAACGGAATCGTCAAAATGGCGGGCACCCCCTGGAGCGGTGTCCACAACGACAATTCCTTTCTCCCAGAGAAGAAAAAGGACTACTTCTTCGCGACTCACCGAGGCCCCGGCGTCGCCGTCAATGGCGACTGGGCCGACCCCCGCCCCACAAAAAACGGCCCCCTCCCCGACGCCCAAGCCGAGTATCATGGACTCTACCGCCATGAAACAGGCACCGTCCTCAGCTATTCCGTCGGCGGCTCCAGGGTCCTCGAAATGCCATGGACCCTCGGCGAGGGAATGCTGCGCTCGTTTGAATTCGAGGAAATGAAAAACGACGTCGAACTCCTCGTCCGCGATCCTCTCGAGGGAGGTCGTAAGATCACCGTCGCCCTCCGCGGCGCGCCAGAGGGCGCCAGCCTGCAGACTCTCGACTCCGGACGCATCGTCCTCTCCCTGGAAAAAGGAACCGCCGGCTCACTCGACCTCGTCTACGCCCCGGAAGGCGTCGAAATCCCCGTCGCCAAACGAGCGAGCCTCGCAGGCCTCACCAAAGGCGGCCCCTCCTTATTCCCGGAGATCATCACCACCAAAGGCCGCCTCGCCGAACCCAAAAACGGCTATGCTGCCGATGACATCCCCCTTCCCAAAGAAAACCCCTGGGAGTCGAACATCCGCTTTGGAGCCTTCGACTTCTTCCCCGATGGCAAGAGCGTCGCCTGCTCCACCTGGAATGGCGATGTCTGGATCGCCGAAGGAATCGATGGCGACATTTCCAAGGTCAAATGGCGCCGCTTCGCCAGTGGCCTCTACCAAACTCTCGGGCTCAAGATTGTCGACGGCGTCATCCACACCCAAGGCCGCGATCAGATCACCCGCCTCCATGATTTGAATAACGATGGCGAAGCAGACTTCTACGAGTGCTTCAATAACGACGTCCTCATCACCAGGGGATTCCACGAGTTCGCCTTCGATTTGCAGACGGATGCCGAAGGAAATTTCTACTTCAGCAAAGGGATGCCCGTCCTCTCTGGCGGACGTGGCTTTGCCGAGTCCACCGAGCACAACGGCACCATCCTGAAGCTCAGTCCCGACGGGAAAACACTCACCAAATTGGCCTGGGGACTCCGCGCACCCGGCGGTCTCGGTCTCGGGCCAAATGGCGAGCTAACCACCGGAGAAAATGAAGGAAGCTACGTCCCGCGTTGTAAGATCACTTGGAGCAAGCAAGACGGCAGCAGCTTCCACGGCGTCGTCCCCAGCGAGTGGGATGGCCGGAATTTCGTCGCCACCCTTCCCGGCATGCCCACCGACTACGAGCGCCCCCTTTGCTGGCTCCCCTACTACGTCGATAACTCCAGCGGCAGCCAGTTCTGGGTGCCAAAAGACAGCACTTGGTCAAACCACGCCGGCCAGATGCTCCACCTCTCCTACGGAAAGAGCTCGATCTACCGCACCTTGATCGATGAAGTGAACGGCCAGGTCCAGGGCGGCGTCTACCGCCTCCCCATTGACCTCACCACCGCCGGCATGCGCGGTCGCTTCCATCCTGAATCGGGTCACCTTTACATCATCGGCTTCCGCGGATGGCAGACCAATGGCGGCACCGGATTCCAGCGCGTCCGCTTTGTCGGTGAGGAAAAGCCCGTCCCCCTCAAACTCGAAGCCCACAAAAACGGACTCCGCATCGAGTTCAGCAGCTCGCTCGATCCCGAGGTCGCGAACGACCCCCGCCGCTACAACGTGAGCAAGTGGGACTACGTCTGGGGACCACAATACGGTTCCGGTAGATTCTCAATCGATGAAGCCAATAACGAAGCGCTCCAAAAAGCCCTCGTCGAACCCTCCAAAGGCTCCGAAAACCAAATCGACGCCGTCGAAGTGCGCGCCGCAAAACTCCTCAAGGATGGCAAATCCGTCTTCCTCTACATTCCCAAAATGACCCCCGCCATGCAGATGGAAATCGGCATGGACCTCGCCGACGCCGGCAAAAAGCCCTTCAAGGAAACCATTTGGAACACCATCCACAACCTCCGCCCCGCCTTCAACGCCCACGGACTCGACCTCGCCAATCTCCCCGAAATCAAAAAAGAGGCACTCGGTGAGCCGGGTCTCATCCTCAGCACCTCGGAAGGAAGTGCGGATGACGCCGTCGTCGTCGATCGCCTCGCCATGACCCTCGAAAGAGGCGACGCCATCACCACCTTCATCAAGGGAGACCAGGCCGTCTTCGAAGGAAACATCATCGTCGATGCCCGTGACCAACGCGCCTTCCAGCTCGACGGCCACGGCTGGGCCAGCCTCAAGATCAACGGCAAGACCGTCATCGAGGGCGAACTTCCCCTGGAAAGCCAACCCCTCGAGCTCGAAGCCGGACCGCAAGCCATCTACTGCTACTTCAAAAAAGCGGAAGACGGCTCCGGCCGAATCCGCCTCCTCTGGAGCGGATCCGACTTCGTCTGGGAACCCGTCAAACCCTCCGCCTACCGCTACCGCGCCACGCCCGTTCTGGCCGCCAAGGACAAGGCCCGCGCCGGTCGTGATCTCTTCGCCGCCGTCGGCTGCGCCCGCTGCCATGAGGCCGATAGCAACATCTTCAAGCCCGGAGCCTCCATGCCCGAGATTCGCGAGCACCTTCCCGACTTCCAAAACATCGGGAACCGCATGCAGCCCGGCTGGCTCGAGCAATGGGTCAAAAAACCCGAGGACCACTGCCCCAGCGTCGCTCCGGATTCCGCGGGCGACATCGCCGCCTACCTCGCCACCTTGAGCGAAAATGAACTCCCCGCTCTCAAAGGGGACGCCAAAAAAGGAGACACCCTCATCGAGGAACTCCACTTCAACACCTGGGCCGACAAGCTTGCCCAAACTCCCAAGTTCACCAGCGGAGGTCTGCAAGCCTTCCTCATGGACCCCACCGCACACGCCAGGGACACCGCCTTCCCCCACTTGCGCCTCACCGCTCAGGAAGCCGCTGATATCGCCGCCGCCATCCAAGCCAAGCAGCCCAAATCCCTCCCCATGCCCACCGGCGATGCCGCCAAAGGAAAAGCCATGGTCGCCCAGCGTTGCGACGTCTGCCACCAGCCTGCCAAAGGAGTAAAATACGAATTCCCCGCCAAGAAGGTGAAACAAATGTTCGACTCCGAATGGCTCGTCCACGGCTGCCTGTCAGAGGAAGAAGGCAACGCGCCCGAGCTCGGACTCAGTCTCGAACAAAAGCAAGCGCTCCTCGCCTTTAAGAATATCGATGGCAACAAGAACATCAGTTCCGCCCGTCGCTTCGTCCCGCACGAGTATGCCACCCGCACGATCGAGCGCCTCCAGTGCAACACCTGCCACAGCGGTGAAAATAAACTCCCGGAGATCGATCTCGCCGGAGAAAAACTCCAGGCCGGCTGGCTCGAATCCCTCCTCTGTGGCGACGTTCAAAAAACACGCCCCTGGATGACCGCACGCATGCCCGAATTCACCAGCCGCTCCAAATACCTCGCCAAAGGCATCGCCTACCGCGCCGGCATGGAGCTCGCCGATGACGAACTCAAGGTCGACCCCGACCGCGTCAAGGTCGGCGAACAAATCGCCGGACTCACCGGATACGCCTGCACCACCTGCCACGCCACCGGTGCCACCCCCGCCCTGCAAGCCTTCGAGGGACAAGGACCGAACCTTCAGCTCTCCGGCGAGCGCCTCCGCCCCGGCTACTACCACTCCTGGATGTATTGGCCCCAGCGCTTCTCGCCTCTCACCATCATGCCGAAATACACCGTCGATAAACAGAAGGCCCTCAACAGCACCTTCTACGACGGCGATGCCGATAAGCAATTCGACGCCATCCGCCACTGGATGCACACCCTCCAAGGAGCCGACAAAGCCCCCGTCCCGGAAAAAGACGACCACTAGGGAAGCGCCTCTCACCTCGGAAGCGAAGCTTCCCTGGCTAAAAAACCCATGAAACCGTTCAGCGTGCTTCATCTTGAAGCAGTGTTTCCCTAACCCTCAGGCCCCCCTCACCAAACTGGCAAAGCGCAGTGATGTGCTTTGCCTTTTTCATTCCCCACAACCCTCTCAAAGTCCTCTCCCTCCCATAAGCCCAACGGGCTGACCTAACTTTCCCCTGGTCCGTCAGTCCTCTCCCTCCCATAAGCCCAACGGGCTGACCTAACGTAGCGAAGGGCAAAGCGGAGCGACGCCCTGGTATCCCGCACCCGCAATTCCACAAGCGCTGTAAGTGCGATCTAACCGCATAGACAGGTAACGTCGCACTCCCCTCTCTCAGGCCCAAAGGGCCGTCCGCATACCAGCCCAGTCCGAAGGGCTGGGTCACCCCACCCACAAAATTCCCCGGCAAGCCCAGCACTCCGCCTCAGAGAAACATCTCCCCGCAGCCCGCTCTTCCATCCCCGCCACGCCTCGCTTCCTTGTCACATTCTCATACCAATGAAGAAAAGAAACTGGTAGAATGGTCGAGTGGGTTTTGCCGAAGTTCAAGGCGTGACGCAGGCGTGGTGCGAGCACCACAACCAAGGAACAACGCAGAAATTCGGCAAAAACCGCCGGAACTCTCATCGGCTGGCAGAGACTAATTTTAAGACCAAAAAAAAACCATTCTACCAGTTTCTTTTCAGAGTTGGTATAAGCGACAACCCACCGTCAGACCTCCAACAACCATCTCTCATTGCCTCCAGCACCGCCCTTCAAAACCCTCAATCTGCGCCAATCTCTCTCGCCGCATCCCGTCATAAAACCATGATCACTGCTTGGATTGAGGAGTTTCTTTCCCGTTGTATGCCCGGCATATTTATTAGTTGAACTGCTTGGCGGTCCTGATAACATTGAAACAATTTACATTAAATGAAACTCCAATCTTTCGCTTTTATTGTTCTTTTCTTAAATAATTCGTATGGTGCTCTAGTGAATTTTAATATCATCGCCAAGGCATCTAGAATAATCAATGGGAATTCGTTAAATGTTGGTGATGAATTCAGTATAGACATATTATACTCACCTGACATTGGGTATGTTTCTTCTAGCGAATCATCCAGTCAGTTTTACGAATTTCCAACAAGTTCTAAACTTCAACTCGGAGATCAAATGGTTGCATTACCTCAAGTGCAAATATTTGCAGATGAACCTTTTGGAGTATTTACATCTCGGGTGTTTTTCACAGCAGGGACTCGCTTGCGTGATGATGTGCCATTTTCGTCTGTAAGCTTGGAATTTCTATCTGAAGGTTTTTTATTGTGGGATGATATTTCTGAAGTGCCAAGTTCGCTAGATGACTGGCCGTTGAACCTTGGGGATGCTCGTATATCTGTCAGAAACAATTCTTTAGAAGGAGGTGTTGACGACGATTTGATTTTTGAGAGCACAGAGATACAGAGCCTTTCAATGACCATCATTCCTGAGCCTGAAACAGCTCTTTTATCCCTTCTGGGATTCACTGCAATCGTGAAAAGGAGAAGAAAAAGTACGTGAATAAAAGGCCTATCCCTCCAAAACTACGCTAGGCATGAATGGCACGAAGTTAAGGCCGATTTCACGCAACCAAAACTACGCCTGGCATACAACGAGGCGAGTGATCCCCAATCCAAGTAACCACAATGATCTGATGGCGGGGTCGAGCGGGGCAGAATGGCGCAGGAAAAGTCCTAAACAATGACCGGGGACAGACCTTTTAAGTGAATTTTCGTCTTTGCGATGAAGCGGATCAGAATAGCGCTGGAAACGGGATCTTATACCAAGTAGAGTTTCAAAAGAGCCAAATGCCGGAACGATTTTCTGGAATGGCAAGGCATGACGAGCGAGTGGTGCGGGCACCACGACCGAGGAACGACGCCGCTATTGCTGAAAAGCGCCCGGCTTCTTCCCCAATTCGCGCAGCGCACTTCTCAAACCTATTAAAACTCATTTGGCTCTTTTGGAACTCGGAGTGGTATAAATCGATGGCGGCCAAATCCCCACTCCGGCGGTCAGCCCCATCAGGTTGACTTCCACTCCCTCCTTGAGCCCCATCCCAAAACCTAGATAGCTTGAGTGGACTTCCACTCCGGTTCCGCTCGAAGTCGGACCAAAGTAAAACCCATAGTCCTTGCCCACGGCTTTGTCGTTTTATGCCGGCATATTTTGGTAGCTGATTGGAAAAAATTGGCGCACCGGAATCAAGGAATCCCGTTGCTTACAAAGTCAAGAGAGTGATATCCCGCTGGACAGGGAGTCCCGTTTCGCGCTACCTCTTTCACCATAGAAGGATATGAATGGTGAATTAAGCACGAAATGGGGGTCCCAGGCGCGGCGGAGACCAAAGGTTCCCCTGAGTGCCCTGGTTTTGCTCGGCGTGATTACTTTCGGACTTCTCATTGTTGTCATCCAATTGTTTTCAGAGCTTTCGGAGGTGAAGACCAAGTTAGGGAAGCTTCAGACGCAAACCGGAGATTTGCTCGAGACCCGGGCGCAGGGGAGCAGTTCCAATGAGTTGGGGGAGCTCAATGCCACCGTTACTCAGCTTACCCGGGAGTTGTCTTCGACCCATAAAAAGGCCGTCGATGCTCTGGCCTCTTATGAGCAGGTTGCAGGGGTTGAACGACAGCGCCTCGCTAATGAGTTGGCAACGGTAAAGAGCTCCCTGGAAGAGATGATTGCCGCCGAGAATATAGTTCTCATCGACGACGACGATATGCCTCCCTCTCATTCGCTTCTTCCTGATAATCCCACTACTTATCCAATTGTCGAATACAGGACGCTGCCGATGGTTGAAGAAGAGGAGCCTCTCGTGGAACAACCCAAGGAACAACCCAAGGAACAACCCAAGGAACAGCCCAAGGAGCAGCCCAAGGAACAACCCAAGAAGGAAACGGTTGAAAAGCCCGAGATGCAACCGGAGGCAGAACCCGTGGAGGAGTCTGAAGGAGAGCCCGAATATGAGGAATACACGATCAAGCGGGGCAATACGCTCTCCTATGTGGCCCGGAAGTACAAGGTGAGCGTCGCCGCATTGATGAAGCTCAATAAGATTGCCGATGCAAATTTGATTGGCATCGGGCAGGTGCTGAAGATTCCGCAGGAGTAGATCCGGCCGACCTGCGAAAAAGGGGTCAGCCCCATCAGCTTGACTTCCACTCCCTCCTTGAGCCCTATCCCTAAGAGGCGGTCTTAAAAAGGGCGAATGAGTGCTGCGAAGGAATTTTCCTTCAGGTAAGGCGAGACGCGGAAGTTGGTGAACACCAACGACCAAGGAACAACGAAACCTGCAGGAAAAGGCCTCGCAGCCCGCCAGGGTTCATCCTCCGCCCCCGCGGCTTTGCCGCCATTTCCCAAAGAACTAAAATCAAAACACTCGTTCGGACTTTTTCAGACGGCCTCTTAGCCCGGATAGCTTGCGTGGACTTCCAGTCCGATTCCAAGGAAAGAGTAATACCAAGTAGAGTTTCAAAAGAGCCAAATGCCGGAACGATTTTCTGGAATCGCAAGGCATGACGAGCGAGTGGTGCGGGCACCACGACCGAGGAACGACGCCGCTATTGCTGAAAAGCGCCCGGCTTCTTCCCCAAATCGCGCAGCGCACTTCTCAAACCTTTTAAAACTCATTTGGCTCTTTTGGAACTCGGATTGGTATAAGACCTCCGATTAGAGCGGGACTTGAGTCTCGAATCCCACTAGGGTTCAGGGATGAATTTCTCGCCATCCCGCCGCCACCTCCTCCAAACCGGTGCCGCCGCCGGGGCCTTGGGTTTTCTTTCCAAAGTTCCTCTGCTTGGCGCTGAGGACGTAAAACTCAACCCGCATCAGGTTCAATTTCTCCCGGAAATCGAGCCCCTGATCCGCTTGCTGGAGGAGACCCCGCGTGAGCGACTTTTGGAAGAAGTGGCAGCCCGCATTCGGAAAGGGACAACCTATCGCGAAGTCCTCAGCGCCCTCCTCCTCGCCGGCGTCAGAAATATCCAACCCCGTCCCGTCGGCTTCAAATTCCATGCCGTTCTCGTCGTCAACTCCGCCCACCTCGCCAGCCAAAATTCCCCCGACTCCGACCGATGGCTCCCCATCTTCTGGGCCCTCGACTACTTCAAATCATCCCAGGCCCGCGACGTTCAGGAAGGGGACTGGACCCTCGCATCCGTAAAAGAACGCGAGGTCCCCTCTGCCGCAAAAGCCCGCCAACTGTTTGCAGAAGGAATGGACCGATGGGACGAAGAAAAAGTCGACGCCGCCACCGCAGGCTTGGCCCGGGCCGCCGGCGCCCAGGAAGTTTTCGATCTCTTCGTGAAGTATGGCGCACGCGACTTCCGCGACATCGGGCACAAGGCCATCTACGTCGCCAACAGCTGGCGCACCCTTCAGGCCATAGGCTGGCAACATTCCGAGCCCGTCCTCCGCTCCCTTGGTTACGCCCTCTTACAACACAGCGGAAGCAACCCGGCGGAGAGCGATCACGAGGCCGACCTCCCCGGCCGCCTGAATGAAGAACTCCTCAAAACCATTCGAAGTGACTGGCAGCGGGGCGACCTCAAAAAAGAAGCGACCACCGAAATGCTTCAGGTTCTCCGGGAAGGAACCTGGAAGGAAGCCAGCCGGAAAGTGGTTGATCTCCTCAACCGAAAAGTCTCCCCCCAATCAATCTGGGACGGACTCTTCCAGCATGCCTCGGAAATGCTCATGCGCCAGCCGGGCATCATTTCCCTCCACGCCAGCACCACCACCAACGCCCTCCACTATGCCCATCAACACACCTTCAATGATGACACCCGCAAATTCCTCCTTCTCCAAAATGCCGCCTTCCTCACGATGTTCCGCGACCGCGCCGGCATCAAAAATGGCGTAGCCATCGACAACTTCGAGCCCGTCGAAGGAGTCCCCGGGATCGAGGAAATCTTCGCCGAAATCAGCGGCAACAAAGAGCTCGCCGCTCGCAAAGCCCTCGCCTACCTCAAATCAACCAAAGACCCCAAACCCTTCATGCAGGAGGCTCAACGCCTCATCTACCTCAAGGGCACCGGATCCCATGACTACAAGTTCAGCTCCGCTGTGCTCGAAGATTACCACAGCATCTCTCCCGGCATGCGGGATCGGTTCCTGGCCGCGAGTGTGTTCTGGCTTCAGGGTTCGGGGAAAAAAGACACCTCTCTCGTAGCACGGACACGGGCGGCATTAGGGGGCTGATCTCCAGAGTGTTCGAGCGGAAGAGCAAAAAAGTTATTCCTATCCATGCCACGGAACTGTGGTAAAAGACCGTCTTACCAGTTCATCTTGGGTGGGACCTCCCGTTGACTCTTGGCCACTTCCGGCCGACACGATCCCGTCGCCTCCTCCGAGCCTAGCTCGAGGAGTGCCTATGCCTAAAACAAACCAATCCCCCGTCGGGTCGATCTTTTCAGACGACTTTCGAAGTCCCGTGACAGTCCAAAGTGGGGACGCCGAAAAAGCAATCCTCGCTTCAACCCATTCGGAAACAGCAATCGTCTACTGCGAGGGTCACTTTGGAGAAATCGATGGAAAAACCGCCAACGGCCTCGTTCGTCATTCGGAGAAGTACGAGATCCTTTCAATCATCGATAGTAAAAAGGCCGGTCAGGACGCCGGTAAAATTCTCGACGATCAGCCGAACGGAATCCCGATCTTCCGGAGCCTGGACCAGGCCCTCTCGGACGCCGGATGCATCCCCGACTACTTCATCTTCGGAATCGCTCCGGCCAGCGGCATGCTTTCGCCTGACGAGAGAACACTGATCATTAGAGCCATCAGGTATGGCATGAATATCGTAAACGGCCTTCATGAATTCCTCAACGATGACCCGGAATTCGTAGAAGCCGCAGCCGATTCCGGAGTCGTCATTCGCGATGTGCGACGCCCTCGTGACAAGAAACATCTCAGGGTTTTTAGCGGTCGCATCGCCAATGTCACCTGCCCGCGCATCGCCGTTCTGGGCACCGACTGTGCCATCGGAAAACGCACCACCGCCACCGTCCTCACCCGCGCCCTTAACGAGCGCGGGATTAAAGCCGTCATGATTGGCACCGGTCAGACCGGCTTAATTCAAGGCGCGCGCTACGGCCTCGCACTTGATGCGGTACCCTCCCAGTTCTGCGCAGGGGAACTGGAAGCCACCATTGTCGAAGCCTTTGAAAACGAGGATCCTGACGTGATCCTGATTGAGGGGCAGGGCTCCCTGAGTCACCCCGCCTACTCCACCTCCAGCTTCATCATCCGCGGCAGTTGCCCCCAGGGCGTCGTGCTCCAGCACGCTCCCAAAAGAACACATCGCTGTGACTTCGAGCTCATGGCGATGCCTGATCCGGCCACTGAGATCAACCTCATAGAGACCTTTGCACAAACGAAAGTCATCGGCCTTACCCTCAATCACGAGGGCATGACGGATGCCGAAGTCTCCACTTCCATCGCGGAATACGAGGAGCAGTTTGGCATCCCCGTCAGCGACGCCCTGACCCGATCACCCGATCGACTGGTAGAGATGGTCCTCTCCGCTTTCCCACAGATCGGAGGAAAGTCATCAAACTAGACCAAACACCTTCACCGCGCCTGGAGATCGATCTCGACAAGATCACCCACAATGCCCGGACCCTCGTCACCCGTCTCGGAGACAAAGGCATCTCTGTCACCGGCGTGACCAAGGCAACTCTGGGCCTTCCCGCGATTGCCAGAGCATGGCTCAAAGCAGGCGTGACCGGCTTGGGTGATTCCCGGGTCGAGAACATGAGCCGCATGCGCTCCGCTCAGATCAATGCCTCCATGACGCTCATCCGTACCCCGATGTTGAGTCAGGTGGATCAGGTCGTGGCGGTCTCAAATGTCAGTTTAAATACCGAAATCACCATCATCCGCAAACTCTCGGAGGCCGCTGAAAAGGCCCGCTGTATCCACGGGATCGTGCTCATGGTGGAGCTTGGCGACCTTCGCGAAGGCATCATGCCCTCCATGTTGGAAAAGACAGTGCGCGCCGTGCTTCAGCTTCCAAACATTCTCTTCATGGGGATCGGGACGAACCTTGCGTGCCGCAGCGGGGTCTCCCCGGACCGGAATAACATGGCAAAACTCTCCGCGCTCGCGGACTCGATCGATGCCACCTTTGGCCCCATCGTGAACACCGTTTCCGGAGGAAATTCCGCCAATCTTGATTGGGCATTGGGCGGTGCAAATACCGGCCGCATCAACAATTTGCGTCTGGGCGAAGCCATGCTTCTGGGCTGTGAACCACTTCACCGAAAAGCCATCAATGGCCTGCACTCCGATGCCATCACCTTGGTCGCAGAAGTGATCGAGTTGAAAAACAAACCCACAAAGCCCTGGGGAACGATCGCACAATCCGCCTTTGGCAAAGTGGTCACAAACAATGATCAAGGCACCATCTCCCAGGCCATTCTCGCAGTCGGACGACAGGATATCGACCCCGACGGACTCCTTCCCCCTTCCGGTCTCCCTATCCTGGCGGCAAGCAGTGATCACCTCGTTCTGGACGTGAGCAAAGAACGCGGGGCCATCAAGCCCGGAACCGAAGTCTCCTTTCAGCTCGACTACAGCGCCCTCCTCCGCGCCATGACCTCCCCCTTCATTTCCAAGGTGATGAAGTCGCCTCCGGTCAAACTTCACCCAACGAAAGCATGAAATTCCCCAAGTTCAATTTCCCCTCTTTCGGCAAAATTCTCCAATCCCACGAGCACATGACGACACGGTCACAGGAAGACACGCAGGAGGGCTCCCCCATCCCGAAGTCTTCCCAGGAGGCTCACGTCAGGCTCCACTTGATCCTCAGTCAGCGGGCCAACATTCGCGATCTGAGCCATGACGAATTTTTACAGGGCTGGTTTGCCATGGCCTACATCGCACCCGGATTGAATCCTGATGAAGTTCTCAACAAGGACGGAGGTTGGCCCTCCGGATGGCGGGATGTCGGCGGAGAGGCTTTTCGTCGCTTTAGCCTCAAGGAAATCACGAGGGAAGAACTCTATCCCCACCCATCCGCCTCTTCGTAAACAATAAAAAAGGCAAAGCACCGTGAAGCGCTTCGCCTTTTGAAAAAATCCGTTGAAGCGGAATTAGTAGCGACCGCCACCACCACCGCGCTCTTCGCGTGGCTTGGCTTCGTTCACCTTGAGGTTACGTCCGTCCAGGTCCTGGCCGTCGGCACCTTTGATGGCGTCTACCATCGCGGACTTGGAGTCCATCGTCACGAAGGCGAAGCCACGTGGACGCCCGGTCTCCCGGTCTTCAGGAACGTGAACATCGGTCACCGTACCATACTGGGAAAAGAAAGACTCGAGTTCTGCTTTAGTCGTATCGAACGACATGTTGCCTACATACATTTTCATCGTAATAAAATGGCTCGTGCAGTGAAACATCAGTCAAAGAAACCAATGGAGGCACAAGCCGACTCAAGGCCCTAACCCAGACTCGGGCTCCACACCACAACTTTCGCAAACTTAATCCGTTGCAATGAAGGGCGGGAGGAGTCGCGGCCCAATTTCCAAACCTGATTACTTCACAATGAGCTCGCCCTTCATGATGATCCAGTGACCGGGGAAGGTGCAGAGATAGGGATAGGTGCCGGGCTCGCTGGGCGCGTTGAAGCGCAGGGTTTGCGACTGACCTTGCTTGAGCATTTTGGTAGCGTGAAGGATGCGCTTGTCATCGGGGATATAGTGCTTCTTCGCTGCTTCGGGATCGGCGGCCATCAGATTGGCCGCTTCTCCGATTTCCTGTATCGGGGTATCTTTTGCGAGAATCAGTAGGTTGTGCTCGGTGGCGTCGGGATTTGAGAAGATGAGCCTCAAAGGCTGACCGGGCGTTGCCGAAAGCTTGGTCTTTGTAAACAGAAGGCGCTCGGGAATGGTGCCAATCTGGATGGTGGCGAGATTCTTTTGGCTGTCGAATTTGCGCTGCTCCTTGGAGCGTCGGTCTTTCTTTTCGGTAGCCTTGGGGGCGAAGCGCTTGAGTTTCTCGGCGGTGCCGGGGAGCCAGTAGGGCTTGAGGGCGGCGGAGTTGAAAGCCGTAGTGATCGCGTAGGAAAGGTGCGGGCCAGCCGGGAGATCGAGAACGGGGGAGATGGCTTCCACAGTTTCTTTGGAGCCAAGATAGCTGGCGCAAAGAACCGCCTCTCGGCGGACGTGCTGGGAAGGGTGGCTCGCTCCACGATTCAGGAAGCTCCTTACAAGCATCGATGGTGTTTTCGAAAAGCGCATAACTCCAAAGGCAGAAGCAGCAACCAAAGGGTCATCTTCATTGAGTAGGCGACCAAGAAAAGCAGGGTCCGCCGAATCAAAAGCTTGTTGCACCCAAAGGGCTTCCAGAAGCATGAGTGAGGTATCATGCAATCCCGAATAATTTTGGAGATAGTTTGAGACAGCGGTAAGAACTGCTTCTTTGTCCTTCGTGCGGAGCTCACGCTTGGCAAAGTACCGGGTGCGGTAGTTCGGAGACTTGAGGTGTTCGAGGAGTTCGGTGATGGAAGCTCCGGCGATTTTTGGTGCTGGCGGGAGTTTGGCCCCTTTCGGAATGACACGCCAAATGCGACCTGCTTTCCGATCACGACGGGGGTCGCGGAGGGAATACTGGGCGTGACCTTTGACGGGGTTGTACCAGTCGCAGATGTAGAGATCGCCGCGGGGCCCAAAGTGGAGATCGACGGGAATGAAGGACAGGTTGGTGGAAAAGATCAGATCAAATTGAAACTCCTCCGCAAAGTGATCTTCCTTCTCGGTCCAGGTGTGGAATTCGATTTTATTGGTGGGCTTGTATCGCGCCTTGATAAAGCCCCCTTGCATTTCCTCGGGCCAGAATTCGTGATCAACAAAGTCGTGTCCGCAGGTGCCGGAGTAGGCTTGGAAGTCTTTCCCAACCGCAGAGTGCTGCGCCGGATAGACGGGATTGGTGGCATGAAAGGTAGAGGCGAAGACCGGGTGCGAGGCCACGTGGTTCCCCCATTTGTCAAAGGTGACTCCCCAAGGGTTGGTATTGGGATAGGCACCAAAGGCAGTCAGCTTTTTCGACGAAGGGTGATAAAGAAACCACGAGGAGTTCTTCGCGCGGATGGGGCCGTAGGCGGTCTCCACTTGGGTGTTGTGGAAGATCGATTCACGAAAGAGAAGATCGCCACCGGGAGTCCAGGTGAAATCGTGGAGCGCGTGGTGGGAGTCCTCACAACCGAACCCGGTGAAGAGGATTTCCCGGTGGTCCATTTTTCCGTCACCATCACGGTCGGTCAGGTGGGTGAGATGGGGTTCTTCGGAGCAATAGACACCGCCATTTCCATCAAGCACGAAGGAGAGGGGAATGTGGAGATCATCGGCCCAAGTGGTGCACGTGTCGGCTTTACCATCCTGATCGGTGTCCTCAAGAATGATGATTTTATCCTGCGGCTTTTGCCCGGGATAAACGTGCGGGTAGGTGACAGAAGTCGACACCCAAAGTCGACCGTGCTTGTCCCAGCGCATCTGGATCGGACAGGCCATTTCGGGAAAGTCTTCCTCGGAGGCGAAGCAGTTGACCTCAAAACGGGGATCGACCTTGAAGGCCGCCTGCTCGTCGGCGACGGAAAGGAACTTGTTCGCCCCACGGGAAAGGAGGACGTCGTCAAGCTTGGGAAGATTCGAGTCATCCGGCTGAACGAGCTTGCCTGTGGAAGCCGTCGCGTGAATCGCGTTATCGCGATTGGCCACCATCATGTCGAAGTTTCGCATCGCAGGGAGAAAATCGAGATAGCCATACGATTTGTTCCGGGCACCCGTGTAGTAAAACGTGTTGAGCGGGCGGTAGCGGTAAAAAAACTGGGTCGCTTTATCGACAACAAGCTTGCGAAGATCTTCGTTGATCACCGAAGGGTCCTGTCCGAAGAGCGCCTTCATCGTGGCCCCGGCGAAAACGGCATGACCCTGGGCGTTGAGCTGATATCCATCACTGGTGTTTGGACGTAATTTGCTGATGTAGATCGTGGGAAGTTTGTCCATGACATCAACGAAACCGATCCCGTGATTTTTGGCCGCCTCGGCCAAGGCGTTGGAATAGAGCCGAAGGTTGGCGTTGTTGCGCTCCCCTGCTTCTTCCTCGTTGGCGACTGGAGAGATGAGCACGATTCGGGCCGCCGCCTCACCATTGTAGGCCTGCGTCTTGAGATGGGTGAGGAATCGATCAAGCCGCTCTTTGAAAGACGAAAGTCCGTCGGAACCACCGAAGGATTCATTGGCGCCAAAGGCCGCAAAAATGACGTCCGCCTTAAAATAAGTCAGATGCTGATCAAGATCGCCAAAATTATCAGGACGCGGCATGAGGTCGACCTCATCAGCCGGCCACGCAAGGTTCCGAATGGTGAGCTGATGATCCGGATGATGATGATGAAGGAGAGTTTCGAGATGACCGTGGCGACGTTCGGCATCCAGAAGGAGGTTGCCGATAAAGGCGATGCGATCGCCTTTTCTCAGCTGAAGCGGAAGTGTCGTGGCAACAGGCTCAGCTCTCTCCGCTCGGGGAGAAGTCTTGAAATTGATGTAGTATTTCGCAAGTCCGGGGTCTTTCCCGGGAGCCTCGATGGCGGATTCTTTGTTTCGACCATCGGTCTTGTTGGCACTGCCGTGATTCTTGTTGGCCTCATTTTTGGGCATTATCGGCGAGTTGATGTCCGCCAGGTCCGACGGCTTCACACCCTTGACCTCACCTCCGAAACTAAACCGGGAAGGTTGGTAAGCGCCGACGAAGTCGATCTTTGAGTCCGCCTTGATCTCCCCCTCCATCCCCACCGCCCAGTAGATGCCATTCAATATGAGTCGACGGTAGTTGGGATCAAGAATGTCCTGAGAGGCGCCTTGGGTGGAATGAAAAACACGAGCCTTCCTACCCGATGTTGAAGTGTAATATCGGGTCCAGGTCGAGGGACTTGGTGGCTTGGTTTCATCAGCGGGTGAATCGATGGTCATTCCCTTGAGCGGCTGACTCTCGGTGAGCACGGTGAAGGTGTCATCGGGAATCCCGACGTATGCCCCGGCCATCGTGAGGGCATTATCCGCAACACCTGTGAGGATTGGGTTTTTCTTCTGGGAGGGAATCAGCTGAATCCGGGTCGCCTGCTTGTGATTCTTGCCATAGTGGCCCACCCACGTGTTTCCGAGAATCTGGTGACCAAAGCCTTTTTCAAACTCTTCCCCTTCGTATTGGAAGTCATAGTGCGAATAGGTCTTTCCCGGCTTGATCTTGAAAGCGTGGGAAGACGTCCGCAGCCCCACTACCGGGCCGCCCCGATCAATATAATCCGCAATGTGCTTCATCTGCTCATCAGGAAGATCAAGAAAACGGGCAAAGATCACCATGAGATCGGCATCCTTTAGAGCTTCGAGTCCCTCAATCCTGGAAGCACCGGCCTTGATGAAACCCTTCTGATCGACTCCGAAGCAAACAGTGGTCTTGAATCCGTGGTGCTCGGCCAGAATACGGGCAAGGGCCGGGCAGGTTTCCTCGGTTCGGTATTCGTGATCCGAAGCCACAAAAACAATGTGCTTCCCCTTACCGGGACCGGAAGTTCCCTCGTAGGTGATTTGGGCCGTTAACGGAAGGAGACCTAAGAGGAGAAATAACAGAAATCGCATGGGAAGATGAATGTCTCTCCAATACCCTTCCGTGCATCCTATTCTATCTCCTCCTACTGCACCACCCGCAGCCTCATAAAGCGTCTGGAGTCGCTTTGAAGCGGCATCGGCAGACGCCATGTTTCCAATGTCGATCCGTCAAATTGGGCCTGACGGCTATGGAGCACAGCCAAACTCGAATCCCAAGAGTCCAAACCCGTGGAAACTTCGACAAAATAGCCCAACCCGTTCACCGCAGTTTGACGACGGAAGGTCAACGTCAGGTAGGTCCCTGACCCGCCCCCAATATTCAGTTCGCTCGTTGCGATTTGGGGCAAATCACCGCTGGAGGCAACGAGTGGATTGGATGCGAGAGCGAACTCAAGAAGGTTATTGAGACCGTCACGATCAGGATCGGCGGTAGGCGAAGCTCCGGCACCCAGACCGCTGCTAACCAGCCAATCATCGAAATCAAGATGATCATCGGTCCCGGGACTCCCTCCGGAAAGTCTGCTCGGCCGCCACGAAAGCGCATTGGCATGATCCCCCGGCACGGTAGCCAGAGGTTGATCCAAGGTCAGGCTGAAGCCCGTCCCATCAGGTTCAGTGGGCCAGGGAGAGGTGGAACCATACACGAACTCGATAACGGCCGTCCCGTTCCCCAGCGATAACTTGAGGTTTTCACCACTGCTCAAATTGTCGGAAGCATCCCAGGTTCCCACAACCGGAAGGAGAGTGCCGTAGCGGGACTCAAAGGCGGCTTCATTCTTCACAAAAACCAAATAACCCTTCGGCCCGATGGAGGTGCCATCAGGAAAATCAAAATCAACCCCCTTGGTAAAACGCAACCCGGTGAGGTCGATCACCTGATTGCTGATATTGTAGAGTTCAATGAATTCAAAGTCGGAGTCCCTCCAGCCGTTCGCCTCTTCGGATGGCGTCGCTGGAGCCGGATCATAATGAATTTCCGAAACGCGGAGATTGGCAGCATAAAAGGTGACGTCGGGAGTTCCCGCGACAAACTCGACCGGCTCGGACCAATGACTCCAACGACCCGCTGAGTCCTGATGACGGACGCGAGCCCGATAGGTATTGCCCGGACGGGCTGCGATCACCGGAAACTCGAAGGCACTGTTGAAGCTCCCGAGAACACCCGACGAAGCGGGATTCTCAATCTCGTAAATCAACGGATCACCCGGAACATAATTTGCAGTATCGGGATTATAGACCTCGGCCACCCGCCATTCCATCGCCGCAAAGGAAGTGCCGGAACTGTAGGTGCTTGAGGTGAACTGCAATCCGTTTGCCGGGAAGCCCGCCACCCCGCTGTAAGTGATGACAGGCGTATCGGGAATCACGTTCTCCTGACTCAACAGGTTGCTCGTCATCCAACTCCCGCGCGATCCCACGTAGTTTTTGAGCACATCAATCATCCCGCTGAATTCGTTGTCCGCAGCAACATCGTAGTAACGATCCTTGGTCGTGATCCGGGGATTGTTGTCCCACAGCCGCCTGTCCGCACCCACCAGGGAAAGCCCCGCCGGATTCCAAACATCACGAACCGACTCCTCAATCAAATGGTTGGCCTGATCATTATTATAAAGCAGGTCCATGATCTCGCGGACGCGATTTTGATAGTCCGTGTTGAAGGCCGGGTTCTGGGCGACCTTGCTCGAAAAATCGTGATTCCCACTGCCAAACATGTTGTTGGCCCAGGTCAAATCGAGGTCCCACGGAAGCACCTGAAATTTGTCAGTATTCGGATTGTGGTAGTAAAAGTAGTTTTTCCCTCCCGCAATATCGTAGTGGTGGATCCCCTCCACAATCGTCCGGTAGCTGTAGTAACTCTCGAGATTGAAATTGTCCCGCCACCACTGCGCAGTCGGATTGTTATTGCGATACCCGCTGATAAATCCCGTCACATCAGACCGGTCACTCACCGAAAACGGCCCTTGGTTATTCGAGTCCCCCGAATGACCTTCGATCTTATAAAGGTTTCCATCAGGGAGATCGTGTTGATCAAGATACTGTCCGTCCATCTGCTCGATGGAAAGGAAGAGACCGTAGTAGTCACCCTCATACTGGTTGGCTCCCGATTCGCTGGTCTCATCAATGACGTAGAACTGGTTGTAATGGGTCTGGCATGCCGGCACACCTGCGAGTTCGAACAGCCGGAATCCCACCCCTTCAAAAAGCCCCTGCTCACCGCGGTGGTTGAAATTCACCTGCTGCACAATCGAGGAGAAATTCAGCTTGTTCCAATCCGTCTTGTAACGCTTGCCATTACGGTCCCGGGCCTCAAATCGATGGCCCCGTGGAAAATCGAACTTCCAGAAATTCTTCCCATACTGATAACGGTGAACTCCTCCGCGCGGACGATACTGAACGTGATCGTAGATCTTCCCGTCGTATACCAAAGTGCCGGGCCACAAATACTCGGATCCGGAATACCCCCCAAACTGCGAGTCATCGACCCACTCGTTTTTACTAAGCAAAAAGTAGGTCGCGATGCTCGACATAAGCTCACCTGGATAGGTCACCGCAGTGTCTCCCGGACGAATCACCCCGGTCCAATCCGGCGTCCCATCATAGACAAAGTAGGCAAAGTTTGGCTGGGGATCATCCGCGTAGGGCACTCGGATCCCGGCACCCGGAGTGTCTGACACGCTAATACGATAACGAATGAGCCGTCGATGGGTTTGCAATGCCGCCGGTAGGGTCACCGAGTAAATCGAATCCGATGCCAGCGCATCCCCACCATTCCCGTCATCGCTCATGGGAAGCGAAGTCCACTCCGAAGGATCCTCAAAACGGGGATCCGGATTGGCGTTCCCGTTGGTGCTAAATTTCAGGTATCGACAAAAATAATCCCCCGGATTCACCAGTTGGTATTCCAGCGTCACCGAAGCCACCCCGTCGGGATCAGTCACCTTCGCGGAAACAACCACCTCTTCACCCGAGACCGGCTCCTTCGGCAAGTGACTCACCTGTCGAACTTGCGGCGGCGCGTTGAGCGAAAACGTCGAGTTCGCAGCCCCCGGTGTCGGGGCGTTGTTGGAACCGCCTCCCGAAGGAACCGTGATCAATTCGGCATCAATCGAAAAGTCGCTGCTCCCGTTCGTCTCATTGATCGCATGAATCGCAATGACGTTCGTCCCCTCAACCAAATAGGATGCTACTCCCGATACAACACTGGTCGACCAGGCCCGCTCGTGACCATTCGCAAACCCTTGCGCCGGCGGAAAGCCGACCGCTCCGTTATCGGTGGAAAACCTCTCCACTTCCACCCCGTTGATATAAACGACCGCACCATCATCATGATAGCAATTCACCGTAAGCGCATTGGGAATTTCACCCGGGGCAATCGTGAACTCTCGGCGCAGAAAAATACTAATGTAGTTTCCCTGCATATCACTGAGCACCGTGGTGTCATCACCGTCGCCATAGCCAAAGACAGCCGTCCCATCGAGCCACTCCCCGTCGGCGCTGTCATCATAACCATTGTCAGCCCACTCATTTCCTGATCCGTCGGCTACGGGAAAAGATGTCCCCTTACGATACCTCCACCCCGACCCCGGAGTTACCAAAGTCACCGGCCCACCACCTTCTCCTGAATTGGACACCGGAGAACCTGACGAACGCCAACTCCCTCCAAGATCATTGTCCAGAAACGGGTTGATCAACTCAATCGAAGGACTCGCAAGCGGCGTCCCAACTTCATCCCCCACCGTAGGCCACGGAAACCCCAATTTGTAGTCAACGCGGTCGACCACGTTTCCACTGGGGTCGCTCAAAGTGATCGTCTCCCCCGAATTCTTCAAGGTCGTGCCATTTTCAAAAGGCCCCAACGCCCCGGAGTATCCAAAATGCGAATCCATCGTCGCCGGATCCTCTGCCACCACCAAATAGGCTCCATCACTGAGGATCGTCCCCGATGGAAAAGTAAAATCAATCCCGCTCGTGAATTGATAACCCGCGAGATTCACCGGAGTGTCACTCGGATTATGGAGTTCGATAAACTCGGCCCGAACCGTCTTATCATCCTCATCAAAGTGGATTTCATTGATCACCACCGTGGGCGGCGCAAAGACAGGCGTGGTGAAACTCAAGGTCGTCGCCCCCCACATCGAACCCGCCGCATTCTGAACCCGCGCCCTGAAGAAGTATGTGGTACTCGGTTGGAGATTCCCGAGAAGTCTGGAAAAGGAACCCGACTGCGACCCCGCCGTTGCCGTAAATTGCCAGCTCCCGACATCCGTCCCCCCATCAGTCGTCCCATAGTAAAAGGTGGCCTCAGGCTCGTCTCCTCCCGTTCCCGTGACCTCGCCATTCAAGGTCGCAAAAGTTCCATTCACCCCCGTCGCCGCCAGCGTGGTCACGTTCGGAAGCGTTACCGCAGTAGTGGTGAAACTCTCCGGGCTGGTCGCCCATGTCGTGCCTGCCGAATTCGTAGCCGCCGCCCGGAAGTAATAAGTCGTCCCCGATGCCAACCCGGATATCCCTCCCGTTGCCGGACCACTTTGAACTCCCAAATCCAATTGCGAATCCCACGCTCCTGTCCCCCCGTCATTGTCCCCGTAAAAAATCACCAATGTCGTCGTGTCCCCCCCGGTCGAAGTCACCTCACCTCCGAGCGTCGCTGATGTGCCGGAAACATCACCTGCTGTAAGGTTCACCACCGTTGGAAGCTCGGCTGGAGTCGTAAACGATTCAGACGCAGAAGCCCACGCGTCTCCCTCACTGTTACTGGCAAAGGCCCGGTAATGGTAGGTCGTATTGGGAACAAGCCCAGACAAGGATACCGCGAACACCCCGGGCGACGTCCGCGTCCCTCCTCCGGCACTGTTCGCCCACAACCCCGCATCGGTCCCCCCATCGCTCGTCCCCCAGTAAACGGTGATCGCCGCCTCATCAGCCCCATCGCCGTTATCGACCAAATTGCCGTTCGCAATCCCTCCATTACTCGTCACCGAAGTGGCAGGAGACGTCTCAATTTCGGGAAGACCTTCAACCACCGTCGTCTCCACAATCTGAATTCCCGAAATGGCATTCCGATCCAGACTTCCGGCAGCCCCGGTCGGTGAAAGGGTCAACGCCAATGTCGATCCACTCAGACCCGGAAAAAGCGCGTAATTCCCCATATTGGATGCATTGGGATTCGCACTTTCACTTTGCTGGTTGAACGTCACCGGTGCGGAAATATTCGTATCGTCCTCGTGCAGTCGAAACGTCGGAAAGGGCCCCGAAATATCAACATCCTCCGACGCCCGATCGTGACTCATGTAAACGTAAAGATCGTAACTAACATAAGGAATCCCCGTAAACGTAATCGTCGAATCGGTCCCATCGTTATTCTCCGAAACAAAACCATTCAACAGAGTACCGTTGGCATCCGCCGGCGTTCCGCCAACACTCCACTCCTCATCGGTCGCCCACGTCACCGATGCACCGCTGTTACTCCCTGTCTCGTTGTCCAGGTTATTCAAAGTCCCGTCACTTCCCGAAGCGTTGTTCCAGTTCGCTTGGGCCACCAACCCGGCCACACTCGCCGACGGGATGCTCGCGTCTCCGCGACCACTCCCAAAGTTGACCCCGATGGATCCGGCAAAAACGGGCGGGAAGACCGACAAAACCAGGGCGGCACTAAATAGAGGAAAAAACTTCATAAGAAAAAAATTACGGATTCCTCCGTTGCCAAACCAATGGACCATTGTTGAGGGGGCAGACCAAATCCGGAAGACCATCGCCATCGACATCCTCTAGCTCCAATCCCCGGGGATCTCCCCTCAGAAGGACACCGCTTTCTGTTGGATGAACCGGAGAAAAACCTCCCCGACCATCACCGGCAAGCATCACCCCCGTGCCCCCACCATAGGGCCCCGTTTCAAATTGCGGATTCAAAAAATTCTGCGCCACCAGAAGATCCACATGACCATCGCCATTCAGATCCGAAAACACGAACCCCTGCACCGGCGCAATCTGCACCTCCCGTGGGAAAGCCTTAAAAGAAAACACTCCTGCCCCATCGTTGATCAGCAACCCCGATTCCAAAGTATCGCACGTAAACTTCCGGGCCGAATCGATCCCCTGCTTCGGATAAATCTCATCGAGCGCCGACCCCGCAAAGGCATGGAAGGTCTTAAACTTGTTCGCCAACTGGGGCATCGCCGCCGTTGAACAACTCTTCCCGCGCACCGGAAAGAGAACGTCATTTTCATACTCCGCCTCAATGATCTGCGGACTCCCTCCTCCAATCAAATCCCCGTAGTAGATCAACGCCGGATGCTCCTTGTTCGCATGATACTTCGTGTTCAACCCGAAATTTCCCACCGCCACATCCACATCACCATCGCCATCCACATCAGCGGCCTCAAGCCGCGTCCACCAACCAAGACCCGATCCCGTCTCCTCCTTGGTCAGCTTCCCCGATTCATTGCGAAACAAAAGAACCGCTCCCCACTCCTGGCTCACCAAAAGATCCTCATCCTCGTCACCATCCACATCAACCCAGATCGCATCCGTCACGATCCCCACCTCCTCAAAAATTCCCGTCCGCTCCACGAAACGCACCTCTCCATTTGCCGACTCGTTCACAAGAAGCCGACTCGTCGCTGGAAGCGGATACTCCCCCGGAATCACCCGACTCCCCACAAACAAATCAAGGTCCCCATCACCATCGACGTCCGAGGGCACCACACAGGAACCAACATCACGAAGATCGGGAAGAACCGCGGCAACCAAATTCCCCTTCCCATCATTAAGATAAAGCCGATCCCGCAAGTCCTCCGCCCCCATCGCATCCTCATAACTCCCGCTCGCGACATAAAGATCGGAGTCCCCGTCTCCATCCGCATCAAAGAACGCCGACGCCGCATCCTCCCTCATCCGGTCCTTTAACAACTCCGCCTGCTCCGAAAGTACGAATTTTCCCCGACCTTCATTCAGGTAAAGCCCACCGGGATACCCGCTCCCGCCCCCATGATAAAGATCAAGATCACCGTCACCGTCCACATCCGCCCAACTGTGGGCTTTCCCCAACTGCGATAACTTGTGGGGCAACAAAGGCTGCTTTGCAAAGTCATCCACAATCGCCTCCCGGTGCACAATCTCCCCAAAAAGTGCGGGCGCCCCAAAAATCGGCACCAGCTTCTTCTCCGCCACCTTCCCCTGACCATTCTCCTCAATCACATAGCGCTTGCCGGCCTCCGGGCCCTCCACCGTTTGAGTCGTCCCATTCGGCCAATCGACCACCAACCGAACCGGCTTCATTCCCCCGCCCAACCCAAAAATCAGTTCATTCGGTGAAGTCGTCAAATAACCATTCCCGGGGCGCATGATCGATGACTGCGTTTCCCCACCTTCACCCTCCAGCTTCACCACCGCTCCCACACCGGACGCATTCAGCCCTCTGCCCTTCAAGCTCACCGTGAGCAACGCCGAGATGCTGTTGTTCCGGTAAATCTTCACCGGCTCATTGATCCCCGTCACCACCAAATCAGGATCGCCATCACCATCCAAATCCCCACAGGCGATCCCGTGATTCACACCCGTATGATCAAGCCCCCATTCCTTCGCTGTGTTCTCAAATTTGATGTCCCCCAGATTCCGGAACGCCAAATTCGCCTCCGGCCTCGGCGGCGTATCCTTCCACAAATCCCACACCGTTTTGCCCACTCGCGAATTCGTATCGGCATCATGGTCGGAATGGTTGAACGAACGAATCGCACCATTGGCAACAAAGAGGTCTTTCCGCCCATCCAGATCCAGATCCTGAAACTTCACCCCCCAGGTCCAATCCGTCTTGGCAATCCCCGCCAATTGGGCGGCTTCCCGAAACGGCCCCTGACCCGTGTTCAAAAACAAGTGATTACGCATCACCTGAAGTGGTTGAATCGACTCAAGAAGTGCCTGCTTCGCCCCCATCTGGCCCATCCCCACCTTCTGCTTGTAGTGCGTCGTAAAGGCCATATCCGCACAGAACAAATCCTCAAAACCATCCCCGTTCACATCCGCCGTGTCCGCTCCCATCGAGAACCAGGCCGAGTGCGGAAACGCCTGCGAGGCAATATCCACAAAGGTCCCGTCTCCCCGATTAAAATACAGCCGGTCCGGCTCACTGAAATCATTCCCCACATGAAGATCCGGCCAGCCATCATTGTTAAAATCCCACCACGTCGCACTCAGACCAAATCCCTTCTTCCCCACTCCGGCCCCTACCGTCACATCGGTAAACTTCGGCAACCCTTCCCCTCCCGAATCATTCCTCAACAAAAGGTCGGGACGCCCCGTCACATCCATACTGTAACCCCCCCCCACCTTCGGCTTCAGGGCATAGAAACGCTCAAATTCCTTCTTCACCCTCGGCCTCCCGTCAGGACCGGTTTCAAAGGGCGGCTGCGCTGGACGTCCTCCTTCCCGATACAGTTGATTCGAAACCAAAAACAAATCCAAATCACCATCTCGGTCATAATCACTGACCGTCGGCATCATGTATGGATCTATCTGGGTGATCCCGCACTCCCTCGCACGATCCACAAAGACGCCGCTCCCGTCGTTAATAAAAAGAAACGGCGGCTCGTCATAATTGCACACCACCAAATCCATATCCGCATCACCGTCGATATCCGCCGCCACCGCACCCGATGACCACCGCTCACCACCACCCACACCCGCCTCCTTCGTCACCTCACGGAATTCAAAGGCAGCTTCCTCTTGCAAGAACAACCGATTCTCCCCCGCTCCACCCGTGAAGAACAAATCCCTTCTCCCATCCCCATTGAAATCCTCCATCACCACCCCACCACAAGCAAAACCGCTGTAGTAGAGCCGCGCCATCGGATGGGATTCCATCAACTCGTTGGTGACATCCACTCCGCTCGTCCCCGGATCGATCGGGGAAAAAAGCGGAACACCGACAGCAGAGGAATCCCTCTGAGGCAAGGACCTCACCTCGTCAGCAGCACACCATGACAAAGCAGCGACCACCATCGTGATCGCCACTGCTGTCTCACTGCCCCTTCGATGAATTCGGGAACTGGCCACGGTTTGTTATTGGGCGTTGGAGACCTGACGAACCCGGAAAAACCTCTTCCGGTCCGTTCCAAAATCAATTCCGCTGATCGACTCCGTGGTCGAAGTTCCCGCCGAGGAAACATTGTCCACCACCTCCAGCCAACTCCCCTCGGCCAAATCAAGACTCGTATCGATCGAATAGGTCCGCCCCGGCGATGACGCCCATGTCAGAGCCACCGTTCCGTCCCCCGCATCCACCGCGATCTCGGTAATGCTCAGACCGCCACCACCGCCACGGTTCACCAACTGGATCCCCGTCAGAGGACCCCGGTCATTGGTGCCCGCATTGACCAGCAAATTGAGCGTCGGACTGCTCAGCCCCGAGATCACATGAAAATCACCCCGGGCATTCGCCACATCAAACGTGCTGTCAACTTGCTGCTGGAATGAAAGTGCCGCCAAAATGTCAGGATTCCGCTCCCGCAGGGAAACAACCGGGAACGCATTGTTCGCCTCACTCACCTCGGTGATCTCCCCACCGCGATCGTGATTGTAATAAAACACCACATCATAAGACCCATAAGGAATGTTCGTGATGTCGATCGTATTGCTGGCCCCCCCGTTATTTGCTGAAAACCAACCGGTCATCAGAGTCCCGTTGGCATCGGCCGCCGGCCCCGTTGCGCTCCATTCCTCATCCATCTGCCAGGTGACACTCGCTCCCACATCCGATCCGGTATCATCCAAAAGTACCAGCGGCCCACCGCTGGAACCACCCAGATTGTTCCAGTTCGCCTGCGGAAAGGCTCCCGTCACATCCGTAGCCAGCAACGCCGCATCCGCACGGTTCGAACCTAAGTTAAGCCCAATCCCCCCTTGGGATGGCACATTGTCCGACGGATCAGACGGATCAAGGGAGTGGGCAATTTCCCAGTCATCCCTCAAATAATCCCCATCCGTATCCGCAAGATTGGGATTGGTCCCCGTCATCGTCTCATCAACCAACGTCCCCGTGTTGTCCTCCACCCCGTCGCCCAACGTATCGCCGTCACTATCGGCATCCAGTGGGTCGGTTCCCGTCGCCGTCGCATCGACATAATTTCCGTCATTCGTCTCAACCCCGTCCAACAGGGTATCGTCATCGGTATCGTCATCGCGCGGATCGGTTCCCGCAGTCTGCTCACCCGCATTATCGAGATCATCGCTGTCCGGATCACCAGTAGGACCATTATTAACATCCGTAGATCCATCATCAAAAGGGTCAAACATATTAATGATCTCCCAATCGTCCCGCAGACCATCCTCATCGGTATCCGCCTTGTTGGGATTCGTTCCCGTCATCGTCGCCGCATCCACCAGCACCCCGCCGTTGTCCTCCACATTGTCATTCAGCGTGTCTCCATCCGAATCCTTTTTCAGCGGATCCGTCCCGGTCTCCGTCGCGCTCACCCAATTTCCATCGCCAGTTTCATAGCCATCCCAGATGGTATCACCATCGGTATCATTTTTGGTCGGATCGGTCGCCCGGGTTTGCTCCTCTAGGTTTGAAGAACTATCACCATCAGGATCACCATCAGGACCATTGTTGGGATCAACCGAACCATCGTCAGTCGGATCCAACCCGAAATTAATCTCCCACGCGTCAATCAACCCGTCACTATCGAGATCGTCCAAGGAAACGTTGACAATCTGAATCCCGGAAATCGCGTTGCGATCAATCGATCCCGCCGGATTGTTGGTATCGATCGCAGACAGCACCACTTCAATATCCGTTGCTGTAAGCCCGGTAAAGAGAACGTAGTTACCCGTCCCCTCACCGGAAACCGCCTGCTCTTCAAAAGTCACCGCAGCCGTGATGTCGGTATCATTCTCGATCGCAGTAAAATCCGCAAACAACCCGTTCGTCTCCCCCAAAATAACATCCTCATTCGCTCGGTCGTGGCTCACATACACATAAAGATCGTAGAGCTGAAATGGGATTCCCGTAATGGTGATTTGGGAGCCATCATTATTGTTCTCCGATACAAACCCGTTGAGCAGCTTGCCATTGGCATCCGCCGGGGTGCCCCCGACGCTCCATTCCTCGTCAGTTGCCCACGTCACTTCCGCAGTCGTCGCATCACCCAGGCTATCCACCAAAGCCAAAGGGCCGCCATTGGCACCTCCGGTGTTGTTCCAGTTCTCTTGGGGAACCGCTCCTGCAGAGTCGGTGGGATCCAGCGCTGAGTCAGCACGGTTCGACCCAAGGTTAATCCCAATTTGCTGAGCATTTAATTGGAAGGAAAAGACGCCACCTATAATGGCAGCGACAAAAAAAGTGTCTCGTTTCATAGTCGTTTAAAGTTGATGCGTAGGTTCTCGGATCAGGGTAAATTGCAGAGAAAAAACGGTCGCAAGCGATGACCACCTGCGACCGTTGAAATCATTTATCCGGGACAAACCCGGATAGGTCGGGTCGACTAACGGCGGCGGCGGCCAATCAAGCCCAATGCGGCCAATGCCGCCAACACACTGCTTGAAGGCTCGGGCACCTGCACAATCTGGACAGCCGCGATCGCGTTACGATCGATCGTTCCACCCGGACTGTTTGCATCAATCGCGCCCATCGTCAGCTCCAGATTGGCTGCGGTGAGGCCCGAAAAGACCACAAAGTTTCCGCTGCCTGTCCCGGAGGTCGTCTGCTGCACAAAGCTCACTGGCGAGGTAATATCCGTATCGCTCTCGATCGCCGTAAAGTCGGCAAAGAGATTGTTGGTCTCACCCAAAATCACGTCCTCACCCGCTCGGTCGTGGCTCACATAAACGTAGAGATCATAAACCGTGAAAGGAATCCCCGTGATCGAAATCTGGGAACCGTCATTGTTATTCTCGGAAACAAAACCATTGAGAAGCGTTCCATTTGCATCAGCAGGGCCCGTTCCCACACTCCATTGCTCATCCGTTGCCCAAGTCACACTGGCTCCGCTGGCAGTTCCCGCGTCGGTATTAAGAACAGCCAGTGACCCATTGTTACCCGCCGCGTTATTCCAGTTGCCCTGCGGGACCACTCCAGCCACGTCTCCGGCCCCCAGAGAGGCATCGGTCCGCCCCGATCCGAGATTAATTCCAATCGAAGCCCCCTGTGCCGCCAGTGCCGTTGCACCCAGCGCACCCATCAATATCAGTCTGTGTTTCATATGCGTTGTTGTTAAAAAATGTCCTCGCAGACAAATCGTCAGTCCTAACCTTGAAGATTTTTTCCCCCTCCGGTCAAACAGAAACCTGACCACAGCCTCCAACTCCCCAAACCACGGGAAAAATCAGCAAAATCAAGGTGTCACACAACCCGTTGACCCTCAGTAGTAAAATCCGGTTTCACCTCACGACTTCACATTTTGCGCCTATCCGTCATCGTCTGCCCATGCCCACCGAGCCCATCACCACCACCGGAGAAATCCTCTCCACCCTCAGCGACCGCGCCTTCCGCGTCCGCCTCCCCAACGGTAAGGAAATCATCGGGCATCCTGCCAAATCCCTCAACGCTCAAAAGGACGCTCTCACCGCCGGCACCAGGGTGAAACTCGAAATGACTCCCTACGATTTTGAGAAAGGCCGCATCGCCGGCATCGTTTAATAGGTTTCCCCCGTTTAAAGCTCCCCCGTCCAGAATTTCGTATTTCCCCCAGAAGATGCCCCGCCACTACATCATCGGCACCGCCGGCCACATCGACCACGGCAAATCCACCCTCGTCCACACCCTCACCGGCACCAATCCCGACCGCCTCCCCGAGGAACAGGAACGCGGCGTCACCATCGAGCTCGGCTTCGCCCACTTCTCCCTCCCCACCCCTCCGGGAAATGACACCTTCGAGATCGGAGTCGTCGACGTCCCCGGCCACGCCGACTTTATCAACAACATGGTCGCCGGAGTCGGCGCCATCGACCTCGCCATCTTCATCGTCGCCGCCGATGACTCCTGGATGCCCCAATCCGAGGAACACCTCCAGATCCTCTCCTACCTCGGCATCAACAACTTCGTCATCGCCCTCACCAAGGCTGACCTCTGCGATGACATCGACTTCGTCCGCGAAATGCTCGCCGATGACCTCAAGGGCACCGCCCTCCAGGACGCTCCCATCGTCCCCGTCTCCGCCCCCACCGGCCTCGGCATGGACGAGCTCAAACAAACCATCACCGATATCCTCTGGAACACCCCCCAGCCCCGCGACTTCGGCCAGCCCCGACTCGCCGTCGACCGCGCCTTCTCCCCCAAGGGCGTCGGCACCGTCGTCACCGGCACCCTCACCAGCGGCACCCTCAAGACCGGAGACAAACTCACCACCTACCCCTCCGGCCTCAACGCTCACATCCGCTCCATCCAAAATCACTCCTCTTCCCTCGACGAAGCCAAGCCCGGCATGCGCACCGCGCTCAACCTCCCCGACCTCCCCCTTTCCTCCAAAGGCAAAAAAGGCATCTCCCGTGGCCACCTCCTCGTCGGCGGTTCCCCCGGCGAACCCTCCACTGAAATCGACGTCGAGATCACCCGTGCCACCCGCCCCATCCCCGGACAAAAGGGCACCATGCGCCCGCTCAAAAACGCCCACCTCATCTACGTCCACCACGGCTCCGGCCGCTCCCAGGCCCGCCTTCTCCTTGCCGAAGGATCCGCCATCGCACCCGGGGCCACCGGCTTCGCCCAACTCCGCTTCGACCACCCCGTCCACACCCTCGTCGGCGAACACCTCGTCCTCCGTGAAGTCTCCGGCGAAGCCACCCTCGGCGGCGCCGTCGTCCTCGACCCCCACCCCGACCGACGCCACTTCCGCGACGATCTCCGCCAACACTTCCTCATCGAGCGCGCCACCGACCCCCACGACCTCCCCCTCCTCCTCCGCACCCACCTCGAGCGCGACCACTTCCTCCCCCTCACCCAACTCTCCGCCTCCCTCCCCTTCGCACCCAGCGAGATCAAAAGCGCCCTCAAAAAACTCACCAAAGACAACACCCTCGCCACCATCGGAGATAAGCACTTCGCCCACAACGACTTCTGGAAAGACCTCACCCAAAAGACCGCCTCCATCGTCAAGGACTACCACCAGTCCCACCCCGATCACACCGGCATGTCCACCGAGCTTCTCAAGAAAAACCTCGGCTCCCCCACCGGCATCCCCGGCCTCTACGACGCCCTCCTCTCCTGGCTCGCTGAAAACAAATTCCGCGTCACCGAAAACATCGTCTGCCACGAGTCCCACGCCCTCGAACTCCCACCCGAGCTCGAAGCCCCCGCAGCCCAAATCATCGCCACCCTCGACTCCGCCGCCCTCAACCCGCCCCTCCCCGGCGAACTCCAGCAAACCCCCGCCCACGAGGCCGCCTACCGCTTCCTCTCCCGCACCAAACAAATCATCCCCCTCGACCCCAAGGTCACCCTTTCAAAAGACGCCTACCAGGGAGCCATCACCACCGTCACCGCCTTCCTCCAAAAAAACGGACAAGCCACCGCCTCCGAACTCCGCCAGGAACTCGGCACCTCCCGCAAAGTCCTCATGCCCCTCCTCGAACGCCTCGACCGCGATAAAATCACCACCCGCAACGGAGACCACCGCACCCTCGCCTAAATCATCCCCCTCAACCCGAGATTGGCCCAATTCGCAAAATTCGCGTTCCCACTCCCTCACTCCCCCACCGTCACCCTCAGATACTCCGCCGCCCCCCCGCGCTGGCTTTCGAACCCTCCCAGGCTCTCATCGAAATCCAGAAAGACCGCATCCTCATCCACCACCCAGGTCTTCAAATCCGTGCTCTTTTCCAATCGGTAAATTTTTCCCGGCACCGTGAAAAAAGCGACCTTCACCACCGTCGCTTCCACCAACAAATCAATGATCGCAAACTCCGATCCCGCCACCGTCGGATCGGTCCCCGCATTGAGCTCATCCGCATTGCTCGTGCCATCGCCATCAAAGTCACCTTCCCCCGTTTGCGAGAGACTCCCAAAGACCGCCACCTCCACCGGATCCGACATCCCGTCCTGATCCGTATCCGGATTCTCCGCCGCCTCGAAGTTGTCAAAGGTCACATCCACCGTCCCCTCCGCCAGCCCCGCGTTTCCAAACAGCCCCGTTGATCCGCTCGCGTAAAGATCATCAAACCCCACCACCGTCCCAATCGTCGTCGTCAAATCAGCCACATCAAACACCTCCACCAGGAACTGCCCCCCGAACCCGTGGAAAACAATCCGGTAGTCCTTCGCCGCATCCAGCGGCACCTCCACGCTATCCATCACAACCGGCTGCTCCCCATCCACCCGCCCCAGATAGACCCGGCCCTCATCGGTATCAAACGTCGCCGAATACCCGTTCAACGTCCCCAACCCCGGATTCGTCACCCGCGCCAAAATCCCGATGTCCTGCTCCAGGCTCGCATCCGCCGCCACCACATCTACCGACACCCGGAAGGCCGAATGATTCACATCCGCCCTCAACGACCCGCCACGGCTCTGCCCCACCGCCGCCGCATTCGGCGAAGCCCCAACCTGAATCCGATAGCTGTTCCCGCCCGGAAAAGAATATGCAGATGTCCCCCCAATCCCCGCCAAGGGACTCATCCGCGTCCACCCCGCATCATCCCCATCATTAAAGTCATCACTCACCTGCCCCCAACCCGTCAGCAAACTCACCGACCAACACACCAGCCCGTTCCGAAAAATACTCAAATTCATAATTCAAAAAATCACCCCCCACTAAGAAGTTTCCCCCTCCCTCCGTCAAACTCATTCCAATCCTTCTTCCTCGACAACCTCCCCCCTCTTGCGACCCTAAATCCTAGATGAAATCTCTCCTCATCCCCTCCCTCACTCTTTCCCTCCTTCTCTCCCCCTCCCTCCACGCACAATCCCCTCCTCCCACCTCCATCCCCGCCGAAAAAACACACCAACCCTACACCCCCGGAACCCCTCTCAACAACTCCCGCCTCTACCTCCGCTACTCCGCCGAAAAATCTCCCACCATCGAGCTGGACGACTTCTCCCTCCCCCTCCCCACCGGCCAAAATCTCACTGCCGACCTCACCTTCGAGCACCTCCCCAATCACCCCGCCACCATCCACCTCACCACCTCCAACGATCCCACCACCCGCCGCATCGAGATCCCCAACTCCCTCGTCCCCCAAGGTCCCGTCTCCTTCAAACCCCGTCCCGGAAAAAACTTCCCCATGGACGGCCCCTTCGCCCTCCTCGCCCGCTTCTCCACCACCGCACCAAACGGCACCCTCGCCTCCCGCGCTCCCGCCACCGGCATCTGGGCCAAGGGCGGCAAAACCCTCTTCCTTCGCGATGGCATCCTCCACTACGACGTCGGCTGGGTCGGCGAAATCAACGGCGGCCCAATCGTCAACGACGGCAAAGAACACCTCGCCCTCGTCACCTTCACCGACGAAGGAAAAGCCACCCTCTACCTCGACGGCAAACAAGTCGCCTCCCGCAAAAAACTCACCTCCCCCGACAAAAAAGACCACCTCTTCAAAATCGGATCCACCGCCACCGACTTCGCCCACGACTTCAAAGACGGCACCCTCTCCCAAATCCTCTACTGGAAACGCCCCCTCACCCCCCGGGAAATCCAAACCCTCACCGATCAAAAAACCACCCAACTCAACACCCCCGACTTCCACTGGCAAAACCCCAATCAATCCCCCTCAACTCAAGAAAAAAATCTGCGTCAATCGGCGAAATCTGCGGACAAGCTCCTCAACCAAGCCCCCTCAACCACCCCCTTCCAAGCCACCGTCAAATTCTCAAATCTCAAAATCCATTCCGCCTGGACCCAACCTCTCGAAACCTCAGACCACCAAGCCATCATCCGCTCCTGGGGAAAAGATTCCCTCGCCCGCGGCCAAAAAATCTACAACCAGCTCTGCATCACCTGCCACGGCAACGAACAAAAAGAAGGATCCATCCCCCTCGCCCTCAAGTTCCACCAAGGCCAATTCAAAAACGGATCCGACCCCTTCCGCATCTACCAAACCCTCACCAAAGGCTACGGCACCATGATGCCCATGCCCCAATTCTCCACCCGGCAGAAATACGACGTCATACACTACATCCGCTCCCAATTCCTCGAAAAATCCAATCCCTCCCAACTCACCCCCATCACCGACTCCTACCTCCAAAAACTCCCACGCGGCCAGAGCCTCATCGAAGAAAAAGAAACCACCGAAACCATCCCGCCCTACAAAATGATGGACTTCGGCAACGTCCTCTTTGGCACCTACCAAATCGAACCCGGCCCCATTGATGAGAACGTCAACATCGCCCAAAAAGGCATCGCCATCCGACTCGACCTCGGCCTCGGCGGCATTTCAAAAGGCAACTCCTGGGCCGTCTATGATCACGACACCATGCGCCTCGCCGCCATTTACACCGGCGACCAATTCGTCGACTGGAAGGGCATCGACTTCGATGGCTCCCACGGCACCCACACCTCCATCGTCGGAAAACGCATCCTCACCAACCCCGACAAACCCGGCTGGGCCCACCCCAAAACCGGCTCCTGGGAACCCATCCGCACCAAAGGAAAAGACGGCCGCCTCTTCGGCCCGCTGCCGAAGGACTGGGTGAATTTTAGAGGCATGAGTGGCAGCGTTCTCCGATACGACATCGGTGATATCCCCATCCTCGAACTCATAAAAAAAGCCCGCAATAAAGAAGGCTTTATCCGCATCATTCAGATCGAACCCCATTCCAGCACCCTCACCCTTCGCCTCCAACCACACGACAAATCGAATCCCCCAAAAGGCCTCATCATCGAAGATGGAAGCCTCTGTTTTAAAGTTCCACCTTCTAAGAAATTACAATCCTTCACTTTTCACATTTCCTCATCAGGCCGCACCACATTTCAGTACGACGCAAATCACTTAGTCATCATTGTCACAGGGAAACCCGACGAATCAGGTTTCCCTCCAATCCCCGTCACCACCCAAATCCAACGTGGCGACGAATCAGGCCCCTTCGCCGTCGACACTCTCACCGTCCCCGACCTCGGCGAAAATCCCCACAACTCTTGGATGCGCACCAGCGGATTCGACTTCTACCCCGATGGCAAGCGCGCCGCCATCTGCACCTGGATGGGCGACGTCTGGATCGTCGAAGGCATCGACCAACTCCAAGGCACCCTCACCTGGAAGCGCATCTGCTCCGGCCTCTTCCAACCCCTCGGCCTCAAAATCATCGACGACAAAATTCACGTCACCTGCCGCGATCAACTCGCCAAACTCCACGATTACAACGGCGACGAAACCATCGACTACATCGAGTGCCTCAACAACGACCACCAAGTCACCGAACACTTCCATGAATTCGCGATGGGCCTCCAGACCGATGCCGAAGGAAACTTCTACTACGCCAAGTCCGCCCGCCACGCCAAGGACTCCCTCGTCCCCCACCACGGCACCCTCCTCCGCATCAGCGCCGACGGCTCCCGCACCGACATCCTCGCCACCGGCTTCCGCGCCGCCAACGGCGTCTGCCTCAACCCCGATGGCACCTTCATCGTCACCGACCAAGAAGGCCACTGGAACCCCAAGAACCGCATCAACTGGGTCAACGGCGACGGCCCCACCGAATTCTTCGGCAACATCTACGGCTACTCCCCCGTCACCGACACCGCAGACGCCGCCATGAAAAACCCCCTCTGCTGGATCACCAACGCCTTCGACCGCTCACCCTCCGAACTCCTCTGGGTCCCGCAAAACGCAAAATGGGGCCCCCTCAACGGCCAACTCCTAAATCTTTCGTACGGCTACGGAAAAATCCACGTCGTCCCGCACGAGACCATCAACGGCCAGCGCCAAGGCGGCATGTGTGAACTCCCCCTCACCCAATTCCCCACCGGCATCATGCGCGGCCGCTTTCATCCAACCGACGGCCAACTCTACGGCTGCGGCATGTTCGCCTGGGCCGGCACCCAACAACAACCCGGCGGCTTCTACCGCATCCGCAAAACCGAGCACCCCGCCCACCTCCCCACCAAAATCCAAGCCACCAAAACCGGCGTAAGCATCACCCTATCGGACGAGATCGATCCCTCCTCCATCAGCCCCGGAAACTTCATCATTAGAACCTGGGACCTCAAACGCTCCAAAAACTACGGCTCAAAACACCTCAACGAACGCGAACTCCACGTCACCGCCGGAACCCTCCTCAACAACATCATCACCCTCACCATCCCCGACCTCAACCCCACCTGGGGCATGTCCATCGAAATGAACCTCACCTCCTCCACCGGAGAAAAATTCACCCGCCTCATCCACAACTCCATCTTCCACCAACCCAACTAAAGGAGCCGGGGCTTCCAGCCCCGAACACCCCCCTTTTGGGAGAATTCCAAACTTCCTCCCGATTCCCCATGAACTCCACCCAAGTCGACCGACACGCCGACCGCTTCGAAAAGAGAACCGGAATCGACCTCCGCCAGTACCGCCATCACGACCTCGCCAAATCCCTCTCCGGAATCGCGAGCCTCGAGGACTTCTCACAAAACCACTTCCGCATCCCCCTGCTCATCTCATACCAAGTAGAGTTTCAAAATAGCGGAATGCCGAAGTGATTTCTTGAGAGAGCAAGGCATGACGAGGGCGTGGTCTGGAGACCACAACCGAGGAAAAACGCCGCTATCTCAAGAAAGCGCTCGGCTGCATCAACTCCACAAAGTGCTGTTCAAAAATGAGCCCTTAAAACAAACATTCCGCTATTTTGGAACTCGGAGTGGTATCAGTCCTCCTCGCAGGATTATTTACCGTGCAAGCCGATGGCTCCTGGCAAACCACCTTCGCCGCCATCGGCGGGATCATCTTTGTCATCCTCCATACCATCCTTCTCTTCAGCCTCGTCTTCGTCGTCAAAACAAAACGCATCCTCACCACCATGCTCAATGTTGCTGTCGATCTCTCCACCCAAGCCACCAAGGACCTCGCCACTCTCCAACAGAAGCAACAAGACGGCTCCCTCGAAACCCCCACCTTCGGCGAGCTCTTTCACGGAATCATGCACATCGTCGCCCTCCCCATTTTCCATGATGTCTTAAAGAACACCTTCCCAATTCTCTCCCGGCTCCTCACTCCACTCACCAACAGACTGGGCACCTCCATCACCCAAAAGGCCCTCAAAAATGTCCCGGAGAAAAAACAACAATCCTCCCTCAACATCTCCCCCGGGAAGCTCCTCGCCTATCAGGAAATGGCCGCCAAAATAAAACACGCCAGCAGCAAGATCATTACCGCCAGCTCCTGGTTCGTCCTTCTCCCTTCCCTCCTCGGCCTCCTCATCCTCTGGACCATCGCAACGGCCCTCTACGTCTTCATGCAGTAACCTTTCACCTTGCGACCCCCGCCTCCTCACTCCATGATCGAAATCCTTCTTTCTTCGTCATGAGACCATCCCTCCACCTCCTCCTGCTCGGAACCCTTCCCCTAACTTCGACAACCATCGAATGGAACGGCGAAGGCGAAGACCTCGCCGGCAACCCGCTCCCCAACTATCACACGAAGGAAAATTGGGACTCCGATACCGTCCCCACCGGCACCGATGACGTCCGCATCTTCACCCCCGGAAGCCCCGACCCCATCTTCCTCAGCAACACCAGCGCCACCGTCAATACCATCGACTGCCGCGTCCCCTTCAGCCTCGGCGAAACGCTGATCATCAATAGCTCCGGCACCTTTGAGAACTCCCTCATCGCCACCCGCACCGGAACCATCCGGGGACTGGGACCCGTCATCTTTAAAGGCCAAAACGATCTCACCAGAGTCCGCCTCGAAGGAAGCTCCCACTTCACCAACCAAGGCATCATCAGCATCGGAACGCGCGGCATCCACCCGGGCACTCTCTTCTTCAATCAAAGCGTCTTCTCGCTCGCTTCCGGATCCACCACCCTCGGCATCTTCAATAACGACGGCCTCCTTTCTCTCGGCGCATCCGGCACCATCAACTCCTCCTCCACCGTCACCAATCACTCCGTCATTCAAAAAAATGACGCCACAGAACTCTCGAAAATCTCCGGCAATCTTATCCAACTCGACGGACAAATCTTCGTCACCGAAGGCGCCCAACTCAATATCGACGGCGTCGTTCACCAATACAAAGGCGGCATCCTCAAGTCCGATGGCACCCTCATCCTCACCCAGGTCCAGGGAGGCATCCCCACCCGCACCTTCGATGGCCTCACCGAAGTCTCCGGCAGCGGAACCGTCAACCAGGTCCAGGAGTTCGAGCTCCTTCAGGACCTGACCCTCAACATGCCCAACGCTCCCGGATACGAGATCGGAGGACTCATCTTCGGCCGCCTCGATCCCCCCGCACCCGCCACCCTCACCAATGCCGGACAGGTCCTCATGAAAGGATCGGACAACTTCGTCCCCAACGATCCCACCGACGCCAGCAGCCTCTTCCTCAACCAGGCCGGCGCTTCCGTCACCCAGGACCCCTTCTCCCAACCGGCCTTCGCCATCCCGGTCGAAAACCACGGAAACTGGCTCTGCTACGGAATGAACGTCTACTACTTCGAAAACAACGGCACCCTCCACATCGAAGGCTCCGATAGCATCAACCCCGAAGATCCCACCGTCGACTCCACTCTTCACAACAAAGGAAGCGGCCAAATCACCTTCGGCGAATCCGGATTCACCAACTACCTCGTCAAAGTAAAATACAATCAGGACAAGGGCGCCAAGACGGAGATCAAAAACGGACTCGTCGCCCTCGAACAAGGGTCCAATGCCTTCAATGGAACCTTCGATCTCGGCAGCTCCGAACGCCTCACCATCAAGAACGGCACCTTCCGCATCACCGACCCCTTCCTCACCCTCAAGGGCACCGGCACCACCACCATCGGCGGCAGCCAACTCAATCCCGAAATCACGCTCGATGTCGAAACCGACGAAGGAAGCCCCTTCGCCACCACCGCCATCATCAACGAGCTCGGCATCGATGCCAACGGGCTCATCGACGACTCCAGGGGCCTCATCTTCCGCTCCGGCTCTGTCAACATCCCCGCCGGACGCATCATGAATAAAGGATACTTCGATTGGAATGGCGGCTCCATAATCGCCACCGAATTCGAAAACCTGTCCCGCCTCGATATCTCCCCGGGCGCACACAAAAGCCTCCGCGGACAACTCACCAACTTCCCGCAACTCTTCGTCAACAACTCCGTCGAAATCTTCCAGAACGCTTCGCTCGAACTCGCCCCTGCAACCGAAGGCGATGACTTCTCCGGCGGACGCATCGTCAATGGCGGCACCCACCACCTCCGTTCCGGCGCCAGCATCTCAGGGGGTGGCGAAAAAGCCTATCAAAACAACAGCACCCTCATCTGCGAGGAAGGCGCAAACGTCATCATTTCCAGCCCCTTCACCAACGAACGAGGAGGCACCGTAAAAGTCACCGGCAACTCGGTCCTCCACCTCACCGAACCAAGAAACCTCTCCAGTGAGGACGGCACCCTCGAAGGCGGAAACTGGAAAGTCGATCCCGACGCCCGCCTTCTCTTCAACGAGGACGTCACCCAACTCAGAGACGCCAATTGGGAAGGCTCCGACCTCAATAAAGTCCACTCCGTCATCGGTGAAGCCACCAGCCTCTACCGCGATTCCTCCATCACCCACTCCGAACCCCTCACCGTCTCCCAAGGCGCCACCTTCGGACTGCGGAACGACTGCGTGGTCACCGTTGATCACTGCACCTTCGCATCCGGCGCCCTCTTTGTCGGCAACGGCACCATCAATGGCGACCTCACCCTCAACGACGGCACCATCGCCCCCGGCGAAAGCCCCGGCACCCTCATCATCAACGGAAACACCACCTTTTCCCCCACCTCGCTCTACCAGTGGGAAGCCAGCTCCCTCAACGACTCGGACTTTCTCAACATCGACGGCCCCCTCTCCCTCGCCGGCACCTTCCGCCCCCACCTCCTCGATAGCTACCTCCCCACCCCCGGCTCCCCCTTCCTCATCCTCGTCGCGAACTCCATTTCGGGAACCTTCGACACCCTCGATCTCGCCGCAATCCCACCCCAACTCACCGCAACCCTCTCCTACCACGACCCCACCGGCGTCACCCTCGTCTTCAACGACCACCCCGCCCCCACTTTCGATAGCTGGAAATCAGCCCACTTCACCCCTGCGGAACAAGCCGACAGCCTCATCTCCGGCCCCACCGCCGACCCCGACGCCGACGGCCTCTCCAACCTCGCAGAGTTCGCCCACGGGACCAACCCCAAACAAGGAAACGCCTCCCCCGTCTCTCTCCTCGCCGTCTCCCCGGAAACCATCCGCCTCCAATTCCCCTGGGCCGCCGGCCCCCACGCCCTCTTCACCGGCCAAACCTCCACCGGTCTCGACAACTTCCTCCCCGCCAATACCACCGTCATCAGCAGAACCCCCGGCTCCGGAGACACCGAGAACATCACCATCGAAATCCCGCGCCCCGCACCACACTCCGGTTTCGCCCGCCTCCTCATCTCGCTCCAGTAGCCACTTCTTCGCTCGTCCTTCTCCCTCATCTTGGGCATCGTCTCATCCACCTCCCCGCCATGTCCGAAAATCCCTACGCCCCACCCGAAACCCCCAGCCCCGAAATCTCCCGCCCCTCCTCAGCTGCCACTGCCGTCCGCCGCCAACTCATCAGCCACGAGTCCTCCCTCAAAACCATCGGACTCCTCTACTACCTCGCCGGTTTCTTCGTCGCCTTCGCGGCCTTCGGCCTTTTCCTCACCATCCCCGAGGACGGAACCTCTGCCGCATTCGTAGCCCTCTTCTTCCTCGCCCTCGCCATCCTCCAATTCGTCACCGGCCGCGGCCTCCGCAAACTCCAATCCTGGGCCCGCATCCCTGCCACCCTCTTCTCCATCCTCGGCCTTTTCGCCTTCCCCGTCGGCACCATCATCAATGGCTATTTCCTCTACCTCTACAATTCGCGCAAGGGCATCCGCATCCTCTCCCCAACCTACCGCGAGATCATCGCCCAAACCCCCCACGTCAAACACAAGACCTCCCCCCTCACCTGGATCATCCTCATCATCGTGGTCCTTCTCGCCATCGCCATCCCCCTCTTTTTCGTCAATTCCTGATCGGTAAAGACCCGCCCATCGCCCTCCTACCTCTTCCGCCGCCCCGTCATCACCAGACCGGCCAGCGCGACCAGCACAGGCGCCGTAGGCTCCGGCACCGGAACCAAACCCATCTGGAATCCCACAAAATCTTCGGCATAAAGGTTCATATCAATCGCCGTAAACGTCCCGATCATCCGAAAGGTGCCATCCGCCGTCGTATTCCCAAATCCATTGGAATTTCCTCCCGTAATAAAGGTCGGCCCATACCAGTCATCCCGACCAATCACCGTTCCGGATGACTCGGTGAACTGGGACGTCGAATCATTGTAAGCCTTCAAGTTCCCCGAGAGTGGCACCAGCGTGATCGGCGCGTTGTTCAACGCATTGAATGCTCCAAAAGTGTGATGCCGGTCCGTCATGTGAAACACCGGATTCGTCACCGCCTGGGAAAAATGAATCACAAACTGCCCGTCGGTCGCCTCCGTGTGATCACTGAAGAGCATGTCCGATGTCGGCAATGCCGGAGAATAGAAAGACACATCACTGAAGGCCGTGCTCGTGCCATCGGATACCGTCCCTGCCACACATCCAAACACCGTCACCGTGATTGTATCGACTCCATCGATCAATGTCCCCGTCACCTGCGTGTTTCCCCCGGTGGGAGCATTCCAGTCGGTCCACGTTTGCCCGTTGAGACTCGAGGCAAAAAGAAGAGCGCAAATTGTGAGCTTAAACATATTAGGAGGTATTGAATATCTTAACAAATTAACCTCCAGGGAGGAAGGATTTTTCTTCCTGTCTTGCACCTCGCCCAAAACCATCCAAGATAATTGTCACAATCATGCAACGAAGCACTCTCACCATCGCTTTTCTTCTGGCCACCCTTCTATCCGCGTCCGCAAATGACGCCGCTCAAAAGGCCAAAGACCTTCTCGCCACCCTCACCCTCGAGGAAAAGGTCGGGCAGATGACCCAAATCACCGTCACCGCTCTCCAGGACGAGCCCGGAGTCTTCAATCCCGAGAAACTCCAGAAAGCCATCAACACCCACAAGGTCGGCTCCCTCCTCAACGTCCCTAATCCCGGCGCTCCCGACCCCGCCGGCTGGGCCAAGACCATGGCGGAGATTGAAAAGGCCACCCAAGCCAACGACACCCAAATCCCCATCCTCTACGGCATCGACTCCATCCACGGAGCCTCCTACACCGCCGGAGCCACCCTCTTCCCCCAACAAATCGGCCAAGCCGCTACCTTCAGCGCCGACCTCGTCGAAAAAGGAGCCGCCGTCTCCGCCTACGAAACCCGCGCCTCCTCCATCGCCTGGGTCTTCTCGCCCGATCTCGACCTCCCCCGCACCACCCAGTGGCCCCGCCTCTGGGAAACCTTCGGGCAGGACTCCTACCTCACCACCCAACTCGGCGCCGCCATGGTCCGCGGATATCAGGGCTCCGATATCACCGACCCTCACAAGGTCGCCGCCTGCATCAAGCACTTCGTCGGCTACGGAAGCCCCATCCACGGAGACGACCGCACCCCCTCAATCATCCCCGATCGCCTCCTCCGCCAAAAGGACCTCCCCATCTACCAGGCCGCCATCGATGCCGGAGCCAAAACCATCATGATCAACTCCGGCGAGATCAACGGCACCCCCGTCCACGCCAGCAAGAAACTCCTCACCGACATCCTTCAAAAGGAAATGGGCTTCAAAGGCCTCATCCTCACCGATTGGGAAGACATCATCTACCTCCACACCCGCCACAAGGTCGCTCCCAACATGAAGGAAGCCGTCCGCATGGCCGTCATGGCCGGGATCGACATGTCCATGGTCCCCAATGACTACTCCTTCACCACCAACCTCATCGCGCTCGCCAAGGAAGGCACCGTCCCCATGTCCAGGATCGATGACGCCGTGACCAAAATCCTCACCCTCAAGTTCGAGCTCGGCCTCTTCGACCGCTCCCTCGTCGCCGACCCAGCCGACTACCCCGCTTTCGGCTCCGCCGAGCACACCCAACTCGCCTACGACACCGCAGCCGAGTCCATCACCCTCCTCAAGAATACCGACGCCACCCTCCCCCTCGCCCCCGGTAAAAAACTCCTCGTCACCGGCCCCACCGCCAACACCATGAACTCCCTCAACGGAGGCTGGTCCTACACCTGGCCCGGCGACAAATCAGACGAATGGGCCGCCTCCAGCAACACCATCCTCGAAGCCTTCCAGGACAAACTCGGATCGGAAAACATCACCTACGTCCCCGGCACCACCATCGAAGAGGAAGTCGATATCCCCGCCGCCGTCTCCGCCGCTGAAAAAGTCGACGCCATCATCCTCTGCCTCGGCGAAGGCCCCTACACCGAAACCCCCGGAAACATCGACTCCCTCCGCCTCTTCTGGGTCCAGACCAAGCTCGCCAAAGCCCTCGCCAAAACTGGCAAGCCCATCATCCTCGTCCTCGCCCAAGGCCGCCCCCGCATCATCAACCCCATCGAACCCAAGATGAATGCCATCCTCAACGCCTACCTCCCCGGTAACCAGGGAGCCAACGCCCTCGTCGATATCATCACCGGCCAGGTCAACCCCTCCGGCTGCCTCCCCTACAACTACCCCCGCTTCACCAACGCCCTCCAGCAATACAACCACAAGCACACCGAGGGCCTCAACAGCGACACCCTCAAAAACTACCACCCGCAGTTTGAGTTCGGTCACGGCCTCTCCTACACCACCTTCACCACCAGTGAACTCAAGGTCGACAAAGCCAGCTTCAACGCAGGCGACACCCTCACCGTCACCGCCAAAATCACCAACACCGGAGACCGCGCAGGCAAGCACACCGCCCAACTCTACCTCAGCGACCACTTCGCCACCATCACCCCCGAGGTCAAAGCCCTCAAAGGCTTCACCAAAGTCGACCTCAAACCCGGTGAAGCCCAGGAAGTCACCTTCACCCTTCCCCCAAGCGCCTTCCAGTTCGTCAACAACGACAACCAATGGACCGCCGAACCAGGCACCTTCACCATCCAGATCGGCGACCAAAAGACCGACATTGAGCTCGTCCAATAGGAGCTCCCTCGAAAAATTGCACTTTTTGACTGCACAAATCCTCCCCTTGGAGACATTCCCTTCAGGGAGACGTGCCGATTTACAACGCTGTAATCTGTTTTGGCTTTTCACGTCCCCAACGAACACGACACAACACACCATGAAATCTACCCACGCCCTCTTGGCGCTTTTTACAGGAATCGTCCTCTCCGGCTCAGCCCAAGCCGTCGTCGTCTGGACTGAAAACTTCAGTGCCTACTCAGACGGAGACCCCATCAGTGGCTCCACCGCCACCGGCTCCGGCAACCTCGATAGTACAACCGGAACCGTCAGCGTGAATGCGGCCGGTCAGGTTCTCCTCGTCGCCGACGGTGGTCGCGATGCCATCCAAGTCAATAGTACAACATCAGCCACCTGTGGTATCTTGAGCTTCGAAACCGCCTTCCTCGGTGATTCCGATACCGCTGCCGCTGACACTGATATTTTCTTCCTTCAGCTCGGCGAGGGTGGACGCAGCACAGGTGGTTCCCCAAAGCCAAACTTCGCCCACACCGTCGATGCCGGTGCCGACGGGATTTCCACCAGCTCGTCATCCCTCAGTTCCGTGAAATACTTCTTCAACGGATCGGCCGCAATATACACCTACACCGCACCGGATGCCACCACCCAGACCGTCGCCCCCGGCTCCTACGATTATTGGGTGGGCACCACCCTGATCGATGACAACGCCACTGACAGCAACAACGGCGGTGGCATTCCAGCGAATATCGACACCTTCGTCGCCCAGACCTTCAACGGACAACTCGGTGAATCATGGGTCTTTGATAACCTCCAATTTGAAGAGTTCAACGCCTCACACGTCCCCGAACCTTCCTCCACCGCCATCCTGGCTCTCGGAATGCTCAGCTTCAGCCTGATCCGCAAGCGGAAGTAACCCTTCCCCAACTCCCTTCCTAAAACCCCTCATCGCTCACGCGATGAGGGTTTTTTTTGACAGCCCCTCTCCCGCTCCCTCCAAATCAATCCCTTATCCCGCATCACATTTCCCCATCCTCCCTTCCTTGATTCACCCCACCCATTTCGATAGAATCATCGGCGCACTTGCTCCCGAATTCTGCCCCGTCATCTCATGCGCCTCCTCGTCCTTCTCCTCACTCTCCAACTCCCCCTTCTCGCCCTCTCCCACCCGGCCGATCTCAATCAGGACCAGCGCATCACCGCCACCGAGCTCGCCAACGCCCTTTCCCTCATCACCGACCCCGCTTCCAAAAACAACGGCCTCGACGATCCCGACTTCGCCCAAGCCTGGTTCATCTGGCGCTCCGGTGAAACCTACCTCGAAAACACCCAGCTCCCCCAGCCCCACAACTGGCTCCCCTCACCTCCCGCTGGAAACGACTACCTCTCCCTCACCACCCGCGCCTGCCTCCCGCTCGAAGACGTCGAGATTATCGGCCTCTCCAACCCCAACGGCACCCTCACCGCCCGCTTCCGCCCCCTCCACACTCAGGAATGGCTCAGCCTCGATATCGACACCGGCAACAACTCCTTCTCCTTCCTCGCCCCCTACGTCCCCTCTCCCTGGCTCCCCACCCGTGACATCGAGATCGAAGTCAGCGACTCCTCCCAAACCTGGCGCCTCGGCCACCTCCGCCTCCTCCCCATCGACCGCTCACAGATCAACCTCCCCGCCTTCATGGAATCCACCGCAGCCGCCATCGCCAACCACGGCCAATGGAATCCCGACACCACCGTCCAAAACCTCTCCACCGGCGCCGCCACCTCCACCTTCGAAAAGCTCATGGGCTACCACTACGCCTACCTCAAGCACTCCGCCGAAACCATCCGCCGCCTCAAAAACGCACCCGCCACCGCTGACACCGAACTCGAAATCCTCATCGCCGAAGAACTCTTCGCCCTCTACTCCGGAAAAGCCAACCTCCCCGACCCTCTCTCCCCTCAACCGGTCGCCACCCGGAACACCCGCTCCACCCGGAATTCCTCGGATTGCGTCACCATCAACAATTGGGTCGACCTCATCGACTTCACCATCCACCGCGCCAAGCTCGAGGCCGCTGAAAACGACGAGTCCCTCGCCAAAAAAGCCCAGGACAAAGCACTCGAAAAACTCCAGGAAGGCGCCGAAAAACTCGGCGAACGCCTCGCCTCCGATAGCAAACTCCTCGCCAAACGCGCCGGCCTCGCCATCACCATCCCCCTCGAACTCCACAGCCTCCTCAGCGAGTGGGACAAAAAAATGCTCCCCAAAACCTTCACCCGCCTCACCTACGACCTCCGGGACGGAAACTCCAACCCGCTCCCCCAACCCATGCCCACCGACAGCCCACACCTGAGCGGCGAGTGCGGCATCGCCTGCTTCGCCAACTTCAAGGCCTCCATCACCTCCGACTCCTTCTCAATGGCCAAATACCTCCTCGATAACAAAGTCCCCGGACCCGACGACCTCAAAGGCCTCGCCGAGGGCAACAAAGGCAAAGTCGCAGACGCCCTCGTCGACTACTACTCCAGCGACCTCGGCAAAGCACGCCAAGCCGCCATCGATGGCACCTACAACCAAATCAAAGGCCTCGACTACAGCCCCCCCTCCTGCACCTGGTCCGACATCCCCGTCCCAAATGACAACGACGACCCCAAGGTCATCCTCACCAGCAAACTCGGACGCTTCGCCCTCTACGAAGGTCTCAAGCACTGCTTCGAGCCCGTCACCCCCGGACGCGATCTCATCGAGCTCAAAATCAAAACCACCACCAGCCTCAACTTCGGAGACAACAACCTCCCCAACACCCCCCCCTTCAAACAGGACGCCGTCCTCCTCAGCGACCACCCCCGCCTCTCCTTCCAGCCGCCCACCTACTCGCTCGATGACTTCGACGACCCGCCCAAACTCACCGTCGACATCTCCAGCTCCTACGAGAACAAGGACCTCAAATGGTCCATCTACGACAAAGAAGGAAAAAAGGTCTACCAGGAAATCACCAACGTAAACTCACCCTTCCGCTCCACCGAATCCACCCACGACCTCGAAAACTACCCCGTCCCCACCGACCACGAAAAATACCCCCTCCTCGTCATCGCCGAATCCCAGGCCATGGGCTGCCTCGAGGCCAACTCCTACCCCGCCGTCTCGGAGTCCGCCACCATCTTCTACCGCGCCAAGGTCTTCGATCTCGACCCCACCAAAATCTGCCGTGACCCCGGCGAGACCATCTCCATCACCGCCTTCCCCCACAAACCCGACCCCGATTTCAAAGTCGAAACCTGGGAGATCATTCGCGGCGGCGGCACCCTCACCCCCACCGGAGACACCACCGCCACCCTCACCCTCCCCGACGAACCGGAAGCCGAGATCACCGTCCGCGCCACCGGCGAGGATGACTTCGTCGCCCAAGGATACTACACCACCGGACCCTGCCTCAAGTTCGTCCAGGCCGCAGAAACCTACCAGCTCAACCCCTCCACCCTCGCCGAGGGCATGCTCTTCCCCACCAAAACCTTCTCCTTCAACGCCGGCTACGGAGACTTCCAGCCCTCCGATCTCAACAGCCCCATCACCGTCAATGGCACCACCATCGACGGCACCCCGCTCATCACCGGCCTCGGCCAACTCATCACCAGCTTCGATAAGGAAGTCGCCGACTCCCGGCCCGACTCCCGCACCTTCGAGACCTCCAGCAGCGGAGTCGCCCTCGCCCTCCTCGATTTCCAAAACCCCACCCAACCCATCGTCGAGCGCACCGCCGCACAAATCGGCGGGGACTACTTCTCTGACGAACAACTCGCCGGCGACCCGCGCGACTCCGCATGGCTCCCCCACTTTGGAAAAGGCAACGGCGATCCCGTCGTTGAGATCATCACCGTTTCTCCCGACATCTACCAAATCCACTTCGAATACTCCCTCACCAAGGACGACAACACCGATGAATCCGGACTCGCCATCACCTGGCTCAGCGGACGCGGGGAAGTCATCGACACCTTCGGCCCCACCATCCACCCGGAGGATGACGAAACCATCCTCTACGCCGCCACCGTCGAATACCCCCGCACCGAAGCCCGGCCCGACCTCAACTTCACCGTCAGCGGCACCATCGTCTACCCGCAGGATACCGAGGACCCTAACCGCACCCTCTACTCCTCCGTCACCGCCGTCTACCAAAAGGTCGACATCAACCACCACTCCACCGTCCGCATCCCCACCGTCGAGGACGACCTCATCATCTGCACCCCCCTCGGCAGCGCCCCCCGATCCAGCCCCTTCGAGTTCTACAACCACTGCTGCGGAGGCATCTCCCTGCGGGACTACGAGCTCATCCGCGGCTCCGCCCTCCAGCAATCCATCTTCACCGCCTACACCAACATCGAAAACCTCGGCCTCGCCCTCAGCGTCATCCATAATTACAACGACGACAAATCACTCCTCTACTGCGACGAACAAAAGAAAAAGCGCGAGGACCACCCCGTCCCACCCGAGGACCTCCCCAAACCTCCGGACGACCCCGATCCCGAACCCGGCGAAACCCCCGAGGAAATCGGAAACTACTTCACCAACTCACCCGCGGACCTCAATGGCCCCGGCAACTTCCCCCCACCCGCCACCCCGCTCCCCTCAACCACCACCTCCGGAGGCGTTTTCACCGGACCCACCATCCTCTACCCCTTCGATCGCACCGACTTCTCCACCTTCACCACCGAACTCCAACTCGGCACTTTCACCGCAGGCGGCGCCCTCCAAAGCATGACCCTCTGGCTTGACGAGGACACCCGCTCCGCCCTCGCCGACACCCTCACCCCCGTCCTCTACGGCCGCCTCTCCCCCACCGGAGCAAGTGGCCTCTTCGTCCAGCGCGAGTTCAACGGAAACAACTACTTCGAGTTCTGGGAGCGCGATGCCGCCAATAACAAATTCATCGCCCGCACCCTCATCACCCTCACCTCCGGACAACACGTCATCGGCCTCGGTGACTTCGATCAGGACGGCCTCCTCGACTACGCCGGCCGGGACTCCAACGCCAACCTCATCACCTGGAAGGGCACCGCCACCGGTCCATCCGCTACCGCCACCATCCACCTCGCCACCCAGGGCAACTGGATTCCCCGCGCCGCTGCCGTCAACCCGGATGGCTCCACCACCCTCCTCTCCGAGGACCCCTTCACTTCCACCTACCGGCACCAAATCCTCAACTCCGCCGCCGCCATCACCACCGATCTCACCCCCGAAAGACCGGATGGCCGCTCCACCATGTCCCTCGCCGACTTCAACGCCGACGGCTGGCCCGACCTCGTCTTCCACTCCTCCGGCATGCAGGACTTCCTCGTCCACTTCACCGCCGCCAATGCCACCACCACCGGGAACCAAACCTACTCCCTCAGCAACGATGGCTCCTTCTCACTCATCTCCCTCCCCCAGTCCCTCCGCGACTAAACCCACCACCATTTCATAAAATGAAACCTCTCCTCCTTCTCCTCCTCACCACCCCCGTCTTCGCCGGAACCTACTCCATCACCATCCAACCCACCGCGGATCCCGCCTTCGTCGAACTCCCCCTCCCCGCCGGAACCATCGTTAAAAATGCCAGCCACGGCGGCTCCTTCGATGCCGCCCGCGGCATCCTCAAATGGGGCCCCCTCCTCCCCGCCCCCGCCTCCCTCAACTTCACCCTCGCCAACGAGCCCAACAACTCCCCCCTCAACCCCACCGCCGCTCCCGCCTCCGTCAACGCCACCGCCTCCGGGCCCACCCTCGCCGACTCCGATGGCGATGGCCTCTCCGACAACTTCGAAGCCCTCTACCAATTCAACAACGGAACCGACGAAAGTGGGATCGACCACGATGGCGACGGACTCACCACCCTCGCCGAAGCCCTCCTCGGCACCAACCCCCGCGACCCCTCCGACTCCCTCAAAACCCTCACCCTCGAACGCACCGGAAACACCGTCACCTGGATCGTCTCCCCCGCCCTCCCCACCTTCGCCTCCATCGAAGCAGCCGCCTCACCCGACGCCCCCACCTGGCTCCCCCTCCCCGCCACCTTCCAACAAAATCCCGGCTCCACCACCATCACCCTCACCCAAGACTCCCCCACCCAAAAACACTTCTACCGCATCCGCTTCCAAAAAAACTAGCCCCACCCGCAACCACCCAACAGGCCCAACGGGCCGAAATAACGCAGCGAAGGGCAGAGCGAGGAACGAGCGCCGCCCTGGTCCCACCCATCCCCCCAATCTCCTGGCCAAGCCCGGCACCCCGCCCCACCAAACAACCCACCCGCAGGCCCCCCGCAACCACCCAACCCACCAAAGCTCCGTTCTCTCTGCTCTCTCTGTGGTCAAATCCCCCTCAACCAAGCAAAGCCAACCACTCAGACTCCCGACCATCAATAACCAGTTTCGAACTTCGCATTTCAGATTTGGAGTTTGTTTAGAATTTCAAATTCTAGAATTTAGGGTTTCTCCGGATTGAGGATTTCCCCATCTCATCCTGTTCATTTCCCTCATCTGCGGTTCTAATCTCCCCGCATGCTGACCCGCTCACAACTCGCCGATCTCCTCACCGAGCAAGGCCAACCCTCCTACCGCGCCGACCAGATCCTCGACTGGATCTACAAAAAACGCGCGCAGTCATGGGAAGAAATGAGCAACCTCCCCCCCGCCCTCCGCGAGGCCCTCGCCGCCCAATACCCCCTCCGCCCCCTCACCCACACCCTCACCAAGGGCTCTGCCGACACCACCCGCAAGTTCCTCCTCCAGCTCCCCGACAAGCGCTACATCGAGACCGTCCTCATCCCCGCCTCCCCCGCCCTCTACGGCGAAACCTCGGACCGCCACACCCTCTGCGTCTCCTCCCAGGTCGGCTGCGCCTACGGTTGCAAGTTCTGCGCCTCCGGACTCGATGGCTTCACCCGCAACCTCACCGCCGCCGAGATCGTCTCCCAAATCATCCTCGCCGAGGAACTCTCCGGCGAAAAGGTCAACAACCTCGTCTTCATGGGCATGGGCGAACCCCTCGCCAACTTCACCAATCTCAGTCTCGCCCTCGAAATGATCACCTCGGACTGGGGTCTCAACATCGGCGCCCGACGCATCACCGTCTCCACCTCCGGCCTCGTCCCCCAAATCAAAAAACTCTCCGAACTTCCCCAGCAAATCCGCCTCGCCATCTCCCTCCACGGCCCCACCGATGAAGTCCGCGAGCGCATCATGCCGGTGAACAAAAAATACCCCGTAGCCGAGCTCTTCGACGCCCTCCGCCTCTGGAACTCACGCAAAAACCAAAAGATCACCCTCGAGTACATCCTCATCGACGGCATCAACGCCGACCCCGACCACGCCGCCATCCTCGCCAAGCGAGCCGCCTCCATCCGCGCCAAGGTCAACCTCATCCCCTACAACACCGTCGAAGGACTCCAATGGACTCGCCCCTCCGATGAGGACTGCCTCCGCTTCAAAAACGTCCTCACCAAAGCCGGCGTCTCCGCCACCCTCCGCCTCGAAAAAGGCCACGACATCGACGCCGCCTGCGGCCAGCTCCGCCTTAAAAAGGAAAAGGCCGAACTCTAAAACGCCGCCTGAATCTCCTTCAGTCCGACACCCAGCAGCCGCTTCGCCAACCCTTCAAGCTCCGCCTCCGGCCCGTGCACATGGAAGGTCCGCTGCACATGCTTCATCGTCCCGCCCGGCTTCAGGGCCGCTGCAGGCGATGACGTCTCCAGCTCATAGAATGGACCCAGTGGAGCCGCTCCCGGCTCCGGAGATCCATCGTTGTAGGAATTGATCACATCTCCCGCATAGGGCTTCTCCTGAATCTCCCACATCGAGTTCACGAACCCCTCGGGAGCCGCTTGCACATTGTAAGTCACAATATTGAGCACCTTCCCCGACGCATCATAACTCCCCGCAATTCCCTTCGAGCGCTGGGGCGTCAGACCAATCTTCCCCCGCCGCGTGCCATCACCCCGGAAGAACAGAACATCCTCCTCCACCTTGAGATAATCCTCGGGAACTTTGCCAAAGTAACTGTCGTTCACCTTCGGCCCCAGTTCATCCTCTGCTCCCTCCTGAAAAGGAATCACCACCGTCGTCTCGGGCGAAGGATTATACATCCCCAAAATCCAGATCGAAAGCAGCCCCGTCTCGGCGCTCCACGCTTCCTTCCCCTTGTTCGTGATCCGGTTGTCTGTCTCGTAACCCACCAGCTTACTCCCCGCACCCAACGCTCCCCCGAGCAGACCTTCTGCTTCCTTCCGGCCCAGGATTTTCACCGTCCGCTCGATACCCACCGAGAACTTCGCTCCACTGTAATTGACCAACTCACAGTCATGCTCAAAACGGGCCGAGCTCCCGGACTTCGCAGTCACCTGAAAAGCCTCCGTATCGATCACCGGCGGCGTGGTCCAATCGGAGAACTCAAATTTCGTCCCCGGTTTGAAGAACAACGCAAACTGCCCCCCTTCCGGCCCCAGCCAAAATCTCTCCTCACCCCCAAAGATATAAATGTGCTCCTCCAGGGTCCCCTTCCGCTCCTCATCCGAAAGAAAGCCCTTCTCGATCACCGGCCGATTGATCCAGCCAAAGCTCGGCCCTCTCTCGTGATCAAAGGTGCTCGTCATCACCCGACCCTGATACGCCGGAGCCACCGCCACCGCCGCCTCTCCACTTCGCAAAACAAGAAGGTCCGTGTGCCTCTTTAAAAAAGTAACATCACCCGCAAAGCCCTCCTCCGGCTCCCCTTCGACCTTCAGGTCATAGCGCTCAATGAAGGGCAGATGCCCCTTCTTCTTTCCAATATGAACTCCCCATTCGAGACGGGCTCCCGCATCACTCCCGGTGAACGCCTCCGGACGATACCCACCCGGCGCAAAAGGAGAGTTCACCACCTCGTGCGTCTTCACAAAGTTCATCCCGTCCTCGGAATACATCAGCGAGCGCCTGATCTCCTTCGGGCCGGTCGAACCAATCATCGCCGCCACTCCCGCTCCCTGCGGCCAAACAAGCACCTCATGATTCCCCGGAATCACCGGATTCTTGTCCACTTTCACGTAAGGCCCCTCCGGCTTGTCCGCAATCGCCAGCCCCATCTGGGTCTGCGCCGGACTCTTCCCGAGCTGACGCCCCTTGTAGTAAAACCAATACTTCCCATCGCGCACGATCAAACAGGCGTCATCCACCAGATGACTGTCAAACTGCTTCGGATCATCGCTATTCGAGAGCACAGGATTGCTCGCAAGCTTCTCCCATGGACCATCAGGAGAATCGGCCACCGCGATCCCGATCTTCGAATCCGGCCCCTTCCCTTTCCCGGGATAAAAAGACACCCCCGTGAAAAAGAGCCAGTAGCGCCCCTCCGCTACCATGATGTTCGGAGTAAAAACACTCTGCCCATCCCAATGCCCCTTCTTCCCCCGCGCAAGCGCCTCCCCTTTCTCAGTCCAGACATGTCCATCCGGGGAGGTCGCATACCACACCGTGCCATTGTATCCACCTGACTCAGCGCCCTTGGTATACCAGACATAATACTGCCCCCCCACGTTGATCACGTCACTCGGATCACGCCGCATCACCCCTTTCTCATCCGCGATCCCCTGACACTCCGAGAGCTTCACTTCCACTTTGGGATAAACCGTCGGGGCCGCATCAATCCGGAAACATGAAAGCAGGAGAAAGAAAAGGGAGAGGAGTCGTTGGGAGCGCATAATCTGAATTCGGGAATGAGCTGGAAGGATCGACAATAAAGCCTTTCGAGTAAACTTGATTTCACCCCCGCAGCGCCCTTCGACTGTCGTCGCCTCCTAAAAAGCCCAATCCTTGAAAATCTTTGGAATAATCCCGGAACCAAATGACTCTCTCTTCATGAAACCCATGAAGAACCTCATCGCTCTCACCCTCCTCTCCACCTCTCTCGTCCACGCCGACACTCTCGCCGAAAAGCTCAAGGAGCGCGCTTCTCAAAAATCGGGAAGAATGACGCCCGAAATGGCCGCCGAGAACTCCAGAGGCATCGAAACCGTCCGCAAATCAGGCATCACCGAAAAGGCCAAAAACGTCGGAGACAAAGCGCCCGCCTTCACCCTCAAAAATGCCACCGGCATGGAGGTCACCCTCGCCGACGAACTCAAAAAAGGCCCCGTCGTCCTCACCTGGTATCGCGGCGGCTGGTGCCCTTACTGCAATATCGCCATGGCGGCCATGCAGGAAAAGCTCCCCGAATTCAAAGCCGCAGGCGCCTCACTCATCGCCCTCACCCCCGAACTCCCCGACAAGGCGCTCACCACCACCGAAAAAAACGAACTCGAGTTCCAGGTCCTCACTGACTTGAACAACAAGGTCGCGGATGAATACGGTCTCGTCTTCACCCTCACCCCGGAGGTCGAAAAAATCTACGGCCAGTTCTTCGACCTCGCCGAATTCAACGGGAAGGAAGCAGGCACCAACAAACTCCCCCTCGCCGCCACCTACATCATCGCCCGGGATGGCACCATCAAATGGGCCTTCGTCGAGGCCGACTACCGCTCCCGCGCCGAGCCCGCTGATATCGTCGCCTTCCTTAAAAAAATGAAGTAAAGTCGCACCACATGGCCGACCCACTTCACGGAGTTAAACTCGAACAAATCATCAACGACCTCGTCGATCACCACGGCTGGGACAGTCTCGCCGACCGCATCCGCATCCGCTGCTTCGCCAACGATCCTTCCGTCAAATCCACCCTCAAGTTCATCCGCCGCACCCCCTGGGCCCGCGACAAGGTCGAGAAGCTCTGGCTCGAAACCTTTGCCCCATGAACCTCGGCTACCGCCTCCTCGCGCCCCTCTACGCCTGGAGCGAACGCCTCATCTTCGGCAACGCCCTCCAGCACTGCCGCACCGCCTTCATCCGCGAACTCCCACAAACCGTCCTCACCGTCGGCGATGGCGACGGCCGCTTCACCCAAGCCCTTCTCAAAGAGCGCCCCGACATCCGACTCCAGGTCATCGAGCCCGATGAAGCCATGCGCCGACAGTCCCTCAACCGAAACCCCGGCCTCACTTTCGTCTCCGCGGACACCGCAGCCCCCTGCGACGCCATCATCCTCAACTTCGTCCTCGACCTCTTCACCGAACCCGAAGCCCACCGCTTCCTCGACCAACTTCCCAAAGCCGACACCCTCATCGTCGGCGACTTCTTCCCCCACGAAACCCACGGAAAAGCCGAATGCCTCATCGCCCGCCTCCTCACCTGGGTCATGTACCGCTTCTTCGCCCTCACCACCGGCCTCCGCACCAAAACCCTCCCCCCAACCCGCAGCATCCTCCAGTCACGTGGCTGGACCTGCCAAAGCGAAACAACCCAATGGTCCGGCTTCATCCGCTCCCAACAGTGGTCCAGGATCAAACCACCCGTTCCACGAACCACCTGAAATTATAATCGCCCCGACCCAATAACCCTCTTACATTCAGACCTTATGGGATTTATCGCATGGATCATATTGGGCCTCGTCGCAGGCGTTCTCGCTAAAGTCATCATGCCGGGTAAAGACCCCGGTGGCTGGTTCATCACCATCCTCCTCGGTATCGCCGGAGCTTTCGTCGGCGGCTGGCTGGGAAAAATCTCCGGAATCGGAGACGGACAAGGCATGATCGAATCCATCATCACCGCCACCATCGGAGCCATCGTCCTCCTTTTCCTCCACCGCGTCATCACCAAGAAAAAAGGCTAGTCCCGCATGTGGACTAACCTTTGAAAATCTGATCAAGCTCGCTTCGGCGGGCTTTTTTTACGCTTCCTAAAACGGAATGTCGTCGTCGTCGTCGAAGTTCCCCTCCGCCGCCGCTCCACCCTGTGGTGGAGCCTGCTGCTGGGGTGCCTGCTGGTTCTGCTGGGGCGGGCGACTCTGCTGCTGGGGCGCACTGTTGCCTCCCCCGCCTTGATTGCCACCACCACCCTGGCCGCCACCGAGAAACTGCATGTTCTCACCAACGACCCGCAAGCGACTGCGCTTCTGCCCCGTCGCCTTGTCATCCCAGGTATCAAGCTGAAGACGGCCCTCAATGAAGACCGACCTCCCCTTCGCAAGGTATTGCCCGGCCAACTCGGCCTGACGCCCCCAAAGGGTCACATCAACAAAAGTAACCTCTTCAATCTTATTCCCATCGTCGCCCGTGCGCACCCGGTTCACCGCCATGGCAATATCGGAAACCGCAGTTCCCTTTGGCGTGTAACGCACTTCCGGATCACGGGTCAAATTCCCGATGAGCATCACTTTGTTTACACTGGCCATGGCTGAAGAAAGGAAAAGAGTTACGCGAGACGGCGATAGTGCTGCAGATGGACGGAATTGTTCAGCTTCAGCCGGCTGTTGATCTTCTCAACAGACTCCGCACCAGCTTCAAAAACGTAGTTCACATAGTGACCACCTGAAATCTGATTTGAAGGGTAAGCAAACTTCTTGCGACCCACTTGCTGGATCTCATCAAGCTTCGCGCCTTCTTCTTCCATCTCGCGAGCGACAGCGCTCACAAGGTCATCGACGCTTTCTTCAGCGCCCTGTGTCTTCAGGACGATCATGCCCTCGTATTTCCGGCTCATTTTCCGTGTTGGGTTTGGGATTGGGTTGTTTGTTCGGTTTAACGTTAAACTGATTGGCCGACGCTTCCACGCCTGCCGAAACGGCAAGTTGGACAGCATCGGCGGCGGTTGCAAGTGTGTTTTCAAGCAGTTCCCGCTCATCCGGCTTGAACCTCCCCAAAACATGCCCAACCAACTGCTCTCCCGACGAAGCCCCAATCCCCACCTTCAATCGCGGAAAGTCGCCGCTAGGCAGATGAGCCAGCAATGAGCGCACCCCGTTGTGACCTCCATGGCTCCCGTTCATCCGGAACCTCAACGTCCCCAGAGTCAGCGCCACATCATCAAACACCACCAAAATCTCCTCAGGCGCCCAGCGGTAAAACCGCGAGATCGATCCCACCGCACGCCCGCTCTCGTTCATAAAGGTCTGCGGCTGGAACAAGGTCACATTTCCCACCTTGCAGGTCCGCGCCTCCCATTTGCTCTCAAATTGAAACGAACTCCCCGCCCGCTCCGCCAAAAGATCCAAAACCCGGAACCCCACATTATGCCGCGTATCAACATACTGGTCACCCGGATTTCCGAGACCGACAATCGCTTTAAGCTGGGACATGGCTGAATGTGGAACGGGATCCGGGAATCGAACATAAAAAACGCCCGGCACACAAAGTGACGGGCGTTCTTGAAAGGAGCTTTGCTCGGCTTATTCGCTCTCAGCTGCCGTCTCGGTGGAAGCGGCTTCATCAGCTGCGCCCTCCTCGGCCTCAGCATCTTCCTCTTCCTGGGAAAGACGAGGCTCGTTGACAATGGCCACAAGAACATCGTCACTGATGGTCGTCGTCACTCCCTTGGGCAATTTCAGATCACCAATCGTCAGCGACTCACCAATTCCAAGTTCTTCAACATCGGCATCAAGCTGCTCGGGAAGGTCCTTCGGAGAACAGCTGATATCCAGAGAGTGGATCATCTGCTCCAAAACCCCACCGGCCTGAACACCTACGGAATCACCGTGGAGAACCACAGGGAGACTTGCGTGAATCTTGGTATCGGCACTCAGCGCCAGGAAATCGGCATGAAGAAGCTTCCCGGTAAGTGGATCGCTCTGCGTCGACTGAAGGAACGCACTCTGCGTGCCGGAACCCTCGATCTCAAGATCCAGAAGGATGTTGGCCGAAGCACTGTGAGCCAAAATGTCGGTCAGGACCTTCGTCTCGATCTTAATGTTCACATTCTCCGTCTTTGTTCCGTAGATCACGGAGGGGAGATAGCCTTCACGGCGCATCTGCTTAAGCACTCCGGAACCGGTGCGCTGCCGGGTTTCAGCTTTGAGAGTTTGGGTCTTCGCCATGGTAAAAAACAGGTAGGAAACTAATTGGGTGTCCCGCGAAACATACCGCGCGGGGCGGAGGGTTAAACCCTAAATCAGGGACTAGTCAATCCCAGTTTTCTTCTACCCCCATCTTTCTAAGCGCCCTCCCCAACAATTTCGAGATCTCTCTCCCGCTGGAAAGATTCAGATGCAACCCGTCCGTGTATCGAAAGTCGACCCCCTCATACCTTCCCTTGATATCCAGCACCCTCACTCCCGTGCGTTCCTGAATCATCCTGAGACACTGGTAGTTGGATCGTCTCGACCACTCTCCATCCGGCAGCATCACAAACAAGACATTCTCCCAACCAACCCCCGATTCCTCCACCAATGCAATCACCCGATCCGCCTCCCGCGCAATCTCAGGACCCGCTTCCTCAATATCTCCGCTAAAAATCCCGAACTCCACCTCCCCATCCAAACCTTCCGGAACCCCTGATGCCCCCCTCCCGTCTTTCCACTCTTTTAAGCGGCTGTAGAGAAAAGCCGATGGCCGATTCTTGGCCCGAACCGGGGGAAAATATCGGGCCAATAGAAAAACGGGATCCGAGGTCTGCTTCAGCAAAAAATCATGATTCTCCGATTTCTGGTTCAAAAGCAAATTAGCCTCCAAAACCAACACGCCCGGGTCTCCCAGACCACCACCAATAATCTCCAACCCCAGCGAAACCGTCCCTCCATCCAATCCCAACTGAATCACAGGGAACCCCTCCCCGGCGGCTTCCTCCACCACCGTCGGATCCAAACGGGCAATCATGGAGGACCCTGCCATCACAGCCCCTCCACCCTCCATCTCCGCCAACGCCTGAAGCCGGATCTGATTGGATACCAAATTGGACTCCGCAAATCGCGGAGGCTGAAACACCACCGTCAACGCCATGTGCCAAACCAATAGAAAGCATCCGCATCGCCATCCCAGCGACCACAAGATTTGAAAGGCGTTTTTCATCGGCTAGAATTGGAAATAAACAAAGGCCCCCGTCGTCCCTGAATTCGTCACAATGAAGAATAATAGCAAGGCATAGCCCCACCAGCCCACCCGCTGTCCAATCGCCTCACAACACGCGGGCTTCATCTCCCTGAAGAAAGCCCACAAATGATAAAGAACGATTGGAGAAGCAAACACCGCAACCGTGAAAACGTTCTGGGGGGAAAACTCCCACGATCCTCCCGCAAAATTCTGAAGCAGCCCCACAAAATGGCTAAAATCAGGAAGCAAAAACAGCAACCACAGGAACGTCACCAAATGCACCGTCACCAGAATCTTCCCCAACCGGAAGATTCCCGTATTCGGCACACTCCAGCGCCTTCCAACCAATCGCTCCACCGCCAGAAAAATACCATGGGCCCCTCCCCAAATAACATAACTCCATGCCGCGCCGTGCCAGAGACCGCCCAGCAGCATCACCAAAAACAAATTCACATAAGTCCGGATCGCCCCCCTCCGGTTCCCGCCCAAAGGAATGTAAAGATACTCCTTAAGCCACGTGGATAGCGAAATATGCCATCGCCTCCAAAACTCCGTAATCGACCCGGAAATGTAGGGAAAGTTGAAGTTGACCGGCAGCCGGTAACCAAAAAGACCGGCCAACCCGATCGCAATCAACGAATATCCCGCGAAGTCCGCAAATATCTGGCAGGAATATCCATAGGTGAGAAACAACAGGTCAATCCGCTGGCTCAACAGGTTCTCACCCAGCAGCACCGTCACCTCCTTCAAATTATCGGCCACCACCATCTTCAGAAAGAAGCCCGCCACCAAATTCTTTACCGCCGCCTCCCAATCAATATTCGCCGTCGTCTTAACCCCGATCTGATAGAAAAAATCGTGAGCCTTCACAATCGGCCCCGCAATCAGCTGGGGGAAAAACGCAATGAAGAACCCCACCCGCCGGGTGACCTCCATGTGATCCCCATCCTGCACCAACTTCGCAAGAGAGGTCATCTTGGCCGAATCTCCCCGATGAAGATCCACCACCAGACTGATTGCCTGAAACGTATAAAACGAAATTCCGATCGGCAGCGGAATGGCCTCCAGACGCCCCACCATCCCCGTCAGAACCCCATCAGGTAAGAGCGAACCCGCCAGAAAACCGGCATACTTAAAAAAACCGAGCACCAGCAGATTAAGCACCACCGCCATCGCCACCCACGGCATGGCCGATTCACCAAGCTGATGACGACGAATGATCCGGATCGAGAAAAACGAATTCGCCAGAATCGAAAACAACAGTAACAGAACGAGCTCGGGAGTCTCGTAGGCGTAGAAGATCAAACTGCTGATCAGCAAGACACTCACCTGAGCCGCCCCTCCCCGGACCTTCCCGACCATGAAGTAGGCGATGAGCGTCGCGACCAGCAAAGCCGCGAATGTCCAGGTCGTAAACAACATGATCTCTGATGGTCGTCGGATTTACTCCAGATCGAACAAGGACGTCACCGATTTCCCAATGTGAATCCGGTGAATCGCCTCCCCAAGCAAAGGGGCAATCGAACTCGGCTTCACCTTCGCTGTAGTCTCAACCGGAGTCGAATCAGTCGTGATCACCGTTTCGATCGCCGAATCATTGATCCGCTGATGACCCAAATCTCCAATCACCGCATGGGAAACCGCCGCAAAAATACGCTTCGCCCCCTGCGCCTTCAAGATGTCCGCCGCCGCACAAAGTGTTCCCGCCGTCTCCGTCATATCATCGATCAGCACCACGTCACGCCCATTCACATCACCAATCACCTGCATCGCCTCCACCTCCGTCGCCGACACCCGGTGCTTCGCCACAATCGCCAATCGCGCTCCCAGCGCGTCGGAATAAGCCCGCGCCATTTTTACGCCTCCCACATCCGGAGACACCACCGTGAGATTCTCGCAATCCTCGCCAAAATACTGTCGCAACGACTTGAGAATGATCGGCTTCGCGTAAAGATGGTCCACAGGAATATTGAAAAACCCCTGAATCTGGGCCGCATGCAAATCCATCGTCACCACCCGGTCCACTCCTGCAGCAGACAAAAGATCGGCAACCAGCTTCGCCGTGATCGGAACCCGGGGCTGATCCTTCCGGTCCTGACGCGCATACCCAAAAAACGGAATCACCGCATTGATCCTTCCCGCACTCGAGCGCTTCGCCGCATCCACCATAATCATCAGCTCCATCAGATTGTGATTCGTTGGAGGGCAGGTCGGCTGAATGATGAAGACATCCTCTCCCCGGATATTCTCGTTGATCTTGACGAAGGTTTCCCCGTCGGGAAACGCCGTCACATTAACATCGGCCAGCGGCACTCCAAGGGATGAAGCAATTGCCTGGGCCAGCTCGGGGTGGGCCGTGCCAGTAAAGAGTTTCATACCAAAATCTGCGCGCATGTGGATGGGTTAGCGTTTCGAGGCTGCGGTTTCAAGGCCCGTTGCAATTCCTTCGATTTGCTCGGGTGCAAGCTCAGCAGGAACAATCCCCGCCGTCTTGAGAATTCCAATATTCTGGTTCAGCTGGGCCCATTGCGCTGCCCAGGCGGAATCATAATTTTTCACCGCTTTCTCGGAAGCCTCATAACGGGCCACAGCCGCAAGCATCAGGGCATAGCCCCGCTCAGCCTCCCGCCGTTTCCACAGCCGATCCCCCTCGGCATAAAGCCTCTCGCCCTCCAAATAGGAAAGCCACCCGCTCACAGTATCATTCAAGGCCGACACCTCCTCAACCCACGCACCCCGGCCTGAGAATTTTCGATGCTGCCCAATCCGGGCGGAAGCTTCCCGAAAAAGCTGCTCGGCTCTGGCCTTCTCTCCCGACCCATACGCCTCAAACGCCCTCATGCACGAATTACGGGCCGCGAAATGACCGGGCTGCAGGAAAAATTCGCGCGACCAGGCTTTCTCAAGAGCCTCCTCATGCAAAGGAGCCGCCTCCTCATATTCACCCATCGCATCAAGCACCCTCGGATGCCCGCAAACCGCGATCAAGGAGTGGGGGTTCAGCTCTTTCGCCCTCAAAAATCCGATCTCCGACAACCGCCAGAAATCTACTGCCAAATCGGGCCGCCCATTCTCTACCGCCTGCCCCCCAAAATTAAAGGCCATCTGGCCCGCCTTCTCCGCCATCTTCACGTCCCTTCCCAAATCAGCCGATTCAAGCATCTTGTTGAACACCCGCTCCACCCCCTTGGGACCGGCGATCACCGACATCTCCTTTCTCGTCTCTTCACGGAGCAAATAGGATTTCATGAAGGGCCAACCAACCAACAATAAGAGAACTGCGATCAGAACATGGACCCCCGACCCCAAAAACTTCGCCGGAAGAGACCGCGTTTCAGAGCTCCTGCTGGAAAAATGAGCCAATATCCCCAACTGCAGCGCCAACAGCCCGATCAGGGCAGGCGTGTGGAATAAAAAGCTAAAGAACGACTGGGTCAAAAGACAAACCAGTCCGCCCAGCGCCCCCATCTTGATCGCACCTCCATCGGGATCCGTCTCCCAATCCTGCACCATCCCCACCGTTCCCATCACCCCGTGACCGAATATCCCCACCAGCAGAATGAAAAATCCGACCAGCCCGTAGTCGCACAGCGTCTGAAGATACTCATTGTGCGCAAAATCAGGATTCGGAAAAAATATGAAAAGCAACTCGGGATCCCACTCCTCAATCGACCGATAGGAAAACGACCTTGGCCCCGCACCAATCACCGGAGAATCCATGAAGACCTCGAAGGCAATCTGTTGAAACGCAAGACGCCCACCATCACCCACATACGTGACTTTCTGCTCGGTTCCCTGCTTTCGCTTCTGCTCAAAGGACTTGATCACCGAAACACTGGAAACCAAGCCGCCAACAACGAGCACAATCGAAAGAATCGCCGCCCCCGGAAAAAATCGCGAGTTTCTCCGCTTCAAATAAAAACAAAACAGAGCCAACCACACCCCTGACCCCACAATCAACGAGACCCACCCACCCCTTGATCCGGACAAGATCAACACCACCAAGGCCCCAACAACCCCCACCCCCATCGCCACCCGCAGGACCGGCGATCTCTTCCCGATTATCAGAGCCGACAATAAAATAAACAACGTCCCGTTAAGGAATCCCGCAAAGTAATTGTAGTGCCCGAAAAACCCTGTCGGCACCCCAACGGATTCCGCAACATGAGGATAAATGAACTGGGGATCCTGGGAAAATGCCTGATGGAACGCCACCCCCACATTCGCCCACACCGCCACCACAAGAAACCACAGCAAAACATTGGAGTGCTGCCCGAATTGCGGGGAGACCAGACAATAGACCCCTAAAAATACCAACACCAAGGCCACATCCTCCATCGCCAACCCAATCGGCCCTCCCGCAAACGCCCTCCAAATGAAGAATCCCGCCCCAAAAAGCACATACACCGTGAACACCGGAGATAACCGCACCCACCCCTTCATCACCGACCAAAGGGCCAACACTCCCATCACCCCCATCAGCAACATGCCAAACCCCGCGCGAGTCACAATCAAATCGACACCGGTCAAAAGCAGCGTCGTCAGACCCAGCCCGGCAATCACCGAAATCAGCCCGCCTCGGGACGGAGCATGTGGGGAATTAGTCATCTAAACCTAACGGGCGCCCTTGCTGAAGAGCACCGCTGGGATCGTCTTGAAAAGAATCCTGAAATCCTCCCAGATCGACCATTTGTCGATATAAGCCACATCAAGCTTAACCCATTCGTCGAAACTTGTGATGTCGCTGCGACCGCTGATCTGCCAGAGACAGGTGATTCCCGGCTTCATGCTCAGGCGACGCCGATGGGCCGAGTTCTCAATCGCCTCAATCTCATGAAGTGGCAAGGGCCGTGGTCCCACCAGACTCATCTCCCCCTTGAGCACATTGATCATCTGGGGCAACTCATCGATACTGAATTTCCGGAGAAAGGCCCCAAACGGAAAAATCCGGGGATCCGACTCCAACTTGAAGGTCGGCCCGTCATTCTCGTTCCCGTGCTCCTCCTTAACCTGATCCAAAAGCGCCTCCGCATTAGGAACCATCGTCCTGAATTTGTAGATACTAAAAGGCTTCCCGTAGAGGCCCGAACGCTGTTGCTTGAACATCACCGGACCGCCGGGACTCGTCATTCTGATTCCAATCACGGCCGCGATCCACAGCGGACTGGTCAGAATCACCAGCGTCAACGCTCCAAAAAAATCAATCAGACTCTTCGCAAAAAGCTGCCAGGAGAGCTCCGGTGTCGAACGAAAGACCAACATCGGCTGCCCACCCACCACATCAAATGAGGGCCGGGCCACCTGCGTCCTCATAAACGATGCCCCAATCCACGCCTCCACCCCCTGCACCTCACAAACTTCCACCGCACGAGCCACCCGCTCGAACTCGGTGTGCTTCGTCAGAAAGACCACCCGCTGCACGGATTCCGACTTAATCAGCGCTGTCAAATCATCCACACTGGATGACTCCAAATTAAAACGCTCCACAATCTTCCACGTCCGCGCCACCTCGGGATCAAGACTTGCGAGAAACGCCCCCGTTTCCTCTTCATCTCCCGCCAAAACCACGTGCTCCAGATTTTCCGGTCTCGCCGCCCTTGCCGACAAAACCCTGATCGCCACAAAATTTCTCAGCCAAAGCGCCGCAAAGACCAAAACAAACCCCGACCCCAAAATCAGGCGTCGGGTCCCCGTCAATTTACCAAATATCGCCACCATCCCCACAATCAGGCCCACAACAAGCAATCCGCGAATCAACGCATTCGTGCTTTCACCCAGCGTCCGGCTCGAAATCCGCTGATAAAATCCAAACTTCTCCAGCACCAAAGGAGTGAGCGGCACCGCGATATAAATCACCCACATCATCCCGGTCAATCCCCCCTGATTGACATCCTCCATCCCCGCAATCGTGCGGATAGGCCCCCGCAGCGCGGCGGCAAGCGCAAAACTACCCCAAACCAAAAGCGCGTCGAAGACTTGCAGCGCTTGGGTGGAGAAGAGCTCCTTCTGCCCGCGTTCGTTCATAATTTATTTCCCCCAACAAGTGAAGGATCATACCCCTCTCCCGGTTCCGATAAAACCAGGGGAAGCAACTCCTTCAGGAAAGCCGCGATATGAGCCTTGGTGCCCACTTCGTCAAGAACCGTCACGTTCCCAATCGGCAACCCTTGCTCGGCGTGCTTCGAATTGATGAAGGAGGCAAAGGTCGCATAGGCCCACCGCTGGTCATGCCCCTTGAAAAGTCGGTCTTTGATGTCCTCCACCGTCCTCTGATAATGACCGGGGACAATCGCCTCATGCCCAAAGAACGTGTAATAGAATGCCCGCCATATCTGCGCGGTTTCCCCGTTGGAAAGAACAATCGGCTCCTGCTTCCCCTCCTCATTCTCTCGCGTCCAGATGCGTGAACAAATAATCTCCTTCACCGGAAGATCACCCCCATCAGGCATCACCCCCTCCAGCACCAAATACGTCTCACTCTCAAACTTCCACCCCTGTGCCCGGAAACACACTTCCGGACGATGAATACTCTGGCTCAGGCTCTTCCCTGAAAAAACAATCGAAGCTTCCACCGCGGGAAGAGTGCCGGAAGTATCACGATAACTCATCCTCTCGAAATCAGTGTCTCCGGCCAATTTCTGCTTTTCCTCCAATGACGGCTCCTGAGGGCTTCCCTGCCACCTCTCAAATGACTCGGGCAACCTCCGCGAAAGCCTCGAGGGCTTCATCGCAGGAGTCTCGGGGATCAGTGCAAGACCCGTAAGAAAGGTCCCCACAAACAACAATAGAATGATGATTCTCTGCTTCATGCGGGAGCATTTTCCCCTTTCTTTTTAGAACTCGTTTTCACCGTTTTCTTCACCCGCTTTCTCCGCCGATCCTTGATATTCAGAAGGTAATCGATCAAATACAAGCCGGAAAGAGCAATCGGAAAGAACAGCAGAAGCCCCGCCCAATCATGATAGGTCCGCTTCGCAAAATCCTCAAAACCCAAACTCGCGATGACCAGAATCGTGAAAATCCTGCCAAAGTTCCCAATGATCGCCAACGGTAAGGCCGACGCAAAAACCAAGGCCTTCTTCCAAAGCGGCTTCTGGGTGTAATTTCCAAACACCGCCGCAATCATCGTCAGCGCCATCAACGAACGGATCCCACTACACCCCTCGGCAATGTTGAAATTGGAATTCTTGTCCGAGTTCAGATAAATGTTGGAACCATCCAGAGTCAGATCCATCCCCAATAAAACACCCACATGGTAACACGATTGCGTCGTTAAAATCTGAAGCCCCCCTGTCAAGGCCGTCTCCAGTCCCGGAACCGGAATCGCAAACACCCAGAAAAAGGCCGGAAACAAAAAGTGCTTCATGACCTCGTACCCCGCCACATACAGCACCAGCCCGGAAATCAGAAACGGAATCCCCATCAACGCCAGACGTGGCTGAACCGTCCTGACCGCCATCAAATAAAGCAGCAGCCCGAATCCCACCGCGACAATGCCCCATGCATTGGGTCGCATCGGCATATCCCTGACTTTTTTCCACGCAAGGACCGCCATCGCAATGAAAGCGATCGGGATAAAACGACCATGGAGGAATCCCGTCTGGGAATTACAGGCATACCAGGTCCAACCCGATAACGACTTCCCGTTCGTCGTGGGAAAGGCGTGATACACCAAATAAAAATACCCCAACAAAAGAGCCAATGCCCCCAATAAAAGACGCTCCTTCGACGTGTCTTGGAAAAAACTGCCCAAGGTTGGTGAAGGGCTGTTCTCTTGGTCTGTCTCAACGTTCATCGCGTCTCTATTCAAAAATTCAGGCCGTTAATCGTCTGGCAGGCTCACTCGCTTCTTCGCCTCGACTAATTATTCTATGAACCTAAAGCATCAGGCCCATCACGATACGTAAATCAAAATCTCGAATCCCGCCGGACCACATCACAAAACCTCATTCTTCATCAACCCCAGAGGCGCTCCATTCGATGCAACATCATGGAACCTGCCAAGATTCGGAAGAACCTGATTCAAATCGGACACACTGACCCCCATCCAAAGCGCCAAATCCGCAAAATACTCATCCACCGGAGTCGTCGGAATCAACCGACCCCGACCCACATCAAACTGGGAACCCGATGCCAAATGCGGGTAGGTCCCAAAAACTTTGCCCCCGTCCACAGCTCCACCCACCACAAACTGATTCCCTCCCCAACCATGATCGGTCCCTCCTCCGTTGGACGACAGGGTTCTTCCAAAGTCGGAAGCCGAGAACAAAGTGACATCATTCTCAACCCCCATCTGCTCCAAAGCACCGTAAAATTCACCCACCGCCTGACTCAACTCACCCAACATCGCGGGATGAGGATCCAGAGAGCCATGATGGTCCCAACCACCCACCGTGACAAAAAACGTCTGGCGCCGCATCCCCAGCTCCCCTCTCGCCAGGATCGACTCCGCAACCTCCCTCAACTTCACCGACAAACCATTCGTTTCGGTGAATCCCCAATCGGGAGCCGGACAAGCCTCCAATGCCAACCGATACTCTTCCCCGGTCTCAATCGCATTCACCGTCTTGTCCGCCAAAACCCTCTCAAACACATTGGCGTACTCCGCTTCCAAAATGGATTCCACCTTCTGCCTCATGCCCGCATACCAGGCGCTGTTCCAACTCACCAAACCCGGTGTACTGCCTACTTTCTTTGTGAAAATCCCATTCGGCGATCCACTTTGGAACATGTTCACTCCGGAGAGCGAAAGGTTCATCGACACCTTGCTCGACCCATTCAAATCATTGAGAAGGGAGGACATCCGCCCTCCCCATCCGGAATCAGGCCCCCTCGTATCCGGAAGACCGGACTGCCAATGCAACTGCTGGTCAAAATGAGAATACAACCCCAGCGGCAACTCCACGGAACCGGCTTGAATCCCCGCCAGGCTCGTTGGCTCCACCAAAGTCCCGACATTCGCCACGAAGGACGCCTTGCCGCCCGTGAACAGATCCTTCAATGCCGGCATCTGACCCGCCAGACCCAAATCCCGCCCATCCGGCACCGCATAAGAAAGGTCCAGCAAGGACTCCGCTGGTAAAGCCAACCCCCCACGCGCAGCTTGATACTCCGCATAGCCATCACCACTGTTCGGAGTGAGCATATTGAACGAATCATTTCCTCCTGCCAAAAACACACAAACCAACGCCCGATAGTCCCCCGCGGCCTCTCCCTGCTCCTCCGCCAGCGCCTGCGTCACCGTCAAATTCATCAAAGAGGACAAAGCGGAGACAGAACCAATTGCTCCGCAACTCGCCTCGCCAAGGAATTTTCGTCTCGTCCGGTTGGAAGAATCAATCATCGTTAAAAAACTATTTGAGAACGGAAAAAGTAGGCGATGTCACAATTAACTGAACCGCCACCTGCACCCGTTGGGTTACGGAAGAATACGTCGCCATCTGCCCCTTGATCAAAGCCTTCTGGTCCTCCGGCAACGTCCCGTAGGTCAGCAAAACATCCAGATGATCCATCACCATATCCAGATCATCAATCATCGCCTCCTCATCCTGATAACTAATGGGACTACTCCAATGCCCGTAGAATGCGCTGTTCCTCAGCTCATCATGGGTCGCCAACAAGCTGCCCGTCGTGGCAATCTCTATCTCCGGCGCAAACAATCCCATCTCCCTCAGCTCTCCCTCCGGAGAATGATCCGGACTATAAAAATTGAATACCGTGGGCGCGGACATCGCAAACTGCCCAAACGCTTCCTTCAAGGTGTTGGCTTGCACCCCGTATTTCCCGTCTGAATCCGGTTTCGCAAACGCCCGTTGCAAATGCACCAGCCTCAACAACGGCTCCCTCACCATCCCCCTCGAATCCCCGGCCCTATTGGGGGTCCGCGCTTCAGGGTCAAAAATAATCGCCCTGACGACCCGACCCAAATCGCCCTCACTCCGTTGCCAAATCTCAGAAACCCGCGAAATATACTGGGGACTGGGATTCGACGTCGTGAATCGCTGAATGAGAAGCCGCGCCATGAACGGCCCCACATTAGGATGCTCGCACAACGCATCCAAGGTCTGCTGCACATCCTCTTCTCCGGTTTGACCTGCCGGCACCACCACCCCGCCAAACAGAACCTTCTCCCCCTGCTCGTGCTCCTCATCCCACACTTTCAAGGGCTTTTGATAATCGTTCCCATAGACCGGATCATAAAAGCTCGTTGCAACCTTCCCCAGCGAATACGAATGACTCATTCCGGTAAAGACCTTCGCCAGTTCGGTAATCACCCCGTTATCATAGGTGCTGATAAAATTACCCTCGCCATCCACCTTCCTGCTCCCGTCCTGATTCAGCTCCCAGAGCCCGATCGAAAAGAGCTGCATAATCTCCCGCGCATAGTTCTCATCCGGGAACCGCCCCACACTCGGATCACTCTTCCGGTTGTTCAAATGGGACAAATAAAAACCCATCACCGGGCTATAGGTGACAAAATCCAATAGATCGCGGTACTCCCCAAAGCTCCGATCAAGGTAACCATCATAGTAAATGGCCTGCGTCAGGGAATTATCACCCACAACCGTGCCGGGCTCCGTGTTCACCACAAGAATTTGACTCAGGGCATACGCCATTCTGTGGCGCAATTGATCCGGCGCCACAATCGCAGATCGCCACCACCCATGGCGCCACAACGTCGCACTCCACGATTTGCCCGTCGCAAACATGCTCGTCTGGGTCTTCGACACCGGAAGTGACATCTGATCATCAAACCAGTTCAGCATCCCGTTATCCGCAACCTCCTCAATCGACTCCGTGGTCGGACCAAATGAAGCCTGGACCAAAAACCGCGAAGCCTCTTCCTCCGAAGGCCGTCTCCGGGGCAAAACCCCACCCGACGCCAATGGAGCACCACTTTCGCTCTCCAGTAATCTCAACGCCTCTTCGTAATCCCCTCCTTCGCCCATCCCCGAACTAAAAGCATCTTCGTCGCTCCAACCCAACTGCGCCTCCTCCCAGGCCGTCAACCCATCCTGGTCCGCATCGACATCAACAACCGACACTCGAAAAAACTCGGATTCCTCACTCAGGGGCACCCCGACCTCCAGCACCCGGGCGATCCCGCCAGCTGGCACCACTAAAACATCCACCCATTCCTGAGGATTACTCTCGAGCTTCTGCACCGTATACACCTTCCCCTCCACACCATTCCATTGAATCTTGATTTCCTCTCCCTCAATCCTCACCGATTGAATCTTCAGAAAATCACCCCCATTCGCAGGATCGGTGCCCGAAATCGACTCCAAGAAATTGGACCTTCCGTCACCATCAAAATCCCCCCCCTCTTCGAGGCCGGGATTCATCAGCTTCCACATCTCCGACATCCCGTCCCCATTGAAATCCAACATCCCGGGAGCCCGGGAACTCCATAAGAAAAAGAACATCACCACCAATGACCACAGGTACCCATGGCCGATTCCGGCTCGCTCGCTTGATTGAAAACTATTCACAATTGGTAACCGCAGGTTTCTAAACCTCTAAAAATATTAACTCAACAACCTTTTGGTCTCGTTAGATTTACCATTAATCATTCACGACTTTATAACTCTCAAGGACACCTTTCACCACGCCCTCCCAAAGAAACAATCGCGCCCTCTCACGTGCCTTCTCGGACTTACCTTCGCCCTGACCCCGCTCTCCACCACAACGCAAAATCGCATCAGCCACTCCATCCAAAACTTCCTCCCTGCTCCCCACCGGAATGGGATACCCCGACTCCTCACTGACCAGCATCCCCGGCCCGGCCCAATCCAAACAAATCACCGGCACTCCCAATGCCATACTCTCCAAACACGCCTGACCAAATGCCTCGTGAATCGCCAGATGAACCAGCGCATCAGCTTTCCCGATCAACGCATACACTTCCTCCAGTGATTCCAAACGCCCGCGAAACCGCACCCGTTCCTCCAACCCGTTTTTCGCCACCAACTCCTCCAAAGCCTCCCGCTCAGGCCCCATCTCCAAAATATCCAGCTCCACATCCACTCCGGACTCCACCGCGCGCGCAACTCCCTCGATCGCCAGATCCACCCCCTTCCAGTAAATCAATCGACTCGCGCACACCAACCTGATGGGACCCGCCCTCCCCGCCAATCGATTCCTCTCCCCAAATCTCGTCACCTCATCATCCCCGATCCCCGACTGCGGCAGCACACTCACCCCCTTCGCTCCCACCTCGCGGAAAAATTGCGCCGCCTGCGGAGTCGCTGCCAGCACCCATGCCGAATCCCGGTAAACATGACCGGCCCGGGAGACCACAAACGCCACCCCGTGAATCAACCTCCGCCGCCACACCTTCCACCTCAGCCGCCAGGGCATACTTTGCTCCAACTCCTCGGGTGGGTTCTCCGCCCCGCCCAAGGGACCGTATACCATCGGCCTTCCCAGCAAAGCCAGCGGACTCGCCGGCACCACCGACCCAAAGGTCAAATGATGAACCAAATCGAACCCCTCATCCTGCTCCTCCATCAGAGCCTTCGCCCGAAACAACGCCGTCCACTGCCACAAAAAATAAAACAACATCAACCCCCGCCGCCCCCTCTTCCAAAACGTCAACCATCGCGGCGGATCCAGATACACCCAATTCACCCTCGCCACCCACTCCTCGCCCGAACCCGCAATCACCTCCTCATTGTCCGACCGCGTCAGCACCCAAAGCTCATGCTTCGCACTCAAACCCTTCACAATATTCCAGCCCACCCCCGGCTCTGCCCCCCTCCCGGGTTCGCACGCATAAGCACTGACCAACACCTTCATCGTCCTGCTCCAAAAATCTCCCGATAAACCTCAAACGTCCGCGTCGCCACCTGATCCCAGGTCAAATGATTCAACACGTAATCACGATTCTTCTCCCCGAACTCACCCCACTTCCCCCGATCCGCAAACGCACTCTCCAACCCAAGCGCGATCTCACCCGCCTCCGGCTTCACCACCCATCCCCCGCCCGCCCGCTCCACATGCCGCGCCACCCCCGCCTCCCGTGAAACCAACACCGGGCGCCCCACCAACATCGCCTCCACAATCGTCAGACCAAAGCCATCAAACCTTGATGGCAGCACCACCAGATCCGCCTCCCGATGCAGACAAACCGACGGCCTCTTGCTCCTCCCCGTAAAAATCACCCTCTCCTCCAAACCCAACTCCTTCGCCAAATTCTCCAACTCCTCCCGGTCATGCCAATCATTACCCGTTAGCACCAACTCCGCCTCCGCACCCGTCTTCTTCAAAAACAAACCAAACCCCTCAATCAACAAATCCAACCCCTTGTGATTCCGGTCCATCCGGCCCAAATAAAACACCCGGGCCCTCTCTCTCCCCTCACTCCTCTCCGGCTCACCCTCCAGATCCGCAAGCATCTCGGGCTCACAACCGTTTGGCAAAACCACCGTCTCCACCTCGCACCCCAACTCCCGGATAAATCGCTCATGGCTTTCATCCAGTAATTGCAACGCCCTCGCAGACTCGATCATCCCCTTCTCAAAAATCTTCCAGAACACCGCCTTCCGCACCCAATGATGCTTCCGCAACGCAGGCGGATACGGATCATGGGGCACAAACAAATAAGGAATCTTCAGCTTCCTCAACACCCCCGCCAAACCCACCATCGGAGGATTATACGTTCCATGCAAAACCACCCCGTCCAAACCGTGCCGATTGCTCTCCAGGTCCTCCGCCAGCCCCTCCGGTAACGAAAACGGATTCCTCGACACCCGACGATACCGCAGCAACTCCTCATCCTCATGCTCCTCCGCCCCCTCGCGACACGTAATGATCGGGCAACTCCCCCGCTCCATCCGGTTCATCGCACGCGAAAGCCCGCGGCAAAACGCACTCGACCCATCGCACGCCGGATACGGCGGCATGTAGTGCGCCACCCGTATGGAATTCCCCTCACTCATCATCCTCTCATCACACCCGTAATCTTCTCAAAAGCCTCCCCAATCACCACCTCCGGAGACCTCGAAACATCCAAAACACACGCCCGCTCGCCCATCGACTCCGCCAGCTCCCGATACGCCACCAACTGCCGCTCCAGCTCCTCCTTAGGCACCTCCGCCTTCCGCGCCAAAATCGTCTCCGCATCCGTCAAAAGCACCATCGTAAACTGCGGCCGCGGAATCAGCCCAAACGCCCAACGCGCGCACCACAGCGGAAGCCCAAAACGATACCGCCGGGAATCCGCCAAAAGATCCAAATAATAACGGTCGGACAGCATCATCGCCTTCTTCGCTCGCACATGCCAAATCTTACAAACCAACCCTGCCCACCACCGCAGCACCAACAACACCAACGCCACCAAAGAAACCAACTTCCCCCGCTGCGGTGCACCATGGGGATCATCCACCACCATCCCCGGATCATCATCCCCGCCTCTCAACTTCGGCCTCCAGTGCACATGCTTGATCCCGATCCGCGACCGCCGGAATCGCTCCTTCACCCCGTCAATCACCGTCGACTTCCCGCTCCCGTCCGGTCCTAAAAACGCCACCCATGGAAAAGGCGGATCCCAATGATGACCCCACTCCACCCGCCAATGACTCACCACCCGGAAAATCGCATCCGCCCCGTCACGCCCCACATTCCCCAAAGCCAACTTCCACCGCATCCGGCCCACCCACTCCACCGCCCCGCCAAAATCTCCCGCCTCCGCCAACCCATACAACTCCCCGCCCAAAGCCTCCCCAAACACCTCAACCAAACACTCCCGAAACTCCTCCCCGTCACCCTCCACCGCCTCCTTCAACAACCCATCATACCGCTCATTGTAAACCCCTCCCCACAACAACCCCGTCATCCACACCACAAACCCGTCATGACCAACCCTCGGCCTCGGAATCCCATCCTCCCCCGTCGAAACGCCACCCCAAAAACGCTCCTGACCCAAATAACAAAACCCGTTCCACTCAAACACCGGCAGAAAATCCAACTGCCCCCACTCATAGTACCGCTGCTCCACATACTGCCGGCGCACCTCAAGCAGCGGCTTCCCATAACGCTCACCAGCCACCCGCCTCATCGCCTCCCCATCCCTCACCGCCACATCCCAATCACTATCCTCCCGCTGCTCCAGCCCCGCCACCTCAAAGCGCAAAAATGCCACCTCGCCCCCTGCCGCTTGCACAAACTCAAGCAACTCCTCCCTCCTTCTTAATCCATCCACTCGATTCATCATCAGAAAAAACTCTACCGCGGCATCCGCAACCGCCTCCGGTGCACCAGACCCAGAAACGCCTTCTGCACCCGACACCCAAAATACAAACACGCATCCACCACCGAGTTCGCATGCTCACTCTCAAATAACGTCACCCCATACACCCGCCGGATCGTCCGCGACTCCGCATACTGCTGCTCCAGCCGCAACCGCCCCCTCACCCCCTCCTCACCCCGGTTCCGGAAACTCTGATTCTCCCCGTGCAAACGGAAATCCGCCAAACACACCGGAAGATAACCAAACCGCATCCCCGCCCCCAGCAACCGACAATAAAACTCCCCATCCATCACATAATGAAACGACGCATCCAACAAATGCCCCGCCTCCAAAACCCTCTCCCGATTCACAAAACAAGCCGTCGAACCAATGTAACACCCCATATGGCGTAACATCAGCCCCTTCATCGGAAACACACTCATCCGCTTCTTCAACCGCATCCCGTCATCCACAAAATCCCACCCCCCGTAAATCACATCCAGCTCCCCCTTCCCCTCCGCAAACTCCTTCACCTCCCGCAACGCCCCCGGCTTCAACCGATCATCCGCATTCAGCCACATCACCCACCTCCCCCTCGCCCGCACAAACCCCTTGTTGATCGCATCACTCATCCCCTCATCAGACTCACTCTGCCAGTCCACCCCCTCATAACCCCTCACCACCTCCTCCGAATCATCCGTCGACCCCCCATCAATCACCAAATGCTCCACCCGCACCCCCTCCTGCCCCGCCACACTCGCAAGACACTCCCCCAAAAAACGCCCATAATTAAAATTGGGCGTCACAACCGTAAAATCTATTTCACCCGAAGCACTCATCACAATCGGTCATCCTCCACCAATACCGGAACCCCGTTCAAATCAGGAAACACAAAATCCCCATCCTCACTCCGCCAAACACCCGCCCCATCATCCTTCCTCAACACCGCCCCGCCTCCCGGAACCCTCAACAAATCCTCCCAATCCATCACCTTCCCGTCAACCGCCTCCCCCGGCTTCACCCCCCGCGCCTCCAGCGCCCCAAAATACTTCGGAAAATCACGCTGTAGCCACGAATGGAACCGCGCAAAAAACCTCCGGTACGCCGGCACATCCCCCATCCGCCCCTCACTCCGCCCACCCTCGACCGATACCACCTCCACCGACTCAAACCCCGCCCTCTCCAACATCCCCCGCAAAACCGAAGGGAAAAAACTCTTCTCAATCGTCCCCCGGAACCGATCCCTCACCTCACTCAACCTCCGGATCGGATTCCACCCGTTCGGCTCCAGCGTATAAAACACCCCACCCGGCCTCAACACCCTGAAAATCTCACCCAACGCCTGATCATAATCCTCAAAATGATGCAGCGCCTCAATCACCGCCACCGTCGCAAAACTCCCGTCCGCAAACGGCAAGCGATGCACATCCGCCGCCACATACCCCGGTAACACCAACCCAAACTTCTCCGCCCGTTCCTTCGAAACAGAAAGCGCCAACTCATTAATATCACTCACCACCATCGCCACCCCCTGCTGCCGCAGCACCGTCGCTTCCCCGCCCGTATTCCCACCAAGATCCAACACCCACCCCTCGGGAACCTCACCACCCGGCCCGCAAATCCCCCCCCGCACCCGCTCCACCTTCGCCCGATACACCGCATCCTCCTCAAAGCGATCCAGCGGATTCGTCGCCAAATACGCATCCCTCTTCCCCCGAACATTCTCACGCTCGAAATCCCGCTCCTCACGAGCCGTCACTTTCCCGAATAATCCCATCACTGCACTCGATCTGATACCTCAACCCCCGCCTTCTTCATAATCTCCAAAAAGCCCTTCTGCCACTCCTCCGGACTCGCCTTGCTCTTCAACCAATCCCGGCCCATCCGACCCATCTTCTGACGTCCGCGAGGACCCAGCTCCTCCAGCTCCATCACCCGGCTGCACAACTCATCCACATTCCCCGGCTCAAAAAGAAACCCTCCGTCACCCTCCTGCACCGTCTCAACCAACCCGCCGGACCTCGCCGCCAGCACCGGCTTCTCATGCTCAAAGGCATCATAAACAATCAGCCCGAGCGGCTCCCACCAGAGCGACGGAGCCAACACCCCGCGACACCCCCTCAGCAGCCTCCGCTTCGCCTCACCCGACACAAAACCCACCGCCTCCACCTTCTTCCGCTGGGCCACCGCCGCTCCCACCTCACGGCCTTCCGCACCCGTTCCCGCCAGCACCAACTTGGGGCAACTCTCCCCGAGACGATCCTCCAGAATCTTCCACGCATCCAACAAATCCCAAATCCCCTTCTCCGGAACCATCCGCCCCAAAAAGAGATAATAATCCCCATCCTCCAGCACCCCATCCTCGTCCTCCACCCCCCAACAATGCCTCAAGGTCGAAATCTTATCCGCCGGAATCCCCGCCTCGATAAACTTCTCCCGCATAAAATCAGACACCGCCACCCAATGGGATAACGAATCCAGCCACCCCCGCCGATCCAGCCGATCCAAATAATAAGCCATCAGCCCCGTCTTCAAAAACGACCCCTCCCAAGCCCTTCCCAACACCTCGCGCCACCGGTTCCCCTTCAACGCATTCTCCCGAATCTTCCCGCCACTCCACAAAGTCCCCGAAGGACTGAACGGCCTGAAATTATGCACATACTGCAACACCGGGACCCCCGAACGAATCGCCTCCTCATACAAAGAAAACGAACCCACCGGGAAAATATTGTGAAACACCAGCACATCCGGCCGCAACTCCTCAATCTCCCGGCGTAACCTCTTCCGAGCCTCCGGATTATTCCACATCAGCTGCGCCTGCTGCCACAGCGGCGGCGCCCCCCGCACCCTCCAGGACCGACTCTGAAAACGAAGCTCGTAAATCTGGAAACGATCATTCCCCAACTTGCTCATCTGATCCACCCACACCTCTTCCCCGCCCTGATCCGCATACTGGTTGAACACCTGCAACACCCGGACCTCCCGATCTCCCTCCGAATGCCTGATATTGGCCTTCGGCGGATCATAGGACCCCCGGTCACCGGCCCACATCCGCCACAAACCATCCTCAATCCGCCCCAGAAAATGGTGCGGCTGATACCGGGCCTCATAAAAACTCCGCGCCTCCCCCGAAAACTCCGGGAAATTCTCCCTCTTCGCATTCAACTCAAGCAACGACTGCCCGTACAACTCCGGCCGGTGCACCGGATGCAGCGCCGCGGACTTGCACCCCTCAAGCAACATCGGAATCCCCCTCCAGCTTGTCGTCACCACCGGCAGCCCGGACCCAACCGCCTCCATCAACACAATCGGCGAAGCCTCAGAACCATAATGCGATGGGAAAAAGAACACATCCGCATCCCGATACGTCTTCCACTTCTCATCACCCGTCACCTCACCCGGGAAAAACACCATATCCCCCACATCCAGCGCCTTCACCAGATCATGCGCCTCCTCCCGGAACTGATCCGAGAACCACCGCCCCACCACATTAAAACGAAACTCCAGCGCCGCCCCCTGCTTCTTCAGCCACTGCGCCGTCTTGATCACCTCCAGAACCCCCTTCCCCTCCTGCAAACTTCCCACAAAAAGAACATTCAACGCCCTCCCCTTCTCCGGGATGGACCGCTCAACCAATGGCACCTCCATCGCACACGGACACCACATCCAACTCGACGCCTGAAACGCATCCCGCGGCGGAATCTCCTCATGGGCCACCTCAAAAGCCAAATCCGGACGCCCATACGCAAGCCTCCCCAAATACCTCCGCAAGGGAGACCGCGACACAAAAGCCGCCAACCCGCCCGCATGGTGAATGAACACCGTCGCCGCCGCAAACTTCCGCACCGCCAACAGGTAAATCACATCACGGATAAACGGAATCCAACTCGCACTTCCCGGCGGATAGAAAAGAGTCGTCCTCGGATTCTCCTTCAGAATCTTCTTCGTCTCCCGAATCAAATAAAACAGATGCTTGATCTTCCCGAACCCAAACCGGCCCACCCGATCCATCTCCTCACTGTAAGCCATCCGCAAGGTGATCACCTCCATCCCCGGCCAATCATGCTCAAACAACATCTGCGTTGCCACTGCCTGACCATGCCAGGGCGGTGGAGTTTGCCCCAGAATCAGCATCCGTTTCTTAGCCCGTTTTCGTCCCTTCACAATTCCTCCTTCTTTAATTCATCCAATAAACCCGACCGATCCTGTTGCCCCCGGTCCGTAACATCCGCCAAAGCGATCATCAACAAATCCCGTTCCCGGCCCGCCCATCCCGCCTTCCGCAAATACTCCCCCGCTCCCGCCGCCCTCATCCTCCCCAACACCCGTTCCACCACCTCACCCGGCGTTCCCCCGTTCACCAGCTCCTCCTCCTGCGAAATATAATGAACCAAATCCAACCCCGCCAAACCCTCCGGATCACCAAACTCCCAATCCAACAACACCCAACCCTCATCTCCCCGACGGAGATTCCACCGCGCAAAATCTCCATGCCCCAAGGCCCGCCGAACCACCGTCCCCTTCTCAACCTTCTCCCCCAACATCCCCTCCAACGCAGCCCACCGACCCCAGCTCTCCAACGTCCCCGAACCCTCCAGCAACATCCCCTCCAACAACCCCACCATCACACCATCTGATACCGCCCCACCCGCAGACTCCACATACTCCATCCGCAAAGCAGTCACCCCCTCCGCACTCTCCATCCCCCGCACCTGCGGCACCCCCACCCCCAACTCCCTCGCCCTCTCCATCAACTCCCTCTCACGCCCCAACAAACCCTCACCACCCGAAACCAACTTCGCAATCTCCCATCCCTGCTCCCCCCGATAACTCAAAATCGCCCTCTGCTGCGCATGACTTGGATTCCCAAACAACGCCCCCAACGAACTCCCGTCCGCCACCCAATCCCACGCACCCGTACCAGCCCCCTCTCCGCACACCTTCGGTAAAAAACGCAACCCTCCCACCGCACTCAGCCCCTTCAGCCCCGCCACAAACAACCTCCCCTTCATCGTCTGGGGCTGATACAGCGCCAATGCCCGACCCACCCCCTCTTTCGACAAAGGCAGACCCAGCCGCAACCTCGGACCCATCCCCGCCAATCGCATCCCCGCCGCAGCCTCACCGAACAAGACCGAAAACTTCTCTCCAATCATCGATACCCCCCCTTCCTTGCCTCTACCCGATTCGCCAAAAACTCCACCACCCTCGAACAAACCTCCGCCACATCCCTCACCTCATCCACCAACAAAGCCCCTCTTCCTCCCGTCCCCCGTCGCAAGACCAACACACTCTTGCGCCGGGCCACCCAATCGGAAATCCACGAACCCCTTCGCCCCTCAACCCTCGTCTTCCGAAAGCCCAACTCCAACCTGCCGCCCACTTCCTTCATCAACCCATCGCTCGCCCCCTCCGGAAACTCCACAATCAACCCCGTCGGCTCCATAACACGCCTCCCGTAAAGCCGCACCTCCCTCAACCCCAACTTCCTCCCCTTCCGGATTTTACTAAAATACGGATCCCTCAAAAACTCCTCCTCCACCCGCTCATAAAACGACCCATCCGCCCCTCCAAAATCCCGGCCCACCACCTCACGAAGCACCTCCCCGCAACCCTCTTCATCCTCCGCAGCCAAACTCCTCAACGCCTCCTCCACCTCCGTCAAATCCTTCCCCTTCGCCGCCGCCTTAATCAACCGGTAAAGAAACTCCACCGATGGCGCCGGAACATTGAATGTCTTGCCCTCCGGCTTCCAACACCCCCGAACCAGCACCTCATTCTTCACCAAATCAAAACCCTTCCGCCGGTAATCCCACGTCACATCCAGCAAGACACAATCAAAAGGCTCCTCCTTCTGAAAACACACACAATACAACGCATCCGCCTCATGCTCGATGATCTGCGCAAGACGCCACCCGCGCTCCTCGCAATAACCGCCAATCATCTCCACCAACTCCCGCGGACCGGGACCCGCAATCACATAATCAATATCGGAAGTAATCCCATGCGGAATCTTCTCCCAGTCATGCAACACCACCGCAGTCCACCCGCGCGCCTCCACAGCACCCCAGTACTCCTCAATAAACTGAACCTTCGGACTCACTCCCATCATTCCTCCCTACTTCACTTCGTCATTCCCCGATACCGCCACCGCTGGAAACCCCGGATCATCCGATAAAAATGATGCTGAATTCCAAAACTCAACCCGTCTAACAAAGCATCATCAAACACCGGAGAACCATACAACTTCACCACCGCCCGATGCTCCGCATGCTGCCGCTCCCGTCTCAGCAAACCATCAATCCCCCGGGCCCCGATCTCCCGCTGGGAAATACTCTCCTCATGGAGCCTGAAATCCGCGATCACTTCCGGATAGTATTCAAACCTCTTACCCTCCGCACCCAGCCGCACATAATACTCGGTATCCATGCAATACCCGAAGTGTTCGTTCAACAAATACCCCTCATCCAGCACCGTCTCGCGCCGGAAAAAACACGCGGTCGAACCCACATAACACCCCGTATAAATCATCATCCGGAGATCAAACGGAAACACCGTCATCCGCCTCCCCACCACCCCATCCGCATCAATGAAATCCCACCCCCCATACACCACATCCGCCTTCTCCCGGGACTCCACAAACCTCTTCACCTTCGCCAGCACGCCCGGCTTCAACCGGTCATCCGAATTGAGCCACATCACCCACTTCCCCTTCGCCCGGCGAAACCCCTTGTTGATCCCGTCACTCATCCCCTTGTCCGGCTCCTGGTAAAACAACGCGTGCTCAAACCCCTTCACCACCTCCGCCGTATCATCCGTCGATCCCGCATCCATCACCAGATGCTCCAAGGTCACCCCCTCCTGGCACGCCACACTCTCCAGACACTCTCCAATGTAGTGACCGTAATTGTAACTGGGCGTCACAATCGAAAAATCAAGCTCTCCTCCCGTACTCATCTTTCTAACACCTCGCGGTAAATTCTCTTCATTCTGGAATGGTACCCACCCCACGAAAAATTCTCCTTCAGACGCAACCGGCCCGCCCGCCCCATCCGCTCCCTCAACCCCGCATCAGCCGCCAGCTTCAACACCCCATCCGAAGCATCTTCGACAAACGTCTCCTTCTCCCCCACCTCCACCATCACCGCATGCTCCTCCGAACAGATCAACCCCGCCCCCTGATGATTGGGAACCACCAAAGGCAACTCACGCGCCATCGCCTCCAACAGGACATTCCCCGAAGTATCCCGCATACTCGTAAACAAAAACACATCCGCCGAAGCCATCCTCTCCTCAACCTCCTCCTTCGGAATCCTTCCAATCAGTTGAATCCGATCCTCCAACCCCTTTTCCGCCACCAATTCCTCCAACTCCCCTCGCATCGCCCCCTCACCAATCATCGTCATCCTCACATCCGCACCACGGGACACCGCCCTCTCAATCACCTCAATCGCCAGCACCGGACACTTCCTCGAAATCAAAACACCCACCCACAACACCTCGCAAGCCCCGCCCTCGCTCCTCGAAAATCCACCTTCGCCCGATACCTCGTAACCCGTCTCCAGCATCACCTCCACCGAATCCGTCCGCACCTGCCGCAGCAAATCCGCCGTCTCATGATTCGCCGCTATCACCCGATCCGCATCCAGCAAATTCCAAATCCAGGCCGGGTTCCACCGGAAACTGTTCACCACCAATCCCCGGATCCATTCCTTCCTCCTGCCCCCGCTCAACGACTTCAATATCGCCCGCGGAAACGTCATCCCTCCCCCCAGAGGACCCAACACCACCTTGGGGCTCACCCCTCCCCACAAACCCGGAAACTGAAAACCGTTGAACGTCACATGATGCAACAAATCAAACTGTTCAAACTCCCGCCTAAACCGCCAACGCGCCCCGATCTGCCACAACACATAATAAGACCCGATCCCCAAAATTCCCTTCTTCTTCAACCGACGAAAAACCTCCGGCAGATCATAATAAATAAAATCCGGCAACCTCCCGCCGATCTCCCGACACCCCTGCTCAATCGCCTCCCGATTATTCTCGCGGGTCAGCACCGTCGCCTCCGCATACTCCGCAACCCCCGTTGCCACCCTCCAGCCAACCTCCGGCTCACTCCCCTTCCCCGGCTCACATGCGTAGCAGGAGAGGAAAACCCTCGGATATTTATCTTCTATCGATCCCATCAATACTCCCCTCTTCAATCTAGTGATTCCTCAGCAAACGAAAGGTAATCTGAATTGCTACTCTCGTCTGAAATCCACGAAGACAGCCACTTCGCATGAACTTCAGGGTCAAATAACGACTTCGAAACCTTTCGCAATCGCGCCGACTCATCCGGCGTGAGCCCCTTGGGATGCACAACACCATTCATGAGGTCACCTTGTGATACGATTTGAACCGCATCCTCAATTCCCACCCTTGAAAGCACCTTTTGAAACATGTCCATGCAACCCTCCCGGTAAACAATCACCGGGACACCCAATGACAGTGACTCATACGCAGTTCTTACCGGTATCGGATTCTGATTGAGCGTCACGAGCGCCTTGGCTCCCGCCCACGAATTGACCAAATCCGAACCACGCGATTCATAATCAAAGAAAAAGCGCTCCCTCGGTAAATTCATCGCCTCAATTCTTTCCCTAAATCCTTTTTCAGGGCTCGAAACGTAGAATTTGAAGACCTCACCACACCCCGCTTCGGAAAGCCCGTAATCAATGATATTCTTGATTCCCTTCTTCTCCCAGGAACCCCTGCCAACGTAAATAATATGCCCCGTCCTTTGCACCTGGGAAAGGTCCCCGTCATAGGACAAGACAGGCGATATCGGGACCCCCATGGTCCCTTTGACACATTTCTCCTCCGGCAGATTCGAATGCTCAATATCCGCGTCCCCAAAAGTATAATAATGGCTTGCGACCTTCGAAAAGAACCACTTCATCGTGCGCAAATACGCCCTCTTCACGAAAAGCGGCACTCTTCCCCTTTCCCAACTCGTTTCATACTGCTGGCTGGAAAAGAACCCCCACGTGGGAATCACAACCCGTTCCCCTCTCCATACCGCTCGGCACACATTGATCAGAAGCGACCACGGAGTCGACCACGGCAAAAACAACGAGCATGTCGCCTTGGACCGAACACCCTCGGCCCGCGGGGACTTCTTGAGGGCAACGATTTCACTCCTCGTGCTATCGCTCCACGTAAAATGGTAGTAATCCTTATAATCAAATCCCAGATAGACGTCGCCTGACTCTGCGCTCGTATTGAGGTCTGCCAGCATCGCTTGGTACACCCCCATGATCCCAATCGTCTGATCGATATTGGGACAGTGGACAATCAGCCTTATCTTTTTCACAAAATTAAAAACCCCTCGATTGGGGAAGTTGGTCTCGTGGCGAAGCCCACGTGATTGACCTTCAAATCAAGTCCCGGAGTCCGGGCAAGTGCGTCTTACTCTCTCACCAGAGGCACGTATCTCATGACCTCATTCGCCCGATAAGGCACTTTCCCGAAAAGCAAACTCCCTTTCGCGCCCCACCCGTTCCAGCACTCGACTGCAAAATCCTTCAATGTTTGTGGCCGGCCTGTTCCCAGATTCTCACAGTGCAATTCACCGCTTTCGTAGCCCTGATTCGCACATCGCTCGAGGATTTGGGCAGCCAGATCGGTCACGTTGATGAAATCCCTCACTTGCTCGCCTTCCGTCATATCGAAGTCCTCCCCGTCCATCGCCGCTTTCCGCAACGCGGGCCACATTCTGGTCGCAGCCTCACCCTCTCCGTAAACGTGAAAAATCCGGTGATAGGACACCTCAGCATCCCGTCCCTTCGCCCATTCACGAAACGCCAGATAAGACATCGCCTTCGATGTCGGGTAAGTCCCGCTTGGTTCCAGCGGGGCATTGGGAGGAATGAAATCGTATTGCTGCCCGGAGTTTCCATACTCAAAACAAGAACCGGCCAGGACAAATTTGCGGACGCCCTGATCATACGCTTGATTCAGCATCTTAAGCGCAACTTCACAATTCCAGTAGATACACTGCTCCAGCGTGTCATACGGCAGATTGGGCGTATGGGCCGCAAGATGAACCAGGACATCATGTCCCTCAAATGAATGGGGAGGGATGCTGTCCATTGCACTGTCCAGCCATTGCGGATCGGTCAGGAGGGGAACCCGGGGAGAGGACTCGGGGCTCCTTCTCAAACCGGTCACTTCGATCCCGGCAGCGGTAGCCTGATTAACCACATGTGAACCTATAAATCCCGTAGCTCCCGTTAAAAAAATCTTCATATCTAAAATGGTGAATTAAACTCTTCCAATCGGGAATGCACTTGATCGCGCCCGCTCACGATCGGATCAACATCCTCAAGCTGCCAGTCAAACCCGAAACTGTTCCACAAGATTCCACTGTCGGAATCCGGCGCATGCACCGAGTCGGTTTTATAAACCAGGCACGAACAATCCTCCAAACTCAGAAACCCGTGGGCCATTCCTTTTGGAATATAGACACAGTGCCTGTTTTTACTGGAAAGCTCGACCCCTACCGCTTGGCCAAACGTCGGGGAATTCTTCCTCAGATCCAGAATCACATCTCGCACTGACCCCGTGATACAATAGACAATCTTTGCGTGATCGTGGGGCGGAAGCTGAAAATGCATCCCTCGCAGGACGCCCTTCCCTGAAGTTGAGAAGAACTCTTCTCTCACCTCCATTTCAATCCCGATCCCGGCAAGCTGCCCCTCGTGAAAAGGCTTCACAAAGTTTCCCCGCTCGTCTTCGAACACGAAGGGACAATACACCTTCAGTCCGGGCAGTGGCTCACTAATCAATTTCATCGATTCTATTTTGCTGCCGCAAACTCACAAATCACCTTGATCATGTAGTCCATCATTTCCTTGGTCAGTCCCGGATACGTTCCAAGGAACATCGTCTGGTTCATAATGCGATCCGCCCCGGGCAACGGAGTGGCAACCCGCATCGCGGAAGGATCATCATGGCGAAGCTGAACAAAGGCCGGCTGCCGAACCAGATTCCCGCCAAAGAGCATCCGGTTTCCAATCTTGTTCTCATCCAGATGGGACGCCAGCTCCGTCCGGGTGAACGGCGCATCCTCCTTAATGGTCATCTTGAATCCAAACCACGAGCAATCACTCCGGCACCCGGATTCATCCCATTCAAAACTTCCATCCTCATTCCACGCGGTCGCATGGGTCGGCAAAGCAAAATCAATATACTTCTCCAGTGAGGCAAGCCCCTTGCGGAGATACTGCCAATTGTCCTTCCGGGCCTGGATAAAATCAGGGAGCCGTCTCAATTGAACCCGACCGATCGCAGCCTGGGGATCGAGTGGCTTCACATTGAACCCGATATGACTGTAGATATACTTATGGTCATAGCCTTCCGGAAGCTCTCCCAGCTGCCATTGGAATCTCTTGCAACAAGTATCGTCCTTGCCCGATGGACACCAGCAGTCACGACCCCAATCACGAAAGCTCTCCGCATAAGTCTTCAATGGAGCCCGCTTAATGATATTCACCGACCCCCCTTCGCCCATCGTCAAGTGATGCGGCGGGTAGAACGATTGCGTGGAAATATCTCCAAAGGTTCCCGTATACGCGATGAGAATCCCGTCTTCGATCTTCGGAAACTCCTCACTCCGGTCCTCTTTCTCGGCCAGTTTAATGAGATGCTGAAGACCCAATTCCTCGGCTTTTTCAAGCGGAAGCGAATAGGTGCAACCCAGAGCATCGCAGTTATCCTCGATCAACCAAAGATCGTATTTCTTGCAAAACTCCAGGACAGTCACGAGCTCGAACGGATTTCCAAGAGCGTGCGCCATCATCACCGCCTTGGTCTTCCCTTCGACATAGGCATCCTCCAGAAGTGAGCAATCGGCGTTCCCTGTGTACGTCTTCGCATCAATGAAAACGGGAACCGCGCCGCACTGGATAATCGGAGAAACAGTTGTCGGGAAACCGGCCGCCACCGTAATCACCTCATCACCTTTGCGGATCCTTTTGTGCTCCGGCAACTTATGGGTGGTTAGGGCGCTGAAAGCGATCAGGTTGGCCGAAGAGCCGGAGTTCACCAAAAGGCTGTGCTTCACCCCCATAAACCGGGCCAGCTCCTCCTGCATCGCCTCACCTTCGCTCCCCATCGTAAGCCAGAAATCCAGCGTACTGGAAACCGCGGCTTCCACTTCATCCTCGTCAAAGACCCTTCCCGCATAAGGCACCGTCGTTTTCCCCGCAACAAATGCTTCATGGGAAGGATCATTACCTGGTCGGTTTGCACTGTGAGTCAGCCGCGAAAACTCGCGCGTCAGTCTGAGAATTTCTTTCTTAATTTCTTCGGATGTCATCGGAAAATGGATTGGATGCTAATTCGGTTTGTTGATTATTTTTTCGCCCAGAGAACCCCGGCCGCCCGGGCTGAATCTCCATAGGCTGAAATTTGATGGCGGGTAAAGACACTCATATCGTCCTCCCCCTTCTCATCAGCGAGATACCAGCTGGCCGTCTCTTGAAGTGTCTCCTCAAAGGACCACACTGGCTGCCACTGCAAAAGATGAAAAGCCTTGTCGGTCGCAAGATTTAACTTGGACGCCTCATGAAGAGCTCCTGGATCGGAAACATCCTCCCACTCCCCTCCCGTATGAACGGTCAGCTCCTGCACCAGCTCCGCCACCGTCTTGTTGCTTCGAAGTGAAGGCCCAAAATTGAATCCCGAAGCAATCTCCGACCTCAACTCCTTCAAACAACTGTCAGAATTTCCCAACACCGATCCGAGCCACAAATAGCCGGACAACGGCTCCAGCACATGCTGCCAGGGACGCGTTGCGGTTTTATTCCTTACTGGAATGGTCTCACCTGCACGAAGGGCCCGAATGCAATCCGGGATAATCCGGTCCGCAGCCCAGTCGCCCCCTCCAATGACGTTTCCTGCACGGGCGCTCGCCAATTTCACTGGCCCCGCTAGCGGGAAAAATGACCGCCGATAGGATGAAATAACGATCTCCGCCGCTCCCTTGCTCGCGCTATATGGATCGTGCCCTCCCATCGCATCCTCCTCACGATAGGCATGGAGCCACTCCCGGTTGTCGTAACACTTGTCCGTCGTCACCGATACCACCGAGCATTCATGTCCGGACTGCCTCACCGCATCCAACACATGAACCGTTCCCATCACGTTGGTGGCAAACGTATCCACCGGAATATCATACGAAAGCCGCACCAGTGGCTGGGCGGCAAGATGAAGAACGACATCAGGACGAACCTCCGCCACCAAGGCCGTCAACGCCTCCCGATCCGCCACATCACCCCGCACATCCCGGCTAATCCGCTCTCCCAAACGCAACTTGTCATAAAGAGTCTCATGAGGCTGTGGATCGAGGGCATACCCCGTCACCTCCGCACCAAGAGCCAAAAGCCATTCGCAAATCCACGAACCCTTAAAACCCGTGTGGCCCGTGACCAACACTTTCTTGCCATCATAAAATCCTTCAAACATAGCGCAGTTTGTCTTTCGTTTCGCTCGCGAACCCTATTCCCAGGTCTTCCAGGGCGCCTTTCCGGAGTCCCACATCTCTTCGAGCTGAATCTTATCCCTAAGAGTATCCATCGGCCTCCAGAATCCGCGGTGCTTATAGGCCGAGAGCTGCCGGTCAACAGCAAGACCTTCCAAAGGACCCCTCTCCCAAATCGTACTATCGCCCTCTTTGATCCTCTGAATAACAGATGGTTCCAAAACGAAGAATCCACCATTGATCCACGCTCCATCACCCTCGGGTTTTTCCTGAAACTGCTGCACCACCCCACCTTCGGAGATCGCCAACGCCCCATAACGTCCCGGAGGCTGCACCGCTGTCAAAGTCGCCTCGAGCCCTTGGCTTCGATGATGCTCAAGCAACTCGGTAATATTCACATCACCCACCCCGTCTCCATAGGTGAAGCAAAAGGGCTCATCGGGATCGAGAAACTCCGCGACGCGCGCGAGACGGCCACCCGTCATCGTAGCCTCCCCGGTATCGACAACAGTAACTCTCCATGGCTCGGCCTTCTTCCGGTGCACTTCCATCGTATTTCCCGACATGTCAAAGGTCACATCCGACATGTGCAGGAAATAATTCGCGAAATATTCCTTAATCACATAGCCCTTGTAACCCGCACAAATCACAAAATCGTTGATGTTGTGCTGGCTGTACATTTTCAAAATGTGCCAAAGAATCGGCTTCCCTCCAATTTCCACCATCGGCTTTGGCTTCAAGGAAGTTTCCTCACTGAGGCGTGTCCCCAGACCGCCTGCTAAAATTACTGTCTTCATAGTCTTCTTGTTAGTCGTATTCTCTTAATTGGCTCTTGAATATATTTTCATTTCCATGGGATCCAATCCGTCGGTATCCCTGAGGAATTAATCTGCGGACGCACTTGCGACCCTCTGGGTGGCTTGTCCGAAAAAGTGATCAACCGCAGGTTCTCCGGTGATATTTTCGCTCCCATCTGTACATCAAACCCACTGGAAACATTTCGTCATTTCTGGCGGCACTTTCCGAACCACCTGGCATTCCGGGGGTTTTCAACAGGTCGCCGCAGAACGATTGCAGCCTCACCCATTTGAAAAGAAATCTCACTAAGCCATTCCCCTGTCCGAGACCTCTTCGGCTTCTGCCTCAAGGGCCGCATTGGCATAAGTCTCTTTCACCACGTTATCAAGCAGCCGCCACATCCCCACACTGATGATCAGTCGCGGCAAGTCATTTTCAAATGCTCCGAAAATGAAGATGAATTGAAACGGAACATAAGCCGAAAAGATCGTGTAGAATCCTACCGTCATTTGCAGCTTCTCATCCAGGCCGCTTCTTCTCAGCCCTTTCCACAGCTTAAAGAACTTCACCGCAACCGCGATGGCTATACAGATATACAGGATGAACCCGATGACCCCCACGAACTTGAGGGCCGAGAGCGGACCACTGTGCAAACCCCCGGTAATCACATAATACTCGGCCAGCTGCTCCGGAGAAATCTCTCCGGTCGCCTGCAGAATACCAAAGTAATCAAGGTCCTCTTTGGGAAATCCAAAGCCATCACCAATCCACCAGTTCTCGACGGCATCTCCGGTGAGAATTTCCTCCCACATCTCCAGCCTCCACTCGTTACTATCTTCACCCGCTTGAACAACCTCCCGGTCCCAGTTCCCCGGTAAAATTGAAAGGGGTCGCTGCAAACGCTGGGGGAGGGGAACCGCCTCGTTGATAATGATGATGGTGCTCATGGAAGCGATCGCAATGAGCAAACAGGCGAGCACCCCTCGAAAACCCACCCACATCCAGCAGGCGAAGATAAAATAGAACCCCACGGCGATGAGCGCACTTCGGTATCCGGAAACGAGACTCAAAATCGTTCCAAAAATCAACAACATGAAGAGTTTGAAATTGTTGGGAGTAAGAGACTTAAGGGGCATAATTCTCGCCCCAATATAGGCAATGGCCCCTCCGGCCACCGGCCGCAGGAATCCCGAGCGACCGATCGACTCTGATTCTGCGGCATAAGGATCAAGCAGACTCTCCACGTTGGGCATGAATCCGGAATACACCTGATACATCATGATCCCCACTCCCGGAACCAAGACCGCAACGGTTCCGCCAATCGCCAGAATTCCAGCTGACCACAAGACCCAAATCGGCAGCTTGTAAACAATCTCCAGGGAAGCTTTTTGGTTCGAAAGCATGAGATACCCGATTAGGGCGATGATCACTTCGATATAGGGTCTGGCACCCACGTTGGCCGAACTACCGATGGAGGCGAGACCAACCGGATTTCGGAACCACCCGATGACCAACACCACCAGCAACAACCCCAGAAACACATCGATCCCCACCGGTTGATACGTCCACTTCTGCCTCCGTGTCGCAAGGAAGAGCAACCACGCACCGGCAGCAAACCCGACAGCAAGGTTCGCCAACGCAAAGGGCAGCGGTAAGACCGTAACCTTACCGGTCCAAATCGCAAAAATCGGGATAAGAATCCAAATGTTCTGGCCGAGAACCAGGAACACCACAATGACCACCAACGCAGTGACGAAAAATGCCGACGTTTGAACATCCTGGGTTCCCGCAGCTTTTCCCAAAAACAGTGACCCGGCCACCACCACGAAGAAGATGAAGATCAGCGTAAGTGTATTTTTTTGATTCATTGATTAAATTGATTGGTAGGTGGAAACGGGGGATGGTTGCTTCTTCTAATTTTCAGACACTTCTTGGTAATACTCAAGAAGCCTTCGCGCTGTTTCGGAGGGATGCAGTTCGACACGATGCACATCCCAATCCCGTCTGCCGATCTCAAGGCACTTTTCCCGGCTTTCGCACATCTCTTGGACGGCCAGGGCCAGGGCGTCCAGATCACCCGGCTCAACCACAACACCCGCACCGGATGGCTCGATATATTGCTTGGCACCTGCCCCGGTTGTCGTGACGACGGGAATGCCCTGGAACCGCGCTTCTTTGACAACTGTTGGCCCGGTATCCGAGTAGGTGGGGATCACAAGAGCCCAAGCTTTGGACATTTCTTCTCCCACCGTCTCACGATCCAGCTTTCCCAGCCACTTCACATTACTTGATGATATTCCCTCCAGGTGGGGCTTGGCATCACCATCACCCGCAATTCGAAACTCAATTCCCTCAAGTTCTTTTCTCCCCGCGACCTCGATCAAATCCTGAATTCCCTTACGCTGGGTGACAGCTCCCACAAAAAGAACTGCAGGCTTCTCGGAGGGAGACCACTCCCTGCTCGAGAACTCCGGGCTCACTCCATAGTCGACCAGCTTCACTTTCATCTGCGGGTTGATTTCCTTAAGAAGGGTCATCGCCGCGGGCGATTCAGCGGTCGCATAGCTAAAACGCCGGATCGTGAACTTCTCATACAATGCTTGGACACGAAAAAGGAAAGAGCCTCCTATCAATCTCAGATACTCGGTGAGACAGCCCTGAAGAGAAAAAATCCGCCGATCCATCCCGCTGAACACCCCGGCCAATCCATAGACGTCCTCACTCCCCCAGGAATGGAGCACGTCAGGTTCGATCTCATCCAAAATTCGACGAATCTTGAAAATTTCAACAATGTGGCCCGTCAACATTGCAATGCCCAGACTCCTCCTCGGGACAACGTGAAACCACTGGTTCCTTGAGCGAAAAACCTCACTTTTCTCGATCACTTTACTCATCGTGATCCAATGAAGTTCCACTTCCTGGTCAACATCCTCGAATTCTGGAATCAAGGTCTCCAGCCAAGTGGCATAATGCCCCGCCTCAAAGAACCTCTCTTTGTCAGGAAGGGTCCAAACCGGGACATTTGCGAGAATAGCGACCTTGATCATTCGTTGTATCGTTTAAAATCTTGATCAGGACTCGAATGTCTTGATCACCTTGGCCGGATTTCCACCAACAAGAGTATTCGGTGCCACATTGCCAATGACAACACTCCCGGCTGCCACCACCGCTCCATCGCCAATTGTCACTCCTTTCAAAATGATGCAGCGCGCACCTACGAATACCGAATCACCGATCTCAATCGGCTCGACCCGAATCCCTTCGGGACTGCCCAATGGCACTTCGTGCATGTTCGAATCACAAATAAGCGAACCGGCGCCAACCAACGACGATTTACCCACTCTCACGGTGCTGTAGGCAATAATCTGACATCCGGAAACTCCCGCACCCTCCCTCAGCACAAGTTTCCCTTCCGGACCGGCGAACAATGATACCGATTTCTCGGTATTGAGCGGATTCGACCACCGGGAAGAATTAATACTCACCCCGTCTTCGAAAACCATCTCGCCACCTTTCCTGATTTTTACAAAAGGCCTCCCGTTGAGAATGATATTCTCCCCCAACTTGACTCCACTCATCCGAACCAGAATCAAGTTCATCGACCTCAGGGCACGCAAGAGAATTTGCTTCAGTTTCATCATCAATATAGAACAGAACGTGAGATTCACTCAGCGTTCAATTTTTCCAGCTTTTCAGCAAAAATATCGTAGAGGCGTCCCGAGTAATCATCCCAGGTATTTTCCACCGCACCCACCGCGTAGGCTCGCTCTCCCATCGCCATATTGAGTTCGGTATCCTCGATGAGCTTCACCATCGCCTTCTCGATTGCCTCAACATCACGACAAGGAACAATAAGTGCCTCCTCGTTGTCCTTCATCACAGTCGTGGCACCGGTTTCCGCAGTGGCAATAATTGGCAGGGCACAGGCCATCGCCTCCGACAGAACCCTCGCGAAACCTTCTTCCACCGAAGCCAGAACAAATGCCGTTGACCCCTGCAATTTCTCAGCAACCTCACTGTGGGGAAGCGATGGATGATACTCCACCATGTTTTCCCACCTCGGCCACTCCATATCAAAATCAGGGCGGGCTGCACCAATGCAAATCAATCTGGCGTTGGGATACTCCTTCCTCACCTTTTCAAATGCTCTAAACAGATATTGGTGCCCTTTCCTGAGACAAACATTACCAACGGAGACAAATGTCGGAACCTCGGGTAACGACTTCCTTGGCCGAAAAATGGAGGTGTTAACCCCAAAGTGCGTCACGAAACACTTCTCCGGTGGCACTCCATTCTCAATCATTGAGTCTCTCACAAAGATACTCGGACAAAGGATTAGATCGGCTCGCTTGATCTCATCGGCAATCCTCTCAATCGTTGAATCGGGAAACGGAATTTTTGCACCATCGGCAAACTCGTCACACTCCCCCTGCCACCGGGCCCGCATCGAGTAGGGGTGACTGTTGGGGGCATCAAAAACCTTCAGAATTCGTCTCTCGCACTGATCGGCAAGATCATACAATGGAGTGCAAGACCCCATCGGCCCCATCACCACATTGCACTCGTCGGGTAATTTTTGTCTTCTCACCCACCAATCATACAGTGGAAGAAACGTCCAACGGGTATTCTCCTCAAAATTGGTGAACGGCAAAAAATAGGTCGGGTATTTGAAAAGATGATAAAGCCAGGCTCTCCGAAATACCTGATCTGAGAATCCAAACCGATTACTGAGGGAGCTCCAATATCCCGCAAGTGATCCTCTCTTTAAAAAACCGGTAGCGGTGTGAGGCAGGTGCCAGTTGAGGGCTGCCGACACCAGGAGCTGGGGCTTTGTTGGCTGGGTTGATTTCATTTAATACCGCAGGTTCTATTTACTGTTGAGCTGACACTCCATGCTTAGCTTCCGAAGGACCCGACCTGGAAGCAACTCGATCCTGGCCCAGCGATAAAGCCTCTTGGCCAATTCCAATACCACCCCACCGGATTGATCCACAATCATTCCGGACGGAATCACATACGGAAATCCGGACTGGCAATTCCGGTGAAACCTGTAACCCGCACGAAGATCTTTGTGATAATCCCCCCATTCCGATGGAGTCTCACGGGATCGGGCGGCCGCAAGATTCACCAAGCCAAGAATTCTCCTCGACACAAAAATCCGTGTTACTCCCCGGGAGGTCTGCTCTGCTTTCAAAAGACCGTCCTCACAGGCTTCCCAAACCACCTTATCCTTGCAGACGAGTTGGGAGCCCGTAGCCGGAATGCTGTTACTCAGGGAATACAAATGCAAAGCCTCTCCAATCAAAGCAAAAGCCCTCCTCAGAAAATCATCCAGATCACCCGTTCTGAATTCCTTGGGAGACTCAATATAGGACTTCCGCAATTTATAGATCTTCTCGATGGACACCGTTTCGTCATCGCAAATTCCAAAATTCTCAACCGACTGCGCTGCGTTCTTGGCAATCAGAAACTTGCTTCTTGAACAATGACTGAGGGGAGAAAGCAACACGTCGGCCAGATTTCTCAGCACAAAGATGGACCAGGTAATCTCGATCACATGTTGCCGTTTATCGTCGGGGACCAACGCCCGATCAACGTCATCGGACCGGGAATCAAAGGAGAGACCGTAAAGTGTATGAAGACGTTTGAGGTATTTTTCACCGTCGACAGAGGTCACTATCGCGCCGTGAGGCTCCATAAAATACGACAGGTCCCGATCTCCGTCCACAATCTCCTGCGCTCTCTTCGCAACTCTGGAAATATCCTCATTCGATTTGGAAATCACGATGACGTCCAAATCAGATATTCCCGGGAATCCAATATCTCCGAATTGACCAATCCCTGCGATTTCAAACTCGTCTCGCAAAGTCGCACTCAAGCGCAGAACACCAGCCTTGTAGGCCTCTTTGTCATATTCCCGGTAACCAAGAGCCTCCTCACTCTTTACCGAGGATATGAGCTTTCGTGCTGATGAGACAGGACAAGGAACTTGAAGATTTTCATCCCCAACCAGAGGACTGATAAGGGACACCAGTCTTTTTCTTAGCTTGGTGCTGCCTACCCGTGGAAGCAGCCGACCAAGAAGGGAAACTCTCCAGTTTAGGAGATCGCCCCACGTGCTCCGTATCTCACTACTCCAAAGAATGGCCTCATATCCTTCGATCTGTGACGCGACCACTTCCTCAATCGCTGCCTTTTTATCCACCACTTCTCCTCTAACCTGAAGTAAGAGAGGGGGAATAAGGGCAATCGCACTGACCATGCACTTCAACTGATAAAGGGAAATCTTCCCCGACTCCAGCGCATCAAGATCATAGGAGATTCCGGTGAGCGTTTGGAGAAGATGAAATCTCAAGCTATCTCCCGTAGCCACTTCATCAATTTCCAGCTCAATCGTTTCCTCCCCATTAAGATGGCATATTTTACCAAGCAAATGAATCGGGATGGGGCTCCCGTCAAAATCATTCAACCTTTCTTTGAGAACAACAAAATGCCCGTGATGCTGCAGAGGATCCCGCGCATACATCGATGCCTCCACTTGAGCCAAGGCAGACTGAAACGCTGTCTGGGAGAACCCGCTGATGTCCGGATCCACAACGATCAGATCGTCAAAGTCTGAAAATGCCGTCACCACGCCATCCGCCCTGCTTCCATGCAGGTAACAGGACACCCCCGGAATACCCAACAGCGGTTCGAACAAGGGGAGATATTCGACTGGCGCTTGCTCCGTCTGAATTCTCATCATGCTTTACGAAACCTCCTGGTAAGCGTCCTATAAATCTCCAGCGCAAAATCCTTATTCAATAGCACGAACAGGGCAACAGAGGCCAACAGCATCACACACTGGATAATGATCTTAACCGCAGACATATCGGTAAACGCGTGATGCACCATGACGATTATGAACCAGCTGATCATTATCAGGTTTGGCTTTATGGCAGTGATCACCAGCCACTTGCCGGATTCCTGGAGGCAGCGGGGCGACTGCAGCATATTATAAATGCCCCCGGTCCCCAGAATGCCCAATAGTATTCCGATCAAGACACCTGAACTGCCAAACGCATTTCCAAAAACGAATGCGAGTGACAACGCGACAACCACCTGAATTGCCGATACCACAGCCCGCGTTCGGACATGCATCGCCAAAATGAAAGGATAGGTAAGCATGCCGATCCAAACGTGGGTGATGATGAACACGGTGTTCCAAACATCGAAGGATTGGGAAACGTAAATCCCTTCCTCGGAGATGATCCGCACAAAAATCTTGTTTCCGATCGCCAGGAAAATTCCCCCTAAAAGACTCAGCGCAAGAACCCTTTGAACCTTGGATCCCCAATCGGCTGCGAGTGCTTTGATTTCTCCCTTATCATATTTAATTTGCCAGTATGGAACAAAAGACTCAACGATCCGGGCCAAGAACAATCTCACAAATCCACCCGATCTTATGTTGATACTGAATCGGGTCGTCGCTTCCAGACCGTGTAAGAACCCCACAATCAGAGGTTGGCTGATAAACAGAACCTGGGCGAAAAACCCAATGACAAACATGTTCACGCTATAGCCGAGAATGATTTTCATCTCCCCCAGTCTCACCAAACTCAGGCTGAACCCTCCCTTAAAATCCTGTCTGTTACTGTGATATATTAGTAACGCCACCACGAACAGGGCGCTGACAATTTGGGCAAACGCCAAAGAGGTAATTCCATGCCCCTGCTCATAAAAGAACCATTGAAATAGCAACTCAAACCAGGCCCCCGCCGCCCCAATGGTGCAGACGAGATAAAATTTGTCTTTTGCGTAGAGATACCCTTCCTGGAGCCTGAAAAGCTGCCGGAAACAGGCGGCCACTGCGACCGCGTAAAGGAGCTTTCTTCCCTCTCCTGCAAGCTCGTCTCCAAGCTCAAACCACCCATCGAGCCTTCCGCCAATGATGTAAGCCAGCAGGACAATGACCACAACCTGAACGATTAGAATAAGTCTAATGTTACTCAATTTGCGGTCCAGCCCCTCTCCTTCTTCACCGTGGATGGATTTTGAAAGGATTCTGCCTATCGAACCACTGATTCCAAAATCCAATAGGACCAAATATCCAATGGTCTGCCTAATGAGGATCCAGAGCCCCAGCTCCTCTTTACTTATGTAATTAAAAGAAATTTTCAGCGACAGAAGTGACGTCACCGTAACGCTGGCAAGCAGTGCCCAGGAGGCATACATCGTCCTAACAGAACTTGTTGATTTTTCTGCCATCTGGTTGATTGGCAAACCCCGCATAGCGGGATTTTATTCCGGATTGCCCAAGCCTTCGGAAGGCTTTATCGCTGCCTCAAAGGTAAGGAATCGCACTGCGGGTGCAATCCCCCCCAACTCTGTATTGCCTAATACAAAAATTTTACTCAATCATCCCCGCTGCGACCGTTTCATTGGTCCTGGGATCGATCAGGATGAATGATCCTGTTTGACGATTCTTGTTGTAGGAATCGTAAAACAAGGGCGCGGCTGTCCGGAGCGATACGCGCCCAATCTCGTTCAATGTGAACCCACTATCATCCTCAATTTTTCTCAGATTGTTAATATCAATTTTGTATTTGATCTCCTGAACAATCACTTTCGTTTCATTCGTTGTGTGCCGAATGATGAACTTGTCACGCTGTGCCAGAGGGGTATGCGAGAACCAGCAAATCATGGCCTCAATGTCCTGCTTCTGATGAGGCGGATTATTTTGCTTAACAACCATGTCTCCCCTCGACAGATCGACATCGTTTTCGAGCGTCATTGTAACTGATTGTGGAGCGTAGGCTTCGGCTAACTCCTGATCGTTAATGTAGAGCTTCTTGATTTTCGTCGAAAATCCCGAAGGAAGAACCTTCACCTCATCTCCGGGTTTAAACACACCACCCGCGACCCTCCCGGCATATCCCCGGAAGTCGTGAAACTCATCAGTCTGCGGTCTCACGACCCACTGCACCGGAAAACGGGCCTGAACATGGTTCTCATCCCCCCCCACATAAACAGTCTCCAGATGATACAGTAAGCTGGATCCCTCGAACCAGTCCATCTTGGTCGACTTATTTACGATATTGTCACCGTTCAGGGCTGAGATCGGGATTGGCGTAATATCGACAATATTGTCCAGCCGCGAGGCGAAAGCTTTGTAATCTGTTACGATCGAATCATACACCTCTTGGGAGTAGTCGACCAAATCCATCTTATTCACTGCGACCACCACATGCTGAATCCTCAGGAGATTTGCGATAAAGGTGTGCCTCTTCGTCTGCTCAATGACCCCTTTGCGTGCGTCGATGAGAATAATGGCGAGATTTGCGGTCGATGCGCCCGTCACCATATTCCGCGTGTACTGAATATGCCCGGGAGTGTCCGCGATGATAAATTTGCGCTTGGGGGTCGCAAAATAGCGATAGGCGACATCGATGGTGATGCCCTGTTCCCTCTCGGCCTTCAACCCATCCGTAAGGAGTGCCAGGTTGACTTTCTCATCTCCCTTTTTGCGTGATGATTCTTCAATGGCCTCCATTTGATCCTCAAAAATAGACTTGGAATCATAAAGGAGACGGCCGATCAGGGTGGACTTGCCGTCATCGACAGAGCCGGCAGTGGTGAAACGAAGAAGGTCCATGGTATCTAAAGTGGTGGAGGGGCCGTATTAGGGTTGGGGAAGGAGTTCTCCGTTAAGGGAGATTGGCTTTTGGTCCGCCGCGTCGAGAAACGCTTCTGTTATTGCCCCGTCTTTGTCAAAACGCTCCACGGCGTATGCCGTAAAGGCGGTGTGGGCGACGTTGACCGATCCCAGACTAACGAACTCTCCGGGATCAACGGCACCTTTCACCTTCGGAGATTTTGTCAGGTAAAGCAGAAGACTCTTGTGCTCGTTGATCGAAGTCCCGCTACCCTCAAAGGTTTGCCAGGATCCTTGTTTATTGGCGTCACTCCCGGGTATTGCGGCGCCTACGCCTCGAATGAGCTTAAAACCGGTAAGACCTTCGTTTGTCTTGGGAACAAAATAGCTGATGGTAATTCGAAAGCTGCCTTTCTCAGCCAGGTTTGGAAGGCAGTAGCCCAGACTCACATAGGGGTTTTTCGGATTGTCGGTGAACTTGAATCTCGCTCCGACTTGTCCCTCATCCTCTTTGAGGAAGTCAACTTCCATATCGGAAACTCGAATGGGATCCAGTTCCCGATCATCGAAGACCTTATTGAGGGCGATGTAGGGATCAACGGTGTGGCCTTTGCTTCCAATGAATTCCCCAAGTACTGTTGCTTTGGTGTCCCCCTTTACGTCTTTGCCTTTGGTCTTTTCGGAAACGTTTTCCACCGGACTTTGAGGACTTATTTTTCCACTGGCATCGTAGCGAACAAGGACTTCAAGATCGTCTCCCGCCCGCCTAATTCTCATCGCGACCGGTGTGGAACCGTTGATACTGCCTCGGCTCAACAGTGTTCTGGCCGCTTGGATTTCGGCGTCATTGCGAAGAGAGGTTTGGTAGGTTCTGGCGCTTTTGGCGTCTTCAAGTTCTCCGGACTTCGTGAGCTCGATAATCTGTTTTTCGAGGAGATCATCCATTCGATCTACGATTTTGATCAACTCGGTTCCATATTCCTTCTGAATTCCCAGATTGTTTTTGAGATAAATTTTTCTGGCAGAAGTCAGGTCGGAGGGTGCCTCTTTTGGGAGGGCCGGTATTGGCCAAATCGCCGATGTGACAAGCCTCACCTCGTTTTTGGCCATGAGTGCGTCATCCAGCTTTCCTGCTTTTTGATACTTACCTTGAAGTCTCGTAAGGGCAGTTTTGTAGCTATTGCGCAGATTAACCAGTTTGTCGGTCTGAGCCTGGTCAATTTTCTGACGATTAATCTCAAAAGTGAGCTGGAGCTCGGCGAGGGTCAATGCCGATAGGCTCCCCACCAGGAGGATCATTATGAGCGTTAAGAGAGTTTTCATCATTTGAGCGCTTGGAGTCTACCCCATTCGATCCTAAAAATACCCTTCTTTCTTCCGGTCTTCCATTGCTGTTTCGGAGCGCTTGTCATCAGCCCGATTCCCCCTCTCGGTTTGGCGGGCCGCAGCAACTTCCTCAATGATCTTTTCCATGGTGTCAGCGTCGCTTTCTACCGCACCGGTAATTGTCGCATCTCCCATTGTCCGGAAACGAATTCTCTTCTTCTCGACCACCTCTCCTTCGCGCGGCTGCACAAATTCCGAGACCGCCAGAATCACTCCGTTCCGGATGATCGTGTCCCGTTCATGGGAATAATACAGACTTGGAAGTTCAATACCCTCACGGCGCATATACATCCAAACATCCATCTCAGTGAAGTTTGAGAGGGGGAAAACCCTGAAATGCTCACCCAGTTGCTTCCGCCCGTTAAAAAGATTCCAGAGTTCCGGGCGCTGATTCTTGGGATCCCATTCACCGAAATCGTTCCGGTGGGAAAAGAAGCGCTCCTTTGCTCTCGCCTTTTCCTCATCTCGACGTCCTCCGCCCAACACCGCATCGTATTGCTGCTCTTCGATTGTCTCAAGTAGGGTTACGGTTTGTAGCTTGTTGCGTGAAGCATTCAGTCCCGTTTCCTCTACTGCCGTGCCTTTATCAATCGAATCCTGAACCAGCCCAACATGAAGCCGTGCTCCAATTTTTTCCGCATAGGCATCCCTAAATTCGATGGTTTCTGGAAAATTGTGTCCTGTATCAACATGAACAAGCGGGAACGGGATTCTAGCCGGATAGAATGCCTTCCGGGCGATGTGCGCCATGACAATGGAATCTTTTCCCGCGGAAAAGAGGAGGCCCGGATTCTCAAATTGGGCCGCCGTTTCTCTCAGGATAAAAATGGCCTCTGCCTCGAGCTGATCGAGGTGGCTAAGGTTGTAATCGCTCATTTGTTGAGTTTGTTACTCAGGTTAGTCAGGTTTAACTGCGCCAAAGGGCTACGTTGGGCCTGCCAAAAATGCAATATTTTTTTAGCATCCACTCAAAAGAGCTGTAACCCGTGGGATCGCTTCCGTGGGAGTCAACTCTTCGGTGTCAATGATGAGGTCCGGAGAATCAGGCTCTTCAAAGCCACTGTCTTTCCCGGTAAACTGCTTAATCTCTCCTGCGGCAACCTTGGCATAGAGGCCTTTGGGATCCCGCGCTGCACAAGTTTCATAGGACGCTTTAATGAAAATATCTCGAAATGCGTCCCCAATGATCGCACGAGCGGACTCCCGCAGAGCTTGTTTGGGACTGATCACCGAAACCAATACAATGACCCCCTGTGTGGACAGCATTTTGGCCACTTCCGCCACCCTGCGCACATTCTCCCTCCGATCTTCATCGCTGAAGCCCAAATCAGCATTCAGCCCGTGACGAAAGTTGTCTCCGTCCAGGATAACAACAAATCGACCGTTATCGTGCAGATGACGCTCGACCGCAGCAGCAATTGTCGACTTTCCGGATCCGGAAAGGCCATACAACCAAAGAACAGCGCCCTTCTGCCCCAATAGCTCCTCTTTTTCATCCGGAGAGACGAACCGGTGAAACTGGGTGTGGATGTTTTCAGCCACGGATTCGGTCTTTGATGGTGAAGTAGAGAAACAAACTATTGTACACTGCGTAACGCTTCCACAGTCTTCGGGGCTCAGCGCACAGCCTGAAAAGCCATTCGAGCCCCCACTTTTGAATCCACGCGGGGGCTTGTTTCACCTCTCCTGCGTGAAAGGCAAAGGCGGCACCAATCCCAAAGTAAACCGCAGGAGGAAGGGTATCCAAATGATCGGCAATCCATTGCTCCTGCTTCGGACATCCTAGCCCCACCCAAACAAAACGCGCCTTTGATTCACGGATCAGCTTCTTGATCTTTTCATGCTCATCAGCAGGCCATTCACCAAACGGCGGAGAGTAGACTCCCGCGATGACATTCTTGTCGAAACGAGACGATAGCTTGTCGAGTGTCTCTTGTTTTCCTCCGAGCAGAAAATGGGACTTGTCTGCCTCCCCCTCGGACTCCTCCATGAGCTTGAGCATCAATGTGGGACCGTAAACCCTGTCTTCAAGCTTCTCGGATGCTTTCAGCTGCGCATTAACCGTCCAGAGCAACGGGGTGCCATCAGGACAAATCAGATCAAATCTTTCCATCGCCCGACCAAATTTTTCACTTTGGCGAGCCAGGGAAAGGACATGGGTATTCGCGGCACTGACCGCATAGGCCCGGTCACCTCGAGACGCGGAATCGATGCTCCACCTGGCAGCACCGGCATAGCTGGTAACAGCAACCGGGAAACCAAGGACCTCGCGGGTTGTGGGTGTGCTCTGCACTTGCGTATTAGCCTTCGGTTGCAACGGACACCTTATGTCCGTGCTTCTTAAGAAGGGCGTGTTGTTTCGCTTTCTCCAGATCATGCGCTACCATTTCGGCGCACATTTCCTCAACGGTGATTTCAGGGACCCAGCCCAACTCTTCCTTGGCTTTCGTAGGATCGCCCAGAAGGGTTTCCACTTCTGCAGGGCGGAAATAGCGGGGATCCACTTTCACGATTACGTCGCCAACCTTAACCGCGGGAGCCTTCTCGTTATCTACTGCAGCAACAGTCGCGATCTCATCAACCCCTTCGCCGGTGAAGGTCAATTCAATCCCCGCTTCCTTGGCCGAAAGCTGGACAAATTCGCGCACGGAAATCTGCTTTCCGGTGGCAATAACGAAATCATCCGGCTGATCCTGTTGAAGCATCATCCACTGCATGCGGACATAGTCCTTCGCATGTCCCCAATCCCGAAGAGCATCCATGTTTCCAAGAAACAGGCACTTCTCGAGCCCTAACGCGATGTTTGCTACCGCGCGCGTGATCTTGCGGGTCACAAATGTCTCACCACGACGGGGGGACTCGTGATTAAAAAGAATCCCGTTACAGGCATACATCCCGTACGATTCCCGGTAGTTTACGGTAATCCAATACGCATACATCTTTGCTGCTGCATACGGGGATCGCGGGTAGAAGGGCGTGGTTTCCTTTTGAGGAACCTCTTGCACAAGACCGTAGAGTTCTGAGGTCGATGCCTGGTAAAAACGCGTCTTCTTCTCAAGACCCAAAAATCGAATCGCTTCAAGCAGACGAAGGGTGCCGATGGCATCAACGTCAGCCGTATACTCCGGAGATTCGAACGAGACCGCGACGTGTGACTGGGCACCCAGATTGTAGACTTCATCAGGCTCAATTTCACTGATGATCCGGGTCAAATTCGAGGTGTCGGTAAGATCTCCGTAGTGGAGTTTAAAACGCGCACTTTCGACATGCGGATCTTCATAAATGTGATCCACCCGTTCGGTATTAAACGAGGAAGCGCGGCGCTTGATTCCGTGGACCTCGTAGCCTTTTTCCAGAAGAAATTCGGCTAGGTAGGATCCATCCTGACCGGTGATACCGGTGATAAGTGCTTTTTTCATGATAATTTAATCTACAGGCGTGCAGTGCCTTGGTTGAGAGTCGATTGGAAATCCTGATAGGCCGCTGCAAGACCATCGGAAAGTGAGATTTTGGCAGCCCACCCAGTTTCATTCAAAAGTGAAACATCCAGAAGCTTCCTGGGCGTTCCATCCGGCTTGGAGGGATCAGTGTTGATCTCACCCTCATACCCAACAGTCTTTGCCACCAGTTCGGCGAGTTGGAAAATCGTCACATCCTCACCCACCCCCAAGTTCACCCAGTCAGGTGGAGATTCGTGCCCAAGCAAATGAAAACACGCTTCCGCGAGGTCATCCACGTGAAGAAATTCACGCCGCGGAGTCCCGCTTCCCCAGATCACCACTTCCTTGTCTCCTCGTTCCTTGGCCTCATGAAATCGGCGGATGAGCGCAGGAATCACATGGGAGTTCTCGGGGTGATAGTTGTCCCCCGGACCGTAGAGGTTCGTCGGCATGGCCGAGTGATACATCAACCCATACTGGGCCCGGTAATGTTGACACATTTTAAGCCCTGCGATTTTGGCAATGGCGTAGGCCTCGTTCGTCACTTCCAGCGGACTGGTCAACAAGCAGCTTTCGGGCATCGGTTGAGGAGCCATCTTTGGATAAATACAAGAACTCCCCAGGAACAATACCCGTTCAATGCCAGCTTGCCGTGATCCTTCGATGAGATTGGTCGCAATCACCAAATTTTCGTAGATGAATTCCGCCGGATAAGTCGAATTCGCGTGAATGCCTCCCACTTTTGCTGCCGCAATAATCACTTGATCCGGTTTTTTCTCCTCGAGCCAACGATGACAGGCATCTTGGTCCAATAGATTTAACTCATCCCGGGTAGCGGTTAGAACGTCATATCCGCCACGTTTTTGGGCCTCCCGCACCAAGGCGGAGCCCACCATCCCTCGGTGTCCGGCTACAAATAGTTTCATTGATATAGAGGTTTTATCGATATTGCTTCTTAGGGTTGGTGGCTCGGCACCGCTAACCTTTTCTAAAAAATGACGTCACCACATCGGCGACCCGTTCCCGGCGTTCTTCGCCAAGCTCTGCAAAAATCGGAATGCTCAGCACCTCGGCTGCCAGCTTTTCGGACACCGGCAACTTCCCCTCACCCGCAGTCTGCAAACCCTTGAAGCACTCCTGAAGATGGAGCGGAACCGGATAATAAATTTCACAACCCACACCCTCACCAAGTAGGTATTCCTTCAACGCATCCCGCTGCCCCTGATGCACCCGAAGGGTATACTGGTTCCAGATCACACCTTCCCCTGCGGTACCCGGCAGAGGCGGGCTCACCAACTCCCCATCCAGCGACTCAAACCGATTCGCATAATAGGCCGCATTGTCCGAACGCCCCTGCCCGTACGAATCCAAATGCGGCAGCTTCTTGCGCAAGAGCGCTGCCTGCAGTGCATCGATCCGAAAATTCCCGCCCACCATTGAGTGATAATACTTTGGAAACATCCCGTGATTCCTCAGCTGACGAACCCGCTCCGCATTCTCCTCACTGCCACAGCTCACCAACCCGCCATCCCCGAATCCTCCCAAATTTTTGGACGGGAAAAAACTATACGTCCCATAGTCACTCATCGTCCCGCACATCTTGTCGCCGAAACGCGCTCCCAACGACTGCGCCGTATCCTCGATCACCACCAGGGAATGCTTCTTCGCCAGAGCATTCACCTCATCCATCGCCGCGCTCCGCCCGAAAAGGTGCACCGGGATAATCGCCTTCGTCCTCTCATTCACCAACGCCGCACACGAACCCACATCAATATTAAACGAATCCTCCTCAACCTCCGCAAACACCGGCACCGCACCCAACCGCGCCACACTCCCCGCTGTCGCAAAAAAGGTAAACGACGGGCAAATCACCTCATCCCCCGGTCCCACTCCCGCTGCCATCAACGCCACCACCAAAGCATCTGTTCCTGATGACACTGCAACCGTATGGGCAGTATCCAGATACGCTGCAGTTTCCGCCTCAAAGCCCTCCACCTCAGGACCCAGGATAAAATACCCGGAGTCCAACACAGACTCAAACGCCTGCATAAATTCATCCTTCAAGGGTGCGTTCTGGGCAGGAACATCTAGGAGTGGCACATTCATAATTTTAAGAGCGAAGACGCTGCCGCCATTGGTCGATCATCCGAATGTCGGAAAAAACCATCTTCTGGAGAGAGAAAAATTTAGGAATGACGGCCGCTAAGGGCCTCGTCACCACTGATAGACACACGCCAACCGGTAAAGTTCAATTCAAAATGAACAATTGTGGACATCTTAATTGTTTAGAAAATCTAATGACGCAACCCCTCCGGCAAGTCAGGACCAGAAAGGATCAAGCTGTAAAGGTCCACCTCCACCGGATGCTCCTCCCCAAGAAAATCCAACAGCAGACTCACCCTCTCCGCCGCAGGACGCACCTCCACCACTTTTCCCTCCATTCCCTTAAAAGGACCGTCGGCGATTTCCACCTCCGCGCCCACCTCCACCTTCCACCCCACCACGATCTCTCCCTCATCCCGCTGATACTTGGCCACCTCCGCCCTCAGACTCTCCACAAAACCCTCCGGCACCGCAGGCACCTGATCCCCAAATCCCACCAAATGACTCACCCCGTGCGCATGCGTCACCGCCCGCGCCGATTCCACCCGGTCGAACTTCGCCAACAAATATCCCGGAAACAATGGCTCCACCCACCACACCTTCCCCCGACGCGTCGTCTTCAAATAACGCAGCTTCGGTAAAAACACCTCCACCCCCTCCAACTGCGCAAGATTCCTCGCAGCCATACCCTCCCGTTTGACCTGCGATCGCAGAACATACCAGGCTGGCTGTGAATCGGTCTCCATCTATTTACCGAGGAATTTTTGCAGCAGGGGCAATACCACCTTCGCCCGATTCGACCACCGCCCCAGCCTCTTGAGCCGCTCCTCATAAAAAACCGTATCCTCGCTCGGCTCCATCTCCTCCACCTGCTGATGAAGTCCCGCCAACTTCTCCTCCCCGCTCGCCAAATGCGGCCTCACCTGCTCCTTGATAAAGCCCCCCACCAAACGCTTCAGCTCCACATCAGGCTCAAAATAACTCCGGCGCAAATTCTCCCCCTCCGCCTCACGCACCGCTCCCAACTCACGCAACATCTTCAAACCCTGACTCGCCGAGCCCTTGCTGATCCCCAACCTCCTCACCAAATCATCCAGCGAGAGCGGCTCCCGCGACACAAACAACAACCCGTAGATCTCCCCAATCGACTTCGGCAGCCCCAAAAGGCGCACCCCGTCACAAAAGAACTCAATCACACGGTCTTCAAACTCCGTTACGGCATCCGTCTCCGGCATGCCACTACCATCCACAACCCAACCCTTTGTTCAATTAAAAATGAACAAACCCTTCCCGCTTCAATTCCCCCGATTTTCTTTCACCTCTCCACCCCCCCACGACATTCCCCATCAACAATCGCAGCCAACTTCTTGATCGCCCTCCTTCCATCCCTTTGCCAACCTTCCTCATCATGAAACTTTTCTCGCTCTTACTCCTCACCCTCGCCACCGCACACGGCCAACTCATGCCCACCTCCGCCGAGGTCTTCGGAAAAAAATTCCACACCCTCGACGACCGCGCCACCGCCGAATGGTGGACCCGCGGACCCGACGCTAAAGGCAAAAAAAACAACCGCCTCAAGATCAACCTCGACGTCCCCCGCGAAGAAGTCATCGGCTTCGCCCTCTACACCGTCCAAAACGACACCCTCAAACTCAGCGCCCAACTCTTCCCCCTCAAACCCGATGAAACCCAGGAAGTCCGCCTCGAAGTAAAAAAAGGCGACACCTGGAAACAAATCGCCACCGAAAAAATCCACTACCCCGGATGGTCCGCCCACTTCCGCATCACCGGCTGGGACTCCTCCAAAGACACCCCCTACCGCCTTCGCCACGCCGATAAAGCCACCTTCGAAGGCCTCGTCCGCAAAGACCCCAAGGACCAGGACATCATCACCGTCGGTAACCTCTCCTGCAACTCCTCCCGCACCACCGGTCCCCGCCCCCTCATCCTCAACAACCTCATCCAACAAAACCCCGACATCCTCTTCTTCGCCGGAGACCAAACCTACAACCACACCCAGCACACCTACGGCTGGCTCGAATTCGGACTCCAGTTCCGCGATGTCATGCGGGACCGCCCCACCATCACCATCCCCGATGATCACGACGTCGGCCAAGCCAACCTCTGGGGCGAAGAAGGCATCCTCGCCACCAACCCAGCCGGCCCCTCCGGCGGCTACTTCTACCCCCCCGCCTACGTCAACATGGTCCAACGCCAACAAACCTGGCACCTCCCCGACCCCGTCGACCCCACCCCCATCAAACGCGACATCAGCGTCTACTTCACCAACCTCACCTACGGCGGCATCTCCTTCGCCATCATCGAAGATCGGAAATTTAAAACCGGCCCCGAAGGCACCATCCCAAAAATGGGACCCCGCCCCGACCACATCAACGATCCCAAATACGACCGGAAAGCTGTTGATGTCGACGGCCTCAAACTCCTCGGCGACCGCCAACTCAAATTCCTCAACAACTGGTCACAAGACTGGACCGACGCCCAAATGAAATGCGTCCTCTCCGCCACCGCCTTCTGCGGCGCCGTCCACATCCACGGAAGCCCCGATAACCGCCTCCTCGCCGACCTCGACTCAAACGCCTGGCCCCAAACCGGACGCAACAACGCCCTCCGCGAAATCCGCCGCGCCCGCGCAACCCACCTCTGCGGTGACCAACACCTCGCCGTCTCCGTGCGCCACGGCATCGACGCATTCGATGACGGCCCCTACGCCTTCACCTCCCCCGCCCTCGTCAACACCATCTACGGACGCTGGTGGCACCCCCTCGACGAAAAAGCCGGCCCCAACCCCGTCCCCAACTCCCCCCTCCCCTGGACCGGAAACTTCCTCGACGGCCTCGGCAACAAAATCACCATGCTCGCCTACGCCAACCCTGAAAATCGCGATGACGAAACACAACGCGCCGACGGCTACGGACTCGCTCGCTTCAAAAAATCCACCAACGAAGTCACCTTCGAATGCTACAAGCGCTTCACCAACGTCACCGAAAAAGGCGACCACCAATTCCCCGGCTGGCCCCTCACCTTCAACGCCCGTGACAACGACGGCCGCAAACCCACCGCCCACCTCGACTACAACGTCGACCTCAAACACCCCGTCATCCAGGTCAGCAACGACACCACCGGAGAAATCCTCTACACCGCCCGCATGAACGAATCCCAAGGCAAACTCCCCGTCTACACCGCCGACCCACACACCATCAAAATCGGCAAAGACAAACCCACCCGCGTCCACAAAACAGGCGTGAAGGGAAACTAAACCAACGCCTTCCTTATCAATTCCCCGTGCACATCCGTCAGCCGAAACTGCCGGCCCTGGAACCGGTGGGTCAGCTTCTCATGATCAATCCCAAGGAGATGAAGGATCGTCGCATTCAAATCATGCACGTGCACCGGGTCTTCTAAAATATTGTAGCCAAAGTCATCCGTCTTCCCAATCGTCACCCCCTTCTTCACCCCCGCTCCGGCCATCCACATCGTGAAACTACGCGGATGATGATCCCGCCCGTAATTATCCCGCGTCAGCTTCCCCTGACAATAAATCGTCCGGCCAAACTCCCCGCCCCAAACAAGCAGGGTATCCTCTAACAACCCTCGCTGCTTGAGGTCCAAAAGAAGCCCCGCACTGGCCTGATCCGTATCCTGACACTGACCCTTCAAGGCCTTCGGCAAACCTCCATGGTGATCCCAGCCCTGATGAAAGAGCTGGATAAAACGGACATCCCGCTCCGCAAGCCTCCGCGCCAACAAGCAGTTCGCCGCATAGGTCCCCGGCTTCCGCACATTCGGCCCATAAAGATCAAGAACATGCTCCGGCTCCCCCGACACATCGGTCAGTTCCGGCACCGATGCCTGCATCCGAAACGCCATCTCATACTGCGCAATCCGCGCCTCAATCTCAGGATCCCCCACAATACTGTGCCGCTGCGCATTGAGCGACGCGAGATCATCCAGCATATCACGCCGCACCGACCGATTCATCCCCTTCGGATCGGAGAGATACAACACAGGATCCCCCGCATTCCGGAACTTCACCCCCGCATGCTCCGTCGGTAAAAACCCCGACCCCCACAAACGATCATAAAGCGGCTGATCATTCGGACGTCCGGTTCCCCGCGAGGTAAGCACCACATACGCCGGAAGATCCTTGTTCGGAGACCCCAGGCCATACGAAAGCCAGGACCCAATCGAAGGACGCCCCGCAAGCTGCGACCCCGTCTGAAAAAAGGTAATCGCCGGATCATGGTTGATGGCCTCGGTATGGATCGATTTGATCATACAAATCTCATCCACAATCTTTCGGTGATGCGGAAGCAACTCGGAGAGCCAAGTACGAGACTCCCCGTACTGATCAAAGTTGAAAATCGAAGGAGCCACCGGAAGCCGCTTCTGACCCGAAGTCATCCCCGTGATCCGCTGCCCCATCCGGATGGAATCCGGAAGGTCTTCATCAAACCGCTTCAGCGTCTCGGGCTTGGGATCAAAAAGATCCATCTGGGAGGGCGCCCCCGACTGAAACATGTAAATAATCCTCTTCGCCTTGGCCGCATGATGGAGCCCCGCCTCGGTGGCCTGCGCAACCAGAGCCGAAAGAGACAGCGCGCCCAGTCCATGAGCCGACTGTTCCAAAAAGGTGCGGCGGTTGAGAGCGTCTTGAAGGTGCACGGACATCGTTATTCTTTGGTGATGACTTCGTCGAGGTTGAGGATGAGTGAGGTCGTCGTCGTCAGGGCGGCAAGCTGGGCCGATGGCTCCTTCACCACCGCTTCACCGGGGCTCAGGAAATCCTCCGTGTCCTCTGGAGATAGTTCAAAATGAGACAGCCGCCTCAAGTATCCTGCTTCGAGAACCTGCAGCTCCTCGGCCGAAATGCTTCGAGCAGTCGCCAGATGGAACGCCCTCGCAATCCAGGCCGCCGGAGCACCGCCACCGGACATCGCCTTCTCCGCCAGGACACGGGCCGCCTCGAGATAGGTCGGATCATTTTGAAGCGCGAGCGCTTGAAGCGGCGTATTCGTCCGCGGCCGCTTCACCGTACAAATTTCGCGGCTCGGCATATCAAAAAGCGTCATCCCCGGAGGCGCTGCCGTGCGCTTCCAAATCGTGTAAATCGAGCGCCGATATTGTCCTCCGTTGGTGTCATGCTTGTAGTCCCGAAGGTTCCCGTAAAAATTGGTCTCAGACCAAATCCCCTCCGGCTGGTAAGGTCGCACCGAAGGCCCGCCGATCTTCGCATTGAGCAATCCGGATACCGCCAAAGCCTGATCGCGAATCATTTCCGCCTGCAGCCGAAACCGCGGTCCCCTCGACAGAAGCCGATTAAATGGGTCCTTCTCCTGGCGAAGGGAATCTGTATGACTCCGCTGCCGATAAGTGGCTGAACTCACCATCAACTTGAGAAGCGCCTTGGTATCCCAGTTCTCCGCATATCGCTTGGCCAAAAAATCCAACAGCTCGGGATGCGACGGATAATCCGCCTGCACTCCAAAGTTCTCCGAAGTCTCCACCAACCCCACCCCAAAAAGATTCTCCCAAAGCCGATTCACCTGCACCCGGGACGTCAGCGGATGATCGGGCCGGACAAGCCATCGTGCCAAATCCAACCGGTTGGGATTCTCAACCCCCAAGGCCGGAAGAAACGCCGGAGTGGCCGCCGTGACCAACTCCCCCGGCTTATCATACTCACCTCGTTCCAGAAGATGAGCCGGCCGGGGCTCAGCCATCTCCTTCATCACCATCACCGTGGGATGCCGGGCTTTCGCCGCCTTCAACTCCCCTTCAAGACGCGCCACCACAGGCGAGATTCTCTTCCCGTCAATGGAGGGAGATTCATCCGAAGTCAGAGAAAAACGCAACCGGTCAACATGATGATGCGTGTGCTGCTCGGACTTGAGTGTCACCTCGATCGACTGCCCACGCCGCACAGTCACCGGCTTCTCAAATTCAAAGAGGGCCTCCCTGGGCTCCTGCTTGGAGTTCCCATCCACCGCCCAGCCCGTAGTAGCCTTCCCATCCAGAACATTCCCAATCGCAAAACCCTTCTGCTCATAACTCGCCACCGGACGCACCAATTGAAGCGGCCTCCTCTCCTCCCCCTCCACCATCTCTGCCGAAAGCTGCGTTACCACAAAGTTCCCGTTCCCCTTCCGCGCAAATCCCTCGTTTGCGAATGACGCATCCGGAAGAGCCTCTATCCGAAATGCCGTCAATCGCTTCCCATCACCTCGAAACGAAAATGTCCGGGTGTCCCGCACCGGGTTCGGCCCCGCCGCCCGATAAGAATGATCCGGTTGCGCCTCAAAGACCGTGCCTCCCGCGGACTGCACCGTCATGTCTTCCACGATCTGCCACGATGTCACAGGCTGCTCATTCACCTCATCTTCTTCCTTCGCCCGCTTAAGTTCCCCGCTAAGCCGCGCAATCAAAGAATCATGCTCCGGATCATCAACTCTCACAACCGGATCAAAATTCCCCGCCTTCCCCGGCCCTTTTCCCTCCTCCGGAACATTGTTGAAGAACGCAAAGAACTGATAAAATTCCTTCTGCGAAATCGGGTCATACTTGTGATCATGACAACGGCAGCAATTAAATGTCAGCCCCATCCAAACCGATCCCGTCGTCTCCACCCGATCAATCACGTTTTCAATCAACCACTCCTCATTCAACGCCCCACCCTCGGTATTGATCCGATGATTCCGGTTAAACCCCGTCGCCACAATCTGTGAGTTCGTCGCCTCCGGCAAAAGATCACCCGCCAATTGCTCAATCGTAAACTGGTCGAATGGCATATTGGAATTGAATGCCCTAATCACCCAATCCCGCCACGGCCACTGATACCGCTCCCAATCTGCCTGAAAGCCATGCGTGTCCGCATAACGCGCTCCATCCAGCCACCACATCGCCATCCGCTCACCATAATGGGGCGACGCCAGGATTCGATCCACTAGCTTATCATACGCATCAGGCGAGGTGTCTTCAACAAAAGCGGACACCTCCTCGGCCGTCGGCGGCAACCCGGTCAAATCAAGCGAAAGACGACGAATCAACGTCTCACGCGAAGCCTCCACCTGGGGGCTCAACCCGTTCTCCTCCATCGCCCGCAGCACAAAGCCATCAATCCCATTTCTCGCCCACGACGAATCACCGGAAACCTCAGGCTCCCCAACCGGCGCAAAAGCCCAGTGCCCCTCATACTTCGCCCCCTCAAGAATCCACTGCTTCAACGTCTCCTTCTCCTCATCACTCAACTGATGCGGATGATCCGGAGGCGGCATCACCTCATCTTCATCGTCATTAAAAATCCGAAAAATCATCTCACTCTTTTTGAGATCGCCCGGAACAATCGCCGGCACCCCTCCCCGATCCGCAAGCGCCTCCTCCGGCACATCCAGCCGCAGCTTCGCCTCCCGCGATCCCTCATCCGCCCCATGACAATTGAAGCACTTGTCCGCCATGATCGGACGGATATCCCGGTTGAAGCGCACTTCCGCAGACGCGCTGGCCGCCAGAAATCCCAGCCCAACAACCCCTCGAAAAATACCCATGCCGCAGTGAATCACCTCACACCTACGCCACAAGCACCTTTCTCCTATCCGAAGTTCGGACGAACCTCACTCACTCCTCTGACCAAACAACCACTCCACAAACCCCACGTCGCCATAGGGGACCCGCCCCGCTCCGTGCCCCTCACCCTCCAATACCATCACCTCGGCCTTCGTCCCTCCCGCCTTCTTGATGGCGGTCAAAATCATCTCTCCCCGATCGGGCGGCACCACCCGGTCCTCCGCCCCATAGAAGGCCTTCAGCGGCACACCCGCCAACTGCTTCCCCCACCGCTCAAGTTCCTTCGTCACGTCCTTCGGCCCCCCCTCTCCGAGCCCTCCCACCATCGGCGCCAAAGCCGCAAAATGCTCCGGTGAATCCGCCCCCCACGCAAACGTCCCATACCCCCCCATACTCGACCCCGTCAGATAAATGCGCTTCACATCCACCGGCAGCGTTTTCTTCAGATGACCCAATAAACGATTCAGATCCGCAGGCACCCACCCACCCTTCTCCCGATGCTCCATCGGGTTCCGCGTCGCCTGCGGAGCGACACACAAACACCGCTTCCCCGCTTTCGCCACCGTCTCCAGCAACGCCTGCGGCTGCCGCCGGATCCGCCCCAGGTCCGTCCCGATTCCCCCCGCCCCGTGAAGATAAATAATCAACGGAAGCTTCTCCCCCTCTTTCACATCCCCTTTGCCAAAAACCCAATAATCCGCACTCAGCGACACCATCTCCCCGGCCACTTCCTTCGGCAGGGACTCCCTCACAGGCTCCGCCCGCATCCCCGTCAGCCCCAACAAAAAAATCACTCCGATTCGACCAAATAACATCTTCCAATCATCCTCCCTGCCCGAAAAAAATCGACTCAAAAAAAGGCCGGAGCTTCCCGCCCCGGCCTTCGATCCACCATCGTGGAAAATTCCCTTCGATCCCTAGTTCGGCTTCAGGAAGATCCGGCTCTCACGATAAGTAATCACCGCATCGAGCTCCCGCATGTAATCCGCTCCAAAAAGCCCTACCCAGTTCTGCTCCTTGTCCTCGTAATTGCGCCGCAAATCGGTCGCCAGAAGCAGGCGGTTGGTCAGCGTGGCATCGCCGAGGGTGATCTTGTCAATCTTGGTCGCCGCCGCCGGAGCACTTCCTCCGATCCCATAAACCTTCTTGTTCATCGGCCCCACTTCACAACCGAATTTCTCGGCCCAATGAAGATGCAGAAGGCTGCTATCCGCTCCGGTATCAATCATCCACAGCACCTCGTGGTCATTGAGCGTACCATCCACAAAGATGTGATTCCCTTCGCGCTTGTACTGGAACGACTGATAACGCCGCAGATCAAGAAGCTCCTCCACCGTAAGACTCCGGCAATGCTGCATAAAGGTCGCCTTCTGCTCACTCCAGCCAAAGGCATATTCCGAATCCTCCGGTGACAACGAGCTAAAGGAAACCAGTCTCTCCTGTCCGTTCTGCAGTTGAATCTTGGCCGAGGTCTCCGTTTTCCCAACCATCTTGCCCCGCAATTTCTTGCCGTTCTTTTGCGTGAAAATACGGAAGCTGAAGTCGTCGTCTCCTTCACCTTTCTTCTCAATCTCAACCCGGTCGGAGTTGTCAGGGCGGAAGAAGATCACCCGCTCCTTGTAGGAAATCACCGTCTCCAGCTTGATGAGATATTCCGCACCCAAAAGGATGTCCTCATTGGTTTTGAATCCCTTCGGCATGTTGAAGTTCCGGTCCGCCGCCATGATCTCCTGATCCTTGAAAATGCTGCTCCCCAATTCGAGACTGGGCACCTCCGCGATACCCGCAGGCTGGAATCCCGCAACCCCCCAAATCTTGTGCTCAAGAGGCCCCACCTTGCAACCGGCCGCCTCAACGGTTGGCAGGTGCATCAGGGTCGTTCCCGCACCGGTATCAACCTGCACCTTCACCTCTTTCCCGTTCAACTTGCCCGGAAGCATGATCGCATTCCCCTCAAGCTCGAACCGGATCGGCTCATACCCGCGCAACTCCAGCAGCTGTCTGACAGTCAGACCCTGGCACGATCTCAAAAAGATCGCCTTCTCCCGCGACCACGCCTTGATATACTCAAGATCCTCGGCGCTCAGCTTGTCAAAAGGGACATTGGCCCGGCTTCCGTTCTTCAATAACAGCACCGCAATCTTCCCCTCATCATTACGATCGAGAAGCACCGCCTCAATTTCCGTTCCGTTGCTCCCGGTAAAGGTGCGATACTCCTGTTCAACTCCCTCCTGCTGGCCCGAGGCGAGCGGAGCAAAGAGCGCGAAGAAAAGAGCGAGTGAGGTTTTAATAAATTTCATGGAATGGGGTTATTTGAACTTGGTGCTTTTTACGAATTCCGTCCAGTCGGCGTCAAAGGCCTCCACCGTTTCGAAGCCAAACAACTTGGCAATCTCGATCGGAGCGGGAACCTGCGAGTTCGACTCAATCCGCCGGATCATATTGGCAAAGGAAGTAAGCCGTCCCGACTCACTCTGCATGTAATAGGCGAAGGAATAAATCAGCACCAGTTGCTCCGGAGTCAGATCACTCGCCTCATAGGAGAGAAGCTTCTCGAGATTCGGGACAATGTCACCGCGGCGCACCAACTTGCGCAAGGTCTTCGCCCATGACCGGCCGTCCTCGAACCCACTCGCAGAGGTGATCTCGTTCTCATCTCCGTATTTTCCGGCATCGATCAGGCGGGTCTCGGACTTCCCGGCCAACTGAATCTCTTTAAAATAAGAATGCCCCGTCGTGAGAGCAAAGTAGCCATCCGGTGAAATGCTGCTGATTCCTCCCATCTGATGGGTCAGAAGCATTCCCGCCAATCCGTGGGTCGCAAAGGGGCTGAACACCTTCTTGTAACCATCATCGTCACGCCCCTCCTGAATCCGAAAAACCTTCGCCCGCGGAAACGCGTTCAGATTCTCCTGCTGGGCCTCCGGAAGCTGAATCGACGTCCCCGAAACCCGCATCCACGTCGCCTGCAGCCGTCCCGCCCGCTGACGGCCTTCCTCCTCCTCGGTCGAGTTCTTGATAATATACTCCGCATACCACTCCCCCAGCGCCTGATAGGTCTCATCGTCATTGGTCACAATCACCACCATCTTCTTGTCGCCCCAGTCCTTTCGAAAATTCATGTGCTGGAAGGCCATCCCGTGCCATAGCCGCTCCGCCATTTCCGCCGTCGCATTGGCCCGAAAACGTCCCGCACTCGCAATGAAGAAATGCTCGGATTCAAAAAGGTCGAACTCGATCGCAGTCTCATCACCGAATCCCATCTTCTTCTCCAGAGCCTTGAACGTGCTCTTGTCAATCCGGGCATCCTTTTCCGGCACCGTCAGATCCACTTCCGTGAGAATCTTGCGGTCCGCCTGCGCATATTCCACCAGATGATGGCGGTCGGCCAGCGAAAGACCCTTGATCTTCACCTTGATCACCTTCGACTCTGGCGTGACCAGGGAAACCTCTTTCTCATCCATCTTCTGAAACTTCGCCTCAATCGTCGTTCCCGATGAAGAGGTCCACGTCCGCAACTCGGCGGCATTCACCGATAGGAACCCCATCAGGGCACACAGGAGAAAAGCTTTCTTCTTACTCATTTCCCGAGGGATATCAGAATATTCCCCCATGACCATCTCCAAAAAACCCGCTCTATCCCACCCTAAATCGGCAGCTGATCACCATACATCACGATCACCACAATCAAAGCCACCACGATGAACGCGACCTTGATCAGCACCTGGGTCACTTTTGCAAATATCCAAAACCCCAGCCCCAAAATCGCCAGTAGAATCAATGTGCCTTGGATGTCCATGTCACATCAACCATCGCCCCCCTCGGACAAACTACAATCCGATATTACTTCGCAATCTCCCGCACCTTGATGTTGCGGAAGGACACCACGTTCCCGTGATCCTGAAGGCACAGGTGCCCTTTCGTCGGCTTTCCAAAATTGGGAAACGCTGCAAACTTCGACTTCGCCACCAGCTCATCCCACTCCTCGGATCCCTTCACATACTCCACATACTTCGTCCCGTTCATCCAGTGCACGCACTTCTCCGGCGTGATCAAAATACGAAGCGTGTTCCACTCCCCGGCCGGCTTCGTCGCATCCACCATCGGCTCCGGCTTGTAGAGCTGATAAAGCCAACCCGCCTTCTGCGGATCATGCCCGTCCACATTATCCTGAATCTGAATCTCCGGACCCGTCTGCCAGGGCTTCTTCTCCGTTTCCTGCACGTGGATCATCAACCCCGAGTTGCCTCCCTTGGAAATCCGATAGTCCACCGTGAACTCAAAAGCCTCATACTGCTTCTTCGTGATCAAATCACCGCCCCCTTTCGCCTTCAGCGTCAGCAGCCCGTCCTTCACCTCCCACTTTGGCGATACCCCCTCCTTCTTGTAATTCCGAAAGTGCTCCGTCGTCTTCCCATCAAAAAGCAAGCTCCAGCCAGCCGACTTCTCCTCCTCGGTCAATTGATTGATTGCATGGTGGTCGGCAAAAACAGAGCTGCTCAAAAGGGCTATAACACAGAGGAATTTCACCCCCGCATCATGCCGCCCCCTCCTTTCCGGACCAGCGGAAAATTTTCCCATTCCAATTAAACGCAATACAAAACATGAAATTTAATTCACGTTTTTCTTGTGTGCCATTCGCCCGGCCCTATAGCGAGCCCCGGCCACAGGCCCCACCTCATGGATTCAATCTCCCTCCTCCTCTCCAATCTCATCTCACCCCCCGTCATCTGTTTCGCCACAGGTGTCGTCGCAGTTTGGGCCCGCAGTGATCTCCGCTTCCCCGAGCAGGTCTATCAAGGCCTCACCATCTACCTCCTCCTCGCCATCGGCTTCAAAGGAGGATCCTCCATGGCAGCCTCCAGCATCTCGGAACTGGGACTCCCCCTCCTCGCCACTCTCTTCGTCGGTTCACTCATTCCGGTCTGCGTCTTCCTCATCACCCGCAAGTTCCTCAAAATGAACGTCTCAGACGCCGCCGCCCTCGCCGCACACTACGGCTCGGTCTCCGCCGTCACCTTCATGGCCGCCCTCGCCTTCCTCACCAAACAAGGCATCGCCTACGAGAACTTCATGCCCGCCGTCATGGCCGCCATGGAAATCCCCGCCATCTTCGTCGCCCTCCTCCTTGCCAAGCAATTCAACCCCGAAGGCAAAACCCCCATGAAAAAAGCGCTCCAGGAGGTCATTTCCGGAAAAACCCTCCTCCTCCTCCTTTGCGGACTCCTCTGCGGAGCCACCTCCGGAGCCGAAGGCCTCGCCCTCGTCAAACCCTTCCTCCTCGACCCCTTTTACGGCGTCCTCATGCTCTTCCTCCTCGAGATGGGACTCATCGCCGGTCATAAAATCATCGATCTCAGCTCCGCCAACAAACGCCTCATCGCCTTCGCCCTCATCGCCCCCGTCGTTCAGGGCCTCCTCGGCCTTTCCACTGCCTGGCTCATCGGACTCTCCCAGGGGGGTGCCGTCATCTTTGCCGTTCTTTGCGCCAGCGCCTCCTACATCGCCGCCCCCGCCGCCGCCCGCGTCTCCCTCCCCCAAGCCAACCCCGGCTACTACGTCACCGCCTCCCTCGGCATCACCTTCCCCTTCAACCTCGTCATCGGAATCCCGCTCTATCTCAGCCTCAGCAAGATTTTTTACTCCTGACACCCAATGTGAATAAGTGATAAGAATTCTCGCCAAAGCCCTATTTTTCCGACAGCCTGCCCCCCGCAGAGGGAGTTCGACTCATTTTGACCGGACTGCCCTCTCCTTTTAAGACTATGAAACTGTACCTCGGCAATTTGCCATTTAGCGCCTCAGATGAGGACATCCGTGAAGCATTCGCAGCTTACGGAACGATTGAAGACCTGTTCATCCCTCTCGACCGTGAGACAAACCGCCCACGCGGATTTGCCTTCATCACGCTTCAGGATGACGACCAAGCCCGCAAGGCCATCGAAGAGATGGACGGCGCAGACCTCCAGGGTCGCAACTTGCGTGTCAATGAAGCCGAAGAACGTCGCCCATCCGGCGGTGGTGGCGGCGGCGGCGGCGGATACCGTGGCGGTGGCGGCGGTGATCGTCGTGGCGGCGGCGGTGGAGATCGTCGCGGTGGCGGCGGAGATCGCCGTGGTGGTGGAAACGATCGCCGTGGTGGTGGCCGTGACCGTCGCTCAGATAACGGAGGCTGGTAATCCCATCCTGAAATTATTTTCCAAAAGACCCGCCCTACAAAGGCGGGTCTTTTTTGTGGGCCGATCCCTCGATCTTGGAGGCCGTGATAAATTCACTAAGAAACTCCGCGCCCGCGTGTCATCCTAACATCATGACCCGTATTCTCCATCTCGGCTGCCTTCTCCTCACCCTCACCATTTCCGCCGGAGCCATGATCTCCGTTGGCTATCTCCCGAAAGAAAAGGCCGGGGAGATGGGAGTCACCATGAAGCAGCGCAAAAACGGAGATGCCGGCACCAAGGTCTGGCTGGAAATTCAAACAAAAGGCTCCCTCGGAAAATTCACCTACATCGAGCTGCGCATGACCACACCCAAGGACAAACACCTCCTCTCCGCCCGCCTCCAGCCCAACCCCGTCGTCCGCGGCCAATCATCCGATCTCATCACTGCCTCATTCTCAGCCTCGCCCGACCAACTCAAGAACTGCGAATTCTGGATCGTCTGCTACGGCGACCCGCACGGAGACGTCGGCTACATTCTCAAGGTCGCCGACCACCTCGAAATCCTCCGCTAGGGAAGCGCTGATGAAAGAGGGAGTTCGCTGCTGCAAGTCATTTTGAAGTCTGGCAAGGCGCGAAGGGAGACGCTGATGATCAGCGGCTCCCTGAGCAACGCCGCCAGAATCCAAAAGGGCTGCAGCTCCTGCCACCTCGGAAGCGAAGCTTCCCTGGCTAAAAAATCCATCACACCTTTCAGCGTGCTTCATCTTGAAGCAGTGTTTCCCTAAAGCCCCAGCGCCTTCTCAATCCGCTTCGCGCTCACCTTCCCCTCATGAGGCACCCCCGGCGCAAAAAGCTGCAGCCGCCACTCCTCCAGCATCCACCCGATCTCCCAAAGCCGCACCGCCTCCGGCCGCTCCTGCCACTGCTCCTGCCACGCATCCCACAGCGGTAAAAAACGATCCTGCTTCTCCTCATCCCGAATCAACGGCTGGCTCTCCAGCCGCGCAATCCGCTCCTCCATCCCAAAGAAATAGCGTTGATACCGCCGCATCCGCTCAAAGCCCGACTTCCACCCAAACCCTCCCCGCAAGAGCCACGCCCGCTCCTCCTCAAACTGCAGCACCACCTCGCCCAAATGCCGGTCCTGCCGATGCCGCTCCATCCACTCCCGCACCCGGCCATCCGCATCCGCCATCCCCTCCACCGCCGCCGTAATCTTCTCCGCCGCTCCATACCACTCCCCGCGCGCATCGCCCGACACCGCCGCAAACTCCTCCTCGCTTCGCGGCATCTTCCCCAGCGCCCCCTCCGCCGCACACCGCACCCAATCCTCCACCGTCCCATCCGGCAAAAGAGGCAGCATAAACTTCCCCGCCATCTTCAGCGGAAAACTCTTCCGCACATAATTCCCGTGCTCGTAATGCTCCAGCAGAAACAAGCGCACCACCCCCGCCCGATGACTCTCGCGCGCCTCTTCCTCATCCAGGAACGCCCGCATCCCCACCGTCTCCCCCTCATCCACCAGCGCCGGATACACCCCCTCAGCCTCCACCGGCACCTCTCCAAAACTCCACACCTCACCACCCGTCATCTCCCACTCCTCATTCGCCGCCGACTCCCGCCGCGACCGCAGCTCACCCGCCAGCTTCTCCTTGATCCACCGCGCATCCTCCCCAAACGCCATCACCTCACCCTTCTCATCCCGCACCCGAATCTTCGGTCGCAAATGCCCCGGCAACCGCTCCCCATCCATCCCCTCAATCGGCTGCCCCGTCCGCCGCACCAAATACTCCAACAACGCCTCCTCCAGCCCCACCTGCGGCTCCCAGCCATCCCACTCATCCACAAACAAATCCACCATCTCCGCAATCGGCTGACACAACCTCCGCCAATCCTTCGGCAAACTCCGGATCAACAACTCCACCCGCTCCGACAACAAACCCAACACCCCCCAACTCGCCAAATAATCCGGAAACAACGGCAACTCATCAATCCCCACCTCAAAGGTCAGCCCGTCATCCTCCGCCTCCAAATCACTCACATAACTCACCGCCCAATCCCGCTCATCATGCCGCACCCGATCCGGGAAAAACTGCAACCGCTCCTCAAGCCCCTCCTCCCAAATCAAATCCCCAAACCGCACCATCAACTTCTCCGCATGCGCCGGCTCCTTCGTCAGATCAAAGAACTGCTTCGCCGTGTTCACAAAGGCCGGCACCCGCTCAAAAAAGAAATCATAAGCCGCCACCTCGTTCCACAAATACCCCACCCGTCGTAACTTCCGCTCCGCTCCAAAAATCCCCTCCCTCACCCACGCCAAATTCTCCAGCACCGGATGCTTCCCCCGCATCTTCCCCTCCACCAGCGCCTCCCGCACAAACACCTCAAAGGCCACCTTCGGATTCACCCGCCCAAAGAAGACCCTCCGACCCTCCACCACACTCAGCCCGCCCAATAAGACATCCTCCAAGCCATACACCGCCCCCTGCTGCTCATTCCAATACGGCGAATAATACTTCTTCCGGCACAAGTGCGGCACCACCTCCTCCACCCACTTCGGATCAATCTCCGCCACCTTCCGCGCCCACAACCGGCTCGTCTCCACCAACTCAAACCCAATCACCCACAACGCCCGCTTCTGCTTAAACAACCCCGACCCCGGAAAGACCGCAAACTTAAGATTGGAAACACCATGGTAAGTTTTCTTCTCCTTATCCCACACCCCCACCTGCTTCGGCACCCCCGCCAAAATCGACTTATGCACCTCCGCATAAACATCCGCCGGCGTCGCCAACTCCTTCCCTCCCTCTTTCCCCCGAAACGCCCGCCGCAACTCCGCATAAACCCCCAGCCACTCCCGCACCCTTCGATAGCTGATAAAACTCTTCTCACACCACTTCCGCAGCTGGTTCGCCTTCAACTTCCCCCCCTCCCGGAACTCCCCAATCCCCCGCCATAAATTCAAAAACACCCCAAAGTCCGACCGCTCATCCAGGAACTTCGCCTGCGCCTCATCTGCCCGCTCCTCCTTCCCCTGCGGCCGCTCCCGCACATCCATCGCCGACAGCGCCGACACAATAATCAAACACTCCTCAAACACCCCCCGCCGCTCACTCTCCACCAACATCCGACCCAACCTCGGATCCAAAGGCAACTTCGCCAACCGCCACCCCATCTCCGTCAACCCCGCCTCCTTATTCTTCCCTCTCCCCCCAGTTCGTAGTGTAGGCTTCAGCCGAACATCATCAACCCCGGCTCCAGAACCGCTCTGTCCTCTGTCCTCCGTCTTCCGACCTCCAGCCTCCCCGCCCTCAACCCCAGCTCCAGAACCCAAGCTCTGTCCACTGTCCACTGTCAACTGTCCACTCCGTCGCGTAGCGACGGCCCCCACCTCCTCCAAGGTCTTCCACCCTTCCTGCACCGCCTTCGGTCCCGGTGGGTCTAAAAACGGAAAATTTCGTACATCCCCCAACCCCAGCGATAACATCCGCAGGATCACCCCGCTCAACGCACTCCTCCGAATCTCCGGATCGGTGAACTCCGATGCCATCTCCAGCGTCTCCTCATCGTAGAGCTTCACACAAATCCCCTCCCGCACCCGACCACACCTTCCCCGACGCTGCCGCGCGCTCGCCTTCGAGATCATCTCCACCTGCAGACTCTGCACCTGCCGCTGCGGACTAAACCGACTCACCCGCGCCTGCCCGCTATCCACCACACTCACAATCCCCGGAATCGTCAGACTCGTCTCCGCCACATTCGTCGCCATGAAGATCCGCCTCTTCCCGCTCGGCTGAAACACCCGCTCCTGATCCTTCAACGACAACCTCGCAAACACCGGCACCGCCTCCGTATTCGGAAACCCATGCCCATCCACCATCTCCGCACACTCCCGAATTTCCCGCTCCCCCGGCAAAAATACCAACACGTCCCCGTCCGGATCCATCTCCGTCACAAACTCCACCCCCCGCAAGACATGCTCCTTCAGCCTCTCCCCACCCTCCCACTCCGGCAGAAAAATATCCTCTACCGGAAACGTCCGCCCCTCCACCTCCACCACCGGACAATTCCCAAAAAACTCCGAAAACCGACCCGCATCCAGCGTCGCCGATGAAATCACCACCCGCAAATCAGAACGCCGCGTCACCAACTGCTTCAAATAACCCAGCAAAAAATCGATGTTCAACGACCGCTCATGTGCCTCATCGATGATGATCGTGTGATACTGCTTCAACGACCGATCCCCCTGCGTCTCCGCCAGCAGAATCCCGTCCGTCATAAACTTCACCTGCGTCTCCTTCGAGCACACCTCCGTAAACCGCACCTGCCAACCCACTTCTTTCCCCACCTCCACCTTCAACTCCTCCGCCACCCGGCGCGCCACCGATGTCGCCGCCAACCGCCGAGGCTGCGTACACCCAATCCGCCCCTTCCCACCAAGCTCCCGCGCCAACTCAATCGCCATCTTCGGCAACTGCGTCGTCTTCCCACTCCCCGTCTCCCCCACCACCACCACAACCTGAGACGACCGCATCGCCTCCAAAATCTCCTCCCTCCGCCGCGACACCGGCAGGTCTGGATAAGTCACCCTCAACGCCCCTTCTCTACCCTCCCCCGCCCACCCCCGCAAGCCCACTCACCTCTGACTCGCCACCTCAACCGTGACAATTCAGAAAGCACCCTCACCTCCCCACTCAATACCCAACCCTACCGCCCCTCCCCCTGGGGAAAACGCCACGCCGTCAGATGATCACCGGCCTTGCTAAGAAGCACATCTCCCACCAGCGCCGGGGCCGTCCACGTATCATCCTCTGCCAAGCGATAAGTCCGCACCACCTCGTACTTCTCATCGTTCCCCCTCAGAACTCTCAGCAACCCCTGATCGGTCAGAGCCAAAACATAACCCGGTAAGGAAAGAAACTGCCCGTTCTTACCCATCCGCGGATCCCCCTCCCAAAGCACCTTCCCCGTCTTCGGATCCAAACAACAAATCCGGCCCATCTTGAATTCGCTGAACCCATAAATCAGCCCGCCATTCATCACCGGACTGCTCATATCAAACGACACATCCCGGTGCCTCCACACCCGCTCAACCGACCACTCCCCACCCTCCTTCTTCGGTCTCACCGCAAACATCCCCCGATTCTCTCCCCCCACGATAAACAAATCCTCATGCCGCACCGGAGTGGGCGTGTTCTGATTGTTCCCATGATGAGGGAAGGAATGATTCCAAAGAACTCTCCCGTCGGCCAAATCAATCCCGCAAAGCCCCGCGTGATTGAACTCCACCAACTGGCGCACCCCATCGATCGTTTCAATGAGCGGAGAGGAATAACAATGGGCATGCTCCTCATTCACCCAAATGTCCTTCCCGCTCGTCACATCGAGACAAAAAAGCGCCCCCTCCTCACAACTACCCGTGTGCACAAAAATCCGCCCGCCATCCACAATCGGAGAAGTCGCCGTCCCCCAATAAGGATGCGCCTTCTCAAAACGCTCCTGAAAATCACGCCGCCAAAGCAGCTTCCCATCCTCGCTCGACCACGCGCTGAGCACCCCCGTAATGCTCAACGTAAACACCCGACCATCCGCAATCGTGGGAGTCGATTTCGGCCCCAGCCCATGCCTCTCCCCCCCGCGCCCCGCCTCAAACTCCACCCCCACCTCACTCCTCCAAAGCTCCTCTCCATTCTTCAAATTCAGACACAAAACCACCTCTTTCCCACCCTCCCGGGCATGTTGAAAAACCCGCTCTCCCACCACCAACGGCGTCGCATACCCGTCTCCCACCTCGCTCGTCCAAATCTTCTCCAACTCCTCCGGCCACTCCTTCGGAGCCACAAATCCCTCAACCTTCGCATCGCGATTCGCCCCCCTCCACCCGGTCCACGAGGGCCCCTCCGCAGAGGAAAACAACGTCGATCCAATCAGCGAAAAACACGCAAGATAAGCAAAACGAAATGCAGACATGATGGAGAAACTACCTCAAAAACAAAAATTCGCCAGAACCGGATAACCGAAGGACCAAGCTTCTACACACACCCTTCCGCTCCCCGGCGCGGAGACCACCCAAGTTCGATCGGCTACCCCCCTTTCCCCGCCCCCTTTTAAATTGAACTCCGCTAAAAAAAAGCGCACCCTCTCGCCCAAATCTCTTCATTTGGCCATGCCTTGGAAATTTCCCCCTCGAACCCTCGGGTTCCTCTCCTACCTCCTCGCCCTCAATGTCTCCCTCGCTCAGGACGGGATCTCCTGGGCCTCCGTGGAACTCAACGCCGCCCCTGTCACCACAGCCGGAGACGCTCCCGTCACCCTCGACCTCCAAATCTCCAGCCACCCCGCCATCGCACCGGACAGCCTCGATCACAACGACCTCTTCGTCACCAACGCCTCCGGCTTCCACGCCCCCGTCCAATTCCTCGCCTGGGCCCCCATCGACCCCATCCCCGGCGAAGAACCCCACGACCTCTCCCAGGACATCATCGCCACCTACCAACTCGACGCCCCCCGTGGCGGATGGACCAGAGAACACAATGGCGAATACGCCGTCCTCCTCACCGGAGGCGAAATCTCCCTCGCCGACGCCACCACCATCCCCCTCACCCTTGCCGGCTCTTTCAAAGTCGCCATCGAAAAGGAACAACCACCCATCCCCGCCCTCGCCGGCACCATCACCGTCGAAACCTTCCCCACCCCCGGCGCTCCCGGAGGCAATGAATCCCAACTCGCCGTCGCGCAACTCACCGCCACCTTCCCCACCCCCGTCAACGTCTCATGGAGCCAGGTCCAGTTCGACTCCGCAGGAAACTTCACCATCAATGTCGAAGCATCTCCGCTCGGCGACATCGTCCCCCAGGTCGTCACCACCTACGAACACCGCATCGAACTCGGCATGCTCGACCCCGGCTCCTACCAGGTCCGGCTTCGCTCCGGCGACAAGGACCTCGCCGAGACCACCTTCATCATTCCCGGCAGCCATGACGACCTCATCAAGGCCCTCCCCTCAAAGGTCGCCATCAACATCCGCGAACTCCCCACCCTCGGCCTTCGTAACTTCTACGCCGCCAATATCACCCTGACCTACAACGAATACGTCGCCGAGATCCACTGGGGCGAACCCCGGCAGGACGGAACCACGCTCCAATCCTCCGTCACCACCTGGATCAACCCCGCCGTCGATCTCATCGCCCCCGTCGTCATCGAGCACCAACTCTTCCTCGGCACCTTCGATCCCGGCGACTACCAATACCGGCTCTCCTCCCTCGAAAAAGTCATCGGAGAAGCAAACTTCACCGTCACCCGAACCGGCGGAGGAGGCGACGTTTCACCACCCCGTGTCGAAGTCACCGGCGCCGAGGTCAACACCCCCGGCGAAGAAGCCCTCGAATTCCAGGTCCACTTCTCCGACCCGAGCGAGCTCGTCATCAGCGGCATCGAAGCCCAACAACTCACCGCCATGAACCGCCAGGGTCAGGTCTTCCCCCTCGAACGCACCGATCTCGCCGTCACCGCCGACTTCTCCGCCGGAGCCATCGCCACCTACCGCATGGAACCTCCCGGAGGATCTTGGGATGTCGAAGACCGAGGCCGCTACCAACTCCTCCTCAGCCAGCCCGAGCTCGTCGCCGACACCCTTGGAAACCACCTCCTCCGCCCCCTCATCGGCCACCTCACCGTCAACATCCACCCCGAGGACCCCGAGCCCGTCAACACCTCCCAACTCACCATCGTAAATAACGAACTCATCGGCCGCTGGACCGCCCAAGTCCGCCTCTTCGTCCCCGAAGACCTCGCTGCCCGTGACAACTGGGCCGTCGACTGGGGCCGCATCCACCCCGTCGGACCCTCCTTCTTCCTCCGCCCCGTCTTCCACCGCGCCGGCAGCAAAGAACCCATCGGCATCATCCCTCCCTCGGACACCACCGGCGCCGGACAATGGATCGAGCACCACTACGATCTCGGCCCCATCTCCTCCGGCCTCTGGCTCGTCTGCCTCGAGTCCAACCTCGGCCACTTCGCCAAAGGCCACGTCGAAGCCGGCTCCCCCGACGGCGAGGAACCCTTCGACTTCTGGACCACCTGGACAAACCCCGCGGACGGCGCCCTCACCACCAACCGCTTCTGGGAATACTGCGTCGGCACCAACCCCGCCGACCAATCCGACGACCACCTCGGCGACCCCAAACCGGAAATCATCACCGCCGAAAACGGCGACCAACACCTCGGCCTCCGCTGCCGCATGGCCCTCTCCGCCATCGACGCCCGCATGCGCTTCCAGGGATCCCATGACCTCACCACCTGGAACGACCTCGGCCCCGACCAAATCGAAGAAATCTCCCGCGAACAAATCGAAGGCGGCCTCGAGGAATTCGTCGTCTGCCTCCGCGCCGACGTCCGCACCTCAAACTTCCGCTACCTCCGCGCCATCGCCGAACGCTGGTAAAACGCCATGTCAAAGATCGCCACAACCATCGAGTTCCCGCTCCTCTCCACCACCTGCCCCCACTGCAGCAAGGTCGCCATCTTCAATCTCGTCTCCAACGTCTCGCCGCCAAAAAAGGTCTTCGGATTTGCGCTCAAGGTCGACTCCGTCCGCCTCGTCGAATGCTCATCCTGCAAACATGCACAATACATCGACGACAAGGACTTCCCAAAATGGCGGCACCTCGGTGAGGAATTCGAATCCCTCTCCGAAGAAAAAATCTCGCAACAGCAGTTCACCGATTTCATCTCCACCCTCGACCTCCCCCAACTCGACGAGCTCGTCGAATCCGCCAAATCATGGTCCTGCTCATGCGGAGAACAAAACCCGCTGAACTTCCCAAACTGCTGGAGCTGCGATGCCCCCTCCGGCCAGGAACCCACGGCCTCCGATGATGCCCCCATCGACCTCAAGGACCGCCACCCTTGGGAACTCAACAAGGCGTTCTAGGAAGACCATCCCATAAACCACGGACGGCTTCCAATCCTGTTCCACTCTCGAGCACCATCGCCGAGCGAGGTGAGAGGAAACCCTCCTATTTTTAAAAATTGGCGCCCTCCATTCCCGCTCCTCGGTTCCCCTTAAAGGTGTCCTAATTGTCTCTACGATACGCTCCCCCATCTGGGTCAACCCCCTTAACTGTCTAATTGAGAGCATTTGTCTATTTTGATGAATCTGTCTGACATCCATAGTTACCTACTTGCTTGCTGTCGATGACGACCTCTAGCCTCTCATCTTTGAATATGAGAAGTTTATTAAAATTTAGAATTGCGTGTGCCTTGGGGGCAGTAATCTTCGCCCTTCCCCAATTCGCACCGGGCGACTCCATCATCACCATCGGCGATCCCGTCATCGCGATTGATGAAGACCGCACCTCTAACAGCAACTACCCCGGTGCCGAAGGACCGTCATCCGTTGTCGATCAGTCCGCTGAAACCAAATATCTCAACTTCGCGAAGGAAAACTCCGGCTTCATTGTCACCCCCGCAGGTGGCGACAAGGCCCTCCGAAGCTTCATCTTCACCACCGCCAACGATTCCGAGGAAAGAGACCCCGCAAGTGTCATCATCTACGGGACCAATGAGGCCATCGTCTCTGCAGACAACACCGCGGGTGACGCGGAAACATGGACCCAAATTACTGCAATCGATCTCGCCCTGCCTTCCGACAGACTCACCCAGGCTGCCGTCGTCAACATTGCCAATGATTCCGCTTACTCTTCCTATAAATTCATCTTCCCGACGATGAAAGGCGCCGGCCACAATTCCATGCAGATCGCCGATCTCCAGGGCTGGGATGATATCGATGCCTTGGGAGCGCCCCTTTTTGGTGCAACCGACTCCGTTCTCGCCGTCCACGAAGCATCCCCCGAGAGCGCCTACCCCGCTGCCGAAGGACCCGGAAACCTCTTCGACGGTGACACCAACACCAAATACCTGAACTTTGGTCGGGAAAACAGCGGGTTCATCGTGACCCCATCCATTGGAGCCACTCTCGTAAATTCCTTTCTCCTCACCTCCGCCAACGACGCCGAAGGACGGGATCCGATTCTCTGGGATCTCTATGGCACCAACGATACCATCGTGACTGAAGATAATGGCGATGGCTTTGCAGAAAATTGGACTCTGATTGCCAGCGGTGAAGTGGAAACACCCTTCGATCGCTTCACCGCCGCACCGGAGGTCTTCTTCGCCAACAGCAATACCTACACCTCTTACAAATTCCTGGTCCGCTCAATCCGGGAACCGGACGTCGGGGGCCTCATCGACTCTACCCAATTCTCCGAGTTCCAGCTTTGCGCAGACGCCTCGGGTGGTCGCATCCACATTTCCAACATCGATGTGAACTTGGTAAGCGGTGAGGCAACCATCGAGTGGCTCGCTCCCTCAAATGGGACATATGACCTCCAGTTTTCGCCCGATCTCCTGGACTGGTCGGGAATCGTCACCAGTGGACTAAAAGTGGAAGACGGAAGTAGCTACACCTTCCCGATGCCTGCTTCTGATTCAGGGAGTGTCTTCTTCCGGATTACCCCAACACCAGCCTTCTAGAGTGTGCCTAGAATTACCCTCGTTCTCGCTGCTTCCATTACTTTGTCCCATCTGGGAATGGCCGGAGTAGCGACTTACCAATATTTTCGCTTCTCTCCCACCAAGTTAAGAAATGGGGCCGCAGCCAATAGCGTCCAGATGTCCGAACTCCGCTTCTATCTCGATGGCGCCCAGCTCAATGGAGCAAGCGCTACCAATCCGGGAGGAAACAATCCGGGAGGTGAGGGACCCGCCAATCTCGTCGATAATTCAACCGGAACAAAGTGGCTCGATTTCAACAAAGGCGCGGTGATCCTCAACTATGGCTCACCGGTCACCATCAACTCCTACCGCTGGGCCACCGCAAATGATGTCCCCGATCGGGATCCCATCCGATGGACCCTGGAGGGAAGCGACGATACCCTCGCTTGGAATCTTCTCGATGATCGCAGCCAATCCGATCAAAGCGTGACCACCAGCCGCCGGGCCCTCCTTGGCGAGTTGGACCTGAACCAACGGCCGGACACTCCCACCATCGCTTATCAGGTTGAAACCGCTGGGGGAATCATCTCGGATTCCGCCGTCGGCATCGCCAACGGCGAATCCGCTACTCTCACCTGGGAAGTGGTCGGAGCCAATTCGGTCACCCTCAGCGGTGCTCCCGTTTCTTCGAGCGGTTCCTTGGTCGTGAGCCCCGCCGCCACCACCGCATATGAACTCGTCGCCACAAACACCTTTGGTGCCGTCCCGACCACCATCACCGTCTATGCCGGCATCGTCCATTCTCCTCCGACAATCAATGAAATCGCTGCCTCTCAAACTCGCGATGGCGTTCTCTGCGACGAAGACGGGGACCCCTCCGACTGGATTGAAATTCACAACCCCAACCCATTCACCATTGATGCGGGCGGCTACTTCCTCACCGATGACCCCACCGGTGTCACCAAGTGGCAGATTCCATCCGGCACCCTGATGGATCCCTCCGGTTACCTGATCATTTTTGCTTCCGGAAAAAACCGGAGCGGCGACCCACTCCATGCCTCGTTTGAGCTCTCCCGTAACGGCGAATACCTCGGATTTCTCGATCAGGATGGCCTCTCCGTCATCGAAGAATTCTCCCCGGGCTATCCGACCCAAAATGACAATGTGAGCTATGGCCAATCCACGGACGGATTTGACTACTTCACCGGCCCCACACCCGGAGCCATCAACGATACCCAGCCGGGAAATCTCGGTGCCAACGTCCTATTCGGGACCGCACCCCAATCCTTTTCCGGCTCGCTGCCCATCACCCTCTCGTCCACCAATCCGGAAGCACAAATCCGATTCACTACGGACGGCTCTCTCCCTACGGAAAACTCCACTCTCTACACCGGACCCTTCTCCATCACCGACTCGGCCCTCGTCCGCGCCCGCACCTTCGAAACCGGATTCGCTCCCGGTAAAATCAAGGCTGAAGCCTACATCGAGGTATCCTCCACCGTCGCCAATCAGACCTCCGATCTTCCCATCATCGTCATCGATAATTTTGGCGGCGGTTCCATTCCCAACAACGTGGACCTCCAGAGTGCCTACCTCACCCTCTTCGAACCCGACCCGGTTTCCGGACGCACGTCCATCTCGGACCTCCCAACCAAGGCAAATCGTGCCGGCATAAAACGCCGGGGCTCCTCCACCCTAAACGATCCAAAAGGCAACTACCGCATCGAATTCTGGCAGGATGGCAGCGAAGAGGACCGCAACATCAATCTCCTCGGCATGTCGGATCACAACGAGTGGATCCTCTTTGCCCCCTACCGCTTTGATCGCTCCCTTCTCCGCATCCCCTTCATCCATTCGCTGAGCAACGACATTCAAAACTACGCTCCCAAATCCCGGTTTGTGGAACTCTACATCAATACCGGCGGAAATGTCTCCACCTCCGATTACCAGGGCGTCTACGTCCTGCAGGAGCGCATTTCTCGAGACAAGGACCGTGTCGATGTCGACCGCCTGGATAAGAACGATATCGCAGGGGACCAGGTCACCGGCGGCTACATCCTCAGTATCGATCGCCTCGATGGCGCCGACCGGGGCTTCCGCTCCTCCCTCGGCCATCCCTTCGACCCACCCAATGGAAGCCCCCAGCCCTGGTTCACCTACGTCTATCCCAAAGAACAAAACCTCCTTCCCCAACAGGAAACCTACATCAAGGGATACATCGACGACTTTGAATCCGCTCTCTACGGCCCCAACTACACCGACCCGGACACCGGCTATCAGGCCTTTCTCGATGTCAAACCATCCATCGACTTCCATATCCTCACCACCTTCTCAAAAGACCCCGATGGCCTGCGCCTAAGCACCTACCTGTTCAAACCACGAAACGGCAAATTGGCCTTCGGCCCCATCTGGGATTTTGACCGCACCATGGGCGCAGACGATGATAACCGCGCTGCCAGCCCCACCGGATGGAACCCCAGCCCGGAACGCGCCGAATTCTTTGACTACGACTACTGGGGCCGCCTCTTTGACGATCCCAACTTCATGCAGGCCTGGATCGACCGTTGGCAGGAATTGCGACGCGGAGAATTTTCAACCTCAGCTCTCTCCTCACGCATCGATGGCCTCGCCGCCCAAGTTTCCGAATCACAACCCCGCAACCAGGCCCGCTGGCCTGAGGTCTCGCCAAACGGAGGAGCCTTAACTTCACTCAGCGGATGGAATGGAGAAGTCGACCATCTCAAAAACTGGCTCACCATCAGAGCTGATTGGATCGATACCCAATTCGTCAAACCTCCCCTCCTCCAGGAGAGCGGCAGCATCAGCAGCGGAACCATGGTAAGCGCCGCTCCTCAGGAAGGCGCCCTCTACTACACCATCGATGGATCCGACCCGCGCCTCCCCGGCGGTGCCATCAGCCCCTCGGCATTGTCCACTACGAACGGCATCCTGCTGAATCAGACTCGCACCATCACCGCCCGCGCCCGCCTCTCCGGGGATTGGAGCGGCCCCCTTCAATCAACCTTCATCATCGGAGTCCCCGCGGATGCCACAAATCTCGTGGTCTCGGAAATCATGTACCACCCCGCTCCGGTCACCATCGATGAGCAATCCCAAGGCGTCCTGGATGAAAGCGATTTCGAGTTCATCGAGCTCCAGAACATTTCTCAAGATAATGTCGTCCTCACCGGATCGGTGTTCAGCGGAGTCTTTGACCTCGTAATCCCGGAAACTGTGATCCCACCCGGACAAACCGTCGTCTTCGCTCGCAATGCCGCCGCCTTCCATCTTCGATACGGTTCATCCATTCCGATAGCCGGTGTCTTTGGAGACCCCGGCCTCCCTGATGGCGGACAAAAAATTTCCAATGGCGGAGAAACCCTCACCCTCACCGGATTCACCGGATCCATCATTCAAAGCTTCCGCTACGATGACGACCCCGCCACCGGATGGCCGACTTCCCCGGATGGCCTCGGCACTTCTCTGGTCCTCCGCTCCCCCCTCGGTTTGCCAGACCATTCCCAGCCAACCTCTTGGCGCGCCAGCCTGACCAACGGTGGATCACCCGGCGCAGCAACCAACGGACTCTATGAAGAATGGACTTCTCTCTACTTCAATTCCAATGATCTGAATCGGCCGGAGATCTCCGGACCCCATGCCGACCCCGATGGCGATGGTCTCGAAAACCTCTTCGAACTGGCCTTCGGCTCCAATCCCTCCTTGGCCTCGGATCATTCCCACCCCGTCGCCGCCGTCGCCACCTTGTCCAATGGAGTCCCTCAAATTGGTGACTACTTGACTCTCACCTTCAACCGCCAACAAGGCCTCGATGAACTCAGTCTCAATGTGATGCTCGCCGACGATCTCCTCAACTGGTCCGAAACAGCCCTCCTCTATGCAACCTCCAATAATGGAGACGGCACCGACACAGTCACTTACCGATCACCACTCCCAATCTCCGAAAACACTCCCAAAAAATTTGCCCGGGTCGAACTAGCCCTCGACTAGCCCTCTAACCTAACAAACAAAAACAGATGAAACTAACGTATACCCTATCAGCATTGCTAGCCACTGCTGTCACCGCCAACGCGGCCAACATCCTCTCCCCGGGCGATTTTATCATCGCAATCGGTGAGTTCGGAAGCAACAGCAACCACCCTGGAGGTGAGCCGCCCGAAGCAGTCCTCGATGGAGACTCCTCCACCAAATACCTCAACTTCGCCAAGGAAAACTCCGGATTCATCGTGACTCCGGGATCTTCGACCGCCGAGAGCATCGTCTTCACCACTGCAGGTGATGCCGAGGAAAGGGATCCTGCAAGCTTCTCCATCTGGGGAACAAACGATGCCATCACCAGCACCGATAACGGAACGGGACTGGCAGAATCCTGGACTCCCATCCTCACCAACTCCGCCGTCACCCTGCCGAGCGCCCGTCAAACCGTCGGCACTCCGGTAAACCTCTCCAACGGCCTCTCCTTCTCGTCCTACCGGGTCTCCTTTGATACCCTTAAGAACTCCGGAGCAGCCAATTCCATGCAGATTGCCGACGTGCAGCTCTTCGACGGAGCAAACGGATCCGGAAGCTCCATCCTCGGTGTGTCCAACTCCATTCTGGCCTTCCACGTTGGCAACACCAGCAACTACCCCGGACCGGAAAACCCCTCCGCCGCCCTCGATGGCGACCCCAACACCAAGTACCTCAATTTCGGTGGTGATAACACCGGATTGATCGTCACCCCTGGTGTCGGCTCTTCCATCGCTGACGGGTTCTCAATCCTCACCGCAAATGACGAGCCGGGAAGAGACCCTCTGAACTACATCCTCTACGGAACCAACGATTCCATCTCGAGCACCGATAACTCCGATGGCAGTCTTGAAAACTGGGCTGTCATTCAGAGCGGCACCCTGACCCCTCCGAATGATCGCTTCACCGAATACGGCACCGCCATCACCGGCAACTCGACCGCATATTCATCCTACCGCTTCGATGTCACCGGAACAAATGGTGCTGGCATCATGCAGTTTGCTGAGTTTCAGATCACCGGCCAGATTCCCGAGCCTTCCACCGGAATGCTCGCCCTTCTCGCTCTGGCTCCCCTCATGTCCCGCCGGCGCTAATACCTCTCCGGGAGAGTTGAAATTCTCATGGTCATCGCCTTCGGGCGATGGCCATTTTTTATTCACCCCCCCGGAAAATCCGGATCCAACCGGTGCGTCCAATCCGGAAAAAACAACTTCATCTTCTCGGTCGATGGCGTCTCAGGCAACGCCTTCGGCAAAACATCCCCTTCCTTCATCTCCAGCAAGGTGCGATCCGTAAACGCCTCCATCAAGGCCACCAAATCCGCCACCTCCTGCTCGCTGAGACCCAAATCACCAAAGTCATCCCGGTTCACCGTATCCGGATAATCCGTCGCCCCCCACCGCTTCGGCTCCACATCCCGCTTGTTGTAAAACTCCATCACCTCCTGCAGCGTCTTCATCGACCCGTTGTGCAGATACGGCCCCGTCAACGCCACATTCCGCAGCGATGGCGACCGGAACTTCCCCCTCTCCTCCGCCCCCTTCACCGCCCCCAGCCCCGGGTCCTTCTCCCCCCGCGAGGGCGCCCCCAGATTGTCATAACCGAAATCACTCAGCAACGGCCCCCCAAATTCCGTCATCTCCAGCCGATGACAATCCGCACACCCTCCCGCCCCCTGAAAGACCGCCAACCCCCGCACCTGGTCCTCCCTCAACGCCTCCTCCTTCCCCGCCAGATAGTCATCAATCGGCGCACTGAACGGGCGAAATAACGGCTCTTTCAAGAACTCCACCAACGTACGAAACGCATAGTAATTCACCACCCCGTCCTCATCCCACTTCTCCCCCGTCAACTTCCGCAGCTCCCCCGCATAAGCCGCCCCCCTCAACCTCCGCGCCAGCTCCCCCTCATCCTTCAGGTTCATCTCCGTCCCGTCAAAGAACGGATGCCGCACCTGCGCGAACAAATCCGCCGCCCGCCCGTCATGGAACATCCCGCCCTCCCACGCATACACCTCGCTCCCGTCCGGTAAAAAAACATCCTCGTAAGCCAACGGCGGAATCAACGCCGCATACATCAGCGAGGGCGCATTCCGCCTCCCCTCCTTCACCCCCTGCGAGACCGCCCGCCCGTCCGTAAACGCCTTCCCCCCCACATGACAACTCGCACAACTCACCCCCACCGGATCCGACAACCCCTCATCAAAAAAGATCAACTTCCCCACCCCCGCCAGATCCCCCCGCGCCATCCCCATCCCCAGCACCAACAACAAAAGAACCCTCATCAGCACTCCTCATCATACAGCTGCGGCTTCATCCCAAACACCAACAACGGACACCCTCCCGCCCCACCACCTTCCACCTTCGGCAACAACTTCCCCATGTGCGTCGTCGACGCCCCGTAGGACGACCCCCGCCCCAGCTCGTCAAAAATCTCCTGCAACTCATCACAACGCGTCACAATCACCCCCACCGAAATAATCCGCAGCTCAAAGAGCAGCCGGAAATTATTCAAATCCCGATCATAAAAGGTGTCCTTGTTATTCCACTCAATCTCCAGCGCCACCCGGTTCTTGTAACAATCCACCGCATGCGTCGGACTCTCAAAGCGCTTCCCCTCCACCTCAATCGTCGCATCAAAGCTCTTCTCCTCCCACCCCTTCTCATAAAAGGCCGAGTCCAACGATCCCGACACCCCCGACTTACTCCCCCCCCGCTTCCGGATAAACGACTCACACAACCGGAACCCCCGCAACACCTCCACAATCTCCCCCCACTCCTTCGCAAAATCCGTCTCCAGAATCGCACTCGCATGCCTCCACTCATGCACCTCATACAAAGCACGCAAATCCGCCGGCAAACGATCCAAAGCCATCTCCCCCAAACCCTAAAAAACCCTCCCCACCCACACCAGCCCCAAAAACTCATCCACCCAAGAAGAGCTGCAAACTCAATAGAACAAAGCGCATGGCTTCATGCCATAGGATCCACATCAATCCGATCCATCTTGATCAACCACCAATCCATCGGGCGATAAAAAAAACTCCCAACAATTCCCCGCCTCCCGTGTCCTAAGCTCATATGAGGACCTTTCTTTTATCACTCATCATCAGTTGGGCACCTCTCCAGGGGATCGAGATCCCTCAAATCATCTCCCCCTCCCAACTCGCCACCTTCGATAAAGAACACCTCCACAATAACTCCACCACCTTCACCATCCGCTTCGAGGTCCACGCCGTCCGCAAAACTCCCACCATCTTTGCCGATGGCACCAGACACCAGGTCCTCCACCTCATCCCCGGCGATGACTTCCCCGGCAACGACAGCTTCACCGTCCCCCTCTCGCGCAAGGTCGAGACCCGCCTCAAGCACCTCGGCATCGCCAATATCGCGGACCACTTCACCGGAAAAACCGTCACCGTCAAAGGCGTCATCTCCAACACCGGACTCCACCTCATCGGCTCCCCCACCATCTTCACCCACCACATCGCCATCCGCTCCATGGACCAAATCCTGAGCATCACCGGCGGGATTCCCGAAACCGATTAACTCCGGAGCCGCACGGCGCACGGAGTACAAACTACCAAAAGAAGATGATCGGCGTCGCCACAATCCGACGTCGCGCCTCACCCTTGTCCTCACTCTCCTCGATCGCGTTCACCACCCCGTTCTCAAATTCCACCTGCGTCTTCGACACCACTTCCTTCGTCGTGTGCGTCAGCTGACGGTAAATCCCGCCCGTAATCGGATCACGGAAGTTGGAATAGTGATTCTCAATCTCATACTCAACATACTCCCAGGTCGCAGACTGCCCCGTCGCCGTCCGCCGGACCTTCGTCTTGGTCGGCTCACCCAACACCAGCCCCACTTCTTTCTCCGTCATCCCGATCGCCAACTCCTTGTTCTCAATGAGCTCCCTCACAATGATCTGACGGTCAAACACCGCCTTGAACTTCTTCACAAAATCCTTGTCCTTCGCCGTCAACGCCAGCGGACTCACCCAGCCACTCACACCCTCGCCATTCTCACGCCGACCCCGGATCTGATACGCATTCTCCGTAAATCCCACCAACTCCACCGTGCTGTCCACCTGCAACGCCCCCCGCTTGCGGCCCCCCTTCTTCGTCGAGAACACATAACCGGCCTTCGCCGCCTTCAGCTTGATCGGCTTCTCCGAAAACTCCTCCACGTATACAACATCCGGATCGGAATCGAGACCTTGGGCCGCGGCAGGAAGCGCACTCCACAGGAGAGCGAGGGCTAGAAAAGAGAGCGTTTTCATCGCAAAAGATAGTTTACTGGAGAATTTCCCGCTGGAAAGACGAAATCTCCTCCAAGGTTCAACGTCCCCGCCTCCCCCTTTATTCGGAAAAATTTTCCCTCGCCCGTTTCCACCGAAGAGTTGAAGGTCTCCCCGTGAACGGACCCTTCTCCCAAAAGCTCTTCGCCAAAGCCAAAACCCTCATCCCCGGAGGCGTCAATTCCCCCGTCCGCGCCTTCCGCAATGTCGATGGCGACCCCTTCTTCGTCCGCCGCGGTAAAGGATCCCGCATCGAGGACGTCGACGGCAAAACCTACATCGATTACATCGGCTCCTGGGGCCCCAACATCCTCGGCCACGCCCCCATCTCCGTCACCAGCGCCATCCATGAAGCCTCAAAGGACGGCATCTCCTACGGCATCCCGAATATCTACGAGGTCGAAATGGCCATGCTCATCACCGACTGGGTCCCCTCCGTCGAAAAAGTCCGCATGGTCAACTCCGGCACCGAAGCCACCATGTCCGCCATCCGCCTCGCCCGCGGATTCACCGGCCGTGACAAGATCGTCAAGTTCGAGGGCTGCTACCACGGCCACGTCGACTCCCTCCTCGTCGCCGCCGGATCCGGTGCCCTCACCTGTGGCGAGCCCGACTCCGCCGGCGTCCCCCGCTCCTTCGCCGCCGAGACCATCACCCTCCCCTACAACCACCTCGACCGCCTCGAAGAAGTCTTCGAAAAACACGGCCATGAGATCGCCGCCATCATCGTCGAGTCCTACCCCGCCAACGCCGGCCTCGTCTTCCCCCGCCAAGGCTACCTTCAGGCCATGCGGGACCTCGCCACCAAGCACGGCGCCCTCGTCATCTTCGATGAAGTCATGACCGGCTTCCGCCTCGCCAAAGGCGGCGTCCAGGAACTCGAGAACTTCACCCCCGACCTCACCGCCATGGGCAAGGTCATCGGCGGCGGACTTCCCGTCGGAGCCTTCGGCGGCCGCGCCGATATCATGGACCAACTCGCCCCCGATGGCCCCGTCTACCAAGCCGGAACCCTCAGCGGAAACCCCCTCGCCATGGTCGCCGGACTCACCCAACTCCGCGAACTCGAAAAAGGCGACGCCTACACCTACCTCAATGAAGTTGGCGACTACTTCGCCACCGGCTTCCGCAACATCCTCTCCGAAAAAGGCATCCCCCACCGCATCAACCAGGTCGGATCCATGTTCTGCCTCTACTTCCTCGACGAAGAAATCGTCAACGTCGACACCGTCACCAAACAAGACTTCGGCCTCTTCAAAAAACTCTTCTGGGACCTCCTCGACCAAGGCGTCTACCTTGCCCCCAGCCCCTACGAGACCGGCTTCATCTCAAGAGCCCACACCCACGCCGACCTCGACGACACCCTCACCTGCATCGAAAAAGCCATCGCCAAATGGTAGTTCCTTTGTCGATTACCACCTCCCATGCCGAAGACGGAATCGTCGACAACCTCTAACGCCGGCGACGCAAAGCCAACGCCCCAAATGCCAGCGCTCCAAAAAGGGAAGTGCTGGGCTCCGGAACCGCCACTAGAAAACCACGGATTTCCCCTCCCCCATTGTTGGAGGTGTGGATATTGATATACCATTTTCCATTCAGCAAATCGGCCTTCTTTTGCGCCGGATCAGGGAGATTGTCCAAGTCCACCAAATTACTGAACGTCCCTCCCGTCGTCGCCGTGCTGCTGGCTGTCAGCCCAAAAACGACACCCCCGGTTTGCGTAAAGTCAGCCGACCCATTGTTCCCGTTGGCATTGGAGGTGAAGTGCATGTGCGCTCCTGTAACCGAGCTCGTGAGATCATCAAAACCCTGGGAACTTCCCCAACCGACATTGGACAAATCCAAAATGCTGGTTGCACTATCGTAAGTGATCCCGCCCCCAATTTCTCCCCCCGAACCACCCGATGCCACTGATGGTTCATTCCCGAAAAGCAAACCCGCGCCCGCCGTCCCGATGAGGTCGAATTGAATAATCTGTGAGTGGGCCAAACCCGGCCCAAACGAAACAGCTGCAAGAATTGGTAGGACTTTTTTCATCACAAACATTTAGTTAAGTTTTCTAAATAATTAGGGTATACGGACATCTCTACCCGGCCGCAAGAAGAAATTACGAAGCCCTCACCACACTCCCTCCCATCCACCAACAGCCCCGCCATCCCACCAGGCACCCAAATCCCCATCGCCCGCAGCTCATCGCTCATCCCCAACATCCCCCTCAACCCTTCCCCACCCCTCTCTTTCTCTTCAGTAAAAAAGACAATCCCGTCCCACTCAACAGAACCGCACCCGGCTCCGGAACAACCGCAATCGACAGATTTGAATAACTCATACTCGTAAATTCCAACACCGAGTATCCTCCGTCGCTAAAGTCTTCATGCAAAAACCGAAAGACAAAATCAGTCCCCACAAGATCCCAATCTCCCAGACTCTCCGGTAACTGCTCCCGGGTGCTCAAAAAGATCCCCGGCTTTGAAAAAGTCGCCCACCCCAGATTCGAAGGCTCCAAATCCCCTAACAAAGTAGAAGTCGACCACCCAACACCTGAACTACTCCCATCAACAGCCTCTCCAGCATTCACCGTGAGTCCCGGCATCACAAAAGAACGCCCCCCGACAAGGAGCTGAGATTCCGCAGGAAATCTCGCATAATGGGTCCAGGTCTCCATCGAAAACGATAATTCTCTAGGAACTTCGTACAGGGTCGTCATCTGAAAACGATCCCCGACTCCAATTTCCGATCCTTGGATCACCTCATCCACCACCCCCTCAAACTCAAGTCTGACCAACACCCCTTCCGATCGGACGCTCAACGCCAAAAAGACAATAAGGGTGATACTCGGGATACCATTCATGGTTTTAAAGTGATATAGTTTATTTTTCCAGATCCGCCGAGAGTGTGAATAGCTAAATCTAAATCTCTTGAAATCGATTCGCTTCCCAAAAAGGTACCAGAACCAAAAAGAGCAGGCGTGAAGGGAGGCTTAGCGGGTGAACCTTCAAAGCTAAGAAGCCCTACTAGGATGGGTTCTCCTCGATAAAATAAAAACGCAGGATTTGAACTATTTCCTCCAATCGCTTGATCGCTCTTACGGTATCTGACATCCACAGTGTAATCTACACCATAAAATTCCCATCGCTCGCAGCTCAAAGCCCGCAGCTCAAAGCTCTCAAAGCTCACACTTCATCCGCAACTTCCCCCCACCCCCGAGGTTTCCTCTCCTATGAAACCCCTCGCCCTCCTCCTCGCCCTCACCCTCTCCGCCACCGCACAAGGTCCCCGCCCCACCGACCTCGGCCAGTCCGACCTCCCCCTCGGCGACCCCGGCATCGCCTGGTATCCCCAACTCGAACAAGGCCTCGCCGAAGCCAAACGCGCCAACAAACCCATCCTCTTCATGGCCGTCGCCTCCCAATGCGGCGGCATCTCCGGCGTCTTCTGACCCGGCTACACCCAAACGCAGAACCGTGAGTTCAGCGACAAGGACATCATCCGCGCCACCCGCCACTTCGTCTGCATCCGCATCGACTCCTACGGCTCCGAGGAAAACCAAAAGATCGTCCGCTCCTACCTCGGCGGCCGCTTCGAGAACACCGCCTTCTGCATCCTCGCCCCCGATGGCAAAACCCGCCTCACCCGCAGCGGTCGCGGACCCGGACAAGTCTTCGGACGCCGCACCAGCCTCGCCGATGAACTGAACTCCATCGCCAAAAAATACCCTCCCAAAAAGTCCTCCCCACCCCTCCCCGACTTCCCCACCTTCCGCCTCGCCCTCAACCTCGCCTCCGCCGACCAACGCGTCCTCGTCCTCCAGGCCGGCGAAAACAAGGAAGCCTCCGCAAACCTCGCCGCCGCCGCCTGGTCCGACCTCATGATCGGCCGCTTCCAGTTCGACCTCGAAACCAACCCCGACCACTGGACCCAAGTCATCGACGGCGAAAAATCCACCCAAGGCATCCTCCTCATCAACCCCCACACCTTCGGCCAAAAAGGAACCGTCCTCGCCCAACTTCCCCTCGACGCCTCCCGCTCCGAGATCGCCAAGGCCATGCTCAAGGCCAACGACACCTTCATCAAAACCACCGAAAAGAAAACCTACTCGGATCACGTCCGCGCCGGACGCCGCGCCGGCATCTACTTCGAAATGCCCGTCGAATTCGGGGAAGACCGCGATGGCGACGGCGTCATCGACCACCGCCCCGGCAAAGGCCGCCGCAAAGAATAAGTGCCTGTCTTAAATCCACATCGGCCCTCCTAAGCCCTGCGGTCGACCTGCTTCTGCTCCTTCCGCTCATTCTGTGGTAAAAAATCATCCTCTTCGACCATCTCCACCTAACTCCGGCTCCACTCCGTTCCGGTTGAGGCCCCCCAAACCAAGGTTTCCAATTTCTCATTTTGAATTTGTTTAGAATTTCCCTCCCCCCAACCAAGCCATCCCTTCCATCCTGTTCATCTGCGGTTTTAATTCAATTCAACTAAGTAGGACTAAGAGGCTGTCTGAAAAATGCCGAATGAGTGCTGCAAAGGATTTTCCCTTCAAGCAAGGCGGGACGATGAAGTTGGTAAACACCAACGACAGAGGACCAACGCCGCTTGAAGCGAAAGGACTCGCAGCCCGTCAGGGTTCACCCTCTGACTCCCCAGCGAAGCTGCACTTTTCACAACACCCCAAAATCAAAACACTCGTTGGGCATTTTTCAGACGGCCTCTAAGCTCATTCTTGCCGCTCCCGCCATTTTTCCCCAACCTCCTTTCATGAGCAACGAAGGAGAGCAAATGCGTTACGGAATGCTTGGTGAGGACACCCGGTCCACCGAGGAAAAGCTCGCCAAGTACCGCGGCCAGGTCGACTGGTCCTACCTCAAGCCCCACTTCCAAAACGGCGTCCTCTACTTCCTCGATCCCTCCATCAAGCTCGAGACCGCCGCCGCCGCCATCTCGGCAGACGAAAAAGACACCGTCCACACTTGGCTCAAATCCGGAGACCTCGTCAAAATCGAAGCCCTCCACGCCCACCAATGGGAAGACACCGAACAACAGTTCGAAGCCCTCGTCGTCTCCCCCTTCGTCCTCTGCCAACTCGTCTAACAGTTCTCTCGCAGTTCTCCCGCCCCCGGGAGAATCGTCGCCAAAAATACGGACCCTTCTCCAATTGAAGGTCCATTTTCGCGTAATTTCACGCCCCCTAAATAGCAAAGACGCCCCACCGGGAATCTTGCCCATTGCTACATTCCCGGCACACTACCAATGATTTCTGGCTATTAATTACACCGCTTTTTTTACCCTTCCAAAGCATCTCCCTAAAAATCGCAACAACCTCATAATAAGCGTGTTATAATTCTTAGCACTCCGAAATTTCAGAAGGTCCTTTCTAACGAAATTCCTGCGGGAACCTTTTCCCGAAAGCCATTTTTCATGGCCCGTAAATCGCCAATCGTCGGCCCGCGCAGTTCACCGCGCCTTACGAACATGAAAACAATGCCCCCAATGGCCTTCGGCCTGCTCATTGGTTTCGCCAACGCACAATCGTACGTTGCCGATTTCAGTCACTCCGGCTTCCATCACGGAACCATCCTCACCGGAAACGAATATGATTCCCTCCTCGGAGGCGGATTCAACTTTGCTCTCGAATCCAAGAACGGACTCGATACCGCAATCATCTTCGACACCCGCCAGACCGGCACCGCCGATCCCGACCTCGAACTCCCCATCATCGGAGGAAACCTCGTTGGCGCTCAACTCAACGACATCCTCATCTTCGCCAACGACCTCGACGGCGGAAAGGACGGCATCGTCGATCGCCCGAACGACTCCGCGGACGGTGGCTCACTCTCCATTCGTTTCAACGCGAACAACGTCAACTCCTTCGGCTTCGCCCTCGTCGACGCCCCACAACAAGGCGAGCAGTTTGGCATCACCTTCTACGACTCCTCTCGCGGCCAGGTCACCCTCTCCTTCGAGGAATACCTCGAGGTCTCCGGAACCAAAGGCTTCGTGGCTGGCGATAACTACGCCAACCAATTCGCCAACACCTCCGCCAGCCAACTCGGCCTCCAAAATATCCAGGCTGTCAGAATCGACCTCCTCGCCAGCGGAGGCATCGATAACATCACTTGGAGCGAAGGAGTGCCCGAGCCTTCCTCCGCTCTCCTTTCCCTCGCCGCTGCCGGACTCCTCCTGCGCCGCCGTCGCTAAGGCAGCCAACTTTAAAACCAATCACCCTGGTAACCCCTGCAACGCTCACGCGTTCAGGGGTTTCCTTTTTTACCGGGACACCCTCAACCGCACAAACAAGCGCGCCGCAAACTGCTCCACCTCCATCGTCACAAATTCATAATCCGAATCACTCGCATCAGCCACCCGCTCACCCACCTCCGTAAACCCACCCGCGCTCCACGTCACCGGATTCAAGTCTTCCTTGCTCTCCAGCCAAAACTGCAACGAGGAATCACCCGCCCTCATCCGCACAACCACCCGCACCGTCTCCCCCACCTCCACCTCCACCAAATTCCCCGGCAACACCGCCCCCTTCGGATCCGTCCCCTGCGCATACTCCAGTAGATTGATCCGCCCGTCACCATCCGGATCCGCCGCCTCCCCCCACACACTCGCCTCATTCTCCGGCAGAAGCTCCTCACCCGTAAAATTGTCCCACGTCCAGGACTCATACGGATCACTCAGCGGCACCGGACGCGCAATCGCCAACGCCCACGGCCCGGCCAGAGTCGTCACCGCCACATTCGACGGAGCCCCACTCCCATCCATCGCCCCCGAATCAATCCGCACCGTCCGCGTATCCGTCCAAAACATCGTCCCCGACTCCGGATCCAGCGCCAACCCATGCGGCCGGTCAAACCCCGCGCCCGAAAACAACACCGTCCCCGTCCCCACCCCATCCAGGGCCCGCCTCCTCACATCACTCGTATCCCGGTCACACCAATAAATCATCCCGTCCGCCACCTCCACATCCCGCACCTGACCCAACCCCGTAATAAAATTCGTCGCCACCGGATTCACCAGGTTCGCCCGATGAATCACCGGACTGTCAAAGTCCGACCAATACACAAACTCCCCGTCCACCGCCAAATAATACGGCCGGTTCAACCCGCCCAACACCATCTCCACCGCCGTCCCATCCAGCGAAGCATACATGATCTTATTCGCACTCTCCTCCGTCCAATAAATCCGCCCGTTCTCCAAATCCAACTCAATGTCCCCCGGGTCGGACAACCCCCCAATCACCAGCTCCGTCCCCGTCCCGTCACAATTCGACCGGTAAATCGCTCCCGCCGGCTGCCGCACCGCCCAATAAAGCATCCCCGCAACCGCATCCACCGCCACCCCACGCGGATCACCCAACCCACTGTGCACCAACACCCGGTTCCCCCCATCCAAATCCGACGACTCAATCCGCCCCAAATCCTTATCCCCCCAAAACAACCGCACCGCCCCCGACTCCCCCCAACCCGGGCTCACCAAACACAAACACATCAACATCCACCTCATCCCCTCAACCTACACCCCCTCACCCCATCCCAAAAGCCCATAAACATTCCTCCGCCCCGCATCGAACACGTGCCTGTATAATTCCATCGTGCGCACGACGTCGTCGACCAGGAAACAGGGGCTCACAAATTTCATCGATCCTGAGCCAACACCAGTGACTGACGAATAACGCTGCTACACGGAGAAAAACGCGGAGTAACACTCCCATCGGCGAAGCCGCACCTTATCTGGGAAGTCGCCCCCCCCTTTGAAAAACAGCACTGTGCAGGGTTGATAAGATCGCTTCTAGCCCAACATCCGGAATGAGGCCCCCCTGGTCACCAGCTCTCTCTCGATGCGCTTCTTCTAAGCTTCAGTGTTCGATAAAATCTCCCGTTTCTTGCCCTCAAACTTCGCAAAAATCTCACGGTGGTCCCGAAGCGAGAACTCATCGTCTCTGGCCTCATAGCGTTTCACCCAATCAATCAGCATCGCTAACTTGGCATCCTGGGCTTCCGCCGATGAATACTTCCCGGGCTCCCACGGCCGCGCCCGGCAATTCTCGATACAAGCCTCGATCCCAATGTTCAAAAAATACATCTCCGTCGCATCCCTTGCGGCATGGGAAATGAGGGAGGAATAACATCCCTCAATGATCCAGCCGGAGTTTCGCGCCCGGAATTCATCGATCGCTGCCACACTTGTTTCAATCGACTCCCTCACAGGAGGATCGCCCCCTTTCCACGCCACTTCATCCAAATCAAGATGAGCCAATCCCGATTCCTTCGAGAGTCTTCGTGCCATCGAAGTCTTGCCGGAACCCGAGTTCCCAAAAATCACCACCCGTCGCATTTCTCATCTCACAGTAACGACCTCCTCCCGACCCCGCAAGTTGTCATCACCCACCTTCCGCCCTCCCCCCAACCCATACCCTCAAGCTCGAGCGAACACACAAACTCCCCGTTCCACCCATGGTTGAACTTTCTCAACCACGAATCGACGACCTCCTTCTCGCCTCCGGTGACACCGATGGATTCATCTTCTGAAACAAACGTTGCGAATCAGACACATCTCACCGCAACAACGCCACCGCGACGATGATATCTCCGATCGCGCCGGCCTGTTCGAGGAACTCTCCTGCTGCCCGCCAATCAAGCCTCCGTCGTACTCTTGTCCGGCAGAAGCTTGGTTGCCTTTTCAAGATCTCCAACGAGCAAGATGGAACCGCACCCCATACACATATGCCCTGAAATCGACACATCGCTGGTACTCATCACCCGAAATTTCGTATTCGCAGGTCGGAAGTGAATACGACCTGTCGACTGCACCGCCCCTGGCTGGAGTTCGCTTCCCCCACAACTTGGGCATTTTCGTTCCTCATTCATAGTCTGTTATATTTTTCTGTCCTGCTTTTATTGAGGGGGCCTCGCTTTTCATTCACTTCAACCAATCACATCAAACCCTCTTCCGATCCGGTTCATAATTCACCAAATAGTAAGGATGTCGTGATCGTCTGGTAAACTTCGATCACCCCCCTATAACCTCCCCTTCGCTCCACTCCAATTCTATTCATCCACAAAATATCTCAATCCTCCTCCTCCTCACCAAAACCATAAACTCCCCACAACAAAACCTCACACCCACCGGATCCCACCCCAAGAGACCAACACCCCTCTCCAAAAAACCGGAAAGCTCGACAGAACAAAGCCGATGGCTTCAGCCATAGAACCCACCTCGCAGACCATCAGCGACCCGCAAGGTCGCGAGAATCCCACACACCTCCCTCAATAACTTCCCGCCAAAAAAAATCTCCCCCTCGCCACCCTAAAAGTCCAACGCCCCCTCCAAAAGAGCTGAAAGCTCGACAGAACAAAGCCGATGGCTTCAGCCATAGGACCCACCTCGCAGACCATCAGCGACCTGCAAGGTCGCGAGAATCCCACACACCTCCCTCAATAACATCCCGCCAAAAAAAATCTCCCCCCACCAAGCCCCCCACCAAGCCCCCCACCAAGCCCCCCACCAAGCCCCCCACCAAGCCCCCCACCAAGCCCCCCACCAAGCCCCC
>JBPOGH010000008.1:0-236371 GCA_051252135.1 Verrucomicrobiaceae bacterium | reverse complement strand
CCCCCCACCAAGCCCCCCACCAAGCCCCCCACCAAGCCCCCCACCAAGCCCCCCACCAAGCCCCCCACCAAGCCCCCAACCAAGCAATTCCTAATCCCTAATTCTAAATTCCTAATTCTCCTCCCACCCATCATCAAAAACCCCGAAGCATCCCATCCCGATCCTCGGGGGTTCCATTTCCCAATGTCGAAGTCCTCTCACACCTGCCCGGGGGCCGAGGCTCCGACTCCTGGGTTGATGTTCGATCGTCGACGGATTGAACTCGCAGCGGCTCAGGCCTTTGGATCGACGCCTTGTTCGCTGTTGGTTTGATTGCCTGAGACGAGATGGATCAGACCGGAGTTCGTCGATACCCAGAATCCAGAAAAACCATCGGGAAGCTTCTCGATCTCGTCCCGTCGAATAATTCCTTGCTGCTCAAAATACCTTTCAGCTTCTGAAATGTGATCGGCTCGGAGCTCTAGCCATATCTCCGCGTGACTAAGCGCCTCCACTCGATCCAACCAGATGCTCTTACCGTCGAAATCGAACCCCACACTGCCCCGCAATTCTCCAAGCGATCGGAGTCCGAGAACATCTCTGTAGAATGCAACCGTGGACTCAAACTCATGCGGAGGAATCTTGAGAGCGATATTGTTGCCTGGAACTATCCGAGGTCGTTGCATGGATCGATTTTCTTCAGCGACGTCAAAGCTCACAGAATCCCTAACCGGGAGCGAGCGTTGATTTCGGGGTTGATGGTTGAATGGTCATGGAAAATTCGACTCGGAGCGGGTCAGGGATTCTGTGCAGCGACTTGTTCTGCTTGTCGTTTTATGCGGGAACAACTGGCAAATACGTCTTCCCCTGATTCGAATAGAAATACTCTTGGCCACACTCAGTGCAAATGGCGTGGTGCCTTCTAATCCTGCGAAACCTAACGCCTGGGCGCTTCGCTTGCAGTTCCTTCCATTCTTGTGCCACGACACGATTCGATTCCGATATCGCTGCTTCGCCGAGCAACTTTGCGCACTTCTCGCACGAAACCGCATTCGCGATTCGTTTCTGATACCTCGCATCCATCATATTGCGAACCACCATGACTGGCAGGACAACGGGCAATGACAATACCGCGATCACTCCGAATGCGATGTTGCCGAGCATCTTCATTTCTTAGCAAAACGTCAAAATGGACTCGTTGCCGCCAGAAAACCAGCGCAAACCATAGGCCCTCGCGCCAAACAAGAGGCGCTACCCGGCATCGAGTCCCATGTCTTGTTCTGCATCTTGTGATTCTTGTGGCTCATTCGCCTGCAAACTCTGTCGATGGGTTCGAGGTCTCCGACATAAATACCTCGCGAATTGTCCGCATTGAATTCTCGATCGGCACATCATATCGCTGCTGTAGAGCTCTGCTAATATGATGGGCGCAATCTGACAGAATCGTCCCCCAAGCTTCGGCCTCATCAATATCCGAAGATTCGTAGGATCCGATATTGATCGCAACATCGAGCTTGCCGTGCGCCGCCCACAACCGAAGCATCTCGGTAGCTTTCGGATCACCTTCGATAGTGTGTGGAGGATCGAGCGGTTTCATCGGAAGGTTTCTTGCAGAACGTCGAAGGCCTGGAATCCGCTAGAGGCGGCGCCAGTTCGACGAAGGGGTTAAAGGTTCTAAAATCATAAAACTAAACTACTCAGCGTCTAGCGGATTGCCAGCGCCGACTTGTTCTCCATTGCTGGTCTCCGAGGCAAAGTGGCGCTCGTAGGCGAGAGTGTAGTTGGTAGAAAATGAAACCGATGTGATGTCTTCAAAGTCGATCTCAGCAGGCTCTTCGTCCCATCGACCTGCACCTGAGAAAAACCGAATCGAGACGCACTCATCCTCAATGTCCAAGAAAGTCCCGATAAGAAACAGGTCATCCTCGGTCTCGTCTTCCAGAATGAGAATTCGGCTCTTCGGTAACCTCGTCAAAAATTCAGCAAGACCGCCACTTGGCAAACGAAAATCAAAATCAACCTTGTCGAGAATACCATCAGACTCAAGAAGGTGCCTCTGAAACGCATCTGTCGCACGGCAATTCATCGAGGTCAGGTCTGCCCTCCGAAGGAGTAGATAGCCGTCGAGAAAGAAATCGTGAATGTGCTGAAGCACAATCCAATCGGCATCGTAATCTACAATAAAGCCCTGAACAGAGTTTGAATCAATCTGCTCCCTCGTCACGGAAACCAACGAACGTGATTCGCGATAGTGTTGAATCACTGGCTCGGGAACGCAGGTCATATTTATTGGAGAACAGTAGGGTTATCGTGCTTGCGTAGCAAGTTGCGATCAACCCCCTATAATCCCCCATTCGCTCCGCTCCAATTCTATTCATCCATCAAATCAGTCAAGCCTACACCCGCGCATTCGCCCTCTTCCCATCACTCCCGCTCCCCCTCCCCAACCCAAGACTTTAATGTTCCACCCTCGCGGCCACCGCCGTCCCCGCCAAATGCCCCGTCGTCCACGCCGCCTGAAAATTAAACCCGCCCGTCACCCCATCGATATCCAACACCTCCCCCGCAAAGTACAATCCTTTCACCTTCTTGCACTCCATCGTCTTCAGATTCACTTCCTTCAATTTCACCCCCCCGCACGTCACAAATTCATCCTTGTTCAGACTCTTCCCCTCCACCGCAAAACGACAATCCGTCAGCTCCCCCACCAACTCCCGCCCCTGCTCCCGCGTCATCGTCGCCCACGTCGTCTCATCCGCAATCCCCGCCGCCAGACACAGACTCTGCCACAACCGCCGCGTCACCCCCTCAATCAACGACCTCTTCAGCACCTTCCGCGAACCAAACCCCTCACGCTGCTCTCGAAAAAGATCACTCACCTCCGCCTCCGTCATCTCCCCCGTCCAATTCACCCGTAGCTCAAAACGATACCCCATCTCCGCCAACTCCCGCGCCCCCCAGGCCGACGCCTTCAACACCCCCGGCCCGCTCAGCCCCCAATGCGTCACCAACACCGGACCCTTCGTCACAATCTTCCCCGCCCGCACCGTCGCCTCCGGCACCGACACCCCCGCCAAATCCCGCAGTCGCTCATCCTCAATCTTGAAGGTAAACAACGACGGCACCGCCCCCTCCATCGCCACCCCCAAATCCTCCGCCGGCACCCGCGCCGGCTTCGTCCGCACCCCGCCCGTCGCCACCAACACACACCGCGCCTCCAGCTCCTCCCCCGTCGCGGTCTTGATCAAAAACGTCCCGTCCTCCCGCTGCTCCACCGCCTCCACCCCGCACCGCGTCCGCCACTCCACCCCCGCCGCCCGCGCCGCCCCCGTCAGACAATCAATGATCGTCTTCGAGTCATCCGTCACCGGAAACATCCGCCCGTCCCCCTCCACCTTCAACTCCACCCCCCGCGACTCAAACCACGCCACCGTATCACTCGCCTGAAACCGGTGAAACGGCCCGATCAACGACTTCTTCCCGCGCGGATAATTCTCCACCAACTCCCTCGGCTCAAAACAATGATGCGTCACATTGCAGCGCCCCCCACCCGAGATCCGCACCTTCGTCAGCACCTCCGCTCCCCGCTCCAAAATCAACACCCCCGGCACCCCGAGCTCCGCAGCCGTAATCGCCCCGTAAAATCCCGCCGCTCCGCCACCGATCACTACCAATTCATGCACCCCTCCAGTTCAGCAAAAAACCACCTCTCTGGATAGAATTTCAAAACATTTACAACTTCTTGCGAACAATTTCGCCCCAACCGACAGTGTTAGGACGTCAGAGCGTTCAGCCCATCCCTTTTCCTCATGAAATTCCTTCCTCTCCTTGCCCTCCTCGCCTCGGGCTCCCTCGCCCACGCCGCCAACGTCTACCAGGACCAATTCACCGGCTCCTCCATCCCCTCCGCCTGGAATAACACCGCCGGAACTCCCGTCACCCTCGACGACCCCAACGACCAGCTCGACTACTCCCACACCGCCGGCACCACCCGCCGCTTCCTCAACTACAACGATCTCCTCGTCGGACAAACCGGCTACCTCAAGGTCGATATCTCCAACTTCACCGGCGCCTCCTCCATCTGGCTCGGCTTCGTCGGCACCAACACCGCCAACAACTCCCACTACGCCCAAACCCTCGTCGCCGCCAACGGCACCTACGAGCTCTTCCTCAACAACACCGCCTCCCCCCAGTCCTTCGATAACAACGCAGGCTGGTCCGGCACCCTCCCCGCCGGCACCGGCATCTACTCCACCAACGGCACCACCACCGCCGGCACCCTCACCCTCGGCGCCAACTTCCCCGCCGCCGGTTCCAACTTCTTCGGCTTCGGCTTCGCCAACTTCGGAAACGCCGCCGCCTTCCCCTCCTCCTCCTTCAGTATCGACTCCATCTCCGTCGACGACTCCCTCATCATCACCGGCACCCCCAACAACGCCCCCGTCGTCACCATCACCGCCCCCGCAGACGGCTCCAACGCCCTCCCCGGATCCAGCGTCACCTTCACCGCCACCGCCACCGATACCGAAGACGGAAACCTCAACACTGCCCTCACCTGGTCCTCCAGCATCGATGGCGCCCTCGGCACCGGAGCCAGCATCACCACCTCCTCCCTCTCCGTCGGCGTCCACACCATCACCGCCAGCGCTACCGACTCCGGCTCCCTCACCGGCACCCACTCCATCTCACTCGACATCTCCACCCCCGACAACTTCCCCCCCACCGTCTCCATCTCCGCTCCCGCAAATGCCTCCACCGTCACCACCGGCGTTCCCACCACCTTCACCGCCACCGGAACGGACCCGGAAGACGGCGACGTCTCCTCCAACATCATCTGGACCTCAAACCTCAGCGGCGTCCTCGGCACCGGCGACACCATTTCTATCACAAATCTCGCCGTCGGCACCCACACCATCACCGCCCAAACTTCCGATAGCGAACACCTCACCGGCTCCGCCACCCTCACCATCACCGTCAACGCCTCCTCCGGCACCCCCGGCGCACTCCGCCCCAACATCATCGTCATCATTTCCGATGACGCAGGCTACGCCGACTTCGGCTTCATGAACGCCCACAGCGGCTCCACCTCGGAAGTCCCCACCCCCCACCTCGACGCCCTCGCCGCCCGCGGCATCACCTTCTCCCGCGCCTACGTCGCCGCCAACTGCCAGCCCACCCGCGCCGCCATCGTCACCGGCGCCTACCAGGCCCGCATCGGAAACGAAAACGTCGGCAACAATCACTTCCTCGCCAGCCAAATCTTCGAAGGCATCCCCGTCGAAACCGACACCGTCTGGGACCGCATGCGCAACCTCGGATACACCACCGGAGCCATCGGAAAATGGCACCTCGGCTCCATCGAGAACACCCCCACCAAACTCGGCAACCGCCCCGAAAACCAAGGCATCGACCGCTTCTTCGGCTTCTGGCACGGCTCCCGCGAATTCACCGCCGGATACTACAACTTCAATTCCGACCCCGACCACCCCAACCAACTCCGCTACCTCCGCGAAGCCCTCATCCACCCGGACGATTCAAAAACCGACGTCATCAAGGAATACACCGACTACGCCAACGTCCCCTCCGCCGAAAAAGACCTCACCAAAATCCTCGGCGACTACGCCGAACAATTCGTCGCCGATCACCACGACGACCCCGAGCCCTTCTTCCTCTACCTCGCCCACCCCGCACCCCACAAACCCTGGACCAACAACTCCCCGGATTACAACGACCCCCGCATCTCCGGCCTGACCCCCAACAACCGCCGCCAGGTCGCCTCCATGATGATCACCATGGACAAGGAAATTGGCGACCTCATGGCCAAGCTCGATGACCCCAATGGAGACGGCAACACCGCCGACTCCATCACCGACAACACCCTCGTCGTCTTCCTCAATGACAACGGCGGCGTCGCCGGCATGGAGGACGGAGTCAACGGCACCTCCAACGGCATCCTCAACGGCTTCAAAGGCTCCGCCCACGACGGCGGCATCCGCGTCCCCATGATCATGGCCGGAGCCGGCATCGACCCCTCAAAAATCGGCACCGTCTTCGACAAACCCGTCCACGGCATCGACCTCCTCCCCACCTCCGTCGCCCTCGCCGGCGGCACCATCGACCCCTCTGAAAAAATCGACGGCGTCAACCTCATCCCTCACCTCAACGGCCAAAACACCGCCCTCCCCCACGACACCCTCGTCCACCGCTGGCGGGGCACCTTCGCCGTCATCCAGGACAACTGGAAACTCGTCAACACCCGCAACGTCAACGCCTCCCCCCCCTTCTACAAACTCCACAACCTCAACACCGACCCCTCCGAGACCAACGACATCTCAGGCCTCGCCGCCAACGCCACCCGCGTCGCTGAAATGACCCGCGAAGTCACCCACATGGAAGCCAACTGGGACAAACCACGCTACCCCATCCTCAACCGCGACCTCGACTCCGAACCCCTCAACATCGTCGACCACTTCACCTTCCGCCCCGGCCTCCACAACGACTGGTCCGCCGGAGCCGATGAACAGGACGGCCCCACCGGCGCCAACCCCGCCAACTGGTATGAAGGCGGCACCACCAACCCCGAGCACCTCCTCCGCTCCGATGGCTTCGCCGGAGCCATCCTCGAATTCCCCGCACACTCCGCAAGCTACACCTCAAACAACGACCTCCTCCGCAAAACCGGCCTCGAGTTCATGCTCAACAAAATCATCCTCAGCGGAAACGACACCTCTAACAAATCCGCCAACCTCACCGGCAACACCCTCATCTTCACCAACACCCTCCACGGAGTCGCCCCCACCATCAACCTCGATGCCACCGGAAACTTCACCTACGACCTCGACCTCGACCTCATCCTCTACCACGACCTCACCATCACCGGAGACGGCACCGCCACCCTCCAAATCGATGGCGACCTCTCCGAATTCAACACCGGACAAAGCATCCAAAAAACCGGCACCTCCAACGCCCAACTCAACGGTGCCCGCACCTACACCGGCGATACCGACATCCTCGGCGGCACCCTCAAAATCGCCCAGATCAACACCGCCGATGAATCCGCCACCTACCGCCTCGCCACCGGCAGCACCGCCAACCTCACCTTCACCGGCACCGATACCATCGACAAACTCTTCATCGATGGCACCCAACAACCCGCCGGCGTCTACGGAGCCACCGGCAGCGGAGCCCAACACGAAACACCCCTCATCACCGGCACCGGCACCCTCACCGTCCAATCCTCCCCCCCCGGATACACCACCTGGGCCGACCAAAACGCCCCCGGTCAACCCTTCAATGGCGACCACGACTCCGACCTCGTCCCCAACGGCATCGAATACTTCATGGGAGAAACCGGATCCTCCTTCACCATGCTCCCCGCCATCAACGCCACCGGCACCATCACCTGGCCCATCAGCAGCACCTACACCGGAACCTACGGCACCCACTTCTACCTCGAAACCTCCCCCGACCTCTTCGACTGGGACCCCATCCTCATCGACGACGTCACCATCACCCCCGGCACCTCCATCTCCCACACCCTCCCCACCACCGCCCCCACCTCCTTCATCCGCCTAGCCGTCGCCCCCGAATAACGCAGGCCCCCAACCAATATGGAGAGTGGGCATTCCTGCCCGCTTCCCCCTCAACCAAGCCCCCCAACCAAGCAATTCCTAATTCCCCTCCCCCCACTCCAAAGCGCCGCCCTCATTCTCTCATGACATTCCCCAAACTGTCCCGCCGCTCTCTCATCCTCGCCCCAGCTCTTACCTGCCTCGGCCTCACCACCTTTGCCCTGCAAAAAGACGAGGAACCCGGCAAACCCCAATTCAGCACCTCCCCCGACGTCATCCCGCTCGAAACCGTCAGCCGACGAAAATGGGACAACGCCCTCGTCGCCGATCTCGATCAAGACGGTCACCTCGATCTCCTCCTGACCGAGCATGGCAAGCACGCCAACATCTACTGGAACAATGCCGGCACCTTTTCCAAGCCGGTCCAGGTCGTCGGCGGAGACACCCACGGAGTCGCCGCAGGGGACTACGATCTCGACGGCCGCATCGACCTCCTCATCTACCCCGGCGGAGGTGGAGGAACCAAACCCGAAAACCCCATCTCCTTCCACATCAACCGCGACCGCACCATTGAGAAAGGAAAAGTCTACGAGTATTTCGACCGCTCCCGCGGACGCGCCGCCAAGCTCATCGACTCCAACAACGACGGCACCCTCGATCTCGTCCTCTCCGGCTTCCCCCTCAAGACACAGAACAAGATCGGCGCCAACCAACTCTACACCCAATCAGGCGATGGTAACTTCCAGCTCGAGTCCAAACTCCCGCAAGCCCGCTGGATGGGCTTCCGCACCCTCGTCACCGATTTCAATAACGACTCTGATTCCGACCTCATCTTCTACGGTGGAGCCAACATGCTCGCCCTCAAAGGCGGCGAGGGACACCAGTTCGCCGACACCAGCAAACAAACCCTCGGCAAGCTCGCCGAAACCACCTTCGTCACCTCACTCACCGAAATCGATTTTGATAACGACGGCGACTTCGATCTTTTCGTCACCCGCGCCGAGCACCAATTCTCCGAAGCCTGCTGCCTCGATCCCAAAGGCAAGTGCTTTGCCTACTACATCTTCGCCGCCTTCGTAAACGACGTCGACTACCAGTACGACCTCACAATCGACGGAGACTTCCAAATGGAAAACCTCCAAATGGCCTACCCCACCTTCGACGCCTTCGCAGGAGCCAACATGGAACCCCTCGAATTCGGAAAAGACCGCCACCGGGGAGCCGACTTCACCCTTTCACCCGAACAAGCCAAAGGATTCCCCGAAGAACTCACCAAACCCGGATTCTACGTCGGCCACCTCGGCGACAACACCTGGCGCATCGGCGGAAAAACAAAATCAGCCACCTCCGGAGTCGTCAAAAACGTCACCAAAGGCCCCCAAAACACCCCGAAAAAAGAACTCCCCGCACGCCTCTTCGAAAACCGCAACGGACAATTCGTCGATGTCACCGATACCCTCGGCATCAAGATCAATGAACAGACCACCAGCGCCGCCGCAGGTGACTTTGACAACGACGGCTGGACCGACCTCGTCGTCATCCGCGACGGCAACCGCACCACCCCCACCCAACAAATCCTCTACCTCAACCAGGAAGGAAAATCCTTTGCCCCAGCCGACAACACCGGCCTCATCTCACCCGAACTTGGGGCAACCGGCGGCTTCGCCGAACTCCTCGACTACGATAGCGATGGCGACCTCGACCTCATCTACTGCAACGAGCGCGGACGCTGGCACCTCATGACCAACAACGGCACCGGCGCCGACAAAGGAAACTACCTCGTCATCAAAGTCGGCAACTCCCCCACCGGAAAAGCCACCGCCCAAAATGCCGTCCTCACCCTCAAAGCGGGCGACCGCATCTACCGCCGGGTCGTCGGCGCAAGCTCAGCCGTTTTCTCCCACAGCCTGAACACCCACCTCCACATCGGCCTCGGAGAGATCGAAAAAATCGACTCCGCCACTATCAAATGGTCCAACGGAGAAACAAAGACCCTCGCCATCGGCGCCGTCAACCAATCCTACTCCACCGACCCCAGGTAATCCTCCCAAGGCAGGAACCTTTTCCCAATAAGGAAAGCGGGCATTCCTGCCCGCCTCCCCAAACAACCCACCCGCCGCCCCTCACTTCCCTGAAGCAATCTGCTGAAAATCATACCCGGTGGGCTCTTGGAAAATGCGCAGATCAAACTCCGGAGCCACCGCATAAAGATGATCAAAGATGTCGGCCTGGATCCCTTCGTAAGCATTCCATTCCTTGTTTGAACTGAAGCAGTAAATCTCAATCGGAATGCCCCGTCCCTCGGTCCCAAGCTGACGAACAAGAAGAGTCATCTCCTGATTGATGTCCGGATGGGTCTTGAGATATCCCTCAATGTAAGCGCGAAAGGTCCCGATGTTGGTGAGACGCCTGCCATTCACCCGGTTATGAAGGCGGGACTCGCCGATCTTCGAATTGGACTGTCCAATCTCCTTTTCCTTGGCGTCGAGATAAGCCGAAATGTGTTCGATCTCCCGGAACCTTTCGAGCATCTCCTCGTCACAAAGCCGAACAGAGTTGGTATCGATCAGGAAGCTCCGCTTAATTCGGCGTCCATTGCTCTCTGACATCCCTCGCCAGTTCTTGAACGAATCGCTGATCAACGCATAGGTCGGAATGGTCGTCACCGTCCTATCCCAGTTGCGCACCTTCACCGTGGTAAGCCCGATCACTTCCACATTTCCGTCCGCCTGATAATTGGGCATTTCCAGCCAGTCGCCCAGCGAGAGCATCCGGTTGGTTGCAAGCTGAATACCGGCGATAAAACCAAGGATCACATCTTTGAAAACCAGCATCAGCACCGAGGCAAAAACCCCAAAACCCCCAAGGAGAACGAGCGGCGACTTGCCAAGAATCACCGCAAGGGAAAGGACGATGACGACCAGGGCAGCCAAGAGCTTGGCGACTTGGGCAAAAGTGGTGAGATTGATTTTTCTCCCTGCCGGAGTCTTCGAAAAGATGGCCTGCAGCGCATTGAGCATCGAGTCGAAAACCAAATAACACGCAATCAGGATATAGAGTGAAGAGGCCGCTCGCAGGATCATCCCGAGGTAAGGCACCGATTCAAAAAGTCCCGGTGCCACGAGAAAAATAAAGACCCCCGGAAGGAGATGGGTGAGCCATCGAAAGACTCCATGACCCATCAGTTCATTGTCCCAGGTAATATCACTTTTACCGACCAGATGCTTAACCCAACGCAGAACCAGTGGCCTGAAAACGAAATAGATGATGGACGACACCGCCAACATTCCCAAAAGCAGAATGAGAACCGCTACGGAATGGCTCAGAGAATCCGGAATCCAGTGTTGCTCGCCGAGCCACGCGGAAAGCCTCTGGGCAAGATCCGACATTCTGGAGTCGATCGCCTCCGCTTGGTCCGTAATGATTTGTGAGTTTAATTCTGGTGTATCCGAAGCTTCAGGCATGATTGAAAAAAGAGAGAACGCGTTTCGAGTATGTTGACCGTTGAAAGTTTCCTGACTCCGCGGAGATCAGGAATGCCCCGGCTTCCGCTTGTGAATGATGATCACATTCCCTGCCGGATCGAGCGCCATCGCCATGTGACACACCGGAGTCTCAAAAGGCTCCATCTTAAAGGAAACCTCCGCCTCCTTCAGCACCGCGATCGCAGCCTCAAAATCCTCAACCTCCAATCCGCAACTCGGCCCATCGGCACTCGCCTCCCATCCCGGAGCCTTCCCAATCGCAAGCGTGTGCGGCCCCAGCTCATATTCCACCCAGCCACCATCCTCGCCCATCGGCGTTTCCATCGCCGGCGTCAGACCCAGCAATCCTTCATAAAAAGCACGGGAGGCCGCGAGGTCGCTCGCGGGATAACAGGTAAATGCCACTTCGGTCACCTTCATGCCCCCAGCCTTACCTCATTTTCTTCCCTTGTCCACCAGCCCGTGCTCCGGGCCTCCCCCCAACAAAAATCATTGCGTGATCAATCCAGTCAGGTATGGGGCGGGTTGGCCTGGCGCATCATGAACGTCAGTCTCGTAACTTCGACCCCGTCCCCGGATGAGTAAGCCAAAAAAGATACTCCTGATCGGCCGTCGCAAGGCCGCCATCGCCGCCGCCAAACGCTGCGGCTGGCACCCCGTCGTCATCGATGTCCACCCGCGCAAAGAACAAGCCCCCAACGCCTTCGGCGGCACAAAGATCGAAGCCCTGGAAGAAGCCCTCGCCCTCTTCCCCGATGATCCCCCCTGCGCCGTCGCCGCCGTCACCACCGGTTCCGTCATCGCCGCCGCCGCCATCCGCCAGCACTTCGGCCTCCCCGGCCTCAGCCTCGAGACCGCCCGCAAATGCCATGACAAGCTCGTCATGAAAAAAGCCATCGTCGCCGCCGGCCTTCCCTGCGCCCCCTGGACCGAGACGGACGCCAACACCCAACCCGACGACCTCATCGACCAACTCGGACTCCCCCTCGTCCTCAAAATGCCCATCAGCTCCGGCGGCCGCGGCGTCTGGATCTGCCACTCCAAAGAAGAGGTCAAAAACCACCTCCGCCCCGGCCTCCTCGTCGAGGGCTTCGTCCACGGCACCGAAATGAGCGTCGAGACCTTCCGCCAGCACGGACAAGCCACCTTCCAGAACTTCACCCGCTACTGGAAACCCCGCTGGGCCAACGTCGTCCCCGCCACCCTGGACACAAACCTTGCCGACTCCGTCCGCCACCTCACCAACCGCGTCCACGACCAACTCGGCATCACCACCGGAATGACCCACATGGAGCTCTTTCTCTCAAAAAACGGCCCCGTCTTTGGCGAGATCGCCGCCCGCCCGCCCGGCGGCTACATCATGGAACTCATCCGGCGCGCCTATCACTTCGACCCCTGGGAAGCCCTCCTCCGCCTCGCCACCGGAGAAACACCCCCATTCCCCACCAAGGCCCAACAACACGCGGGCGTATGGATCATCCACCCCGGTCACGGAACCGTGCGCGAAATCCAGGGCCTCGATCAAGCCCGCGCCATCCCCGGCATCACCGATCTCGCCTGCTCCTTAAAGGTGGGAAGCGTCTTCGATCACCGCACCGGAAGCGGCGAATCCAAAGGATACCTCATCGCCGAACGCCCCACCGCGGAATCCTGCGGAGAAGCCCTCACCCAAGCCATCGCCCAAGTCCGCATCATCATGGACCATCACTAAGAGGCTGTCTGAAAAATGCCGAATGAGTGCTGCGAAGGATTTTCTCTTCAAGCAAGACGGGACGATAATGGACTGGAAGGACATAGCCTGCGCGCGGTGCAGCCCGCAGGGGCGAGCCGGGAGGCGAGAGCAAAGTTGGTAAACACCAACGCCGCCTAAAGCGAAAGGACTCGCAGCCCTTCAGGGTTCAACTCCTGCCTCCTCAGCGAAGCGGCATTTCTTTCAAAACCCAATAACCAGAACACTCGTTGCGCATTTTTCAGACGGCCTCTCAGTCCCAAGCGGAGACCTCCCAAAACTCATCGCCCCATCCATCCGGGTCTCCGGCTCAGACGAAAACCTACTTCCGCACCCGCCGCGCACCCAACCAACTCAGTGCCAAAAACACCATCACCGATGACGAAGGCTCAGGAATCGGAGACAAAACTTCGTCGGTGTAAAATTTCATTCCTCCAAACTGCCCGTCAAAATTCGAGTAGCTTGCCGGAACATTGCCTCCCGCCGAACCGCCGGTCGATCCCTGGGTATTAAATATCCCCGTCCCATCACCCCCGGCCCAATCGGCTCCCGTAAAGGCCACCGAGCTGTTCGTCGAAAGCCCCGTTCCAAGATTCGTCGCCGATAAAACGATCTCATCGCCCGCCATGTTGATTGCCAATCGCACCAAAAGCATATCCTCCGTGTCAGGCACCACATCATAGATCGTCGAGAGATCAATCGAGGTATTCACAGCCGTCCCCGCATTCTGGGCCGCCGCAAAGGTCATTGTCGTCCCATTCATATGCACACTCGATCCGGCTCCACTCCCGCCCGTTTCAAAAATCATCTGCGAAGCATCGCTCAAGCTGTCGGGGCTGAAAAACAAATCAATCGTCGCATCACGCGTCGTCACATTCCCGGAACCCCCTTGCGTTCCAAATCCTTCAAAACTCGACCCAATCAACTTCCGCGTGTCTCCCCGCACATTGTCCAACCCTTGCGTTACCGGCAAGCCAACCGAACTCAGTTGCATCTGCTGCGTGGCGTTCAGGGTGAACACATCCGTGTAATCTGTTACTGCTCCCCCGACTGACGAGGTCATATCAGATGCCACCGGACTGGCCTCCAGTAATACCGAAGCTGCCCCGGCATCACCCAAAGTCGCATTGTCAGCAGTCCAAGTCGTTACCAAAACTGCACTGGAAGCAGCCGGAAAAAGTGTCGTAAGGGCTATCAATGAAAAACGGGGAATAGTCATGGTCTTAAGAGGTTCTGCACACAATTGCGCACACGGTTATCCACATACACCGCTCTGATCCAAGACCTAAAGTAAAACAAACCCTGAACTCCTGAACGAACCAACCTTCCAAAACACCTGCTCCCCCCAACCAACCCCGCTTCTTCGTCCGTATCCTACCAACGACTCCCTAACGGACTTTTCCCGCAAAAAACTCCCCACCAGCGAAGTCTCGCTTCTTGCCCTGATCACATTAAAGTTCTCGCCAATGAAACGACCACCTCTGGCTCGCTTTGTAGCAAGCACGCTCTTCTTGCTGGCCACAGAATCCACCCTTGCTGCAAACCACGCTCTCCTTGTCGGCGTTTCCGAATACCCGTCCCTCGATCGCAGCCAATGGCTTGTGGGACCCGTCAACGATGTCGCTCTCGCCAAGGAGGTCCTCACCGGCGACCGCTTTCAATTCCCTGAAAAAAACATCACCACTTTGGCCGGTTGGCCAAAGGAGGCGGAAGCGCGTCCCACCCGTGACAACATCGCCAAAGCCTTCGAAAACCTCGCCACAAAAGCTCAAAAAGACGACGTCGTCTTCATCTTGATGTCGGGCCACGGCAGCCAACAACCGGCAAACGATGATAAGGATGACATCGAGACCGATGGCCTGGACGAGATTTTCCTGCCTGCCGACACCACCGTCTGGAATCCCGAAAAAAAGACCATCGAAGGAGCAATCATCGATGACGAAATCAAAGTCTGGACCAACAAAATCCGCAACAAGGGAGCCCTCGTCTGGATTATCTTCGACTCCTGTCACTCCGGCACCATGACCCGGGGAACCGAGCAGACCGGTCGCGTCAATCGCCGTATCGATCCCGCCCTCCTCATTCCAAAAGCGGTCTCCACCTCTCCCTCTCTGAAAGTCCCCGCTACCAGGTCCGAAACCTCCGGGGAATACGCCAAAACCTCGCCCGCCTCAAAAGGCAAACTGATCGCCATGTATGCCGCCCAGTCTCTCGAGCCCACCTTCGAATTGCCCATGCCCCCTCCCCATGGCCCCAGAAGAGGACTGTTCTCCACCACCATTCTCGAGATTATCGCCGGCGCTCCCGGCGCCCTCACCTACCGCGATCTCGCCGAAACTGTCGACGTCGTTTACCGCAGCAACGGCATCCTTCAACCCACTCCCCTCATGGAAGGAGACGGCCTCGACCTCCCCGTCCTCGGAATAGGAAAAGCACCAAAACGTCACGAAGTCCTCTTCACCGGCATGCAAGGTCCCAAAGGTCTTCAAATCAACTCCGGACACCTTCGCGGAATCACGAAAGGCACCATCCTCGAAGTCTTCCCGCCCGCCGTCACCAACTCGGAGCAATCCCTTGGCACCGTCAAAGTCACACACGTGGAGGCCACCGGTTCATTTGTGATCCCACATGAATTTGGGGAAATGAAAAAGGCCATTCTCACAGACCTCAGCGCCGCCTGCCGGGCCTCGATCATCTACCGCGAACTGGGCCTCTCCACCATGAAGGTCGCCATTCAAAAAAGAAACGACGATAACCAATGGCTCACCCTAAAGCTCGATGAAAACGACACCCCGTCCCAACCCGTCATCAACACCCTCCAAAAAAATTCCAAAGGACTTTACGAACTCACTTCCGATGCAGGGACCGCCGATTGGATCATCCAACTAAACGAAGCCTCCGAAGGAAAACTCCTTCCCGCCTGCGGAAATCAAACAAATGAAAAAACAACCTTCCTCTCCGCCGAAAGCATTATCAAAAATCTCGGAAAAATCTCCCGCGCACGACAACTCCTCAACATCGCAGGTCGCGGCACCGGAGACAGTAGCCTCAGAATCAAGGTCGACCTCGTCCGCTTCGACCCACCCGGATCAGACAATGGAACCATCGTCTCCCATGAAGCCTCGGGCAGAACTCTCAACGCAGGAGACGAGATTGCCTTCCGCATTTCCAACAGCTCTCCGGTAGCCGCTGATGTCACCCTTCTTCACGTCGATCAATCCTTCGCCATCTCTGCCGTCTTTCCCGAACCGGCCACCACCGATGACAACCGCATCCCTGCTGGCGGCCGGCTCGACACCCCCCGCTTGGTCGTCACCGCAGACCAACCCCTTAAGGAACAACTCGTCGTCCTGGCCACCCGCGCCACCCGTGAGCGCCATAGCTTCACCGCCCTTGAGCAGGAAGCCCTCGAAGTGTCCCGCGGCGCCTCCATGCAATCACCCCTCGGCAAACTCCTCAGCTCAAAGATGTATGGCAAAGAAACCACCCGCGGACTCACCCGGGCCGAAACCGGAAACTACGCCACCCGACTTCTCACCTGGACCTCTCTCCCGTCTGAAGAGTAATCGCTTACTTCACATCTCCGGAAAGAGAAAAGGCCGCCCAATAAGCCGGATGCTGCCACTCCGCTGACCCTCGGATTTTTCCCGCCGCTGATCTCAGCGCCTCCCCCTTGCCCATTTCCTTCGACAGGCCCGAGTAAAATTCCGCCATCAGAGCCGCCGTCGCTTCATCGCTGACCTTCCAGAAACTCGTCACCAGGGACGAAGCCCCCGCCACCCGAAACGCCTGGTTTAGACCCAACACACCCTCGCCGGCCACAACCTCTCCCACTCCGGTTTCGCACGCGCTGAGCACGACAAGGTCAGTTCCCCGCAAATCCAGATTCAACACCTCCATCCCCGTCAACACCCCGTCATCCCGACCATCGAACAATTGATTCGCTCCACTGAACACAAGCCCGCAGTTCAAAAGTGGATGATCCAAACTTCGTTGCCCAATCCAGTTCCCCGTCTCATCCGGATCCACCACATTCTCCAATCCCGGCTGGGGCCGCGGCTTCACTCGTTTCAGGCCCCTCTTTTCATTCGAGGAAATGAGTTCGTCATTCAGGTAAAAACCATGCGTCGCCACATGGACGATACCACCTTTCACCGCTTCACGAAACGCCCCCTCGGTCGCGTTCACCCCACCTAAGACTTTTGCCTCCGGCATCAGTTTCAAAATAGCCTTCGCCTCTGTCACCGTCCCCGGTAAAGGAGGAAACTGAAGCGGCGCGCCCACGGCCGAAATCTGCTCCCAAAAATCAGCCAGCTTCGCACTAAAACCCTGTTTCTGGGATTCTGTCGACCTCCTCACTGCGCCAAGCGAGTACTCCGGCGCCGCAAAAATCGTAACCTCTCCCTCCCCCCGCACCCTCTCTCTGGAAACCAACAACTCACTCCCGCTCGATACATAGGTCACCGAAACCTCCTCTTCCAAAAATCTTCCACCATCACCGATGAGAGCCCCAAACGGAATCATACTGAGCTGTCCATCGGGAGCAACCCGCCAATGCTTCGCATCACCCAATGCCTTGCGGATCGGCTCAATCAATTCCCCATAAAGTACCTTCCCCGTCTCCCGATACGTCTCGTCACCGGGATTTGATACCGATCGACGAAAACTCACCGCCAACCTGCGAATCTCCCCGTAATCACCCAAGTCCTTCACCTGAATCTTCCCCCTCGAATTCATCACAAAAACCCCACATCTCAGCGGGATCGTCGATAACTTCGCTTTCGGAACCCCCTCGCGATACGGACGAAAAACAACATACTCCAGCAGTACCTCGTCGTCGCCAAGAGCCGCCGCAAGCTGATCCAAATCCAACGAGGCTCCTCGCACCTCGGCCCCCTTTTGCTTCCTCACCAATTCATTGATCGCGCGCTCCGCCTCCTCCAACTCAACCATCCAATCCTGATCAAATTCACTCGCACCTTCCCGACTGAAAACTCCCAAACTGAGACCCAGTAACGAAAGCTTCGCTCGCGCATCCACCAACCGTTTCCGCGCCTCGCCACTAATCCGACTCGCCCGCAACAGCTGGGCCGATTGCTGCAAAAGGCGCGTCATCCGTCCTTTCCTTCGCAGAACCGTCACCAAAGCCTCCCTTCCCACTTCTTCATTCTCCGGGTATTTTTTAAACGCCATCCCCAGCAAAAAATTCGTCTTACCCTTCAGTTTTTGAAGATACGCCAGCTTCTGGGAATCCGATCCAAAGCCAATCTTCCGGTCCACCTCCGCTTCATAGATCGCATTCGCCTTCCGCAGCCCCTTCAATCCCCGCTCCGGGTTTCCCTCCAGAAATTCAATCATCGCTAGCGAAGTGAGAACATTGGCCCCTAACTCCGTCTCCTGCTCATCGCTCTTAACCAAAAGCTGATAGGCACTCATCAGTGATTTTCTCGCCCCCGCATGGTCCCCCTTTTGAAGTTGAAGCCATCCGGTATTGTTCACCAGCGATGGATTGAGATACTCATCATCTTTTCGCATTTTCTGCTGCATCGACATCATCTCCCCGGTCAACTCCAGAGCCTTGTCATACTCCCCTTCAGCACTAAATGCGGAAGCCAACGTCGACTTGGCAACCACACTGCGTTGAGCAATGGGTCCCAAGGAAGCCCTCTGCATCGCCTCGTAGCTATATCTTTTGGCCCTCTCTACCTCTCCAATTCCCAAATAAGCACGACTGAGCGATATCGAGCTCGACTCATTATCCATCGAATTGGAGGGAAGCGACGAGGGCCCCGCATTCCTGCGAATCTGAATCGATTCGAGCAACAGTGGGATCGCCCGTCGATGGTCCCCGGCCAGAGTGTAGAATCCGCCCAATGAACTAAAAGCCCGACCCGCCGCCGCAAATTTCCCTAGGTCATAGCTCGCACCCTGAAGCGGAAACCCCATCAACCGCCTCCCATCATCAACCGCAAGGCGGTAATATTTTTCCGCCATCAACGAATCCCCCATCGCATGATAGGTCGCGGCGAGACGCACCATCGCATGACATCTGGGAATCAAGTTCGGAACCGCCGGGTCACGATAGGGTATCTTACCCATGACCTCCCAAGCTCGTGCAGCCTCCTCCCGTGCCTTTTCCGGAAAACCCAATGAAGCATGGCACGACGCTGCCGCAACGTGAGCCATCCCCGTGACATGAAAATTCTTGGGATTCAGCCGGGCCGCGCTTTCCAAGGCTCTCTCCGCAAGCTCCAAACCACCTTCGGGATTGCCACAGCTTTGCCGGATTCTTGCACCAACAGCCAAAATCTCAACGTAGGACGATTCCCCGGGATAGTTTTTGTTCCCCAAAAGGGTCACGAGTTCATCCACTGCTTCCAGCGCCTCTTTTTCACTTCCGTTATTGGCTAATTGGTCCGCCTTCCGAACCTGAATCTTAGCCTCGGGGGGCAGCGCAGCAACGACCCAATGAATCTCTAACAAAAAGAATAGTAAAAGAGTCAGGCGAAAAAAAAGTTTCGAACCATTCATCACGGAAAAAGTTAACCCCTCCAACTGAAGGATAACAAGCCCTCCCTACTTGGGTCGCTTGAACATTAAGCTCCCCCCATCCTTGACAATCGATACCCTTGTCCTGTCTGTTAGATCGCCATGATCATCACGGGGAATCTCAAAAATGCCGCTTTCGTCACCACCCTTTTCGTCCCTCTCGTGGCCCTCGCCCAAAACCCCTCCGGCCCCGCCGACTTCGGAGACCTCCCCAACCCCGGCACCCCCGGTGCTCCCATTACCTACAAAACAAAAATCGCCGACGGCGGCCCCTGGCACCTCATCGATTCCCAAATCTTCCTCGGCACCCTCATCGATAACGACGGCGACGGCTTCCCCTCCGCCACCGCAGATGGCGACGATCTCAGCGGCGGCCCTGATGACGAGGACGGAGTCACCCCACCCGCCACCATCAAGGCCGGAACTTCCGTGACCTTCCAGGTGAAAGTCACCAACCAAAAAACCGCTCCCGCCTACCTCCACGCCTTCATCGACTGGAATGGCGACGGCGCCTTCATCGGAGGCCTCGAGTCCAATGTCATCACCATTCCCTCCGGCACCATCGGAGTCACCATCCCCGTATCCTTCAACGTCCCCACCACCGCAATCACCACCACCGATACCGGAGCACGCTTCCGGCTCTCCACCCTCGCCGTCGACCCCAACGATCCCGCGCCCGATGGCGAAGTCGAGGACCTCATGATCACCATCTCCCCTCCCGATCTCGACTTCGGCGACCTCCCCGATAGCTCCGTCGGCGCTTCTCCCGCCTACCCCACCACCCTCGCTGATAACGGCGCCCGCCACGCCATCAACACCGCTTTGTTCCTCGGCGGCTCCGCTCCGGATATCGAAGCCGACGGCCAACCCCACGCCTCCGCCCTCGGCGATGACACCGCTGGCTCCGATGACGAAGAAGACTTCGGCCCCCTCACCGCCATCCAGGCCGGAACCACCGTCGCCTTCAGCCACAAAGCGACCAACCAACTCACCAATGACGCCTGGCTCCACGGCTTCTTCGACTGGAACCACGATGGCGACTTCCTCGACACCAACGAGTATCAAAAACTCAAAATCCCCTCCGGATCCGCCTCCCTTGCCGTCGCTCTCAACGTCCCCGTCCCCACCGGCCTCGCCTACACCACCGACATCCCCGCCCGCCTCCGCTTCACCTCACTCGAATTCATCGCACCCACCGGCCTCGCCCCCGATGGCGAAGTCGAGGACTACCTCCTCACCGTCCTCCCCGCACTCGATTTCGGTGACCTCCCCGACACCTCCTCAGGAACCACCGCCGGCGACTTCATCTCCGCCATCCCCGACTTCCAAACCACCCTCGCCGACAACGGCCCCCGCCACCTCATCACCCCGGACCTCGTTTTCTTAAATGACACCGGCTCCGGCGATGCCGATGTCGACGCCGAGACCGACGCCCATCAATCACCCGACGCCACCGGAGATGACTCCACTGGTGACAACGACGAACTCGAACTCCTCCATCTCGTCTCCAATCTCTCCGTCACCAGCGGCGGCGCTCCGGATTGCAGCGATGTCGAAATCGACCTCGAAATCACCCTCAATCACGCCTTCAAAAACGACCTCGCCGTCGACGCCACCCTCCACACCTTCATCGACTGGAATCACGACGGCGATTTCCTCGACACCAACGAGTCCTGGTCACAAATCATCGCCGCCGGAACCACCGGTAATGTCAATGTCGTCGTCTCCAACATCTTCCCCTGGCAGGGCCTGACCAGCTGGACGGAAATCTGGGCCGTCCGCAGCCGCCTCACCACCGACCCCTCCGTCACCGCCACCGGCTACGCCCCAAATGGCGAAGTCCAGGATGACCTCGTCACCATCAATCTCACCATTGCCGATCCCTGCCCCATCGTCGAACCCACCATGGACTTCGGCGACCTCCCCGATTCCTGCCACGGATCCTCTGCCGGAAATTTCGACACCGGCACCACCCTCCCGGACTACCGAACCCGCCTCGTCGACAACGGCCCCCGCCACCTCGTCACCCCTAATCTCACCATCGAAAACGACTCCACCTCCACCGACTCAAACGTCGACGCCGAACTCGATGGACAACCCACCGCCACGGCTGATGGCGACGACACCGATGGAAATAACGACGACCTCAACCTCCTCACCGCCATCATCTCCCAATCCTTCAATGCCGCCTCCCCCATCGAGCACTCCACCCTCACTCTCGTCATCGGCACCAGCCAGGCTGTCCGGAATGTCACCGGAAACAACGCCACCTTCTACGGCTTTATCGATGGCAACCGCGATGGCGACTTCGATGACCCCGGCGAAAAGTTGACCCTCATCATCCCGGGTGATGACTCGGTCCCCAGCGTGTCCATGTCCTTCACCGTCACCATCCCCTGGACCGGTGAACTCACCTGGACCGAGACCTTCGCCCTCCGCTTCCGCATCAGCAGCGACAGCACCCTCGACGCCAACGGAGAAGCCCCGGATGGCGAAGTGCAGGACCACCTCTTCTCCGCAAACCTCACCATCTCCGACCCCCGTCCCACCGGTTCCACCCCACCGCATATCCTCAATTTCGACCCCATCGCCGCCACCACCGCTGCGGATCTCACTCTCGATCCCGCCCCCTTTCTCCCCTCTGAAATCGGCCCCATCCATGATATCAAATGGTCCCTCAACGGAACCTTCCTCTCCGGCAACCCACCCGTCATCACCGCCCAAGACCTCGCCGAACTCGGCCAAGGTGCCATCCCGCTCACCCTCACTTTCCTCGACGACAGCGATAAGCTCTACCGCGTCAACCCGTGGATCAACCTCCGCGACTGGCCGGAGTTCGACTCCTGGGCCCAAAACCAGGGCCTCAACGGGCAGGACACCCTTCCGGACATCGATCTCGATGAGGACGGCTTCTCCTCCCGACTCGAGTTCGCCTTCGGCAGCGACCCCCTCGATCCAAGCTCCATCCCCACCCGCCGCCTCGGCACCCGCACCAGCGATGGCGATACCTGGCTCATTCAAAGTTACCTCCGCCGCGACGGAGGCCTCGTGAAATTTGGAGGATCTTATGAGGCCGACGGCATCCACTACTCCGGCGAGTCCTCCGCGGACATCGCGGATTGGACCACCCCTGCCATCCCTACCTTCAACCCGCTCAGCCTCCCCGCTCCCCCCGCCGGATACATCTGGGCCACCCACCGCTACCCCGACCCAATCTCCAGCCAAATCAAAGCCTTCCTCCGCGCCAAAGCAGACTGCCAATAACACCAATTTCACCAAAAGGAGTGCGTCACAACCCTCTTTTGACTTTTCCTAGTCTTTAAGAAACGTTATAACATGCAACAACCCGTTGTTGCATGCAACCAATCATGAAAACCACCTCTCTCATTCTCGCTCTCTCCAGCCCCCTCCTCCACGCCCAATGGACCCTCGTCGATGACATGGAAGGCCCCACCAGCAACTGGCAAGGCGAAGGCACTCTCAACGGTGACAGCCTCATCGTCGCCGACCCCGCAGACCCCGCAAACAAGGTCTTCAGCTGCACACACGCCGCTCCCCGCGTTCCTAACCATTACACCCTCCCCACCCCCATCTCCGAGGGCTCCACCGCCACCCTCTTCTTCCGCATCCGCGCCACCGCCCCCGACGGACTCGTCGATTGGGTCGTCGGCTCTTCCGACCTCACCGCTCCCACCATCTGGGGTGACTTCGAAGGCTACATCCGCCTCGCCGACGGAGGCACCGCCAATGACATAGACATCGACGTCCGCAACGGAGGCGGATTCACCGAAGTGGGCGGCGCCGAACCCGATGTCTGGATCAACATCTGGCTCGTCCTCAACAACACCGCCGACACCACCGACGTCTACTTCAACACCATCCCCGTTGCCGCCACCTCCGCCGGAACCACTTCCTTCACCGGTGGCGCATTCCGAAATGGCACCACGGACGGCCTGATCACCCTCCTCGCCATCAACAACCGCGCCGGAACCACCGGATACCTCGATGACATCTACCTCGATCTCTCCGGCGAAAACCTCACCCACCCCTTCGCCGATGAAGGTGACGCTGACGGCGACGGCATGAATGACCTCTGGGAAGAAGCCTTCTTCGGCGACACCTCGCGCGACGGCACCGGAGATTTCGATAATGACAACCTCACCGATCTCCAGGAATTCCAGGAAAGCACAAACCCCACCCTCAAGGACACCGATGGCGACACCATCGATGATGACGTCGAGCTCGCCGGCTCCGCAAACCCCTTCAACAACGCCCCCACCAACCCCCGCGAGGCCGACTCGGATGGCGATGGCTTCGACGACGCCATCGAGGGCGCCGCATCATCCGATCCGAACGACCCGCTCAGCGTTCCTGCCCAACCCTCCGGCTTTCAACTCATCGAAAACTTCGAAGGCGAAGGAATGACCGTCGGCCAAACCTTCAACGGCATCAACGGATGGACCGCCAACGTCCCCGAAGCCATCTCCGTCACGACCGAAGAAGGCTCCACTGACCAAGTCGGACGCCTCGAACGCCTCGAGGGCATGACCGCCACCAACGCCATTTCCAAAAAACTCAATGAACTCGGCCTCCAGGTCCGCGAGGGCGCCACCGGAACCCTCTTCTTCCAAATCTCTGCCTCCAGCGGAAATGTCGACAACAGCATCGGCCTCAGCGACGCCCTCTCACCCTCCGCCTTCGGGGATTTCGAAGCACAAACCGTTATCTTTCGGGACAACATCCTCCGCGCCCGTGATGCCGGCGCCTTCCGCGATCAGGCCACCTACGCCATCGACACCTGGATGAACGTCTGGATCGTCGCGGATAACGCTTCCGACCAACTCAAGGTCTACGTCGAGTCACCCGACGGCGAAACCGGACAAATCGAAATCACCGACGACGGCGGCATCGACCCCTTCAACTTCCGGAACGGCACCACCGAACACCTCTCCAGCATCCTCCTCATCACCGCTCTCGGTGGAGAAGCCCTCTCCCACGTCTTGGTCGATAACATCTACCTCGATCCCACTTCCGCGAACCTCTCCACCCCCGCCCCCTCCAAAGGCAACACCGGAGACATCACCATCACCTCCACCGAACTCCTGCCAAACGGCGACCTCCTCATCTCCTTCAGCCCGGCCGGAGAAAACTACATCCTCACCACCTCGGATAACCTCAACTCCCCCTTCACCGAAGTGACCGATGCCATCCTTGATGACGGCGACACCTTCTCCGTTCCCGCCACAGCCCTCACAAACCCCCAGGGCTTCTTCCGGATCGAAAAGCCATAGTCCATCTCCCTCTTTCAACGCAAAACGGCTTGTTGATCCACATCAACAAGCCGTTTTTCTTTGAACATCCTGCGGCGCAATCCGCCGCTCCCTCATCAATCCTGAGTCGCCTTCACCCGCACAAATGCCCGGGGCTCGTTACCCACCCATTGATATTGCTCTTCCACCACCCCCGGTTCCACATTCACTTCGTTGACCAACTGCAGCATCCCTTCTGCCGCCACCCAATCGGATAGGTTCGTCGAGGTCTCGATCACCACAGTCACCCCCGTCACCCCGGCCCGGCGGCGCAATCGGAAACTGCTTCCAGCTTCAAATCCCATCACATTCCCCGCATCTCCCGCAACCGCATCCGAGGTTCCGAAAACGAATTCCAGCAACGCGGACACCCCGTCCCCATCATCATCGGCACTCGCCACTCCCGTGAAGGTCGCCCCGTCAGGTCCTCCCGGAGTCCCGCCGCTCACCACACTCGCACGCCAGCTCTCCGGCAAGGCATGGTCCGGATTCGCGCTCGCATTCACCAGCACCAAACTGAATCCATCTCCATCCGCAGCTACCGGCCAAGGCGCTTGATCATTGTAACGCATCGTCCGGATCACCGCACCATCCGCTCCCAACATCGTGAGACGATCCCCACTGTTATCGAGCACATTGTCGTTCAAAAACTCTCCCGCAATCGGAAGACCCGGCCCATAAAGGGCCTCAAACGCCACCCGGTTCCGCACCGCCAAGACCCAACCACCCGGAGCCAGTGAGGTCCCCAGCGGAAACTCAAAGTCCAGCCCTTCGCTAAACCGCACCCCGCTCAAATCAATCACCTCGGTCCCGATATTCTGGAATTCGATAAACTCCGTTTCATCGGAACCATCCGGATTATACATGATCTCGGAGATCACCAGATTCGTCGCATCCGCCGGGACGCCCGTGTAAAATACCGCTTCTGTTAGAGCGGACCAACTGCTCCCATCATACACCCGCGCCCGCACCAAAGTCGGATCGTTGATCGGCACCGTCCCCCCATAGACCACCGCACTCGGACTGATTGCCACATCTGACCCCAGAACCGTCGCAAGCGTCGCATCGAGCAAAAAGTCACTCGAGCCCGTAGTCGCATTGAACCCGTGCATCGCCAGCACGTTCGCACCCACCTTCAGCGCGGAAATCCCCGTAGAGCCCAGGCTAAAAGGCTCATAAAGCACAGCCAGCACTTCGTCATGGCTCGATCCCGTCTCATCCCAATTCAGGACGCCGGGCGCATTGTCTTGTGCCACTTCCACCCCGTTAATGAAGGCGACAAAACCGTCATCATAACGCACCCCCAGAGTCAGTTCCTGGATCGCATCCAGCGTCGCTTGATCCGGAATCGTAAAGCTCATCCGCACCAGGCAGGATGGACTCTTTCCGCGCATCTCATCTCTCACATTGATGTCATACAATCCGGCGTAATTACTCGGGGAATTTTCGTACCCCACCGACGTTCCGGTCCTCCAGCCACTGTCGTCAAACGGCTCGCTCCCACCACGCCAGGTCGAACCCAACGCATTGTCCAGAGGAACAAAAACCCGCATCGCTCCCCCTTCCCCAATCAGCTCCACCGTGTTGACCATCGCCGGAACCCGCGGATCACTTCCATCCGTCGTATAATAAATCGTCTCCCCGTCGACACTCGTCATCTCCAGCGGATGCCCCGCCGCCACCCGGCCGCCATAGACATTAAATCCAGGAGCCTCCAGCGAGGGCAAATAACCCGCCGCCCGATACTGCGAGATCACATTGTCCGTCCTCACCGGGAAATAACTCCCGAAGAGACGGTTCCGCTCCACCGTCCACTCCTCATCCCGGTCATACAACGGAATCGGGCTGGGACCACCCACCGGATCCACATCGCGTCGGTAGTCTCCCCACCGTGCCGATTCTCCAATGATCGCCTCAAACATCTCGTCCTTGCGCACATCCCACATCGTCGTCACCGCGTCCGGAGTCAGCAGACCATTGTTCATCAAATGCTTCTGCACCCGATCCGCAAACAACACCCGATATTCATCGTTCGCCAGCAAGCGACGCCAAATCCGCGACGGATCGTCCGCATTATCAAGCGACAACACATTGTCCGTCGTATCAATGAAGATAAACTCACTGTCCCAACTCAGGAAATACCACTTCCCGCCATTCCGGTTCCGGATCACATACCAGTTGTGGTGATCCCAATCCAGATTACCGCCATACTGCTGGATGATCATGTAATCCGTAAACGCCTCCAGATCGAGCATCTCGGCCATCTCCGCATACCTCACCGGATCGGCCAATCCTCCGTTCGCCAGAGTGATCATCGCCTGGTAATTCGCCCGCGCTGCATCTCCGTCGATCGCTTCACCGCTGTTCAACGCATCATAATCCTCTTTCGTTCCACCCAGATAGGACTCACCAAACCCGGCCGTCCCGCGCTCCGTCGGATTATACATCCCCCAATAAATCCCGTTGATGTAAAGATGCGCATACATCGACCTCGTTGCCGGATGCCCCATCGCCAGCTGCACATCCTTCGCCCACTGGTCCCGGATATACTGCGCCCGCCCGCGGTTGTCTCCCTTGAAGGTATTGTGGTGCAGCCACGACTGGTTGCCCGCTCCACGCAGAATCAACTGGTCAAACTCCTTCGCCGCATCCGGATCATCCGGGAACAAATCATAATTCAGCTTCGTCGGACCAAACTCCCGCTTAAAGGATACCCGAAACGAGTGCTTCGGATTCTTCGAGGGAAGTCGCGTATGCCCACCCTGAATTCGGATTCCCGCATCCACCTGAATCCCCTGCCGTTCCCCGTTCGGGTGAATCACCTCAAAGGAAACCGGCCTCTCCCACACACTCCCGCTCTGCTGCGGATTCTGGTAAATCCCCGTCGCCGGATCGAAAAGGTTCCCCTTCTCCGTCACCAATGAAATCGTCGGGATCGCCAACAGCGCATCCTTGATAAACGGCCCATAAGTCGCACTCTGCGTCACTTCGGAATCCATCTCGTAATCCGCCGTCTCCGTTCCGTTCCCGTTATCACCCTTCCACACCGCGGGATACCCCTCCGGAGAATTCCCCTGCACAATCACGTCCGTCGGGAAAATATAAGTGTGCGTATCCACATTGGTGGAAACGTAACCATCCTTCACCGCCACCGCCCGCAACGGAGTCGTCTCACTGATGCTCAGAGTCGCCGGTGCCGCCACCGACGTTCCGTTCGTCGCACCCGGCATCGATCCATCCGTCGTGTAAATGATCGTCGATCCCTCCAACGTCGCGGAAATCACCAACTCAATCGGCGTATCATAAAATCCCCGGTCCACCGAAAACTGCGTATCTCCCACAAATCCCAAAAAGCCGGACCCATTCGCCAAGCCCGGTGTCGGAGACGTGAAATACAATTTCTCCGCCGTCGGACTCGCCGCCACTCCCACCAGCTCGGGAGTGATCAAAAAATCACCGTCCGCAGCGGTCAGATTCAACCCGTGAATCGCCAACACATTCGTCCCACCCGGCACCAACAGGTCCGCAAACGCCGTCACATCAATCTCCACAAAATTCACCACATCCTGGGCGGATCGCTCCGTCAACGCAGTCGAATTCCAGGCCACAGACGCCGGCGCATTCCGCGCTTCAATCTCCACCCCGTTCAAATAAGCCACAAAGCCGTCGTCATAACGCATCCGCAGAATCAACGATCCCACCCCGTCCAAATTCCCCGTTTCAAAAGGTATCCTCAAATACGCCCCCGCAGCCACTCCGGCCATCTCCGTCTCAATCCCACCCTCGGCATCAATGAAATCACTCAAGCCCAAACCATTGGCCGGATTCGCCAAATTCTCGCCGGTCGCCAAATAGATATCATCAATCAGCATCGCCCCCGTCGTTCCGTTTCCCGTCCGCGCGAAAAAGTTCTCGATCGCGTTTGTCGCACTTCCGTTCCGAAATCCAAACACCGTCTGCGCTCCCGCATCCAATTGCGTCCGCTCCGTCAAAGCCCCGCCCTTCATATGCACCTCATACGTATCGGACGCATTATCGATCACCATCCACACTTCATACCACGTGTTGTCCGCAAAAGTATCCACCGCCGTAAACCCTCCCGCATCCCGCACATTCCAGATATCATTCTTCTGATTGTTCAGCTGGGTCTCAAAGTCCGAATAAGCCGTTCCCGGCGTGACCACATCCGACGTCCCAATCGACGCATCAATGATCCCCTCCCGCCGAATCCGATAAAACACGGTCGCGGTCTCTCCCTGGGGAATCGATATCCCCTTGAATGCCCGGACGTTGTCCCCGGCCTGCGACATCACCTGATTCTCCACATTTGCCGGATCGTTCGCCACCGTCACCGTCGCCGCTGAAGCCGACCACCCCCCCTGCCCGTCCAAAGCCCCCGCATTCAACCCGTCAAAATTCTCCACCAACTCAAACCCCGAAGGCCCGCCACCCTGATCAAAACCCACCCCCGTCTTCACCGTCAACCAACCACTGTCATCAAACGGCTCGTTCCCCCCACGCCACATACTACCCGCCCCATCATTCACCACCACCTGCAACTTCCCCGCATCTCCTTCCTTCACCAGCTCCTCGGTCGCCAGAGTCAATGCTCCACGACCATACGAAACATCCTCCTCCTGCGGTGGATAGGCCGGATCAAATGCCGACGCCACCGTCACCCCGTCCGCCTCAATCAACGCAAGATACTCGCCTCCCGACGAAAGCTGAAAGTTCGTGTGCAACTCACCCGCCGCCGATGCCGGCTTCCGGTCCTTACCCGATGCAAACAGCACCAATCGCCCGCCCGGCGCAAGAAACCGCGTCGGTAAAACCCACCGTGATCCCGGATCACCCGCCTTGTCCGTCAATTGCCACCCCGTCAAATTCACCACCCCCTCACCGATATTCTCCAGCTCGATCCAATCACTGAAATCACCATCCTCATCGGCCAATGTCGCCCGGTTGGAGGCCATAAACTCGGAAATAACGACCTCTCCTTGCAGCGGAAAAATCAAAAACAAAAACAACAGAATCGTTCGATTAGAGATAGCATTCATAAATTGGGAAATTTCTAAGGTGGATTGACAAAAAAAGCATCCGTTGGCTCAAAACGGCTAACGGATGCTTTAGGACATTTTGAACCCGAGGTCCACAAGGAACGTCGGCGGCGCATTCCAATCGCCAAACCGGCCAAAGCCAGCAGGGAGGTCATATCGGTCGTGAGATCCAGCGCAACCCCTTCCCCTCCCCCCCAAGTCCCCCTCAACCCATGCTACGAAAACAAGAACCTACGCGGAGAATATTCCCCAAATCCATGCCATCTTCCCAGTGTGGGAGTCCCCTCACCACCACCAAAAACCCTCAAATCGGCACCATGAAATCATATCAAAACATCCTCGTCGGGATCAACTACACCGATGCCTCGCGCCATGCCCTCCGCATGGCCAACCAGATCGCCATTCGCTCCGGTGCCAGCCTCACCGCCTGCCACGTTGTCCCCATGGCCGAACTCAACGAGTTCGTCACCTTCTACCTCATCGAACAGGAAATGATGATGACCGCCGCCCGCTCCAGCCTCGCCGACTTCGTCGAAGAAGTCCTCGGAGACGAACATCAGGTTTCTTGCAAGATCGCCGAAGGCATCCCCCACCACGAGATCGCCTCCCTCGCCATCGAAGGAAAATTCGACCTCCTCGTGCTCGGTGATGATGACTACGCCGACGATTCCCGCAAAGCCGGTCAATTCGCCATCAAATGCCTCCGCTTCGCCACCATGCCCGTCCTCCTCGTCAACCGCCCCCCCGCGCCCTCCGACACCCTCATCGCCGCCTGCATCGACTTCTCAAAATCCACCACCCCCATCCTCGAGCACGCCGCCCGCATCGCCACCCCCAATCATCACCTCCACCTCATCCACACCAACCGCCCACCCTGGCTCCGTCCCGAGCGACTCCGCTACCAAACCACCGTCTTTGAAGACCAGGGACAAAAGGAACAATTCCGCGAAATCCTCGAAGGCCAACTCACCGCCATTTCCCGCACCGCCGAATCCACCTTCCCCGGCCAGGTCGATGCCGCCTGCATCGAACACCAAGACCCCACCGAAGCCCTCCTCGAACACCTCGCCTCCTCCTCCTGCGGACTCATCGTCCTCGGCCGATCCGGAAAAGGCCTCAAGGGAATCGTCTCCAGCCTCCTCGGCGGCACCGCCGAAGCCATCATCCGCCAGGCCACCTGCCCCATCCTCATCATCCCCATCAACAACTGATCCAAACCCCTAAAAATACCAAAAACATGAGTGCTAAAAAATCCATCCTCGTCGGAGTCGACTACTCCCCCCACAGCCGCAACGCCCTCCGGGAAGCCTCCCGCATGGCCAATTCCCAAGACCTCTCCCTAGTCTGCTACCACGTCCTCGATCGCGATATCCTCGAGGACTTCCGCAAAATGGAAGCCTACACCGAAGAAGGTGTCCTCAACTTCGCCCGCGAAAAAATGGACTCATTCATCAGGGACGTCATCGGCACCGCCCACGACATCCGTTCCGCCGTCACCATCGGTCACCCCTTCCAGGAAACCCTTAAACTCATCAAAGAGCACAACCCCGAAACCCTCGTCCTCGGCTCACGCGGATTCTCCACCGATGAACCCCATCACGTCGGCGCCCTCGCCTCACGATGCATCCGCAAAGCCCCCGTCGAAGTCCTCCTCGTCCGCAACTACCAGGACCAACCCTTCCAGCAAATCGTCGCCTGCGCCGACTTCTCGGACACCTCAAACCGCGCCGTCCATCGCGCCGCCGAGCTCGCCCGTCAGGACAACGCCCGACTCACCCTCATCCACGTCTTCCGCCCCCCCGTCTATGCCGAGGCCGACATGGGCTGGCTCGGACCCGCCTTCCCCATCATCCCCGAAGATGACATCAAAAAAGACCTCAAGGAACGCCTCGCTAAACTCGGATACGACATCGGCAAGGAATACGACCTTCAAAACCTCACCACCGACGTCGTCTCCTCACACAGCATCCACCGCGGCATCTTTAAAAAACTCAAGGAAATGGAAGCCGATCTCGTCGTCCTCGGCACCCGCGGCCGCACCGGATTCAAAAAACTCCTCCTCGGCACCACCGCCGAAGGACTCATCAACAGCACCCCCTGCTCCGCCCTCACCGTGAAACCCGCCGACTTCCGCTTCTCCCTCGACTAACTCTCCCTCGACTAACCTACCCCCCGCACCCCGGGATCACCCTGATCCAAAAAGAGAGTTCGCTTCTGACAACCCTGTCGGAAGCGGACTCTTCCTGCATCCAGCCCCTACTTGCGCAAATCCACACACACCAACTTCCCCCCGTTCGAGCGCGCATAAAGCCTCCCCTCCGCCAAGGCCGGGGGAGCCCAGCAAAGCTTCGGCAAGATCTCATGCTTCCCCGTCTCCTTGAATTTCGTCCCCGTATCCGTCCCAAAAACCAACTCCCCCGTCTCCGATAAAACAATCAGCTGATCACCCAGCATAATCGTCGACCCGCGCGATCCCGGAATCTTCGCCCGCCACTTAAACTTCCCCGTCTTCATCTCCATCCGGAACGCCTCCGCCGCCTTCCCCTTGTCCCCAAACACCCCCACCAAATCCCCACCCTTCGGAATCGCATTCTGAAAAATCATCCGCAGCTCACGATCCCGATGCTCCAGCTTCGGCTCCCGACCCGTCACATCCAGCACCGCGTACCCCATTCCGTATCCCGATGAGAGATAAAGCAACCCGTCCTGATACACCGGATTGGAAGCATTCACATCATAAGGCGTGCGCCACCCGTAGGTGAAAAGCACCTCACCCTCGTCCTCCAAATCATACGCCACCAGATTCCGTCCCTGGAAAACAAAAGCCGTCTTCTTCCCCTTGTGATCCGCAATCACCGGCGCCGCATAACCCGCCCGCGCCTTGTCCGTCGTCTTCCACTTCACCTCGCCCGTGGTCTTGTCCAGCGCCACCAGCGTCCCCTTCTTTCCACAAGGGAGACACAGCAAAAGATCACCGTAAACCGTCGGCGAAGCCGAATACCCCCACGTCGGCATCTTCCCGTCAAAGTCATCCTTGTAACTCTTCCTCCACCGAATCTCCCCGCTCTTCAAATCGTAACACGCCAACCGCCCGCTCTTCGATAGCACATAAACCAACTCCCCCTCAATCGTCGGAGTCGCCCCCGGTCCACCCGTGTAAAACTTCGGCTCCAAATCCTCCTCATACGAATCCTTCCACTTCACCTCACCCGTCGTCGCATCAAAACACCACACCGTATCGGTGTCCTTCTCATTCCCCAGGGTGATCGCCAACCCATCCTTCACCACTATCGACGAACACCCTTTTCCCACCTCCGCACTCCACAACACCGGCGGAGCCGTCGATCCCCAATCCGTCCGCACTTCCTCACCCGATTTCCCGTTCCCCTCCGGTCCCAAAAAATACCCCCAATCATCCCCAAGGGAAACCGCAGGCAACAACAGGCAAAAGGTCAAAAGTGCTTTCATGAAGTCATACTCATACCCGCTTCCCACCCACATGCAAGAAGAGGACTCCCCCGCCTCTCCCAAAAAAAATCCCCCTTTCCGCGTCCGCCCACCCACTCCCTTCCCAACACAAAGGCAGCAAGCAACCCGCTTGAAACAACACCAATTAAAACAATGAATACCCACAACCTATTCCCACTGGTCTGCCTCCTCGCCCCCCTCTCCAGCCAGGCCGCCGTCCTCATCGATCTCGACCTCACCCAACCCGGCATCCAAAATTCCATCACCGATGCCACCGAGGGACAGGTCATCCAAATCGCCCTCGTCGTCACCGGCATGACCGCCACCAACCCCTGCATGAACGGCATCGGCGGAGACATCTCCACCCGCGGCACCATGACCGTCGCCTTCGATTCCCTGATCCAAGCCGGTGATATCGCCGGCTTCACCAACGAAGGATCCGCCCGCTCCATCGCCGGCATTCCCGGCCCCTTAAACCCCGGAGACCCCCTCACCAGCGCCGGACTCGCCCCCCTCACCGGCTACACCCAAAATGTCGGGGGCGCAGGATACCGGGACCCCGGCAACAACCTCGATGGTGACCTCGAGCTCTTCTCCTTCCTCTCCACCCCCGGCGGTGCCAACCCCTACGCCACCATCTTCACCACCTCCATCACCGTCACCAATATCAACGGAACCACCCTCGAGCTCTTCCCCTCCGGCATCTTCAACAATCCCGCCACCGAGACCAACCCCGCCGGCGATGTCGCCCTCAACCCCACAGGAATTCCCAACCTCCTTCCCACCCAGTTCGCCCAGGAAGGCACCATCAACCTCCACACCCAGTCCCACGACTTCCAAAACTGCTCCGGAGAAGGCCTCGGATCCCTTCAGGGAGCCTCCATCTCCGGCGTCCCCGAACCCTCATCCGCCCTCCTCACCGGCACCTTCGCCTGCCTCCTCCTCCTCAAAAGAAGCCGCCATTAACACCACCTCCCCATCCCCCCGACCCGCACCCATCCCGGGTCGCGGGTCTTTTTTGTCTCCGTTCCCACACCTTTCAGCCTTCCCCGATCCGATACAAACAACGGAAAGGTGAATTAAAAGCGCGATCTAACGGAATCAATTTCAACCACTTGCACTTCCAGATTGAGCGAAAACCGGAAAAATAGGAGAATTGGTGTCCGCCTATCCGGTGCCTTCCCAAAAGAAGAGGGACAGCGTGGAGCCAACAGTGCTCCACCAAATATTCCATATGTAACACGACTATGAAAACGCACCGCCCAACCTGGCTCCCCATCCTTGCCGCTACCACCATTGCCGCCGGAAGTTCCTCCGCCTTCGAGATCGAGATCGACTACTCCCTCGATCAAAACGGCTTCTTCGACTCACCCGAATCCCGCGCCGCCCTCCGCGCCGTCTGTGACTTCTACGAGTCCATCATCACCGATGACCTCGCCGCCATCGATCCCACCACCTGGCCCACCGGGGACAAATGGTTCGCCTTCCGCATGAACCCCGTCACCCGCGGATTCGACATCGTCGAAAACCTCGTCATCCCCGAAGACACCTACGTCCTCTATGCCGGTGGCACTGCCCTCGGCGGCCTCAGCGGATACGGCACCCCGGGACAAGCCTACAACGTCGAAGCCAGCCAGGCCACTCTCCTCGAAACCTGGACCCTCGTCACCGGACGCGGACAGGAAGGAGCCGACCGCTTCGTCGAATCACCCACCGACTACACCCCCTGGGGCGGCACCGTCACCTTCGATACCGGCAGAGAATGGAACTTCTCCACCACCGGACCGGACGACACCATGGCCCTCGAGTTCATCCCCGTCGCCCTCCATGAACTCGCCCACGCCCTCGGCGTCGGCACCGCCTCCACCTGGAACCGATACGTCGACAAGGTCGGCCTCCTCTTCAACGGCCCCCACTCCATGGAAGCCTACGGCGCCGCCGTCCCCATGATCGAGGAATTCCACTGGGCCGATGACGTCCGCAGCCCCTCCCTCGCCATGTTCGGCATCCCCGGAGGCGTCGAAACAATCCCCGTCATGAACCGCTTCTCACCGGTAACAAACGCCAAAGCCTTCCGCGGACTCTCCGAGCTCGACCTCGCCGGCCTCGCCGATATCGGCTGGCAGGTCCAGGACCCACCCCTCCCACCACCAACCGGCCCCAAGGAAGCCGTCGTTAGTGTCACCGGAACCGAGGTCTCCATCTCCTTCATCGCCGAAGTCGGAAAAACCTACACCATCGAACAATCCACCACCCTCACCGAACAGTGGAACACCAAAGAAGAGTTCGAGGGTGACGGCACCCGTAAAGTCTGGGTCGACCCCCAACCCGCCCCAAAGAGCGGATACTACCGCCTCGTCACCACCGGAGAAGACGACGACTAAACCCTCTCCCCCTAAAAAAAATCTCACACCACGGGGTCGCTTGATCAAACAAGCAGCTCCGTGGTGTTTTACTTTACCGCGAAATGAGAGCCTTCTGCAGCTGCAGCATCTCCTCCATGATCGCCTCCTCCGTCGGATTATCCAAGGTCGCCGCCACCTGCTCACGCACCGCCACCCGAAAGGAATTCCGCAAGCGCTGAATCGCCTTCTCACACGCCGCCTCGCTCATCCCCAAATCCTCGGCCGCCTGACGACCCGTATAATCATAACAGGTTTCCGGATTCAAAAATCGACTCAGCACCTCAAAGCGCTGCACCGACTCCGGACTTTTCGAAGCCTGCTCCCGAAGCCCCTCCGTCACCTTCCGGATAATATTGCACGCCCAATGCCGCTCGAACTGATGGGTCGCCGACTCATCAACACTCTTCGGATCCAAAAGAAGCCACTCCTCCGCCTGATCCGTATCGATCGACATTTGAGCCACCCCCCCACCTCTCTTCAACGCATTCGCCCGCACCTTCAAATCCTTCAAGTGCCGCGTAAACCCCGTCAAAATAAAGGTCCGGAGCTTCCCCCGATCCTTCTCGGCCTTCTCAAAATACCCCGCATCACCAACCGCCAGGAAAAAGCTCTGCACCGCATCCTCGGAATCATGACACGTCATCCCCCGGTGCCGCGCAAAGGCATAAAGCGGGAACCAGTAGTTGTTGCACAACGCGTTCAACGCATCCTGCTGCACCGTCTCGCCCCCACTCTGCCGAAGCGACAACACCGCCGTCCAACAACTCGTCGGAAACGCCGCGTTCGTCGCCCCCACACGTCCTGCTACCCGATCGGAATCCATGACTTAATCCGTAAGACAGCTGCAGCTCGTCCCCGCATGAATATCGCATCCACCCCCACCCATCAACGCATCTGCCAAATTGTAAAAGCCATCCAGCAAATCGGTCAAAGTCGCATCAAGACCCTGGTAAGCCGACGTATTCCGGATCACCTCCACGGACTCCAGCACCGTCACCACATGTTCATCCAACAGACCCTTGAGAGTCTCCTCGTCCGTATTGCCTGCCACCGCCGCCAGGATTTGTTCACTCACCGACACCAGGTCCGCACTCGCAGCCAAAGCCACGTCTTGATCAGCAGCATCAGAGGCATTCAGGTAGAAATGAAGGGCCGTTGTTGCGCCCACAAAGGAATAGAGATTCTGACTCATAATATTAGTTTATTGGTTTTTTGTTAGGTTGAAAGGGTGAATAAAAAGACCGTTCATCGGATAGTTCACGAGCGCCGCAAGATCCTCCTCACAAGCGACTGATCGACAACCCGCTGGCCATAATTTGGAAATCACTTCGGAGGAAAGCGAACACGCCGGGAGACACCCCCGCTGCCACGCATCACACGCCGCCTTCCGCAGCCAGATCGCCAGCTCGATCCGCCGCTCCGGCACCGGTTCCTCGCTCCGATAAAGATGCACCGAACCCTCGACCTCCGGACCCGGGTTCACAAAGGGCAACTTCCAGTGATCACTCCCAAACTGCCACCACCGCCGATGATCGTCCGCACACGAAATATCACTCCGCCCCCCCTCCTGACCCGCCAACCACCACGCCGGCGCATACGCCTCAAAAACCCCCTTCTCCTGAAGATCCCCCAACAAATGATCCACATGCCACTCCGGCTCGGCGCGATAGTGCTTCTCACTACCAAGCTCCTGAAGAAATTTTTCGTAAGCCCGCTCATGCACCGCATAAGCATGCGTCCGCGTGATCTTCCTTCCCTTCACCAACCGGGGATCCTCCCCCGGCACCGGCTTCTCCCCATGCTGCCCCCCGAGATAAAACAAATCCCAATCATCCGGAAGTAAGGAAACTATCGTACTTAAAAACCTCCCGCTTTCCCGATGAAAAACAACATCATCCTCCAGGATAAGCACACTCTCCAGCCCATCCCGCTGCGCCTCCCGCACCACCTTGAGATGGGACTCCCGACACCCCCACGCCCCCTTCCCCGCCTGCCACCACTCCGGTGGCAACTCGAGCCGGCCATCCACCGCCTCCACCCAAGTCAACTCCCCCTCACGCGCCAACCCCGTCTCCTTCAGATTCCCCCACAAGCGCTCTCTCCTCTCCTCCCGCCCGGGAAGAGAAATCACCGCCACGCGGTCAAAATGGTCAAGCAGGCGCGACATTCCCTTATCGTTTGGTGTTCCTCAGGGTGTTGATCGTTCTGTCAAGAAGCCCAAGTTCGATCCGCCACTTCACCTGATCCCGGCTCTTCGGATTCTTGTTCATTTTCTCCACCAAAAGCCTCCTCTGCTCCATCAACCCGGCAATCCGGACATCCATTGGTTCGGGATCCGGAACCAGAACATCGTTCTGATATCCTCCCCCCTTGCCTCCCCCCTTGCCTCCCCCCTTCTTCGACAGGTCCTCGGCTCTCTTTTTCCAAACATCCCGGTCCTTCGACACGTCATCCACCATCCTCTTCCATTGATCCAATTGATCTTTCAACTTCTGGATTTCTCCATCCTTCCCTCTCACCTGATCCTCAAGTGACTTTACCAGGGTGCCTTCGTTCTTCTTGAGATCATCATGCTTCTTCTTCCATTGATCCCGATCCCCTCCAAGCTCCTTGAGCTCGTTCTCTTTCTCCTCCAACAACTTCGCATTCTCATCCGCGAGTCTCTTGTACTCCTTGCCATTCTTGAGTGCATTCCCCAGATCACCCTGAAGGTTCGCAATTTGATCTCTCAAATCTTTCTCCACCTTCCTCGAAGTCTCAAAAAGGTCATCCTTCTGTTTCTTCCAATCGTCCCGCTCACTGGTCGTCGTTTCCAAATCCTTCTTCGTTTTCGCCAATTCGTTCCTCACCCTCTTCAATTCTTCGTCATTGTTCTTCTCAATGAGCCCTCTGATTCTTTTCTCCAAATTTCCAATCGTCTCGTCTCTGGCTGAAATTTTCTCATCCAAAAGTTCAATTTTATCGGTCAATCCATCTCGATCTCCGGACAGCTTGTTCTTCTGAACCTCCTGATACCCAGCAACCGCCATCAAGGGAATCGTCGCAATCGCCAGTAGCTTCGTCACCAAGCCGGAGCCACCCTTTGCTCCCGGTTGCACCTTGCTCTCGGTCGGCTGGGTCTCGGTCGTGACCTTCTCCACCGTCTCCGGTTCATCCGGACTCAAGCTCGTAAAAATCTCACCCTCCTGCGTCACGTAAATCGGCGTCTGCACCCCTGTCACCGGATGCGGAGCCAGAAGTTCTTTCACCGGCCAATAAGGGAGAATCGTCGCAGCCGATGCCTTCCATACCAAATTCTTCACGTTCGGCTTCAGTTGCTCCGCCCCAAATCGCGCCACCGTTCCATCCGGCAGCTTGATCAAGTTCTCAGACACCTGCCGGACATCCTTCTCGTCCGGAAAAGCCGCCGCTTTCCAATCGTTCAACAACGACGCCTCACGCAACTGAAGTGTCTCCGGGTCCAGCATCACCCACACCCCGCGCCGCGCCAACTTGTTGGCCGGATTCAATGGCACCAAATAAAAATCATCCCTCGGATCATCCGGATCCTTCACCAAAACCGGCTCCCCCGCCGTTGCCCCATTCAGCGCCTCCTCCCACTCCCGTGGCGAATCCGCACGACCATACAATCCATGATCACGCACTTCACTCAATGCCGCTGCTTTGATCTCTTCAGTGTTCATTGCTTGATTCTACGACGAGTTCTTCCGGAATCAGCGCAATCGCACCCCGACCCTCCCAGTCCGGCGACCCCTGCAAACCCCGCGGACTCAGCAGCTCCTCCATCGTCACATAACGCTCATGAACCGTCCCCGGAGGATTCTTCTCCTCCAGACATTTGCAGGGCGAATGACTGTGCTCAATCGCCGGCTTCTCCGGAAAAATCGACAACCCAAAAAAGCGCGGCATCCCCGCCCAGGCCGGATCACGCAGCAACAAACCGCCCACCGAACCATCATTCTTCCTCATCCTCCCAAAGGCCACCACCCAATGCATCCCCTTGCTCACCAGCATCATGCAGGGCCGACCCACCTTCTCGATCGCCTCAAAAATCAACGCCGCCACCGGCCCCGATTCCGCCAGAAAAACCTTCTTCCACTTCTTCTCTCCCGCCGTGTGATCATTCACCAATTTTAAAAGACTCTCCGCAGGAGACTTCACCGCCCTCCGGTCCTTCATCTCCTTCGCATACCCGCGAATCTCCCGAAAAAAATCATTCTGCGCCAGCACCGGAGGCTCCTTGGCGCTTCCCGTCGCATCCACCACCATCAGCGCGCAGGCCGGACCGCAGTAACCGTTAAAATCCTGCAGATGCCGGGGCACCTCCAGCCGGAGTGTTTCTTCATTCGGGGGATTCGTCATCGCTCTAGTTCGTTTGATATTTTTTGGCCCACTTCTCAGCGGCCTCGCTTCCTTCATGATCCTCGATCTTCACTTTCACCCGACCCACCATCCGTCCCAATCGCGCCTCCTCCGCCTCCCCCATCAGCCCCGCAATCCTGACCTGGGTCCGCACCGATGCATCGAAGTGCAAAAACGCCTTCGCCCAATCAACCGATTCAAAAGCCAACCCGCAATGCGCCGCCTCATGCCGCCGGATCGTCAGCATCTTCAGAAATGTCGTTCCCTCCATTTTATACAACGGCAACAGGCGCTCCGCCACCACCTCCATCCACCTCAGGTAACCCTTCTCATCTCCCTGACCCCGCGCATTCTCCGCCAACAGACGGGCAATCGCCACCGCCTCGGTCCGCCAAACCACATTCGCCGGATCCCGCGACATCAAAAATTCATACTCCTCATCCACCTCGCCCAAAACCCGCGCGCCCTCCGCACCCACCACCCCGCCCCACTCGATCGAGAGCCGCCGCGCATGCGCATAATTCCTCCGAAGAACAGGATTCCCCGGATCACCCTCCGCCAACTTCCGGCGCGCCTCCATCCAATCGCCAAACGACACCCCCCCCTCCTTGGCATCACCGTTGTAATGATACGCCTGCCCCAAATACAAATGCACATCCGCCGCCGCCATCAGCGCCAACTGCGCGTGTTTCGATTCCCCGTCCGCCTCCAGCAATGGCTGCAGTTCACCCCACATCACCCGCGCCCGCTCACCATACCCCACCGCCGTTTTCGTCTCCCTCGCCTCGGTCTCCAGAACCGTCAGCTCCGATGCCAGCTGCGCCTTCAGCACCCGATATCTTAAATCATCAAACTCGAACTCCTCCGCAAATTCCACCGTCTCATTCAGCACCTCCCGCGCCCTCTTCAGAAGCGATGGATCCGCTGCGTTCACGTTCACCCCCGAATAAATCAACACCTCCCCCAACCTCCAACCCGCCGCTACCCGTGCCCTCGCCACCCGCACCGTCGGCTCCCCCGCCGCCACCGCCTCATCCGCCTTCGCCACCGCCTGCTCCAGCCGCCCGATCATCGTCTCGGTCTGACCCCGGTCCTTCAGCGTATGGGCCCATTGCGTTAAAAAATCGGCATGCCGCGCCAGACTCTCCGCATCCTTCCGCCGGCTCTTCTCAAAGTACTCCGAAACATTCAAAAACACCTCATCCAACACATCCATCCGACCCACCGGTGCCAGCGAGGCCGGCAGCTCCCGCGTCATGAACTCCACCCGCCCCTCCACATCGTCCAGCGATGCCGTCAGCTCCTGGTTCGACCTCCAAAGCAACACCCCTCCCGTCACCAAACTCCCCAAAAACAACACCGACAAGGTCGCCACCGCCGGATTCCGCCGCACCCATATCACTCCCCGCTCCACCAACCCCACCGGCCGCGCCCGGATCGCCTTCCCCTCCAGCCACAAGCCCAAATCCTCTGCAAACGCCGCCGCCGAGTGATACCGCCTCTCCGGCTCCCGCGCCATCGCCTTCAACACAATCACCTCCAAATCACGCGGAATATTCTTCAACCGCTTCCTCGGTGCCAGCGGCGAACCGTCCAAAATCTGCGTCAGCACCTCCGCCGGCTGACTCCCCTCATACGGCTTCGCCCCCACCAACAATTCATACAGCACCGCTCCCAATCCATACACATCACTCACCGTCGTCGTCCTCTTCGATCCCTCCCGCGCCGCCTCCGGTGCCAGATACGCCGGCGATCCCAACATCGACGACTGATGCGTCAACCCGCTGTCACCCTCCGCCCACTTCGCCAGACCAAAATCCGCAATGTAAACATGATCCTCACGATCAAAGAGAATATTCGCCGGCTTCAAATCCCGATGCAAAATCCCGCGCTCGTGCGCAAAGTGCATCGCCTCACACAGCTTGGTCACCAACCGCGCACTCTCCTTCCACTTCCCGCTGTAACTCGTGATCCGGTCCGCCAGCGACCCACCCTGCGCCAGCTGCATCGTCAACCAAGGCCGCCCGTGCCGATCCTCCCCTGCATCATACAGCGGCAACAGCCCCGGATGCTCCACCGCCGCCATCGCCTCCACCTCCAGTAAAAATCGCTCCCTCGCCTGCGCCGCACGCAGCGAATAAGGCGCCACCATTTTAAGAGCCACCTCACGCGCTGGCGTCTCCTGCCGCGCCCGATACACCACCCCCATCCCACCCTGACCAATCTCCTCCAAAATCTCATACCCCTCCACCTCCGGCGCATCCTCCAGCGATTTTCGTTCCTCCTCCTCCCCCCCAATCAACCCCGCCCACACACACGCCGGACACGACCCGCCCAACACCGTCGGATCCAACGGAGCCCCGCAGGATTGACAATGTGAATCTCCCGATCTCGTCATAGTCGTCTAACAGATATATCAAGTACTCTCCCAAAAGGCAGGACAAAGCGTGGAATCCCCACAAATTGGTCCCAACCAAAATCATCTTCCGCCTAAGCCACTGGAAATAAGTCCCGCGCGGAGTGAAAACGCGCAGCCCATTCCCAGTGGCCCGATCCACGGACATCTTGGGTCGGCGACCCCACCCCCCGCTGCAAAAGCAACTAATTGGCCGAAGGTAAGGATCGCCTTCCACCACCTTCTTGGGAATCCCCGCCGCCACCGGACAAAAAAAACAGCCGGAATTTTTTCCGGCTGCTTTTTCTTCATCAAACACCCTGTCATCGCCCCGATCACTCCCCCTTCCCGCATGGATTGCCTGCGGGGCTTGTTCTGCGGAAAAGGGAATCTCTCGGGACAACAAACAAAGTGTTCTCCCTCTCTATTGGGAAGACTCCAAAACAGCGGACAATCTAACCAAAAATCCCCAGCGCCTCATTAATCCCCCGAAACACCCAACGCCTCGTCTGATTCGTTTGACTCACCAAATGACAGGTAAAAGTCGACGGCGGATCACTGAAATCCACATTCCACCCATAGAACCCGTTAAAAAGCGTGTGACTCACCAACAACATCCTCCCCCACCCCTCCGGATCCGCCACCGCTGCCGCCGTCACCGCCTCCTCCTCGCACACCCCACCCGTCTCCCACACCGCCCTTAGTAGCGGTCCCGCCCCCCTCCGGCACCCAAAGATCCCCGTCGAGTACATCACCCGCTCATCCCGCAGAAACTCCGCAAACACCCCGTCACACCGCGGATGCAAATAACGATCAATCCTCCGCTCCCGATTAATAAAGGCCGCATCCGCATCCACCCACCACACCTGATCCCAGCACCCCTCCTCCAGCGCATCCGCCACCACCTTCAGCTTCGCCCACACCAGCTCCTCCCGCGTCCTTCCCCACGTCTCCTCATCCCAAAGATGCCAGCGCGTGTCATACCCCTGATACGCCGCATAATACTCATGATTCCGCTGCGTCAGCTTCCCAAAAAAATTCATCTGCCGCCGATCACAACCCGATACCAAAAGCACCCGCTCCCGCACCCCCCCAACCTTGTAAATCATCCACCCCCGATGATGCTCGTCCGTCAAAAACATCTCCGACGCATCCGGCGTCGACGCCATAAACCGATCCACCCCCGTCCGCGAATCCATCACAAACCTCCCGTCCTCCAGCGGCCCGCACCCCCAACTCGGACCCCCCATAAACCCACCCGGCTTCACCGTTTTCCACTTCTCCCGCAACACCTCCTCCAGCCCCTCCCCGGTCTCATCCACCCACACCGACCCATCACCCTCCCCGGAATAACGGGCCAACAAATCCTCCCAGTGATCCCTCCGCACAAACCTCGTTTTCCCTCTCTTCTTCATTTCCTCGGATATCTTGGGCGCCCACTCATCGATCATCAAACTCCTCGCAAGCGCCGTATTAATGCCATCTCAAAACACGATGAAAAGATCACCTTTTACAAAAGTGACCTTCCCGTCTTTTCTGTCGCTCCACCGGTCATGAAACACGCTTCCGGCGCATCACTCCCAAGGCAAGCCCCATCCCCGACAACAGCACCGAACTCGGCTCCGGAACCGATAACGGAGCGCGAACGCCAAAGTTGTAAGAGGTTCCCGGCTTCTGCACTTCCAGCGAAGTGATCGCCTGATTGCTTTCCAGATAGACATTTACCGTAGGGTTGAACCCGGTGACCGTGCCCCCATCAATGAAATAACTGCTGCTTCCGGCATCCCAGGACCATCCCGGAAGGTCTTCCAGCACGATGCTATTGCCCGGGCCCCGTCCCACCCCGTAGACTGCAGACGTCTCATTCAGCCATTCGTTCATCAGGTTCCCGAACTCATCGAAGGCGCGAAGGGTCACCGTATTTGAAGAACTGTCCAGATCGCCAAACCAAAGCAGGGAACCGATCGGCAACACGTTGGTCGGTAACCCGGAAAAATCCATCGTCGTGTTTGCTGAAGTGCCACTGGTGGGATGGCTTCCCGTTCCGGAAAAAGTCCCCTGCCACGCTGCCTCTACCGCGGAACTCCAGGTTGCGGTATATCCTCCCGACACCGTCGTGATCGTAGGGGCTTCATGATTGTATCCCGTGTCATGGGGAATCGGAGGAAGCGGTAAATGGGTCCCCGTTCCGGTAAGAACTGCTGCCTGGATTGTCACGACCGAGGCCGCCATCATTGTAACTACTGTTTTCATCGTACTTGTTTTTTGCTTTGTTGTTTTGAGTCAGCAGGGATCGTTCACCAATCCCCGTCCTGTCACCCTTGGATTGGGAAGCCCTTGCAAGGCCGGACAAAAATAATGCCCCTTCTTTTTCAAAACCCTCCCCGCCTCCACCCCCCGGGAAACCACCCTCACCCAAATCAATGCTGTTCGGGCCTGTGATGATCGGCAAACCTCCGGGGTTCAAAATCATCAGCCTGATCCTCCCCATGAGTCGCCGCCACCGAACCCTCGCCGGATACCTCGTCATCAACCACCTCCTCCTCGCCCTCGTCCTCTGGAAGAGCGACTTCCTCCCGCGCCTCAAATCAAAACTCACCGGCGAACACCCAAACCCCCACGCCGCCCACTACCAGCGCATGGTCTCCTACCATCGCCAAATGGACCCCGCCATCCCCGACCAAGCCACCATCTTCCTTGGCGATAGCATCACCCAGGGCCTCTGCGTCTCCGCCGTCACCCCCCTCGCCGTCAACTACGGCATCGGAGGCGACACCACCTCCGGCCTCCTCGACCGCCTCCCGCACTACCCCTCCCTAGCACGCGCAAAAACCATCGTCCTCGCCATCGGCATCAATGACATGCACCACCGCGAGGACGCCGCCACCCTCCAAAATATCAAAACCATCCGCGCCTCCCTCCCCCCAAACACCCCCGTCCTCATCAGCGGCATCCTCCCCCTCGATCCCTCCGCCCCCGGACACCCGTTCAAAATTTCCACCTCCAGAATCACCACCCTCAACCAACAGCTCGCCACCTTCGCCGACGCCACCCCACACACCGGATTTCTCCCGCCCTCACCTCAATTTACCGACCAAAATGGCCTCCTCCTCCCCCACCTCCACCTCGGCGACGGCCTCCACCTCAATCCCGCCGGCTACCAAATCTGGATCTCCGCGCTCCGCTCAAAACTCCTCCCCACCACCAATACCTCCCCTTGATTAACGGTCCGTTTTGAACCACCTTCCAAAAATGCCACTCCTGCTTTCCTGCGGTTCCCTCTTTTTCCTACTCGCCTCATGTTCCCTCGTCACCACCCCGATCAAAATCGTGGGGAAGACCGCCGCCACCACCCTCGGAATCGCCGGGATGGCCGCCGAAACCGGAATCGACGCCGTCTCCGGCGGCCATGACGATGATTGAGCCCGCCACTTCCCCTCAATAATTCACCCCGGTTGAAAGCGTCTCATCGCATTTTACGTTTCAAATTCCACTCTCCCCGACACATTTTCCAACACCATGATCCGTTTCCTCCTCATCCTCCTGCTCCCCACCCTCGCGCTCGCCGCCGATAAACCCAACATCCTCTGGATCGTCAGCGAAGATAACGCCTCCCACTGGCTCGGCTGCTACGGAAATGACGAAGCCCAAACGCCCAATCTCGACGCCCTCGCCGCTCGCAGCACCCGCTTCACCCACGCCTACTCCAACGCACCCGTCTGCGCCGTCGCCCGCGCCACCATCCTCATGGGCATCTCCTCCCCCACCATGGGCACCCAGCACATGCGCAGCCGCCACCCCATCCCCTCCCACCTCACCCCCTACGTCACCCACCTCCGCAAGGCCGGCTACTACACCTCCAACGCCTCCAAGACCGACTACAACTTCGAGGGCAACGATAAGAAACTCTGGGACGACTGCTCCCCCAAAGCCCACTACAACAAACGCCCCGAAGGAAAACCCTTCTTCTCCATCTTCAACCTCACCATCTCCCACGAGTCCAACCTCTTCCCCGGTAAGATCGCCGCCAACCGCAAAAAAGGCCTCATCCCCCAAACCCCCCGCCTCGATCCCGCCACCCTCAAGCTCCCGCCCTACCTCCCCGACCTCCCCGAGATGCGCCATGACTTCGCCGTCTACCACGACACCATGACCGCCCTCGACACCCAGATCGGCGACATTCTTGCCAAGCTCAAAAAGGACGGCCTCGCAGACAACACCATCATCTTCTACTACGGCGACCACGGAGGCCCCACCCCCCGCGGCAAGCGCTACCTCCACGATACCGGAGTCCGCATCCCCATGATCATCCACGTCCCCGAAAAGTGGAAACACCTCAGCACCTTCCAAAACGGAACCGTTAGCAACGAAATCGTCTCCTTCGTCGATCTCGCCCCCACCCTCCTCTCCCTCGTCGGCCTAAAGGACGACCCCAACATGCAAGGCCGCCCCTTCCTCGGCCCCAACCGCGAAGAACCCGCCAAAGAACCCTACGCCTTCCTCTTTGCCGACCGCTTCGATGAAATCTACGGCCTCCGCCGCGGCATCGCCACCGACCGCTACAAGTACGTCCGCCACTTCACCCCCCACACCTGGGCCGCCCCCTACTCCTTCTACCAATTCCAAATGGCCTCCTGGCCCGCCTGGCGCAACGCCTGGAAAGAAGGAAAACTCACCGGCGTCCACGCCTCCCTCTGGGAAAACAACCAACCCTCCGAGGAACTCTACGACACCCAGGCCGATCCCTGGGAAATCAACAACCTCGCCGCCGATCCCGCCCACGCCGGGCGCCTCGCCTCCCTGCGCGACAAACTCCTCGGCCACATGCTCACCATCCGCGATACCGGCCTCATCCCCGAACCCCTCTTCGACGAAGTCCGCGGCGACAAGACCATCATGGAGACCGCCGCCGCCGCTTCGGAAGAAGACTGCCGCAACCTCCTCAACCTCGCCTTCATCGCCTCCTCAGGCGATCCCGATGGCCAACCCGCCCTCGAACAAGCCGCCACCCACAAAAGCCCCCTCGCCCGCTTCTGGGCCTACAGCGGCCTCGTCACCCTCGGCCAAAAAGCCGCCTCCAGCGAAAAAGTCATCGTCGCCGGACTCAAAGACCCCGTCCCCCTCATCCGCGCCCAGGCCGCCATCGCCCTCCACAACATCGGCCACAAACAATCCGCCGTCCAGGCCCTCATCACCGGGCTCGACGCCGGCCTCTCCGTCACCAACGAAGCCATGATCATCAACACCCTCATGCAAATCCGCGAAACCAAAGCCATCCCCAAGACCTGGTTCGACAAACACCTCAAAGAAAAATCCAGCACCAACGAACTCCGCATGGGCACCCTCGCCGAGAACGTCTCCATGTTCAACGACTAGCCCCCTCAACCAGGCCCCCCCCAACCAAGTCGTTCAAATCTCACTGTTCGTGTTCAAATTTCAAATTTCATCCCCCTCCCCCAAGCATTTCAACCTTCAGAGTTGGACGTTCACTGTTCAACGTTCACCCCTTGTTCCCATCTCCCAGAGGTGATGAGAGGGTCATTTAAACTATCTTCTTCTTCTTCTAGGGAAGAATAACTCGCCCAAATCCCTGTTCCACCCCGTCACTACCGGTGTTCCACCGGACGAATAACCTGCGAAACCGAATGGTAAGAACGACCGGCAATGAGCACATCGTTGGGAATTGGGAAACTTCGACCCATTTCCTACCCACCTATTCACAGACTTGCTCCGCATCCCTAAAGCCCCGAAAACCCCTAAACCTCTAAGATTCAAGGAATAACCTCGTATTTAAGATTCTAAGTAAACCGACGACCGAATACCAGACTCCCAAAGAACTAAAGAAGGTCTCGATATCTTTTCATTCAGTAACAATTAACAGAATCTGTAACCCATTGATTCAAAGAAGCGACGTTGATCCCCCGTCCTTTTTTCCTTTTCCAAACGAGTAGGTAGATCAGGATTCCAGTGAACTAATAAAACTGTTCTACCAGAAATGAAGAGATTGATCGCGCTCGGTTCGATTGCGTTCGCGCTACTCATCGTCGCGCTTTTATTTTTTGGCAGTTGGCCGGTCGGATCTGAGCCAGAAAGGAGCGAGATTATTGGCGAATGGGAGTGCGCGGATTTACCCCGTGGTTTTGTTCGTCAAATGAACGGAAAAATTGAGGATCTAATAAGCAGAATTTCGATTCGTGAGGATGGAAGCTTGTCTGCTTTGAATTTTCCTCAGCGGTCGCCATATCAGTTGATCGATATTGATGGCACATGGGATCTTACAGACCCCTCGATGACACCAAGTGGCATTTGGGCAGTGGAGTTTCAATCGCAGCATCTCTCGTGCAAGCGGCGGCTAGGGCGACTGATTTTGCGCTACACCATCAGTGGGAAAGATAACTATTACGCCGAATATAAAAAGAGGTAGAACAAGCGGAAGCTTAGCGACCACATACCGCGCTGAAAGTTGAGATTGAGTCGAGAGATTCGGCGGATAGTTTCTGGCAATCGGAACTTGTTCGGCACCATGCGGTATGGGTCGCCAGCTCCTAAACGTTCCCATGAGGAAAGGGTGACGGAAAACAGTTTGCATCGATAAGGGTATCGTAATACCTTGGGCTCATCGATATGTCAGCGGTCACAATATCTCCCAAATATCAGGTGGTCATTCCCAAGGCTGTCAGGGATCACTACGCCCTCTCGCCAGGTGACAAGATTGAAGTCATTGAACTGGATGGCAGAATTGAACTGGTCCCCATCCGCCCTGCGAGTGCTCTCAAGGGCTTCCTAAAAGGAGTGAAAAATACCTTTGAAAGGGAGGAAGACCGATGCCTGCCATAGTCGATTCTTCAGGCTGGATCGAATATTTCACAGGCGGGGAAAATGCCGACCACTTTGCTGCTGCAATCCAAAATACGGCGGAGCTCCTTGTTCCTTCGATCACCTTGACCGAGGTTTATCGTTGGATGCTCAGAGAAGCAACCGAGTCTGACGCTCTCGCAGCGGTGACAGCTATGAAGCAGGGCAAAGTCGTGGCGCTTGATGATCAATTGTCGGTTTTAGCCGCTGAATTAAGTCATCGGCATCGCCTGCCACTTGCTGACGGCATCATTTACACCACCGCGATCAGACACCGTGCAGACTTATTCACCCAGGATGCAGATTTAGAAGGCCTGCCGGGAGTCAGATATATAAAACACCCGAAGCGGAAGTAGCGATCGCACCTTCAGCTAACCGACCCGCCTTTTTCACCAAATGAGCACCGACGACCTCCATTGGATGACCCTCGCCCTCGAGGAGGCAAAGCAAGGCATCGGTCTCACCTCGCCCAACCCGGCGGTTGGCTGTGTCTTGGTGCGCGATGGTCGGGAACTCGCTCGCGGCTGGCACCAACAAGCCGGCACCAACCACGCCGAACGCGACGCCCTCTCAAAGGTTGATGATGCCAAGGGCGCCACCGCCTACGTCACCCTCGAACCCTGCAGCAGTCACGGAAATACCGGAGCGTGCACCGATGCCCTCATCACCGCCGGCATCACCCGCGTCGTCTACGCCATCCCCGACCCCAACCCGCACCACGTCGGCCGGGCCGATGACGTCCTCCGCGCCGCCGGGATCGACGTCTCCTCCGGCCTCCTCGAAGAAGAATGCCACCACCTCATCCGCGGCTTCGCCATGGTCCAAACCCAAAACCGCCCCTGGGTCATCGCCAAAACCGCCATGTCTCTCGATGGCAAAATCACCCGCCCTCCCGGCGAAGGCCAATGGCTTACCGGCCCCGAAGCCCGCGAGGACGTCCAACTCCTCCGCGCCGAGGTCGACGCCATCATCACCTCCGGCGAAACCGTCCGCCGCGATAACCCGTCCCTCACCCTCCGCAGCCCCGCCATTTCCCCGCGCAAGAAACAGCCCCTCCGCGTCATCCTCACCCGATCGGAGATCGATCAATCGGCCTACCAAATCTTCCACGACGACCACCCCACCCGCCTCTTTCAGAACCTTCCCATCTCGGAAGTTCTTCGTACATTGGCTGACGATGGAATCAACACCGTCCTCCTCGAGTCCGGCGGCAACCTCATGGGGTCCTTTCTCGACGAAGGCCTCATCGATGAATTTGTCATCTACTACGCCCCCCTCGTCACCGGCGGCCCCACCCCCGCCATCGGTGGCGAAGGCGCCGCGAACCTCGAAGAACGGCAGTCCCTCAAAAACACCACCCTCACCCAAATCGGCCCCGACCTCCGCCTCCGCGGCATCCTCGACCGCAACGGCCCCCGCCCGCTGGAACGTTAGGAATTTACCCATCCTTCCCATGTCCTCCACCATCGAAGAATACATTCAGGACGCGCCCGAAGAAGGTCAGGCCCACCTCCGGCAACTCCTCGCGATTCTCACCGGCGTTGCTCCGGACGCCGAACAGGTCATGAAATGGAACACCCCCTTCTTCATCGAACCCCGTTTTCTGTTCGCCTTCTCCGCCCACAAGGCTCATCTCAACTTCACCCCCAATGCCGGGGCCCTGGAGGTATTTCGTGACGAACTTCAGGATTTTAAGACCACCCAGGGGAGCCTCCAAATCCCCTACCGGGACCCTATTCCCGAGGACCTCATTCGCCGCATGGCCGAACACCGGGTCCAAACTGTCGCGGCTCGTGAGGACAGCGGGTTCTGGTAATCCACTGACCGATAACCCTTCATGACACTTTACTTCGACGGAGCGTGCCTCTTCTGCAAAAGGGAGATCAAGGTGATCCGCTTCTTCGACCGGAAGGAGCGGCACCTTCACCGAGGGGCCCGCAACTGTTTACCATGCCTTCGAAGAGGTCGGGTTTGGCTTTCTCGTCTTCCCGATGAAGTACGAAATCTTTCGTAAAATGATCAATCCCCTCTACCGTCTTTACGCCTCCTGGAGGAAGCCGCCCAACCGGCTCTTCGGCCGGAAGTGCGAGGACACCTGTTCCATCCGGTAGCCCCTACCCAAACATCTGGGTCCAGTGCTTTTCGTAGCGCCCCATCCCGATCTTTTTGTGCCCCGCACGGAACATGTTTTTGTGGTGACCGGGCGAGTAGAACCATCCCTTGTTCGCCGCTTTGGGAGCGGCGTTGCCCATGTAGATGTTTTCGCCGGACCATCCGGTCCCCTCTGCGGACGCGCGATCGCCGGGCGTGCGCTTCCCGGGCACCGGTGACATGTGATCAAAGAAATTCAGTTTGTTCATGTCCTCGGAATGCCCCCGGCTGGCGTCACAGAGCTTGGGGTCGATCTCCAATGCACTGAGGCCCAGTAACATGCGCCATTCGTTGACCTCGCGAACCCCCTCCCGTTCGTCTGCTGGAAGTTTCACTTTGGCCGCGATGGCGTCGTTCTTTTTCATCACCTTCAGTCCATCACGATCCAAACCTCCCAAGGTGGCGGCGATCGTTTTCTCCTGTTCGGTGATGAATTTCACTGCCTCTTCGGCATCAGGGATGACTGCTGATTCCACGATGGCGTCGCGAAAGCTGGCGAGCGTGAGAACCATCGAGCGCATTTTCTGAATCTCGGGGCCCGCGGTGGACAGAAGTTCTTCGGGCTTGGGCTGGAGAAGTTTGCGCAGTCCTTCGATGGCCGGTTTGGATACCTTGGGGATCTCTGCTTTCATCGGACCCTCCGGCATGTCACGCACCCGGAAGAAATCCTTGCGGTAACCCTCGATCATTTTCTTCATCTCGTTCCGGGCGCTCCCGGAATACTTGTCCTCAGCCTTCTCCTCGTAGGTGGAAAGGTATTTGTCGCGAAGCCGTGGCCACGTCTTGTCGTATTCCTTGAGCAGGGAAAGAAGTTCGTTGTTGGAAAGCGATTCCAGGCTCTCGACCACAGGGTCGATGGCGCTCCCCTCTTCGAGGTGGGTTTGCAGGCGGGAAAGAATCTCATCGTTCGCCCGGGGTGCGGCCGTGGCAATGCCCGTCAGAATGCAGGCGAGGAGGGTGATTCGAATCATGATCTGAGCTAGCATGTTTGGGGGGTGGTGTCCGTCCGAAAAAAAAGAGTCTACCCGTAGGTAGACTCCTATTACCGCTATGGTGGAGGCGATCTATCTCCGGCGACCGCTGTATTGGCTGCGGCTGTTGCAGGAGGGCTGCTGATAGTAGCGACTTCCACGATAGTGCGATCCGCTCCGGAGATACGGGTTGCGCTGGTTTCCGTAGTAGGAACTGTGGGTCGAATGACTCCGATGGCTGTAGTGACTTGGCTGACGGTGGCTGCTGCAACGGTGCACCGTGGGAACACTGTAGTAGCGATAGACCGGACGGCGGTAGCAGTCGTATCCCACAAAGACGCGCTTCGTCTGGATGGCACATCCGCAGGAATGGTGTCCGCTCACCGAAATGGTGGCGTGGCCAATACGGAGGGAACCCGCTTCGGCGGTGGTGGGAAGGGTAAGACCTCCGGCAGTAAGCCCGAGGATGAGTGCGAGTATTTTTTTCATCGTTCTATTTTGTTTTGGGTTTCCGGGTGCTGTTGGGTGCGACGAAGTGAAATCGGAATTCATTCAAAGAAACTTTTCGGGCAGCCATTCCAAACGCGGATTTGGATTATAATGAATGTTTCCTCCAAAATGTGGTCTAATGAAGTGAACCAAGACCTAAAATTATGAACGACGATCATCCAAAAAGCCCTGAAGAACAGGCCAGGGAGCACTTTGAAAATATTTCCGATGCCTTTAAGGCCGGCAGTTCCGCCGGTGCGGCGAAAGCCAAGGAGGCCGCCCCCACCGTGAAATCGGCCTTTGCCGAAGCCTTCCACGATTTGGCCTACGGGGTCGCCTACGGAACCGTTTTCGCCGGAGCCTTTGCCAACGAGTTTGTCCCCCAGTCGGTCCGTGACGGATTGGCAAAAGGAGCGGCCGCTGGAAAAGATGCCGGAGCGAAAGCTCGTGCCAAGGCCGCCGAGGCCATGGCACCCAAAAGTGATCCGGTCGACCTGACTGACAGCCCTCCGGTAGGGAATTGAACTTTTTTGAACAAATCGGTGACGCTCGAACGTTACTATCAGTGTAATACAACATAGTTTGTTGTTGCGTGTGTGCTCAGCAGCGGTTCGTCCTTTGGATGAACCGCTGTTGTATTTTACGGATTGCCCGGTTTTGACGACGTACGAAAAATCTCGTACGAGAAAAATAGCTCCGGAGGAGTTCGGTTTGCCCGGCGTGAAAATTGCGGTTTTGGTATTTCTCCAGCCTGTCCACTGGGACAGGGCTGTTTTGTAGAAGCGATTCTCAGGGCCTTAAATTGAGGGTCATTTTGAGAAAAAGGATTCTTTTGGAGTGAGTTACGGGGATTCCAGAAAAGAGGGTAAAATCGGCCCTTTTTGCTCCGAATCCCTCCGGAGGGAGTTTGAGGGCTGTTTTTAGCCAAATCGGCCCTTTTTGAGTCGAAGAAGAGTGAAATGAGGGCCCGCTCACCCTTCTTGTCATTCCCGAATCACTCGATTAGAGTCCCCTCCCCTCGATGTATCGCTACCCAAAACATTACGACGTCCTCGTCATCGGCGCCGGCCATGCCGGAGTTGAAGCTGCCCTCGCCGCTGCCCGCCTCGGTGCCAGCGTGGCCGTCCTCACCCAGAATCTCGACACCATTGGCCAGATGAGTTGCAACCCGGCGATCGGAGGGTTGGCGAAGGGGCACATGGTGCGCGAGATCGATGCGCTGGGTGGCATCATGGCGGAGAATACCGACGCCACCGCCATCCAATGGCGCATGCTGAATGCCGCAAAAGGACCCTCGGTCCGGGCACCCCGCGCGCAATGCGATAAGAAAGCCTACCAGTTTCGGATGAAACGCGTCCTCGAGGGCGCTCCCGGAGTGGACCTCCACCAGGGAAATGTCGCCACCATTCTGGTAAAGAATGACCGGGTTCAGGGGGTTCAAACCTCTTTGCAGATGGAGATCGCAGCGAAGTCGGTCATCCTTTCCGCGGGAACCTTCATGCGCGGACTGATGCATGTCGGAATGAAGAACGAAAAGGGGGGGCGTATGGGTGATGCCACTTCGACCGTGTCCGCATCGCTGAAGGAACTGGGCTTCGAGATCGAGCGTTTCAAGACCGGCACCCCCTGCCGACTCAATGGTCGAAGCATCGATTTCTCGAAATGTGAGCGTCAGGACGGCGACACTCCCCTTCCCTTGTTTAGTTACTTTCCCCAGCTCATGGAGAAGGAACGAGATGATCTCTTTACCTTGAATAGTTGGAAGGATGAGAAGTTCCACGTGGAACAGGTGCCTTGCTGGATGACCTGGACAAACCCCGGAACCCACGATGTCATCCGGGATAACATCCACCAATCACCCATGTATTCGGGTAAAATTGAAGGCGTTGGACCACGGTATTGTCCTTCCATTGAAGACAAGGTGGTCAAGTTTGCCGAAAAGGAACGCCACCAGGTCTTCCTGGAACCTGAGGGCCGCCACACCTTGGAATACTATGTCAACGGGGTCTCCACCTCCTTACCGTACGATGTTCAGCTGGATTTTCTTCGGAGCATCGAAGGCTTGGAGAGTTGCGAGATGATCCGCCCCGGGTATGCCGTGGAATACGACTACTGCCCGCCCACCCAGCTTCATCCCACCCTCGAAACCCAGCGGGTCGAGGGGCTCTATTTCGCGGGTCAGATCAATGGCACCTCCGGTTACGAGGAAGCCGCCGGACAGGGCCTCCTGGCTGGAGCCAACGCCGCCCTCAAAGTGGCTGGCAACGATCCACTCATTTTGGGGCGGGAGGAGGCCTATCTTGGGGTCATGATCGATGACCTGGTCACCAAAGGCTGCACCGAACCTTACCGCATGTTCACCAGCCGTGCCGAATATCGACTCCTTCTCCGACAGGATAACGCCGATGAGCGACTCACTCCTGTGGCATCGAAGCTTGGCTTGATCTCCGGAAGAAAGGCGACCTTGTTTGCTGATAAGCTTTCCCAGCTGGATGAAGCGCGGGGCATGATCCGGGCGACCAGCCATGAGGGAATTAAGTTGGACCATTGGTTCCGACGAGGGGGGAATTCCTGGGACCAGCTTCCTGAAACCATCCTTGCCAAGTTCCACGTGGAACTTTGGCCCATTCTTGAATCCGATTTCAAGTATGAAGGCCACATTGACCGCCAGCGAATGGAGGTGGAACGGATGCAGAAGCAAGAATCTGCGCTGATCCCGGCCGACCTCGACTACTCCATCATTAAGGGAATGAAGAACGAGGCCCGTCAAAAATTCACTTCAGTGCGACCGCGGACTCTAGGCCAGGCCTCACGAATTAGCGGCATCACTCCGGCTGATATGAGTCTGCTGGTGATTTACCTTCGAAAATACGAGGGGAGTTAATCCAGGTTGCCGACCTGGCGGCAGGCCTCGTAGAGAACAATCCCAATCGAAGTAGCCAGGTTCAAAGAGCGGGTCCCGCCGGGAGTCATCGGGATTCGCAGCCCTTGGGGACCGCGAGCCCATTCTTCCGGAAGCCCCTTGGATTCGCGGCCAAAGACGAGGAAATCACCAGCCTCAAACTCAGCCTCCCAGATGGTGCGTTTGGCCTTGGTGCTGAGCATCCAAAATCGGGCCTCGGGATGTTCTTTCATGAGGGCATCAAACGAGGGCCAGACCCGGAGATCAACTTCCTTCCAGTAGTCCAATCCCGCCCGACGGACGGATTTGTCATCGAGGAGAAATCCGAGCGGTTCGACGAGATGGAGAGTCGAGCCGGTGGCCAAGGCGAGCCTTCCGGCAGCACCGGCATTGTGGGGAATCTCAGGGGCGACAAGAACGATATTCATTCGGGGTAGGGGAGATCAGGTGCGACCAGCCTGAAGACTTGGTCGAGACGCTGCAAGGGGAAGATCACGATGATCTTCTGCAAATAGCAGTACCCCGTATAAGGGAGGTAAACCTAGAAACCTATCAAAGATATGGTGTACGGGTCCTCAATGTCGATTATCGGGCGGCCGCGATGGCCTTGAGGGTCTCGGTGGGATCGGCGGAGAGGCCTTCCTGGCGGTGGAGAATGACGCCTTGGGAATCGAGAACGGTGATGACGTTGGAGTGGGCAAAATCTGCTTCTCCGGTCTTGCGATACTGGATGCCCAGAACGACGGCCAGTTCCTGCACCGCATCGGCGTCGCCCGTGAGCAGGGTCCAATGTTCGGGATCGATTTGACTCTCTTTACGATACTCGGCGAGGCGTGCCGGGGTGTCGGCCTCAGGATCAATGGAGATGAAGGTGAAGCGGGTCTTATCGAGAAGTTCGGGGGAGAGTTTTCCTTCGATGGCTCGCAGATCGGCGAGGAGACGGGGGCAGGCATACTGGCAGGTGGTGTAGCCCATGCACACGACGCGGATATTTCCGGCGAGGCTTGCGAGTGGTATCACCTTTCCTTGGTCGTCGGTCCATTTGGATTCGAGTTGATAAATGGAACCTTCGACTGCTTCGAGGGCACCCGGAGCTTCTTCGCCCTCGCAACAAGTTGCGGACTCGGTATCAGGGGTGGCGGAAACCGGGGGCTCTTGTTTGCAGGAAGCGAACAAGAACAGGGCTGAAAGAAAGAGGGGGTACTTCATCTGGATGACTGGGGAGTGCTTTTTAAAGGTGAAGCGGCGCAGCGGAAGCCGAGGTTGGCCGTGGTGTAGCTCCCTTTGAGGCTGGAGCGGAAGGCGTAGCGCATGAAGGCGGCGTAGTTCCGGACATCGGTCGCGCTGAGGGCGCCGCCGGCGCAGAAAAGATTGCGCTCGATGCCGGTGTCGCCGCGCGATTCACCGGTGACCATGGCGTTGTTGAAATCTTCGTTCCACTCCCAGATCAAGCCGTGGAGGGCTTTGATTCCGTGGAAGTTTTTGGGGAATGAGCGGGGATCGGGAAGGGGAGAAACGGGTCGGGCCGCATACCAGGCGAGGATGTTCTCGGTGTAGGCATCGTCACCGGTGGCATTGGCCTGGGTGGCATCGGCTTGGGCGACGTATTCCCATTCATCGACGGTGGGGAGTCGCTTGCCGTGTTCCTTGGCGTAGGCCCGGGCGGCGAACCAGGAAACATAGGTGACCGGCGAGTCGAGGTCGGGGCCGGGGTCGGTATCACTTTTCCAATCGCTGAGGTAGGATTTGTCAGCGAAGAGTTTGGCAATTTTAGAGCGCTGCCAGCGCGGGTTTTTGATGACGAAGTCGCGGAACTCGCGCTTGGACACGGGGCAAATATCGACCCGAAAAGCTGCGACCTTCCGGGGTGTTTTATCGACGGTGTAAAGGGGGATGTAGGTGCCCGCCGGAACGGACACCAAGGTTGCTTCGGTCCCACTCTCTTCCGCTGCCATCGATAATCGAAGGCATGTAATGAACGCGAAGGCGCTGGCGCGGAGAGAGATCATGAGACAATCGAATCGGGACGGTTAGTGTCCGCCATCAACAGCTTTTCCTCCTTTGGCGCGGACGGCAGCCACTTCGGCGGGGGTGACTTCGGACCCGTTGTTTTCCCATTCGCTGTAGACGTAGGTCAGGACGTTGGCGACGTCTTCGTCGTTGAGGCCAAGCGAAGGCATGATGCTGTTGTATTTTTCGCCATTGACGACAATCTCACCGGAGAGTCCGTGGATGACGGTGCTGATGGCGCGGTCTTTGTCGGCATTGAGGTAGTCCGCTTTGGCCAGCGGAGGAAAGGCGGCGGGGACGCCGGCTCCGTTGGCCTGGTGGCAGGCCATGCAGACCGCGGTGTATTTCATTTTGCCGCGGGCAATGCGCTCGGCCTTATTGGCAGCAGGAGTCTGGGCCTGCCCATCGCCGGGCATTTCCTGAATGGCACCCCCTTCGGGAAGGTAGATGCGATCATCGGTCTTACCCGAGTAGACGAGCTCGTTTTGGGTGGGGTCGCCACCGCCTGCTTTAAGCATGCCGATGGCGCCCTTGTTGAAGGCGCGGAAGATCGAGTGATCGACGAGGATGAAGGTGCCCTCGGTATCGAGAGTGAATTCGCACATGGCGCTACCACCGGCAGGCACAAGTGTGGTTTGGACATTGGTGTTGGGCGATCCCCAGCCACCTTCGGTGAAGACTTTGTCAAAAATTTCTCCAATGACGTGGAAGGAGGACACCAGGTTCGGTCCACCGTTTCCGACAAAGAGGCGGACAGAGTCACCGACATCGGCCTGGAGGGCATTGTCACCGGTGAGGGCACCGACGGAGCCATTGAAGACCACGTAATCGGCATCTTCCCTGATTGCTTTTTCCATGCTGAAGGGCTGGAGTCCGGCTTCGCCGTATTTCCCCTTGGTGTAGAAATCGCCCTGCATGACGTAGAATTCCTTATCGACCTTGGGCATCCCTTCCTTGGGCTCGACGAGGATGAGACCATACATGCCATTGGCGATGTGCATGCCGACAGGTGCGGTGGCACAGTGGTAAACATAGATGCCGGGGTTGAGTGCGGTGAAGGAAAAGACCGATTCATGACCGGGGGTGGTGAAGGACGCAGCAGCGCCACCTCCGGGGCCGGTGACGGCGTGTAGGTCGATGTTGTGAGGCATCTTGCTGCTCGGGTGGTTGGCGAGGTGGAACTCGACGAAGTCGCCCTCGCGCACGCGGATGAATTTACCGGGAACACTGCCGCCAAAGGTCCAGAAGGTGTAATCCACCCCATCAGCCATGGGCTTTACGACTTCCTTGACCTCGAGATTGACGATGACCTTGGTGCGGTGTGTGCGGGTAATCTGGGGTGGCACATTGGGGGCATCGGTGAGGATGGCGATTTCTTCGCCTTTGAGTTCCTCGGAGAGGATCGCGGCAACATCGGGAACTGATTGACCGATAGGAGCCGTTTGGTCTGAATTTTTCGAATCAGCGGCTTGGTCCGAGGGACGGCAGGAGGGGAGGGCCGACGCGCTCACGGCTGCCATCGCGAGGGAGAGATAGTGGTATTTGTTCATCGTTGGTGGTGATTTTCGCATTCATCGTAAACACCAAACAAAATAATAAAAGAACTTTCTTTCTTTTATAAGCATGAGGAGGAATTTATTGGCTTAATGGGCATTGGCCCATAGCATAGGCTGGAGGGCAATTCCCCAAGGAAGTGAATCGGATCCATGTTGCAGATAGGAAAAACCGCTCAAAACGCGATCGCGATCGTCAGTTACCTGGCGGAATGCTATCGGGATGGCACGGGCCCGGTCACATCCCGGCAAGCTGCCGATGCCCGGAGAATTTCCAAGGCGCTCACCGCAAAGATCCTGACCACTCTGTCCGGATCCGGATTTATGAAGGGAACCAAAGGGCCGGGTGGCGGCTATATCTTGGTGAGGGACCCGGCTAAAATTCGGCTCATGGATGTCGTTAGCTGTTTTGAGCTACAGAATAATGATGTGATGTGTCCTTTGGGTGAAGGGTATTGCCCCAACGACATTCCCTGTCCCCTTCACAATCAGATCCAGGAGTATAAAAAACAAACCGACACGTTTCTCTGTGAAAACGATTTTGGAGGGTTTGTGGCTGGGAAGTAAGACGGGCTGACAAAATCTAACTAAGTAGAACTAGGCGGACAAAAGGGAGTCGGCATCACAGCCCTAAGGAGAATCCTTAGGAACGAAGCGGAAGAGCCCGGCCTTACCGGAGAGAGCGGGGGAATCGAGGGGGACGATTAGATGATTCAGGAACACTCGTGTATTCTCAACAGTCGTCCACGTTTGAACATCCACTGTATATTGGCAGGTAAGGCTTTCGATGGTGTTCAAATCAATTTCGATCAGAAAGCGTCCGTTAACGAAACGAGTTGGTGGCACGATTGGTGCCGGCTCGATGATGACCGGGAGGACACCGATGGTGTCACTGAAACCACTGGCATGATCGTAGATAATAGCGACAGCCTCAGAGGAAAACTCGGCGAAGGCAGATGAAGGGACATTGTCCGGAGCATTGCCGAGGAAGCGTAGTTCCCGAAGCCGCCCGCAATTGATGAATGCTGTGCTTTGGATTGAAGTCACTCCGGCAGGAATCGCTAATGATGTGAGACTCGCGCACCCATTGAAAACATAGTAACCAATGGAGGTGAGATAGTTCGGTAAGGTGATCTCTTCCAATTCCACGCACCAGTTAAATGCGTAGTCGCCGATGACTTCGACGCTATCTGGAATGGAAAGGGATTTGAGACCCTGACAGTTTCTGAAGGCGTGATTGTGGATCGAAGTGATCCCATCTGAAATTACGACATTTGTCAGGAGCCTGCATTCTCTGAATGCATTGGAACCAATGGCTGAGACGGGGTTGCCTTCGATGGTAGCCGGGACAATTAATTCTCCAGCGGCATCCTGACTACAGTCAGTAATGATGAGTGCTCCGTTGATTGTGCGATAGGAGAGATCCGAGAGGCTGGCTGCTTCTGTGGAAAGGCCAGCAAGGAGAAAAAGGGCAGCGAAGTAACGAGTCATGATAGAAACTGATCAACTTGAGATTCGAGGGGTCCTATTAAACATATGTTCGATCGGTTACCAAACTAAGCAGATCAAAGCGTTGGATCGATCACAAAAAAAGGCGGACCACAAAGGTCCGCCTTTTTTAAAAATTGAAATCCCGAGGGATTACGCTTCAGCAAGTTCCACATTGATGCGGCGGCCCTTCTTGTCGAAGAAAACGCTACCGTCATTCAGTGCGAAGAGGGTGTGATCCTTGCCCATGCCGACATTGGCACCCGGATGCCACTTGGTGCCGCGCTGGCGAATGAGGATGTTGCCTGCGATGACGGATTCGCCACCGAATTTTTTCACGCCGAGGCGCTTGCTGCGTGAGTCGCGTCCGTTCTTAACGGAACCCTGTCCTTTTTTATGAGCCATAACGAAAAGTAGGTAGAAAGTGGAGTTTAGCCCTCGATCCCGGTGATCTGGAGCTTGGTGAGGTGGTGGCGGAAGCCGATGGTCTTGTGGTACCCCTTACGGCGCTTGAACTTGAATGCGACACCCTTTTTACCGCGGTGCTGCTCGATGACCTTGGCGGTGACGCCGGCGCCGTCAACAACAGGAGCGCCCACTTTGGTGTCGGATCCGTCATTGATGAGGAGAACTTCGCTGAACTTGATTTCGTCGTCAGCGGCCACAGGAAGCTTGTCGACACTGATGGTGTCGCCTTCCGAGACGCGATACTGTTTACCGCCGGTTTTGAAAATTGCGTAGGCCATTTGGAATGGGTGCTTGAGTGTTTCCCGCGAGCAAGAACCTTCTTGCTTTCAGGGGGGCGGAATTCACCATATGCCATCGTGAAGAGCAAGGTTTTTTTCAAAAAGAAGATAAAGAAACTTGTCGATTGCCGATCCTGCCCGTTTGGATGTCCCCGCCCATGAATGCCAAGCTTCTTCCGCTACCGCGATTCCTTCCTGACAGGGAGGGGACCCTGGCTCTGGGAGCGGAGATTTCGGGATTGCTTGGACCGGGCGATGTCCTGGCTCTGGTAGGAGATCTGGGAGCGGGAAAAACGACCCTCACCCAGGGCTTGATGAATGGGTTGGGATATCATGAAGCCGTAACCAGTCCGACGTTTTCCCTGGTTCAAGAGTACCGGGGGGGGAGTCTGGAGGTGTTCCATTTCGACTTTTACCGGGTCGAGGATGAGCATGAGCTCCTGGAACTCGGCTGGGATGACTATCTTGACCGTGGGGGAGTGGTGATTGTCGAGTGGCCGGGTCGATTCCCTGAGCTGTTGCCAAAGGGTGCGCTTTGGCTGGAGCTAAGCCACGAGAGGGACGGAAGAAGAGTGCGGGTGATCGAGGCGCCTTCTGCTTAGCTGGCCCGGCGCCCGGGCGCGCGGGGAAGGGTAACGCAGTGTTGAACGCGACCGATCGGTTGCAGCGTCGGCCGGGTGAGGCCGCATTTCACCTTTTCTCCGCAGTGATTGCAGTGGTAGTGCTGACCCAACAGGATGGACATGCTTCGATAGAGTCGGCGGCTCCCGCCCAGTGACTTGGCGCGCGGGCTGATCTTGCCACCACGACCACGGGACGATTGGAAAAGGGGGGTGGTGCAGACGGCGCAGCGGCAGGCGCTACTTTCAGCCAACTGGATCCCGAGCAAAAGGAGATTGAGAAGGAAGACGGCACTGATGATGGCCAGCGAAAGACTCCCGGGATGGAAAATTCCGTAGGTGCAGGACCCGATGAGCATCAATCCAAGAAAAAATCGGCCCATGAAGAGAACCGACATCCATTTTACGAATCGGGTTTGTCGATGAGTAGGTCCGGGCCTTACCATTCGAGAAGGATATCAAATGAATCCTTCAGAACAATAAGAATTTAATCAACCTTAACAAAAGTCACCTCAGTAGGTTGGGCATGTTCCCGGGCGCGCCCCTCTGAGACCTCAGTTGCTTCAAGTCCGAAACCGGCGGTCCGGCCAACTCCCTGAAGTGTCCGGGCCGGAATTTGGATTGCTGAGCGAACGAGACCACACGAAGATATCCCAAGTGTGGCAAGACCGAGAGCAAGGAAAAGAGAACGGCGAAATACGAAATCCATGGGTCCCGAAGTAGCGGAGAGCGGGAAGCAGGTCAACCTTGCGAATCAGAGCCCATGATAGACCCAATAAGAATCGATCGTTTCTGAGGAGTTGCACATTGTGCGCAGCCCACTGATAATGACCCCTCTTCCATGAAGCTTCTGTTCATCTTCCTCCTTTTTAGCTCCGTAAGTTTTGCAACTTCCTTTTCACGCGATCCCTATGTCCAGCTGGCAACGGATACCTCCATGACGGTAGTTTGGAGAACAGACGAGGAAATCAACCCCGCGCTTCGTTTCGGAACTTCCCCGGACAATCTGGATCAGGTCCTCTCCGACGACCATCTGGCGACCCGCCTCCATCCGTCACTCGGCGGCGAAGCGCCAATCTTTAAGGATGCGCTTGAACGCACGCGCCAGTATGAAGCCTCGATCTGCGGATTGCAGCCTAACACGACTTATTACTACGCGATTTTCGACGGCGACAATCGCCTCACGGCGGAAGACGAAAGCTTCCGCTTCAAAACCCATCCCGTTCCGGGGTCAGACGCGCCGGTCTATTTTTGGGTCGTGGGGGACTCGGGGACCGGAGGAGAGGCACAGGCCAAAGTGCATGATGCCATGGTGAAGCACAATAAGGAGAAGGGCCGCGAACTTGATCTCTACATCCACGTAGGTGACATGGCCTACGGATCCGGAACGAATCAGGAATTCAGCGATCGCTTCTTCAAGATGTATGAGCCGACCATCCGCAACACGGTCTGCTGGGCCGCGATGGGGAATCATGAAGGCCGCACCTCAAAGGGTGAAAGCGGCGTGGGCCCTTACTACGACGCCTACGTCTGCCCCACCCGGGCTGAGGCCGGCGGTGTGCCCTCGGGCAAGGAAGCCTATTATTCCTTCGACTACGGCAAAGTGCATTTCATCTGTCTTGATTCACACGACCTTGATCGTCGTCCCTCCGGAGCGATGGCCCAATGGCTGAAAGCAGACCTGGAAAAAACGAAGGCGGACTTTCTCGTCGCCTACTTCCACCACCCGCCCTACACTAAGGGTTCGCACGACTCCGACACCGAGGGTCAGCTCATCGAAATGCGTGAGCACATTATGCCGATTTTGGAATCGGGAGGAGTCGATATCGTCTTCACCGGACATTCGCACATCTATGAGCGGTCGATGTTGATTGATGGAGCTTACGACACGCCGACCGTGGCGGACGGGGTGGTGCTTGATGACGGAGATGGTGATCCCGAGGGAGATGGTGCGTATCGCAAAAGCGAGGGCCTCAACCCTCACAATGGAGTTGTTCAAATTGTTGCCGGTCACGGTGGCACGGGAGTGCGTCGCAAAGGAACTTCTCCGATCATGAAACGGATCATCGTGGAAAACGGCTCCTGCCTCATTTCCATTTCCGGCGATACCCTTAATGCGCAAATGCTCAATATTGACGGAGTCATTCGGGACAACTTTGCCATTACGAAAAAGGGGACGGTGGAGCATACGCCTATCGCCGATCCATGGCAGCCGGAGCCATATACGCCGCCTGCTGCCAAGCCGGCCGCCCGTCCTTCCTGGGTCAGGAATGCCAAGCCGATCATCCCGCGGGGAGCCGAGTGGTCCTATCTGGCCGGATCACACCCTACCGAGAAGTGGACTTCATTGGACTATGATGACGCAACCTGGAAAAAGGGTCCAGCCGGCTTCGGCTACAGTGATAACGATGACGCAACCGTTCTGAGCGATATGCGCGGGAATTACACCGTGGTCTACCTGCGCAAGAAATTCACCCTTCCCGAGGAAGCCAACCTCGCCGCCCTGGGAATGCGGGTCTCATACGATGACGCCTTCATCGTCTATCTCAATGGCCACGAAGTTCTCCGCCAGGGAGTCAAGATGAACCGGGGTGCGGCAGCGGAGGATTTCACGGTTCATGAAGCGAACGCCAAATTCGATCTCTTTCAGCTTAAGGGAGTGGAAAAATTCCTGAAGAAAGGTGAGGAAAACGTCATCGCCATTGAAGGTCACAACGCGAACATCGGGAGTTCCGATTTCACCCTTCATCCCATCTTGATTCTTGGGAAGTAGACCATGAAGTGGCTCGTCATTATTTTGGCAACCCTCCTCCCCGTGGAGGGCCATTACGATGTGAGTGCCTTGGTGAAATCCCTTACCGAAAAGATCGCGATTGCCCCGACAGCGGAACTTTATTTTCAGCGTGCGGTGGAATTCCGCGCCCTTCGCGAAACCGATCATGCGGAAGAGGATCTGCGCAAGGCCCTATCCTTGCAGAGCGATCACGAACTCTCGCTTGCGGCCCTGGCCACCCTCCTCTCGAAGACGGGGAATCACGAGGAAGCGGTGCTTACGGCGGGGAATCTCATCAAGCTCAACCCATCAGCTCCCAACCATCTTTTGGCGGCCGATGTTCTGCTGGCAGCCGGAGATGTGGACGGGGCGCTCGGGAATGTGTTGAAAGGTCCTCCGAACGAGGATCACACCCATCTGCTGCACTCCTACCTGCTGGTGAGGAAGGAACGGGTCAAGGAAGCGGCTGCCGTCCTCAAGCAGGCTCATGTTCGTACTAAAAGCATCGTACTGAGAAACGCCTGGCTGGATGCCTCGATTCAGGCAGGGCAGCTTGACGAGGTCATTCCCATCCTCGAGGAGGAGATCAGAACCTCCCGCTATCCTGCCGCCCATCGCATCCGTCGCTCTTGGGCGATCAGGTCGCTTTCTGTTGAATTCGAGGATGTGGCACAAGGGCAGTTGGACGCCGCCCTTGCGGAGATCAACAAGCGTCTCAATCCGGACCGCCCGGATCTCACCCTTGTTTATGACCGCGGAATGGCTCTCCTCCTCATGGGTCGTCGCGAGGAAGCGCTTAAGGATCTTGAGCTTCTCAAACAATCCGGGATTTCTCCCCTCAGCTATTTTTGGTTGGAACGACAGCTTTCCCAGACCGACTAACGATCTGGTTGATTGCTTCACCAAACGAACCCTTTAAGCTCACGCCGTGTCCCGCCTGCAAGTCGATGGAAAACACTTTCTCCTCGATGGGCGAAGGCACTTTCTCAAGTGCGTCACCTACGGTCCGCATCCGGATGAGGCGGGAATAGCGGATGGGATCGAGCTGGGGCGTATTCGGGAAGCCGGTCTTGATGCGGTGCGGACCTACGGACTTCCCGACCGGGAATTTCTGGACCTTGCGGAGCAGAACGACCTCATTGTTCTTCCGACCCACGCCTGGGGCTACGGTTGTGATTTCTTTGCCAAGCCCACCATCTTCGAGGCAGCCAGGAGAGAGCTTGTCGATTGGTTGAATCAATTTAAGAACCACCGGGCTCTGGGCGCGGTCTTCGTGGCGAATGAAGTGCCCTCCGATATGGCCCGCTGGATGCATCCGGCGCGGGTCAGGGCCAAGCTCGATGAGTTAATCATCGCCGGAAAAAAAGCCGCCCCGAATATCCCGCTCGCCTACGCCAGCTATCCGACCACGGAATATCTTGAGCCGCTTCGCGCGGATTTTACCGCCTTCAACGTTTACCTCGAAGATCCGGCCGACCTCGCGAAGTATCTCCCGCGCTTGCACCATCTCGCGGGTGATCGTCCGGTGATGATCGCGGAGTTCGGACTGGATACGCAACGGCATGCGGAAGCACAGCAGGCCGGGCTCCTGACCGAGGCCCTGAAAGTTTGTGTTCAGGCCGGCGTGGTGGGCTGCGCCCTTTATGCCTGGTCGGACCATTGGGAGAATGGCGGGAAGACGATTCTCGATTGGTCCTTCGGGCTGACCCGGCGGGATGGGTCGGAGAAGCCGATTGTGGATGAGTTGCGGCGGCTCAGGTTGAGCTTCGATCCGCCCGGAACCCCCCGCATGTCTGTCATTATTTGCACCCGCAATGGTGAGGAACGGCTCAAGGCCTGTCTGGATGCGGCGACCGCTCTCGAATATCCGGATTACGAAGTGATCGTGGTAAACGATGGTTCCACCGATGGCACACGCGAGTTGCTTGAAGGCTACCCCGGCATCCGGGCGTTCCACCTCGACCCTTCCGGGCTTTCGACTGCGAGAAATCACGGGGCCGAAATGGCGACCGGGGAGATTTTTGCCTACACCGATGACGATTGTGTGGTGGATCCCCACTGGCTGACGGAGCTCGCGCGCGTTTACTCGACCACGGATTATGCCGCGGTCGGCGGGCCCAATCTTTCCCCGGATCCCGGTTGCCTGTCGCTGGCCCTCACCACGGCGGCTCCGGGTGCGCCAACCCATGTGATGCTCACTGATACGGAAGCGGAGCATATCCCGGGCTGCAATATGACGGTGCGGCGGGAAGCCTTTGAAATGATTGGAGGCTTTGATCCGATCTATCATGCGGCGGGGGACGATGTGGATTTTTGTTGGCGCTTGCGGGACGCAGGAATGGCGATTGGCTTTAGTGCGGCGGCCTTTGTGTGGCATCATCGCCGCACCACCCCGTGGCGTTATTTCAAACAGCAGATGGGATACGGCCATGCCGAAGCCCTCCTCTTTAGGAAGCACCCGGATCGTTTTGGCGACGGTGGGATCGAGTGGGAGGGCGCGGTGTATCAGGGCAGCGCGCTTGGGGTGCAAAGTGGCGATTACATTTACACCGGACCGATGGGCGATGCGCCTTATCAATCGCTGGCGCTGACCCGGCAGCCTGAGCGCGGGCTCCCGGCAAATTATGATCATCTCACGGCGCGGATTGGTCTAGGTCTGATGGGGAAAATTTCGGGCCAACTGCGGGTCTGGAAACGGAAGCGCAGCGGAGGCCCGGGGCGACCCGAGCCGTGGCATCCCGAGCAACCACGATCCGCTCCCGTCAATGCGACAGCGACCTTTATTCATCACGAGGGAAAAGGGCGATCCGACTTGTACAATCTGCTTTTGCTGGATGGCTGGGATCCCTGTGACGAATGCGAATGGGACCTGCAGAAAGGGGTGGCCCGACTTTTTGCGGCCACCGAACAGACCTCCCAAGCGGCGAATCGTACCTTCGTGCGCTTCCACGCCAGCCCTTCCCTGGTCTCCCGGGTCAAGCAGCGGGCCGGCTTTGGCGGATTCCTTCCTGCAAAGAGTGACTCCGATCACATTCTCATTTCAAAAACAAGTTAGGGTGGCGTAGGTTCAGACCATGATTTCCGTGCGCGACCTCTCAGTGGACTATGAGACTCCCAGCGAAGTGGTCTCCGTCATCAAGGGCCTGACCTTTGATGTGCCGGATGGTGCCGCGATGTCTGTGGTTGGTCCCTCGGGCAGCGGGAAGACGACACTTCTCAATGTTCTGGGGACGATGCTTTTGCCCACTTCGGGCGAGGTGATGGTGGGAGATCAGGACGTTACCCAACTCGACGAGAAGGCGTCCGCGAAATTTCGCAATCGCCAGATCGGTTTCATCTTCCAAAACCACCAGCTCCTTCCCCAGCTTACGGTGTTGGAAAATGTCCTCGTCCCGCGGCTGGCCGGTGGCTGGGAAGAGGATGAGGCCACCACCCGTGCCCGCGCCACCGAACTTCTCGAGCGTGTTGGATTGGGGCATCGTCTCACCCATCGTCCTGCCGCGCTCTCCGGCGGTGAAAAGCAGCGCACCGCTGTGGCCCGTGCTCTCATCAATCAACCGGCCCTTGTTCTTGCCGACGAACCCACCGGTGCTCTCGATGGCGAAACGGGTAACAAAGTGATCGATCTCCTCCTTGAGCTCCAGAGGGAGAAAGGGGTGACCCTTGTGGTGGTGACCCATGATCTTGATCTTGCCAGGCGGGTGGGGGAAACGCTGAGTTTAAAATAAGGCAAATTTTGCCGTTTCTTTCGTGCACGGTATCGCTTCAATGGCGAGATGTGTTGCTTTTCAGGCCCCGTAAACTCGGTATCCGAGACCAGAATATTTGCCCGTTTTCTCACCAAGGAACGTCAGGCGATCGCGTATCAGATGAGTCTCGATACCCCGGCGGATGTCGCGATGATCCTTCCCATTCCAGTGGTGCAGCCTGCGAAGGAGGATGCGGTGCAGTTCATCGACTTGTCGGAATATGATCACTTTTTTCGTGATCTGAAGGCGGGGTTTCCACGGCCCAAAACACGCACCAAGGGAGCATATGATTTTGCCGTCCCACCACCCGGGGCCCTTAAGCTTGAGGTTCACTCGGTGGGTTCTTTTGATGCCTCATTTGTTCCCACCGTGAAGGATTTTTCCCGCCTTGATGCCCGTTTCCGGCTCCCGGAGGGCACCTGGGACCAACTTCCGCAGTATGCCGGATATGGTTTTGCGGTTTTTAAACTCAAGAAGGGGAACCAGAAGCTTCACCCGATGGCTTTCTCCTTCCCTTCCGTGTTGGCCAAGACGGCGGAACTTTACTTTCCCACCGTCCATATTCACGACGGCAAGGTCCACGCCAAGGAACGTTTTGATCATACCCTTTATGGACAAACGTGGCCGAAGGCGGGACTCAGTAGCCGGGAGGGTTGGGAGGAATCGCAGCAACTCGCCGCCAGTTTTGCCAAGGTGGAGAAATCGAAAGGACTGCTCTGGGACAAGGGGCACGTCTACCGCAGGCACATTAGGGGATTGCAAAAGAATGAGGACATCCTCGCCCAAGCCATCGTGGTGGGTTGAGGAATGGGACTCCGCCCGCTTTTTTGCATAAACAAACACGATCAATACGAGGGCGTTGGTTGTGGACCTGGGTTTGGCTTCTGGCGGAGCGGACACATGTCGCCGTTAACGGTAGCAAGGCATGCTATGCACAAGTAAACCAAAAAGGTTGATAATTAGAATAAACTAATTATATTCCATCGATGATAATTAGGGAGTTGTGCTTGGGGAAGGGTTCCGGAATTCTTCTCGGGCTGGCTCCGGTGCTTTGTGTCGGGCAGAGCTTCATCATTGATTTTGGCGGTCTTTCGGATGTCACGTTCGGCCAGACGAATCCGGATTATTTGGAGTATGGAGTGGTGGCGAATGACGGAACGACCGACATCTATGCCCGCATCGAATCAAAGGATTTTATCACGCCCAAGAATGCCTCCAACAATGGATCGGTAAGCGGAGATGCCCGGATCAACATCGGGCCGGATGGCGTGGGTGATGCCGTGCGCTTCGAACTCGCGCTCTTTGAGAACTCCGGATACACGACCCCCTACAACCCGGGGGCCTTCTACGAATGGCAGTTGATGTTTTACGACATCGATGGCCAGGCCAACGGAAGTGCTTGGGATAATATTAGCTTTCACACGGAGGGCACCTATACCGTCACCGGATCCACCGCTCTTGAAATCACCCATGATGGAGTGTCATCACATTTCAGCGGACGTTACATTGACGGTAATAACGTGAGAACCCAGGGCGGGGCCACGACTTTCGGTAACCAAAGTGAAGCGGATGCCGCTGTGCTCTACAAGGTGAGCAATCGAAACTCCCTGGAGTTTACTTACGAGGCGTCAGGGAATGGAAGAAACACGCTTATTGATGGCGGAGAGGTGAATTTCGATGGCTTCGGCACGACGGTTACCGGGGTGGTGGGCATTGGTGTTCCCGAACCCGGCTCTCTAGCTCTACTCTTCCTCGGTGCCCCGATCGTTTTTGGACGGCGCCGCCAGAGATAGCCGGAAAACCAACCTCTTTGTCCAGGCTATCGTGGTGGGTTGAGGATTGGCATTGAGACATCAATTCGTTTTCCGGTTTTCTGGGCAGGGAAGAAGCAGTCGCAGTGCTATTTGGAGAATTTTAAAGTCTTTGCCGAAGAAGGGAAGGATGTGCGGGATGAGTCCCGGGCCGGGTTGACAAATTGAGGATGGTGGAGGGTTTGGCGGGGTTTGATGTTACCCGGTGAAGAGGAGGCACTTGAGTGCGGCTGAGGGGTTTTGGTCCTCGAAGCCGGGGGCGCAGGGGAGGCGGCCGTGGGGTTGGTAGTCGGCGAAGAGGTCGGTGAGGAAGGACTCATCGAGATGGGGGGCGTTGAGGCAGGCGAGGATTTGGGACTCGTCGGTGAGGAGTTCGGGGAGGCGGCGGAGGATTTTGGGGTAGTGGTTTTCGGCTTTGAAACTTTTTCCCTGATTGGAGGGGGGATCGATGACGACGAGATCGTAGGGAGCGCCGCGGACGAGGCGGCCCCAGGATTTGAAGAGATCGTGGGGAAGGTAGCTGGCGCGTTGGCAGGTCGCGGGGTCGAAGTTGAGGTGGTGGTTTTTGCGTCCGGTGGCGAGCGCGCCGCTGGCCATGTCGAGATTAACAACGGAGTCCGCTCCGCCGGCGAGGGCGGCGACGGAGAGTGAGCAGGTGTAGGCAAAGAGATTGAGGACGCGTTTGCCGGAAGCGTGGGCCCGGATCCAATCGCGGCCGGGTTTCATATCGAGGAAGAAGCCGTGATTTTGGTTTCGGTCGAGCGAGAGGTGGTAGTGGAGTCCGGTCTCAGTGGCGATGGGTTGAGATGGGAGTTCGCCGTAGAGGGTTCCCTTGGGGCCTTTGGGGAGGTGACGTTCCTGGACGACGAGGGTGGTGACTTCCGGGTTGGTTTTTGCGAATGCGGTGAGCTCCGAGATGAGGTCGGAGTTGGTTTCCTTTTCGACATAGAGGGTGAGGAGAAGGACGGGGGCGAACCAGTCGATGGCAACGTGCTCGAGGCCCGGGAAGTGTCCGCCCCGGCCGTGGAGGAGGCGTCGGCTTTCGGGGCCGAGGGTGGTGGGGAGGGAGGTGAGCATCTGTGGTGGAGGCTCGCAGGTGCGTTTATTGTTGGGAAGTCACCATTCAGAATCGTGGATATGCCTGGTAGGTGGCCTGCTGTTTGTCGAAGAATTATGGAAGTTGCAATTTTATCCGACTCGTCATTAAGGGCTGAGATCACTTTCCGGATTCAAGATTCGATCTTGAAACAGATCACTCAATTCCGCACGTTTACCCAGCATGTTGCGCCGCCTTTTCTTCCTCCTCCTCCTCTCTACGGGAGTAGCGCAGGGAGGCATGACTTCCATTGTTCTTACGGACCTTGCGGAGGCACGCATGGAGGTCATTTCTTTCTTTATCGTAGGGTATCTTGTTCTGACTTTTGTGGTGAAGTTTTTATGGAATCGGCTCGCCAAGGGCATTCCGGCAATCCCAGTTATCAACTTTCGAAAAGCGCTGTGTCTTATGTTGGTGAGCGGACTTTTCATGTATGTCATTCTCACGATGATCTCGGGCGCGCGTGAGTTGATGACGCCAGGTGCTTGGGAGAAACAAGGGATCACCTACAAGCTCAGCAACAGCGAAGAAGCACGGCGGGCGAATCTAGGGGAATTGAAAAGATTGCTGTGGGAATATGCAGCCAATCACGATGGAAATTATCCCGCTGATCGATTGGACCCGGCAATCAACAGGGACGCTTGGCGACTTCCTGATCGAAGTGGCTACTGCATTTTCTACCCTCCGGGAACCGGAGGAGAGATCCTTGTCAGCGAGCCAATGACGGCGGGAAAAAAACGCTACGTCATTCTCAAGAACGGTGAGATTCAGAAGTGGTCTCACGAGAGAATTCAACGTGAACTCCAGAGGAAGCGATGAAAACATCTGCAGGAAGAGTCTTTAGTTTTCTTCTCGTTCTGATCGTCGGGGGGATCGTTTTCCTGTTTTTGATGGCGGTCATCGGGCAATGGCTTTTTGAGACAGTCTGGGTATTGGCATCCGGTTGGGCTACTTACCCAATCAAAGTTCTTCCCCAAGTGAGTTACAATGTGGAGATGATCCTCTGTGGAGGCGCGGCCCTCGCTTTGGCGCTCTATTTCAGCCATCAATTTCTTAAGTGGATCGCCGAGCATGTTGAGGCACTTCCGGCTCCGTGGAGTTTTCGATACACCACGTATCTTTCTTTTCTCCTCCTTTCGATGTTTGGCACTTCGATTGCCATGACCGGAATCGTGCATCAAACGGCTTGGCTGGCGACAAACGAAATCATGGTAAGCAGCAGAGAATTGCGGCAAACAACCCAACAGCAAAGGGCGGCCAATATGTTTATGGTGAGGCTCTATTTGCTTGTAGAGGACTCGGATCAACAACTTCCTTCCTCGCTAAGCGACGCGGTGGCTAATGATGCTTCCGGGTTGGAGTACCCGGATGTTTTTTGTCGTTACGGACGCGATGAGTCGATTCCTTGGCTCTATCCGGGAGGTGGGCGAATGATCGATGAGGAAATCTTCCCGGTCATAGTGAGTCCCCGACCCAATCGACAAAACGATATTGTGGTTGGCTATTCAGATTCCAGGGTCGAAGTTTATCGTTATGACGAACTCCCATCGGAAATCGCGGTGTTCTTTGAGTGAGTTGTCGTCTTTCCCATGGGCTGTGAAGACAACCGGGAAGGTTATCCCAGGAGCTCGAGGGTCTTGAGGATGGGAAGATCGGCATCGGCCCAGTCGAGGGAGCTGGCTTCGGAGGAGTTGACCCAGCGGGCTTCGAGGTGTTCGTGGAGGGTGAGTTGTCCGCCGATGATTTGGCAGCGGTAGGGGCGGAGGCGGATGGTGTTGTGCTCCACGGGTGGGAGCGGTTCCTCGACCATGATGACGAGGCCGAGTTCTTCTTCGATCTCGCGGCGGAGGGCGGCTGCGAAGTCTTCGCCGGATTCAACCTTTCCGCCGGGGAATTCCCATTTACCGCCCTCGGCTTTATCGGGGGGGCGTTGGCAGGCGAGGGCACGGCCATCGGGGATGATGACGGCGCAGACGACTTCGGTCACTTTTTCGGAGGCTTCGGCCATGGCTTGGCATCCGGGAGGGAGAGGAGGTGTTTGACGGCGGCGGCGAGTTGTTTGTCCTGGCCGGCGGCGCGGTTCTCGGGGGTGTTGGCGACTTTGATATCGGGCTCGAGTTGGGTGTTTTCGAGGTACCGGCCCTGGGTGTCGAGGGTGCTGGTTTGGGGGATGCCGAAGAGGACTTCCTTATCGATGAGGCGTTCCCACCAGACGGCGGTGCCGGTTCCGGGGACGGGCATGCCGACGAGCTTGCCGATGCCGAGGGTTTTGTAGGCGTAGGGGAAGATGTGGGCGTCGGAGTAGTTTCCTTCTCCCATGATGACGGCGGAGGGGCGGTCCCAGCGGAAGAGGGGCTCGCCGCCGAGTTTTTCCTGTTCGCGGGGGTAGAAGCGGAGGAAGGCTTCGCCGCTGAGGAAGGAGGTGAGGTCTTCGGTGAGCCAGCCGCCGCCGTTGAAGCGGGTGTCGACGATGAGGGCTTTTTTATCGGAGTGGTAGCCGAAGACTTCCGAGAAGAGGCTGCGGAAGGAGCCGTCATCCATGCCGCGGATGTGGACCCAGCCGATCTGGCCGTTGGAGATTTTTTCGGTTTCGGCGCGCATGCGTTTGACCCAGCGTTTGTAGAGGAGTTCGCCTTCCTGACCGAGGCTGATGGGGCGGATGATTTCTTCGATCTTCTTGCCCTTGGGGTCGGTCATGGTGAGGAGGATGCGTTTTCCGGCGAGGCGGTTGAGGCGTTTGGCGATGTTTTCTCCGGCGGCGATGGGGGCGCCGTTGATCTCGGTGATGACGGTGCCGGGGGTGATGGGGTCATCGAGGAGGGCGAGGGGGGAGCCGCCGATGACTTCGAGGATTTTGATGCCGACTCCCTGATAGGAGGGATCGGGGAAGATGCCGAGGGAGGCGGTTTGGTCGGCGGAGCCATACTTGGGGTAGTGGCGGGCGCCGGTGTGGGAGGCATCGAGCTCGCCGAGGAGTTCGCTGAGCATTTCGACGAAGTCGTAGTTGTTGTTGATGGACGTCAGAAATTTCTCGTACTCATCTCCGTAGAAGTCCCAATCGACTCCGTGGAGGTCGGTGCGGTGGAATTTTTCGCGGACCTGACGCCAGACGTGTTGGTACATTTCGCGGCGTTCGGCGGCGCGATCGATGTTCATTTCACCGGATTTCTGAAGTGGGGTGGCTTTGCCGCCTTTGATGTCGACCTCGTAGAGGCGGCCGGCTGAGAGGACGAAGAGCTTTTCGCCCTTCTTTCCGATCATGACCTTGGAGGGGGCGCGATCGTCATCCGCCCCGCCGATGGTGGTGAGGATTTCGGTTTCGTTTTTGTAGAGGCGGTGGACCCAGATTTGGTGTTCTCCGCGGTCTTCGCTCATGTAGTAGAGCTCGCGTCCGTTGGGGGAGAGGGCGGAGCCGGCGAGGTTGGTGGAGTGGATGGTGAGGCGCTCGGTGCGATCGACGAGGCCCTGGGGGTCGTGCTTTTTCTCTTCTTCGAAGAGTTTTTCCCAGGCTTCGTCATCGATAAGCTCGCGCTCGGCTTCGCTGAGTTTGGAGAGGCGGTGGGCGCGGTTGGTGAGGAAGCCGATGTAGACGTCGAAGTGGAAGCCCCAGCTGCCGTGGGCTTTTTTGCCGTGGCGGTTGGAGGTCCAGAGGATGGCTTCGCCGTTCCAGGCCCACTGGGGGTTGAAGTCGTAGTAGCCGTTTTTGGTGAGGTCGACCATGTCGCCTTTTCCATCAGCGGAGAGGAGGAAGATGTTTTCGGCCCAGCGGTTTTTCTGGAGGGCCATGACGGCGAGGCTTTTGCTATCGGGGGACCATTGGTATCCGATGTCGCCATCGGAGTAGGAGTAGGTGCGGTCGTTGCCGAGGATTTGGATGGATTTTCGGGATTCGACATCGAGGATCATGAGGTGTTCACGGTCCTGGAGGTAGGCGACGGATTTTCCATCGGGGGAGTAGAGGGGCTGGAAGGTTTCGTCGTCTGTGGTGAGGAGGGGTTTTTCGGTGAGGACGGTTGAGAGGTAGAAGTGTTTTTCTTCCTCGCGGTCAATCTCCGAGGTGTAGAGGTTCCAGCTGCCGTTGCGCTCGGAGGCGTAGACGAGCTTGCGGCCGTCGGGGTGGAAGTCGACGGTGCGTTCTTGCTCGGGGGTGTTGGTGATGCGGCGGGTGGTTTGGTGGTCGACGGAGGTGACGAAGATTTCGCCACGGGCGATGAAGGCGATTTCCTTTCCATCCGGGGAGGCGACCATTTCGGTGATGGCTTCGGACATGGAGACCATGCTGCTGTTGACCTTGGCATCGTTGCGGATGGTGATGTTGAGCTTCCGGGGTTGGGCGGAAATGTTGTCCTGGAGGTAGAGGCCGCCATGGAAGCTGTAGGCGAGTTGGCCTTTATCCGAGCGGGTGAGGAAGCGGACGGGGTGCTTGTCGAAGGCGGTGATTTTTTTGGGTTGGCTGTCCTTTTTGAGGGAGCTTTGCCAGATGTTGAAGGAGCCGCTTTGTTCCGAGAGGTAGAGGTAATCCTCGTTATTGATCCAGACGGGGTTGCGGTCCTCGCCGGGGAAGTTGGTGAGCTTGCGGTGGGAGTTTTTTGTGAGGTCGTAGAGCCAGAGGTCACGGGTGACGGAGGATTGGTGGTGCTTACGCCAGTCGTCCTCGTAGCCTTTGCGATCATGGTAGAGGAGGTGTGCGCCGTTGGGTGAGAGGCTGAGGTATTCGGCCGGGGTGGTGAGGAGTTGGACGGGTTGCCCGCCGTCGACGGAGACCTGGTAGAGTTCGCCGATGCGGCGGTTGGGGATGTCGAGGTTGGCGGCGGAGTCGAGCCGGGCGGAGCTGAAGAGGACATTTTTACCATCGGCGGTGAAGGCCCAGGGGATGTCGTCATTGGAGTGGAAGGTGAGGCGTTCGGCTGCTCCCCCGGTGGCGGGGATGCGGAAGACGTCGTCATTTCCGTGGCGGTCGGAGGCGAAGGCGATCCATTGGCCGTCGCGAGACCAGACGGGGTGGTATTCCCGGGTGATGTGTTGGGTGAGCTGGGTGGCTTCGCCGCCGGTGCTGGGGACGGTGTAGAGGTCGGCCCCGTGGGTGAAAACGATGGTATTGCCATCCGGAGAGATGGCGGGATAGCGGAGCCAAAGAGAGGATTCGGCGTGGAGGAGACCAAGGGAGGTGAACAAGAAGAGAAGAATTCTCATGCGCCAAGTTTGGTCAAAAATCGGAGCGGGCAAACTCTCAAATCAAGTTACTCCCAATTTATTGCTTAAGCCGCCTTGATTTTCGGATGATTGCCCCTTTGGGAAGGGACGCGAGATTTGGAAATCGGATGGGTAGTTGAAGGTCGAAGTTGAATCCGGAGTGCGTGAGTTGAGATATCCCATCCAGTGTATTGGGAATTTTTGAAGCAGATGGTATGAAACCCGAGGATCTCACTTGTTTTGAAAGGGTGAATTAGAAAGCATATCTAAATAGTAAAGAAATCTTTACAAGATGGGCTGTATGTGAGATTTTGCGGCGTATGAAAACAACCGGGGGGTCGATCGTTGTGCTACTAGCACTTCAAATTTCAGCATCTGCACAAACATGGGTTTCGAATTGGACCCAGGTGGACGCGAGTACTTTAACCACATTGCTACCCGGAGGGGGCCTTCTGACTGTGACAGGGACGGAGCCGATTTCGGCAGGTGATTTTTATGACTTTGGCGATCAGGGTTTATCTACCGAATCCGGTGGATTTGGTAGTCTGGCGATCGGTTCGGGAGGCGGGCAACTCACCTTTTCCCTCCCCAGTGGAGTGAGTTTTGAGGGTCTCAAGATTGCCGGGACAGCGGGTTCGATTCGCGGGCCGAAGTTTAGTTTTGGCTCATCGGGTGGCGCTTGGGATAGCAATTTGCAGGAGGTTCAACGCGGGCTGGTGGGTGATACGGCCTATCACGATGGGGCGATCACGAACTACTCGCCATTCGTGGCTCTTGGGAATGTGGCTCTCTTAAATAGCTTCACCTTGGATGTCTCGCGCCAGACCCAGACCAATCCGGTGGGGTTTGCGTTTTCGACGGTGACGACGGAGGCCGTACCCGAGCCTTCTTCAGCTTTGTTAGGTGCATTGGGAATCCTTTTGGGATTCCGCCGGCGCCGTTAATTGTTTCAGTGGATGTTTTTTGTGGGAAACCCGGTCTCTTTTGAGGGACCGGGTTTTCTATTGTTCGCTTTCCGGGTTTTTTCGGTAGGCGGCGTAGCGGGCTTTTTGTTCGGGGGTGAGGTTGGCGGGGTCGAAGCGGGGGTCGGGGACGTTGTTGATTTTGCTAAAGATGACATTCGCCATGTCAGCGGCGCAGCGCTTGATGTGGTCGGCATTTTCACCGGCAAAATGTTGATCGACGGTGGCTTCGAAAAGGGCGAGCCAGTGATCGAATTTGTCTTTCCCGAGATCGGTCAGGGGGAGGAGCTTGGCATGGGAGGCGATGGGGTTGCCCTTGTAGCCGCCGCTGCGGAAGAGGACGGTTTCCCAGAAGGAGTACATTTTTGGGAGGTGGGCGTCCCAGTTGACCTTGGCGAGTTGATCGAAGATGAAGCCGAGTTGGTCGTCTTCGCGGACGGTATCATAGAACGAATTGACGAGAAGTTCGATGCCGTCGCGATCGATGAGATCGGGTCGTGGAGGTTGGGAATTCATGGGTTGGAAGTGGGGCGGCGGGGGCATTTGCGCTTTGGGGCGGGGTCCTGATCGCGCGGGGCGAGGAGTTCGCGTTGTAATTTCCAACGCCAGAACAGAACGATGACGACCCAAAGGATGGAAGCGTAGGTAAAATGGGTGATTCTTACAGTGAGGATGAAGTCGGAGGTCAGGCGGGTGGCGGCGGTGAGGAGGACGAGTCCGGTGAGGAGATGGAACCAGCGCATGGGAGTGGCGAGACGATCGTGGCGTTCATTGTGGCCGAGGATGACTCTGGTGGCGGCGCAGAGCATGAGAAGTCCGGCGCTACCGATAAACATGAGGTGCATCATGCCGATGCGTTGGGCGGGGTAGAGGGAGGCGAGGAGCCAACCGCCGAGAGCGCAGAGAGGGACCCAGCGGGTTGCGGTGGCGAGGGCGGAGATTTTTTGGAGGGAGAAGAGGCCGGGGACCGAAGTCCAAAGGGAGGCTGCGACGATGAGGCCGCGGAGGGCGAGGCCGGCGGCGGGGTGGACCCAGCCCTCGATGGCGAAGGTGGCGAGGAAGAGGAGACCGATGGCGAGAGTGCGGACGAAGAGGGGTTTCCAACCGGTGGGGATGGTGAGGGATTCGTTGAAGGAATGGGGTGAGGATTGGTTGAAGAAGCGAGGGAGGAGGTAGGGGGCGACGCCGAGGATGGGAAGCCAGAGGAGGCCCTGAAAGTAGGTTAAGCGCCAGAACGAATAGACGGGATGGCTGAGGCGGATGATGGGGTGGAGGCTGAGGGTAAAGGCGGCAAGGGCGGTGAGGAGAAGGCCGAGGGCAGCGAGGGGGAGGCCGGGGGGAGGGACATCGTGACGATCCAGAAGGAGGCGGAAGAGTATGCTGCCGAGGATGCCGAGGAACCAAAAGCCGGTGCAGAGATCGGCAGGGGTGATGTGATTGAAGCAAAGGAGGAGGATGACCGTGGTGGCGATGCTGCTGTGCCATATCAATTCGAAGAGGGACCAAGGGGCGCTGCCGATCAGGCGTGGTCCGGCCGTGCCCAGAAAACCGGTGATGAGAGAGCCGGCGAAGCCGAGGACCATGAGGCGGGCGTGGGCTTCGAAGGGATAGAAGGTGATGAGATCGTGATAGTAGGCTGGCCAAAGAAGGACGCCGATGATGGAGGCGCAAAAGCCGAGTGGGAAGAAGAGTCGGAATGGCTCGTCGCACCATTGCTTAAGCAGGGGCTGGAAGTGATTGGTCAGGTGTGGGGCATGGTGGCGGGAAAACGAAGGTTTGGCTGTGCTTTCATTGGGAAAAGAGAGGCATGAATTGAGGGAGAAGTAATCGGACATTGAAGAATATCCATAAAACCATATAATTAAAACTCTTGAACAAAATGCGTGCTGCTTTTCCTTTGTTGATCGTGGTTACCGGTATCTCTACCGGGTATGCACAGGATATTCTTTTTCTCCATGATGCGAGTGGATCAGTCGGCAATGCGGGCTGGAATCAAGGGATCGAATTTGCGGCGAGCGTGATTGAAACGGGGCTGTCTGAATCGGAGCGAGTAGCGATTGCCCATTTTACCACAAGCGGGACCGTAGCCCATCAATTCACCGATAATCAGGACCGTGGTGTGGCTGCGAATGTGGCGCGGAACTTGATCTTTAATCCGGGCCAGGCGGGAGATTTGGTGGCGGGGATCAACTTTGCAGGATCACTTTTTGATGGTCAGAGCGCGGCCGAAACTCCCAAGTTGATGTTCTTTGTGACCGACGGGAGTTTTGGCAGTCTCGGACCAGCCCAGATGAATGGAATCAGGGACACGCTTGAGACCCGGGATATTGTTCCGATTGTCATCGGGGTGGGATCGGGATGGAATCCCAACGGGGTGGATTTTATGGTGGATGATCCGGATCTTCAGGTCATTGAGGCGAGTAGTTTTACATCCGAAAGCTTCGACGCCATCCGTGATGTTTTCGTGACGGTGCCAGAGCCCTCCGCGGTGTTCTTGCTGTTGATGGCCCCGGTTTCTCTTTTGGGCCGTCGTCGTGGCTGAGGTCAGAATTGCGACCCGTTGTCCTAATTCGCAGTGGCATCCGCCTGATGGATCGTGATCTGTGTGAAGGGGATGGCCCATCCTTGTTCATTGCAGACATTGACACATACGGTGCTGGCAAGATCACGGAGAGCGGAGCGCCTGGGAGCGAGTTCGCCGGTGAGATCGATGATGATGCGGTAGTCGAGCGAGGAAGCGCCAGCGGAGGTGAAGAGGACCCGGATGCTGAAGACCTGGTCCTTGCCCAATAGTTCGAGATATTCCTGTCGGAGAGCTTCCTCGAAGATTTTAGGAACGGTGGTGGTGGCGATATCCTGATGGGCGTAGTCGATCCCAAAGATGACCTGGATGCGGTAGTTCTTGGAGAGATTCTGAGGGTGAAGAGAGAGGAAATCGGCCGTGGGGATGACCATGCGGGTGCCGCCGAGTTTGACGAGGTGGACGTAGTCCGGAGTCTGCTGGATGACCTTGCCGAAGGTTCCGTCGGAAAGTTCCACCCAGTCATCCTTGCCACAGGGAAACCAAAGTTCGCTTTCGCTGGTAGGCCGTGAGTGGAGGTCTTGGAGGTCTCTCAGGGGGAGCCGGATCATGCCGCCATCGAGCTGGGGATTGCAGAGGGTGGTGTAGGGAGCGATTCGCTGGACTTCCCAGGAGATCCCCTCGTAAACGACTCTCTCCCATGCCCGCACGGTTCCGAGGTTGAGCATGAGCTTGGCTTGTTCGAAATAGAGGGAAACGGTATTTTTTCCGGCCCAAATGGCGCCAAGGATAAGAAGGATCGCGAGGGTGAGCAGGACCCAATCGTTTGCGAGCCAGAGGGTCAGGAGAAAGGCTCCGATGGCCCCAAGGAGAGTGAAAATGGTGTATGAGAGACTGAGGAGGCGCTCGGTGAAGGTGACGTGACGTTCCTGTTTTTTGGAGCGGAGTCGGGTGATGGATCGACCGGCAAGGCGCAGGAGGAGGAAGATGGCGATTGATACGGCGAGGGCGAACAGGAGGTGGGCCCCCCGGCTGCGGAAGAAGTTGGCTACGGTGTCGGAGAGAGCCTGAAGGATGGTGGGTTTGTTGCGAAGGCGTTCTTCCAGCTGAAACCGTGTTGCCTGGACCTTGGTGCTGAGCTCCAGAGCCCGCTTCTCCCAGCGGGTGAGTTCGTCTTCAAGGGTGGCTTTGAGATCCTGGTCTGTGGTTTCCCCGAGGGTGGCCTTTAGATTCTGGACGGCGGCTTCTGCCGCGTTTGACTGGGCGGTGAGGATGCCGACATCCTGGCGGAGTTTTTCGGTTTCCTTTTGGTCGGAGGTGACCTCTTTAAACTCACGGATGAGGGGTTCGACGGCGAGGGAGAACTCGCGTGCGAGGTCGAGGGCTTCCTCATTGACGCCGTCGAGTGAGGAAAGGTCGACGCCGGTGGCAATTTTTGAGATTTCGTCGCGGGTTTCCTGAACTTCTTCCTTGAGACGTTGTTCTTCGAGGAGGATTTCATCCTTAGTGAGGGAGGATGATTTTTTGGGAAGAGTCTTGAGGTCGGCTCTGAGTTGGAGGAGCCGTTTGTTGAGAAGGATGAGCGTTTTTTGCTGATCGCTGAGTTCCGGTGCGGCATCGGCCGGTGCGTCCTTGTTCTCCTGCGCGGTGAGAGGACCTGCAAAACCGATGAGGACGATGAGCAGGGGCCAGAGGACTCGATTGAAAGGGGACACGCGTCAGACTAGGCTCAAACTGCGGTGGCGTCCAGAGCACGGTTGGAATCATCGCGGAACAGTTTGCCCCCGATCATCCGCTGATCAGGGGAGGATGCGAAGGCGGATGTTTTTGAATTCGATGGGTGAGCCTTCGGACTCGAGGCAGAGGTAGCCGTTGGCGGGGTCGCAGTTGGTTCCGCCGGAGACTTCCTCGCCATTGACCCAGAGGCGCACTTCTCCGTTGATGGCACGGATGTAGTAGTGGTTCCACCGGTTGATTCCTTTGGTGAGATTTTTGCTGGGGAAGCTGCGTTTGCCGTTGGGGGCGACGGGTGGGAAGGGGGTCATTTTGGCGGGTCCGGTGGGGAAGACGTCGCCGTGGGAGGTGAACCAGTCGGCGGGTTTTTTGGTCTGCTTTTCGTATTGGGCGGCGTATCCGAGGTCGAGAACCTGGACTTCAATGCCATCGGGAAGCAGGCCGTTGCCGGCTTCGAGTTTTTTGATGGAATCCTCACTGGCCCAGAGGAAGACGCCTGAATTTCCGGCATCTTTTTTGTGCATCCATTCGCAGACGAGTTCGAAGTTTTTGATGGGAGCCTTGGAGCGGATGACACCGACGGGTTGGCCGGTGCAAAAGGCGTGACCCTCTTTCCAGGTCCAGGTATCGGGCTTGCAGTTGACGTTGACGAAGTCGGCTTCCCCGAGTGGTTTCCACCCGGGTCCGGTGCCATCGATTAACGCTTTGGGGGGAGCTTCCTGATCGGGCCCGGCGATGAGTGGAGTGCCAAGAATGCCGAAGGAAAGAAGTGTGATAAGAGGAGTACGGAACGGAGCCATGTAAAGCTCTACGGGCAGTGGCGTGTAAAGATTGCAAAGAGTGGGAGAGATGGGCCGGCAGTGGGCAAACTATCGCTCTTTGGTCAAAAAATCCGGATCCTTCGGTCTCCCCGGATCGCCGGGATACTCCCGTAGAATTTTATCATCGGTGGCGTCTGTCGTGGGTTCCAACAGTTCGGCCGCGCCGGCCGCGCTCTCCGGATCGCTGACCACTGCTCCGCCGATGTAGCCACTCACAGCCGCGCGCCACAGCTTGGTTTTTTCCTCTTCAGTCACCGAGGACTCATTTTCGACAAGGTTGTCCGCTATCCATTTCCAGGTTTCACGTGGAGCTAATTCCGCCCAAGTGGAAGCGACCAGTTCAATGGCCTGTCTTTGGATGGCCGGAGTCGCCCGGTATCGGTCACGCAGGATGTTGGCCGCCTTTTCAGGCCCCTTACTGTCGATGACCCCCTGGACTTCATCGTGTAGATTTTCCCCTTTCAGGAGTCCGGATTTGGCAGATTGGGTGTGCTTTGTGAACGAGGCACTACCGGGGAATTCCGGATCTGTCCGTGCCACGATTTTCAATTGTTGGTCTGCTTCGCGAGCTACCCCGTTGTCTTCAGCATCCCTTGGCGGGAAGACCACAACAGCGAAGAACGCGGTCGTGCACAACGCTGCCAACGTGACCCATTTCAGTGCAGAACGCGGTTTTTGGGTAAGACAGGATTCCGGTTTGGCCATCTTGGATCTCTCGTTGATGAATTGATTAAGGACAAGGGAAAACTTCCCCGCTTCTTTGAAGCGCCTGACCTGAAGCCGCTCATCGACCCAGTCAACGAAGGGTCGGGGAAACCGGATTATGGAAAAAGGCTCATTTGTTGCATCCGGTCTCCGGACTTCTTCGTTGCTTGCAATGAATCTTTCGAAAGCAGGTGCGACTGGCACCAACCGATCACTAAAATTATGAACTACCGCATTCTTTCCCTCTCGTCCCTCGCGCTTGCGTCGGCCCATGCCAACCACGTTGACTTCATCAGCGATGGCGGATTCAGCCTCAGCGCAACCGATGCCACCAACAGTGCCATTCAAACCGGAGCCGGTGGAAATCTCCTGGGTGGCGAGCGCGAAGTCGTCTTGACCGCTGACCTTGGATCCCTCACTGCCTCGGTAAATGCTCCCGTTGGGCCGGGACCTGTGGGAACCAATGGTGCCATCGTGCTCGCCGTTTCCGCTGATAGTCCTGACGCTCTTGGTTCTCTCAATCTCCGATATGATGGAGCAGGTTCGGCCGGGCTGGGAGGAGCAGACTTCAATACCAACTGGAATTTTCTCCGCGTGGACCTGGCAAGTATTTCCGGTGGGGCGCTTGACCTCCGTCTTACGGTCTCGGACAGCGATGGAAGCATGGCGCAGGCCGCGATTCCCGCGCTGACCACCGGTGGATTTTACTCCTTCTCCTTTGATGATCCGGCATTTGTAAACGGAGGGGTCGACTTCGGATCGCTGGACTCCCTTACCTTTGATTTTGAGACCATTGATCCGGGCGTCTCTTTCAGCATCAACTCAATTACCCGCGAGGTGGTTCCGGAGCCCGGGGCCACACTTCTCGCCGGAGTGGGTTGCCTTGCACTGATCGGCCGCCGCCGCCGCTCTTAGGTTTTCACTGCATGTTCACCCTGAACCGACAATACTGCAATGAACCTGGCATCATGTCCCGCCGCCCGCCGTTTGAACCTTGGGCGGATCAGCGGCTTGGCGGGCATGATGTTCGGGCTTTCGGGAATCGCTTCCGCCCAGACGCCAGCCTTTGAAGGATCGCTTGCCGAGTACCTTGAGCTTGATACCGGAGTGATCATTGGAAACGCCCTCTTTTCTGATTTCCAACTTCTCCCTTTGCAAGAAGGAGCGACCGGATTCTTCAGCGACTTTATTGACGTTGTTCCTGTCACGAGCCCCGGCCAACCGGGATTTCGTTTCGAGGTGATGGATGGAGTCACTGCCGAGGATTTTTTTCAACTTCGCTTTTCCTTTAGGGTTTCCGGGGTGTTTGTAAACCGTGCCTCCCTCTCGCTTTTCGACGCCACTGTTGGAGAAAATTCCAATGCAGGCGTGGATACTCTGATCGATCTCCGATCGAACGGAGATTCACTCGCCACCCTCTTTTCCTTTGTTGCGCCCGAGGGCATCATGGAGCCGGATTCGACTTCAACCTTCTCCCCGTCGAACGACATCATCATCGAGTTCGATGCGGTTATCGACGGAGGAAATGACGTCAATGCGGCAGGTATTGTGGCTTCCCTCGGGTCCATCTCCCTTCAGCTCGAAGAGACGGCGCCTCCAGCTCCGGTCGTGGTCAAAAATGCAGGTCTGTTGGATCCTGTGACCTACGTCATCGAGTTCACCTCCGACCCGTCTTCCATGCATGTCATCAAGGCAGCTCCGGTGCCAGGAGGCTCCTTTCCCACCATCATTTCACCCTCCGGGGGATCAATCATGACTGATTCCGGGGGCTACGGGCGGGTGGAATTCAACATCGCCGAGCTCGGCAGATCCCATTTTTTCCGCATCGAAAAAGCCTCGTAGGCCGCACCGATGCAAACCTTCTCAAATCAACGCTAAAAATATGAAAAGAAAATACGCAACATCTGCTGCCGCACTCGTCAGCACCATTCCCCTCATTGCCGGACAGGCAATGGCGGCGAACCATCGCGAAGCGCCCATTACCGCGCTCGATCACAAGGCCGATATCACCGACATCTTCGCTTTCAGAAGCTATGATGGCGACGCAGATCCCGGCAACGATCCCGACACGGTCACTCTCATCATGTGTGTTGACCCGCTCCTTGAGCCGGGCAACGGCCCGAACTATTTTCCCTTCGATGATGACATCAGTTATGAGATCAAGGTGGACAACAACAACGATGCCCAGGCCGACGTAACGTTTCAGTTTCGTTTCACCACCGAGCAACGTCTTCCCAATGTTTTCACGACCATGGCGGGAATCGCCGGGGGGGCAAATGCTCCTGCCAATTCACCTCCCAATTCAGCTGGAGCGAGCACGGTCGGTTCCCCCGTGGTGCCTGACCGCATTGATGAATTTTCAGATGCCGGTTTGGGTCAGATTCAAACCTACACCATTTCCATGATTACCGCATCCGGTGAGACTTCCATCGTTGGTGGAGGCCCGTTGCATGCAGTGCCGGCCAACGTCGGACCCCGAACAATGGACTACGAAGCCCTTTTCACCGCGGGAACCTATACCGGACTCACCTCCGGAGTGTCATCGTTCGTGGGAACGGTTGATGATCCATTTTGGATCGATCTGGGTGGTGCTTTCGACACGGTGAACTTCCGCACCGGAGCCAGTGGTATCCCCGGAGTGATGACTGCTGCCGAAGATGCAGCCACTACCAGTTATGCTCCCGACTACGTTGCCGGCTATGCCGTCAACGCGATCGCACTTGAAGTTCCTATTTCCGTGCTCGCGGCCACAGCCGGCGGACCGGAAATTACCGATACCCTTGGGATTTGGGCGACCACCTCACGCCCACGGGTCACCGTGCGACGCGCTCCCTTTGACGCCCGCAGCTCCGGAACGTTCCGCCAAATTCAGCGCATGGGCAATCCGTTGATCAACGAGCTCATTATCGGCACCGGCATGAAGAACAAATTCAGCATGGACCAGCCCCTCAACGACGCCCAGTTCGCTGACTTCGTCACCGATCCGGTTGTGGCCCGCGTGGCAAATGCCCTTTACGGTGGAGCACTGGGGATCCCCGCACCTCCGCGCACGGACCTTTTCCCACTGGTTCAATATATTCCGCCCATCGCCGCGAACTCGGATCATCCCGGTCCCATTGCCGATCTCCTCCGACTCAATCTGACGATTCCTGCCACTCCGGTTGCAAATGCCAGCCGCCTGGGATTCATCGCTGGTGATAGTGCCGGATTTCCAAATGGTCGCCGTCTTTTTGACGATGTCACTGACATCGCCCTGCGCGTCGTCGTTGGTGGAGTCCTAGCCGGGGGCACCCCTGCCGCTGATGGGGATTATTTCACCGCCGGAGTCAATGACATGCTCGGTGATGGAGTGAACTCCAATGACACCGCGTATCGGACCACCTTCCCTTACCTCGGTAGCGCTCCAAGTGGACGCGGAAACTAATCATATCCGAATCCCAACTGTTGAGCACATGCCATAGCAACATGATGGGGGAGGCGCTTCGGGGCCTCCCCCATTTTTCTCAAACCCAATTTTACGATCCGTCCAATGACTTCACTTCAACTTTCAATCGCCGGGGCGCTCGCGCTCGCGAGCACCTTCCTTTCCGCGCAGGAGAATCTCTCTCCTGCCGAGCTTAAAATTGCCGCTGCCACCAAACGGGTGGAAGCCTCACCGGAGAAGGCCGATCTCTACGCCCCCCTCGCCATGGCCTATGCCGCCCGTGCCCGCGAGACTGCCGATGGCGAATTCTATTCCGCCGGAATGGAGGCCGTTGAAAAGGCCCTTCAACTGGAACCCAACAATTTTCCGGCCCTCAAAGCCGAAGCGTGGATTCTCCTTGGCCAACATGAATTCCAAAAGGCCCTTGGCAAATCCCGCGAGCTTGCCAAACGCGCCGGTGATGACGCCATGGTTCATGCGATGCAAACCGATGCCGCCATCGAGACCGGCAACTACGCGGAAGCTGAAACCGCTGCGCAGTGGGCTCTCGATATGGATCCCGGCGGCGCTCCCGGACTCACGCGTGCGGCCTACCTTCGTGAGCACTATGGCGACTTTGATGGAGCCATTGATCTCATGAAAAAGGCCTTTAACCGCATCCGCCCTGCCGAGCTTGAAGACCGCGCCTGGCTCCTGACCCATCTCGGGCACCTTTTCCTTTTGAAGAACGAGTTGAAGGCTGCCGATGCCGCCCATCAGGAAGCGCTTAAGCTCTTTCCCGACTACCACTACGCCCTGTTCAACCTTGCTGAAGTGCGCACTGCCCAAGGGGATTTCGACCGCGCACTGGCTCTCCATCGCCGGCATTTCGAAGCCGCTCCTCATCCCGAGAATCAATACTACCTCGCCAAAGCCTTGAAGAGGGCCGGCAAAGATGACGAGGCAGCAAAGGCCTTTGCGGAATTTGAGAAGGGTGCCCTGAACGAATCCACCAACGTCGACAACGCCAACCGCGAGCTGACCGAGTATTATGCTGAGTTCGCCGGCAAACCCGCCGAAGCCCTTCGCATCGCCCGGATTGAAATGGGTAACCGGCAGGACTTCCGCACGCTTTGGGCCTATGCCCTTGCGCTTCACGCCAATGGAAAATTTTCCGAGGCGCGGGATCAAATGGACCGCGCGCTAGCCGTGGGGGTCAAATATCCCGCGATGCAATACCATGCCGGACTCATTGCCCGGGACGGGGGGGACAGAGGGGCGGCAAAAAAATTCTTCAAGGCATCTTTGACCCAAGCCCCTGTTTCAGAAGTTTCACGAGAGGCCAGGGAAGCTCTGGAGAAGCTCCAATAACCCTCCCGCGTCAAAAATTCCCCCCTTGCACTTCAAGGGGGGAATTTTTACGTACAAGGATGGTTCGCTTCTTTGCTCCCGATTTCACCAACGCCCAACATCGGGAGGCTCTCATTTCTCTCATGAATGAATACGCATCCGGCATCACCGGAGGCGGCGAAGGGCTGCCGGAGGAAACAAAAAGGAACCTCGTCACCAAACTCGCTGCCCGCCCCAGCTGTCACCTTGTCCTGGCAATGGATAATGATTTTCCGGTGGGCGTCGCCATCTGCTTCGAGGCCTTTTCTACCTTTGCCTGCCTGCCTATTCTCAACATTCACGACTTCGCCATCACTGCCGCCTATCGGGGTCGGGGGCTCGCCAAGGGCCTTATGTCAGAGGTCGAAAAAGTCGCCCGTTCCCTTGGCTGCTGCAAGATCACCCTCGAAGTTCTCGAAGGAAACACCGTCGCCAAGCACGTCTATGAACAATACGGGTTTCAGGGCTACGAGCTGGACCCCGCGATGGGTCAGGCCCTCTTCATGGAGAAGAAATTGTAGGACCTATTTTTTCTCTGCAAACCACCGGTAGTGTCCGGTGATCGGAAAACTAAACAGTCGGTCCTCTTCCTGCGCTCCTGCCCCGATGTTGTGAATCACCAGCGGTGTCCCGTTCGCGGTGCGCTTGTCTGACACGATCATGATATGGGGTCGGTTTCCCGCGACCGTGCAGGTGACCAGATCTCCGGCCAAATAATCCCGCTTCTCCTTGGTCACCGGAACCGACGCTCCCCGTCGCTGAAAATAGGTCATGAGATTGGGCACGCGGCGATGATCGATATTTCGGTCCGGCCGCTTTAGCCCCCAGATTTTGGGATACTTCGAAAAATGGGCCTTCATGTCCTCATGCACCAGTTTTTGCAGATCAAAACCCACCTGCCGTAATGAGCGGATTGCGACATCGGTGCACACTCCGGTTTCCTCCGGCACATCGCCTCCCGGATAACTCAATCCGACATAAGCCGGATCATATCCCGTTGTCACTCCGACCTGAGCCTGAGCCGCCTTGACCAGTTCATAGGCCTTTGGAGCCGCAGGCGGTGCGGGAGCAAGCTGCTCCGCCTGACAGCCAATCAACAGGAACGCGAAGAAAAGAAAAAGCGGCTTCATCGCCCAGAGAGCGTCGCCATCGGCAATTTTACTTTATTCGATCTTCGTCATCAGCCGATTCCATCCTAGCATCTCCCGCGTGAACCCTCTGGAGGAGACCCTATCCTATTCCTTTGCCGATTCCGGCTTGCTCAAGGAAGCGCTCTCCCACCCCAGCCTTTCCTCGGAAATTCGACCCGCTCCACCGGATAACCAACGCCTCGAGTACCTTGGTGATGCCGTCCTCGAGCTGATCACCAGCGACTACCTCTACCGCCGCTTTCCCGATTGTCAGGAAGGAGTTCTCACCAAGCTTCGCGCCAGCATTGTCTCCAAGCCCAGTCTGGCGAAGGTCTCGAAACGCCACAAGCTCGGTCACGCCCTCCTGATGAGCAATGGCGAGGAATCCAGCGGAGGACGCTCCCGTGCCTCAAACCTGGCCGACGCCCTCGAAGCCGTCATTGGTGCCCTCTACCTCGATGCCGGCCTCGACCGGACCCGAGACATCGTGATCGGTCTTCTCAAGCCCGAGCTCGATCTCCTTGATCCCCAGGCCGCCCAGATCGCGAACAGCAAAGGGCGCCTGCAAGAGATACTGCAACAAATCACCACCGAGGCCCCCATCTACACCGTGATCGACGAAAGCGGCCCCGCCCATGATCGCGTCTTCACCTCGGAAGTCACCTGGTGCGGCAAGGCCCTGGGCACCGGCAACGGGCCGTCAAAAAAGGTCGCCGAGACCAACGCTGCCAACGCCGCCCTTGAATCCGGGCTTTGGAAATAACGCGGCGCCCGTACATCTCCTGATTCACGCCTCTGAAGCCTGAGGGCTACAGTTGTTCCAAAAATTCTGCGGCATTCTTCCGGTGTTCTTCACGTTTCCCCTCATCCATCCGCCCATACATGTGCGCCATCCGCGACAGGCGGTGATTCTTCAAAAAGACATCCTGAAAATCCCCGATAAAGGTCCAAAACAACCCGTCCCACACCGCACACCAGTCCCCTTTTTTGTAGTCGGACATTTTTCGTACATAATTCGATCCCGAGATGTATGGCTTCGTTGTGAAAATACCGCCGTCCGCAAACTGACTCATCCCGTAAACATTCGGCACCATCACCCAATCGTAGGCATCCACAAACAGCTCCATGAACCAGCGGTAAACCGCCGTCGGATGGATCCGGCACAGCAACATAAAGTTCCCCAGCACCATCAACCTCTCAATATGGTGGCAATAGCCATCCTCAAGCACCCGCCGGATCGTCTCATCAATCGGATCAATCCCCGTCGTCCCGTCATAGAACGCCTTGGGCATCTCCCGCTCAAACCCCCAAAAGTTTCCGTTCCGGATCTCCACCCCCCGCTGCACATACATCGCCCGCATAAACTCCCGCCACCCGATCACCTGCCGCACGAATCCTTCCACCGTATTTAGCGGAATCCCATGCTCTTCGGCCACTTCAAGCGCCCCGGCCACCACCTCCTGCGGATTCAGCAGCCCAATATTCAGGGACGGCGTGATCACACTGTGAAACATCACCCGATACTCGCTGTGGATTGCGTCCTCAAAGTCACCAAAAAGGTGAAACCGTTCCTCAAAGAACGCCCGCAACCAATTCCTGGCCCCCTTCCGGTCCACCGGATAGCCAAACCCATGCGCCCTACCCGGCGAATCCTCGAACCGCTCTTCCACATAATCCAAAGCCTCCTTCACAAACTCATTCTGCTCCTCCCCCGGTGGCTCCGGCACCACCTGCCCTTTCGGCAGCTTCTTCCGGTTGTCCTCGTCAAACGACCACTTCCCTCCCGTCGGCTCCCCGTCCCCCTCCATCAGGATATCCATCCGCTTCCGCTGTGCCTTGTAAAAGGTTGCCATAAAAGGCTTCTTCTTCCCGCCCAAGACCTCCTCCAGCCAGTCTTCCGGGCTCACGAAGTTGGGCGATTCATTCATCGTCAACTCCGCCCCGGCCATCTCCGCAAAACGCCGGAGTCTCCGCCCCAACACATCATCCACCGGATCACAGCAATGAATCCCCTCCACCCCTTTGGGAAAAATCTCCGCTAACAACTCATCCGTCGCCACCCCCTCACGACACTCCACGTAACACACCTCATAGCCTGCCTCCTCCAGCTCCGCCTGATAGGCCTTCATTGAGGCCCGATGGAGAATCAGCTTCTTGCGATGGAATTTCAGCGGCCAATGCGGATCCGGTCCGAAGAAAAGCGCGTCCTCCACAAGATAAACCACCCTCCCGCCCACCAACGCCGGATGCTTTTCAAAAAGCTGATGCGGAAAAACAAGACTCACCTCCATGATCCCGCACCCTCGATTCGATTCCTGATCTGTCGACCAATATTTCACTTAGACAACACCTCCACCCCGCGCATAGTGCTCCATGGCACGCACCATTCTTCTCATCGGCGGCAACTCGGGGATCGGCCTCGCCATTGCGAAACGTCTCCACTCCCAGGGCGATCATGTCCACGCCACCGCGCGAAGCCATGATCAGCTCGCCGCCCTTGGAGTGCCGACGCAATCCTTCGACGCAACGGAGCCCGCCGACCTCGACCTCCCCGACTCCCTGGACGGCCTCATCTACTGCCCCGGCACCATCAATCTCAAACCCTTCCACCGCCTGAGCGCAGAAGACTTCCTTAACGACCTTCAGATCAACCTCCTCGGGGCCACCCAGATCCTCCAACAGGCCCTCCCCGCCCTCAAAAAGTCCCCCTCCGCCTCCGTCGTCCTCTTCAGCACCGTTGCCGTCCACACCGGCATGCCCTTCCACGCCAGCATCGCCGCGGCCAAAGGCGCCGTCGAAGGCCTCACCAAATCCCTCGCCGCCGAGTGGGCCCCCAAAATCCGCGTCAACGCCATCGCCCCCTCCCTCACCGATACCAAACTCGCCGCACCCCTGCTCGGCGATGAGAAACGCCGCGACGCCGCAGCCGACCGACACCCCCTCAAGCAAATCGGCAACCCTGATCACGTCGCCGAACTCGTTGACTTCCTCCTTTCCGACGCCGCCCGCTTCACCACCGGGCAAATCCTCCGCCCCGATGGCGGACTCTCCAGTGTTCGCTTGTTTTGAGCCGCCTCGGAGGCACCATTTAAATTCTCTTGGGTTACGATGGTTTGAAGTTGTCCATCCGGTCATGGAGCCGTGAGGGTTACTTGCCGAGGTAGAGCCAGACGAAGCCGGTGCGTTCTTCGGTGATGAAGTCCTTGCGGGAGGTCATGAGCTGGCGGTATTCCTTCATGATTTTTTGTTCCTCTTCGGGGCTTTGTTCTTTGGCCCGGAGTTTTTCCTGCATGGCGCTCATTTTGGTGCTCCAGTTCTTTTCGGCTTGGGTGACTTGTTCGCGGGTGAGGCCTTGGGCGGGGGTTTTGATGGTGGTGGAGTCGCCCAAGAGGATGTCGAGCTTACCGTCGCCATTGAGATCATCGGCCCAGACGCGGGTGGATCCGGCGGGGGCGGGATCCCGGTCACCCCAGACGGGTTCGCTGCGGTGTTGGCCGGGGATGAGTTCCCGGAATTCGGTGACGGTGATTTCTTTTCCGGGGCCGGCGGTGTTTTCGGCCCATTGGGCGCCGCCATTGGCGTTGCCGGAGAGGATGTCGAGGTCGCCATCGGCATCGATATCGATGCAGAAGGGGTCGGAGTGGTAGCCGTTGATGGTGAGCTTGAGGTCTTCGGATTTGGGGTTGAATTGGCCGTTGCCCTCTCCGCGGAAGAGGAAGAGGGAGCCTTTGAAGTTCCCGACGAGGAGGTCGAGGTCGCCATCGGAGTCCCAGTCGACGGCGGTGGGTCGGGTGCAGATGCGCTCGGTGACGGTGTCGTCGTTTGAGGGGTCTCCGATGAGGAGGGGTTTGTCGTCGGTTCCTTTGAGTGGGGTGGCTTTTTGGAAGCCTTTTTCGGAGCCCCAGAGGACCTGGAAGAGTCCGGCCATGCCATCGATTTCATGGGCGGAGTAGGAGCCGGAGAGGATGTCGGGGTGACCGTCGTTGTTGAGATCCACAACCTGTGGAGTGGAGGAGGTGCATCACCAGACGCCGGGGATTTCGGCGACTTTGCCGTCGACCTTGAGCCAATCGCCTTGGGAGATGGAGCCGTCGCCTTTTCCGGGGAAGACCTGGATTTTTCCTTTGGAGAATTGTCCGACGAGGAGGTCTTTTTTGCCATCGCCGGTGACATCGGCCCAGCAGGGGGCGGCGTAGCCGGGGGACTGGACTTTGACGGGTTGGTCCCCGGCCATCATGCGGACGGGCGCTTCGAATTCGAGAGGGGCGGCGTGGGAGAGGGCGAGAGGGGTGGCCGCAAAAAGCCCCCGGAGGAAGTGCGTGTTCATCAAGAGATAAACGTCACAGCCGCGGGGGCTTGTCAGTGAGAATGTTGCTTACTCGGTGGTGAAGCAGGAGGCGGGGAGGCCGTCTTTGTTGACGAGGTTGGCTCCTTCGGGGTTTTCGGCCCAGGCGTAGCGGACTTTTTTAGGGGAGGCGATTTGGTCGTTCCAGACGATGACCTTGCCGTCCTGGAGTTTGGCTTGGCCCCAGTGCCAGGTGCCGTCCTCGCCGGCGATCTCGAAGCGTTTGAGGGGTTTGCCGTCGCGGGATTTGAGGCCGTCGGCGTGATCGAATGAGATGATCATTTTGTTGCCGTCTTTTTCAGCGCCTGCGAAGAGGGGGCCGGAGATGAGGTGTCCGGTTTTGCCGTAGTCATGGGCGAGGGCCCAGCGGGCGAGGCGTTCACCGACGTCTTTTTTATTACGTGGGTGGATGTCGTTGGCGGCTCCGATGTCGTTGATGATGGCCATGCCGCTGTTGGGGATGGATTTGAGGGCGCGGCGCATTTCGTCCTGGACGATGACCCAGTCGCTTTCGACGCCGGGTTTGGTGGTGGGTTGGCGGTAGTTGGCGAGTTGGACGAAGTAGAATGAGAGGTCGGTGCCCCAGCGGGTGCGCCAGTCCTTGATCATGCAGCCGAGGAGTTCTTCGTATTCGTTGGCGCTGCCGTGGTTGGCATTGGACTCACCTTGATACCAGAGGGCACCGCGTGCTCCGTAGCCGACGATGGGGGCGATCATGCCGTTGTAGATGTTGGAGTGCATGGAGGGGTTGACGGCGGGGTCCTCGGGGCGGCGTGGTCCGCGTGGTTGGTGGCCTTTTTTGTCCTGTTTCCAGGCGGCGAGCTTCTTTTGGTATTCGGCTTTTTGTTTTTCGAAGCGGGCGTTGGCGGCTTCGGCATCCCAGGAGGCGATGGCTTTTGCTTTCCTTTCGATGAGGCCTTTGGCTTCGGGGAGGGCTTTGAGGGCTTCTTCGCTGATGAAGGCTTCGACGGGCTTGCCGCCCCATGAGCATTCGATGATGCCGACGGGGACGCCGACTTCCTGACGGATGCGTTTTCCGAAGTAGTAGCCGACGGCGGTGAAGCTGCCGGTGCGGTCGGGTTGGGTGGGATTCCAGCGTCCGGACCAGTCGTGTTGGGGGGTGGCTTTGGCGACGTTGGCGGAGGTGAAGACGCGGAGGAGGGGGTCGTTGGCGGAGGCGATTTCCTCTTGGGCGCCATTGCTGTTGGAGACGGTCCATTCCATGTTGGATTGTCCGGAGGCGAGCCAGACTTCGCCGACGAGGACGTCCTTGACGATGACGGTTTCTGGTCCGTTGGTCACTTTGAGTTCCTGTCCGTTGGCATTGGCCTTGAGGCCGGTGAGGCTGAGGGAGAAGGTTCCGTGGGCATCTGCTTTGGCGGAGGCGTTATGGTCGCCAAAGGAGACGGTGACGGTGGTTCCGGGATCGGACCATCCCCAAATTTTGGAGCCGGTTTCCTGCTGGAGGACGGCGCCGTCCGAGAAAATGACGGGGAGGTTGAGTTTGGCGGCGAGGATGCCGGGGGAGAGGAGGAGGGAGACGGCGATGAATGCTTTCATTTTGAAAAGTCAGTTAGGGGATTGAGTGGATACGTGGGAGGAATGGCAAGCCTTTCGCTCATCACTTGCGAATTCTGTGAGGAGGCGGCATTCTCAATCCCATGAATGTCGTTCTTTCGATTATTTGCGCACTTTTTTTAAGCGGGGTGGCGGCGGGGGTTGTTCCCGCACCACGGGAAATGGCACCGCGGCCGGGACATTTTGCGGTCAATGGGCAGACCTCGGTGAGGGCTCCGGCGGGATTGAAGGGGGAGGCCCGGGCGCTTTTGGTGGGTTTGGGTGAGGTGACGGGGAACCGGCATCGCGAGATTCCGCATTCCTATCGCAATGCCATTCCGGGGGGGGTTGTGTTGAGTGCGCATGAGGGGATGGCGGAGGGTGAGTATCGGGTGTCGGTTTATCCGAGGGGGGTGGATATTACGGGGCATGATGCGGAGGCGGTGTTTCAGGGGGTGCAGACCTTTTTGCAATTGATCCCGCTGACGCGTGGTGAAGGGGGATATTTGATGCCTTGTGTGGAGGTCAGGGATTCACCGGCGAGGGTGCGGCGGGAGGTGAAGCTGGATGTGGCGCGCCATGTGTTTCCGCTTAAGGATCTCATGAGGTTTGTTGATCAGCTGGCCGCTCACAAGTTCAATGTTCTCAGTCTGCATCTCAGTGATGATCAGGGGTGGCGATTTGAATCGAAGCAGTATCCCAAGTTAACCGGGGTGGGAGCGGTGAGGAAATCGACGCCTCCCTACGGGGATCGTTTTGGTTCGGATGAGGAGGAGTATGGCGGTTTTTATACGCAGGAGATGTTGGGGAAATTGGTGGCCTACGCGAAGGGGCGTCATGTGGAAATTGTTCCGGTGATCGCGTTACCGGGTCGGGTTTCGGCGATGCTGGCGGCGTATCCCGGGCTGGGGGTGGCGGGTGAGGTGGAGGTGGGGTCCGATTGGTCCCACGGGAGCCATCTTCTTTCGCCAACGGAGGAGACCTTGAGGTGGCTGGAGCCGTTATTTGCCGAGATGGCGGCGGTGTTTCCCGGGGAGGTGATCGGGATTCATGATGCGCAACCGGATCTGAAGGAGTGGGAGGAGTCGGCGGCGGTGAAATTGATTCTCGAGGAGCGGAAGGTGAAGGATGTGGAGGCGCTGTGGGATGATTTTTTGGCCCGGGTGGGTGAGCGGATTGCCAAGGAGGGGCGGACGATGCGTCTGGAGAGCTCGGTGCGTCATCTGGATTTTGATCAGTATCAGCTGCGGGAGGAGGAGGAGCTCAAGGTGGGTGTGGAGCGTGAAGCGGTGGGCGGGTTGCTGACGGTGCGGGATGTTTATGAGGCCGAGCCGGCGGTGGCGGCGCTTTGGACTCCTTACATGCACGAATGGGAGAAGGTGGAGTACATGGCCTTCCCCCGTCTTGCGGCGATGAGCGAGGTGTTATGGACTCCGGAGGAGGGGCGTTCGTACGAAGATTTTACGAGGAGGTTGGAGTTGCTTCGGGGTCAGTATTTGCGGCAGGGAATGAAGGTGGCGGAGGTGTATGAGGAGCCCCGCCGGGAAGCGTTGCACGGAACGAAGGTGACGAGCACGTTGGGGCATCATCTTGATTATTGGCCGGAGTTGGCCTTTGACGGGAAGAAGGAGACGTTCTTCTGGTCGGACCGTGGGTTGGAGCCGGGAGACGCGATCACGGTTACGTTTCCGCATGCGGTCTCGGGTGAGATTGAGGTGGCGACCGGGGGGGATGCGCTGGAGGGCGCGCAACTGGCGGACGGGGTGCTGGAGGTCTCGGCGGATGGTAAGGAGTGGGATGCGCTGGCGGAATTCTTTGACGGGTTGGCGACGGTGAATGCGCCGGAGGGGACGGTGGCGCTACGGGTGAGGGTGACGGGTGCGCAGAAGAGTCCGCTGATTATTCATGAGGTTGTTTTGGGGACTCCGTTGCTCCCGACGAGGCTGGATGAGGTGCGGACGATCAAAATCAGTGATGAGCAGTCGGTGACGATTGGGTTGAAGGCGGATTTTACGGCGTATCCGGAGTATCGGGAGAAGGTGGGGGCTTTGCGGGAGCGGTATTTTTCGCTCTGGTTGCGAGCGGCCAGTTTTTTCGGGGTGGTGGGATTACCGGGGACGCCGGAGTCGCTGACTCTGGCATTTGGCGAGAAGGCGGGGTTGGAAAACGGGGTACTGACTTTTGATTCGGGGGCATTTGCGAAGGCGTCGCTTGAGGAGGTGGAGGGGGTGTTCATCGAGGGGTTGTGTGAGCATTTGCAGGCTTTTAACGAGGATGCTCCGACGTGGTTTGCGGAGGGACTTACGGCGACGATTCGAGCGAAGGAGCTTCCGGATTCGGCTTGGGCGAAGGAGCTTCCGGCGGAGCCGCGGAAGGCGGATGCGGTGACCGGCGGTTGGGGATCGGCGTCGTTTCTGGATTGGGTCGTTCGGGAATACACGGCGTTTCCGATCAGCCAGGTTTCGCAAAGTTGCCGGTCGCAGTACAGCCCGCAGTTGTGGGAAGTGACGACGGGGCTGACGCTGGAGAAGCTGGTGGAGAAGTATCAGGAGTGACGTTTTTTTTCAGCGAAGCGGTTCTTGGGTTGATGCTGTCAGACAGGACCTTAAAGAATTGAGGTAATCGGAATAGACCTTGCGACAAAGGCTAGCCACGCACGGTGTCCCTGATACGAACAAGGGGATGCGAACACTGATTACGGGTGGTGCGGGGTTTTTGGGATCCCATCTTTGTGACCGCGTTTTGGCGGATGGCCATGAAGTGGTTTGTTTGGATAACTACTACACGGGCCGGAAAAAGAATGTGGCGCATTTGCTCGATCACCCCGGATTCGAGTTGGTGGAGGGGACGGTGACGGAGCCCCTGGATTTTGAGGTGGAGCGCATTTACAATCTGGCCTGTCCGGCGAGTCCGGTGCACTACCAGCAGGATCCGGTGTATACGACGCAGACGAGTTATCTGGGTGCGTATCATTGTCTTGAGCTTGCGAAGAAGACGGGAGCGCGGGTTTTTCAGGCATCGACCTCCGAGGTGTACGGGGATCCGAAGGTTCATCCGCAGCCCGAGAGTTATTGGGGAAGTGTAAATCCGGTGGGGATTCGTTCGTGTTATGATGAGGGCAAGCGGGTGGCGGAGACGCTCTTTTTTGATTACCACCGGAGCCGTGGGGTGGATATCCGGGTGGTGCGAATTTTTAATACCTATGGTCCGAGGATGAATCCCGAGGATGGCAGGGTGGTCTCGAACTTCATTGTGCAGGCCTTGCGTGGTGAGGACATCACGATCTATGGCGACGGGAAGCAGACGCGTTCCTTTTGTTATGTTGATGACCTGATCGACGGATTTGTCCGGCTGATGGAGAATGAGAGGATTGTTGGTCCGATGAACTGCGGGAATCCCGGCGAGTTTACGATGTTGGAACTTGCGGAGAAGGTGCTGGAGCTGACGGACAGCGGATCGGAGCTGATTTTTCAGGACCTGCCTTCCGATGATCCGCTCCAGCGTCGCCCCGACATCACGCTGGCCCGGGAAGAGTTGGGTTGGGAGCCCCGGATTCCTTTACCGGAAGGCTTAAGAAGGACGATTGCCCATTACAAAGAAGAACTTTCGCTTTAATCGATCTATGAAACTTACCATTATTGGAACCGGATACGTCGGGTTAACTACGGGGAGCTGCTTTGCTGAGGTGGGTCATGATGTGACCTGCGTCGACAACAACGAGGACAAGGTGGAGACCCTTTTGCGGGGAGAGCTTCCGATTTATGAGCCCGGGTTGGCGGAGCTGGTGACGAAGAATGTGGAGGCGGGGCGACTGCGTTTTACGACGTCGACCGAAGAGGGGGTGGCTCATGGAGAGGTGATCTTCATTGCGGTGCCGACCCCGCCGCAAGCGGATGGTTCGGTCGATTTGACCTTTATCGAAAAGGTGGCCCGGGAAATTGCGGAGTCGCTTCAGCCGGAGCAGGGCTTCAAGGTGATCGTTGATAAATCGACGGTTCCGGTGAACACGGGGGCCAAGGTGGCGGAGACGGTGCGCCGATATGCCCGGGATGGGGTGGATTTCGGGGTGGCTTCCAATCCCGAGTTTTTGCGGGAAGGGTGTGCGGTGGATGATCTGCTGCACCCGGATCGAATTGTCTTTGGGGCCAATGATGAGAAGACCTCGGATACAATGCGTCGGGTTTACTCGCCCTTCAGTGCTCCGGTGCTGGGGACGGACATTGAGTCGGCGGAGCTGATCAAGCATGCGGCGAACTCCTTCCTTGCGCTTAAGATTTCCTACATCAATGCGGTGGGTCGAATTTGTGAGAAGTCGGGAGCGGATGTGGAGAAGGTGGCGGAAGGGATCGGGATGGATGCGCGGATTGGGCGTCAGTTTTTGAATGCGGGATTGGGCTATGGCGGATCGTGTTTTCCGAAGGATGTTCAGGCCTTTATCGCGATCTCGGAGTCACTCGGTTACCCTTTTGAATTGCTCAAGCAGGTTGAGCAAATCAATGCCGAGCAACTGGAGCATTTCCTTGGAAAGATTCGCGAGAAGCTCTGGGTGTTGAGTGAGAAGAAGATCGCGTTGTGGGGATTGGCATTCAAGCAGAACACGGATGATGTTCGGGAATCGGTGGCCATCAAGCTTGCGAAGCGGATGCTGGATGAGGGGGCCTCGGTGACGGCGACCGATCCGCAGGCGATCGGGACGGCGCAGAAATTCGGTGCTCTTGAGGGGGAGATCAGCTTTGTCAGAGACAGGTATGAATGTCTGGATGGGGCGGAGGCGCTGGTCATTGCGACGGAGTGGCCGGAGTTTGCGAATATTGAGTATGAGGAGCTTAAGAAGCGGATGCGGAATCCGATGATTTTTGATGGGCGCAATCTGCTTGATCCGGAGGTGGTGAAGGGTCACGGGATTGAGTACTATGCGATTGGGCGTTCGGAGGTTTAATCATTGCTGCCCATGGGGTGGCGGTTGTGATATAGGGGAGAATGGCCGATCAACCAAATCAGAGTGTCTCGCTTGGCTGCGGGTCGCTCATTCTTATTGCGATCATTGTGCTCATCTTTGGGAGTCAGGGTTCCAACAAGGATATTGAGAAGCGTCTCGATGAGATGGACAAGAAATTGGATCGAATCGAAAAGTTACTTGAAGCGAAGACGTAGACGTTTTCGATGATTCGTTTTCTTGTTTCTTTTTTCCTGATTTCATCCGGTTTTGCAGCCGTTCCCGGTGAGCTTGAGAAGGCGGAGGCGGCGCGGGTGATTCTTGATGCCTGGCACGATGAGGGGGCAAAGGCGGAGGTGCGGACGTTGCATCTGGTGTTGTGGACTCCGGGGGATCGGGAGCCGCCGAAGGATTATGAGGCCCGGTTGACGCGGATGATGGAGCACATCCGCGATTTTTACGGGAAGGAGATGGCGCGGTTGGGGTTTGGGGCGCGCACGATCAATTTGCCAATGGAGGAGGGGAGGGTGAAGATTCACCTGATCGAGGGGGTTCATCCGGAGAGTCATTACGGGATGGATTCGGGGAATGAGGTGAAGGGGGAGTGTCTTCCCGTTCTCAAAGAAAAGGGGATCGACGGGAACAAGGAAACCTTGGTGATTTTTTGCAATCTGGCGTCGTGGGATGAGGAGAAGCTGATTTTTGCGCACAAGTCGCCGTATTACGCGGGGGGGAACCATCAGGGGGGGACGGCGTGGCAGCTGGATTCACCGGAGCTGGATCCGAGGAATTTGTCGTTGAAGGAGCCGCTGATCCGGGACGGGCAGTATGGGCGGATTTCGTTGGGGAAGCACAATTCGATTTTCATTGGAGGGGTGTGCCACGAGTTGGGGCATGCGCTGGGGTTACCGCATTGCAAGGAGCGGCCGGATGAGGCGGTGCGGGGGACGGCGCTGATGGGGTCGGGCAACCGGACTTATGGAGATGAGTTGCGGGGGGAGGGAAAGGGGTCTTTTTTGACCCTGGCGCATGGGCTGCGGCTGGCATCGCATCCGCAGTTCTCGGGGTCGACGAAGGGGATGACCCTCCCGGTATCTTCGAGCCTGGAGGAGCTTGAGATGGTGGCGGAGGGGAAGGCGATTCGGGTTTCGGGGCGGGTGACGGCGGAGCCGCCGGTTTATGCGGTGGTGGGTTATTTTGATCCTGAGGGTGGCGGGGATTATAATGCGACGACGGCGACGGCGGTGCCGGATGAGGAGGGGCGTTTTACGTTTTCCTCGGATGCTTTGGTGGCGGGGAGGACGGGGGAGTTGCGGATTATTCCGCTGCACGTGAATGGGTCGACGGGCGGGTGGATGTCGCAGACGAAGTATCGCTATCCCTATGTGGTGGGGGCGGACGGGAGGCCTGATCTTTCGACCTTTCAGCTGAAGCAGGCGCTTGCTCCGGTGGTGGAGGCATTGAGGAATCGTGAGATTGAGCGGGCGCGGGCGTTGGTGGGGCGGCTGCCGGAGGGGAAGGCGGGGGAGATCGGGCGGAATCTGATGGGTGGAGGAATGAGGGAGCGGGAAGAGGGGGGAGTGGTTTCATTGACGGCGCTGCGGCCGAGGGAGGCGAAGGTGGGGTGGGGGAGGCCGACGTATGACCGGCTTCCGGGGGAGGCGATTTTGCTGGAAGCTGGAGGCCGGATTTTTACGAGTGGGATTTATGCGCATGCGCCGGCGGTTCATGTTTATGAGTTGGGTGGCAAGTGGAAGAGGCTGGAGGGATCGGCGGGGATTGCGGCGGGGCTCCATGGGTCGGTGCAGTTTGAAGTGAAGGGTGACGGGAAGACGCTTTGGAAATCGGGAACGGTGAAGGAGGGGAAGGTGGTGAAGTACGAGATTGATCTGAGTTCGGTGAAGGAGATCGAGTTGCTGACCCATCCGACGGAAGATGGCCCCGGGGGAGATTGGGGGTTGTGGCTGGAGCCGGTCCTGAAGAAGTGAGGAAATGAAACAGGCGGAACCGTGAGGTCCCGCCTGTCGCATGAAGCTTGTTAAACGAATGTCGTTTTAGACCGTCTACGTGCGCCGACGGCGTGCGGTGAGGACGATGGAACTGAGGAGCACGAGCAGGGTGCTGCTTGGTTCGGGGACAGCAACAATGCTGCCCTTGAAGTCATCGACCTGCCATTGCTTGCTGTTGCTTGCTCCCGGTGAGGAGTGGAACTGCAGGCTGGTCAGGTTGCTCATGTTGGTGGTGAGAGCCTGATTGTTGATGAAGGTCGTGCGGTTGCCGGTGCCAACGTATTGGGGAACTCCGGTGCTGATGGGAGTCTTGGTGTATCCGCCGTCGACGAGGTCGACATTCACGGTCTGGTTTGCCAGATCGAGAGTGACGTCCCACTGCTGATAATAGGAGTTGGCGGCATCGATTCCGGTGTCGACCCAAGTGCCATTCAGGTTGTAGGCGAGAGTGACGTTACCATAACTCCCGGTATCATTGGCAATGTGGTAACCGACGGAGACTCCAACGTTTCCGGAGGAATCGCGGAAGGCGACGCTATCACCAAAGTAGCCGCTGGGCATTTGGTCGGCGCCGTAGATGTCGGTTGGGCAGGACCAGAAGCTGAGGTTCACCTTTGAACTGGAGGTGTTGAGGGGGTCGGCGCCGCCGAGGTCGAGGGCGTCGAGATCGTAGTCATAAGTCTGACCCGTGCCGGCCCAGCCGTCTCCGTTGGTGGTGATGACAAGTGCCTGGTAGCCGCCGTTGTGAGCGGAACCGGGGTTCAGGCGGTCACGGCCAAAGTGGCCGGTGGCGTAGACACCGGAGGTGCCTACGATTTTTTGCCATGCTCCCGAGTTGGTGGGAATGTTGGTGGAAGTGGCGGAGGGGTTGACGTTTGCGCCGTATTGGCCGGCGTTGTAGGTCTCGACGCGGCCGAGGAAGTCGCGGTATCCGTCTTCTTGTTCAAAGCCACCGAGGTAGGCTTGTGCGGTGCCTGCACTACTGGCGAGTGCAGCTGGTAATATCAGTGATCGTGAAAGACCACGCAGTCTTGATGTTTTCATATTTAGGGGGACCGACTTTTTTTAGAAATTAAGGATTCCGTAAAGTCGAAATCGGCGCTGAAACTCAGAGGGTTAGAATTATCAAGAATATCAAATAAAACGCCTCTATTAAAGAGGTGGGCTAAATCCCCCGATGTGCATTAATTTGCGTCGATTCAAATTGTTCATTTTCCACGATCAAGAGGTTGTGCAGACTGTAAGAAAAATTTAAATTTTTGTGTATGCGGGCAATTCACATCTTTTGCTTAGCTTAAGTAATTTTACGCAATTTGGCTTAAATGGACGCTATTGGTGGATCGGCGCGGTCGGGTGAATTGCGGTTTGGGGAGAGGAAAAACCGAGCTAGTCACTTGGCGAATCGGGAATCCCGGTACATCGTCCGGCCATGCTTCGTGTGAATGGTGAGTTGGTGAATCCCGACCTGATTGAAGAGAGTTTTTCCCGGATTAAGGCGGAGGCCGAGCAACGGCTTCAGGTTTCCTGTTGTGAGAAGGATCCGGAATTTCGGGAGCAGGCGGAGAAGGAGGTGGCGGATTCCATTTTGATTGCGCAGGAGGCGGAGAAGCGTCACGCGGAGATTCCGGAGGAGGAGATCAAGCCGCACTTGAAGGAGATGATTGATCGTTTCCGGGAGCACGGGGCGTCGTGGGAGATGTTGGAGCAGCAGCGGGATGCGATGCGGTATGAGATATCGGCCTCGTTGCGGATGGAGAAGCTGATCGATGAGTTGATGGGGGATGACAGTGAAGTGAGCGAGGAGGAGGTGGAGGAGTTTTACCGGGAGTTTGAGAAGGATTACCGGGTGGCGGCGGAGGCGCGGTGTTTGCACTTGATGAAGCCGATCTCCGAGGAGGTGTCGCCGCCGGAGCTTTATCAGCGGATGTGTGAGATTCGGGAGGAGGCGCTGGAGGGAGGAGATTTTATCGAGATCGCGAAGCGGGAGACGGAGAAGTCGACGGGTGAGATTGATTTGGATTGGATTGATCTGGATCGTCCGACGAATCCGTTTGAGTCGATTCTTTTCTCGCTGCGAGATGGTGAGGTGTCGCCGGTGATGACTTATGAACATGCTTTTCATCTGATCAAGGTGACGGGGGTGAAGGCGGGTCATGTGACGCCGTTGGAGGAGGTGCGGGAGGAGGTGACGAATCGGGCGTTGGCGCGGAAGAAGCGGAGGGCGCTGCAGGCGCTGGCGGACGAGTTGCGCAAGGATGCGGAGATCGAGCAGGTTCATGATGAGGACCTTGAGGGGAATCATTAGATTGGGGATTTTTGGAACGGGCGGGGGGAACGGTTTGAGCAAGGGGTGAAGTCCGGCCTTCCTTTGAGGGGGGATGGTTGGTTAGCTTCGGCAAATCAGAATTCCCATGCTGCGCCCACGAACATCGCTTTTTCCTGCCCTGCCTCTCTTGGCGACGTCCGCAAGCGAGGGGCAGGATGTTCTTCGTTACAAGTATCAGTATTACGATGAGGAGAACGGGCGGATTGATGTGGTGTCGCATTATCTGGACTACAAGCACAGCTGGTTGCAGTCGAACGGGTGGGACAAGACGACTTTGGGTCTGAGATTGGCGGTGGATAGTCTGAGTGGTCAGACGCCGACGGGGACGCATGCGAACCGGGATCCGGACGATTGGCAGTTTCAGCAGATTGAGGATGAGCGTTATGTGACGATTGTGACGCTGGAGCATGAGATGGAGGATCACACGCTGACCTTTGAGTATGCCCGGAGTGAGGAGGATGATTATTTGTCCAATGCGTTGGCGGCGAAGTGGCGGAGTGAGTTTTTTGAGAAGAATACGACGGTGACGGCGGGGGTATCGGTGGCGCTGGACAAGGTGAAGGCGGCGGGTTTTTTGGTGCAGGAGGAGAACAAGGATGCGCTGGATTTGACTCTGGGGGTTTCCCAGCTGATGGGGACGCGGACGATTCTGGATGTGACGATGGGTTATGGTCACACGAAGGGGTTTTTGGCGGATCCGTATCGGGCGATCTCGCAGGTGTTCAATCCGGGAGGGTTTCATATTCCGGCTCCGGAGAACCGTCCGGGGGAGCAGGACCGGTGGGTGCTGAAGGTGGCGGGGCGTCATTATTTCCCGGGGGTGGACGCGGCCTTGGCTCCGTCCTACCGTTTTTTTGCGAACAGCGACGGGTTGGTGGGGCACACCTTTGAGGTGAAGTGGATTCAGCAGGTGACGGATGAGTTGAGTGTGACGCCGTATGTGCGTTATTACCGTCAGGGTGCGGCGGACTATTATTATCCGACGCTGACGGGGCAGAACTTTGCGGGGTTTCAGGCGATCCAGGGGCAGGCTCCGTTTTTTTCACCGGATTACCGGTTGTCGGCCTTTGAGGCGGCGACGGCGGGGGTGAAGTTTACCTTTGAGGCGACGGAGGAGTTGGCGGTGGATTTTAAGATCGAGCGTTATGAGATGTTTGGGCGGAGTGCGGGGACGCCGGATATTTTCTTCCCGAAGGCGAACGTGATTACGCTTGGGGTGAATTATGAATTTTAGGTGATGAATGTAGCGGACCTTAGCCCCGGACTTTTCAAGCTGCGCTTTAAGGCGTTGGGGACGGATTGTGTGGTGCAGTTCCGGACGGGGGAGGTGGAGGTGGCGAAGGAGTTCCGGTCGGAGGTGTTGCGGTGGATCCGGGAGTTTGAGGAGAGGTGGTCGCGGTTTAAGGCGGGGTCGCTCTTGTGCCGGATCAATGAATTGGCGGGGAGGGAGTCGGTGGCGCTGAGTGAGGAGGAGGATGAGGTGGTGGCTTTGTGTGATTATACCTTTCGGACGAGTGGAGGGTTGATTGACCCGACATCGCTTCCGCTGACGCACCTTTGGGATGCGGCGGCGAGGGAGGACCGGATGCCGGGGGACGGGGAGATTGCGGCGACGGTGGCGCGGGTGAGTTGGGGGGCGGTGGAGTATGAGGAGGGGCGGATATTTTTACCGGAGGCGGGGATGGCGATGGAGATTGGGGGGTTTGGGAAGGAGTATGCGGTGGACCGGTTGATTCGGTTGGCGCGGGAGTGCGGGGTGGAGCATGCCCTGGTGGATTTGGGTCGGGATGTGGCGACTCTGGGATCGCCGCCGCATGGGCCGTATTGGGTGGTGGGGGTGGAGAATGCGCGGGAGTTGGACTCGGCGGTGCATCGGGTGGCGATCAGGGATGTGGGGTTGGCGACCTCGGGGAACGGGCGGCGGTTTCGGACGGTTGGGGGGAAGGTGTTCGGGCACATTATTGATGCGCGGACGGGGTGGCCGGTGGAGAATGAGCTGTTGACCGCGAGCTGTTTGGCGGGAGATTGTTTGACGGCAGGCATCCTTTCGACGGTTTCGTGCGTAACCGGAGTGGAGGAGGGGCTTGCGGAGGTGGACCGGACGCTGAATGCGGCGGCGCTTTTTCAAACTGCAGACCAACTTTATTTTTCAGAGAACATTCACCGTTATCTTATCCCGTCATGAAACCTGCCCTATTTTTTCTACCGGTTCTTTTGTTGAGCTCTTGTGCCAAGGTGGCTTCCGATCAACGCGGCTATCTTGCGTCGAAGGTGATGAAGCCGGATCGGGATCCGGTGGGGGATGCGATGGCGGATCATTTGTATTTCTCGCGGGAGGCGTCGCACGGCGGGAACGGGGTGGGTGGTGGTGGCTGCGGGTGCAATCTGACCTTAACTCAAATCGAACGATGAATTTCAAATTGCAGGGGCAGCGGGTGCTCCATTATTCGGCGAGTGCCTTATCGGTGGCGGCCCAACGGGTTCCGTTTGTGAAGCATCTGGCTCCGTTGTTTTCGTCACCGGCGACCTTGCGATTGGCGACTCCGTTGACGGTGAGTTTTGCGGGGATTGATACGCTGACGGGGCAGACGACCTTTGTGACTCCGTCGGTGGGGTATGACAATCCGGCGGAGACGACGGTGGGGGAGAATTTCAAATGGGTGTTTGAGAGTGGGGGGAACCACACGGCAGCTTCCTATTCGGTTACGGGCCTTCCTCCGGGATCGGTTGCGTACACGTGGGGTATTAAGACGTTCTTTGGAGATCCTCCGAGAGAATTTCTCCTGCCAGGGGGGACCCTGGAAGGGGTGATCACGGTGCCGGGAAGCTACCAGGTAACGATTGTGGGGTATCGTTTTGAGAACCTGCAGGGAAATAAGACGCCGCCTTATCGTTTGACGATTAATGTGGCCGAGCCGGAGTCTCCTTTTCAACTGTGGCAGGAGCTTCACTGGGTTGGGGATGATTTGGCGGATGAGGCGATCTCGGGCCCGAACGGGGATCCGGACGGGGATGGGATTCCGAATCTGCTGGAGTTTACGCTGGAATTGAATCCGAAGGAGAAGGGGGTGTTGCCGGGGACATTTGAGGAGGACCCGGAGGATCCAACGATGATGGCGTGGGAGGTTCCTTATATTGGGACGGGGAATCTGGTGTTTCAGGAGAGTGATACGGGGGAGGCGGACGATTGGACGGATGTGCCGCCGACGCGGGTTGAGGTCTTTCCCAATTGGGTGATTATGCGGGCTCCGAAGAGTGGGGGTAAGAAGTTCTTCCGCATGAAGGCGACGCTGTAGTAGGGTTTTTCGCAGATGAATTTCTCGCTACCGGGCTTTTGGCTCAGCCTGTTCGCCGGGCTGGTGATCATCGGGTTGGTGCGGTGTTTCCGGAAGGACGGGCGGACGGACCGGTTGTTGTTGGCGGGGTTGAGTCTGACGTTGTTGGGGCTGGAGAGTTGGCTGACGCTGGGGGTGTTTTTGTTTGTCTTTGGGGTGACGTATTTGGCGTTGAGATCGGGGAGGGATTCGAAGGTGTTTTTGGGGTTGGTGTCGGTGTTTCAGTTGTTGCCTCTGGTGTTTTACAAGTATGCGCCGTTTGTGACGGGGCAGGTGATGGGGGAGACGCCGGAGGGGTTGCGGGGTTTGTTGATTCCGGTGGGCTTGTCCTTTTATACCTTCCAGATGGTGGGGTTGGTGGTGGATACGGTGAAGGGGAAGGAGCCGCTGCCGGAGTTTCTGGATTGTTTGAATTTTGCGTCGTTTTTTCCGCAGATTGTGGCGGGTCCGATTGAGCGGCGGAGTGATTTGTTGCCGCAGGTGGAGGGGTTTCGTTTTCGGTTGGATTGGGAGGGGATTGAGTCGGGGGTGCGGTGGATTGTGCTGGGCTTGTTTATGAAGCTGACGCTGGCGGAGAACATTGCGGCGGAGTGGGCGGCGGTGACGGTGGACGCGGGGAATCCGTTTTTGGTGTGGCTGGAGTGCGTGTTCTTTTCGTTCCGGATTTATTATGATTTTGCGGGCTACAGTCTGATTGCGTTTGGGTTGGCGCGGTGTCTGGGGATTCGGCTGACGTTGAACTTTGTGAGTCCGTATTGGACGACGAACTTTCGGGATTTTTGGCGGCGGTGGCATGTGTCGTTGAGCCAGTGGTTTCGGGATTACCTTTATATTCCGCTGGGCGGAAACCGGAGCCAGTGGCGGTGGGCGCTGATTCTGTTGGTGTTTGCGGTGTCGGGGGTGTGGCACGGGGCGGGGTGGAATTTTGTGCTGTGGGGTCTTTTGCACGGGGTGCTGGTGTTGCTTCCTCCGTGGTCGAAGTTCCGCATTCCGAAGCCGGTGGCGTGGGGGTTGCACATGGGGTTGGTGACCTTTACGTGGTTGTTTTTCTTTGAGCGGGATACGGCGGTGCTTTTTGAGAAGGTGGGGACCTTGCTGAGTCCGCTGGAGTATTCGGTGGCGAATCTCAAGGCGGTGATGGGAGCGTTTCCGAACAAGAGTGCGGTGATTGCGGCGGCGGCGATTTTGGGGTTGGGGTCGCTGGCTTTGGTGATGGAGGGGCTGGCGCTGAAGAAGCCGTATTCCCTGCTGACGCATCGATTTACGTGTGTGGTGATGATTGTGATGATTTATCTTTTTCAACCTGCTGCTTACCATGAGTTCATCTATTTCAACTTCTAGGCGCTGGTTGCTGATCTACTTCCTAACCCTGCTGGTTGCGGTGGGGGTGGGGTGGCTTTATGCGGCGAAGTTTGAGCCGGAGACGAAGTTTTGGGTGGGGGCGTTCAAGGAGCGGCGGGAGGTGCTGGAGGAGCGGCCGGATGTGGCGTATGCTCTTTTTACGGGTGACTCGTCTTGTGCGTTCGGGATTGATGCGGAGGAGTATGCGATTCAGACGGGACGGTATGCCCACAATCTGGGGGGGACGCGGCAGATGGGGCTGGGGGTGTTTATGGAGGAGGCTCTGGCGCAGGCGCGGGAGGGGGATGAGATCGTGCTGATGTGCAGTCCGCGGATGTTGATGGCGGCGGTGGGAAAGGAGACGAAGGCGGGGGCGCAGATGCGGTTGGCCTTGGGAGAGGTGAGTGATCCGGAGACGGTGGTGAAGGGATCGCGTCCGGGATTTAACCATCTGATGTCACTGGGGGCGAAGGTGGCGTTGCGGAAGCCCTTGTTCCGCTATGAGGCGGGAGATCGGGAGGGTGACGGGCAGATCACGACGGAGATGGATGACCGGCCGGGGCCGCAAGAGAAGGTTTTTACCTGGACGGACGAGGGGGTTGAGCGAGCGGTGGAGAGGCTGGTGAGGTGGCGTGACCGGTGTGGGGTGAAGAAGGTCGCCTTTTCTTATGTGATGCCTCTGGAGTATACGGATGGGGCGATTGTGGAGGAGAACCGGGAGGCGAAGGGGAGGCTTTACGGGCAGTTGGTGGAAGAGGCGGGGTTGCGGTTTTGGAATTTGCCGCAGGGGGCTTGTTCGTCGCGGTCGGCGGACTTTGCGGACACGACGTTTCATCTGACGAAGGAGTCAGCGAAGCGGTTTACGCAGGAGTTGGCGCAGGCCAACCGGTTTGTGGAGTGAGTCCCTTAAAGGAACGAGCAGACGTAGTGGCAGGGTTCGTCGGCTGCGGTGATGGTGAAGCCGGAGTTGGCGGGGACTTCGAAGGAGGAGCCGTTGGGGACGCTGTGTGATTCTTCGGAGCCATCGAGGACGTAGGAGCAGGATCCGGCGACGATTTCCATGCGCTCGGCGGCCTCGGTGCCGAAGTGGTAGGAGCCGGGAAGGATGACGCCGAGGGTTTTGCGGGAGCCATCGGGGAGGAGGATGGTGTGGGAGATGACTTTTCCATCGAAGTAGACATTTCCTGCGGCGACGGCGGTGACGTTTTCGAATTGCATGACGGGGTCTTAGATGAGGCTGAGTTCGCGTGCACGGATTTTTTGAATCCTGGTGAGACGGAAGACGACGAGGGAGGCGAAGGTGATGGCGATGAGATCGAGGGGGATGAGGACGATGAAGATGCGGAAATAGGTTGCGAGGTCCACCGGGGTGGCGGCCATGGTGCCCAGGCGTTCGACGATTTCACCGGTGAATCGAGAGATCAGCCAGAAGGTCCACCAGAAGCCGAGGAGTTTGCCCATGGTGAGGCCGAGGGGTTTTTGGGAGGCATCGCGGATCCAGGCCATGGCTTGAAGGGGTTTCCAGAGGTTGGCGATGGGGATGAAGAACCAGCCGACGGTCCAGCCGGGGGTGAAGGACTCACGGCCGCGGTAGACGGCGGTGGCGCCGTCGCGGCTGTTGATGAGCCAGGCGTTTTTACAGGATTGGTTGGCCCAGATGCACCAGAAGATGATGATGAATAATCCGATGGACTTTGAGAAGGGATTGAGGGCTTCGCGGAATTTGGACATGACCTCGTATTCGATCGAGGTGTAGTCGTAGCCCCGGGTATCGAGGGCGCTGAGTTCGAACCAGCCGACGTATGCGGAAGCGAGGGTGGCGATGAAGAGGAGGGAGAAGAGGGTGAGGATGATGAGGGCAAGAGTTCCGGTATCGCGGAAGGGGCCGTAGGGGGAGCCCTGGCCGGGGTGCCGGGGGAGAGCGCTGGAGGGGTCGGCGTTTGTTTGGGGCGGAAGGTAGGGGTTCTCGCTCATCGGCAACTTGAGGTTAAGGGAACTGAATGTATGGGCGATTAAAAAACGATTGGCCAGCGGGGTGAGTCCGGTGGAGACTCGCGCCGCTGTGCGAACAATTGATTTTCATTACGATCTGCCCGAGGAATTGATTGCGTCCCATCCGTTGGAGGACAGGGCGTCATCGCGCATGATGGTGATTGATCGGGCGAAGGGGACGATTGCGCATCATCAGTTCCGGGAGTTTGCGGAGATATTGCCGCCGGAGCATTTGTTGGTGTTGAATGATACGCGGGTGGTGCCGGCACGGGTGTTTTCGAACGACGGGAAGATCGAGTTGGTGCGGACGGATGCGCCCGATCCTTCGAACTGGTGGTGCCTGGTGCGGCCGGGGAAGAAGATGAAGGTGGGGCGCACGGTGGCGGTGGGTGAGAGTACGGGAACTGTCGTACAAACAAACGAGAAGGGGGAGCGACTGATTCATTGGGATGTGCCGCCCGATCTGGAGAAGGTGGGGCAGCTGGCCTTACCGCATTATATGGAGAGGGAGCCGGAGAAGGAGGATCGGGAGCGCTACCAGACGGTGTATGCGAAGGAGGAGGGGGCGATTGCGGCGCCGACGGCGGGGCTGCATTTTACGCCGGAGATGTTGGCGAAGCGGAATCATACCTTTTTGACGCTGCATGTGGGGGTGGGGACGTTTCGGCCGGTGAAGGCGGAGGATCCGCGGGAGCATGAGATGCACTCCGAGCGGTATTTTTTGAGTGAGGAGGCGGCGGGGAAGATGAAGGGGGCGGAGAAGATTGCGGCGGTGGGGACGACGGTGACGCGGGTGCTGGAGCACCTGGTGAAGAGCGGGACGGGCTTTGAGGAGACGGCGGGGGAGACGGATATTTTTATTTATCCGCCGTATGAGCTGAAGGCGGTGGATGCGCTGCTGACGAATTTTCATTTGCCGTGCAGCACCTTGTTGATGTTGGTGTCGGCATTTGCGTCGCGTGAGTTGATGCTGGAGGCGTACCGGGAGGCGGTGGCGGAGCGGTATCGGTTCTATTCCTACGGGGATTGCATGCTGATTTTGTGAATAAGAGGCGGTTAATTCACCGTGACTTGTAAATAAAACAAAATATCATAACAGCTTAACAATCCGATCATGTTAGGCAAAAAAGGCTTCTCGATATTCCTTGTTCCTCTCGGGGCTCTTTCCCTTTCCGGCAGTCTGGAGGGGCAGATATTGGTGGATGATCTGAGCTTGCTGACGACGACACCGGGGACGAGTCCTGATATTGGGAATGATGCGGTGGCGGATTTTTTGATCAATGATTTGGATGGGTTTGCGGGCCTGAGTACGACGGGGAGTTCGGGGGCGGTTTTCTATGGGGATATGGAGACGGGAGGATTGAATTTTGAGAATTCGGGGGAGGGTTTTCAGGATGCGGACACGGTGAGTTTTCCGGTGGATGAAGATTTTTTGGCATCGTGGTATTCTCCGCTGGGAGACACGGTGCCGGTGAACGGGTTTGTTTTTGGAGTGCGGAACTGGGTGGCTTTTCAGGATACGCAGGGTCGTTTTGGTTGGTTGGGGTTTGGGCTCTATCCCGGGGGGCATCCGGATTTGAAGGAGCCGATGCTGGATGCGTTTGTTTATGATCCTGCGTCTACTTCACCGGCGAATGCGATCACGCTGGGGCAGGCGGTGAATGCGTATAACGCGCAGTCGGTGCCGGAGCCGGGGAGTGTGCTGTTGGTGGCCTGTGCGGCGATGGGGACATTGGTTCGCCGACGTCGGATTGGGTGAGTCGGGGTTTGATTTGTTGGGTGTTCCCCGCAAAAGTGAGGTCTGATGCCTGACCCCACGGAACTTTTAGAACTCCTCCAGGATGCGGAGGAGAATGACCAACTGGTGACTGCGCGCTTTCTGTATGAAGCGTTGCTGCTGGAGGAGCCTGAGAACGGCGGCTTGTTGGTGCTTCATGCTTCGAATTTGATCGAGTTGGGAGCGCTGGCGGAGGCTGAAAGTGTGCTTAGTCAGGCGGAGGAATTGGGGGAGGAGGAGACGCTATCGGGTTTAAAAACGCAGCAAGCCCATCTGGCGCGGGCGCGGGGGGATAGTGCCGGAGCGGAGGCGCTTTATCGGGAGGCGCACAAACTGGATGACAGCGATGATGAGAATTTGATCAATGCGGCGGCGATGGCCTTTCAGCGGGGGGAGGCGGCGAAGGCGGAGTTTTTGATCCGGGAAGCGATCGCGCTTGGCGGTGAGGGGGTGATTGAGGCGCGGTTTGCGCTGGGGGGATATTTGGTGGCGCAGGAACGGTACGAAGAGGCGACGCGTTGTTATGAAACGGTGGTGAAGTTGGACCCGGAGAACGAGCTGGCCCGCGAGTGGCTCGCGGACCTGAACTTTCGTGAGGTGCTCTCGCGGCCCGAGGGTTAGTTCTCCTGAGTTGAATTGATTTAGAACCGCAGATGAACAGGATGGAAGGGATGTTTTGGATGGGGGAAACTCCGTAGTTTCAACGTTGGAGGGTGTGTTGGTGAGACGTTCAACGAGGTTCAATTAAGTAGAATTAGGCCGAGGTGGCTTCTTCTGGGAGGATGGCGGCCATGGCGGCGCCGGCGAGGGTCCAGGGAATGATGCCATCGAAGATGTGACCGACGGTTTCCAGGCCGGGGAGAGCGATCCAATTCCAGGGGTTGGCTCCGGAGACGACGCCGAGGAAGAGTCCGGCGAGGAGGGCGATGGAGAGTCTGCCGGGGAATGATTGCTGGCGGGAGTTCTGCATGAGAACGAGGAGGATGGTGGAACCCAGGACGTTGATGAGGAAGCCGATGACGAAGGTGGATCCGGCACCCATGGGGACGCCGTCGGGTGCGACGGTGGCGTAGATGAAGGGGCCTTCGGTGGCTTTGCCTGCGGTATCGTAGTCGGGATCGTTAGACCATTGTGGGTAGGCGTAGACGGCGTGTTCGGTGGTGTTCTTTTTGAGGACGGCGGCGACTTCCGCCTCGTTCTCGAAGGCGGCGGGTTGATGCCAGCCGAGGAATCCCCAGGAGGTCATTCCCCAGATGAAAACGATGACGGAGGCGACGAGGACGGCGATGATTGACTTGGCCATAATGGAGAGACGATAGAGGGGTTGCGTGTTCGAAGGAAGCTGAAATTAGGAGTGAGTCGGGGTGACGTGATATTGAAGTCTTGAACGAGTTCTTTGGAAATGTTACGGCGTTAGGGCTCGGAAAAATCCGACCTTGTCATGAATGCGAACAACCATCCCGATGTCCTGAGAGGCATCTTGAGCGGGATCCTTCTCCTGCTTCCGGTCGAATTAACGGCTGATTACAGTGTCTTTTTTCAACAGGGGAGTCCGGTGCGGGTGAATGGGCGGGCGATTCCTCTCATTTATGAAGACGGGCAGGATGCGGAGATTCGGGAGGCGGATGCGGGGGAGAATTTCGATGGCGGGACGGGGGGACCGGACGGGGTGGAGGGGCCGTTTTCGGCGGTGGTGATGGGGGGGGACGAGCCGGAGGGGAGCGGGATGTCGGCGTCGTATCTGTTGAAGTTTGAAGAGATATTATCGGGGAAGTATGTGCCTGTGCCGGCGGCGCACAAGATTGTGGGGGCGTATCTTATTTTTGACTTTGTGGATATCGGAGATGAGCTCGAGATGCAGGTGAATGCGGCGGCATGGAGTGAGGAGACGGTGACGTGGGATAATTTTGGATCGGCGGGCGATGGGGTGTCGGGGGCGGATGCGACGCCTGTGCGGGACGTGATGATTTACGGTCCGAATCTGGTGATTGATGTGACGGGGGAAGTCCTGGGATGGGCCGGAGGGGCGGTGAATGAGGGGTGGTCGTTTCTTCCGACGGGAGCGGACAACGCGGTGCTGAAGTCGAACCATTTGCGGGATCCGGACATGTTGGGGGTGGGAGCGCCGGTGTTTATTCCGACCGGGTTGTGGGGGGTGCGTGATGAGGAAGGGGTTTTTAAGAAGACGGATGCGATGATGTTGAATGAGGAGTCGTTGGGGGCGCCGGGGTTGCTGATTTACTTTGAGCCCGAGGAGGGATTTGGCCCGGGGTTTGGGGTGGGGTCGGTGGCGGGTCCACCTCCGGGAGGTCCTCCGGCTGGGCCTGGTGGCGGTGGACCTGCGGGCGGCGATCCTGGAGGTGGTGGGCCCGGGGGTGGTGGGCCCGGGGGTGGAGGCCCGGGAGGGGGAGCGGGGCAGGATGGGGGGGATTTTGTTTTCTGGTGGTACGGGTGGCCTGATACGAAGCAGTCATCGGAGTTATCCGAGGATTTTGAGACTTGGGGTGAGGAGGAGGATGCGTTTGAGGCGGGTCCGGGGTGTTTTGTTCGGCGGGTGCCGATTGGTGACAAGCCGAAGAGGTTCGGGCGGAAAATATTGGTGGATGGTGACGGTGATGGAGCGCCGGACCGGAAGGGGGGAGTTTCGGGGACGAGGGGAGAGGATTGTCCCGAGAATGCGCTGGCGGACCTTTTTGTATTGGTCGAGCAGACGGGGCGGACCTTGCGGGAGAAGGATGAGGAATTCAACCGGACGGCGCATGCGCAGAACTTGCGGATTCTGGAATTCATTTACACCTTCACCGAGAACTACGCGGTGGGGACGCATGCGGTGCCTTTTGATCGGGCGGTGAGGGGGTTTCTTGGGGGAGACAAGAATCTGTTGCCGATTTTACCGAACGGGCAGTTGAATTTTGCGAATGTGACGCCGCATGAGGCGCGCAATATCATGAAGGATGCGGTGGCTTACATCCGGTATCTGACGTGGTGGCAGTTGGTTTATTACAGCGATCCGTGGGAGGATGAGGAGAAGGATATTTTGAGGCAGTGCATCAATGATCTGGCGGGTTATTACGAGCAGCTTTGTGCGCTGAATCAGAACAACGCGAACTTCATGGAGCAGCTGGTGGAAGTGCAGCGGTTGATTTGTCAGAAGTTTCAGCAGGCGAGGTCACAGACGGGCCATCCTTTTGCGACGATTGCGGCGAAGTTGTTTACCTGGGTGGGGAAGAAGGGAGTGTGGGGTCTTTTCAAGGTCATGCTGGCGGACAACTTCGGGAAGAGTTTTCTGGATGGGACGCTGAAGGCGGTGAAGGGGGTGGCGGATACGGTGATGGAGTTGATCAGCGGGGTGTCGACGCTGCTGACGGCGGGAGAGTTTGAAGAAGCGCAGTGCAAGTTTAACGAAGCGCTTTGTGCCTTGGTGGATGCGGCGAACGGGATGCCGAAGTTTCAGCTAATGGAGAATCAGGTGCTGAACTACGAGTTGCTCCATGCGTCATCGGTGCACGAGGACCTGCACTCGACGGTGCTTGAGCCGCTGATGGTTTGTTATGATCCCACGGCCGGTCCGGGAGGGAAGGGGGCTTGGGTGACGACGCAGCTGACCGTGGTCAATAACAAGGCGGGTGAGGGGCGAGACGACAAGATTAAGATCAAGACTTACTTGCCCGGGGTGGCGACGGGTGACGGGACCACGAAAGTGACCGAGACTTACATTGATGTGCCCAACATTGAGGCGGGGCAGAAGTGTTATCTGGTGCTCAATGTGCGGCGCATTTTTAAGAATGAGACCGGCGGGCCGGGCCGGGAGAAGCGGCAGAGTTATTTTGTGGGCGTGATCCAGAATGGATAGGACCACTCGCCGCCTTGTCAGTCGAAAAATGAGCTCTCATCGCAACGCAAATCAATTTGTCCACACGACCTAGTATTCTTTGATAAGTTCTACGCGGTAGCTGTAGGGGACGGCCTCGACCGGGCTGTCTTTACTGGTGATTTGATTGTTGTTTCCGGTGTCTTGGGTGGAGCCGATGAAGGGAGTTTGCTGGGTTTCGATGAAGGTGACTTTGACGAGGGCGCGTTTTCCTCCGCGGACGAGTCCGGAGTGGCCGACGGCGAGCTTGAGGGAGGTGCGGTCACGGTAGATGAAGTTGCGGTTTCCTTGCTCGTCGGTGCCGCCCCAGATGGTGGAGCCACTCTCGTTGACGATGGTCTGGACGTTGAAGTAGAGGGATTTTCCGGGTTCGACGAGGTAGCTGACGATCTTGCCGTTATCGATGAGTGATTGGTTGAAGTCTCTGAGGCCTCCGGTCCAGTTGATCTCGTCCTCGGGGACTTCGCCGTGGTCAAAGTTCTCGAGATTGATCTCGGGTTGAATGCGGTAGAAGACCTGACCGTCGAGGGCGGGGTAGGTGGTCTGCATGGTGACGCGTTCCAGCTCGCCGGGGGCGACGGGGAGGCCTCCGGGGAGGAGGTCCATGGCGGCGCGACGCCAGTATTTGAGGTCGAGGCTGTAGTAGGGGTTGTAAGTGACGTCAGTTCCGGCGGGGCGCATGAAGCTGAACTTGGCGAAGTCCTGCGGGTTGCCATCGGTCTCGAGGGTGACGAATTGAAGGTCGGCGAGGGCGGGGTTGCCACTGCCGTAGATGAACTGGGTGAGGTTGTTGCTATTGTGGTTGCCGGGAGCGGCGAATGGCAAGGCGACGTCAGCGAGGTAGCTGGTGGGGTCGATGCCCTGGGAGGCTGCCCAGACGTCGTAGGTGCGGAAGCCGGCGTCGGGTTTGATGCGGAGACGGAGGCCTCTGGGGCCCCAAGGAGTTTCGAACTGGCTAAGTTCGAGGTGGGAGTTGGCGGGGAGCCAGTCGGCTGCCGGGGCGAGGCCGTTGACGAGGAATTCGATTTGATCGATGCCGGTGACGAGGAGGTTATATTGTTCGACAATGGTCCAGGTGTCGCCGATGTCGACGGTCTTGATGGACTCGGCAAGCTCGCCGACGAAGTCGAAGACAATGGAGTCGGCAAAGTGAACTTCAGTGGGTTGGCCGGTGATGGTGGCGTAGTCCTCGAGGAAGGGGCGGGAGCCGATCTCGAGGATGATTTCTCCGCCGTCGATGTTGAGGATGCGATCGACATTGAGTTGGGCACCGGCGCCGACGCGGATGAGGGAGGCGTTGCCGAGTTGGGTGAATCTTTCGGTTTCGAACTTGGAGGTGTAGCCGGTGATTTCCATCTGGCCACGGTTGATGAACTCCTCGGTGGAGCCGGTTTGGGCAGAGAACTTGCCGGGGTTCTGCTTGCCTTCGCCGGAGATGATGAAGTGGCCGAGGTTTGTTTCGAGGTTGTCGCTGAAGGCCGGGAAATCGACTGCGCAGCCGTGGATTTGGACTTTGGCACTAGCGCCGATCGAGGTGATGGGGCTTGGGGAATTAATGGTGACGCGTTCCAAACGGTAGACTTCTTCGTTGGTATCGACGATGGGAGAGGCGATGCGGACATCTGCCGATCCGGCGATGCCGAAGGTGGTGCCGGTGACGGTGCCTCCGCTGATGTCATATTGTTGGTTTTCCGGGTTGAGGCCTCCCCCGGCGGCGAGGGTGGTGGAGGCGCCGGGGCGGGTTTGGATAAAGATGCCATTCGGGGTGAAGGAGGAACCAGGGCCGATGTAGAGTTCGCGGTTGTTGGTGAAGTCGCCGGAGGGGCTGAATCTGGCGCCTTCGACCAGACGGAGGGTGCCGCAGTTGGTGGTGATGTCCTTGAGGGCACTAAACTTGGCGAGATGGGTTCCGCGCAGGGTGATCTCGGCGGGAGCGCCACCGGAGAGGATGTGGGAGGAGCTTTCCTGGGGAACGATGACGGAAACGGGGGGGAGACCATCGAGAGGCTCGGTGTTGATGGAGCCGGAAGTGGTGGAGGCGGGGGCGACGTCTGCTCCGATGGTGGTGAAGTCAGCTCCATCGATGTTGAGCCGGCCGGCGATGTCCCATTTACCACCAAGGAGGGTGCTGCGGGTGGCATTGGCGAGGCCGGGTTCGCGGAGGGCTTCATCGGAGGCACCGGGGGTGGTGGAAAAGTTTTCAAAAATGGTGAGTTGACCTCCTTGAGGGATGACGATGGTGCCGTGGTTGGCGAAGAGCATGGAGTCGCGGAATTCGGCACTGCCTGTAACGCGGAGGGTGCCGAAGTTGTTCATGCAGGAGCGGGTGAAGATTTGCTTGGTGCCTTCGATGACCATCTCCGGGGAGGCGTCGTCGGGAGAGCCGATTTCAAAGACGCTGCCATTGAAGGTGCTGAGCGAGGTGGTGAGAATTCCACCGGTGGAGGCGTAGAAGCAGCCTCCGTTCATTTCGGTATTTTCGATTTCGATGATGCCATTCTGGCGGGCGGAGAGTCCGCCGCAGTCCTCGCGGAAGGATTGGCCGGCACGCCAATAGGCGCTGGAGGAGAGGGGTTTGATGAGGACCTTGCCGGAGTTGATGGCCTCGATGCTGCCGATGTGCACGGTGTTGCGGGCGCGGAGATCGATCTGGCCGCCATCGGCTCGGGTGGAGCTACCGATGAGGTTTTCGAGGTCGTCGCTATCGACAATGAGGCGGCCATTGGAGTTGGAGCCGAGGATGCCCTCGTTGACGAAGCTGTCGGCACCGGTCGTGAGGTGGCTGCCGGAGATGATGGAGAAGGTTTTTGTTTCGGAGGTCGTGAACTGACCTCCGGAAGCGAGGAGGGCGCCGGAGCTGCTGGTGATGGTGTAGCCTCCAGGGGCCTCGATGCCATCATCGAACTCATCATCGATGTTAAAGAAGTAGGTGCCTTCGGCGAGGGCGACGGTTTGATTGATGGTTGATCCTGCATCGGTGTAGTTGCCGCCGCTGGCGACGGTGCTGCCAGTGGAAGTGGTGATGGTCCAGGAGGTGTCTTCCGGGTAGGCGTCGAAGGTCAGGCTGAGGGTGACCCCGGTGCTGCCGTTATTTCCGGCGGAGCCGTCGGCGGTGATTTGGCCGAGGTTGTGAATCTTAGTGCGGTTTCGGAATTTGAGGTAGTCTCCGATCACGGTCCCGGCTCCGGTGATGGTGTTGTAGTTGCAGAAGGAGAAGGGGTCGGAGTTATCGTCGATGCCGGGAGCTCCGAAGAGGGAGCCGCCGTTGGTGAGGCGGAGGGCACCGTTGCCGCAGAGGACGACGTCGTTGTTGTTCATCCGGAGGGAGGCGTTGCCATCGACTGAGACGGAGCCGGTGTTTTCGATGAGTCCGCTGATTTCAAGTTCGGGGGTTGCGGCGCCGGATTGGATTTCGAGGCCGTTGCCGGAGGTCACTTTTAAGGAGTTGATCTCGATGTCGGCGTTGAGCTTCGCGAAGGGGGTCGTTTGAATCATGGTGCTGCTCGAGGGTCCTCCCCCACCTGGGAAGAAGGACTGGGTCATGCCGACGAGTTCTTTCCAGTAGCTTTTTTGGGTGTCGGAGCGGGTGGTCCATTGATAAGTGCCGGAGGGGTCTCCGGTGAAGTCGACGGGGTTCCAGTCGAAGCTGGGAGGACCGGCGGCTTGCATGGTGAAGTTGATCTGGCCCTCGCCGGCGCTTTGCATGGTCTGGGGGGAGCTGCGGTAGACCTCGAACTCGCCGAGCTTGAATTTGTGTGCACCTTCGACGAGGGGCCCAATTTTGAGGTCGCCCACGCGTTTGATCTCGGCTCCGGCGCTGAGGACTTCGTAATCGACCTTTCCGACGAGGGGGAGGGAGACGACGGTCATGAGGCGGGGGACGAGGGAGTAGGTGATGTCGACATTGACTCCGCCCTGCGGTGGGCGGGTTTCGTTGCTCCCTGCCCAGGGATCGGTGACGAGGGAGACCATGGGCATGGCGCGGGGTCCGCAGTTGAGAAGCTGGTAGTTTCCGACGGTGAAGCCGGGGACGTCACTGAGCTTAGTGACGCGGGCTCCGTTGATGGGGTGGTCCACGCCGATGGCGGTAAAGAGAAGGACGTCCTTGGGTTGGCCGGTGACGGAGTCGGTGAACTTCATGTCAGTGACCATGAGGTCCCAATCGACCTCGAAGTCCATTTGGAGTTGCACGGCGGGGCCAACTTCGAGGGCGGCGATGACGTAGTTCCACTCGACGGGTCCGATGTTGCCGTTCTTTTTAAGAGGAGGAAAAGGATGCGGGAGGAGAACGTCCTTGATGAGGGCGGCGAGATCGATCCCGACGCCGAGGACGTCTTCGGCGCCGCTGCTTTTGAGAACCTGGGAGGTGTTGAAGGGAGAGTCTAGCGAGTTGGTGTCGATGGTGGGAGCGGCGAGCGAGACGGTGCCGTAGGTGCCGCCGAGGGGGATGTCGGGGATGAGGTCGAATTTGAGGTGGGGCTTGGCGAGGAACGCGGCAATGTCTTTTGCGCCGACATTGAGCATTTTGGCTTGGTTACTGTCGCCGCGGTTGAAGGAGGCGAGCTCGATGGCGCAGTAGGCGCGCTCCTTCACAGTGGGGTCACAACGATCCGATAAGTTGAAAAGAGGGAGATCGCAGGAGGAGAGGTCGATATCGATGGGAGTGAAGCAGCCAAAGACGCAGGCCTCGGCGCGGAGCTGGGCGCTGAGGTCGAGGATGAGATCGGCATACATGGTGCCGAGGGAGGGGAAGTTGGTCTCGAAGTGGGAGCCGCCAATTAACCCTTCCGCGACGGTGATGGGGACGGGGACTTCGGTGGGGTAGACATCGGGGAGAGTGATGCGGGGAGCGAAGGTGAGGTCGTAGTCGGCATTGCCACCGAGGCAGAGGCCAAACTCGAGGCCGAAGTGGGCGCCGATGCCTACTTCTACTTCGCCGCCGAATTCGAGGGTGGTGACGATAAGATCGACTTCGACTTTTTCGCCGATTTCCTCATGGACCTCGAAGCCGAGGACGAACTGTTTGAAGACATTGAGATTTCCGGCGGGGAAGAGGGGCTGCGCGGAGGGGGCGGTGAACTGGGTTTCTTCCGCGACGATAACGACGGCATTGAGTTGGGTGGGGAAGAAGAGAGAGACGAGCGGAGTGAGGAAGAGGAATTGTTTCATGCGACAGGTGGAGCAAGGGGGAGGCCCGTTGCTTGGACACCACGTCGAGACAAAGAAATTCCCCTTTCAGGTGCGGAGCCGATTTTGAAAAGGCATCGCGGGCTGGATGTTTATCACCAGTCAGGACCTAAGTAGAATCGTGGACGGCACGTGGGGAAAAAAGAGGGCCGGAAAGACGAAAGGACTCCTATCAGGATGAGATACAAAGGATCAGAGTAAAGAAGTTTCGCCTTATTGGTCAGAGCGGGACCTTTGGGGCGTGAGCAGAGATGAGTGGAACAGGGAAGAGGAAGGCCGGATGAACGGAGAAGAGAGGGGTTTTAAACATCCTGCAAAAAGTATTTAATATTTCGTGACTATTTCGTAAAACTTGTTATCATCTCCTCCGAAGTTGTTCACAGCAGTGCTTCATCCCCCTTTCCCCCAACCCACCCTTACCGAGTTTTAGTATGAAAAGTGTATCCCCCCGGATTCTTCTAGTGCCAGTGTCGCTATTTGCGACCGGGTTTGTGCAAGCGCAAATCACGGTCGACGACCTCACCGCCTTTGATACCACCCCGGGGCTTAGTCTGGATATTGGTGGAGACGGGAATACGGATTTCAAAATTGATGATTTGGACCCTGATTTTGCGGGTCTCAGCACGACGGGGGCATCCGGAGCGACCTTTTTCGGGGATACGTCGACGGGCGGGTTCAACTTTGAGAATTCCGGTGAGGGGTTTCAATCCGGGGACAATGTGGCGTTTCCGACGGATGATGACTATCTGACTGCATGGTATTCACCCCTTGGGGATACGATTGCGGTGAACGGCTACGTTTTTGGGACGGACAACTGGGTGGCGTTTAAAGATACCGAGGATCACTATGGCTGGTTGGGATTCGGGCTTCGCGCCGGTGGAGATCCGGATCTGCATGAGCCGATCATGAAGGCTTTTGTCTATGACCCGACTTCGACCTCGACCTCGACTGCGATCACGCTTGGACAGGCGGTTGATGCTTGGGAGGCCGCGTCCGTGCCCGAGCCATCGAGTCTCCTTCTTATGGCACTCGGCTCGGTTACCATTTTACGGCGCAAGCGCTCGTAAAAAGAGAGCTGGACTTTATTAAGATATCTTAATAAAGTTTTGCTGAACTTACTTACCTAAGGCAATCATGATCACCAGGCTCTACGCTACGACCCTCCTTCTGGCTCTATCGATGTGTCAGGGATTTGCCCAAAAAGGCGGAGGCGGCTTAGGTGGAGGTGGGTCCTATGATATTGATCCGGGAGGGATCAATGTGATCGCCAACCAGATCAGTGATGGCAACACCCCAGGAAATTTGACGTGGCTGATTGATCTGGGTGCGTCCGGAAGTGACTATCATCAGAATCAGACGATGACTCTGACGGGGAGCACGCTGACCTTGAATATCGAAAGCACCCCACTGTTATCGAGTTATACGATTGCTTATGGGGTAACCGGAGGCAGTAACGGTTTTGATTCGGCAGGCGGAGGCCCGATGGGGCAGTTTGCCTCGGTGACAGGTCTTCCGGTGGGGTATAGTGTGGTCTATGTGGAAAACCAGGTGCGGGTTCAGAATATGTCAGTTCCCGAAGTGAGTAGCGTTCTGCCCATGTTGGGAGTATTTGCGCCTTGGTTCTGGTCGCGCCGCCGCAGGAATCGCTGAAGACCGGTGTGTTGCCCCAGGGGGATAATTTTGTCAGACTGCCGTTCGCGCAGTCTTTTTTATGCCTACCCGAAACCGATCATCACAGGCAGAAACCTCGAGGAGGCGCTGGTGGATCGTGGCGATCTTGCTGGGAATCCTAATTCCGGTTGCCATTCCGGCGAAGGACTGGGTCTGGCGCCTGCGCTACAAGACAGCGATGGAGCAGGCGACGGAGAAGGTGAGTGCCGGTCAGATTCCGGGTGCAAGAGAGCGGTTGGATCTTGCCTGGCAGGTCTCGGATCGTTCCCTGAGGGAACTGCGGGAGATGCTTGTTCTTTCGAGGATGACCGGTTCGGGGAGATTTTCCGATATCGCCCGGCGGATGGTATCGGGTGGTGAAGGGACCAAGGAAGATTACCGGTCAATTTTGGAGGGCTGTCTGATTTTCAATGAACATGATCTTTTTGAAGAAGTGGAGTCCGCAATTCCAGTCTTGTTACAGGGAGAGATGGAGATCAGGGCATTGAGGAGCCGGTTTCTTTTTTTGACCGGAAGGAAGGAACAAGCGCTTGTTGCGGCGAGGGAGTGTTTGGCAGAAGCGCCGACTCCGGAGACCCGATCATTGGTGAGACAGATGTTGTTGGTGGGCGGGGGAAATGCCGAAGCCTTTCGGGAGGCCGCCGAATTGATCAAGGTGGATCTGGCATCCGAAGACCGGGAGGTGGCGTTGACGGCATACCGGGAGATTCGGGGGTTTCCGGGAGCGGAACGGTGGTTTGATGGCGATGAGCTGCTGCTCCGGTTGAAAGAGGGGCAATTGGGGGGCGAGGAAGAGATCCTTTTTGCCCATTCGCTTCGAGTGCGGGGGGCGTCCGAAGCGGAGAGGGGTCGTATTCTGGCCGAGGTTCGGTCCGAATTTGGGAGCGCATCACCGGATGCCTTTTCGCGATGGCTTCTTGAGAACGGGTTGGGCGGAGAGATTCATCCTGCCGGGCCGGAGACAGGAGAGGAGGAGTCCGAGACGGTTTATTTGGCAAGGATTCAGGTGCTGATTGATGGAGGGAAGTTTGAGGAGGCGCGGGAGCAACTTGAGAATCCCCATTTCAAAGTGGCAACCCATTTGATTGAGGCCCTGCGATCCGGGGTGGCCTTTGGGTTGGGTGAGCCGACCACCAATCTTCATTTTAGGAATCGGGCAATCAAGGCGGCGGCTTATGAGGATTCCTTTGAGGCCTTTCGATCGATTCTGGTGGTTGCCAATCGATTTGGCGATCGGGAGTCGGAGCGTAAGATTATCGAGTCCCTGATTCAGCTCAATCCTCTCAAGCTGCCACCGGCGAGCCAGTTGGGTTTTATTGATGGTTATTTGAAGGACGATTTGAAGTCCTTGTGTGGTTTTTACGAGAGGTGCCACGCGGCGATACCGGAGGATGTGTTCATCAGGAGGAAGTATGCCTTGCTGTTGACGGTGACGGGTCGGGATGCGCAGCGGGCACGCAGATTGCTGCGTCCGGTTTTTAATGCGAGTCCGACGGATTCCCTGGCTTGTGCCTTGGGCCTAACCTACTTACCGGAGGATCCCGAGGGGGCGAAAGAAGAAGTGGCTCAGGTGGATCCGAGGAATTTGAAGCCTCCAGCGAAGGCCATATTGGCAACAATTCTTCATCTCAATGGAGAGCGTGAGGAGGCGTTGTTGCTCTTGGATACGGTGAGAATGGAGGAGGTGAGTCCTTTGCTTGGGAGTTATCTGGGAGGCTTGTGGGCAGAGCTTAAAAGCAGGGGATTGAAAGATTAAGATCTCTTAATTAATCCTTGGCAAGGGAGCCGATTGTGAATAACAATTATCGGAGTGTCCGGGCTTCGGATACGTACCCCCTCCCCCCATGATCAGATATCGCCTTTTTGCCAGATACTTGTGTTCACTCATCGCAGCAAGCGGGATTGCTTCGGCGCAAAAAGAAGGTGGCTCGAGTGGCACTGATGGGGTGGTTGGCTCTGGAACGGTGAGTGATGCCGCGAGGGTTGATGACCGAAGTCGCAGCGCTGCCTATCAGAATTATGTTTCCAGTCTCCGCTCGAAGGTGAACAGTGAGCGTTCCGCGACGAGTTTTGATTCGAATGTCAAAGAAGGAGATATCGTCGATAATGTGGCGGAGACGGTGAGGACCGAGACGGTTTCCCAAAGTTTTACCGATGTGGAAGTGGCAGAATTGGTGGCGGCCAGTGTGGATATGGCAAACACGATCTCAGGCGAGAGCGATGGAACGGGTGACGACCGGGGAGATGGACGGACCGGAGATGTGGGCAATACTTCCCCGTGGTGGCCGCAGTCGACAAATTTTGCCTGTGACGGGACGAGCGGGACGGTCAGCCCAGGGGGGCAGACTTTGATTGGAACCCATGGGACGGATGGGGATTTGGAGGTTCCCAATCACACGTGGTACATTGATGTCACTCCCAGCAGTGGGGTGGATTTGGTGTATGCGGCGGGGGCGATGGCGATTAATGACAGTATTCTGAATCTGAATGTCATGGGTACGTTGACCGCCGACTCCTACACATTTGTGACGGTGTATCCGGGGTATGGACGCGGTCGATTCTGCGTGGTGAACGGGATGCCCAGCGGATATGAGCTGGTGTATGGGGAGTCCTCGATCTCGCTGGCCAAATCCTCGTCGCTTGCTGTGCCAGAACTGGGGACGGTTTTACCGCTGATGGCCATGATGGGGCCGTGGTTTATTGGTCGGCGACGTCAAACATAGCAGATTTTTGCGGGGACGGGGGGCAATTGTAGAATTGGAATTTTTAATCAATGGGAGCGCTTCCGGTTGATTTTGTAAGTTTTATAAAACCAACCGGAGAATCGCGGGAAGTTATAGGGGTTTAATAAAAAATACTTGCATCTAATCAATGGTTGTTGAATATTTAAGCACTGCCCGTTGAGGACCTGATGTATTTCAGGCCGGAACGAGAGCATTTTTCTACAGGACTTCACCCCCTTACGAAAGATGACCCCCCACAGACTAGGAATATTCATATTGGGCCTTTTGGCCTGCCAGCCAGCTGCTGCCCAGAAGGGCGGTGGAGGAACGGCTCTTCTTAATGAGGAGCAGGGACCCCCTTCTGCGCTCTTTCAGACGGCCTCGGAGTCGCTCAATGAGAGGCTATTAAAGGAGGTTCGAAAGGGCGGGAACACACGCGCCGGGGATCTTGTCGATCACATTGCGGAGGATGCCTACAAGTATGGGAGGACTTTGAAACTGACGAACGCTGAGCGTGGTCTTCTGATGGCTGCGGCGGTCGATCAAGCGGAAGCTTATTTCGCCCAGGAGGCAGGAAGTCGGGAGGCTGGGCGGACGGGGGATGATGCGCAGGGAAACTCTCCGTGGTGGCCCGATGACGGGAGATGGGAGGGAAGCGGTAAGTCCGGAACAGTGAGTCCGGGTGGGAACGGGACCTTGGGAGTGATTTCTTCGGACGGAGATATGGAACTCATGGATCACAATTGGTACATCGATCTCGGTGGAGAACAGGGGACCGACCTTGTGACCACGGCCGGTGCGATGGCGATCAACGGAAGTATTATTACTTTTAATGTTCTCAGCGAGCTCACGGAGGAGTCCTATACATTTGTGACGGTGAAGCCGGGTGAAGGACGGGGGCGATTTTATGAAGTGTATGGCATGCCGGCGGGTTACGAGTTGTCCTATGGAGAGTCTTCGATCTCCCTGACCAAGAATTCCTTGGCGGTGCCCGAGTTGGGCGCTTGTTTGCCCCTGATGGCGATGCTGTTGCCGTGGGGTTGGAAGAGAAGGCGCCGGTGATGATGCGGGGATGTTCTTGAATATCAGGAATTCCGAATGGTGGTGGCGGTGAGGATGTGCGACAGTGGCGTAATCCGAGGGATACGAAATGGCAAAGAAGGCAACGAGACGAAGCAGAATTCGTGTGGCGGGGGCGGCGTTTCTGACGATCGGGGTGCTGGCATTGATTTTTAGCGGACCGCTGAAGCGGTTTGTCTGGAACTGGAGATTTGAGGCGGCGGTGGCGGAGGGTGCGAGTCATCTGGAAAAAGGGGATTATCTTGGGGCGCACAATCAGCTGATGTTGGCGTGGCAGCTATCGGATTACTCGGAGGGTGAGTTGTTGGAGCTGCTTGATTTGTCACGAAGGCTTCGCTCGCCGAGTCACATTCAAATCGCGGAGCGATTGCTGGCGTGCCCGCCATCGGAGAACGAGTCGTATTTGAACATGATGGAGGGAGCGCTGGCGCTCGGTCAGTTGAATCTATTCCGGAAGATTGAGGAGGCCCTTCCGGATGAACTGGGGGAGACGGATGAGGTGGGGTTTATGAGGTCGCGACTTCTTTATCTGGAAGGGAAGCCGGCCGAGGCCTTCCTTTCCACCCAACAATGGTTTGATGAGGAGGTGGGGGACACGGAGTGGCATTTTGTGCGTCAACTTTTAGGAGAGCTTCCGGACAACGAACCGGCGAGGAAGCTGGCGGCGCTGTTGATCGAGACCGATCTGGAAAACGCCGAGCCGGAAGAGGCGTTGCGCGCGTTTCGGTCGATCGGGGCATTGGAGAATGCAGAGGAGCTTTTTGATGGAAGGGCATTGGGAGCCTGGTTGGACAAGGAGGAGTTAGGGACGAGCAGTGATCGGCTTCTCGCCTACAGTCTGGAGATGAAGCGGAGTGATGCGGCAACGCGCGCGGCTTTGGTTCAGGAAGTGGTGGCCCGCTATCAGAGGGTGGATTCGGAGAACCTGGCACGCTGGCTTTTGTTGAACGGGGAGAGGGGAGAGCTTATGGCTCTCACGACGGAAGAGCTCATCACATACGTGGCCCGGTTGCAGGCGTTGATGGATGCGGAGCAATTTGCGGAGGCGTTGGAGGAGCTTGGGAATCCGCATCCGAGGATGGAGCGGCATTTGGTGGAGGTGACGCGAGCCTGTCTGGAGTATCGGCTCGGGAACAAAACCCAGAGTATGTTTCATCGGTCACGGGCGATTGAGGCGGCGGGGTTGAAGGGAGATTATGAGGCCTTGGCCGATTGCCTGCGGGTGGCGGAACATTTGAGGGATGGGGAGAGTGCGCGCAAATTGGTGGAGGCGATCACGGAATTGATACCGGCCAAGCTTCCGGCGGCGAACGAGTTGGTCTTTGTGGAGGGATATTTGGATTACGATGCGGAAGCGATCTGTGATTTTTACGAGCGCTATTCCGCGGGCCAGCCCGAGGATCGATTTGCGAAGTTTCGTTATGGAATGATGCTGGCGATCACGGGGCGGGATTTGTCGAGGGCACGGCGTCTTTTGATTCCGCTTCACCGGGAAACCCCGGATCCATCGCTGGCTGCGGCCTTGTCGCTGACACACCTATCGAGCAATCCGGCAAAGGCCTTATCGTATTTGAAGAATGCAGATCCGGAGAAGATGGTGGCCCAGGATCGGGCAATTTTGGCAACGGTGTTTTTTGCCAATGGCAGGGTGGAGGAGGCGAAGAAGGTGACGCAATCGATGGAGACGGCGAAGATTCCCAGGTATCTGTTAGAGTTTCTGCGGAAGGAGTGGGCGGGGCTGCCGGAGTAGAAGCGGGTTCATCTTATGGGCTTCTCTATTGAGCCAAAACAGATTAGAGCTTGAAGGAGAAATTCAATGTTAGGTCAAACTTCCTCTATTGCGCGCGTCCTGGTGATGCTGGCGATGGTGGCGACGGCGGGGCAGTTATTTTGGGTCCTTTCGCCAAGTTGGGATCGAGCGGGATACTATGATTTCGGGTGGTTGGTGATTCCGGGATGCGCCTTTGTTTTCTGGCAGCGAAGATTGGAATGGAAGGGGGAGAGCGAGCTGCCGGGAAAGGTGTGGATCGCTGCCGGGCTGGCTTTTTTATTTCTGCTGATTCCATTGCGGTTGAGTGAGACGATGGATCCCTTGTGGCGGCTTCCGCTTTGGGTTCATGCAGTGAGTTCACTGTTTCTTTTTCATCTGTTGCTGGTGGTGGATGGAGGGCGGAGGATGAGTGTGGCTTGTCTTCCCGCGACCTTGCTTTGTCTGACGGCGGTTCCTCTTCCGAGTATGATTGAGAATCCATTGGTGGACGGGCTGACGGAAATGGTGACTCAAGCGGGCCACTCTCTGTTGTTGCTTTCGGGGGAAATGGTGGAGCGGGTTGGGCAGTTGTTGATCACGAGGTCGGTGCCGCTGGATATCGCGGAGGGTTGTAGCGGGATTCGGTCGTTTCAAAGCAGTGCGGCGGCGGCGTTATTTCTGGGTGAGATCTGCCGGGGGGCGTGGTGGCAGCGATTGGTTCTCCTGGCGGGTGGACTTTTGCTGGCGGTGGTGGGTAACGTGTTTCGGGTTTTCATGTTGGGCAGGATTGCGAATCATGAAACGGAAGAAGCGGTAGAAGCGGCGCATGATCCGGTGGGGTTGGTGGTGCTTCTGATTGTCTACGGAGGGGTTTCCTTTCTGGCCTGGTGGATTCACCGCCGACCGACCGTTCGTAAAAAATAGAATGCCATGATCGCAGCGAAGGTAGCAATTCCGGTCATCGTCCTTGTGGCGATTGGTATGAGTGAAGTGGTCCCGCGACTCTGGTTTCCGGCTACCGGGAAGGGGGAGGCGGGCATGCTGCACTTGCGGGAGCATGAGCCATCGCCGGACATTGAGGAGCTTCCCCTGTCGAACAGCCGGGCGGGGGACATCCTGTCTTTTGATCGGAGCAGGAGTTATCAGCGTTCCTATTTGGATGATGATCCGGCGCGAAGTCTCACGGTGATCGCGATGGAGTATGATCCGGGAAACGGGCGGTTGTGGCGGGATCTGTTCGGGCATTCGCCGGATATTTGCATGCCGTCCTCGGGAGCGGTTTTGGTGGATGGTCCCAGCGTGCCGGGATTTGAAAGTGCGTTTCCGAATTGTCGCATTCAGCGTTATGAATTCACCCATCCGGCCGAGCGGGGTCCGCTTTTTGTCTATAAGTTGGTGTGGCTGGGATTTGACAATTGGGAGGAGAACGAGGTTCCGGATTTTGACAGTTGGGGGATGCGGGCGGATTTCATTTGGAATCGGAAGAGTGTTCCGGCGGCGAGTTTGATCCTGGCATTGATTACGGGGTATGGGGAAGGGGAGGAGGCGGATGGTATTTTTGAGAGCTTGGTCTTGGCGAACTGCCAGCTGAAGGATTAGCCTCGGGCATGTTCCGTTTCTGGCTTTCCGTTCTGTTTGCAGTCGGGGTGGCGGGCGCTCAGGAATTCGAGGAGGAGGAATCATTTGAGGAGGATCCGGAGTATGTGAATCCGGATTTTATGATGGGTCCGGGGTTGGATGGGATTCCGCAGATTCCGCAGACTTTTGAGGAGGCGGTGGAGCTCTTTACGAACGGGAGTTTGCGGGACAGCTCCTCCGAGGGATTTGATTTTTCGATGAGAGTCCAGGAGACGTTCAACTCCAACCCCCGGATCAGCCAGACGAATGCGAGTGGGGTGTTTTATACGAGTCTGAGCCCGGGCGTTTCCTATCGCTCGGCTCCCAAGGGAAGGGCGGTCTTTGTGGTTGGAGCGAGTTACAATCCCCGGTTGAATTTTTACCACGGGGGGGCGATAGCCGATAACACGGATCACCTTTTCAACGCTACGGCTTCCTATGAGGGGGCGAAGACGTGGGTGACCTTTGGAACGACCTTTAATCTTTCCAATGATTCGAACCGGCTGGCGGAGGACTTCGCGCGGAACACGACTTTGGGGGTGTCGCTATCCGGTCGTCATGAGTGGTCGGCCAAGACGCAGATTCTTGGAGATGTGAATTTTACGCGGCGTGAAAACAGCATCAGTCCGTTGAGCAACAATTCGGGATTGGGGGCGAGTGTTTCCGCTTTGTGGGAAGCGACTCCGCTTTTGAGTGTGGGACCGTCATTGCGCTATGCTTCGACCGATTCCGACAGTACGGGTGGATTTGACAGTGTGGGGTTGTTGGCGCGGGCGGATTATGATTACAGCGCGAAGACCAATCTTTCGATGAATTTGGGAGCGGAGCTGGTGAGTGCGGATCAGCCGGGGATTGCGGATCGGATTTCGCCGACGGGGTCGATTCGGTTGGACTATGAGTTGGATGATATCTGGAGTTTTCGGGGCGACCTGGCGTATGAGTCGATCTCCATCGATCAGCTTCGGAACAGGGAATTGAATCGGGTTTTTGGGAACGATGTCTTTGAGCAAAACGCGGGGGCACTGGGGAGCGGGGACCAGGCCTTGAGTGGGGCGTTGAGCATGACCTACTCTCCGTCCGATGAGTGGGAGGCTTGGGCCAGTTTGCGGATGCGGAACAGCCCTTCGATGGTCACTTCGAACGAGTCACTGGAAGATCGGACGTTCTCGTTGGGGGTGAGGCGATTTTTCGGGTTGTCCCATGCTTCGTTGAGTTACTCTCAAAGTACGACCGATTTTATAAATTCGCAGGGTTTGGTAGGGCGTCCGGGCCAAGAATACAGAGTAATTTTTCTCAGTTATTCACACCCTTCTCTCTGGTCCGGAATATCAATATCGACAAACCTTTCACATTCCGAGAATTTAGGGGGCCGGTCTTTCAAACAGACTACGGCATCGGTGTCATTGAACTACCGATTCTGATCTAACTTCTCCCCCCATGATATCTATTCGGCTCCTCGTGGTTTTCCTCGGGATAGCGACCGCGTTATGCTGCCGCGCTGAGGATGACTTTGCCTATCGGCTCCAGGCATTTGATCAAATTGGGGTGACGGTCTATCAGGAGGAAGATCTCACTACGGAAACGACGCTGACCAAGACGGGGGAGGCCTCGTTCAAGTTCATTGGTTCCATCAACCTGTCGGGTCTCACCTTGGGACAGGCGAAAGAGGCGATCACGGAAGCCTATCTGGATGGCTGGCTTGTCAGTCCCGAAGTGACGGTGACCCTGATCAAGGCGCGGCAGGAACGGGTCACCGTGATCGGGGCAGTGAATGCACCGGGGGAGATAGAAATTCCCCAGGATTCTCCCCTTGATTTGGTGACGGCGATTGCCGGGGCGGGGGGCTTGGCCAAGTTTGCGGACGGTGACGGTATTCGGCTCAATCGAAATGATCTGACGACGACGTATTCCTTCGGGAAGCTTCAGGAACCGGGAGCGGGGCAGATTTTACTTCAGAATGGTGATCGGATCGACGTCCCGATGAATCGATTTGCCAATACCTCGGTGACCATTGTGGGTGAGATCGAGAATGCGGATACCTTTCCCTTTCCGTTGAGTGGTCGGCTGGATCTTGGGACTTTGATTGGGAAAGCGGGAGGTCTTTCCGAGGCGGCCGATCTTAAGCGGGCCACGATCAAGCGGGGGACGAAGCTGATGAGGATCAACACGGGCGGGACCACGTTGCTGGCCCCCGGGGATGTGGTGACGATTCCGGCGAGTCTCTACGTGGGGAAATCGGTCACGGTAGTGGGAGAGGTCAATCGGCCGGGCCCCATCGCCTTCAGCCTTGATGGGCGGATGAGCATCCTCAATGCGATCGGTCGGGCCGGGGGATACAAGCGGTTGGGGAACGAGGAGAAAGTGAAGATCACCCGCACCACCAAAGAGGGGAAGCAGACTTACACGCTGAACCTCCGCAAGATGGCGGATGGGGAAGTCCCGTTGTTTTACCTTTCGCCCGGAGACGTCATCTCGGTGCCAACCCGTCGCATTTGACATCCAAAACTTTGAACCAGAATGGCTAAGAAGCGCACACCCGAATCCACAGCCGAGCACGGCTATGATGATTTGGCATCGAAAAACCAGCAGCCGGGAATGTTTGATCCGGCTTATCTGCTGCCTCGACTTCTGGCGCGCTGGCACTGGCTTCTGTTGGGTCTATTGCTGGGTCTTGGATTTGGTTTTTTTCAGTTAAAGCAATCGGTGCCGCTCTACCGCTCAACGGCGACGTTGATGGTGCGGGACTGGAACGTCACGGTGATGGGGCAGTATGATCCTGCCGACATTGATTTGCGGAGCAAGGAGGCGGTGGAAACGGTGCGAGCGGATTTTGAACGGAGCAGTCTTTTTGAGAAAGTGGCCTCCGATCCGCTTGTGCGGGAACTTCCTGATTTGATTCCCGAGGAGCCGGGCGGCCTTGGATCGGTCTTCAAGGCACCGAAGGAGGCCGAGAATCTGTTGACCGAAAGTGCACCACCGGCCCTTGTTTTGGCCCAGATGATCCGGAGTTGGACGAGCTCGGATGTGCCGGAGGAAAGTCGCTTCATCAATGTCTCGGTGGTGCATACTTCTCCGGTGGTGGCGCAAGTGGTCACCAACCGGTTGGTTCATCATTTCATCGCCCTTCGCGAGGAGAGCAAATCATCGGGTGCGCTCACCACGCTGGAGTATCTGATGTCGGAATCGGAACGGGTGGGCAAAGAGCTGCAGAATGCGCAGAAGTTGCTTGGGAGTTATTCCGCTCCGCTGGAGGCGGAGAAGGCGATGATTGAGGCGGAGAAGACGGTTTCCGATCTTTCGGTTCGATACCTGCATAAGCATCCCAAGATGAAGGATGCCGAGCGGGGGTATGAGATTTGTAAAAAGGACTTGCTGGAAAAGCTCTCCGCGGCCGTGACCAACCCGTTGGATCAGGAGCACTGGCAGCAATTTAAGGAGCAGTTATCCGACCCCGGGAATGAGAAGACCTTCAATGAGATGAGGCGACTGCTGCTTGCGCGCAAATCGACATTGGATAGTGAGATTGAGAGCCGCAGCACGCTTTATAAAAGTCTGCTCGAGAGGGTGCAGACCAAGCAGGTGACGGCCGAGCGGGCCGAATCCGAGGTGATTCCGAAAGAAGCCGGCCAGCTGCCGATCTATCCCTTCGCGCCGGATGCGAAATCGATCCTGATGAAGGCATCGGCAATGGGGCTCTTTTTCGGTCTGGGTTTGGCTTTCCTCTTCCAGTTTTTGGATAACAAGATTCACACGGCCGAGCAGGTGAGTGAATTCTTTGGTCTGCCGCCATTGGCGGTGGTGCACCGTCTCCCGGATGAGAGTGAACTGGCGCAGAAGAAGGCGCATCTTTCCAAGCTTCCCAATTCGTTGGCCAAGATTGCTCCTGCCCTGGCGATCACCAACTGGGGGAATGAGACGCACTTTGGGGAGGTCTTCCGGGTGCTGCGGGCATCGATCTCCCTGCTGGGGAACAATGACGAACGGAGGGTGACACTTGTGACCTCGTCTCTTCCGGGGGAGGGGAAAACCTTTTCGGCAACCAATCTCGCGATCGCTTATGCACGGCAGGGAACCAAGACCTTGTTGATTGATTTTGATCTTAGGAAGCCCTCGGTTCACAAGCTCTTTGGCGAGGCGCGCAACGCCTACCCCGGCATTGTCAATGTGCTGACGAAGACGGCGCCCCTGGAGGAGGCCCTCACGCAGTACGAGGCGCTTCCGAATTTGACGGTGATTTTTTCAGGACCCAAGTCGCCCAATCCCGGCGAGCTTCTGGAGCCATCGAAAGTGAAGGAGCTTCTCGCGGAATTTGCGAAGGAGTATGATCATATCGTCATTGATACCGCTCCCTTGTTAGCGGTTCCGGATACGCGAATCCTGGCGCCCTTTTCCCACAATCTTGCGTTGGTGGTGCGGGCTGATGCGACACCCCGCAAGGCGGTGCAATCGGCAATATCCCTTTTGGATCACTCGGGAGTGGTTCCTGACGGTATCCTTTTGAATGACTATGCCGAGAAACGCTTCAAGGCGGGAAGCTACGGGTATGGTTATCAGGAATACGGCGAAGAGGAGGAGCATGAGGAGTCCGACATTCGCCTCGCGAAGCCTGCCAATGAACATTTTTAGATCGATCCGGTTTCGCCCTTCACCCGCTCCCGGGTGGGGACGTCGGGTTATTGAGATTTAGGCGTGCGAGCACGTTTCCCAATCAACTTTCAACGTGGTTTTGCCTGATCTTAGCGGCATGCGACCACTGGCGGCAGCGTGCCGCATCCCACCATGTTCACCGGCTTTATTCGTCTGACGAGACGTTGTCTCGCCATTGCCCGTCCTTTCGGGAGGCGGAAGCTTTGCCTGGTGATGTTGGTGATTCTGGCCAACGGGTTGATGCAGGTGTTCGGGGTGACGTCGGTCTTTCCATTTTTCGCACTGGCGGCGGATCCGGCGTTGGCCCGTGAAAGCGAGTTGGGGCAATGGGCGCTCTCCCTGCTTCCGGAGATGGACAATGCGACTCTTCTGGTTTGGGCAGGGGTGGCTTCCATCATCGTGCTTCTTTTGGCGAATGCCACCAGCTTGTTGGGTGAGGTGGTGCGGGTTCGCTACGCCCATGGGTTGGGTCATTTTTTGCGGTTGAGGCTGTTGAATTCCTTTGCGGTTCGTCCTTACCAATTCTTTCTTGATCGTCATTCGGGAGGGTTGATCCAGAAGCTGGCGGTGGAGGTGAATCAGTTCATCAACAATGTCTTTTTGGGGTTGCTGGAGGCGGTATCCCGGGTGGTGACGCTGGGATTTTTGATCCTTACGATTTTCCTGATTCAGCCGCAGATTGCGATCGGGGCAGGGTTGTTATTTGGGTCCTTTTATCTGGCGGTATTTTTGTTCTTCCGTCGGCGAGCGAGCCGGATCAGCGAGGGGATCAATGTGGCCAACCAGGGGAGTATGATTGCGGCCCAGCAGTTTTTCGGCGGGATCAAGCCGTCGTTGGTGCACGGGAAGACGGACTATTTTATTGAGGCGTTTGCGAAGCATTCCCGGGAACAGGCCCGGCTCATGCCACAGATTCCGATCTTCGGGAACAGCCCACGTTACTTGATCGAGCCGATTGCTTACGGCGGGTTGGTGGCTGTGGTGATCTGGATGGCGGCACGGGGGGAGTCATTTACCGATCTTTTGCCGAGTCTGACGGTGATGGCGTTTGCGGGTTACCGTTTGCTTCCTTCGATTCAACTTCTTTACGGGCAGCTGAACCAGATCATCGCGATGAAGTATACCGTCGATGAGCTGGAGGAAGAGCTGGAGGAGATGCGGCATCACGAATCCCGGGAGGGAGGAAAGCGGGACCGGGAAGTGGCGCCTGAGTTTCATGAGGCGATTCATCTGGAGGAGATCACCTTTCAATATCCGGGTGCCAGCAAACCGGTTCTGGACGGCTTTAGTTTGACGATTCCGAAGAATTCATCGGTGGGGATCATTGGGGCGACGGGGTCGGGAAAATCGACATTGGTGGATGCCCTTCTTGGGTTGCATCAGCCGCAGTCCGGGGTGATTCGGATTGATGATACCCTGCTGACCGGGGAGACGTTGTCGGGGTGGCGGGCGCTTATCGGGTATGTGCCGCAGGATATTTTTCTGATCGATGCACCGGTGGCCGAGAACATCGCCTTTGGAGTGAATCGGGAGGATATTGATTGGGAGGCGCTGGAACGGGCGGCGAGGGCGGCCCAGCTCATGGATCTGATTGAAAACGAGTTGCCGCAAGGATGGGAGACCATTGTGGGTGAGCGCGGGGTGCGGCTTTCGGGCGGGCAGCGGCAGCGGATCGGGTTGGCTCGCGCCCTTTATCATGAGCCTGAGGTGCTGATTCTTGATGAGGCGACGAGTGCGCTGGATCTGGAAACCGAGGCCGAGGTGATGAAGGCGATTGATGCGCTGCAAGGCACCCTGACCATGATTGTGATCGCGCATCGCCTCAATACGGTTGAGTCGTGCTCCCAAACCATTCGACTATCGTGAATCCAAGGGTTTCGATCATTACTCCGCTTTTTAACAAAGGGCGGTATTTCGGGGAGACTGCGAGGTCGGTGTTGGGGCAGAGTTTTACGGATTGGGAGTGGGTGATCGTGGACAACAACTCGACGGATGAGGGTCCGAGGCTTGCGACGGAATTGGCGGACGAGCGGGTTCGATTTTTCAGCAATCCGGTTCCGGGTCCCGGATCGACCCGCAATGTTGGTCTGGCGCAGGCGCGCGGGGAGTGGATTTTGTTTCTGGATGGGGATGATTTGATCGAAGGGGATTTTCTGGGTGAGCTGCTTGAGGGGGCGGGGGAGGCGGATCTGGTGACGTCACCCTGGACGGAGTTTCGCGATGATGATCCGGTGAGGAGCGAGCTCAAGGAGCCCACGCGGGTTGGCTTGGAGGACTCGGCGATCGCCTTCACGGCTTGGGCGATTCACTCGACTCTGATTCGGCGATCCTGGTTGGGAGATCATCGGTGGCCCGAGGAGCTTGATGGGTTTTTGGCGGAAGATACCGCCTTTTGGTTTCGGGTCGTGGCCGGTGCCGAGGTGGCGTATTGCGCCTATGCCGGGGCGCGTTACCGGACGCATACGGCGGATTGCCGTTCCGATTATGAACCGGCGGCCTGGTTCCGCGGAAATCGGGCTGCGGTGGGGGTCAATCTGGCCTTTTTGGAGTCCTGCGGGAAGGTTCCGACGTGCGGGCAGATGAAAACGCTGGTGCATCTCTTCTCGGGGATCTATCTGCAGGCACGCGCAGCAGAAGATCTCAGAACTGCCGAGCAGGCCCTTGCGGAAGGTCAGCATTGGTTGGAAGAACTTCGGAAGACGGGGGAATCCCATCCTTTGCCGTGGAAGATTCGCATGCTGCTCGGGGTAAAGAACTTTGAGGTTCTGCGCGGTATCACCTCTTTTTCAGCATAAAATCATGTTCTCGGAATCATTTCGCAATCTCGTTTTCAGGGCACTTCACGGTTTCCGGGGATATCCCAAGAAGATCCAAGGAGTTCCCTTTCGTTTCGATGAGTCGCTTCGGCGCTTTGACATGGATGGCGAGGATGTGGTGCAGGGCGTGTTAAGGGATCGGTTGAGTGAGGGGGATTTCTTTGTGGATGTCGGGGCGAACTTTGGACTGCACACGATGTATGCTTCGCATTTGGTCGGGGAGAAGGGGCGGATTGTGGCGATTGAGCCGGTGCCGGCGAATCTTGAGCTTTTGCGGAGGAATCTGGATTTGAACGATCTCTACCGGAGCTGCAAGGTGTTTCCCAATGCACTCAATAGCAGTGGATCGGGTGATGTGGAGATGATGATTGAGACCGGTCTCTCTCCGGCGGCGACGCTTGCAGGAACGAAGAAGGGGAGAAAGATCACGGTGAAGGCGAGCACGCTGGACGCGTGTCTGGCGGGGCGGGCGCGGACCCCGGACTTGATCAAGATTGATGTGGAGGGGGCGGAGCATGAGGTGCTCAAGGGAGCGATCGACACGCTTGAAAAAGGAGCGCCTTTGCTCATTGAGGTTCATACTTTCGCGCTTCCGGCCTTTAAGTCATCGCCCGAAGCGTTGCGCGATTTTCTCGCGGAGTTCGGTTATCGCGAGACGCGACTGACCACGATGGAAAGCGAGCAGGGGGAGTACTTCCATGCGCTGTATTTGAAACCGTGATTCCAGACATCCAAGCCCTTCCCATCGAAGGTGCGCGGCTCCTTTCGGTTCCGGTGTTTTCGGATCACCGGGGGAGCTTTGAGACCTTCTGGGAGAATGGAGGGGGATTGGAGTTTCGGCCGGTGAACGCGCACCATTCCTACAATGTGAAAGCGGGAACCTTGCGGGCGTTTCACTTTCAAGAGGAGCCCCACGGTCAGAGCAAGCTGGTGACCTGTGTTTCCGGTCGGGTGTGGGATGTCATTGTCGATTTGCGGCGTGACTCGGCGACTTATTTGAAATGGCACGGGACCGAATTGGTCGCGGGTGACGGGCGCAGCACTTATGTGCCGAAGGGGTGTGGCCATGGGTATGTTACGTTGGAGGATGACAGTACGATGGCGTATTTGATCGAAGGAGCCTATGTTCCGGAGGCCGCTGCGGTGATTCGTTGGGATGATCCGGGCTTGGGAGTTGAGTGGCCGGATTTGGATCTGACGATCTCCGAGAAGGACCGGAATGCTCCGTTTCTGAAACGATGAAGATATTTCTGACAGGGGCGACCGGGTTTATCGGTCGCCACGTGTTGCCGGCGCTCCAGAGACGGGGGCATGAGGTGGTGACGACCCGGATTGATTTGCTGAATCCGAGCGAGGTGAGGGATTTTCTTGAGAGCGGGAGGTTTGAGGGTTTGGTTCATCTGGCCTGGGAGGCGACACCGGGGAAGTATTGGACGAGTCCGGAGAATCCGAAGTGGACTGAGGCGAGTCTGGAAATGCTGGAAAATTTTGGGCGGTGCGGAGGGAGGCGGGTTGTGATGGGGGGAACGAGTGCGGAGTATGCGTGGGGGGGCGAGGGGGATTTGAGTGAGTCCAGTGTATTGGAGCCGGATAGTTTGTATGGGCGGAGTAAGAACCTGTTGCGTGAGTCGGCGGAACAGATGGCCGAAGAGTTGGGGGTGTCGATGGCGTGGGGACGGGTTTTTTGTCCCTTTGGACCGTTCGAAGACGAACGCCGGTTGATTCCGAGGTTGGTGAAGAAGCTGGAAGGTGAGGGAGAGATTCCTTTTGATAGCGGGAGGCTGGAGAGGGACTTTTTGGCGGTGGAAGAACTGGGTGATGCCTTCGGGGCGCTTTTTGATTCTCCGGTGGGGGGAGCGGTTAATCTGGCATCCGGTGAGGGGGTGACGATTCGCGAGGTGTTTCAGCTGTTGGCGAGGTCACGCGGACAGGAAGGGAGATTGGTCTTTGATGTGCTACCCGATCCCGAAGGCCAGGTGCCGCGGGTGGTGGCAGCGGTCGATCGGCTTCGCGACGAGGTCGGTTGGTGCCCGGGCCGGAGTTTGGCCGAATCACTTTCTTCCACCGCGCACTGGTGGACCCAACAATCCCAAAACGAATCCCAATGAAAAACACGAACTGCATGAACTGCCGGAGCACGAAGCTGGAACGCTTCATTGATCTCGGTGACCAACCCAACGGCAATCATTTTCCGGCCTATGAGGATTTTGAGGGCGAGCCGTTCTTTCCATTTTCGATGGCGGTTTGCACCGATTGTTGGCAGGTGCAGCTGGAGGAGTTTCCATCGGCGGAATTTATGTTCGAGAATCATCCCTACATCACGGGGGTGAACATGCCGGTGGTGAGTCACTTCGACCAGATGGTGAGCGATGCGCTGAGCAAGTTTCCGTTTCCGAAGAACAGCCTGGTGGTGGACATCGGGGCGAATGACGGGACCTTGCTGAAGCGATTTCAGGAGGCGGGGATGCGGGTGATGGGAGTGGATCCCGGCCAGCGAACCGGGAAGCTGGCGAAGGAGAGCGGTCTCACGGTGTGTGAGACATTTTGGGATGAGAACACCGCGAAGAGCATCAAGCAGCTGAACCTGAAACCGGATATCATCACGGCGACGGCGGTCTTTTATCATGTGGAGGACATCCACAGTTTCATCAAGGGGTTGGCGGAGGTGATGCATGACCGCTCGATCTTTTTAACGCAGTGCGTCTACATGAAGGACGTGCTTGAGAAGCTGCAATTTGATCATTTTTATCACGAGCACACCTTGATGCATAATCTGATTCCGCTGCAGCGGCTCTTTGCGGAATACGGGTTGAGGATGATCGATGTGGAGATGTATCCGGTGCATGGTGGTTCGTTCGCTCTTTATGTGGCGAAAGAGGATTCGCCGTATGAGACCAAGCCCTCGATCGCGGCGGCGATTGCCGGAGAGGAGAAGGCAAAGGTCAATGAGTTGGCGACGTATCAGGAATTTACGGGGAAGGTGGAAGCGAACCGGGATGATCTGGTGAAGCTTCTCAAGGAGCTGCGCGGAGAGGGGAAGAAAATTTATGCACTGGGTGCTCCCTTGAAGGGCAGCACCTTGCTCAACTACTGCGGGATCGGTCCCGATCTGGTGGAGTTGGCGACGGAGGTGAACCGTTTCAAGATTGGGAAATATACGCCCGGGACGCACATCCCGATTGTCTTCGAGGAGGCGATTGAGGAGCAGCCCGACTACTACCTTGTTCTTTCCTGGAACTTCCTTGATTTCTTTGTGCAGAAGTATGCCGACTTCCTTCTCGACGGGGGCAAGATGATCGTGCCGCATCCCGAGGTGCGGGTGATCGACCACACGGCCCTCCAACGTTCCGATGGCTAGAATTCTCATTGTGGAGGAGGCCCTCCGCGACCAGAACGGGCATTGGTATGAGTATAATCATGCCATTGTGGAGGAGGCGCGTGCGCGCGGCCATGAGGTGGCGGTGCTGGCGCATCGGGACATTGAAGTGGGGCTCAAGGATGAGCTTGGGGCGTCGGCGTTCTTTCCGGTGACGAGTTGGGATCAGGTTTACAATCATCCTTCGGCGTGGCGACGGTATCTGGGAATCCTGCAGCATAACCGGAGTATCGCAAAATTGCTCACAGGGTATTTTCAGAAGCAAGAGGAGGCGTATGATGTGGTGCTGGTGCCGACGGTGGTTCTTTTTCACTGGATGGCGTGGCGGCGGTTGGTGGCAAAGGGTGCGGGGAAGTGGTTTCACAAGGTGGTGCTGACGACGCGGAACAATGCGGGTGAGTATGATCCGGAAACGAAGGAGTATCAGTTCGGGGCGTCGGCGAAGGTGTTGGCGAAGGTGCTGAAGAGTTTTGGAAAGCCGGTGAGAGATGGCGTGGTTGAGCTGGCCTCCGATAGCCGGAAGTTGGCGGAGCAGTATGAGGCCTTGTGCGGGTTGCCGTTTCGGACGTATCCGCATCCCCGGCCGACGGGGCATTTGAAGATTCCCGAAGCGCGAGAGGAGTTGATTTTTTCGGCGCTGGGGCCGCCGCGATTTGAAAAAGGGAGTGATCTGGTTCTGGAAGCGGTGCAGCGGGTTTTGGAGATGGATCCGGAGTTCCCGGGGCGATTTGTGATTCAGTGGACGGCACAGGTTTATGATCTGGAGGGGAGGGAGGTGGTGATTCCCGATGTGCTGAAGAATGACGCGAGGGTGGAGGTGTTAGATCGTCCATTGAGCTCGGAAGAGTATGAGCGGCGGATCGAGTCGTCATCGGTTCTGATGCTGCCCTATCGGCGGGCGCAGTATCATGCCCGGCTCTCGGGGATCGCGATCGAAGCGTTTCAATCGGGTGTTCCCTGTATCTGCGTTTCGGATACCTGGGTGGAGGATTGCATGAACGAGATCGGGTTTGGGATGGCGCTGGCGAATGAGTCGGCGGATGAGTTGGTGGAGGCGATTTTTCAGATGGCGAAGAATCCGCCAATTACGGTTGAGCGGATTGAAGCGGCGCGACGGGCGTATTCGCCCGGGGCCTTTGTGGATCTGTTGATGAAGCGATGACTCTTCTTTATTATTGCGCGGCATCAGTGGGAGGGATTGCGGACTACGCGCATGAGCAGGCGAAGGTGTTGGCGGCTGAGGGTGCGGAAGTGACCGTGCTTTGTCCCCAGGATTTTCCGCATGAGGCGGAGGGGTATGTGCAGCGCCGGGAGCTGCTTCCCCATCGGAAGGCGGGGTCGCGGTGGCGGAGCCGGCTCCAGGTGGTGCAGGGGATCGCGTGGAATCTGCATCTGCTATACGGAGCGGTGAAAGGGGGGGCGTTTCCGCAGGTTTTGTTGGCCACCTACAGTGAGTATCTTGCTCCGTTATGGGCGTGGAGATTCCGGGCCTTGCGGAGGAAGGGAGTGACTTTTTCAGCAGTGGTGCATGATCCGGTTCGTGATTATGTGGTGGGTCCGAAGAAGTGGCATGAGTGGTCGGTGAGGGAAGGGTATTCGTTTTTGAGCCGAGGGTTTGTGCATCATGAGATTGAGTTGCCGATTCCCACCACGGTTATTCCGCACGGGCCGTTTGGATTTCCGGAGGCGACGAAATCGAGAGCCGAGTTGGGATTGCCGGAAGGGGAGAGGGTTTATTTTTCGTTTGGTCATTTGCGCGATAACAAGAATCTGAATCTCGTGCTTGAGGCGTTGGCCGGGGAAGAGGAGGGGCATCTTTTGGTGGCGGGGAGTGAGGCGCCTCCGGGGCAGGTGCAGTCGGGAGATTATCAAAGTCTGGCGGATTCCCTTGGAATTGGGGACCGGTGTCACTGGAGGATCGGGCATGTTCCGGAGAAGGAGGCGGCGGATTATTTTGGAGCCTGTGATGTGGTGGTGCTGACTTATGCGGAATCGTTTCGCTCGGCGAGCGGGGTGCTGAATGTGGCGGCGCAGTTTGGGAAGACGGTGATGGCCTCCGGTGGTGACGGCCCGTTGAAGGAGGCGATGGCCCGCTATCAACTGGGGAATTGGTGCGAGCCGAATTCGGTTGAGGCGATTGGGATGGCGATGAAGAAACTTCAACCCGCGGAAGACTGGGAACGGTATCGTGTGGAAAACTCGTGGCAGGAAGGTGCCCGTAAGATCATGACTTCTTTTAAATGAATCATCGCGTTGCATTGGGTTCCCTGCTGGCCTGGTTGTATCAGGCGGTGGTGGGGCGTGTGCCGAGCCGGAGGTTGCGGCAGGTTTATCTTCGGTGCTGGTTGGGTCGCTTCGCGGAGGGGAGCGGAGTGCAGTTATCGTGTCGTTTCCTGAACGGACGGAAGGTGTTTCTGGGTGAACGGAACGTGATCAATTTTGGGACTCTGCTGGATGGGAGGAAGTACGAAATTCATACGGGGAATGACGTTTCGATCGGACCGGAGGCGGCGATTCTGACTCTGGGGCATGATCCGCAGTCGCCTGATTTTGCGGACCGCGGGGGCGAGGTGCGTATCGGGGACCGGGTTTGGATCGGCTATCGGGCGATCGTTCTGCCGGGGGTTACGATTGGTGAAGGGGCGGTGGTGGCATCGGGCGCGGTGGTGACGAAGGATGTGCGACCTTATACGATTGTGGCGGGGAATCCGGCCCGTGAGATTGGCGAGCGTTCGCGTGAGCTGAACTATGAACTCAACTATTCCCCCTGGTTAAGCTGATGCCCCGATTGGTGATCCATTTTGAACGATACGGACCGTATCATCATGCGCGGCTGCAGTCAGCGCGGGAGGCACTGGAGCCGCGGGGCTGGGAAGTGATCGGGCTGGAGGTGGCAGGGGATGATGAAGTTTATGGCTGGGAGGTGGGTGAAGGGGCCGGGGTGGTGCGGGTTTTTGAGGAGGGAAGTTATCAGAGCCGATTTGGGTGGATGATCTCGCGGAAAGTGACGCAAGCGCTTGAGGAGCTTAAGCCGGATGCGGTGGCGATCGCAGGATATGCGAGTCCTGATGCGCGGGCGTGCCTGAAGTGGTGCCGGAAGGCGGGCGCGAGGGCGATTTTGATGAGCGAGACCCGCGAGGCGGACGGGGTGAGGGTGTGGTGGAAGGAATTGCTCAAGAAGCGGATTGTGGGGCAGTTTGATGCGGCGTTGGTGGGGGCCCGATCCCACGCGAAGTATCTGGATAAGCTGGGTCTTAAGGAAGTGTATCCCGGTTATAACGTGGTGGATAATGCGGCCTTTTTCCGGGTGGAAGAGAAGAGCCGCCCCCCGGTACTTTTGGCATCGAACCGGTTTGTGGAGCGGAAGAATCTGGGGGCTTTGATTGCGGCCTTCAAGGTGTCGGATTTGTCGAAGAGGTGGTCCCTTTGTTTGCTGGGGGATGGCGAGTTGAAAGCGCAGCTGAGGGAGCTAGCGGAACAGTTCAAGGAGTGTGCCCCTTGGGAGGATGATGAGGGGAAGCCGACGATTTATTTTCCCGGATTTCGTCAAATGGAGGAGTTGCCGAAGTTCTATGCGACGGCGAGTGCCTTTATTCATCCGGCCTTGCAGGAGCCCTGGGGGCTGGTGATCAACGAGGCGATGGCGGTGGGGTTGCCGATTTTATCGAGTCAGAATGTGGGGGCGGCGGAAGAGTTGGTTGAGCACGGGGTGAATGGTTGGGTGTTCAATGCGGACAATGCGACCGAGATGCGGATTTATCTGGGTTATCTGGATCGGGCCGATGCGGAGGATCTTCGCAAGATGGGGCTGGAGTCGATCCGGATTCTCAAGGAGCGGGCGTTGCTTTCGTACTTTGGGTTGGGGATGGCGGGAGCGTTGGGGTTGAAATAAGAGATGTCCTGGGTGGTTTGTCAGATTGGTGCGCGAGAGCACTACGCCATCCCGCGGGCGCTTGCGGGACGGGGAGAGCTGAGGGCGTTGATCACGGATTTTTGGGTAAGGCCGGGAAGTCTTCTTTCCGGAGTCAAGCGGTTGGGCGGGCGATGGCACGAGGGGCTTGGGGAGGAAAAAGTGAGCGCTTCAAACTTGCGGATGCTGGCTTTTGAAGCGCTGCGTCCGAAGGGTTGGGAGGGAGTGATGAGGCGCAATGAGTTGTTTCAGCGGCAGGCGCTCAAGGAGCTTCGGAAGATTGAGGGGGAGGTGACTCTTTTCTCGTATAGCTATGCGGCAAGGGAGCTGTTTCGCTACGGGCGTTCGCGGGGATGGCGCACGGTGCTGGGGCAGATTGATCCGGGCCCGGAGGAGGAGCGAATTGTGGGGAGGGAGCATGAGCGGTATCCGGGGCTGGGCTCGAGTTGGTCGCCGGCTCCGGAAAGGTATTGGGAGGAGTGGAACGAGGAGGTGAGTCTTTCGGATACCGTTTTGGTGAATTCGGAGTGGTCTCGTACTTGTCTGGAGAAGGAGGGAGTGGCGGGGGAGAAGGTGGTGGTTCAGCCGTTGGCGTTTAGCGGGGGCGCATGTGAGGGTCCAAAACCGAGAGGAGCGAAGATGAAGGTTCTTTTTTTGGGGCAAATCAACTTGCGGAAGGGAATGGGGCGGTTGTTGGAGGCGATGAAGCTTCTTCGGGGGGAGCCGATTGAATTGATTTTGGCCGGTCCCAGCGAGTTGGATGAGGCGGCGTGGGCCGATCTGCCGGCGGTGAGGTGGTTGGGTCCGGTTCCGCGCACGGAGGTGGACGCGGTGTATGGGGAGGCGGATGTCTTTATTTTGCCGACTTTGTCCGATGGCTTTGCGATCACGCAGTTAGAGGCTGAGGCGCGCGGGCTTCCCCTTTTGGTATCGGATCGGTGCGGACGGGTGGTGAGGGAGGGTGAGAACGGGTGGGTGTTGGATGATTTGGAGCCGCGGACGATTGCGGATGCGTTGCGGAGAATTGCCGGGAGTCCGGCGCTTCCGGGATCGGGAGCACGTTGTGAGTTTGGATTGGAGTCTTTGGCGGAGGGCCTGTTGTCATGATTACGCATGTTACGGCATCGATGACCCAGAAGGGGGGAGGGATCGCGTATGCGGTGCGGGATCTGGTGGCGGCGTTGGGGGTGGAGAGCCGGCTTCACAGTCTGAAGGATGGCGGTGAAGCACTTGATGGGGTGACAGGGTGTGAGCATGTGATCGACTACACCTTTCCGCTTCCCCAATCCAAAGCGCTGATCAAGGCGCTGGGTTCGGAGTCGCCCCGGTTGTATCATTCCCACGGGTTGTGGTCTGCGCCCTCGATAGCGGTTCCGCTGGTGGCGAAGAAGCAGGGGGTGCCCTGGATGGTGAGCCCGCACGGGATGCTTGATTCGTGGGCGCTGGCGAACTCGCGGTGGAAGAAGCGGGTTGCTTCCTTTCTCTTTGAGCGGTCACATTTGAGCGGATCGTGTTGTTTGCATGCGTTGTGTGAGGCGGAGGCGGGATCGATCCGGGATTACGGTTTGAGTCAGCCGGTGGCGGTGATTCCGAACGGGGTGGTGTTGCCGGAGGGGGTTCCTGACCGGGAGGGCCGGGGTGAGCGGACGCTGCTTTTTCTTGGGAGACTGCATCCGAAGAAGGGGTTGATGGAGTTGTTGCGGGCGTGGCGCGAGGTCCGGCCGGAGGGTTGGCGTTTGGTGATTGCGGGATGGGATGAGGGGGGGCATGGGATTGATTTGCGGAGTGAGGCCCATGATTTGGGCGAGGTGAGTTTTGCGGGGGCGGTTTATGGGGCGGAGAAGGAGCGGCTTTTTCAGGAGGCGGATGCCTTTGTTTTGCCGAGTTTTTCCGAGGGGCTTCCGGTGGCGGTGCTGGAGGCGTGGTCGTGGGGGCTTCCGGTGTTGATGACGGATGAGTGTCATTTGCCGGAGGGGTTTGAGGCGGGGGCGGCGGTGCGGTTGGCGCAGGTGGATGGAAGGCTGGAAGGGTTGGAAGACGGTCTGACGGGGGATTTGGGGGAGATGGGCAGGCAGGGGAGGGCGTTGGTTGAGCGGGATTTTACGTGGGAGCGCATCGGGGAGCAGATGGCGGAGGTTTACCAATGGGTGTTGGGTGAGGGGGAGAAACCGGAGTGTGTGCGATGACGATCCCGGATGATTCAGGAATGCCGTTTCCGTTCTATCTTTGCGGTGGAGCGCTGGTGGTGCTGGGCGGCTGGTGTTTTTCGAAGCGGGAGGAGGGATTTGGGATTCCGGCGTTGATGGTGATCCTGACGGTGGCGGTGTGGTATTGGGGAGACGCCCTTTACAATGATTACGGGAAGTATGAGCGGCTGATCGGGAAGGGTCATTTGGGAGCAGCGTGGTGGCAGGTGCTGCTCTTTTTGGTGGCGTTTGTGATGCTGGTTCCGCCGATTCATCGGTGGATGAACAAGGGGCTTTTGAGGCGATCAAGTTTTGCGTTGCTCTGCCAGCGGACCGGGCGGCTGAATGCGCCGGGTCTTCAGGCGCAGCTGAGCAAGACGGCGATGGGATTGTTTGTGGTGTGGGGAGGGCTGATGGCGGTGGCGGTGTGGCGGGTGGAGTGGAATTTTATCTCTCTTTTTGCGCCTTATCTTTCGGGTGAGAAGGTGGATCCCTGGGCGCGGGGGAGATTGGGCGGGGGGCTTGATGCGCTGCTGTCTCTGGCGCAGTATTTTCAGACGTTTCTGGCGGCGGCGGCGGGGATTATTTTGGCGCTTTCGCGTGATTCCAAGGTTCGGGGGATTGCGTTGGCGGTCTGTGTTTTGGCGCTGCCCTATTTCATTTTTGACCGCACGCGGAACACGATGTTGGCGACGATTCTTCCGGGTCTTCTGGCTTGGGTGTTCCTTCGTTTAAAGAGTCCGCTTTATGTGAAGGGGGTTATTTTGGCGGCGGCTTTTCTTGGGATCTCCCAGTGGTTTGCCTTTGTGATGGAGAACCGGCAGGAGCGGTCAATTGCGGGAGCGGTGAGAAGCGAGAGCTATCGTGGTAAGAAGGAGACCAAGCATGCGGGGTTGAACATGCTGGAGGAGCTGGGTTGGATTAACCGGTATATCTCGAACGGTCGCTACAAGGTGAATATGGGGGAGCGTTATTTTGCGGAAGCGGTGAATCCGATTCCGCGGGCGCTTTGGAAGGGGAAGCCGCTGATTGGGATCGATTATGCGATTGCGCGCGGGCAGGCGTCGAGGAAGGGATCGAATCTGGTGACGGCGACGATATCGACAGGGATGGTGGGCCAGGGGGTGGTGAATTTTGGGCGGTTCTTCGGACCGGTGGCAGCGGCGGTTCTGATGGCCCTCTGGGTGGCCATTCTGACCCGTCAGGACTTGCAAGCGCACGAGCAGCCGACGCGGCTCTTGCTGTATGCCTGCGGGTTGATTCTGACATTCAATATGGGGCGGGATATTACCTTACTGGTGCTTTATCCGTTTTTCTTTGGTCTGGGGCTGTTCTGGATTCTGCGAAATATCAACCGTGATGCGAGAGGATGAAACGCGATTTATCGACATACAATGCGGAGGGTTTTGATCGGGGTGCTCCGCGATGGAAGGAGGCACTTTGGTGGCTGGTGAGAGCGTTAATATTTTTGATGCCGGTGCCCTTTCCTTCGGCCTGGAAAGTGGCATTGCTGCGGCTCTTTGGGGCGGAAGTGGGGACGGGGGTGGTGATTCGACCGGGGTGCTCGATCAGCTTTCCATGGCGGCTGAAGATCGGGGATCATGTGTGGTTGGGAGAGGATGTGTTGATTCTTTCCCTGGCAGAGGTGAGGATTGGTTCGCATTGCTGCGTGTCGCAGCGGGCGTTTCTTTGCACGGGGTCGCACGATCACGGGAAGAAGAGTTTTGATTTGATTACCAAGCCCATCGTACTTGAGGAATCGGTGTGGGTGGGTGCCCAGGCCTTTGTGGGACCGGGGGTGAGGGTGGGTGAGGGGACGACGCTGGGTGCGGGGGCGGTGGTGTTGAAGGATCAGCCTGCGCATATTCTGGCGACGGGGAATCCTGCGGAGAAGCGACGTGATCTCTGATGCATCTGGTTTTTCTCAATCAGTATTTTCCTCCGGATGAGGCGCCCACCGGCTTGATGCTGGAGGAGGTTGCCGATCAGGCGGTGGCGATGGGGCATGAGGTGACGGTGGTGTGTTCCCGGGGAGGGTATGCCGGGACGAGGGAGGAGGAGGTTGAGAAGGATTATAAGGTGGTGAGGTTGAGATCGTCGCGGTTTGGGAGGAATTCGTTTGTCGGGAAGGCGGCTGATTACTTTTTTTTCTATGTGAAGTTGGCGTTTTATCTCGCCTTCAAGGTGAGGTCGCCTGATCGGATTGTGGCGTTAACGACTCCGCCATTTCTGTCGGTGCTGGCGCGAGCGGTCTCAAGATTTCGTGGTGGTGATTATGCCCATTGGGTGATGGATTTGTATCCCGATGTGATGGCATCGCACGGGATGTTGAGGAGGGAGGGGTTGATTTTCCGGGGGTTGGCCGGGTTGGCCGGGTGGGGTTTTGGAGGGGGGCGGAGTGCGGGGGTGCTGTCACTGGGGCCGGATATGGAGGCGCGCATCAGCAGGTATCATGAGGGGCGTAACGGGCATGTTCCGCTGTGGGCGACGGTGTGTGATGGGGTGGGGAGGGAAGAGATCAGGGAATGGCGTGAGGGGCAGGGGTGGCCGGAGGTGGAGGTGGTGCTGATGTATTCGGGAAACATGGGCTTGGGTCATCGGTTCGGGGAATTTTTGAAGGCGGCGGGAGAGAGGCCGCAGGGTGTGCGCTTTGTGTTTTCGGGAGGGGGGAAGCGAAAGAGGGAGGTGGAGGAATTTGCGGAAGCTCATCCGGGAGTGGCGCTGGAAGTGCTGGAGTATGTGCCTCGCGAGTCATTGGCGGTGCATCTTGCGAGTGCGGATGTGCATTTGGTATCGATGGAGCCGGGTTGGGACGGGACGATGGTGCCCTCGAAGCTGCAGGGGATTTTTGCGATGGGGCGGCCGGTAATTTTTGTGGGGTCCCGGGCGTCGACCATCGGGCAGTGGATTTTCGAGAGCGGGGGGGGATGGGTGGTGGAGCCGGATGATCATGAGGGGATGATGGCGGCGATTGGAGAAGGGGGAGATGTGGTGAAGAGGGAGGAGATGGGCGGGTGTGCGCGGCGGTTTGCGGCAGAGCGTTTTGACCGGCAGAGGAATTCGAGGGAAACGGCGGAGTTTTTGACAAAATGATGATATTGATAGCGATAGTGATCCTGGCGGGCAGTTTTATGCTCTCGCTGGCGCTTACCCGGTTGATGATTGTGGTGGCGCCGAAGCTGGGGCTCATCGATCATCCGGGAAAACGTCGGATTCATGATACGCCGATTCCGCGGGCGGGGGGGATTGCGATTTGGGTCACCTTTATTTCTGTCGCGGGGGTCTTTCTGTATGATCGGGATGGGCCGGGGGAGATGGATTGGACGTGGTATTTGGGGTTTGCGCTGACTTCGGGATTTCTGGTCGCGGTTGGGGTTATTGATGACCGATGGGGGCTGAGTGCGTGGCTCAAGTTGATTTGCCATGTGGCGGCGGCGGTGGTGCTCTTTTTCACGCGGGGGGTGGAAGGCGGTCTCTTCCTGGGATTTGAGATCCCGTGGTATGTTCATCTGGGCCTGTGGGTGGTGTGGATGGTGTTTCTGATCAATGCCTTCAATTTGATCGACGGGATGGATGGTCTTTGTGCGGGGCTGGCATCGATTGCCTTGCTGAGTCTGACCTTCATGGCGTTCTACTATCACCGGTCCGGTGACGGGATCATCATTTTGATCATGCTGGGGGCGCTGCTTGGGTTTCTGCGTTATAATTTCCATCCGGCGCGGATTTTTCTGGGGGATGCGGGATCGATGTTGATTGGGTTTTTTGTGGCATCGGCGGCGACGACGTCGGTGGGGGAGCGGCTGACTTTGTTGAGTTTGTTGCTGCCGATTGTGGTGGCGGGGGTGCCGTTACTGGATGTTTTGCTGGCGGTGTGGCGGCGGAGTTTTCGGTCGTGGCTGGGGAGGTTGGGATCGGGTCCGGGAGGGAAGGTGTTTGGGGCGGACCAGCATCACTTGCATCATCGGCTTTTGGCATATGGGTTGAACCAACGGAAGGCGACCTCGATCCTATACGGTCTGGCGGTGTTGGGGTCGGTGGTGGCGATTGTGCCCTCGCTTTTTGACGAGCGGGCGGTGGGGTTGACCTTTGCGGCGTTGGTGGCGATCGGGTTGGTGGGGTTCCGTTATCTTGCCCCGGTGGAGTTGGGGATCTCGGGGGAGGTTCTCAAGGTGGTGATCAAGCGCCCGGCGGGGAACAAGTTGTTCCGGGCGGGGTTGACGGTGTATGACGGGGTGGCTTTGGGTGTTTCGGTGGTGGCGGCTTTTCTTTTGGAGCACAACGGGATTATCGAGTCCTCCGAGTGGGGACGGGATCTGGAGACGACGGCGGTGACGATGGCGTGTGGTCTTCTGATGTTGACGGCGGGGAAGGGGTATCTGCGGAGGTGGAGTCGGGCGAGCGTGCGTGATTTTCTTGGGGTGTTGAGTTGGTTTGGCCTGGGGATGTTTATTGCGGGAACGATCAATGTGATTTTGAGCAGTGATCTGATGGGGACGATCCGGATTCAGTTGACGGCTTCGTTTTTGGGCGGGCTGTTGATTTGTGTGCCGAGGGGCGCGTTTCCGGTGATGCGTGAGATGGTGGTTGATTCGCTGCATCGTCGGGCGGGGAAGTCATCGGAGCAGCGGAAGCGGGTGGTGGTTTACGGATCGGGTTCGATCGGGGAGCTTTTTCTGAATCACGTCAAGATCACGGCGGAGTCGCACTTTTCCAAGTATCGGATTATTGGGTTTTTGGATGATCATCCGGAGCTTTACGGGAAGTATCTCGATGGGTTCAAGATACGGGGTGATCTTTCGGCGCTCCCGGATTTGGTGGAGGATTGGAATCTTCACGGGGTGGTGGTGACGATCAATCACATTGAGGAGGAGCGTCTTGAGGAGATTCGTGAGGCCTGCCGATTGTTAAATCTGGTGTGTTACCGGTGGAATCCGGATCTCGAAATGGTTTTGATCGATCTCGAGAAGGAGGAGGAGAGCGAATGACCAAGATTCCCGGGAGCAGTTCAGGGAGTTGATGATTGGGGCGGCGAAGCCCAAGGGGATGCAACCCGTTCATGACAAAAAGATTTAAAGGAATAGGTCAAAATGTTGACATTTATCCTTATATTCGTTATGAGCTAATTATCAAATTCGTCAAACCTTGACGAGTTTCCCCCTGAAATCCCCCACATCCCCCCATGAAGGCTCTCGTTCTCCTGACTTCTTTGATTCTTGGCACGTCCGCGTTCGGCAACAGTCGCCCCGGTACTCTCGGAAACTCTCTGGCGATTCCGAATCCGTTCAATGCGAACGATGGGCCGGTGACGAGTCAGGATTGTCCCTTCATGGGCCAAAGCCTTTCGACACTTTTTGGATATGCCCAGCAGCATGTTCCTTTTCTGGCCAATGCGGCGTTTTCGGTGGTTTTTGCCACGGGTGATGTGGCTTACACGCGTCAGTTCCTGGAAGACGGGCTGTGTGCGATCTGGGAGGCGCAAAACGGCATTGGCAACCTTGCTCCCAATCCTCTTCCTCCTCTTTAAGTTCGATTTTTATGCGTTCGTCTGCCCTTTTCCCGGTTCTCAGCTTCGTTGTCATTTGTTGTCAGGGACAAGGGGCGGTGGTTTATACGTTTGGGGATCCCGAGGGTGCGCCGGTGAGTCCGATTGTGCTGGATGGAAATTCCGGAACGGCGGAGCCGAATACGCAAGCCTTTGATCTTGATGGTGACGGGCGGGATGAGCTGAATTTTTTTGTGAATTCGGGATTTGGAGGGGCGCTGACCTTTGAGGTGTCGAACAGCGGGTTGGCGGGGTTGAAAGTGGCGGAGAGCCCGGCGGCTGCGAGTGGATTGGGGACGGTCTTTTATGGAGGTCCGGTGCCGGCGGCGCAGAAGGTTGAGACGGCATTGGGGGTGACGTCCGAGTTGAATTACGATGACTTCCGGGGGGTATTGGCGAGTAACAGCTTTTTTGCGACGGAGTCCGACGGGCAGTGGAGCAATGGCGGGGGTGGTTCGGTGACGGGGTTTGTGGCGATGACTTTTGAGAAGGGGACGGAGTTGGTGACGTTGACCTATCTTGGGTTTCTCGAGGTGCGAGTGACTGAAGCGACGCAGACGGCGGAGATTCTGAGCTATGGTTATAACGACACTGCGCTCGAATCAGTGCCCGAGCCGGGATCGGCAATGCTGGCTCTGATCGGGGCAGTGGCGCTTGTGAACCGGCGGCGATAGGTCCTTTAGAGCATTTTTCCGACTGAAGCTGCCGGTGCGGATGCATGGGCAGCTTTTTTTGTTTCAATCCAATCGAATGAATTCACCGCAAGCGACTTCTGCCCGAGCAATGGTTCTTCTTTTGATGACTGTTGTGTTGTTGGTGTGGGTGCTGGGTGCGTTTGGGTCGACAACGATCGAGTACCGGAGATTGGGAGTGAGGGGTTTGGTGGTGTTGTCGATCTTTGCCCTTCTGTTGCTTCCGGGGCAACGCAGGGTGCCGCCGATGCCGATTTGGTTTGGTGGTGCGATGGTCTTTCTGGTGATGTTTGGGAGCTTTCTGGCGTTCAATGCGCATTCCGATCATTCGCGGGAACTGGGGTATGTTTTTACAGATTTTCCCGACCGGCCTTTTCCTTCCTTGCGGGGGTCGGTGGTTTATTCGGACACACAATATTTTGTTCTCGAGATTGGAGCGATCGCATTGGGGTTGCTGGCGGTGGCGCGGAGCACGGAGAGCAAGGCATGGATTCACTTGCTCCAGCTTCTGGCGTTGTCTGGTCTGGCGGTGACCTTGGTGGGTCTGGCGCACAAGGGATTGGGGATGAGATCGGTCTGGGGTGTGGTGGTGGATCCGAATCGGCCGAATCTCGGGCATCCGGAAACCTACTTTGCGCCCTTTGTGTATAACGCGAACGCGGCGGCGTTTCTCAATTTGGTTTATCCGGTATCGGTGGCCCTGGCATTGCGGGCCTGGCGGTTGAGGTCGAGCCTGCCACAAATTTATCTTTGGGTGATCTCGGCCCTGATGAGCGCGGCGGGAGTGGTGGCAACGGCATCGAAGGGTGGATTTTTGATTCTGGGGTTGGTGAGTTTGTTGCTGGTGGTGATTGAGTGGAAAAGTCTGAAGGATTTCGTACGGGGAATGCGGTCGGCGGGAATGGCGACCGAGAGCCGAATTGGGATTGGGGCGATGGGCTTGTTGTTTGTGGCGTTTGTGGCGTTAGGGATTCGGCACCTGGTGGTGCGATGGCAGTATCTTGCCGAGACACTGGGGAGCGGCGGGCATTCGGCAACGGTGGACACGAGGCTGGCGATTATGCGGGTGATGCGGCGGATGGCGTCACCCGATGAAGGGGGTTGGTGTGGTTTGGGGCCGGGGAGTTTTGCGCATGTGTTTCCCTATTACAATTTGGATCCAAGCATTACCGGGGGATTGCACCGGGGGCACTGTGATCCGTTGCAGACTTTGGTGGAGTGGGGGTATTTGGGTTTTGCGGCCTGGATGGTGGTTGGGTTGGGGGCGGTGGTGTGCGGCGTGAGTCTGATGAAGCGGAGAGCTCTCAGTGCGCCCAATATGCATTTGGTGAGGGGGGTGGTGGTGGGATTGATCGGGGTGGGGGTGCACAGTTGTTTTGATTTTCCTTTGTCGATTTTTTCGATTCATCTGACCGCATTGGTTTTTTGCGGTCTTCTCTGCAGCCTCTATCATCAAGCCACTCTCCGATCATGATTCTCCGAATTGTCATTACCATCTGCCTCGTTCTGCCCTGTTTCTCGCTGGAGATTCCGAATTTATCCAAGGTGTTCCCCGGGAGCCAGTTGGTGACAAAGACGGAGAAGGGCCTTCACAAGACCAGTTTTTATGCGACGGATCAGGACTTTGCCGAGTTGAAGGTTCAATTGCTCAAGGCACTTGGGAAGGGGTGGGTGGAGATCAAGGTGAAGACGATGAAGGATGAGAAGGAGAACAAGGATTTTCAGAAAGCGGCCCGGGCGATTGATCAAACGGTGACCTTCACCCATCCCGAGAACGACAAGCTGCGGCTCACGCTGACGACCTTTAACACGCCGTTGATGGGGAAGGTGCGGGCGGCGTTGCTTAATCTGACCCAAAGCAAGTAGGCTCCGATGATCCGATCCGTGTGCTTGATATCGGTCCTCCTATGCGGGGGGATGGCGGAGCTTGCGGTTGGGGAGATGCGAGAGGTGACATTCACCTTTGAAGAAGGGGCGAGTACGGTGACCGGGGTGGCGGCGAGCACGGGAGGGAGTGCGACGCAGTCGGTCCTCTATACGGGAGATTTTGTGACGAACCTGGGATTCGATCCTGAGACGCTGGAGCCGGAGGAGATGAGTTTTACCGGAGGTCGGGTGAAGATTTCAGATTCCATCCACGATTTTTCGAGCTTCATTTTCTATCATCAGCAGAACGAGTTGATCAGGACGCAGATCACGCAGAGGACCCAGGAGATATCTTCTGTCACCTCAACTCCCGCGCCTCCGGGAAAGATCGTGGATGGCATTCTGGTGAATGAGGAGCATGAGGCACTGTTCGATCAGGGGGCGGTGGCGATCACTGTTGCGACGGGATTTGGGCAGCCGTCAACGAATGCCCGGGATTATTCGGTGGCTCCTGCGGTGTCGGCTATTTCCGGAGTGACTGAAGTGATTCTGAGCGAGCAATCACGGACTCTTTATGAGCGGCAGGTTTTAGCGGAGTTGCGCAATACGATCGATTATTCCGATGAGGTTCCCTTCACGGGGACCAACGCGACCCTTGTCTTCACCGAGGTGGGGACGGTGGTGGCGCGCGGGAGTTTTACGGTTCCAACGGCCTTTGGAACGTGGGTTGACGGGGCCGGGTTGGGGGAGGTGTTGCCGGATGAAGTGAGCGAGCGCGGGTTTCCTTACGGGTTGCTTTTTGCGTTTGGTCTTTCGGCGGATGCCACGGAGCTCCCGTTTTCGTTCAAACAGCTGGAGGGTGGAATTGTTGCGGAGGTGACGATTCCCGAGGGTGGGTTGGCGCTGGGGGTCTTTCCCGAGTTTTCGAGTGATTTGACGGAGGGGTCCTGGCAGAGGTTGGAGGCGTTGCCATCCGTTGGGGGAGTGCATGCCCTTGTCTTGCCTGAGAGTGAGAGAGGGTTTTTACGATTTGTTGCGGAGGCGCCGGTGAGCGAGTAGAAGATTTCGATGGATGAGGTAGAGAAGATATTGCGCGAGTCGATTGAGGATTATGCGTTGACGAGAGCGGAGAAGAAGGAGTTGAAGGGGGCCCTTGCGGATATTGCGGGGGATCGGACGGGCCAGGCGAAGGCGCGGCAGTTGGCCTTTAAGATTGCGAGTGGAACGATGGAGGAGGTGGGGCAGGTGTGTGCGATGGATTGGCTGCAGGGGGTGATGAAGCTACTTTATGCGAGTGAGAACGAGGTGAAGGCGGCGGCTTACTTCAGTCCGGGGGATGATTGTCTGCATCGGATCCGGCGGTTGATTGGGGAGGCGCAGCGGACGTTGGACATTTGTGTGTTCACGATCACGGACAACCGGATTGTGGAGAGGCTGGCCGAAGCGCACGCCCGGAAGGTGAGGATTCGGTTGATTTCCGATAATGATAAGTCGGAGGATTTGGGATCGGATGTGGAGAGGTTGGACCGGCTTGGGATCGAGTGTGTTTATGATGTCACGGATGCGCACATGCATCATAAGTTTGCGGTGGCCGATGATGATTTGCTTCTGACAGGGAGTTACAATTGGACGAGATCGGCAGCGACGGAGAATGATGAAAATGTGATTGTGACGAACAATCCAAAGTTGGTGAGGTCCTTTGCGAAGAAGTTTGAGGAGATGTGGGAGCGATTGGGGTAGTTGACTTTTTGGATGATTTTCTGAACCGGGTGCTGTTTGTCGGCCCCGGTTTTTTCGTGTCCGGATTCGGCGCGAAAATGCTCTTGACTGAAATATACTCTAAAATATAGAGTGTATCAGAATTTGGAATGAGCAAGTTACCACCCATCAATTTTTCGAACATTGATTCGGCCGTTCACGGTCCGGTTCGGCTGGGGGTGTTGACGGCATTGCAGGCTGATGGGGATTTGGATTTCACGACGTTGAAGAAGCGTCTTGGAATCGTGGATGGGGCGATCGGGGCCCATCTGCAGAAGCTGGAGAACATCAATTACATTGGGTGCAAGAAGGAGTTTGTGGGGCGGCGGCCGCGTTCGACCTACCGGATTACTTCGCGGGGGCGGAAAGCGCTTTTGAACTATTTGGAGACGATGCAGACGCTTCTCGATTCCATGAGAAAAGGACGAAAGTCCGATCATTAAACAAGCAAGACAAAAGATGAACGACAATACACCCAATAATCCGCCAAGCATGAACCCGGATCAGATGCAGTCCGACATTGATACGATCCGGGGTGTGCTCACCGAATCCAGGAAGACGCGTGATGTGCATTGCACGGTGATTGGTGCGGCGAACCTGGTTTTTGCGGCGCTGATCATGATTGCGGTGCCGGCGGTCTTTGTTGCGATGGGGATCGTGGGTGCGACCGGAGCGGAGGCTCCTCCGGGTGAGCCTTCTCCGGTGGCGGTACTGGGTGCGGTGGGAGTGGGACTGTTTTTCCTTCTGGGGTTCATTGCCCTACCATTTATCCTGGCGGGCTGGGGGTTGCTTAAGGGCAAGTCCTGGGGAAAGGGGTTTGCGATTGTGACAGCGGTCTTAAACGTGCTGGCGTTGCCCCTTGGAACGGCTCTTTCGATCTACACCTTTTGGGCCTTTTCGAAGGGGAAGCTGGGGTAGGTCCGAGGGTTAGGGAAACCCTGCTTCAAGATGACTTGCAGCAGCGAACTCCTTCTTTCATCAGCGCTTCCCTAGGGAAACACTGCTTCAAGATGAAGCACGCTGAAAGGTTTAAGGGATTTTTTAGCCAGGGAAGCTTCGCTTCCGAGGTGACAGGAGCTGCAGCCCTTTTGGAGTCTGGCGGCGTTGCTCAGGGAGCCGCTGATCATCAGCGTCGCCCTTCGCGCCTTGCCAGATTCCAAAATGACTTGCAGCAGCGAACTCCCTCTTTCATCAGCGCTTCCCTAGTAATTCTGGAGGTGGATCTCGTCGGCCTCGTCGGTCATCTGGTGCATGAAGATGAATTTGCAGGCACCTGAGAGGAAGGTGATGAGGCCGATGCCTGCGGCGAAGAGGAGGAATTGGCCGGTGCCGATGAGAGCGAGGGCGAGGAGGGTGGCGAGGAGCGGGATGACGAGGTTGTTCCGGAGTTGGTAGGTGCGCTCGATGGCTTGGGCGAGAGGTGAGGGGGCGGGGATGTCAGAATCCGAGGTGATGTCCCATTGGAAGAGGGCGAAGGATTGGCCGGAGAGTTGGACGGGGTTTGCGAGGTCGAGGGAGAGGCTGTTGCGGTCGGCGAAGCGGCGGAGGGCGTCGAGGTGTTTTTCTTCATCGAGCCGGTTGCTGCCTGAGAGGCGGACAACGGAATGGGGTTTGATTTCGACGAGTTGGTAATCGTGGGGAACTTCGCAATCGGGAAGTTTGTTGAGGACGAGGCCGAGGAAGAGGGTGCCGTTTTGGTGATCCCATTTTCGATAGACCTTGTTGGTCCGGCGGTCGAGTGAGCGGATGACGGCGTTGGTATCGGTAAGGATCTGGGGGGTGTGGGCGGCTGCGTCGGAGGAGGGAATGGTTTGTCCGACGACCCAGAGGGGCTCCGAGTGGTAGGTCCGAATCCAGTAGCGGAGGGAGCCACGGCCGCGAATGGTGAAGAACCAGGTGCAGAGGGCGACTGCGATGGCGAGGGTGAGCCAGGAGAGGATGGGAACGAGCATGGGGGGTGACGTTGCCGCAGTTCGGTGGCGTAGTCAAAAGAAGAGAGGAGGGAGTGGGGATGGGGTTGTCAGGCATGTCGTAGGGTGATGACAGAGCCCTTAGAATAACCGTGACTTATGGCACGACAGAGAGCATATTTTGGGGGATGAATTTGAATTTCGTGGATTTGAAGCAGTTGCGCTATTTTATGGAGGCGGTGGAAAGGGGGACGATGAGTGGGGCGGCAAAGCGGTGCGGGGTGAGTCAGCCAGCGATGAGTTTGGCGATTCAGGAGCTGGAGTCACGGTTGGGTGAGCAGTTGCTGACACGGGGGAGGCGGGGGGTGGTGCCGACGGGGGCGGGGCGGTTGCTGCTGCATCATGCGGAGCGGCTTTTGGCGGAGGAGAGCCTATTGAGGGAGCAGTTTGAATCACGGAGCGAGATGCGGAGCGGGAAGGTGAATTTTGGGATGATTCCGACTTTGGCGCCGTATTTGTTGCCCCTTTTGTTGGGGGAATTTCGGTCGCAGCATCCGGGGGTGGAGATTGAGGTGAGTGAGAACCGGACGCCGGAGTTGATTCGCAAGATCGGGGAGGGGGAGATGGAGTTTGCGATTCTGAGTGATGTGTTGGCGGATGATCAGAAGAGGTATGGATTGCAGACGAGATTGCTTTTTGAGGAGCCGCTTCTTCTGGCGATGCCGGTGCGGCATGAGTGGGCGCATCGGGAGGTGGATCCGGAGCCAGGGGATTTGCAGGGGGCGGAGATGATTCATTTGTCGGACGGGCATTGTCTGCGGGATCAGACGCTGCAGGCATGTCGGTTGAGCCAGGTTGAGCTGGGCTTGCAGTGTGATCAGCTAGAGACGGCGCTGGCGATGGTGGCGGCAAATCTGGGGATGGCGGTGGTGCCGAAGTTGGCGCTGCGGGGCCGGATGCCGGAGCAGGTGGTGGTGCGCTCGTTTGCGAAGCCATCGCCGAAGCGGAAGGTGTATTTGTTGAAGAAGAAGGGGACGAAGTTGACGAAGCCGGCGGAGCAGTTGGTGAAGGTGCTGGTGAGTGATGCCTGGCAGGGGTAGGGAGGAACTCTCCGGAGACATTCCCTTGGCAGAGGAAGAAAAATCTGTTAGGCCCTCAACTCCTTCGATGAATCAACGTTCCGCTGCTACCATCCCCCATCCGGGTTTCTCTGCCGAGAAATTCTCCGGTTGTGCGGTAGTCGTGTTTCATGGTCTCACCATGACGGACTGGAAGACCCGACTTTATACCACTCCGGGCGGGAACGATTTTTAGAAAGATGAGTTAATTTAGAGAAGAGACTTTTTTCGGAATACGGACCCCGCCCACCTTGAGTGAGCGGGGTTTTTCTTTGCACATGAGATGAACAAGCACGCGAAACAGAATTGCCTTTGGAATGATCTGAGAGCCCTGCCGGGACCCTATTGGGTTCTTTTTAGCGGGACGCTGATCAATCGCTTTGGTCACTTTGTGATGCCCTTTTTAGCGCTGTATCTTCAGCGTGAAGGGTATGCGCCGTGGGTGACGGCGATTGCGCTGGGGGCGTATGGAGGAGGTGGTCTTATTGCGGGATTCCTTGGAGGATACTGCGCGGACCGGTGGGGGCGGAAGCCGACGATCATTGTGTCGTGTGCGGGTGGGGCGTTGTGCATGATGCTGCTCTCGCAGGCGGTCGGTCCCTGGGCGATTGTGGTGGTGTCGAGTGCGGTGGGGATGTTCAGTGCGATGTATTTCCCGGCGGCGAGTGCGTTGTTGGCAGACCTGGTTCCCGGGGAATTGCGGGTGCGTGCGTTTGGGTGCCAGCGTCTTGCGGTGAACCTGGGGTTCGCGGTGGGGATGGCGGTTGCGGGGTTGATGGCGGAGAAGTCATTCTACCTGTTGTTTGTGGTGGATGCGCTGACGACGAGTGTTTTGGGAATCATCATTCTTTTTGGGGTGCCCGAAGTACGAAAGGTATCGAAGGTGGATTCGAGCTGGGCTCCGGCACTGCGGGAGATGCGGCGGAATCCGGCGTACCTGCGTGCGATCACGGCGTCATTTATGATCGCGGTGGTCTTTTGGCAGTTGAGCAGCACGTGGGGTCTTCAGGTGACGCTGGGTGGCGGCTTTGATGAGTCGGTGTTTGGCTGGCTGATGGCGCTGAACGGAATCATGGTTGTTTTGTTGGAACTGCCGTTGACCTCGTGGACGAGAAAGCATCTCCCGATTCGGGTGATGAGTCTGGGGTATGCTCTGGTGGGGATTGGAATGGGGTTCAATCTGATGGGTGCGAATCTCGGGGTTCTGGTGTTCGCGATGGTGGTGTTGACGATTGGGGAGATGATCTCGCTGCCGATTGCGCACAGCTACATCGCGGGGCTGGCGCCGGAGGAGATGCGGGGCCGTTTCATGGGGGTGCTGGGGATCGCCTGGAATGGGGCGACGATGGTGGGTCCGGCTCTGGGGATGGCTCTCTTTTCGGTATGGCCGGATGGGGTGTGGCTGTGTTGCCTTGCGCTGGGAGTGGGTGCGGCCTGGGTGATTCGTCCGGGGCAAAGGGAGTAGGTCTTCCGGGGAGCCATTTCAGCTTTATGAGATGGCTTCCCGTGATGCTCTGCGTCTAGGATTAGGGCGATGAATATTGGAATCAGGTTGGTGATAGCGATGGCTCTGGTCTCTCCGTTGATGGGGGAGTTGTCGCCGAGGTCTTATCGGGGGTTGCAGGTGGGGGCGCCGGAGAAGATTTCGATCAAGGTGGTGGAGGTGAAGCATCAGAATTTTTTCCGGAAGCTGGAGATGGTGAGGGCGAAGGTGACGGCGGTGAGCAAGTCGGCGACGAAGCTGAAGGTGGGGGATGAGATTGAGATCCGGTATCGGCGGGTGTTTTTGAAAGGGCCGGGGCCGGCGCCGATTCCGGAGTTGAAGAAGGGGGAGCTTTGTCCGGCGTGGTTGAGGAAGAATGAGGAGGGGTTTTATGAGCCGGCGGCGCGGGCGCGGAGTTTTGTGGAGTTGATTAAGCCATAAATGGAGATGGAAGTTTGATGGAGGGATGGGCGTATGTGATTTTATGGTGAGGTGTTTTCTTTTTTGGGTGTGTGTAATTTTGGGTGGGCAGGTGTTTGGGGATGAGGGGGTGCGGGTGTTGGTTTGGAATACGGAGCGGGGGTCGAATCCTTATGGGGAGACGGGGCGGGAGCGGGTTCTGAAGGTGATACGGGAGAGTGGGGCGGATGTGTTGTTGTGGCAGGAGAGTTATGAGCTGGAGGGGGCGGGGAAGACGCTGGGGGCTTGGGTGGCGGAGGAAATGGGGTGGTCGATTTGGCAGGGGGAGAGTCCGCATTTGGCGGTGGCGAGTCGGTTTGAGGAGGTCGAGCGTGACTTTCATCATCCGTGGCATGGGCTGGGGGTGAGGTTGCGGGATGAGAAGGGGCGGGAGTTTGTGGCGTGGAGCATTTGGCTGGATTGGAAAGCACCGGTTCAGTGGTTGGCGGTGGATCAGCCGGGAGCGACCGATGATGAGTTGGTGGCGTGTGATACGGAGAAGTCGGGAAGGTTTGCGGAGGCGCAGGGCTTGTTGGATCATTTGGACGGGCGAGGGTTGTTGGATGCGCCGGTGCCGGTGTTGGTGGGTGGGGATTGGAATTCGTCGTCGCATCGGGATTGGACGAAGGAGACGGCGGCGGTGTTTCCGCATCGGCGGGAGTTGGCGTTGCCGATCAGCCGGCTGATGGAGTCGGCCGGGTTTGCGGATGCCTTTCGGGTGGTGCATCCGGATCCGGTGAAGGTGCCGGGGAATACGTGGAGTCCGCGGGGGGAGAAGCGGGAGGATGGGAGGGGGGATCCGGGGGAGCGGATTGATCGGCTCTATGTGAAGAATGCGCTGGGGCGTTGGGGATTGCAGCCGGTGAAGACGACGGTGTTGCCGGAGAATCCGGCGGATGCGAAGGGGCCGAGGGAGTCGGTGGTGTTTCCGAGTGACCATGCGGCGGTCTTGATTGAGTTGGAGTGGGTGGAGACGGAGAGTGGGACGGCTGGGGCGTTTGTACCGGAGCCGGCGGCGGCATCGCCGGGGATTGATCACGGGGCTCCGGCGGAGGTGGAGCGGGGGTTTGCGCCGACACGGATTGCGTGGGGGTCGTGTTATCGGGAGTCGCAGCCGTGTCCGATGTTGGATCGGTTGGCGGCGGAAAAGCCGGAGCTTTATTTGGCCTTGGGGGACAACATTTATGGAGACACGCAAGATATGGGAGTGTTGCGGCGGAAGTATCGCCGGTTGGCGCGGCAGCCGGGTTGGCAGGCGTTGACGGAGGTGGCGCGGGTGATGGGGACGTGGGATGACCACGATTACGGGGCGGATGATTCGGGGGTGAACTACAAGCCGAGGGAGGCATCGAAGGAGATATTTTTGGACTTCTTTGATGAACCGGCGGGGAGTGTGCGGCGGAGTCGGGAGGGGATTTATACTTCGACGATCTTGGGCACGGGGGATCGTCGGGTGCAGGTGGTGATGTTGGACTTGCGGACGTTTCGGTCGCCACTGGCGAAGGCGAGGAAGAAGGCTTACCCGGAGTTGGGAAGGTATCGACCGCTGCGGGAGGATGAGGAGCAGGTGATGCTGGGCGAGGTGCAGTGGCAGTGGCTGGAGGAGGAATTGCGGAAGCCGGCGGAGGTGCGCTTGATTGGGTTGTCGACGCAGTTGGGGACGGCGCACAATGGATATGAGGCGTGGGCGAATATGCCGAGGGAGCGGGAGCGATTTTTCCAACTGTTAGAAACGACGAGGGCGGAGGGGGTGGTGTTGTTTTCGGGTGACACGCATTGGGCCGAGGTGAGTTTGGTGGAGCGGCCGGGGATGTATCCTTTGTATGATTTGACCTCGAGTAGTCTGAATCAGAAGTGGGACCCGTTGGGGGAGAATCCGAACCGGATCGGGGAAGGATATACGCAGGCGAATGCGTGGATGATGGAGATTGATTGGGAGGCGGGAATGCTGAAGACGCGGGCGATTGATCAGTGGGGTGAGGTGCGGATTGGGTTGGAGATTCCGTTGGCGGAATTGCGGTTTGGGGGGAGTGAGGAGCGGGGGGAGATTGAGGGTGTTTGGGAGACGCGGTTTGGGCGGCTGGAGGTTACGAAGGAGGGGGACGGTTGGGTGGGGGTTTATGCGAAAGGACGCTGTGATTTGCTGAAAGTAGGGGAGGGATTCGAGGGGGTTTGGCTTGAGGTGGGGAAGGGAGGGAAGTGCCGTTTTCAGGTGACGCGTTGCGGGCGGTTTTTACAGGGGGCGTATGGAAGGGGTGAGGGAGAGATGAGATTGTCGTGGTCGGGGTGGCGGGGGGATTTGGAGGGGGCGGTGTTTCGGAAGTAGGCTTGTGGAGTGATGGGTGGAAGTGGTAGTTTGGGGTGATGAGGTTGTTGCGTGTTTGGGTGGTGTCATTCTTGGGGTTGGTTTTAGGGGCTTTGGGACAAGTTTGTTCGGAAGTGATGGTGATTCCGCTTGGTGATCTACCGGCGGCTCCGCTCAATAAGGGGATGGGTCCGTTGGCGAAGTCGGATTTACCTCCGGTGGTTTCGGTTTTGGGGCAAGGAGGGAAGGTTGAGGAAATTGCGTTGGACTTGAATCAGTTTTCCAAGCCGGTTGCGATTCCGGTTGGAGAAGGGGAGGCTGAATTCCGGCGAGGGAAAAACCTTGCTGGTCTGCTTTGGCAGAAGGTGAAACGTCCGCCAGAGGGAGAGTGGTTGATGGTGATGATTGAAGATCCGGGAGGGCAGAAATTGACTTGGGATAGAGTGAATGTCTTTTTGCTGGATCGAAGTGCAAAGGGGTGTCCAGCGGGGCATGTGCGGGTTTTTAATGCTAGTGGGAGGAAGGTCGCATATCGATTGGGCGGGAATCAGGCGTTTGGGGTCTCTCCTGGAAAGACGAAAGTTAGTGAGCTTATGGGGGCGAATATTCAGCTGGGTGTGGCTTTTAAAAATCCCGGCGGAAAATACCAACACATGTTTCAGAATCAGATTCAAGAACCTGCTGCGGGTCAGCGCGTTAACGTTTTCGTTTATGAGGGGCGGGATGGGCGGATGAAGATGAAGATCTTGCGGGACGTGGTTCCGAAGTAGGGGATGGAGGCGAATGTGGCTGGTGGTTCTGTCTGGAGAGAAGCGGTTGGGAAGAGAGTTTCTTTTTTGGGGGGAATCGGGGTGGAAGCAGCCGGGCCTTTATGGCGAAAGGTCCCTGCTTTGGGTGGGAGGGGAACTTTGGTCTGTGGTGATGGGGTTGGGGTGGGTAGGGTTGGGGGATGACTTCGAGACGGCTTTTTCTTTCTTATGCGGGTTCTTTGGCGGCGGTTCCTTATTTGGGGCGGGGGGATGAGGGTAAGGAGGCTCCGAAGTTTGCGAGCGATCCGTTTTCGTTGGGGGTGGCATCGGGTGATCCGGATCATCATTCGGTGGTGTTGTGGACGCGGCTGGCGCCATCGCCTCTCGTGCCGGGTGGAGGGATGCCTTATGAGTCGGTACGGGTGAGGTGGGAGGTGGCGGAGGATGAGGGATTTGCGAAGATTGTGCAGAGTGGGACGACGGTTGCGGCGCCCAGGTTGGGGCACTCGGTGCATGTGACGCCGGAGGGGTTGGAGGCGGACAGTTGGTTTTATTATCGGTTCCATTGTGGGGCGGCGACGAGTGCGGTGGGGCGGACGCGGACGATGCCGGCGCGAGATGCGATGCCGAATGAGCTGCGCTTTGTGGCGACGTCTTGTCAGAATTGGGAGCAGGGATTTTTCACGGCATATGAGCAGATGATGGCGGATGCGCCTGATCTGGTGTTCCATTTGGGGGACTACCTTTATGAGTATGCGGCGGGGACGAACGGGAAGATTCGGAGGACGTTGGGGCCGGAGACGCACTCGCTGGATGACTATCGGATTCGATATTCGCTGTATCGGACGGATCCTCTTTTGCAGGGGATGCATGCGGTGTGTCCGTGGATGGTGACGTGGGACGATCACGAGGTGGACAACAACTATGCGAATGATGTTTCGGAGCGGAAGGGGGTGGATCCGATCAATCTGTTGGTGCGGCGGGCGAATGCGTATCAGGCGTATTATGAGATGATGCCGCTGCGGGAGAGCTCGTTGCCGAGTGGGCCGAGGATGGACCTTTATCGGCGGGCGTCGTTTGGTCGTTTGGCGGAGCTGCATGTGCTGGACACGCGGCAGTATCGGACGGATCAGCCGAACGGGGACGGGCGGGATCCGTTGAATGCGGCGGCGTTATCGGAGAAGAACACTCTTTTGGGGAAGGAGCAGAAGGGGTGGCTGCTTGAGGGGCTTACGCAATCGCAAGCAGTGTGGGATGTGATGGCGCAGCAGGTGATGATGGGGATGCACGGGTTTGAGAAGGCGGACGGGCCACCGTATTATTCGATGGATTCGTGGGCCGGTTACGCGGCGGAGCGGGAGTCGCTGATGCGCTTTTTAGGGGAGCGCAAGTTGCTCAATCCGGTGGTGCTGACGGGGGATGTGCACAAGGCTTGGGCGAATGAGCTTCGGGTGGATGACCGGAAGCCGGAGGAGGCGCTGGTGGCGGCGGAGTTTGTGGCGACGTCGCTTTCGAGTGGGGGTGATGGGAGTGATATGATGAAAGATTTCGAGAAGTTTCAGGCTTACAATCCTTGCATCAAGTATCACAATAATCGTCGTGGGTATCTTCTGTGCACGCTGACGCCGAAGGAGTATCGGGCGGACTTTATGATGACGGATCAGGTGACGCAGTTGGGAGGGACGACGCGGAAGGCGGCGACCTATGTGGTGGAGGCGGGGAGGCGGGGGATCTCTAAGGCCTAGGGGCCTTGAACGTTGAACATCGAACGCTGAACTTTGAACGTTGAAGGCTTGGTTGAGGGGACGGAACTCGAATCTTGGTTGAGGGGGCTTGGGCTGGGGAGTTTTTTATACCACAGAAAGCGCAGAAAATAAGAAACTTGGGTTGGGGGGGTGATCCGCAGATTAAGAAGATTTACGCAGATGGGTTGGGGGGACATTTAACACTGAACATTTAACATCTGAATTTGAAGAGCTGGGTTGGGGGGCTGGGTTGGGGGGCGATACGGAGATCGCCTTTCCTTGGGCTTGGTTGGGGAGGGCTTGGGTGATGGTTTGGGAATTGAAGGGGGGGCAGCCGGTCCAATTGGGGGTATGAGCCCTAATTTGTACGGGGTTATTCGTACTTCCATTTTAGGATCCAGGGGTCGTTGGTTTGTTTTTGGGCGGCTTTGAGTTTGTCCTGGTAGGTTTTGAGGAGGGCGGTGTGTTGGGGGAGGGTGGCGAGGTTCCGGGTTTCGTGGGGGTCGGAGGAGATGTCGTAGAGCTCGAACTGGGGTCGGTGGATGTAGGAGTCGACGGTGCGTGATCCGTAGGGGGCCTGGGGGCCTTTTTCCCATTGGGCCTGCCAGGTGGCGGCAATCCAGAGGTCGGAGGCGAAGGGGTAGGGTTGATGGTGGGCGATGTTCCAGATGAACTTGTATTGGCGATCGCGGATGGCGCGCATGGGGTAGTACATTTGGATTTCGTGGAAGGTGTGGGATCCGATGATTTGGTCCCAGCCGTCGGGGTTGGTTTGGTGGAGGATGGAGAGCCAGGAGCGGCCGTGGTAGCGCTTGGGGGGCTTGCCGTCGTTTTCACCGACTCCGCCTTTTTCAAAGGAGAGGGGTTTTGTGGGTTTGTTTTTCTTGGGGTCGTAGGCGCCGGCGAGGTCGAGGATGGTGGGGGTGATATCGGCGTGGGAGATGAGAGCTTTGTTGACGAGTCCGCGTTTTGGGGCGCGGGGGTCGCGGACGATGAAGGGGACGCGGAGGCCGGCCTCGTAGATGGTGGTTTTGGCACCGGGGAAGGCCATGCCGTGGTCGGCGGTGAAGATGATGACGGTGTTCTCGTATTGGCCGGCGGCTTTGAGGATTTCGATGAGTCGGCCGAGGCCGTCATCGATGCGGGAGCAGGATTGGTAGTATTGGGCGATCTCGGCGCGGGACTCGGGGGTGTCGGGGAGGAAGGGGGGGACGATGACGTCGGCGGGATCATAGAAGACTTCGGTGACGCCTTTGTGGGATTGTTTGTTGGGGAGGTTGCCGAAGAGGTCGGGCTTGTGTTTGCCGGGGAATGATTGGTCGGTTCCGCCGCCGCGGTGGGGATCGGAGGGGCAGAAGTAGAGGAAGAAGGGTTGGTCGGATTTTTCGGCGATGAGGGGTTGGCAGGCGTCGGCCATGGCGCGGGCGTTGCGGGAGTTGGCATTGAGGTATTGCTGGAACTCGAAGACGGATTGGGGGGCGACGTGGAGTTTGGCGATTTGGGCGGTGCGGTATCCGGCCTGGGTCATGAGAGGCGGGAGGGCGAAGGCGCGCATGGAGCGGAAGGAGTCGAATTTGTGGAAGGCGTGGGTGTGGCCGTATTGTCCGTTGAAGTGGTTGTGGAGCCCGGTGAGGATGACGGAGCGGGAAGCGGAGCAGGAGGCGGTGGTGGCGAAGGCGTGGGTGAAGCGGACGCCATCGGCCGCGAGGGCATCGAGGTGCGGGGTTTTGATGATGTCATTTCCGTAGCAGCCGGCGACGGGGGATTGGTCATCGGTGACGAAGAGGATGACGTTGGGCCGGGATGAACTCTGAAGAGCGAACAGTGAAGATGAACTCTGAAGGAAGAAGAGGGTGAGAATGAGGAGGAGAAATCGGGGCATGGTGGGGATACGTGAGAATTTGAGGAATCTTCGTGGGAATAGAATCGGCGGGTGGGGCTCTAGATGTTACATGATCGCAACGATGAGAGCGCTCCTTTTTCTGGCCATTGGCCTTGGGTTGACCCACGCGGATGTGGATCCGTTTGATGACAAGTATGCGGTGCCACCGGGGGAGGCTGTGGTGGAGGAGATGCCTGCGGAGGATCCGTTTTCGGCGAATTTTGAGAAGAGTGAGGAGCGGGATTATACGATTGCGTCGGTGGTGAGTGAGGTGAAGGCGTTTAAGCCGGGGGAGCCGTTTTGGGTGGCGTTGAAGCTGGATCATCCGAAGGAGTGGCATTCGTATTATTTGAACCCGGGGGCGACGGGGAATGCGCCGGATGTGAAGTGGGAGTTGCCGGAGGGCTGGAGTGCGGGGGAGTTGGTTTTTCCGATTCCGCATGTGACGCCGTTTTTGACGGAGACGACTTATGCGTATGAGGGGGTGAATTATTTTTTAACGGAGATTTCGCCGCCAGCGGAGGTTGCGCTGGGGACGGAAGTGGAGATCAAGGGGTCGGCGGCGTGGCAGATTTGCAAGGAAGTGTGCGTGCAGGAGCCGGGGTTGATGTCGCGTTTTCCGATGTCGGTGACGGTGGTGGCGGCGGAGTTGCCGGAGGCGAGTGATCTGTATGAGGAGATTGAATTGGCCTTGGGTCAGACGGCGAAGGAGTCGGAGGCGTGGGAGCTGGTGGTGAAGGATGCGGGATCGAATTACTATTTTGAGCTGACGCCGGGGGCGATGGCGGTGGAAGATCCGGAGGGGGTTTACTTTTTTGCGGAGCAGAAATATGTGACGGATGAGAAGGGGGAGCAGAAGCTGGAGAAGACGGAGTCGGGCTATCGACTGGTGGTGCCGAAGTACAAGGGTGAGGAGGAGAACGAGGGGTTTGAGCTGAAGGATTTGCGGGGGATTTTGGCGGCGGAGAGTGGCTGGGAGCAGGAGCGGGATGTGGAGGCCCTGGTGGTGGCGAATGTGGCAGTGGGTGAGGCGGACCGCTCGGATCTTTATGAGCAGGTGAGTGTGGGGGCGTTGCTGGGGACGTTTGGGGCGTTGTTTGTGGGTGGATTGATTTTGAATTTGATGCCCTGTGTGTTCCCGGTGATCGGGCTCAAGATCATGGGGTTTGTGAATCAGGCGGGTGAGGACAAGAAGAAGATCGTGGTGCACGGGCTGATGTTTGTGCTGGGGGTGCTGGTGTCCTTTTGGGTGATTGCGGGGATTCTATTGGTGCTGCGGGAAGCGGCGCTGGATGGAGGCGGGGAAGCGGTGGGCTGGGGATACCAGCTGCAGAATCCGTATATGGTGTGGGCGCTCCTGCTGATCATGCTGGTGCTGGGACTGAGCATGTTCGGGCTGTTCGAGATCGGGGTGAGTGCGACGAGTGTGGGATCCGGGCTGCAGTCGAAGAGTGGCTTGGCGGGGACGTTTTTCTCGGGAGTGCTGGCGACGGTGGTGGCGACTCCGTGTTCGGCTCCGTTTCTGGGGCCGGCGATCGGCTTGGCGGTGAAGTTGCCGCCGGTGGAGTTTATGATGGCCTTTACGGCGATGGCGTTGGGCTTGGGCGCGCCTTATCTGGTGCTCTCGATCTTTCCCAATCTGGTGAAGAAGTTGCCTCGTCCGGGTGCGTGGATGGAGAGCTTTAAGCAGGGGATGTCCTTTCTGTTGTTTGGGACGGCGGGGTTCCTGTTGTGGGTTTACATGGACTTGAATGATTCCTTTCACGGGTTGTCGATCGTGATTGGGCTGACGCTGATTGCGACGGCGGCCTGGGTATACGGGCGTTGGTTTGCGCCGCACCGGGTGCCGAGGACGCGTAAGATTGGACTGGGGATTGCGCTGGTTCTGTTGGCGGGCGGGCTTTATGCGTCGCGGCCGGTGGCGGAAGACGGGCTGAAGTGGGGTGAGTGGTCCGAGCAGGCGGTGGCGGATGCCTTGGACGAGGGTCAGCCGGTGTTTGTGGATTTCACGGCGAAGTGGTGCCTGACGTGTCAGGTGAACAAGAAGACGGCTTATACGGATGAGGTGAAGAAGGCGTTTAAAGAGCGGAAGGTGCTTTTGCTGCGGGCGGACAAGACGAAGCCGAGCCCGGATATTGAGGCGGCGCTGGCGAAGCTGGACCGGACGGCGATTCCGGTGAATGCGCTGTATGTGCCGGGGAAGGATGAGCCGACGATTACGCCGGAGGTGCTGACGCCGGGTTATCTTTTGGAGCTTCTGGAGAAGGAAGTGCCGGTGCCGGAGTAGGACGTTTAGCTGATCGCCTTAAGAAGATCGTTCAACTGATCGCCTTCAGAAGATCGGCGATGGTTTTGTCCTGCTCGAGGGGGTGGCGGAGCTGGAGGCCGAGGTTGATCTCGTAGGTATTTTGGCGCCCGACGCGGTGGCGGGTGAGGGCGTTGGTGGCTTCGAGCTCGTTGAGGATGCGCTGGACGGAGCGCTCGGTGATCCCGATCAGGATGGCCAACTGTCTGACGGTGATGGTGTTATCCCGGGATAAGCACACGAGGACGTGGGTGTGGTTGGTGAGGAAGCTCCAGTTGGAGGATGGGGATGATTTGCTGTTTTCCATAACATGAAAAAAATGTCGCGCTTTCTGTTGCGCGTATTGGGTTTCGCGATACTGTCCGCTCAACTATGAATGAGGGAGCGCGAAAAGAAGTCAAGGAAGCAGATGGGCGGGGGATGGCGGGAGCGTATCCGGCTGGTCATCATTTCGGTCACCTGAACCTGGCGACGTCATCATGAAGGAGCGTTTTGACAACTTGTGGAGGCTGCTTCATCACGAGGCGGCTCCGGGTGTGTTGCTGATGATCGCGACGGTGCTGGCTCTGGGAGTGAGCAACGCGGGAGTGGCGTGGTATCCGGCCTTGCTGGAAACGAAGGCGGTGGCGGGCGTGGGTGCGGTGGTGATTGATAAGCCGCTGCTGCTTTGGATCAACGACGGGTTGATGGCGGTCTTCTTTTTGTTGGTGGGTCTGGAGCTGAAGCGGGAGCTTTTGTGGGGCGAGCTTTCCGAGATTCGGAAGGTGGTGTTGCCCTTGATTGCGGCCTTGGGTGGGCTGGTGGTGCCGGCCTTGATCTATTATTGGTTCAACTCGGACAACAGCTTGCGTCTGAACGGGTGGGCGATTCCGGCGGCAACCGATATTGCCTTTGCGCTGGGCATTCTGGCGTTGTTGGGGAGTCGGGTGCCGGTGGCGCTGAAGATTTTGCTGACCTCGGTGGCGGTGATTGATGATCTGGCGGCGATTGTGATCATCGCGCTCTTTTACACGCATCAGCTATCGATGGGGGCGTTGTTGAGTGCGTCGATTTTTCTTTTCCTGTTGCTGATGTTGAATCGCTTCGGGGTGAGGTCGTTGGGGCCGTATTTGGTGATTGGGGTGATGCTGTGGGTGTCGGTGTTGAAGTCGGGGGTGCACGCGACGCTGGCCGGGGTGGCGTTGGCGGCGTTCATTCCGATGGGTTGTAAGAAGAAGGGGCCGGCGGGGGCGCTGGAGCATGCGCTGCATCCGTGGGTGGTCTTTGCGATATTGCCGGTGTTTGCATTTGCGAACGCGGGGGTTCCGTTGGTGGGGTTGTCGCTGGAGGCGCTGATGCAGCCGGTGCCGCTGGGGATTGCGCTGGGACTTTTCCTGGGCAAGCAGGTGGGGGTGTTTGGGGCGAGTTGGCTGGCGGTGAAGTCCGGGTTGGCGAAGCTTCCAACGGGGGTGAGCTGGAGTCAGCTCTATGGGCTCGCGATTCTGTGCGGGGTGGGCTTTACGATGAGTTTGTTCATCGGGTCGCTGGCCTTTGAGGGGAGTGCGGGATTTGACTACGCGGTGGAAGCCCGGCTGGGGATTTTGGCGGGCTCGTTTCTGTCTGCGGTAGTGGGCGCGCTGGTTCTCTTCAAGACGGGGAAGAGGAGGGAGCGGGACTAGGACGGGAATCACTTTCGTGTGTTGAAAGCGGCGTCTCCGGGAGGGGGCGTCGTTTTTTTTAATCGGCGAGGATGGTGGCGACGGGGAAGTGGTCGGAGGGCCACATGGTTTTCATCTGAGTGTGGTCGATCCAGGATTTTTTGATGGTGGGGGAGCCGGAGAGGAAGATGTGGTCGATGGTGCCCTGGCCTTTGGTGTGGCCGTTCCAGGGATGGAAGGTGTTGCGATTTTGGTTGTCGAGGTGGAGTGAGAGGTAGGCGTTGGTGAGGCCGTGGGCGGTGAGTTTTTGGAGGGCGGGGTTGGTCTCGGTGGCGTTGAAATCGCCCATGAGGATGAGTTGGGAGTCGGGGGATTTTTTGAGTCGGGAAAGGATGAGGTCGGCGGACTTGAGGCGGGACTGTTGGCCGCGGTGGTCCCAGTGGGTGTTGTAGACGGCGAAGAGCTTGCCGTCGGATTTGCGTTTGAGATTGGCCCAGGTGCAGATGCGCTCGCAGACGTTATCCCAGGTCATGGAGCCGGGGACATCGGGGGTGTCGGAGAGCCAGAAGGTGCCGTGGTCGATGAGGGTGTAGGTGTCCTTGCGGTAGAGGATGGGGGAGAATTCGCCTTTGGTTTTGCCGTCCTCGCGGCCGACGCCGAGGGGGGCGTAGTGGGGGAGGGCGGTGGTGAGGTCGTTGAGTTGGGAGGCGAGGACTTCCTGGAGGCCGAGGATGTCGGGGTTGAGGTCCTTGATGGTAGCGGCGACGAGATTTCGGCGGGCGGTCCAGGCGCGGAGGTCTTTATCGCTTTTGGCGGCGAAGCGGATGTTGAAGGTGCAGATGGTGGTATCGGCTGCTGACAGGAAGGTGGAGAGGAAGAGAAGGAGGAGGGTGCGCATGGGGAGGGAACGTTCCGGAGGGGGTGCTCCTGTCATGGAGGGAGAATCGTGGTCTTTACGTGAGGGGGTGGAGGGGGTAGGTATCGGCTTGATGAGAGTGTTTCTTTTGATGGTGGTGACGGCGTTTCAGGCTTCGGCGCTGGACTACAAGCGGGACGTGATGCCGATCTTTAAGAAGAAGTGTTACGATTGTCACAGTGATGAGGCGAAGAAGGTGAAGGGCGGGTTGCGGCTGGATGACGAAGAGGCATTTTACAAACGGTTTGCGAAGAATGATGTGGTGATTCCGGGCGACTGGGACGCGAGTTATCTTTTTGTTTCGGTGGTGCTGCCGCAGAAGGATGACGGGGCGATGCCGCCGGAGGGGAAGGGGGATCCGCTGACGGAGGAGGAGATTAAAATTGTGGCGCAGTGGATTTATGAGGGGGCGCGGATTGCGGGGGAGAAGGGGAAGAAGGGATCGCAGGAGATGGATCCGGAGAAGATTCTGAAGTTTAAGAACGGCCAGCTGATGGTGGAGAGTGAGGACCATGTGCCGGAGGTGAAGGAGCCGGAGTGGGAGGAGTGGTTGAACGGGAAGGGGCAGAAGATCACGGCGAAGTGTCACGGTCTCTCGGCGGGGAAGGTAGATTTTGAGCTGAAGGGCGGGAAGCGGGTGGCTTATCCGCTGGATGATTTATCGGCGGAGAGTCAGGCGCGGGTGAAGGTGCTGGCGGGTGAGTGAGAGATTGATAGGCTGGGGGATGAAGTTGATTTTCCTCGTTCTGTTGTTGCCGGCATTTCTGGGTGCGGATGAGTTGCGGGTGGGGCAGTTCCGGAGTCCGGAGGAGGGGGGCAAGGAGTTGGAGGAGATTCTTGAGGGTGCGAAGGATGAGGCGGGATGGGAGAAGCGGGCGGCTTTGGTGAGACGGGGGATTCGTGAGGGGTTGGGGTTCGCGGAGTGGCCGAAGAGGACGAAGATGCGGGTGGTGCGGCATTCGCAGGTGAAGCGGGATGGTTACACGGTGGAGAATGTGGGGATTGAGACGGTGCCGGGGTATTTTTTGTGCGGGAATCTTTATTTGCCGACGGAGGGAGAGGGAAAGATGCCGGGATTTTTGTGCACGCACGGGCATTGGTCGGGGAAGGACTTGCATCAGCACGGGCGGCATCGCGATGAGATGCAGTATCGCTGTGGGGCGCTGGCGCGGATGGGTTGCGCGGTGTTCGCGATCGAGATGGTGGGCTACGGGGATTCGCAGCGGCTTGGCTGGGAGCATCGCTGGGATGCGCAGGTGATGGCGCTGCAGACGTGGAACTCGGTGCGGGCTTTGGACTTTCTGTTAGAGCTGCCGGGGGTGGATGCGAAGCGGGTGGGGGTGACGGGGGCTTCGGGCGGGGGGACGCAGACGTTTCTGCTGGCGGCGCTGGATGAGCGGGTGAGCTTATCGGTGCCGTGCGTGATGGTGTCGTGTCACTTTTTTGGCGGCTGCCAGTGTGAGAGCGGGCTGCCGGTGCATGTGCGGGAATCGCATGTGACGAACAACGCGGAGATTGCAGCGTTGTTTGCGCCGAAGCCGCAGTTGGTGATTTCCGACGGGGATGACTGGACGAAGTTGGTTCCCGAGCTGGAGTATCCTTTTTTACGCAAGGTTTACGGGTTTTACGGGAAGGAAGGGATGGTGGAGAACGCGCACTTTGCGGATGAGAAGCACGACTACGGGGTGTCGAAGCGGAAGGCGCTTTACGGGTTTGTGGCGACGCACTTCGGGCTTAAGGAGGGGCGGGCGGATGAGGGGAAGGTGGGGTTGGTTGAGCCGGAGAAGCTGTTTGTTTTTGATGCGGCCCATCCGGCACCCGAGGGGCTGCTAAAGCCGAATGAGCGGGTGGTGTTTCCGAAGTAGGTTCAGCCTCCGGCCTTGGTGTCGGCGAGCTTTTTGGCTTTGGCATCGGCGTCCTTTCCTTCGAAGGAGCCGAGGACTTTGGCGTTGCCTTTGTTGAGGGCGACGACGATGAGGCGGGAGTGGGTTTTTTTGTCGTCCTCAATGTCCTGGGCGCGCATGCGGTAGATGATGGCGTAGGGGGTGAAGACCTTTTCCTTGAGGGTGCCGCGCCATTCGACGACGTCGTTTTCCTTGTAGGCGAAGAGTCCGTTGGCGGCGTTCATGGAGTCGCCGAAGAGGTCGCTGGTGGTGCCCTGGTAGCGGATGTCGATCCAGCTGCGGAGGTCGCCGCCGTGGAAGAGGAGTTCGTAGCCGCCGTAGCCGGGGCAGAGGTGCTCGAAGTGGTCGATCTCCGGTTCATTTTCGAGGGCGGAATCGGAGAGGACGGCGACGAACTTTTGGGCGGTGGTGGAGTAGAAGGAGGTGGGGTTGGCGAATGCGGGATTCGAGAGGAGGAGAACTGTTAGAGCGGTGAGGAGGGTGGTTTTCATGATGTTTTTTTATCCGTGGATCATCATGGCGATCCCGAATGAGATGAACCAAATGAAGATGACGAGGAGATGGTAGTGGATTTTGAATCCTTTGCGGAGGGGTGTTTCGGTGGTGCGGGGGAAGTGGGAGATGATGGAATCGAAGTTTTCCTGTCGGAGTGAGAAGCCGAGGAATCTGTTTTGGCCTTTCTGCGATTTTCGGAATCCGACGAGGCGGTTTTTCTTATCGATGTGGAGGAGTTCCTCGTTGAGGTTGAATTCGATGGGGCGGGTTTTTAGGGCGCAGAGGATGCTGTAAGTGCCGATGTAGAGAAGGGGACCGAGGACGCCGAGGGGGATTGATAGGATGACGGTGAGGATGAGGGTGAAGAGGACGAAGATCCAGAAGGCGGCGGGGAGGCACCACTTGGGGACGTATCCGGTGCGGAGGACTCCGGCGTGGGTGTCGAGTTCACCATTGGCGCAGCTGAGAGGGTGGGCTTTTCCGTCGGTGAGGTAGGCGCCTTTGATTTTGATTTGGTGGGGGGCGCCGGACGGGGCGGTTGGCGGGGCGTAGGGATCGACGGGCATGTGAGGAGGGTAGAGTGGTTTATAGCAAGATGATGGGGCGGCGGCAATGAGGGGAGGTTGAAAGATTTGATTTTCATTTGGGTAAAATGAGGTGACCTTTTTGTTATGAGAAAATTTCTGATGGTGTCGGTGTTGTGTGCGGGTGTTTCCTTTGGCGGGGAGTGGGTTTCGATTTTTGACGGGGAGACGCTGAAGGGGTGGACGAATGGGGGTGGTAAGGCGTTGGAAGAGGGGGGCTGGATTGCGGAGGACGGGGTGCTTCATTTGAAGGGGAAGGGCGGAAGCATTTATTCGGAGAAGGAGTATGGTGATTTTGAGTTCCGCTTTGAGTGGAAGATTTCCGAGAAGGGGAACAGCGGGGTGAAGTATCGGGTGACGCGTTACGGGAAGCAGTTGCTAGGGCCTGAGTATCAGGTGCTGGATGATGATAAGCATCCTGACGGGAAGGTGGGGCCGAATCGTCAGACGGCATCACTTTATGACATTTTGCCGGCGGATGCGGAGAAGAAGAAGCTCAAGCCGGTGGGCGAGTGGAACCAGTCACGGATTGTGGTGAAGGGTCACCATTTGCAGCATTTCCTGAACGGGGAGAAAGTGATCGATCTGACGGTGGGTTCAGACGAGTGGAAGAAGCTGGTGGGGGAATCGAAGTTTAAGAAGACGGAGGGCTTTGCGGAGAACTTGAAGGGCCGGCTGATGTTGCAGGATCACAGTGATGAGGTGTGGTATCGCAATCTGGCGGTAAAGGAGATGGGGGAGAAGAAGGTCTCGGCGGATCCGTTTGGGGGTTAGAGCCCCGGGTTGGGGCGGCGTTTAGTTCGAGGGTTCGTTGAGGCGCTGTTGAAAGAGGGTGAGATCGGGGACGGCGAGGGTGACTTCGAAGGGGACTTTGAAGGTCTGGAAGAGGTGGGGCGGGAGGATGAGGGTTTCGGCGTTTTTTTGCCATTCCCCGAAGTCGGGGAAGTCGGGGAACTCGCGTTGGAGGCGGTGTTTCCAGTAGTGGCTGACCATGGTGGTGTCCTCGAGGTATTGGAGTTCGTCGATGGTGGTGCGTCCGAACATTCCGGATTGTGACATGCTGCTACCATCGGTGGCGCGGAACCATTGGCCGGTTTCGCGGTGGCGGAGGATGACGAGTGGCTCTTGTGAGCGGCGGAGTGGGTGCATCACCGAGGAGCTGGCAAGGGGGAGGGCGAATCTCCTGGTGAGCATGGAGTGAGGGCGATCTTTTCTAGTGGAGGGGAGATAGGTGAACTTGGTGCCGAGGGTTTGGGTTTCGAATTTCTGATCGGGGTCGATGATGAAGGCGTCATCCAATGATACGGTGATGAGTTCGAGCTCACCCTTGACGATGGTGTTTACCCGCGGGAGGTCGTCGTAGATGGGAGTGAAGTCGATGCTGCGCTCGTGGGGGATTTCGATGGTGATGGTGATGTTGTAGGGGCGATCGGTTGAGCGATTTTGGGCGAGGGATTCGAGATTTTGACCGTCGGAGACGTTTTCGATTCCACTGTTCCATTCCCTGATGCGGATTCTTGCTCCGGGAAGAGAGAGGGTATCGGACTCGATGGTGAACTTATGGGAAAGCAGTTCGATGGGGTGGCGATCGGAGTCGTGGAGGAGGTTATCGAGGGGGAAGTTGAGGAGGTAGAGGTGTTGTTGGTTGTGACGGGAGGTGGCGGTGGTGAAGCGGGTGATGGTTTCCGGGTTTTGGTAGGTCACGGTTTGGGTGGCGTCACTGAGGGGCGGGAGCCAGGAGGCGGAGAGGAGGGGGAAGCTGAGGGAGCCGACGAGGACGGGTGCCCAGAGGGGGAATTTGAGATGTGGTTTTTTGATGAGGGAAAATCCGGCGATGGTGAAGAGGATGAGGAGGACGGTGAGGGTGAAGAGGAGGTTGCCGGCGAACTGTCCCTGGTGGTTGCCGGAAGGTTGGTAGAAGGTGATTTTTGAGTAGATGATGGCGGCGGTGGCGAGTCCGAGAATGCCCAGGCCGGGGATGAGGAGGAGGTGGGACCAGCGGTGGTTGTGGAGGGAAGCGAGGGCGGAGAGGTGGATGCTCGCGGCGCACCAGAGGACGGCCTCGGCAGTGAAGATGAGGGCGGTGCCGGTGCTTAGGGCATTGAGGCAAATGGCGAAGGTGCAGAGGGCGAGGGGGAGGGTGAAGATGAGGTGGAGGAAGGCAAACTTGGCGGTGTGCAGGGTGGCGGGACGGACGGGGCGGGTGCTCCAGAAGGCGCGCGGATCTTTGAGATTGTCCTGGCGGAAGGTGGTGATGGTGGTGACGAAGGGGAGGAGGATGAGCGGGACGATGAGGAGTCCGAGGAGTCCGGAGAAACCGTTTGAGAAGCGACCGGTGGCGGGGTTGATTTTTAGGTCGCCATTCCAGAAGGAGAGGGCGGCGCAGGTGAGTCCGGCGAGGGTGAGGATCCAGAGGATGAGGTGGATGCGGTTCTCGCGGAATTCGAGCTTAAGGCGGTGAAGGAACATGGCTTTGTAGGGGTGGGGGTTAGGCGGATTTCTTTTGGGCGAGACGGGTCTTTTTCTGTTGTCTGGCGATGGTTAGGTAGATGTCCCGGAGGGAGAGTGAGGTGGCTTCCGAGTTGGCGGTGGTGCCGAAGAGGGTGGCGATTTTTTGCGGGGATTGTTCGGGGTGGTGTTGGGTATCGGTGAAGGTCCACGAGGTGTCCGAGAGTTGTTCGATTTGGATCCACTCGGGGGGGAATGGACTGTCGGGTGAGGTGGCGTTGTGAATGGTCCAGCGGCGGAAGCGCTCCTGGAGGTGATCGAGGTCTTCGGAGAGGTCGATTTTTCCATCACGGATGAGGGTGACGGAGTCGCAGAGGCGCTCGACCTCGTTGATGTCATGGGAGGAGAGGAGGATGGTCCAATCGCCGCCCTGCATGAGCTCGAGGATGCCATCGATGAGTTCTTCACGGACGAGGGGGTCGAGGCCGCTGAAGGGTTCGTCGAGGAGGAGGAGGTCGGGGCGGTAGGCGAGGGAGGAAACGAGAGAGGCCTTCATTTGCATGCCGCGGGACATGGCTCCGAGCTTGCGATCGCGGGGGAGTTCGAAGTTTTCGATGAGCTCTTCGCAGAAGGCGTCGTCCCAATTCGGGTAGAGGGGTTTGAGGTAGTCGATGAGTTGTTGGAGGGTCCAGTGGAGGGGGAGGTGTTGGTTTTCGGAGACGTGTCCGATGCGCTGGAACTGGGGGGTATCGAGGGAGCCAAGGGGGGTATCGAGAATGGTGCCGGTGCCGGAGGTGGCCTGGTAGATGCCGGCGAGGATGCGGAGGGTGGTGGTCTTGCCGGCTCCGTTTTCGCCCAGGAGGGCCATGGCGGTGCCGGTGGGGACGGTGAGGGAGAGATCGCTGACGGCGGCGAAGGAGCCGAAGTTCATGCGGAGTTTTTGGACGTCGATGGTGTTCATGGGGTGAAGTGGGCTAGGAATTTTTCTGGATGTTCTTCCAGGTGTCTTTGAGGGCGGTGAGGAGTTCTTTTTCGGTGAATCCGAGGCGGGAGGCTTCGATGGCGAGTTGGTCGAGTTGGCGGCGGATTTGTTCGAGCCGGAGAGTGAGAGGGAGGGTTTCGGTGTCGGCGACGAGGGTGCCGCGACCGGGGAGGACGACGAGGGTGCCTTCGTTGACGAGATGTTGGATCACTTTGTGGGCGGTGTTGGGGTTGATGCGGACTGCTTTGGAAAGGGCGCGGACGGAGGGGAAGGGGTCGTTGGGCTTGAGGAGGTCGGACGCGAGGGCGCGGTGGACAGCCTGGATGACCTGCTCGTAGGCCGGGCTGCCGGGGGTGATGTTGATCTGGAAGGGGAGGTCGCTCATGCGGGGAGAGTGGTGTTTCGTCCGGTGTGTTAGGTGTATTAGGTCAACTAGGACACCTGTGCAAGAATTATTTTGTGTGTGGGTTTTCCCCAGGCGAATGCAAACTTGGTCTTACTTCTTCATCGGCACCTGTTGAGGGTGCATGAGGTAGGCGATGAGGACGCGGGTTTGGTTTGGGGGTGAGGGCGTTGAGGAGGCCGGCGATGCGTTTCTTTTTAGCTTCGTCGGTTTGGCGAAGGTCGCCCCAGATTTCTTGAAGGCGGGCGGAGAGTTTGTTGTCTTTAAGGGCGAGGATTTGGCGGGCGGGGAAGGGGGTGAGGTCGGTGCGGGAGATGGTCCCGTCATTGATTTTGGAGAGGAGAGCCCCGGTCCAGGGGAGCTGGTTGAATTTCACCTTCTCCGGTTTCCCCTCATTGCTGAGGCTTGCTGACTTTCTCTCAATAGTCTTTCCGACAGGAGAGCTTTTCCATAGACATGAGGCAGTGGAACCTCCTCCTTCTTCTTCATTTTCGCGAAACGGCGGGGCCTCGTCGTCTGCGTGTTGGTCGATGGTCCGGTTGGCAAAGTCAGATCAAGAAGGCGAGCGTGATCGAGGAAATGCGATGTTTTGTGAGAGCTTCTGGTATCCCCTTTATGTTTTCGCGCGGCGATGTGGGACGGACCATCAGGCGGCACAGGACCACGTGCAGGATTTTTTAGTGATGGTGGTCAATCAGGACCTTCTCGCGAGGGCGGACTCTCAACGGGGATCTTTTCGATCCTACCTGCTGGGTGTTTTTAGAAACTTCCTCAAGAAGGATTACCGCAAATCACAAACTCAAAAACGTGGTGGGAGCTTCCGTATTTCTTCCCTCGAAGAATTGACGGAAGAACGTTTTGAAGCACAGCCTCAAACCGATCTCAGCCCGGATATCGAGTTTGACCGGATGTGGGCCGCAGCTATTCTCAGACATTCCGTGACTCGCTTGCGTGAGGAATACAATCTCGCTGACCGGAGCGAGTTGTTCACCTTCCTCGAGCCGTTGCTGACTGGCTCGGCGGCGGACCAACATAGCAATATCGAGATCGCGGAACGTCTCGGGATGAGCGTGAGCGGAGTGGGGGTTTCCATCTACCGGATGCGTCGGCGCTTTCGGGAGATCCTCCGGGACGAGGTCTCAGATACTGTTGGAGACGAGGATGAGTTGGAAGTGGAGATGGCTTATCTTAGGAGTCTGTTCAGCGCGGGAACTCAGGGCACCGAACCGATAGCGTGAAAATTGGGGAGCTTTTGGAAAATACTTTGTAATAATTTCCTGTTTTCGGGAAAGGAATGATTAGGAATCATGGACAACGCGACCGGCATCGAATCGGCTTCCTCTTGCGGGATTTGCGATGGGGAATTGATCGATGGTCTCTGCGCGGTCTGCCTCTTTGGCACTAATGATCTTGATGGGGCGGATCTGCCGGAGGTTTTGGGATCTTTTGGAAAATACGAGCTGTTGGAGGAACTCGCCCGAGGCGGGATGGGTGTGGTTTATCGGGCATTTCAAAAAGATCTGAAACGGGAGGTGGCGTTGAAAATGATCGTTGCGGGTCAACTAGCTGGGCCTGATGCAGTGCAGCGGTTTCGGACCGAGGCCGAGGCGGCGGCCAAACTTCATCATCCCAATATCGTCCCCGTTTTCGAGACCGGAGAGTGCGAGGCGCAATACTATTTCACAATGCGCCTGATCGAAGGCGGACGAAACATCGCGGACTGGGCGAGAAATTTGGTCCCACAAAAGCGAGAGAAATTAATCGCTCACATGGTGGTCCGGGTGGCGCGCGCGATTGCCTTTGCCCATGAGCGAGGGATTCTGCATCGGGATCTGAAGCCGTCCAATATCCTCATCGATGAGGATGGCGATCCGCAAGTGACGGATTTTGGGCTCGCGAAGTTTTTCGATGACGAGGAGGCGAGTGGACTCACTCTTTCGAAGGCAGTACTGGGGAGTCCGAGTTACATGTCGCCGGAGCAAGCAGAGGGACGTCATGCCGATATTACCGTCGCCACCGATGTCTATGGGTTGGGCGCGGTTTTATACGAGTTATTGAGGGGCAAGCCACCGTTCAGTGAAAGTTCGCCGATTGCGACGGCGCGGGCCGTCATCGAGTCCGAAGCGCCTAAGCTCACCGGGGTCTCCAGGGATCTTGCGACGGTCTGTTTCAAGTGCCTCGATAAATCGCCCGGGAAGCGCTATTCCTCGGCCTCTCTTTTTTCGGAAGACTTGGAGCGCGTGGTCAAGGGCGATCCCATTCTCGCTAGTCCGATTTCCCGTGCCGGAAAACTTTGGCGCTGGGCTAAGCGCGAGCCTGTCCTAGCCGGGCTGGTGCTGGCACTTGGTATTTCCTTCCTCCTGGGTTTCGCCGGCGTGACCTGGCAGTGGCGGAAAGCGGAAGCGGCGAGGGCGGAGCAGGCCCGAACCATTCGGCATCTGGAGTGGCGAACAATCACCAATTATCTCGAAGACGGGCGGACTGATGTTGCTCTGGCAACTCTGGCCCGCCGCTTGCGTGGAAATCCCGCCGAGTGGCAGGCCGCGATGTATGCCATGTCGATTGTCGATCAGCAGGACGTTACCATTCCAGTTGGTCGGTTGATCCCGGTCGAGTCCGACAAGCCGCTTCTCCTTTTTCCCGATGGATTGAGGCTGGCAACAGTTACAGCGGAAAATGACGTCATCGTAATTGATCTTATGACTGGCGCTGAATCCGCACGGCTTGAGTTGGAGGCTGGCGCATCACCCGGCATCGCGGTTTCTCCCACAAGTGACGAGATCGCTGTCGTCACGGTGGCAGGAGAAGTCATCCTTTGGTCTTTTACAGCCGATCAAACAAACCTCTTAGCCGATGGGTTGACGAATCATCCGAGCGAGCCGCAATTTTCAACTGATGGAGCGAGTCTCGCGTTTCGCCACGGTGATCAGGTAGAAGTCTTCACGCTTGACGACCAGAAGAAGCGGAGGGCGGTTGCTTCTCCGGGTGGACAATTCTCCAAATTTCGGTTGGGCGGGGAGGGGGAAAGCGTCGGGTTCTTTGGCGACTTAGGCGTTGTCTTCGTGGAGATTTCCAGTGGAAAAGTACTGTTTAAATCGTTGTTTTCGGGCCCCATGGCTTCGGCACATTTTGCGGACGATGGTTCTCGGGTCGTGATCAGGACGAATTTGGGACAGCGACTCGAGGTTTGGGATGTGGCGTCGCAAGGTTTGATTTACCGTCACCTGGCCCCGGGAAAAGTCATCTACCGCCTCGATATCGATCAGACGGGAAGCCGCCTCGCGTTCTCCTATCTCGAGAGTGAAATTAGATTGGTCAATCTAACAGATGGCACCGAATCGCGGGAGGAGATTGGGAACCTACACTCAATTGGCAGTCTCGTTTTTTCGGACGATGGGACACGTTTGGCGAGCCGGGGGATGTTGGGGAGAATTTCGATTTGGGATGGTGATCGAGGAAATTCGCTTTCCTCCACCGTGATGGTGCAGAAAGTGATCAGTTCGGATTTGCAGCTTTCATCGGATGGGCGCTTTCTCTTAGCCTCGACGCTAAATGCCGAGGGGCAACCCGGTGTTCAGGCTTTCCAGTCGATCTCCACAGGGGCCGTGACCCGAATCACGGGCTTGGGAGACGGGGTTCCCATGGCGGGATTCAATCATAATGGTGATCAGATTTTCACCTCCACTTCCGGGCCCTTCGGATTCGCTGTTTTTGACAAGGAAACAGGCGAAAAGGTATTTCAAGAAGAGACGAAAGATGAGGTCTACCTCCAGTATGGCTCCCCGGACAAATCGCATCACTATGCCATATCTGATCGGGGAGCAATTTACGGGTGGGATGTTCGGTCCGGGAGCGAACTTTGGCCCGCCAGCTTCCGTTCTGAGTTTATGCCGTCTGGTAGCCTCAGTCCTGATGGAAGCCGGCTTTTGGTGGGGTATATGGATGGATTGGTCCAAGTGTATGACGTTAAAACCGGACAGGTGGAACGTGAGATCGATTCGAAACAAGATTCCCCGCTCATCCGGTTTGCTCCTGACAGCTCCGGACGGTTCATCCTCGGAACTGGAGAAAAAGAGGCTGCAATCTGGAATGTCGATACCGGAGAAAAACGAGTCACTCTCAGAGGTCACGAAAAATTGGTAAGAACGGCAGCCTTTAGCGCTGACGGGCATACCGTCGCGACTGGGTCCGACGATGGCTCGGTGATCGTGTGGGATTCGCATACCGGAAAACCCCGGACGTTGGCTCCCATCCGGCATCTTTCCGATATCTCACACCTTGAGATTCATTCGGGCGGCAAGTTACTGGCAACCGCCTCACGCGACCATACCGCCCGAGTCTGGGATATAGAAACCGGGCTTCCTCTTTGTGCGCCTCTCTATCAAGGATCGATTGTGGAATCGGTGCGCTTCACAGGCGACGGGCGCGCCTTCGTGACTCGCGATCAAGAGGGCTTTACTTACTATGACGTCGAGACATTTGAACCAGTGAGCGCTCACTTCAAACACCCCAGGCTTGACGGAGAAACAAACGATTCAGACTTTCATCGCTCCTTCCTCTCAGCTGATGGAGAAGAGGTCGTGATTGGCACAGATCAGGGAGAGATCACCGTGGTGCGAACGCGCTTCGCTCCGGTCGATGAACCCGTGCCGTCGTGGTTCCCCCGGCTTTTGGAAGCTCTCGCCTTTGCGCAAATGAATGAGGCCCGGCAATTTCAAGAGTGGAGTCCCATTGATTTTAATTCGTTGATTCAGGACATTGAGAGGGCGGAAGATGGTTTTTATAAGGAATGGGCGCTGGCATTTCTGCCTCGCTAGAAGTCACGGAATTCCGGGGCGGGAAGGGTGATCAAAATTAGTTCACCTTTTTTGGTAATGTTCTCCTGAAAAAAGGGAATTGGAGGTGAAGAGGAGAGATCAACGATGATTTCCAAGCCTTGCCCCAGCACCAACCAAAAAAGAACCATGATATCCATGACTTTAAAAACACAACTCACGGCTTGTTCGTCGCTCGTCCTCCTCGCCATTCCTGCCTCTGCGGTCACCCTTATTGATGACTTCAACGACGGGGATGACGCAGGCTGGACACGTTACGATCCGATTGGCGCGGCTTTGGGCGGCTCTTTCGCTTCTCGCGATTTCCCCAACGGAGATCGCTATCAAAATCAAGCTCCCGCCTCCCCGGCTCCTCAACTCGGACCTTCGCGGGTCGGCAGCTACCGTGCCGATGTGAATCAAACGCAATTTATCAATACGGTCGATCTCGTTGATTGGGACGATTCCGTAAGTCAATCCTTTGGTCTGGTTTCCCGCGCGTCCAGTTTTGGCCCGGGAACAACGGACGGATATGCGCTTTTGATTTGCGACGTTTGTAATTATATCATGATCGGTCGGATTACGGACGAGGTCTTGTCCGCCCCGACTTCAGACCCTGACAGTACCGGCTCTTCTGTTGTCACGGTGGAAATTGATTCCGCGAACGACTATCGTCTGATCTTTAGCGGATCGGGAACATCGTTGATTGGCCAAATCTTTGACCTCAGCGACCTGAGTAAGCCTCTGGCAACGGTGACGGCCACTGATGCGACTTACCTCTCTGGAAATCCCGGAGTGTTGGTCGCGGCAAATCTCAATGACCCGGGCGTCACCGATGCGACTTTTGACAACTTCTCGGCAGCAGTGCCAGAGCCGGGTTCGGCATTGTTGCTCGGCTTGAGTGGTCTGGTCTTGCTGCGCCGCCGCCGATGCGGAGCAGTTAAGTAAGCTCCTTTCTCCCCGTCCCAAGGAGACGTCAAAGATCTCCCGCCAAAAGCAAATTTCAAGCAGTACCTCAGAATCAACATGAATGACCACCTCGCCGCCGCATCCAAATTTCTCCTTCTTTCCACCAGCGCCCTATTCCTGACCGCCGGGACGGCCCTCGCTACAGTTCACAGTATGCTTGGAAGCACGGTTTGGGCTGACGTGCGCCTCCCGGAACAGCTCACCATTATCAGTTGGAATACGCCCGTCCCGTCTCTCCCAGCAGAAAACAAGCCCGAGGTTGCAGGGGTCGTGCCCGGCGCGGTCACGCTCACGGTGGATCACGACGACGATGAGGGCACTCCCGCCCTCACGGTAACGGAAATCCCTGATGATTTTTTCGGATTTCTCGACCTCACAATCGAGGGTCTCGCGCCGGGTCAGACCGTTCTCCTTGAAAAATTCCGCGTCCTTCCGGGAGGCGCGCCACTCATGCTTCAGGGAAGCCACTTCATCACCGATGGCGGGGCCGAGCTCATCGGAAAGGTTTATAATTTCAACCTCCCGGTCGATACCACCGTGATTGCGGAAGGCACCATCATCGCCCAGATCGATTATTATGAACCGAGCGCTGCGAGCATCGTGGGTGACTACCTCTACCGCATCTCAAATGCCCCGCCTGCTGATCCGGGAAACCCCGGCGCGACCTTTTCCGTGGATCTTCCGGTGAGCGTAGTTTCCGCCGAGGAAGACGCCGCGCAAGGTCTGACGGGTTCGGTCATCGATCAGGACACCAGCCAGCCCATTCCCGGAGCACTCGTGGTGAAAATGTGGCCGCTCTCCGGTTATGCCGATATTCTTTCCGGTACGACCGCGGACGAATCAGGAGACTATTTCCTGCCTTCGGAGGAAAGGAATGAGTTCGACTTTGCCGCCACAAAGGAGGGTTACGTTGGGAGATTTGGGCCGGGGACCGAGGTCAATCTCGTGGAAGACACTTTTTTCGATCATGACATTTTCCTGGAGAAAGGAACCCGCTTGATTTCAGGCACATTGAAGGATTCGGAAACCCTCCTCCCCATGGCGGGAGTTGAGCTTTTCTTCTCAACTCCGCCGGTCACCGAAGAGGTCACCGCGCAATTCTTCACCGTCACCTGGACCGATGAAGCAGGAAATTTCAGCGTGATGGTGAATGAAAATCATTGGAGCATTCTCGTGCGGGGAGAAATCGCCGCAAAGCTGGGTTGCATCATCCCATCCAGTCTAGCACTTGCGGACACTACCGGAGGAAGTGATGTCAGGGGCTTGGAGCTAACTTTAAAACGAGCATCATCCCTTGTTCACGGAACCCTGACGAGCACCTCGGGACCTTCAATTTTCGGGGTCGAGATCGTCGCGCTCAATCAAGCAACCCAAGAGTCCGCCTATGGAGTGACCGATGAGGAAGGACGTTACCGGCTCGCAGTCACCCCGGGACATTGGGAAGTCTCTCCATTTTCTTTTTCACTCGAAGATTCAGATCACACGGGGGTCACCATGCAGGAAATTCACGTGACTGGTGAACGACAGTCCATTGAACACAACCCGACAGCGCGGCCCGCGATGGCGGAACTCATCGGCGTAGTTTCCGACGAGGAAGGCGAGCCCATCGGTCGTCTTCGGCTTCTCGCTCATAACAAAGAGCTGACGGTGGACGAATATGTCCTCCAATCCACTTTCGAAACGGATGGAGAATACTGCATTTTCCTCGCCGAAGGAGATTGGCTGGTATTCCCGGACCCCACCGAGGTCGCCCGCCGAAAGGAGAAACTCATTTTCATCGGCCAACCGACGGTCACCGTGGATCCGGGTGACCCGGAATTCGATGGAGAGTTAGAGGTGGATCTCGATGTCATCAAGGTCGATGAAACCACTCCCGAAATCGAACTTACGATCACGGATCGGAATACCAATGCCCCCCTCGCAGGCCTCACCCTCCATGCCTTCGCCACGATTGATGACGACGACTTTCATTCCTACAGCTTCACGGGCGCGGATGGCGTGGCGCATATCCCGGTCGTTTCCGATGGGAATACTCTCTGGACCATCCATGCCAGCGTCGAGGGAACGCGGGCCCTTGGGAAGAAAGAGATCGAAGAAGAGATCGAAGTTAATGTCACTGGAGCACTCACCCAAATCGCGGTCACGACCGAGGACTTCGACAGCGAACCTCTTCCTCTCACAGGCCGCCTCCAGATCGCGGAGGACGGACGCAGGATATTTTCCTCGAATGGAGCCAATGGCCGCGGCTACCTCCTGGAGTCCTCCCCTGATCTAGAGAACTGGTTCGGGATGGGGCGCGCGCGGGCCGTTGACGGTGAGATCAAGCTCATCGATCAGTCTTCAGAGACTAGCGGTCGCCGTTTTTATCGCGCTCGCCCGGAGTAGGAGGGCGCAAGAGAAAAGCCTGGCGCAGTCACACATGAAACAGCTCTCCACGCTCGCACTCTCTTCTCTCTTCGGCGTTCTTTTCTATCTCGCTTACTATCTTTGGTGGCCCTTTGTATTTTTCGTTACCATTCCTATTGGCCTCCTTGCAGGGAAGCCTCTCCGGGTTTTCGAGGTCGTCAGCATCGGACTGGCGACCACCCTGACTTGGCTCGCGGTTTACCAATATTTCAACACCTTCAGTGAGCTTGGTTTGGCAATCCTAGCACTCTACCACGGCGTGATCGTGGCCTTGGTCGTGCTCTCGGCCTCGTGGTTACGAAAAAAGACCGGTTCCCCAATGTCCTACATCGTTCCAGTAGTTTGGGTCGGCGGCGAGTTCTGGCGCATGAGCGGATCGCTCGGAATGCCCTTCGGCCTCTTAGCCCAACCTGCTTACGAGCAACTCTGGATGATTCAGGTAAGTGACCTCGGCGGGTCCTATGTCTTGAGTTTCGCGATGGCGATGGTCGGCGGGCTTTTGACGGACCTCATTTGTGAAAAAAGGTCTACCCAAGGTCTTGTTTGGAACTCAGTGAAGGTGCCCGTTTTTTCAGTAATGGCCGCGTGGGTCTTCGTGGCCGCTTACAGCACGTTCCGCCTTCACCAATCTGAAAACTCGATGACCGCCGGACCGGTACTCGCGATTATCCAGACCGATGTTCCAACCCGGTTCGATGGTAGCATGGGACCGGGCTCTGACCCGAACATCCTGATGCAAGAACTGCTCGAACTAAGCACCGAATCTCTTACCGGTTCCGAAAAACCTGAGATGATAATTTGGCCTGAGTCCCCAAGTGGCATTCCACCACTGAATCGTGAATGGTTGGGAAACTCTCCCGAGCATCAGATGAGCCAACGTTACAAAAAGCTGATCCAGAAGTGGGTCGACCAAGAGGAGATTCCCGTATTGGTGGGATCGCAAACGGTTCATGGAGAGGAGAAACGAAACACCGCCCTTCGCTTCGACCCCGGAACCGGGCAGCTGGCCGCGACTCAGGATAAAATTCACCTTTTCCCAGTCGGCGAGTATCTTCCGTGGGAGGGAACATTTGCCCACAAATGGCTGGAGGCGAATGTCGCCGAAGGTCGTAACGATTGGTTCACTCCAGGAACCTCCCGCGAAATTTTCACCTTGGCCAACGAGACCGAAGCTTCCTGGCGATATGTCGTCGGAATTTGCAATGAAATTATCTACCCGAAAGATGTCGGGACCTTTCTTCCGGCTCGAGAGGATGACAAAAAGCCGATTGGATTCGTAGTGAACATTGCCAATAACGGCGGTTTTTTGCGGAACCGTGCGATGGTACACAATCACTACCTCCTGCCGTTTCGTGCGGTGGAGGGTCGCTTGGGAATCGCCCGCAGCGCGAATACCGGAATTTCTTGTTTCGTGAAACCGACTGGCGAGATTTACGGAGAGATCACGAATTCATCCGGCGATACTTGGACCGGAAAAGGAGCACCCGAACTTGATCACATTAGTGATGTGATGAAGTTCCGCAAGGAGCACAAAGGCAAACTATCGACTGATCCGGAGATCCGAGAAAAATTCATGGTGATGGTGGAAGAGATCAAGCAGCTTCGTGCAGAAGCGGGGATTTCCGGCCAGCGGGTGGAGCCTGTCCATTTGGATTCCAGGCGAACACTCTATAGTCGGACCGGTGATCTTTTTGGAAAGCTGACATTGGTCATTCTCTTATTGGGAGTGGCAGGAGCTTTCTGGGAGTCGCTCCGCTGTATCGGTCCGTCCCTCAAGAAAAAAGCGGCATCACGTAAAGATACCGCCTGATTCTAAATTGGGAAATGACTCTCTCGCGGATTACCTCAATCGAGAAAGCAGAAGCGCAAATTTACTTCCGGTTCCAGCGAATTAGACCGAGGCTCGGGAACTGAGGAGAAGTTGTCGAACGATTCCGGCGAGGTAGCGGTGTAGGCCGGGTTCGATGTCCGGGGTGATGAGGGGGTAGCGATCCTTGGTTGAGAAGATGATGTGGCCGTAGATTTGGTGAAGGGATTGGGGCATGGGATCGATTGGTTTACGGGGGATTCTCGCGTGCCTTCAGCACGCGGTCGTCTGGTGGTTGGGAGTCATGGGGCTGAAGCCCCATGCTTTGGCTGTGTGCTGCCGTTGGCAGCGGGGATGGGTTGTGGGGAATTGGTGGATTTCGGTGGTGAAGGGGTTGGGGTATGGGGGTCGATTGGTTAGCGGGAGATTCTGGCGTGCCTTCAGCACGCGGTCGTCTGGTGGTTGGGGGTCATGGGGCTGAAGCCCCATGCTTTGATTGTGTGCTGCCGTTGGCAGCGGGGGAGGATGCTGAGTGGGAGGTGGAAAGTGGTTATTTTTTGAGGGGGACTTGTTTGGGGTGCATGAGGTAGGCGAGGAGGTCGCGGGTTTGGTTGGGGGTGAGGGTGTTGAGGAGGCCTTCGGGCATGATGGAGTTCTCGAGGGTGGTGGTCTTTTTGATGGCAGATTTCTCGAGGGTGGTTTCTTCGGTGAGGCTGCGGAGGGTGAGGGTGCGGTCGGTTTGGGAGGCGATGACTCCGGCGAGGGTGCGGCCATCGTGGAGCTGGAGGGTGGTCATGCGGTATTCGGCGGGGACGATGGCGGAGGGGTCGATGATGTTTTCCAAGAGGTAGCCGAGATCGGCGCGGCCGGATCCGGTGAGGTCGGGGCCGAGTTTGCCGCCTTGGCCGTAGAGGAGGTGGCAGCTTGCGCAGAGGTTTTGGAAGTGGAGGCGGCCGGCGGAGAGGTCGGCCTGGGCGCGGAATTCAGGGGTGAAGGCGAGTTGGAGGACTTCGATGGACTTCTTTTTGGAGGCATCGGAGAGGCGGACCTGGCCCCAGATTTTGTGGAGGCGGGCGGTGAGTGTTTCGTCGTTGAGGGAGACGATTTGGCGGGCGTGGAAGGGGGTGATGGCGGTGCGGGGAATCTTTTGGGATTCGGTTTCTGTTAGAAGGGAGTTGGCCCAGGTGGGGCGGGTGACGAGGGCGTCGATGACGGTTTGTTTTTCGTCGGGGCGGAGGCCGGGGTATTTTTTGAGGAGGAGGGTGGCGATGGCGGGGTCGGCGAAGGTGGCGAGGCCGCGGATGGCGGTTTTGTTGAGGTAGCGGACGTTGAGGAGTTTTTCGCAGAGGGGGCGGAGGTCGTCTGGGCGGGCGTCGATGAGGCCTTGGAGGGCGGTCTGGCGGGTGGCGAATCCGGCGTTGTGATCGAGGGCGATCTTGCGGAGGGAGTCGAGGGCGCGGCCGTCGCCGAAGAGGGCGGAGAGCTCGCGGATGAGGTCGGGGTTCTTTTCGGAGAGGGTGTCGACGGCTTGATCCCAGTTTTTGGGGAGGGGTGCTTTGTGCCAGCCTTTGAAGCCCTCGGAGAGGCCTTGGAGGAGGTGGGGGGCTTTGTTGGGATGGGCGATGGCGAGGTCGATGATGGCATCGGGTTGAGAGGCCATGGCGCGGGCGATGTAGCGGAGGAGGTCGGGCCAGGTGGTGGCTTTGGCGGCTTCAATTAAGCCTTCAGGGTGGTCTTTGAGGAGGGGGGCGATGCCGAACCAGACGAGTTTTGGAAGGTTGTGGTCTTGGTCGTCATTTCGAGCAGCTAGGGAGATTGCGAGGGCGGGACGATCTGAAATTCCAACCCTTTGAATGGAAGAGGCAAGAGCCAGTCTGACCAATGGCGAGGGTTCTGTTTCTGCAAGTTTGATTAGTCGATCTACCGGCGGAAATGGGTCGAGAATCGGCAGGGTATTTCGGGGATGGAGCCCGTGAACGTGGTCGATTGGTTTTCGGTCGGTGAGGAGACGAATGGCCCAAGCCCGGAGATGCTCGTTATTGTTGGCGAGAAGGGTCTCAGGCCTAGATGTTTCCAAGGCATTGAGCGTCCAGAGGGAGCGGAGTTGGGTGACGGTGTTTTCTGATTTGAGGAGGTTTTGGGCGGTGGCGATGAGCTCGGGGGTTGGGGTGAGGAGTTTGCGGGCTTGGCGTTCGTACCAGACGTTGGGATGTTTGATGATTTGGGTGAGTTTTTCGGGGGTGATGTTTTGGAGGAGGTGGAGGTCGGGTTTGGGAGGGGTGCCGTGGGAGAAGCGGTAGATGCGGCCGGAGGTGCGGTGGACGCCGGTGTGATCGTGGCATTCGCCGGTGTCCGACCAGTCGAGGGCGTAGAGGGCACCATCGGGGCCGGTGGAGATTTCGAGGCCACGGAACCAGGGGTCGCCGGAGATGAAGGCGTCGGGTTCATGAGTGGCGAGGTAGCCGGAGCCATGGCGGTTGAGTTTTTCGACGTTGAGGCGTTTGCCGTGTTGGTTCCAGGTGAGGAGTTTGCCATTCCAGTAGTCTGGGAGGTGGCCGCCCTGGTAGATGCACATGCCGATGTGGGCGTGGCCTCCGCCGTGGGAGTTGGCTTTGCCGTCGCGTGAATCCTGCCATTTTCCTGCGCGGTCGAAGTGCCAGTGGTCGGCGTGCATTTGGATGGGCTCGAAGACGAGCTTGTTGGGTGAGGGGGCGAAGGGGCGGTCGAAGTGGGCGCCGGGGATGGCGTGCCAGAGGTGGCCGTTGACGGTGTTGATGAAGAAGAGTTCGCCGTGCTGGTCGAAATCGAAGCCCCAGGGGTTGGTGGTGCCGTGGCAGAGGACTTCGAAGGTTTTGCGGGTGGGGTGGAAGCGCCAGATGCCGCCCTCGATGGGGACGCGCATTTCCTTGGCGGTGCCGGGGGTGCCGACGAGTCCGGGGCAGGAGCCACCGCAGCGTCCGTAGAGCCAGCCATCGGGTCCCCAGCGGAGGCCGTTGGCGAGATTGTGGTAGTTGCTGTGGGCGACGGTGAAGCCATCGAGAATGACCCGAGGTTCGGCGTCGGGGATGTCGTCTTGATCGGCATCGGGGACGAAGAGGAGTTGGGGCGGGCACATGAGGTAGACGCCGTCCTTTGCGACCTCGACGGAGGTGAGCATCTGGAGTTTGTCGGAGAAGACCTTGCGGGTCTCGGCGTGGCCGTCGTGGTCTTTGTCTTGGAGGATGATGACGCGGTCGCGGAGGGAGAGATCGAAGCGTTTGCCTTTTTCGGCGTAGGTGTAGTTTTCGGCGACCCACATGCGGCCTTTGTGATCCCAGGCCAGGGCGATGGGGTTTTGGATGTCGGGCTCGGCGGCGAAGACGGTGGTTTGGAAGCCTTCGGGGACCTGAAAGGAGGCGGCGGCTTTTTGGGGTGAGGGAGGGTTGGCGGAGGTGTCCTTTTCGCTGTTGTAGGGGGTGGGGAACTCCTGGGCTTGGGCGAGGGGGAAGAGGGCGAGGAGGATTGAGATTTGAAATTTGATCACGAGAGGTGAGATTTGAGAGCTGGAAGGGGGAGTTTAGCGAGGTGACCTGAGATGCAAAGGGAGATTGTTTTTGGGATCACAGTGGAGGCAGAGGCTTGGTTGGGCAGTTTTCTAACCGCAACCGGAACGAAGTGGAACCGGAGCAAAGCGGAGATGGTCGAAGACAAATAGCCTCTTAGGCAAATGGACAGGATGGAGGGGATGCTTGGTTGAGGAGTTCGGCTAAAGCCTACACGACGAACTGGGCATGGTTGAGGGGGGGAACACCGAACATTTAGATTTGAATTGCTGGGGTTGGGGGAATCTATCCGCAGATTGGGACGATTTTCGGAGATTGGATGAGGGGTGGTTTTTTGGCTGTCTTGACATGGGGGGAGGAGCGTGGAGAGTTACCGGTAATTTCCCGTTTTTTCGCCATGTCATTTCAAACCCTCTTCGCTTGCTCGCTTGCCCTTTTCGTCACCTCCGTAGCGATGGGAGGGAATTGGGGGCATTGGCGGGGGCCGTTGGGGAACGGGTCATCGGCTGAGGCGAAGCCGCCGGTGGAGTGGAGTGCGACGAAGAATGTGAAGTGGAAGGTGCCGGTTCCGGGGCGTGGGTCGGGATCGCCAGTGGTGTGGGGGGATCGGGTGTTTGTGGTGTCTGCGGTGGCGAAGGACGGGGGGCTTGGGTTTGACGGGGAGCGGCTGTCGGAGTTGGCGTTTCGGGTTTATTGTTTTGATCGTGGGACGGGGAAGGTGCGTTGGGAGAAGACGGCGACGACGGCGACTCCGCATGAGGGGACGCACTCGACGAACGGGTTCGCTTCGGCGTCGCCGGTCACGAATGGCGAGCATGTCTATGCGCACTTTGGTTCGCGGGGGCTTTATTGTTACACGATGGATGGGGAGTTGGTTTGGAAGCGGGATGACTTTGGGAAGATGGATACGCGCAACGAGTTCGGTGAGGGGAGTTCGCCGACCTTGGAAGGGGATAAGATTTTGGTGCCGTGGGACCATGAGGGGCCTTCGGCTCTTTATGCGCTGAATCGGCTGACGGGAAAAACGATCTGGAAGACCGAGCGGGATGAGCCGACGAATTGGTGCACGCCTTTTGTGGTGGAGCACGATGGCGCGAAGCAGGTGGTGATGAACGGGCAGAATTTTATTCGTGGCTATGACCTGGAGACGGGCAAGGAGCTGTGGCGGGTGGCGGGGAAAGCGCAGCGTCCGGTGACGTGCGCGGTGGCGATTGATGATTTGGTGGTGGTGGCGAGCGGGTTCCGGGGTTCCTACGGAGGGGCGTTTCGTCTGGGCGGGCGGGGAGATTTGAAGGGGACGAAGAATGTTGCGTGGAGTTGGGAGAAGAATACGCCGGATTTGGCGTCGCCGCTGTTGTCGGGAAAGCTCCTTTATATTCACAAGGATAAGTCGGCGTCGCTGTCATGCGTGAATCCTCATACGGGAGAGGCGTATTATACGGCGGCGAAGATTCCGGGACTCTCGACCCTTTATGCGTCATCGGTGGCTGCGGGTGGCCATGTTTTTATTACGGGGCGAAGTGGGACGACGGTGGTGATCAAGGATGGGGAGGAGCTGGAAATTGTTTCGACCAATTCGCTGGGCGAGGGAGTGGATGCGACTCCGGCGCTGGTGGATGATCAGGTGTTTATCCGGGGTGAGAGTCACTTGTTTTGTATTGAGGCGAAGAAGTAGTTCTAACGACGGCCCCGGGGATTGGTCCGTGGTTGAAGCCGGGGAAGCTATCCGCAGATTAAGAGGATTTTCGCAGATTGGTTGAGGGGGGAATTCAAAAGGATTGATTGGGAATCTTTGTTTGCGGGGGGAGGGTGGATTCGGCAGAGTCGGCGGGATGATCATTGCTCGCTTCCTTGTAACTGCTTGTTTGGTGATGGGCGGGATGAGTTGGGGGGCGCCGGTGGTGGTGGGGTTGTATGGGGAGCATCCGTTGGATGAGGTTCAAACGGGGCAGGTGTTGGCGAAGGAGTTGCGGTGTGCGGCTTGTCATGAGGGGATGGATGAGGAGGGGATGAAAGAGGCTCCTGATTTGAGGGAAGTGGGGTTGCGGTTGAGTGCGGATTATCTTGCGAAGTTTCTTTTTGATCCAGCGGGGACGCATCCGGGGACGACGATGCCGGATGTGTTGTCGGGGTTGGATGTTGAGGAGAAGAAGCGGGTGAGTGAGTCGATTGGGCATTATTTGGCGTCGTTGAGAGAACCAGCGGCTGGGCTTTTGAAACTTAACGAGTTGGTGAAGGGGGATGCGGTGCAGGGGGAGAAGGTTTACCACGAGGTGGGGTGTGTGGCGTGTCATTCGCCGCGCGATGAAGCGGGGGAGGAGTCGCGGAAGGATGGGGTGGTTTCGCTGGCGCATCTTCAGGGGAAATATCGGGCGGGAGCGTTGGCGGAGTTTTTGATGGACCCGCTGAAGGTGCGGGGATCGGGGCGGATGCCGGATATGGATTTGAGCCGGAAGGAGGCGGTGGATTTGGCGGCTTATTTGGATGGGTTAGGGATTGTGGGAGGAGCGATTTTGACGATGGATCAGGTGACTACGGGGCGGGAAAATTTTCTGAAGTTCAACTGTAATTCGTGTCACGAGGTTGAGGGTGCGGGAGGGAAGACGGGACCAGATCTTGGGGAGATGGATTTTGGGAAGGGGTGTCTTTCGGAGGAGGTTGATGGTGCGCCGGATTTTGATTTGGATGCGGGGCAGCGGGACGTGTTGCGGGTGGCGTTGGAGAAGGAAGGGGAGTTTTCGAAGGAAGATGAACTGGAGATGAAGCTGACGCAGATGAACTGTATCGCGTGTCATGAGCGTGATGGTTTTGGGGGTGTTTCGGCGGAGCTGGATGCGTATTTTGGATCGACGGAGGAGGCGTTGGGGAATGAGGCGCGGATTCCTCCGCCGTTGACTTTGGTGGGGGCGAAGTTGAAGCCGGGTTGGCTTTCGAAGGTTCTCTTTGAGAAGGAGCGGGTGCGGCCTTATATGACGACGCGGATGCCGCATTACGGGATGGCGGGGCTGGAGGGGATGACGGAACTTTTTGATGCGTTGGATGAGATTGAGGAGGTGACCTTTGAGGAGCCGACTCGAGAGACGAAGCCGATGGTGAGCAATGGGGGGCATCTTTTGTTAGGGGACAAGGGGCTGAATTGTATCGCGTGTCACAATTACAACGGGAAGGAGTCGCCGGGGATGAAGGGGCTGGATTTGACGACGTCATTTCAGCGGTTGGAGCCGGGTTGGTTTGCGGCGTTTATGAAGGACCCGGGGGCGCACCGGAAGGGGATCATCATGCCGAATTTTTGGCCGGACGGGGAAGCCGTGCAGACGGATATTTTGGGCGGTGACACGCACGCGCAGTTGGAGGCGCTGTGGTATCAGTTTTGGTTGGGGAGGTCGGCGAGGGACCCGTCGGGGTTGCGATCGGAGCCCTCGAAGCTGGTGGTGACTGATCGGGTGAAGGTGTATCGCGGTCGGAGTCGGGTGGCGGGTTATCGCGGGATCGCGGTGGGTTATCCGGGTGGGATGAACTATGCCTTCAATGCGCAGAACGGGGCGCTGACGGCGATTTGGAAGGGTGAGTTTGTGACGGCGAATTGGCGGTCGCAGGGGGCGGGAGATTTTAATCCGGCGTCGCGGGCGGTGGAGCTGGCGCAGGATGTGGGGTTTCTTCAGTTGAAGAATGTGGACGAGGCGTGGCCCTTGAGTCCGGTGACGACGAAGGAAGCGCCGGTGAATCCGGATCCGCTTTATCCGAAGAATCACGGGTATGCTTTTCAGGGATACTTTTTCGATGAGAGTGGGAATCCGACGCTGATGTATCGCTGCGAGGAGGTGGCGATTGAGGAGAAGTCGGTGGTGGTGGATGGGGGTGTTTTGAGGCGGACGTTTCAGTTTGATTCGCGGGGGAAGACGCGGGTGTTTTTTCGGGGGCTGACGGGAGAGGTGGAGTCGGTTGCGAGGGGCATTTTTTCAAATGGGGAGCTGAAGGTTTCGGTGGGAGAGGCGGAGACTAGGCTGCGTGATTTTGGGGAGGGGAAGGAGTTGCTGATTGAGCTGAATCTTGAGGAGGGGAAGACGAACTTTACGATTGATTATGAATTGCTTCGCTAGATTGACTTTGAGTGGGCTGCTGATGGCGTCGTGTTTGACGGCGGAGGAAGTGGGTGAGCGCTGGGGGACGGCGGATCGCGAGCGGGAGTATTACCGGGTGGTGGATGTGCCGATGCCGAAGGGTGCGGTGATTGAGGCGGGTGCGTTTGAGGCGCTGCCGGACGGGAGGATCGCGATCGGGACGCGGCGGGGTGATATTTATTTTGTCTCGGGCTTGGATGCGGCACGGCCGGAGCCGGAGTATCATCTTTTTGCGTCGGGGCTGGATGAGATTTTTGGGTTGGCCTGGAAAGAGGGGGCGTTGTTTGTGACGCAGAGCGGGGAGCTGACGAAGGTGCGGGATACGACGGGTGATGGGAGGGCGGATCGCTTTGAGGTGGTGTCGGATGCGTGGGGTTACGGGACGTATCACGAGTATGCCTTTGGGTCGAAATTTGACCCGGAGGGGAATCTCTACGTGGCGCTGGGGTTGTCGAAATCCTACAACTCGTGGGAGTTGTTGCGCGGGTGGGGGTTGAAGATTACGCCGGAGGGGAAGACGATCCCGATTGCGAGCGGGATGCGGAGTCCGGGCGGGATTGGGTTCGATGAGCACGGGGCGCTTTTTTATATCGAGAGTCAGGGGCCATGGAACTCGGCTTGCAGTTTGAAGTTTGTGAAGGAGGGCGGATTCATGGGGCATCCGGCGAGTTTCAATTGGTACGAGTTCGTGCCAAATCTGGAGGCGCCGGTAGAGCCGGAGTCGGGATCGAGCATTCTGTTAGAGAAGGAGCGGGTGAAGGAGTTGGTGCCTTATGCGGTGATCTTTCCCTACATCCGGATGGGTCGTTCGATCACGGGGTTTGTGCTGGATGAGACGAAGGGGAAGTTTGGGCCTTTTGAGAATCAGATTTTCCTCGGGGACTACACGCAATCGTTGATCCTGCGGGCGACGACGGAGCAGGTGAACGGGGTGTGGCAGGGGGCGTGTTATCCGTTTCGGGAGGAGCTTTCGACGGGGATTCTGAACATTCAATTTACGCCGGGCGGGAAGCTTTTGGCGGGCGGGACGAATCGGGGTTGGCCGGTGCGGGGGCTAAAGCCCTTTGCGTTGGAACGGCTGGAGTGGACGGGGAAGATGCCCTTTGAGATTGAGCGGGTGACGATTACGCCGGAGGGGTTTGAGCTGAAATTTACGAAGGCGGTTGAGAAGGAATCGGGTGAGAAGGTGGAGTCCTATGCGATGGCGACTTTTACGCATCGTTATGGTGCGGGGTATGGTGGTCCGGAGATTGATCAGACGACTCCGGTGGTGGAGGCGGTGGAGTTGGCGGAGGACGGGATGTCGGTAAGATTGAAGCTAAACCAGCTGTTGAAGGGGCATGTGCATGAGTTTGATTTGGCGGGGCTGAAGTCGCGGGATGGGGAGGAGTTGTTGCACCGGAATGCTTATTACACGGTGAACGAGGTTTCGGTGGGGGAGTGAGGGGGAGTGAGGGGGAGATTGTTGGCGACACTTGTGAGTGAATCTGCGAACCTTTTCCACTTTTCACTTTGTTATGCGCCCCGGTCTTTTTCTCAGTCTCCTTGCTCTCTTGCTGAGTTCTTGTGCCCCACAAACCCTTGAACTCCATTATCCTGCGACATGGAAGGCGGAGGAACGGAAGGAAACTCCGCGGTGGGTTGTGGCCCATCCCCCTTCTTTTGCGACGGCTCTTGCTCCTTTGAAGAAGGCGCGAGCGGCCCAGGGTTATCAGGTGATCTCGATCCCGGGGGCCACACCTGAGTTGATCCACCAGCGGATTGCCGAACTTGATCTTGGGGAACGCGAGCGGGATTGCCTTCTCGTGGTTAGGACCACGGCGTTGATCCCGGGGGCGGAGGGGCGGCACCACCGGATGAAGGGTGTTCCTTCCGATAGCCGCTATGCGATGAAGCGGGATGGGACTACGCCCTTGTTTGCGGTGGGGCGCCTTCCTGCGGCTACGCCCGCGCAGGCGAAAATGCTGGTGAGCAAGATTCTGGCCTTTGAGGAGGGTCGCCGAGTTGCCGACTCCGAGCCGAAGCGGGCGATCCTTTTGGTCGGGGATCCGATCGGGGGGCCCAAGCGGATGTGGGCTGCTGATGCGTTGGTGTCCGCTCTTTCGAGATCGTTGGTGCGCAAGGCGCATTCTTCGTGGACCTTCAGCGGGGCGGCCGATGTGCCGGGGCATCCTTTCGCTGCGCCGGAGGGCGAGTTCCCTGCACGGTTTGTTGCCGAGTTAAACAAACCGTATGATGTTGGTGCTTACTTCGGACACTCGAGTTCGAGCAGCCTGTGCCAGTTGGCCCGAGGAGCCAACCTGATCGAGGGCTTGCAGAATCAATTCACGGGGGATCGTTGGGATGGGCTTTCGCCTTCCAGTCGGCGTGGTCTTTTTCTGAGCTGTGGTTGTTATTGCCTCGATGGGGATGAGGCGGTGGGTTACCGCAGTGTCCAGGCGCCCGGGGGTCCGGTGGCGTTTATTGGAGCGACCGGGGAAAGTTACTCCGCGCCGGGATACCTGGCGGCAAAGGGTGCGGTGAGTGCGATGAAAGAGAATCCGCCTGCGACGGCCGGGGAATGGTTTCTCGCGGTGCAGGAAGCGATCGCCACGGCCCGGATGAGCCGGCCTTTGTTTTTCGTTTTTGATCGAGTCGATGGGACCGGGGGTGAGCGTGGGTTGCGGGATCAACGCCTGGAGCATCTCGAGATGTGGATGCTGGTGGGTGATCCTGCGACGAAGTTGTTTTGAGAGCTTTGTTTTAGAGGAAGCCTGTGGTGAATTTGTCGATGAACTTTCCTGATTTAGCCCAGCTGCTCGAAGCCCGGATTGCGGTGATTGCCGATCATGAATTTCGTGATCGGGATCCCGAGGCGCACCTTGACGCTCTGAAGGAGGTGAGCGAGGCGATCATGAGTTGGCACGAAGCGCACCGGGGTGAGATCGATGGGAATTTGGACCACTTTTTGACGGGAGCGAGCTACCAAAAGGCGCTGCTCTATCTGGAGACTGGGACGCGGCGGCCGTGCGGGGAGTGAGGCCGAGTCAGGATGGCCGGGAGAAATCTCCGGTCAGCAGGGTGGTATCTTCAGACTGGAAACGATACTCCTCTATTTCGACGCTCCATTTGGCGTTGGAGTGTCCTTTGCCGTAGGGTTCATGGACAAAGTGAACTTTGATGCGGGTGCCTTTTTCCACGAATACGGTTTTGCCGATGGGAAACACGGTGCGTCCCCAATGGGTATCCGGGCAGGACGGGGCATTGGACAGCTCCACGGTGAGGGCAGACTTCGTTTCGAACCAAGCGGCCAGGGAATTGATCACGGTGTTGCTTTCCGCAATGAATTCAAGCTTGGCTTCGAAGGTGCCATTGGCCCGGTCCGCGGTGCAGGTGTGGCTATCGATGGTCCACATGTGTTGTGCCTCGCAGGCCAGGTCGTCTGGTTTGATATGATGACAGCTGGGTTCGGAGCGCCGTTGTGCGTCATCGCTCAAGATGGAAAGGTCGACGCCGTAGGGTTGACCATTCCAGAAATCAATTTCCTCCTGGAGATACTTGTCGTAGGCCGGAGCCATCCAGGAGGTGGTGGTGCCGGGAATCATCAATCCGCCGGGTTTCAGCCAGCGATCCCGGGCCTGAATGACAATGGGCAGGAGATTTTCATCGACGCCATAACCGCCCAGCCATTCGGAGACGATGACATCAACCTTCTCCGGCAGTTCCAGGGTTTCCATTTCGGCCTGTAGCACGGTGATCCGGTCACTCAGTCCGTTCGCCGTAATGATTTTCTTGGCCTGCTGAGCCACCGGTGAGCGTTCCACGGCGTAGACTTGTTTCGCTCCGGCTTGGGCGGCAAAGATGCTGAGGATTCCGGTGCCCGCGCCGATGTCCAAGACCACCGAATCGGGTGTTACTACTTCAAATAGGGCATCGCGAAAGGCTTGGCAGCGCACTTCATCCTGCAACATGGCTCCGTGATTCGAGAGGTCCCGGTAGCTGATTTCAATGCCCATAGGTGGGTGCTACTGCCCAGAGTTTGCTTTATCAATCCTTTCGTTCGAACGGGGGCGGGGTTACCGGAGCAAGCGGTTTGCCAATGACCGTCTCGAACGGAAGCGGGGCGCCGGTTGAAATGGCAGGCGGGACGGACGATTGGTGCTGCCCAGCGTCACTGCCAATCACTCCAAGAAGTCCGAATGCCATTTGTAATTAATGGGTAGAGGGCAGATAAGCCTTCTTGGGTCAACGGGTAGGGGCTACATTCCCGATTCACCCGATTCACAATGCTCGCGACGACACCACCAACAGCGATCCTACTCCTTGGATTTGGTTTTATCGTTTTAGGGACACGCCGGCAGCGATATCCTTTTTGATAAGGATCAACCCAACTGCCGGGGATTTGCTTTTAGCGGGAGAGTTTTGAAGGCGCGTTTGGACCGGAGCGGAGGGGGAGACAGGGGGTGTAATGAGGTTGCGAAAATCAAGAAGCCGGGTTTGGGTTTTGGGAGGAAGCGCGTATCCTATGTGTCGGGGATTTTTCACCAGATTGGTGATTGGGATTATCCTGGGAGCCATGAACATGGGGTGGCGCTTCATCGAAAGATTGTAGATGCTTATGAAGGAGAAAACAAAAAAGGCTCTGGCGAAGTTTCAGAATATAACTCAGGAGGCGAAGGCGAAGGGCTTGCGCGGGCTGGGGATCGTGGGTCCGTTGCGATCACGCGAGGAATGGGAGCGGAGCGACGGGAAGAAAGCGAAGGCAACCGAGGTGCCGGATTAGATCATTTTCGTAATTACTGCCAGGAGTTTGCTTTTGGCGGGAGGGATTTGAAGGTGCATTTGGACCGGAGCGGAGGGGGGAGGCAGTCGGAAGGTTCGGCTACTTTTGGCTGGTGACGTCATAGATCACGATGCGGCCCCATTTTTTCCTCACTTGGTTCACTTGGGTTGGCGCCGCCGGCGAGGTAGAGGGTTTTTCCGTCGGGGGGTGAAGGGGAAGGTGGAGGTGGAGATGCGGCCGGGCTTGGGGAGGATTGTGAAGCTAAGAAACAGAGCTCACCGACCAGTCGAGAGTTTCACCGGCGTGCATGGGTACCACGTGCTGACCGTGACCCTTGTAGGCGGCAGGGACCTCGAAGGCTTGCTTCTTCACCACGACTTTCTTTTCCGGTGGTTTGATCCGGTAGAGACGTTGTGCGTTATCGGAGATGAAGGCCTGGAGGTTCTCCAGCTTGCCATGTTTATCGAAGAGCTGTGCCAGCCTGGCGATGGCGAGGGGTGAGGTGAAGACACCGGCCGCGCACCCGCAGCATTCCTTCTTACTCAGCGGATGGGGCGCGCTATCACTGCCGAACATGAGACCGGGATGAGCATCCAGCGCAGCTTGGAGGAGCGCTTCCCGATCCTCCGGACGCTTCGCGATCGGCTTGCAGAACAAATGCGGATTGAGCATGCCACCAGCGACGTCATCGAGTGTGATGATGAGGTGCTGAAGGGTCACCGTGGCGCGGAGGTTTTCATAGCGTCCCATCAGCTCGACCGCGTCTGCGGTCGTGATATGCTCCATGGTGATTTGCAGTTTGGGGAATTTCTTGGCGAGGTATTCATAGCTCGCGAGAAATTCCTTTTCCCGGTCCATCACAAATCCGTGTGTCTCCCCATGCACCATGAGCGGGATCTTCATTTCCTCCATCATTTTGAAGGTAGGCTCCACCGCATCGAGGGCTTTGACCCCTGCTTCGCTGTTTGTGGTGGCTCCTGCGGGATAGAGTTTAATTCCCAGCATCTCATATTTTAACTCAGCGAGTTCGTTCTCGGTGTAGTCACGGAAAAACGCGGTCATGTAGGGATGAAAGACGTGATCTCCTTGAGCCATCGTGATGCGATGGCGATATTCTTCGAGCGCCCGCAGTGAGTCGACCGGGGGCACCAGGTTCGGCATGATCACCGCTCCGGCGAATGTTTCAGTGGTCAGTGGGGTCACTAGCTTCAGCATCTCATCATCCCGTAGATGAAGGTGCATATCGAGTGGTGAGGAGAGTGTGAGTTCGTTCATGGTGCAGGGAATTTTTTTGGGGGGAGCGGAGGGGTCTGAGGTTGGGCTCAGAGCTTGAGGGCTTTGACGACTTGGGCGGCGAGTTGTTTGGACCCGGCGGGGGTGTAGTGGACGTTGGCTTTTTGTTGGATTTTGGCTTCGTGTTCCTTGGCGAAGGTGAAGAGGTCGTGGATTTCGATGCCTTCTTCTTTCATGACTTTGGCGGCGAGGTCGTTGTATCTTTGGGAGTCGCCGGCGAGGCGGCCTTTGGCTCCTTTGGGGACGGGGGTGGTGTTGCGCCAGATGAGGCGGGCGTTGGTTTTTTTGAGGCGGGCGACGAGTTGGCGGAGGTTCTTTTCGTAATCGGCGGGGGAGACTTGTTGTCGGCTGTCGGGAGCCTCGACGGCGGTGAGTTTGTCGCCTTTTCCGCTGATGTATTTGAGGTCGTGGAGGCCCCAGTTGAAGTGGATGAGGTCCCATTTTTTGCCTTTGCCGCCGGTGTTGAGCCAGGCGTCGAGCTCCTTGAGGCCCTTGGTGGTGGGGCCGCAGTTGGTGAGGGGGCGGTGGACGTTGGCTTTGCCCTTGAGGAGCTCGCGGACGGGGACGGTGTAGCCGATGGAGATGGAGTCGCCGATGAGGAGGACGCGCGGGAGGCTGTCGATGTCCTTAACGGGGGTCATGGGGGTGTCTTTTGCGAAAAGCGGGGAGGTTGTGAAGAGGGTGGCGAGGAGGATGAGGGAACGGAGCATGGGGGCAATGTTGGGATTTGTTGCCTGGAAGGCAAGCTTGCGGGGGGTGTTTTGGTGGTCTGAAGAGACCCATGACAAGAGACGTTAAAAGCACTTTGAGGGTTGGGGTCTTCTCCATTGCTGCGGAGGGGTCCGGGGAGACGGGGGAGTGGGTGGAGGGGAGATGAGGGGAATTTGAAATTTAGAATTAAGAATTAGGAATTGCTTGGTTGGGGGGCTTGGGTTCTGGAATTCGGCTGAAGCACCCGAGGGCATTCCACGGGCAGGGTGCCCCCTCTCCTTATTGGGGGAGGGTGACGGTGATGCGGTAGAAGGATTTGGGGAGGGTTTGGGGGGCGGTGAGGATGCGGGGGGCGGTGGTGGTGATGGTGGCTTGGGTGACTTGGGTCCAGGGGCCGTTGGGGGTGGTGGCGCGTTGGAGGGTGTAGGTTCTTCCGGCGACGGCGTTGATGGAGATTTGGGTGGGGCGGGTGGTGAGGATGGTGGGTTGGAAGCGGCTGGCGGGGTCATTGGCGGCGGTGGCCATGAGGTATTCCTGAAGGTTGGTGAAGCCGTCGTTATCGAGGTCGAGAAGGGCATCGTTGAGGACGGGGTTGAGGTTGTTGGCGTGCTCGTAGGCGTCGGGGATTTGGTCGTTGTCGGAGTCGGGGTCTTCGAAGTTTCCGAGGCCGTCGTTGTCGGGGTCATCGGTGCCTTCGGTGAGGTCGGTGATGCCGTCGTCATCGAAGTCGCCATCGGATCCGCGGATCCAGTCGATCTCGATAATTGCGCCGGAGGCGGTGATGGGATCGAGTCGGAGGCGGCGGATGGTTTCTTCTGCCCAGAGGGGGTGATCGTTGAGGTGGAAGTGGAGGGTTTGGAAGTTGTTGGTGGCGGTGTAGGGGGCGACGAGGCGGCGTTCGGCGGCGAAGTTGTCGGCACCGTCGATGCCCCAGAAGAGTTCGGTGGTGCCGGGTTGGGAGGATTTGAGGCGGATGAAGAGGCCGGTGACTTGGGTGCCGCGGAAGTTGAGGTTGGTGTTCCAGCGTTTGGAGTCGATGGATTCGGTGGTGCCGGAGAGGACGCCGTTGGCGACGGTGGGGGAGGTGAGGAGGTTGCCGTTGATCCAGCCTTCGAAGTCGCCGGGGGTGTTGAACTCGAAGGCGAGGTCGGTGGGGGAGAGGGGGTCGCGGGAGGAGGCAATCTCGGCGGGGTCGGTGGTGCCGTCGCCATCGCGGTCGCCATTTGAGCCGATGATGTCATCGAGCTGGAAGGAGGTTCCGGCTTGTCCGGGAGGGTCGAGGCGGAGGCCGGTGATGCGGGCGCCGGTCCATTCGGGGACGTCTGAGAGGTCGATGACGACGAGGCGGGAGGTTCCGGCGGGTCCGAGGTTATGGAAGCCTCCGTTGGTGTATCCGGCGGCGCCATTTCGCTGGAAGAAGAGTTGGATGCTGCCGGATTGGGATGCGGGGATGCGGAGGATGAGGCTGGTGATTTCCGCGCCGGAGAAGTTGGTGGCGGGGGAGCGGAGTTGGGGGTCGTTGGCGCTGTCTCCGGAGATGGTGCCGTTGGTGGTGGCGAAGTCTGTGATGTTGACGGCGGTCCAGCCCTGGAGGGATGAGTCGAAGGTGAAGGCGAGATCCTGAGCGGAGTAGGGATCCCGGCCGAGGGTGACTTCGGCTCCGTCATTGAGGCCATCGCCGTCGGCATCGGGGTCGTCGATGTTGGGGATGCCATCGCCATCGGCATCGCCGGGGAGTTCGTCGGTGTCGTTGAGGCCGTCGTTATCGGAGTCGAGGAGGCCGTCGAAGATGGAGAGTCGGTAGAGTTGGGCTTTGTTGGCCTTGCCGGAGACCTTGATGCGGTAGGTGCCGGCGGGGAGGGAGGCGTCGTTGATGGATTCGGTGCCGCCGAGTCCGGTGTGATCGGCAATTTCGAGGGAGGTGGCGCTTGCGTTGAGGAGCTCGAGGACGAGGTCGCTTTGGGAGGAGGCGTTGATGGTGACGGGGGAGCCTCCTTCGGGGGTGTATTGGTAGGTGGGGCCGCGGGGGGAGAGGGTGATGCTGAGGGTTTGGGGGGAGGAGAGGGTGAAGCGGTAGAAGTCGCGGTCGAGGTCATCATCGATGGAGACGAAGTCGGTCTCATTGGCGGCGATGGTGAGGTCATCGGCGTCTGTTCCGACTTCGAGGATGGAGGAGGGGGCGAAGGTGCCGAGGTCGGTGGCGGAGATGAAGGAGTCGTTGCCGCCGTTTTTTTCGAGGGGGTCGCCGTATTTGCGTTGGAGGAAGAGGAGGTCGTCGAATTGGGGGCCATTGGCATTTCCGCCGGAGGTGGAGACCATGGAGAGGGCGGGATTTCCGGCGACGGTGGCGTGGCCGAAGCCGAGGCCGTGCATGTGCTCGTGGCCGAAGACGAGCTTGAGGCTGGAGGGGTTGGCGAAGCCGGCGAAGTCGGAATCGAGGACCATGTCGCTGGAGGGCGGGGCCTGGTTGTAGCCGAGGAGTCCGGTGAGGGGGGTGCCTCCGATGCGGACATCGCCGCGTTGATTGATTTGGCCGTTGAGGTCGTTGAAGGGGGTCGCTCCGTCATCGGTGACGTAGATGTAGGAGAGTCCGCATTTGCGGGAGATTTGGTCGAAGGTGGTGACGAAGTGGGCGTGCCAGGGGCGGTTGGTGAGGTCGGAGGTGCGGTTGGCGGCGGGGACGTTGTAGAGGTTATCAAAGCGGGAGATGAGGTCGCTGCGGCCATCGGAGTGATCGGGGTCGATGCTGAATCTTCCCAAGATGGTGTTATCGGGGACGATGCTCCAGGTGATGGTCATGGGGGTGCCGATGGGGCCGAAGTTGGAGACTGCGGTGCCGTTGACCCGTTGGGAGTCAAAGGTGTTGGCGGCGTGCAGGGAGGTGGTTCCGATCAGACCGGAGAGAAAGAGGCGAAGAATCATGTTCATTTGAACCAGAACTTAAAAAAAGGAAAGAAAGGTTTCCTGTTGAAGGTAGACTGTCGACCGGGATTGAGGGGAATGCAAACATTTGAGTTTGCGTTGTGGGCTTCAAATTCCAAGAATCCTTACTTATGAGACTGCTTTTTCTTTCTTTTGCCCTCTTGACGGTTTTGGCTCCGGCTGCGGAGAAGTCTCCGATGAATATTTTGCTGCTTTATGCGGATGACTGGCGGCATGACACGCTGGGGGTGGCGGGGAATGCGGTGGTGAAGACTCCGGTGCTGGATGAGTTGGCGGGGAAAGGGGTGCGTTTCACGGAGAACTGTGTGACGACGGCGATTTGCGGGGTGAGTCGGGCGAATTTGATGACGGGGCAGTGGATGTCACGGCACGGGTGTCGGGATTTTAAGATGTTTAAAACGCCGATGGCGGAGACGTATCCGGGTTTGCTCCGGAAGAATGGATATTATGTGGGGCAGGTGGGGAAGTGGCATAACGGGAAGATTCCGGCGAAGGAGTTTGATTTCAGCACCTCGTATTCGGGGAAGCATTGGTATGAGGTGGACGGGAAGCGGGTGCATGTGACGCAGCGCAATGAGATGGACTCGATGAAGTTTTTGGCCAAGCGGCCGAAGGGTCAGCCGTTTTGTCTGACGGTGGCGTTTTTTGCGACGCATGCGGAGGACCATCACCCGGATCAGTTTTTGCCGCAGCCGGAGAGCATGAAGCTGTATCGGGACGTGAAAATTCCGGTGCCGGCGAATGCGACGGAGGAGTCGTGGAAGCGTTTGCCGAAGTTCTTTGACGAGAAGAACGAGGGGCGGAACCGGTGGCACTGGCGATTTGATACGCCGCAGAAGTTTCAGCGGATGATGAAGAATTATTATCGTCTGGCGACGGAAGTGGACGCGACGTGTGGTCGGATTTTGAAGAAGCTGGAGGAGCAGGGGGTGTTGGACAATACGCTGGTGATTTTCACGACGGACAATGGGTATTATCACGCGGAGCACGGGTTGGCGGACAAGTGGTATCCGCATCAGGAGAGCATTCGGGTACCGCTGATCATTCATGATCCACGGATGCCGAAGGAGAAGGCGGGGTCGCTGAATGACGATTTTACGCTGAGTGTGGATTTGGCTCCGACGATTCTGGCGGCTGCGGGGATCGATGCTCCGAAGGGGATGCAGGGGGTGGATATGGCACCGCTTTATTTGGCGGAGGAGAAGCCGGAGTGGCGTGAAGAGTTCTTTTACGAGCATCCGACGCTGCGGAGTGCGGATTTCATTCCGGCATCCGAGGCGTTGGTGCGGAAGGACTGGAAGTATTTTTACTGGCCGGAGCAGAAGGTGGAGCAGTTGTTCAACATCGTGGAAGATCCGATGGAGGAGAATGACCTCGCGGGGGATCCCAAGCAGGCGGAGCGACTGGCGGAAATGCGGGCGCGTTTTGCGGAACTGAAACAAGCGGCAAAGTAAGGACGTAGGCCTTTTCATTCAAAATTTTCCAATCAAAGTAGACTTATCAAATGACGATTATTTCCCGAATTCTTGCGTGCAGTATGGTGTTATCGATTCCGGTGTTTGGCCAGGAGGCCGAGGTGACTCCGGTGGATCGGTTGAATGTGAAAGAGGGCTTCCAGGTGGAGCGGCTTTATTCGGTGCCGAAGGGCGAGTTCGGGTCCTGGGTGACCTTGTGCAAGGATGACAAGGGACGGTTTTATGCGGGGGATCAGTATGGGTCGATTTATCGTTTTACGGCTCCGGAGCCGGGCGGGACGTTGGGTGATGGGGACTTTGAGAAGATCGATCTGGATATCGGGCATGCGTGGGGGATGTGCTGGGCGTTTGATTCGCTTTATGTGGTGGTGAATGATGGGGCCCACGGCGGGCGGGGCTTGTATCGGGTGCAGGATACGGATGGGGATGACGAGTTGGACAAGGTGACGCAGCTGAAGAAGTTTCAGGAATCGGGTGGCGAGCACGGGCCGCATGCGGTGATTCTCTCGCCGGACGGGAAGTCGCTTTATGTGGCGTGTGGCAACCAGACGGACTTGCCGGAGTATCAGACGAGTCGGGTGTCGGAGGTGTGGGGTGAGGATAATTTGTTGCCGCGGGTTTATGGTAGGGGCTTTATGAAGGGGAGTTTGGCGCCACGGGGGTGGGTGGTGAAGACGGATCCGGAGGGTAAGGAATGGGAAGTGGTGGCGACGGGATTCCGGAACCAGTATGATATTGATTTCAACGGGGACGGGGAGCTGTTCACCTACGATGCGGACATGGAGTGGGATTTGAACACGCCGTGGTATCGGGCGACGCGGGTGAACCATGTGATCAGCGGGGCGGAGTTTGGCTGGCGGAATGGATCGGCGAAGTGGCCTGATTACTACAGTGATAGTTTTGGGGCGGTGACGGACATTGGGCCGGGATCGCCGACGGGTGTTCTTTTTGGAACGGGGGCGAAATTTCCGGCGAAGTATCAGAAGGCGTTTTTTATTGCGGACTGGTCGTTCGGGAAGCTTTACGCGGTGCACTTGAAGCCGAATGGGGCGACTTACACGGCGGACTTTGAGGAGTTTGTGGCGGGTCAACCTTTGCCGCTGACCGATCTGGCGATGGGTGATGACGGGTCGCTTTATTTTGCGGTGGGTGGTCGTCGGGTGCAGTCGGGAATTTACCGGGTGAGTTATGTGGGAGAGGAAAGCACGGCGCGAATCGACGGGAAGAATGCGGGTCAGGAGGCGCGGGATCAACGTCGTGCGCTGGAGGCGTATCATCTGAAGCAGGCACCGGAGGCGGTGGCGAAGGCGTGGCCGTTTTTGGGGAGCAAGGATCGGGCGTTGCGCTTTGCGGCGCGGACGGCGCTGGAGAAGCAGCCACTTGCCCAGTGGGGTGAGAAGGTGCTGACCGAGAAGGATCCGGTGGCGCGCCTGGGCGGGATACTTTCGCTGGCGCGGGTGGGTGAGAAGACGCATCAGGCGGCGGCAATGGCGGCGCTTCTGGAGTTGGATTATGAGGGGTTGGATCCGCAATCGAGGTTTGATTTGTTGCGGGCGTATACGCTGGTCTTCAAGCGTTTGGGTGAACCGACGGCGGAGCAGCGTGAGAAGGTGATTGCGCAGGTGGATCGCTTTTTCCCGGCGGACACGCGGGCGGAGAATATTGAGCTGGGGAATTTGTTGTCCTTTCTAAAGGCGCCGAAGTTGATTGATCGTGCGGTGGCTTTGGTGGAATCGGGACCGACGCAGGAGGAGCAGATCGCGATGGCGATGGTGGTGCGTCATTTGAAGGAGGGCTGGACGCCGGACTTGCAGGAGCGGTTCTTCAGCTGGTTCATTCGGGCAGCGAATTACAAGGGGGGGGCGGCTTTTGGAACGTATATCAAGGAGATCAAGGATGATGCGATGGCGAATCTGAGTGAGGCGGACAAGGAGCGGTTGAAGCCGATTCTGACGGCGAAGCCGGAGAAGGCGGGACCGATGTTTACAGCGAAGCCCCGGGGGTTTGTGAAGAACTGGACGATGGAGGATCTGAAGCCGCTATTGGCTTCGGGGCTTGAGGGAGGTCGTGATTTCAAGAATGGCCGCGAGGTCTTCGGGGCGGCAAATTGCTATGCCTGTCACCGGTTTGGGCAAGAGGGAGGGGCGATTGGCCCGGACCTGACGAGTGCGGCGGGCAAGTTCAGTCCGCATGATTTCCTGGAGCAGATCATCGATCCGGGGAAGGAGATCAGTGACCAGTATGGGTCGATGGTGTTTACGAAGAAGGATGGCTCGGTGGTGATTGGGCGGATTGGAAATCTGAGGGACGGAGCTTATAATGTGATCACGAACCTTTATGCGCCGGGCGAGATGACGACGGTTCAGAGGAAGGATCTGAAGTCGGTGGAGCCATCGACGGTGTCAATGATGCCTCCGGGCTTGTTGAATACCTTGAGTGACGACGATATTCTGGATCTGGTGGCTTATGTGCTGTCGGGCGGGGATCCGAAGCACGGGATGTATGCGAAGTAGGTCGGAGGAATGCGGTCCCATGGCTTCAGCCATGGGCGTCGTTCGGTTGAGCGTTCAGCTCTTTCGCGTGTGTGGGTGCCCTGCCTGCCGGATCCCGGAGGGCAGGGTTGGGAGAAGGGCTTAGCGGGTTTGTTCGGTGAGCCATTGCCAGAGGCGGGGGTCGGCGTAGGCGGTGGACCAGGAGTCGTGGCCGACACCTTCGAGGGTGGTGAAGGTGATTTTCTTGCCCCCGGCTTTTTTGACGGCGTCGACCATTTCGATGGATTTGGCAATGGGGACGGCGGTGTCGGCATCGCCGTGCCAGACCCAGATGGGGGTGTTGACGAGTTTGGGGGCTTTTTTGGGGTCGCCTCCTCCGCAGATGGGGACGACGGCGGCGAAGGTGTCGGGGTGGCGGGCGGCGAGTTCCCAGGACCCGAAGCCGCCCATGGAGAGGCCGGTGAGGTAGATGCGGGAGTCATCGATGGGGAATTGTTTCCGGACGTGGGCGAGGAGTTTGTCGAGGAGGGCTTGTTGATCGTCATTGGACCACCAGCTTTCCTTGGGGCATTGGGGGGAGATGATGATGTAGGGGAGGTCTTTTCCGGTTTCGACGATGCGGGGCGGGCCCCATTTTTTGACGACGGAGAGGGGGCCGTTGCTTTCACCGCGTCCGTGGAGGAAGAGGATGAGGGGCCATTTTTTGTCTTTGTCGTCGGGGGAGAAGTCTTTGGGGAGGTATTGGAGGTAGGGGATGGAGGTGGTGTCGTCGATTTGGAGGGCGGTTTCGATTTGGGAGCCGGGTTGGGCGGTGGCGGAGGTGATCATGGCGAGGGCGAGGGAGGCGAGGATGGGGATTTTCATGGTGGGGATTAATACGCGCGGATGGGGTGTTCCCATCACTATTTTAGGGGGTTTTGGGGAAGAATTGGCTAAAATGAGGAGTTTTTGGGTGATTTGGTCCTCCTAACAAGTCGCTTGCTCCGGTTGGAGATTCGCCTTAGGATGGCCGCACGCCAACCGGCAAATTAACCTGAAATTTTCTCGTGGACCTCTCTGAAATCCGAAAAATCGTCAAGCTCATGGATGACCATGGGCTCTCGCACTTCCAGTTTGAAAAGGAAGATTTCAATTTGAAGCTCAAGAAGGGCGCTGATCTGGGGGATTTGCAGAAGCTGATGGCCAGCATGCCTTCCGGTGGTGGTTATGCTCCGGCGGCAGCACCTGCGGCTTCCGCACCTGCTCCGGCAGCGGCTGAGGCACCGGCACCTGCGGCTTCCGAGGGTGAGGCGATCAGTTCCCCGATGGTGGGGACGTTTTATCGTAAGGCATCTCCGGAGTCGGAGAACTTTGTGAATGTGGGTGACACCATTTCCGAAGGTCAGACGCTGTGCATCATCGAGGCGATGAAGGTGATGAATGAGATTAAGTCAGAGCGTTCCGGGACGATCACCGAGATTTGCGTGGATGATTCGAACTCGGTGCAGTACGGCGATACTCTTTTCCGCGTGAAGTAATTTTGAGGCCCATCACCCGGAGGTGAGCGGGCCAACCCATTTTCAAAGGATATGTTTAACCGTGTTCTCGTAGCCAACCGTGGGGAGATTGCTCTCCGGATTATTCGTGCCTGCCGTGAGTTGGGCGTTCATTCGGTGGCGGTGTATTCCGAAGCCGATGTTGATTCGATGCATGTGCAGCTGGCCGACGAGTCGGTGTGCATTGGTGCGGGACCGAGCAGTGAGAGTTATCTCAAGCCGGACCGGATCATTGCGGCGGCTGAGATCACGGATGCGGATGCGATCCACCCGGGGTATGGTTTTCTTTCGGAGAACGCGCGGTTTGCGGAGATTTGCGAGAGTTGCAATATCAAGTTTATCGGGCCGAGTGCGGAGGTGATCCGGACGATGGGTGATAAGAATACGGCGCGGTCGACAGCGGCAGCCAACGGGGTGCCGGCGACTCCGGGATCGGACGGGATTCTGAAGGATGTGGAGGAAGGCAAGAAGGTGGCTGCGGAGGTGGGTTATCCGGTGATGATCAAGGCGACGGCGGGTGGCGGGGGGCGCGGGATGCGTCCGGCGATGAACGCGGAGGAGTTTGAGAGCATGTATAAGGCGGCTTCGAAGGAGGCGCAGGCGTGCTTTGGAAACGGCGATTGTTACATCGAGAAGTTGGTGCTGAATCCGCATCACATTGAGTTTCAGGTGCTGGGTGATAATCACGGGAATTACATTCACCTGGGTGAGCGTGATTGTTCGATGCAGCGCCGGAACCAGAAGATTATTGAGGAGTGTCCGAGCCCGTTGATTTCGGAAGAACTGCGTCAGCGGATGGGGGAGGCTTCGGTGCGGTTGATTAAGTCGATCGATTATCAGAACGCGGGAACGATCGAGTATCTTGTGAATGAGGATGCATCGGACTTTTACTTCATGGAGATGAACACCCGGATTCAGGTGGAGCATCCCGTGACCGAGGAGGTGATGGGGTGTGAGCTGATCAAGGAGCAAATCCGGATTGCGGCGGGTGAGCCGATGTCCGATCATGTCTTGCAGGCGACGCCGCGCGGCCACTCGATCGAGTGCCGGATCAATGCGGAGGATCCGTACAACAATTTCACGCCGAGTCCGGGCACGATTGATCTTTGGTATGCGCCGGGAGGAAAAGGGGTGCGGGTGGATACGCATGTTTATGCGGGTTACACGGTGCCGCCGTATTACGACTCGATGATTGCGAAGCTGATCGTGACGGCATCGTCCCGTGAGGTGGCGATTGCGCGGATGAAGCGGGCGCTCTCGGAATTCCGGATTCGTGGCATCAAGACGACGATTCCCTTCCAGCAGGAGATCATTGATCATCCCGACTTTATTGCCGGGAAGTATGACATTGCCTGGGTGGCGAAGTTTTTGAAAGAGAAGTCACTTTCCTGATGACGCTCTCACCTGAAGCCCGGCTCTACGGGATCATCGACCTCGGTTACGTGGCGAAGGATGATGCGTTCACGGTTGCGGAGGCCTTGCTGGTGGGTGGAGCGAGTGTGTTGCAGCTGAGAGCGAAAGGCCATGAGCCCGGGACCCTGACGGAGCTGGCGCGGGAGTTGTGCGTGTTGTGCTCCAAGCATCATGTGACCTTTGTGGTGAACGACCATGTGGAATTGGCGAAGGAGTGTGGTGCACCGGGGTTGCATTTGGGGCAGGATGACGGGTCGATTGCGGCGGCGCGGGAGATTTTGGGACAGCATATCATGGTGGGGCGTTCGACGCACTCGGTGGAGCAGGCCCAGGCGGCGTTGGCCGAGGGGGCGGATTACATCGGGTTCGGGCCGCTTTTTCCGACGCCCACGAAGGTAGGGAGGCCCGGGATTGGGTTGGAGAATATCGCGGTGGTGGAGGAGACGGTGGGGTGTGCGATTCCGGTGTTCTGCATCGGGGGGATCAAGCCGGAGAATTTGGCGGAGGTGAAAGCGGCGGGTGCGCGGCGGGTGGTGGTGGTTTCACATCTTTTACAAGCGGAGGACGTGGCCGCTGAAACACGTTCGATTATTTCCCAACTTCAATAAACATCATGAGTATTCTCGTAGGCGGCTCGGTCGCCATTGATAACGTCAAAACCCCGACGGCAGATGAAAAGAATCTGCTGGGTGGGTCCGCCTCTTATGCTGCGCTTTCCGCAGCAAAACTTGCATCACCCGTTCATTTGATCGGGGTGGTGGGGCATGATTTTCCGCAGGAGCATTTGGATATGCTGGAGGATCACAATGTTGATCTGTCGGGTCTGGAGCGGTCCGAGAAGGCGTCGTTTACGTGGTCCGGTGAGTATCATGAGAACATGAATGACCGCACGACCCACGATGTGGCAATCAATGTGCTGGAGGATTGGCAGGTGAAAGTGCCGTCCGAGTTGCGCGATGCCTCGTTTGTGGTGTTGGCGAACATGGCTCCGGTGAATCAGCTGCAGATGCTGGATCAGTGCAAGGCGAAGGAGAAGTTCGTCCTGGCGGATACGATGGACCTGTGGATTACGATTGCGAATGCGGAGTTGCACGAGGTGTTGAAGAGGATCGATTTGTTGGTGATCAACGAAGGGGAGGCGCGGGAGTTTGCGGGGACGAATAATCTCGTCCTTGCGGGTGAGAAGCTGCGCGCGAAGGGGCCGATGTATGTTGTGATCAAGCTGGGTGAGTTTGGGGCGTTGCTCTTTGGGCCGGGGGAGAAGGATTTCTTCCGTTGTGGCGCGTGGCCGTTGCGTGACCTTACTGATCCGACGGGTGCGGGTGATACCTTCCTCGGAGGGATGACCGGTTATCTTGCGCGTGAGAAGGCGATCGAGCCGACTTTTGACCAGCTGCGCAAGGCGGTGGTGCAGGGATCGATGCTGGCTTCGTTTACGTGCGAGGCGTTTTCGACCCGCGCGCTGGAAGACATTGACTGCGATGTGCTGAACAAGCGGCTGTCGACCTTCCGGGAGATTTCGGCTTGGTAATTGGCTGGCGTTGCAATTTTGCGGGGAGGGTTCAGGGTCCCCGTGAATGGCGCAACTTGATCCCACCAAGGTATCCGATCCTTCGTCGAACGCGGAGGTGTTGGATGCCTTTCTTGAATATCTGATCGAGAGCGGGATTGAGCCGTATGATCATCAGGAGGAGGCGATTCTTGAACTCTACGAGGGCAAGAACGTCATTCTGAATACGCCGACGGGGTCGGGGAAGTCATTGGTGGCTTTGGCGCTGCATTTTCGGGCGATCTGCCAGAAGCGACGGTCGTATTACACGGTGCCGATTAAGGCATTGGCGAATGAGAAATTTCTCTCGCTGTGCGAGAGCTTTGGGCCGGAGAATGTGGGGATGATTACGGGGGATGCGACGGTGAATGCGCAGGCTCCGGTGATTTGTTGCACGGCGGAAATTTTATCGAACCTGGCGTTGCGTGAGGGAGCGCAGGCGCAGGTGGATGAGGTGATCATGGACGAGTTCCATTATTACTCGGATGAGGAGCGGGGGGTGGCGTGGCAGGTTCCGCTGCTGACGATGTCGCAGGCGCGGTTTTTGCTGATGTCGGCGACCTTGGGGGACACCTCGTTTTTTGAGAAGGAACTGACGGAGCTGACGGGTGCGGAGACGGTGCTGGTGAAGTCGGAGGATCGGCCGGTGCCCCTGGAGTTCGAGTACAGTCTGACGCCGCTGGAGGATAAGGTGGAGGAGCTGGTGGATGCGGGGAGGGCTCCGATTTATCTGGTGCACTTTACGCAGTTGGCCTGTGCGCGGACGGCGCAGAATCTGATGAGCCGGAACTTTTGTTCCAAGGAGGAGAAGGCGGGGATTGCGGAGGTGCTGGAGGGGGCGGACTTTCGGAGTCCCTACGGGAAAGAGATGAAAAAACTGCTACGGCATGGACTGGGGATTCACCATGCGGGCTTGTTGCCGAAGTATCGGGTGTTGGTGGAGAAGCTGGCGCAGCGGGGGTTGATGAAAGTGATTTGCGGGACGGATACGTTGGGTGTGGGGGTGAATGTGCCGATCCGGACGGTGTTGTTTACGCAGCTTTACAAATTTGGGGGTCAAAGTACGAAGATTCTCGCAGTGCGGGATTTTCGCCAGATATGTGGTCGGGCGGGGAGACGTGGGTTTGATGATGTGGGGTATGTGGTGGCGCAGGCACCGGAGTATGTCATTGATAACAAGCGTGCGGATGAGAAGGCGGCGGCGAAGGGGAAGAAGAGCAAGGCCATGAAGAAGAAGCCTCCGGAGAAGGGGTTTGTGAACTGGGATGAGAAGACTTTTGAGAAGCTGCAAGTGGCTCCACCGGAGAAGCTGATCTCAAGTTTTAACGTGCGTCACGGGACTTTGCTGAATGTGCTGAGCCGGAGTGAAGAGGATGGCTGCGCAGAGTTGCGTCGGATTATCACGGTGTCGCACGAGACCGAGGTGAAGAAAAAGGGGTTGCGGCAGAAGGCCTTTGCGTTGTTTAAGGGATTGGTGGAGGGGAAGGTGCTGACGATCATCCCGAAGGAGGAGCGACGGGGTCCGGCGAAGGTGAAGCTGAATGTGGAGCTGCAGGATGACTTTACGATGAACCAGGCCTTGGGTTTGTATTTACTGGAGACCATTCCGGTTTTGGATGGAGAAGCGGCGGACTCTACGTTGAATGTGTTGTCGTTGGTGGAGGCGATTTTGGAGGACCCGACGGTGGTGTTGCGAAAGCAGACGGATAAGATCAAGACGGCGTTGGTGGCGCAGATGAAGGAGGATGGGGTGGAATATGATGACCGGATGGAGGCGCTGGATGAGGTGGAGCATCCGAAGCCGGGGAAGGATTTTATTTACGACACCTACAACAAGTTTGTGCTCGTGAATCCCTGGGCAAAGGAGGCGGGGGTGCGTCCAAAGTCGATTGCGCGTGAGATGTTTGAGAGTTGGTTGAGCTTTGAGGATTACGTGAAGCTTTATGGTTTGGAGCGGAGTGAGGCGGTCCTGCTGCGGCACCTTTCCGAAGTTTACAAAGTGCTGGCACAGACGGTGCCCCCGGCGCTGAAGACCGAGGATCTGGAGGAGGCGGAGGCCTTCTTTGGTGAGATGTTGCGCGGGGTGGACTCGAGTTTGATTGATGAGTGGGAGAAGCTGAAGGACCCGGAGGGTGAGGTGGTGGAGAAGGTGGAAGTGCCAAAGAAGGCGGTGCCGTTTACGCGGCGGAAGCTGGAGTTTGAGCGGGCGGTGCGACGCGAGGTGTTTGATTTTGTGAAGTTTCTATCGCGGGAAGACTGCGAAGCGGCGTTGGCGCTGGTGGAGGGCGAGTGGACGATCTTTCAGTTGAGAGAAAAATTGGCGGAGTATCAAGAGGAGCACGGGCTGATCCGGCTTGATCCCGAGGCGCGTAGTACGAAATATTTCCGAAGAGAGGGAAACACGGTTGAGCAGATGCTGGTCGATGAAGACGAACTGAATGACTGGCGGGTGGTGCTGGGGGTGGACCTGGAAAAATCCGACGAGGAGAACCGGGTGGTTCTCGAGCTCGTCGCGCTGGAGGCTCTGGTATAATACCACTCCCTTTCGGAGGCCACACCACAAGGCAAAATCACTTGTGAATTCTACCAGTTTCTTTTCACTCCTAGGTTAAGTTACTGGGTCCGGAACTGGAAGTATTCGGCGCCGTTGTAGGTGACGGGGTAGGTTCCGGTGGCTTCGACCTTGGTCCAGTTTTGGAGGTCGGTGGAGCGGTAGAGGAATTGGTCTTCGGGGATGGTGATGGTGAGTCCGGTGGCGGTGAAGACGAAGGGCTCGACGGTGTTGGTGAGGGGATCGGCTCCGGCGTTGATGAAGAGGAAGATGGGGGCGTTGAAGGATTCGGTTCCGGAGAGGAGGACTTCGTTTCCGCGGACGGAGCGGATCATGAGGTCCTGGGAGCGGAGGGGGAGCATGTCGAGGAATTCGCCATCGTGGACAACTTCGAAGGCTTCGTTGCGGAAGCGGTAGACCGCATTTCCGGTGGAGGTTTCGGAGCGGGAGATGGCGAAGAGTTGGCCTTCGATAATGGAGATGTTGAGCGAGCCGCTGGTTCCCATGGGGAGCTTAGGGGCAAATTTTTCGACGGTGCCGCCTTGGGTTCGGACGGTTCCGAAGGAGGTGGTGAAGTAGAACCAGTCATCTGCTTCGCCGAGGAAGTTGGCGACGGCGGTGGTCTTGGCTTCACCGTCGAGAGTGAAGTCTTTTTCCATGATGATGGAGGGGGTGCCGGAGTAGGGGACTTTCCAGGCGCGTTGGAAGGAGAAGGCTTCGTCGACTTCGTTGATCATGATGCCATCGTGGAGGCGGAGTTTTTGCGAGTAGGAGAGTTTGACGCTAGAGGTCTGGCCATCGGTGATGGGGACGGCGGTGTCGACGAGGAGAGTGGGGGTTCCGTTTTCGATCAAGATAGTGACGGCGCGGCCATCGATGTCCGGGGCGACGGCGAGGACTTGGTCATTCTCGACGGTGGAGGTGAAGAAGTAGACCGGGGTGATGGGGGTGGCGGTGGTGACGGGGAGGCTGGCGGTATCGACGAGGAGTTCGAAGCCGGTGGAGGTCATGCGGTGCAGGACGGCGCGGGTGAAATTGGGAGCGACCTTGCTGTGGATGAGGGCGTCACCGTTTGAGAAGTAGCCTTCGAGCTCGATGGAGATGATGGAGAGGCCGGTGGCGGTTTCCATGTCGGCCTTGGTGAGGAGGTTGGTGGATTTTCCGTCGGCATCGATCTCGATGATGCGGGTGCCGTTGAGGGAGAAGTCGAGGTCGGTGAGGGAGGTGAGTCCGGTGACGGGGTTGATGAAGAAGGAGAGGTCGTTGAGGCTTCTGGTGGTGAAGAAGGAGGGGTCGTCGATGAGCTTGTTGAAGGTGGCACCGGCGAAGGTTTGGTTGGAGGGGATGGGGTTGACGGTGACGGTGCTGGTGGCGGATTGGGTGGTGCCTTTGGAATTGGTCACCTCGACGTAGTAGTCTGCGGTATCCGCGGAGGTGGCATTTGGGATGCTGAGGGTGGCGTTTGTTTGGGTGGGGAGAGGGTCGCCATTTTTGAACCACTGGTAGGTGAAGGGTTGGGCGCCACCGGGAGAGGAGAGGCTGAGGGAGATGGTTTGGTTTTCGAAGTAAGACTTATCGGTGAGGTCGAAGGGGAAGTAGGGGGCGACGTTGAGGATGACCGTGGCGGTGTAGAAGACGGAGCCGTTGTCGTTTTGAATTCTCAAGGTGTAACGGCCCTGGCCGAGGGTTGCGGCGTCGAGATTGGTGAGGGTGAGTTGCTGGGTGGTGGCGAGGCCGTTGTTCCAGGAGAAGGTGAGGGGGCCTTGGCCGACGAATTGGGGATTCAGGGTGATGTCTCCGCCGTCTTCGATGAGGAAGGTTTCGGTGCGTGGGCTGACAAGGGTGGGGACGGCGGGTTCCGATTGGTTGAGGTAGAGGTAGCTGGTGGCTCCGGAGGTGGCGCGGATGGCGAGGAGGTCGCCCTCGAAGTCGAAGGGGACCATGGAGGAGGGCGGGCTGAAGGTGAACTGGGGGAGGTCGGTGCTGACGGCGGCGATGGTGAGGGCCGATCCATCGAACTCGAGGATGGCGGGAAGGCCGTCGACTTTGGCATCGAAGACGACTTTTCCGCCGCTGGCGAGAGGGGGGTAGGAGCAGATATTGCCGAGGACTCCGCCGGTGGAAAGGATGTCGCCATTTTTGGCAATGAGAGTGGGAGCGCCGCCGTCGGACTTCATGAGGTAGCGGTTGAAGGCGTCATCGGTGGCGGCGAAGTAAGTGGTGCCGTTGTCGACTGCGGGAGGGCTGACGTAGCTCTTGATGGTGGTCGTGGTGGTGGGGACGGTTTCGCCGGAGAGGGAGAGTTTGGTGACGGTGCCGGAGGTGGTGACCGAGAAGATTCCGGACGGGGGATTGGGGTCGGTGCTGAAGATCGCCCAGAAGGCGACGAGGGAGCCATCGAATCCGACCTGGGAAGAGGAGCCGCCGAAGGTGCCGAGTCCGGGGAGGGTGTCATTGGCATCGACGAGCTTGGTGATGGTGCCGCCATTGTGGAGGTAGACGCCGCGGAAGTCGGGGGATCCGGAGGTGTCATTGGAGATGCCGAGGAAGGCGGTTTTGTTTCCGCTGGTGTGGGGTTCGCCGAGGCGGTCGAAGGTTTGGGTGGTGCCGGGCATGGTGGTGCCGGTGGTGAGGAGTTGGTTCCAGTTGGCGCCATCGTAGCGGTAGTATCCCGATTGGCTGCCGATGGAGGCCTCGACGACGAGGTCGGTGGTGGCGGAGTCTGCGCCTTTGCGCTGGAAGTTGAGGCCGAGCTTGGTGAAGGGGCCTGCGCCGCCGACCGGGGTGGTGGTGCTTTCGAGGAGTTTGATGGCGGTGCCGCCATCGTCTACGGCGAAGAGGAACTGTGTCAGGTCGGCACTGGCGACGGTGAGTTGGAGGGCTTCGTCTTCAATCTGAGCGGCGAAGATGCCGGGAAGGAAGTTGAGGTCGGTTGCGGAACTTCGGGTGACCTGGGAGAAGGGTGCGCCATTGTAGGCTGCAGGAGCGGTGGCGAGGAGGAGGGGGGAAAGGGTGAAGAGAAGGGCGCTTTTTTTCATGCTCAAGGAATCAGATGATTCCTCTTACTAGAGAGGCTCATTCTCCGCTAGGGGAAAGTGTCGGGCCTCACAAACTATGCCGTGTCGGCCAGCCGAAGCAGGGGCTGAAAATAAAAACCAACAGTCCGGGATATCTCTCTATTCCGGAAGGCCTTACTTCGGCGATGAGTGATTATAGAGCATCTATCCAGGAAAGATTCTACTCGTTGGGTGGCCAGAACTTTTTCCTGCGCAAATATCGCTGGAAGTAGACGAGGCCCAACATGATGGGGATTTCCCAAAAGAGGCCCATGGTGGTACCTAAAGCGGCAACCGAACCGACCCCGTAGGCGGCGATGGCGGTGGCAATGGCGATTTCGAAATGACTGGAGGAACCGATGATCACGGTGATGGCGGCTTCCCGGTATTTCAGGTGGAAGAGTTTGGTCATCGCAATATTGAAGCCAACGACAATGACGAAGCCCAATAACAGGGGGATTGAGATGAGGAAGAGGTATTGGGGTTTACCAAGGATGGTGGTGCCATTGAGTGCGAAGAGAACGATCAAGGTGGTGAGGAGCGCGACGATTGAAATCTTGCCGAGGACGGGGCGATAGACTTGATCGAACCAGCCTTCCCCTTTCATGGGGATGACGATTTTACGCGTGAGCAGGCCTGCTAAAATCGGGAGCCCGATGAAGACCAAGACCGAGAAGGCCAATCCCCACCGATCGATTTCAATATTCTGAATGCCCGTCAGGAGTGCGACGAGGGGAGCATAGAAAATCATGATCGTGATGGTGTTGAGACTGGTGTTTACGACGTTCTGCTCCTGGTTGCCATCGGCCATGGATCCCCAGACGAGAACCATCGCGGTGCAGGGGCTGGCGCTGAGTAAAATGACCGCGACAAAGAGTTCGTCGTGATCGGATAGAAATATCTTCGCCAGGACAAAGCCGACCAAGGGAGCGACGATCCAATTGGAGAAGAAGGTGAGAAGAATCGGTTTGGGATTGTCCTTCAGTTTTTTTAGTTCCGAGCCTTTTAGATTCAAGACGGCGGGATACATCATGAAGAAAAGACAGATTCCGATCGGGATGGAGATTCCCCGAATTGAGAGGGCTTCGATGTTTTCCCCGATCCCGGTGTATTGAGAGAGGAGAACCCCAATGATCATGCAAAGTGGGATCCAGAGGATGAGGTATTTTTCGAATCCTCCCAGAGTTTGTTTTTTATCGGTCGCGCTCATTGTTGGAATCTTACCTTAAATCTAGAAGATGATTCCGGGATGTGCTCTGCGGTCAGTGTTAAGAACAGCGCATCCCTTGAGGTGGGGATTTTGGATCCTTACGGTGCTATTTTGAGCGGCCGGGCATTTGGTCGACGCCGGGGATGTCGGTTTTGCTGCGGTTAGCCGAAGCGGGAGGGCTGGAGGGCGGCGAGGTCGATTGAGGGAGTCTTGCCTTCAATAAGTTGGGTGACGAGGTGGCCGGTGACGGGGGCGAGGGAGAGGCCCATCATGGAGTGGCCGGTGGCGATGATGAGGTTTTTATGGTGGGGGGCGTGGCCGAGGTAGGGGAGGCCATCGGGGGAGCAGGGGCGGAGGCCGACCCAGGGGGTGAGTCCGGTGAATTGGTCGGGTGAATATTGGGGGTAGAAGCGGCAGAAGGCTTCGATGACGCCCTGGAGACGCGGCTTTGAGATGGAGGTGTTTTTTCCGCAGATTTCCATGGTTCCGGCGACGCGGAGGGAGGAGCCCATGGGGGTGACGGCGACGCGTCCTTCTTTGAGGAGGGAGCAGAGGAGGGGGTTGGCGACGGGGTTGGGAAGGGTGAGGGAGTAGCCCTTGCCGCCCTGCATGGGGAGCTTGAGGCCGAGTTGGCGGGCGAGATCGAGGCTGTGGATGCCGCCGGCGAGGATGGTGGTGTGGGCGGTGAGTTTTTGGCCGGTGGTGGTGATGAGGCCGTCTATGTTGTCGCCATTTTGAATGAGGGATGCGGCGCTGGCGTTGATGAATTGGCCGCCGTTTTTGAGAATGGATTGGCGGAGGGCGGTGAGGAAGTCGTTGGGGGAGAGGTGGCAGTCCTGGGGGAACCAGACGCCGCCTTTGGCGTCGATGTTGGCGTTGGGTTCGAGTTCGCGGAGGCGGGCGGGATCGCAGACTTCGGCCTGGAGGCCAAGGCGGTGGGCGTGGTGGGCTACCTCGGCTTCTTCATCGAGGCCGGCTTGCGATTGGCAGAGCATGAGGAGGCCTTTTTGGACGAGGGGGAAGTTTTCATCTTCCGAGAGCTCGAGGTGGAGTCGGCGTGATGCGAGGGAGAGATCGCGGAGGAGGGTTTCGGAGTTTGCGACGTGTTGGGCGTTGGAGTGTCGCATGAAGAGCCAGATCCAGCGGGCGAGGGCGGGATCGAGGCGGGGTCGGAGAAAGAAGGGGCTTTTGGGATTGAGCATCCACTTGAGTCCCTGGGAGATGACGCCGGGGGCGGCGAGGGGGATGAAGTGGGAGGGGACGATCATGCCGGCGTTTCCCTCCGAGCAGCTGGTGCGGAGGGAGGTGTCGCGCTCGACGATGCGGACGGCGTGGCCGTTGCGGGCGAGGTAGTAGCCGATGGAGAGGCCGATGACGCCGCCTCCGATGATGAGGACCTCTTTTCCGGCGGGAGTCATCGTTTTAGCTGATGGGATCGGTGGTGAGAGTGCCGTTTACGAGGCGGGTGATGCCGAGGGGGTTGGCGGATTTGAGTTCATCGGGGAGGGCGGAGTCGGGGAAGGCCTGGAAGCTGACGGCGCGGGTGAAGCGGGTGATGGCAGCGGTGCCGACGGAGGTGCTGGCGCCATCCGAGGTGGCGGGGTAGGGGCCGCCGTGGACCATGGAGTGGCAGACTTCGACGCCGGTGGGGAAGCCGTTGATGATGACGCGTCCGGCTTTTTGTGCGAGGAGGTTGAGGAGGTCGGTGGCGTTGGCGAGGTCGTCATCGGTTCCGTGGACGGTGGCGGTGAGTTGGCCTTCGAGGGCGGCGGCGGCGCTGAGCATGTCTTCGGCATTGGGGCACTCGATGACGAGTGAGGAGGGGCCGAAGACTTCGGCGCTGAGAGCGGGGTTTGAGACGAAGCTTTCGTGGTCGGACTTCAGGATGGCGGGGCCGCCCTGGTTTCCGGATGCGTCGACTTGGGTGAGGGCTTCGACGCCGTCCTGCGAGGCGAGATTGGAGAGGCCTTGCTGGTAATTTTTGGCGATGCCCTGATGGAGCATGGTGGCGGCGGGGAGGTCTGCGAAGCCGCTGGCGAGGGTGGCATTGAAGGCTTCGTTTCCGGTGGTGAAGACGAGGCCGGGGCAGGTGCAGAATTGTCCGGCGCCGATGGTGACGGAGCCGACGAGGTTTTGCGCGATGGCTTCGCCGCGCTCGGCCATGGCTCCGGGGAGGATGAAGATGGGGTTGACGGAGCTCATCTCGGCGAAGACGGGGATGGGCTTGGGGCGGGCGGCGGCGAGGTCCATGAGGGCGCGGCCTCCGGCGCGTGATCCGGTGAAGCCGACGGCCTGGATGTCGGGGTGTTGGACGAGGGCGGCTCCGAGGTCGGTTCCGGCATCGAAGAGCATGGAGAAAGTTCCTTCGGGGAGCTTGCAGGAAGTGACAGCGGCTTGAATGGCGGAAGCGACGATCTCGGCGGTGCCGGGGTGGGCGGCGTGGGCGCGGACGATGACGGGGCAGCCGGCGGCGAGGGCGCTGGCGGTGTCACCTCCGGCGACGGAGAAGGCGAGGGGGAAATTGGAGGCGCAGAAGACGGCGACGGGTCCGCGGGCGCGTTGCATGGAGCGGAGGTCGGGCTTGGGGACGGGGGCGCGATCGGGGAGGGCGGTTTCGATGCGGGCGTCGACCCATGAGCCGTCTTCGAGGAGTCCGGCGAAGAGGCGGAGCTGGCCGCAGGTGCGTCCGGTTTCCATGCGGCAGCGGCCTTCGGGGAGGGCGGACTCGGCGGTCATGCGCGGCTGGATGTCATCGGCGAGGGCCTCGATGTTATCGGCGATGGTGCGGAGGAAGGTCGCTCTTTCCGAGGGGGAGGTGAGGGAGTAGGGGGTGAAGGCGGCGGTGGCGAGGGAGACGGCTTTTTCGAGGTCGTCGGTGGAGGCGCTGTGGAAGGCGGGCTCGAGGGTTTCGCCGGTGGCGGGATTGGTGGCGTGGAAGGTGGAGGAGGAGTCGCTGCTGCGTGAGGAGCCGATGAAGGAGTGTCCGGAGATGGTCATGGGATTTGGAAGTTGGTTGAGTAGGTTTTTAACCGCAGATGAACAGGATGGAAGGGATTCTTGGTTGGGGGGCTTGGGTTGGGGGGGTGACCACAGAAAACGCAGAAAATCAGAAGTTTGGGTTGGGGGGCTTGGTTGGGGGGGAGGGAATGGATGATTTGAGGATTGGACGAATGGAGGATTGGCTTGGTTGGGGGGCTTGGTTGGGGGGCTTGGTTGATAAGCGGCGGGGGCGCCGCGACTCCTTTGCTTGGGCTAGGGGGTGATGCCGTGGTGGAAGGGGTCGTTGGGGTTGAGGATGAGGGTGGCCTCGGCGGTGATGTGGGCGGTGCCGGTGATGATGGGGGTGATTTTTCCTTCGGGGAGGGATTTGTAGGTGCCCTGGAAGGTGGTGCCGATGATGGAGGCCTGGGTCCAGGTTTGTCCTTCGGCGAGTTGGCCGGAGGCGGCGAGGCAGGCGAGCTTGGCAGAGGTGCCGGTGCCGCAGGGTGAGCGGTCGTAGGCTTTGCCGGGGCAGAGGACGAAGTTTTGGGAGTCGGCGGTGATGCCGGGGGCGGGGGAAGCGAAGGTCTCGATGTGGTCGATGAGGCCGCCATCGGCGCCGGTGATGTGTTGGGCTTCGAGGGCCTGGCGGACGGACCAGGTGAAGGCGGTGAGGGCGTCGATGTTTTGGAAGCGGACGTCGGGGCCTTGGTTGGAGATGAGGAAGAACCAGTTGCCGCCCCAGGAGATGTCGCCGGTGACGGGGCCGTGGCCGGGGACGTCGACGGTGACCTTTTCCGCGAAGCGGTAGGAGGGGACGTTTTGGACGGTGATGGATCCGTCGGTTGAAAGGGTGGCGGTGATGATGCCAACGGGGGTCTCGATGCGGTGGTCCCCGGGGGCGATGCGACCGAGGTGGTGGAGGGTTTGGACGAGTCCGATCGTACCATGAAGGCAGCCGTTGAGGTAGGAGTCGTTGTTGAAGAAGACGACTCCGGTGACGCAGGTGGGATCGGCGGGTTGGCAGAGGTAAGCGCCGACGATGGCTTCGAAGCCGCGGGGTTCGTTGATGAGGGCGGTGCGGAGCCAGTCGGCTTCGGATGAGAGGAAGTCGCGGGCGGCGAGGGCTCCAGGAGAAGGTGGGACGGGTGCGCCGCCGATGACGACGCGAGTGGGTTCGCCGGCAGTGTGGGAGTCGATGACCTGGATTTTCATCGGAGGGTTAAGGGAGGTGAACTCTGAACAGAGAACAGTGAGATTTGAACTTTGAAGGCTTGGTTGGGGGGAGGGAATGAATGATTTGAGAATTGGACGAATGGATGATTGGCTTGGTTGGGGGGGAGGGAATGAATGATTTGAGAATTGGACGAATGGATGATTGGCTTGGTTGGGGGGGCAGGGCGGGACGGTGTTGCTCCATATTTTGGTTAGGCTTTGCCTTCCCAGTTGTTCCACCAGTTGCGGAAGAGGGCGTGCTGGGTGTGGAGGAATTGTTTTTGGGAGGGGGAGAGTTGGTCGTAGGAGTGGATCTGGTGTTGGTAGGCGGTGTGACCTTCGAGGACCATGAGCTCTTTGTAGTAGAGGACGAGGTCGGGGCCTTCGTCGAAGGTGGAAAGGACGGTGAGGGCTTCGGAGAGTTCGAGGGCGAGGCGGCGGTCGTGAGGGTTGCCTTGGGCGGCGGACTCGCAGAGCTCGATGAAGCGGAGGATTTCCTTGGGGAGGGCGTTGCCGACTCCGGTGATGGCTCCGGTGGCGCCGCAGTTGACGAAGCCGTGGTAGACCTGGGTGTCGACGCCGGCCATGAGGATGACGGACTCGTCGATGGAGGTGATGTTTTCGGCTGCGTAGCTGAGGGATTGGGCGCCTCCGAATTCCTTGAAGCCGACGAGGGAGGAGAACTTTGCGCGGAGGCTGAAGAAGAGGTCGGCTTTGGTTTCGAATCCGTAGTAGGGCGAGTTGTAGATGACGGCGGGGAGGTCGCCACCGGCCTTGAGGATTTCGGAAAAGTGGTGGACCTGGGCGGCGGGAGAGGAGCCACGGGAAAGGACGCGGGGGATGACCATGAGGCCATCGGCTCCGACCTCTTTGGCGTGGGCGGCATGGGCGGCGGCGATGGTGGTGTTTTGGGCTCCGGTGCCGACGACGGTGGGGATGCCTGCTTGAACCAGGCGGCTGATGCCTTCCATGCGTTGGTCATCGGTGAGGAGGGGCCAGTCGCCCATGGAACCGCAGTAAACGACGCCGCGCATGCCTTGGTTGATGAGGGAGGTGGCGGTTTCGACGAGGGCATCGTAGTTGATGGTGCCGTCGGCATCGCAGGGGGTCATGAGGGCGGGGATGCAGCCTTGGAAAATGGGTGACATGAGAATTAGGAATTGGGAATTTTGAATGAGAGGCGCGAGGCAGACGAGGGAGGTTGGCGGATTCCGGGGGAGACTGCACTGTGATTCTTTGCGTTAGCGTGAATTTGGGTTAGGGTCCGGCATGGCCCTTGAGATTGAATACTGCCAGATGTGAAACTACCTTCCTGAGGCGGACCGTGTGTCTGCTGAGATTGAACAAGTGACCGGAGAGTCTGTGACGCTGGTGGGCGGGAGCGGCGGGATTTTTGAGATTCGTCGCGATGGTGAGGTGATTTGGAAGAAAGAGCGCAGCGGGCATTTTCCGAAGCCCGGTGAGGCGGCGGCGGCGGTTCAGGCATAGGGCGCCCAATACGGCTCCTTTTGCGTTTACGCTTTCGGATATCCCGGTGGTTCCGGAGCCTGCTGGCGTTGGGATTTTTGCCGATGGTGTGGCGGCGGAGTTTGCGACGCTCATAGAGCGACGCTCCAATGGGACTTATACCACTCCGAGTTCCAAAATAGCGGAATGTTTGTTTTAAGTGCTCATTTTTGAACAGCACTTTGTGGAGTTGATCAAGCCGAGCGCTTTCTTGAGATAGCGGCGTTTTTCCTCGGTTGTGGTCTCCAGACCACGCCCTCGTCATGCCTTGCTCTCTCAAGAAATCACTTCGGCATTCCGCTATTTTGAAACTCTACTTGGTATTAGGCGGGGGAGTTCTTTTTGACTTCTTCGAGGAGGTCCCAGCGGGTGTAGAGGGCGGCGGCGGCTTTTTGGGCTTCCTGGAGAGCGGTGGTGGCGATGGGGAGGGCCTCGTAGTCGGTCTGGACTTCGGCGAGGTGGGTCTCGGCGGCGGCGACTTTTTCCTCGGCTTCCATGATGCGTTCTTCGATGGATTCGAGCTCGATGGCTTCGGCCATGGTGAGCTTGCGGGGCTTGTCTTTTTTGGGCGCGGTTTTTTTGGCCTTGGAGCGGGCGTTGGCCTGAGCGCGGGCGGCGTTTTCCCGCTGTTGGCGTTTCTCGAGGTAGTAGGAGAAGTTGCCGGGGGTGACTTTTACGCCGTCATCTTCGAAGGCGACGATTTGGTCGCAGATGCGGTCGAGGAAGTAGCGGTCGTGCGAGACGACGATCACGGTGCCTGCGAAGGCGGCGAGTGCTTCCTCAAGCATGCGGAGGGAGGGGAGGTCGAGGTCGTTGGTGGGTTCGTCGAGGACGATGAGGTTGCCGCCGGTTTTGAGGACCTTGGCGAGCATGAGGCGGGCGCGCTCCCCGCCGGAGAGGAGGTCGACGCGCTCGTTGATGCGGTCGTCGGAGAAGAGGAAGCGTTTGAGGTAGGCGCGGGCGCCGATGGTTTCTTCGCCGAAGTCGATCTTTTCGCTGCCGTTGGAGATTTCATCGAGGAGGGACCCGGTGCCGTCGAGCTGCATGCGGGTTTGGTCGATGTAGTTGATCCTGACCTGTTTCCCGAGGGTGGCTTTTCCGGAGGTGGGTTGGAGTTGGTCGAGGCAGATTTTGAGGAGGGTGGTTTTACCGACGCCGTTTTTTCCGACGATGCCGGTGCATTGGCCTGCTTCGAGGGAGAGGTTGAGGTTGCGGAAAAGGGTACGAGTGTTGGCAACTTGCCCTGCGTGCTCTCGGCCGTTTGAATTGGGGTCGTCGTAGGAGAAGGAGATTTCTTCGAGTTCGACGATGGTGTCGCCGAGCCGGGGTGGGGGTGGCATGAGGAGGTCCATTTGGCCTTCCTCGATGGGGGCGTCCTTGTCTTTGACGGCGTAGAAGGCGTCGAGGCGGGAGCGGGATTTGGTGGTGCGGGCTTTGACGCCGGCGCGGACCCACTCGAGTTCGTCTTTGAGGAATTTTTGGCGCTTCTTTTCGGAGTTGCGGGCGATGTCCTGGCGGATGGCTTTGGACTCGAGGAAGGCGGTGTAGTTTCCGGGGTGGGAGTAGGCTTTGCCGTCGGCGATCTCGATGATGCGGGTGGCGATCTCGTTGAGGAAGTAGCGGTCGTGGGTGACGAAGATGACGGCGCCGGAGTAGGTTTTGAGGAAGGTTTCGAGCCAGAGGATGGAGTCGGCGTCGAGGTGGTTGGTGGGCTCGTCGAGGAGGAGGAGGTCGGGTTGTGAGGCGAGGGCGCGGCAGAGGGCGACGCGGCGTTTCTCGCCACCTGAGAGGGGGCCGGTTGTTTCTTCGAGGGGCGGGGTGCCGAGGGCGTTGGCGAGGGCGGTGATGCGGGCGTCGAGATTCCAGCCGTCGGCGTGCTCGATGAGTTCGAGGTCGTGCTGGAGTGAGGCGTCGGTGCCGTCGCCTGTTTCGTAGCGGTTGATGGCGTCGACGACATCGGAGGCCCCGGCGGCGATGTTTTCGTGGACGGATTTGTCGGAATCGAGTTCGAACTCCTGGGGGAGGTATCCGATGCGGAGTTCTTTGCGGGCGGAGATGGAGCCGGAGTCGGCGCCATTTTCACCGGCGAGGATTTTGAGGAGGGAGGTTTTGCCGCAGCCGTTGCGGCCGACGAGGCCGACTTTTTCGCCGCCTTCGACAGCGAGGGTGACGCCATCGAGGAGGGTTTGGTGGCCGTAGGCGAGGCGGAGTTCAGAAGCGGAAAGGAGCACGGGCGGGAAGGTGAATGGTGAGGGCGGAAGGGAGAAGGTTGAAATTTTGAAAATTTTGGGATTTTGGAAAGGGGAGACAGATGGGAGGGGGAGATTGAGGGAGGGGGGGCTTTGAACGCTGAACATTGAACGTTCAACTCTGAACGTTGAAGGCTTGGTTGCGGGGGGAGTGGAGAGAACCCTGATGCTTGGAGCTTGACGAATTTGATGGATGATTAGAATTGGAGCGGAGCGAATGGGGGATTATAGGGGGTTGATCGCAACTTGCTACGCAAGCACGATAATCCTACTGTTCTGCATAAAAAATGCCATCCGAGATCGAACAGCAAGAGAAGCGCAAGGAGCTAGTTCGTTCTTGGGTTGAGAGTAATCTTGTGGATGGTGACTGGATTGATGCCGAGCGGTTGGGCGTCCGAACCGAGATCTACTCAACCAAGGTTACGAAGCAACTTTACGACTTCCTCATTGATGGATTTCGGCCTTCCCCCGAGTGGCACTTTTCCGATATTGCGCCGCCCGATTCCTCATTGCTCTTTTCTGGGCTTGCTGCGCTATTGTCAGAGTCCGCTGCGTGTTGGGTTACCTTTCTCTGTCACGATGATGCATATCTAGAGATCAAGCGGGTGATTCCTGCGGCTACAGATGCTCGCTATGTGAGTTTTGTAGGCCATTGGCATCTCAGGACAGAACCTGCCGACGAAGCTGGGACTACAGCCGTTGGTCTCCTCTTCGAGGATTTTGAGGATCTCTTTCTCTTTAGTGACGGCATTCAGTTTGATACTACTGGTTACCCAAGGGCGTATCGGATTGAACACTTTGGAGGAAGGCGTCTTGAGGCGTTAAGTGCCCACATAAAACAACTTGCAGAACAAGGCGTCGATCTCAACACCTGACCCTTGGCGGGTCGAAAGCTTCATGACGAATCAACCTTCAACCCAGAAATCGGAGTTCACCCTCGGTCAGGTGTGAGATGACTTCGACGTTCAAAAAATGGGGGAGGTGCGGATAAAGATTATAACGGTCTTGGTGGTGTGCGTGATTTTTGTGTTCACCGCTTATTTTTGGTGGGCCTGTTCCAAGCCTGAGAGTTGGGAATTTGTTCATGTGGGAATGACGGTTGAAGAGCTTCATCATCGTCTTGGGGAACCGGATTCTGATGCTCTTGAGTTGAAGGGGTTTCAGGTTTGGGATTCGGGGCGGGTGTTTTTCAGGTGGCGCTTACAGGTTGGTATTTTTTCGGGCGAAGTGAGGAGCTCTCGGGTCCAAGCAGTGGCAGAATGGTTGAAGTGAGGATGGGGCGATGGATAGGTAGTCTAAGATGAAAAGATGGATCGTGGGGACGCAACACCGTTTGCGTTGGTTGACCTGAGATGGTGGGGTGGAAAGGTGTGGCGTGAAATTCTCGCGACCTTTCAGGGCGCTGGGCCCGGGCTGCGGTATTTCCATGGCTGAAGCCATGGGCTTTGTTCTGTCGACCCTTCAGGTCTTTTGTTGCGAGGTTTCGTTGGGGTGAGCAGCCTGGGTGTTTGGATTTTGTTGATTGGCTGGTGGTGGGGGTTTGGTAGGTTTGGGGGATGAATGATGGATCAGTGAAGGGGACGCGTCGTGGGTTTTTGATGGGTGCGGGGGCGATGGGGTTATTGGGGGGATGTGGGCAGGAGACGGGTGAGGAGGTGGTGGCGCGGAAGGGTTGGATCAAGCAGGTGATTGCGGCGTGGCCGTTTTTTAAGGGGGCGGGGTGGACGCCGGAGGAGTTGGTGAGGCAGGCGCTGGCGCTGGGGGTTTCGGGGGTGGAGTTGTTTCCGGTGGAGAATTGGAATTTGTTGCAGGGGACGGGGTTGGTTTGCGCGGCTACGAAATCGCACACCTTCATTCGGGGGATGAACAACAAGGGTCATCATGCGGAGTGCTTTGGGGCGTTGGAGTCGGCGATGGAGGCGACGAGCGCGGCGGGGTTTCCGAATGTGATGACCTTTACGGGGATGGCGGATACGTCGGGGGAGGAGAACGGGAGTGTGGTGGATGCGGAGGAGGGGATGCGGAACTGCATTGAGGGATACAAGAAGATGGCGCGGGTGGCGGAGAAGCTGAAGGTGACGATGGTGATCGAGCCGCTGAATTCACGGGTGGGGGAGGCGATGATGGGGCATCCGGGTTACCAGGGGGATCATATCGATTATTGTGTGGAGATTGTGAAGGCGGTGGGGTCGCCGGGGTTGAAGGTGCTCTTTGATGCGTACCATGTGCAGATCATGGACGGGGATTTGATCCGGCGGATTGAGGAGCATGCGGAGGTGATCGGGCATGTGCAGATTGCGGGGAATCCGGGGAGGGGAGAGATCGGCGATGATCAGGAGATCAATTATCGGGGGGTGATGAAGGCGCTCTTAACGGTGGGGTATGAGGGGTATGTGGGGCATGAGTGGATTCCGCAGGGGGATGCGGTGGAGGGGCTTCGGGAGGCGATTGGGATTTGTGATGTTTAGGTGTTGGGGGTGGGGTGGGTGGCGGATGGCTTTTGGCTATGAGCTTGCGAGCGGCGGGCTGAGAGCGGTGGGAGAGTTTGGAATTTAGAATTTAGAATTAGGGATTAGGAATTGGTTGATTGGGGGGGAGTTAACCGCAGATGGACGCAGATGGACGCAGATGAATGGGATGGTTGAGGGGGCTTGGTTGAGGGGGGTGAACACTGAACATTTAACATCTAACATTTAGATTTGAATTGCCGGGGTTGGGGAGCTTGGTTGAGGGGCTTGGTTGGGGGGGTGAACACTGAACATTTAACATCTAACATTTAGATTTGAATTGCCGGGGTTGGGGAGCTTGGTTGAGGGGGTTGGTTGGGGGGCTTGGTTGAGGGGGCGGACAGGAATGGCCGCTCTCCTTATTGGGTTGATGGGTGGGTGGGCTGAACTCTGAACTTTGAAGTTGGGAGGGGGTGGGGTAGAGACGGGGGATGCGGATGTTTTGTTTGTTGTTGGTTTTGTTGGGTGGGGTTGTTGAGGGGAGTGAGGTGGCGGGGGTGCGGCCGAATATTGTGTTTATTTTGGCGGATGACATGGGGTGGAATGAGGTGGGGTTTAATGGGGGGAACAAGAAGCTGACGCCGCATATTGACGGGTTGCGGGAGGAGGGGGTGAGTTTGACGCAGTTTTATGTGCATGCGGTGTGTGCGCCGACGCGGGCGGCTTTTTTGACGGGGCGTTATGCCTTTCGGACGTGGAGTGATTGGCGGAGTGAGGATTTTGGGAAGCCGAGTTATTTGGCGAAGCTGGGGATGGAGTTGGTGAAGAATGAGGCGGGGGATGAGACGCGGCGGATTCATGGTTTGGCGACGGAGGAGCGGACGGTGGCCGAGGTGCTGAAGGAGTCGGGGTATTTTACGTCGATCTCGGGGAAGTGGCATTGCGGGGAGTGGTTGCCGGGGCAGCTGCCGATGGGTCAGGGGTTCATGCATCAGTACGGGCACTACGGGTGGGGGATTGATTACAACAACAAGACGATCCCGCACAATGCGCCGGCGCGGTATGCGGTGTACGATTGGCATCGGAATCAGAAGCCGGTGTTTGAGCCGGGTTACAGTACGGATTTGATTGCGGATGAGGCGGTGCGGGTGATTGCGGATCGGCGGATGTCGGGGGAAGAGAAGCCGTTCTTTATGTATGTCGCGTTCAATGCGGTGCACGGGCCGCTGGAGGAGATTCCGCGTTATGTGGAGCGCTACGGGAAACGGCATGCGGCACTGAAGTGTCTCGATGACGCGGTGGGGAAGATTGTGCGGGCGGTGGACCTGAGCGGGTTCGGGGAGAACACGCTGGTGATTTTTGCGAATGATAATGGCGGGTTGCGGGAGGAGATGAACGCGCCGTATCGGGGGACGAAGAATACGAATTACGAAGGGGGAGTGCGGGTGCCGGTGGTGATGCGGTGGCCGGGGAAGATCGAGGCGGGATCGAGCAACGACGGGATGATGCATGTGACGGACCTCTACAGCACGTTCGCGACGCTGGCGGGGGGATCGTTGGAGCAGGAGCGGAAGGTGGACGGGATGGATATGACGGAGGTGCTGTTTTCGGGGGCGAAGAGTCCGCGGGAGGAGGTTGTTTTTGAGGTGTCGGGGAGTGTGCGGTTTCCGGCGATCTTGAGGGGGAAGTACAAGTTGGTGGGGAAGGAACTCTATGATTTGGAAGCGGACCCGGGGGAGAAGGTGGATGTGGCGGCGAAGTTTCCGGAGGTGGCAAGAGAGCTCGCGGCGCGGGTCGAGGCGGTGGGGAAGGAGCGTCCGAAGCTGACGGGAATGGAACGGTTAATGAGTCCGGCGCTGCCCTGGGTTTATGGGCAGGCGGAGAACGCGGAGGTGCCGGCGTGGGTGAAGGCGGAGGTGGAAAAGGTGCGGGCGACGCAGCCGAAGGAGTGGGCACCGGGGACGACGCCGTGGCCGCAGGCGCCGAAGGACGGGAAGATTATTTATACGGGGGATGGGCGGTAGCCGCGAACGTTGAAGGCTGAACGTCGAAGGCGCGGTTGGGGATTTTTTTAACCGCTGAAAACGCAGAAGACGCTGAACTTGAGGGGCTTGGTTGAGGGAGCTTGGGTTGGGGAGGGTGTCCGCAGATTAAGAAGATTTACGCAGATGGTTGAGGGGGGAGAATTTGGAATTAGGGATTAGGAATTGCTTGGTTGGGGGGGCTTGGTTGAGGGGGAGGAACACCGAACATTTAACATCTAACATTTAGATTTGAACGGGGAGCTTGGTTGGGGGGGCTTGGTTGGGG
>JBPOGH010000007.1:0-238891 GCA_051252135.1 Verrucomicrobiaceae bacterium | reverse complement strand
AAGTTCATTCCCCACTCCCCGCACCTTCAGCGTTCAAATCTCACTGTTCACTGCTCAAAGTTCTTTCCCCGCTCCCCTCACCTTCAGCGTTCAAATCTCACTGTTCACTGCTCAAAGTTCTTTCCCCGCTCCCCGCACCTTCAGCGTTCAAATCTCACTGTTCACTGCTCAAAGTTCATTCCAGCCCCCACGCGCTCTCCTCACCTTCAGCGTTCAAATCTCACTGTTCACTGCTCAAAGTTCATTCCAGCCCCCACGCGCTCTCCTCACCTTCAGCGTTCAAATCTCACTGTTCACTGCTCAAAGTTCTTTCCCCGCTCCCCTCACCTCCAGCGTTCAAATCTCACTGTTCACTGCTCAAAGTTCATCCCAGCCCCCCCGCTCACTCAAGCATCGAATCCACCTCGTGAGACAGCATTGATAATACAACTTTGCCCGGACTCTCTCATTTAAAAACCCATCCTTGTCGACAGCCCGCCGCACATGCAGCCTCCCCCTCAACTGATGAAAACCAGACTTCACACCTTCCTCGCCACCGGCCTCCTTGCCCTCCTCCCCGCTCATGCCCAGGACCTCGAAGAAGGCTTCGTCCCTCTCTTCGATGGCACCTCCCTCGACGGCTGGACCTCCGCCCGCGCCCTCGCCGGTGGCGAATCCGCCTTCTCCATCAACAAGGAGGAAAAAACCCTCCACGTCTACGCCGGTGAAGAGGCCAACTCGAAACAGGACACCGACTGCCTCAACACCAAAAAAGAATTCAGCCACTACATCCTCAAGCTCGAATACAAATGGCTCGAGAAGCGCTTCGCCCCCCGCACCGATTGGGACCGCGACGCCGGCCTCCTCTTCCACGTCCATGGCGACCTCAAAAAAGTCTGGCCCCTCTGCCTCGAAATGCAGATCGGCGAATCCCCCGGCGACAAGCCCAACGCCCGCGGCTCCGCCGGACGCTTCCACTCCGGCGACCTTTTCGTCCTCGGCAAAGACCTCCGCGTCGACACCAAAGGAAAGGACAACTACTTCCACCCCGAGGGCAAAAAGAGAACCGGCCGCAGCTACCCCACCAAGCTCGGCAAGGAAAAGCCCAAAGGCGAATGGAACGAGATGGAAATCCGCGTCCACGGCTCCGAAAAAGCCACCTTCATCTTCAATGGCGAAGTCGTCCACGAAATCACCAACTTCACTCAAAAGGACAAAGACGGAAACACCGTCCCCCTCGCCAAAGGCCGCATCGGCCTCCAAGCCGAATGGGCCGAGCTCATGTACCGCAACATCCGCATCAAAGAGCTCAAACCCGAGTAATCTCACCAAAAAGCTCCGAAGAAGCACAGGCAAAGGTCTCCTCCCAACCCCGCCCCTTCAGAGTTCAAATCTCACTGTTCACTGCTCAACCTTCACTCCTCCCGCCCCCACCGAGGCAAAAAACGCAACCCCACGCAACCCGTGGGGTTTCCCATTCCCGCCCATCCCATCCATACCCGACTCCATCTGACTGCATTTCCCATTCCCGCCAACTCCCATACCTCCCAACACCCGGCCCGGCCCACCTCACGGCGTCTCCCTGCGCCCCACAGGGGCAAAATAACGTAGCCCAGCCCAACGGGCTGGGTTTCCCCATCACCAGAGGACATGAGCCCTGTAGGGGCGATCCAATCTCCCGAGCCCCATCCAACCCACCCGCTGCCCATTATTATCCAACCTCACAATACCGCTCTCCGCCTCAGCCCCTTATTATTCAAAATGGGCTTTTTGAATAATAAGAACCTGTTTCCCTTCGCTTATTTTCCTTATTGAACAAAGAATCCATCACTTCCTCAAGGATCACCATAAATCCAGAGCCCCAACGGGGCAAACCAACGTAGCCCAGCCCACTTGTCTCGCCGGAGCCTTGGCGAAGGAGGAACGGGCTGGGATTCTCAACCGCCAGAAATCCAGAGCCCTGTAGGGGCGATCAAATCTCCGCAACCCAGCCCCGTTCAACCTTCAAATCTCACTGTTCACTGCTCAAAGTTCACCTTCCCCCAACCCGCCCCTTCAACCTTCAAATCTCACTGTTCAAATCTCAAAGTTCACCTCCCTGCCCGGCACCCCCCTCAAAGTCCGCTCCCGGGATCAACAAGAGACGATCCAGCTGAAAAAAGGAAAGAGTCAGGTTTGGAAACCGACCTAGTAAAACACCAGCGTCCTGTCCAAAAAGTCAGCAGGAAAGAGAAGATAAAAAGAAGACAGAATATAGGAACAGATAGAAAAGTGAACGAACACTAACTAAATTACTTCTTTTTGTTTTTATCCTGTTTTACGTGAATAATCTTACGCGTATCATCTCTAAAAGTGTCCTGAACAAACGGCGGCAAATTTCTTATCTGAGATGCCGATTTCTTTCGAATATCATCCAAGGCCTTTGTCGCAACTTGAATTTCCTCATCACTCAATATTGTCTCAAAAGAGTGAACCCTCAGGAAAATAGAACTGATAAAATCAGCCGGCCCAACAGAAGTATCTTTTGTCAAATTTTCAAGAGCTCGAATCCCAGCCTTGAAGTCACTCTTGATTAAAATCAGCACAAAGTACAGCCTCTCCGCAACCCTGTCAGCATCGTTTGCCAACTTCGCTAGAATACCCTTGAGCTTGGGACTACCAAGGTGATCACTCATGAAAAGCGCAAACGAAACTGGAATTAATTGGAACACCATCTTCTGAGATGCGGCACGGAGAGCTTTGATCCGCTCATCAGTTTTTTGCCCGCGCATTTTAGAGAAAAAGAGTTTCTCTAGATTTCCATCATCAACCTCTTTGACCAACATGTCTACACCAGCCAAAGAAACCCACATAAGATCAAGAAAACCGGAGACTGATGCTCCAAGGTGATCCATTTTAACATCTTCCCCAACCTCTCTGGTGTTCCTTAGAATATCAGCATGGAGTGTCAATAGCTCTCCAAGCTGATCGATGTCAGTCTCCAAATCGTCGGATACAGTCTCGGTGCTTTCGCTAATCAATAGCCGATTATCTGCGTTTTTATCAAAATCTTTAACAGTCCCCACCTTCGAATCGATACTCTGAATAATTCGATTTCCGGCAGCCTTGAGCCCATCTTCAAAAATCCTGGTATCTGCATCAAGCAGCGCCTCATCAAGCGCAGCACTTCGTAGTTTTTCCAAACGCCCGCGCACTTCACTTAACAGCACTTTATCATTTCGAGTAAGCCCAGCCTTATAAGCAATGGCAGTTCCAAATTTAAGATAATCATCCCGATCTAAAAGCGCATTCAGCTTATCTCGATCCTTCTCCATCGCCTTCGCGATAAAGAATGAGAACCAAAAACTAACCTTGAACGAAACAAGACCTTCTGAACGCCGTAATATCCCACGCTCGTAGAAGGCATCAAAAACACCGTCATGTGGGACCTCTTCTCCAAAACCAGTAAAGTAACTTGACTTAATTTTATCGAAATCCACCACTGAAAAACTGGTAACATCGTTAACCACCATCTCCCACGCAACATGGGCTAGAAAGCTCTCCTTATCTCGAAAATCTAAATCAGAAGATCGCCCGTCAGGCTGAATTTTCTCAAGAATATCTTCAAGGTAGTTCTCGATCAAATAGGCTTCATTCTGGATGTTCTTTTGATTTGGGTCTCTAAATAGAACACCAATAAAAAGCGTCGCCGCCAACGGCGTTGCAGGAATTTGCAACTGTTGAAAGTAAAAAAGTATCTGCTCGAGCATGCTATTGACATCCACACTCTTAGCTACCGAGACTCGAGTTAAAAGCTGCCGAATCTTTGCGGTCGTGAAAGGCCAAATGAAACTACGATTCGCTGAAATAGCACTCCCAAATACCTCAACATCACGTTGAAGATTTTGATTTAAATGATCATCTAACGTAGCAACAATTAACACTTTAGGATAAGACTCCAAAAACTTCACCAAACTATTGATTCGCTCAGAAACTCTATCAACTGACGACCCACCCAAATCATCGATAAGAACGCGAATCACACCCTCTCCAAGAAGCCTTGAAACATCACTCTTGGTTACAGTATTTACAAGACCATCACAAATAGCCCCTACAATTTTCTCAGGTTTATACGGGTTCACATCAGAAAATTTCACAAAAACAGGGATTACTGTTTCAAAACCCTCGGAATCTTCAAGCAACTTAGTCTGAATATGCCGTAACAAACTCGTCTTCCCAGACTCAGAGCGTCCGTAGAAAAAGAGATTCTCGCCACTCCCCAACAACTCATCCAGATCGAGAATTTCGGGCTCCTCCGCCATTCGCCTTAGAGACGACGATGCGCAGATCATCGGATCGACATAAACATCCCTTAGACTTAACTCTACAATACCTTCGAGAGGGTTTACAATGCCCGTGTCCTCTATCGCACCCCCTAGTTCTTGGCGATACTTATTTAGCATAAGCCGCCTTTCGACCTCCGGATTATTCGTACTGAAGCCCTCGAACTTTACGATACCCTTTCGAGCTTTAGCTGTTTCTTGGTCAAATTCGCCACGTCCTGGATACCACTTGCGAAGTCTGCCAGAGACACTCTTTTCACTCAAATCTACCTCAACAATCGAATAATGACTGAAATCTTCACCACTCCGTAGCGCACCAGACGTCGACGTAAAGAAACCACCAAAACTCTGTTCAAAATGCGTCATATCCGATTCATGAATATGACCATTAAACAATAAATTAAAATTCCTCGGCATCCTCCTTCTAACTTGCCTTTCATCCCAACCGACCAACCAATCAAAGGGATGATGGCAGAGCGCTATTGTTATATCGGACCCCGTAATATCTTGCCCTGCCTTCTCAATAATTGATCGACCTACAATTAGTCGTTTGTAATCAGCTCCAAATTCATCAGAAACTGGTTCCCCGAAATGAGAGCATCGCCAAGCCGAATTAAAACACGCAATTCCAACTTCAACTCCGTTTATTTTCAATTTATGTGTGGAGTAGAAAAAATCTCTGTTTACTGTATTTTCCTGCCGATAAGCTTCAGAAAACTTCTGATATCCTTCTAACCGCCCTGTCACAGTTTTAAAACGGTCATCACCAATTGAAAATTCCGCATAATATTTCTCGAACGCTTCAGGAGTATTAAATAAACCAGCTAGGCCAGTCTCTGTTTCTTGATATACTTTAGAGCGTGCTACTTCATGATTTCCTGGGACATGAAAAAACTGTTCCTGCGTTAATCCTAGCAGGTCCAACACGGGGTCTACTACCTTCCCTGAAATCCACTGAAAGGCTGAATCACCCTCATCACCGGACCAAACTAAGTCGCCCGTAAAAAATACTACATCCGGCGATATTCCTTTTTTTTCTTTCAGAAACCGGATATCGGCCAATAAAGCATCAACAAGCTTAGTAGCGTTTGTCTCCTTCGATTTTGAGTAATGTAAATCCGATAGATGAAGGATTGTTAACTTGCTCATGAAACGAACAATGCCTGTAAAGAGGGTGCTCTGCAATCATCCAAACACTCAAATCGCACGCCAATCAACTTACCCTTCCCACCCTCACCCCCTCCCCTAACTTCCGCCTCATGAAATCACTCCTTTCCCTCCTCTGCCTCATCTACACCGCCCTCGCCGCGGATAAACCAAACATCATCGTGATCTACGCCGATGACTTGGGCCTTGGCGACCTCAGCTGCTACGGCGCCACCAAGATCAGCACGCCCAACATCGACCGCATCGCCTCCGAGGGCATCAAGCTCAGCGACGTCCACGCCCCCGCCTCCCTCTGCTCCCCTTCCCGCTACGGCCTCCTCACCGGACATTCCCCTTGGCGACTCCACAAAAAAGGAAACGGCTACCGCGTCAACGCCGAGCGCATGACCATCGCCGCCTTCCTCAAGGGAAACGGCTACAACTCCGCCGCCATCGGCAAATGGCACCTCGGCTACGGCAAGGACTGGAACACCCCCCCCATCACCGGCCCCCTCGAAGTCGGCTTCACCTACCACTTCGGCGTCCCCACCAATCACAACGACAAATACCGCGCCTTCATCGAGAACCACGACCTCGTCGGCCGCAAGCCCGGCGAAGCCTACGAGATCGTCAAAGGCGAAGACTTCCCCCGAGGCCTCGCCTCCCCCCGCGTCGAAGATCAGGTCGACGCCACCCTCACCCAAAAAGCCATCGCCTTCATCGAGCGTGAAGCCGCCACCGAAAAACCCTTCTTCCTCTACTTCGCTCCCTGCGCCCCACACACCCACATCACCCCCGCCGCCCAATTCCGTGGCACCAGCCAGGCCGGACTTTACGGCGACTACATCCAGGAGCTCGACTCCCACGTCGGCAGCCTCCTCGCCACCCTCGAAAAACACCAACTCAGCGAAAACACCCTCGTCATCTTCACCTCTGACAACGGCTCCACCCCCAAGGACTTCCGCGGCACCAACAACGTCCACCTCAACCTCGCCGACGACTCCGGCGACATCCGCACCAAGTTCAAAAGCGCCAAAGCCGACGCCCAGAAAATGGGCCACGTCACCAACGGTCCCTACCGCGATGGCAAAGGCTACCCCTACGAAGGCGGCCACCGCGTCCCCTTCGTCGCCAAATGGCCCGGCAAAATTGCCCCCGGCACCACCTCCGCAAATCTCGTCAACCTTACCGACCTCTTCGCCACCACTGCCGACATCCTCAACAAAGACCTCCCCGAAAACGTCGCCGAAGACTCCCTCAGCCTCCTCCCCACCCTCCTCGGACAGCCCGATGCCGGAAAAAATCGCGAAGCCATCTTCATCCTCGGCGACGGCAAAGACAGCTCCATCGCCGTCTGCACCGGCGAGTGGAAACTCATCGTCCGCTACGACGAAGCCCGCAAGCAATCCTACGAACTCTACAACCTCCACCAAGACCCCGGCGAAACCACCGAACTCTCCGCCAAACACCCCGAGATCACCCAAAAACTCGCCACCGCCCTCGAAACCGCCGAGACCAACGGCCGCACCCACTAAAATAGCCCTTAGCTTTTGTTTCCCTCCCTGCAGTCTAGTCGCCAACCAAGCACTTGACAACCAACCATATGGATGGTTGGTTCATATTGTGAAATCAGTCGGAATTTTCGAAGCCAAGACCCACTTCCCGGGACTCTGCGATGAAATCGTCGCCTCCGGGACTCCCGTGACAATCTCAAGGCGCGGGAAAGCCCTTGTCGTGATCTCGCCCGTCCCCACGGAAAGCCAATCCGAGCGGGAGGACATTGTCGCCGCTACTTCGCGCTGGCAGGCCGAGTCTGAAGCTGAAGACGCCGACTTCCCCGATGTCTGGGAAGAGCGAAGCTCCGCCACCGACAACCCACTCGATGAGACCTCATGAAATGGCTTCTCGATACCTCGGTCTTTTCACAGCCCTTGAAAAAGTCTCCCAATCCAACTGCCCTTGAGCGCTGGAAAAAAGTCGGCGACCAATCCTGCCTGACGAGCGTTGTCGTCACCGCTGAAATCGAATGGGGCCTTCTCGCAATCGGAAGCGAACGACTCTGGAGCGGCTACCGCCAATTGCTGGAAGACCGATTCGAAGTCCTGGAAACCGGTGCGCATGTTTGGAAGCGTTTCTCCGAAATGAAAGCGCGCCAGAAGAAGATTGGCCAGCAAGTCGGAGACCTCGACCTCCTCATCGCCGCCACGGCCTCCTCCCACGGCCTCACCGTCGCCACCCTCAATCACCGTGACTTTGCCCGGATCGAAGGCCTTGCATGGGAAGACTGGGGATCCGCTTAAGAAGCACCCGCTAAAAGGCTTTGCAAGCTCCAGAAATCCAGCAGGATTTGAAAACCGAACAAACCCCACACGGTAACAAAATCATGCGGACCCTCATCGCCCTTCTCACTCTCCTCGCCCTCCCCCTCTTGGCAGAGGACACGACTAAAAAGCCCAACATCGTCGTCATCCTCACCGACGACCTCGGCTACGGAGACCTCGAGTGCTACGGCCACCCGCACATCAAAACACCCCACCTGAATGCCATGGCCAAAAACGGCATTCGCTTCACCGATTTCTACTCCGCCGCCCCCGTCTGCTCCCCCTCCCGCGTCGGCCTCATGACCGGTCGCAGCCCCAACCGCGCCGGCATTTACGACTTCATCCCCGGCAACCGCGGCATCTACATGCGCGCCTCCGAGATCACCATTCCCCAGCTCCTTAAAAAAGCCGGCTACGCCACCTGCCTCTCCGGAAAATGGCACTGCAATGGCAGGTTCAACTCCCCCGCCCAACCCCAACCCGATGCCGCCGGCTTCGACCACTGGTTCGCCACCCAAAACAACGCCAGCCCTTCTCACGCCAATCCAAAAAACTACGTCCGCAACGGCAAAGCAGTCGGCGTGGTCGAAGGCTTCTCCTGCGGCATCGCCACCGATGAAGCGATCGGCTGGCTCAAGTCCCTCAAAAAAGAATCTCCCGAAAAGCCCTTCTTCCTCTACCTCGCCTTCCACGAGCCCCACGAGCCCATCGCCTCACCCGAGCCCCTCGTGAAGGAATACCGCGAGAGCGCCCGCCAGGAAGAAGAAGCCCTCTACTTTGCCAACGTCGCCAACCTCGACGCCGCCGTCGGCAAGCTCAACGCCACCCTCAAGGAGATGAAGCTCGATCAAGACACTCTCGTCATCTTCACCTCCGACAACGGCCCCGAAACCCTCAAGCGCTACAGCCGCGCCAAGAATTCCTTCGGCTCCGCCGCCCCCCTGCGCGGCATGAAACTCTGGACCACCGAAGCCGGCTTCCGCGTCCCCGGCATCATCAGCTGGCCCGGCACCATCCCCGCCGGACAGACCTACACCCAGCCCGTCTCCAGCCTCGATTTCCTCCCCACCTTCTGCCAACTCGCCGGCACCACCCCGCCCGCCGACCTTCAACTCGATGGCATCAACATCCTCCCGCATCTCCTCGAAGGAAAACCCCTCGACCGCGAAAAGCCCCTCCTCTGGGTCTTCTACAACGCCCTCAACGAACGCTGCGTCGCCCTGCGCCACGGCGACTACAAGATGCTCGCCCGCCTCAACCTCCGCACCTACATCTCGGTCACCAGCGCCAACGCCGAGGAGGTGAAAAACGCCACCCTCTCCGACCACCAACTCTTCGAGGTCTCCACCGACGTCCACGAGTCCAACGACCTCTCCAAAGCCGAACCCGAAAAGTTCGCCGAAATGAAAGCCCTCTTCCAAAAGGAATACACCGCTCTCGTGAAAGACTCCCACGTCTGGGACGACGCCAAACTCAAAGTCGACGGACACCAACGCGACAAGTAGTCCCCATGAAAGCGCTCATCCCCCTCTTCATCCTCTCTCCCGGACTGCTCCTCGCCGACCTCACCGTCGCCTCCCCCTTCACCGACAACGCCGTCCTCCAGCGTGAGCAAGCCCTTCCCGTCTGGGGAACTTCCGACGCCGGAAGCAAGGTCACCGTCACCTTTGGAACGCAGTCGAAATCCGTCACCACCGATGCCGATGGCAAATGGCACCTCCAACTCGACGCCCTCCCCACCTCTCACGACCCACGCACCCTCACCATCAGCAATGGTAAGGATGACGTCATCGAACTCAAAAACATCCTCGTCGGCGAGGTCTGGATTTGCTCCGGCCAGTCAAACATGCAGATGGGCCACGGCGGCATCCCCGACATCAAAGCCCTCGTTCCATCCGCCAAAAACCTCCGCACCTTCAAAGTCAAAAACACCGTCTCCTTCACAGAGGAAGACCGCTGCGAGGGCCAGTGGGTCGAGCAGCATCCCGATAGCGCCGTCGCCTTCTCCTTTGCCTACTTCCTCGAAAAGGCCGCTGGTGCGCCCGTCGGCATCATCGAGACCTGCTGGGGCAGCTCCTCGATCGAAGCCTGGATGCCCCGCGAAATGACCGCGACCGTTCCTCATTTCAAAACCATGATGGAGGAGTTCGACGCCGACACCGAAACGCGCGAAAAAATCACCGCTATCCTCAACGGCCCCCGCCCTTGGCGTCGGAACGACGACGTCTTCCTCCGCCGCCAAACCAACATCCTCTACAACGCCATGATCCATCCGCTCATTCCCTACGGCTGCCGCGGAGTCGCGTGGTATCAGGGCGAGCGAAACACCCAATCGATGCACGGCATGCTCAAAGACCCCTGGTTTTCCCGCAACTCCGGCATGCTCAAATACGGCGACACCCTCAAAGCCTGGATGCAACAATATCGCAAGGAATGGCAACGCGAGGACCTCCACTTCCTCGTCGTCATGCTCCCCGGCTACGCCAAGGATATCAAGGAAGGCCCCGAAAATCCCGACGCCCCCTCATGGGCCTGGATGCGCGAGTCCCAGCTCAAAGCCCTCGACCTCCCCCACACCGGCGTCGCCAACACCATCGACCTCGGCCACCTCACCAACGTTCACCCTAAGGACAAACTCCCCATCGGAAAACGTCTCGCCCTCCTCGCCACCACCAAAGCCCAAGGCCCCGCCCTTCAAAAAGCCGAAGTCAAAGACAACCAGATCGTCGTCCACTTCAATCACGCCGACGGCCTCAAGACCATCGACGGCAAAGCCCCCACCGCCTTCTGGATCGCCAACGACGCCCAAAAGTGGGTCCAAGCCGAAGCCAAAATCAGCGGAAGCTCCGTCATCCTGACCTCTCCAAAAATGAAGAAGCCCCTCTACGTCCGCTACGCCTTCTCCGCAATGCCGAAGGTCAACCTCGTCAACGGCTCCGACCTCCCGGCCTACCCCTTCCGCACCGACACCTTCGAGCCCTGATCCAAGACTCACTTCAAGAGGCGCAATTCCCGAAAGCTCCCCGCCCCACTTCAAGTATCCTCCCCGATGCTCATCCTGCGCCGCCTCCTCACCGTCCTCATCGTTCTGGGCATCCACCCCCTCCCCGCTTCCGCCGACGAGCCCAACATCCGCATCTCCACCGTTTCAAATAACGGCATGCCCAAAAACATCGTCGCCAAGGGAGCCGACTGGAATTTCGGCCCCGGCTCACTCTGGACCCACAAGGGCTGGCAATACGCCGCCTACTGGGACGACCAACGCCAGGTCTCCGTCGCCCGACGCCAACTCCCTTCCGGCGATTGGTCCGTCGCCTCACTCCCCGGCTACCAACGCACCGCCTCAGGCAACCGCGGCAAAGGCGGAAAAATCTCCCAAGGTTTCGGCGACGGCCATGAAAAGGTCGCCATGGGCATCTCTCCGGATGGCGTCATCCACCTCTCCTTCGATCACCACCTCTCCACCCTCCGCTACCGCACCAGCAAGCTCCCCATCGCCCAAAATCCCGAAGCCCACCCCTGGAGCGCCGATCTCTTCGGCCCCGTAAAGGACAACCTCGGCGGCCCCCAACTCACTTCCGTCACCTACCCCTCCTTCACTACCGATGGCTCCCGCTTCTTCCTCTACCTCCGACTCGGCGGCGGATCCGGCAGCGCCAACTCCCACCTCTTCACCTACCAATCCGGCAAGTGGATCATCAACACCGAGCCCGATAGCAAGATCATCGACCGCCAATGGTCCGGCGGCAACGGCACCGTCAACGCCTACCCCTTCGGTCTCCTCATCCACAAAGGCCGCACCCACCTCACCTGGTGCTGGCGCGACACCCCCGACCCCAAAACCTGCCACGACCTCTGCTACGCCTACAGCGATGACGACGGCACCACCTGGCGAAACAACGACGGCAAACTCATCGCCCAACGCGGAAAAAACCCCATCACCGCCGACACCCCCGGCATCAGCGTCTGGCCCATCCCCTCCGGAAAACGCTACCAAAACGGAGGAACCATGACCATCGACCCCACCGGAAAAATCCACGTCCTCCTCCGGGGCGAAGACGGCCGCCCCGCCCACTTCCAACGCCACCCCACCTCCGCCAAATGGACCCGAACCCCCGCCCCCACCCGGGGCAGCTTCGTCCACACCAACTCCACCCAACAATTCGTCCTCGCCGACGCCTCCCTCTACCAACTCCCCACCTCCCCCTCAACCACCTGGCAAAAAATCACCACCGCCCCCCGCTCCCTCTTCCAGAACTGCAAACCCGCCCAAGACCACCACCGCCCCGCCCACGACGGCTGGACCTCCACCATCGCCCAACAAGGCAAAAAAATCACCGTCATCGACTTCCGCGTTAGTGGCCAATGAAACAAGCTCCGTCCACCATCACGCTCGTAAAGGACCAAGAACCGATTGCAAAACGAAGCCTGTAGCCTTCCAGTTCGAAACAATAGGCGGCTCAACTTCCACGGAAGCCAACTTGTTCGGCATTCGGATGGATAGAGCCGACAACAGCACAGATAAGCCCCACCACTAGCAGAGCGGAGCAGACAGCCAAATAGTAGAAAATCGGAGCTAGCTCAGCCTCGCCTTCGATAGAGGGAAACGGAAAAAACTCAACGGTCCAAAACATCACCGGAATAAGATGCGCGAGAAAGGGAAGTGTGGACCTCCAACGTGAGTTGAAGCGATGTGCACAGGCTACACCGAGGACCCAGAAAAATGGCAAAGCACAGGCCGTGACCATTAAAGTATACTCCTTGAGCGCAGAGACAGGAGCTGTCTCAACGACACCGACAGGGGCATCGAAAAGACCACTTACAAGCAGAAATGCTCCCCATCCACAAATTATACAGGCCGGAAATATCGCTACTAAATAAGCAATCCAGCATGAACGCCCAATATCGTCTGGAGTGAGTTTCATTGCCGGCCGTCAAAGTGAACTCACGCGCGAAGCGCGTTGATGTCCCACGTCTCGTTCTGCATTTTGGTTTTCATCGGAAGCTGTCGGGATTGGCGAGGACAAACCTTGTGGCAAGAACTTCGATTACCTCATCACTATCGTAGTAGCGCGACTCCAGTGCATCAAAGATAGAATCATTCTTCTTGTAGAGCTTGCTCAATTGATCCTGCCGCTTGTCTCGATTCTCAGAAGGGCCATCAGATCCAAAAAGTGAGATTGCCTCTCTCACAACGACAAGACGGTCTGTGGAGCCCATCGATTCAAGGCCAGCCAGGGCGTCCCGCCAATTGTCCCCGCTGGAGTTCACGAAATACTGGGCCAACCCACCATTGTTGACCTCAGCGTCACACATGAAAACAGCGCTGTAATATCTCTGATGGTCTGGCAATGAATCGTATCCCGACTTCTCTTCGGACTCCCATATCCGCTGCTCAAACCCTTCGAGACCGTGCGAGCAGAGAAGCCCGGCAGCAGCTCCCTCAGCTACTCGGTCTTCGGAATGGATAAGTCTCGCAGACAAGAATTCGCGGTCCTCAGGGTTCTGCATCTGACCAAGCAATCGAAGAGCCTCTCCAAGTGCGTATGCCCGAGGATACGTAAAATCGCTCGTATCCAGTGCTGAGATCAAACCGAGCAAAAGCTCTCTCTGAACAGGCACCTTGGCGTCGGCCAGTGTCTCCAACACTTCGTGAATGATACGGGAATCTGCACTGAATACCTCTGAGGAAAGAAAGAAGTCTATCGCTTCTTCTGAGTTGAAACGAAAAAGGATATCCGCTGCCTTATCTGAATTGTTCCCCTTCTCGAGAAGGTTTTTAACGTCCGAAAACAGTTCTCCCGGCACGGTGTCTGCCAATCCATCTCGGTTCAATGAGAACTCCAGTCCCATCAAGGCATAAGAGCGCACATACGCGTCCGTATCTGAGAATGCCTTCCGAACATGAGGGATGATCTCGGCTGCTCCTGTCTTGGCAATGGCCAAGGCTGCATCCTTCCGTATCTGTTCAGATGGATCGTTTAGAAACAGTGCCAATGCTGCAACCGCCTCCTTGGGGGGCGCGTCGCCCAAAATGTCACAGGCTCGGTTAAATGGGGCTTCAGCCAATAGGTCTTCGCCAGTTGGCTTCACCAGCCGATCATAGAGATCTTCGTCTCCGAGTAACTTAAGGACTGTAGGATGGGGTCGCTGACCTAGCTCTCGAAGGATTTGGGCTTCACCCCAAGCTTCTCTACTGGTTGTGACCTCAAGGACAAAATGTCGCGCCGCTGAGGCAACCTGGTCATCACTCCAATTCTTTGCGGCTTTGGCAGCCTCATCAGCTTCTTGACGAGCTTGGCTGGCAGCATCCCAATAGTCAGGATTCTTGACAGCGTCCTTAAAGCCCCATTGAGAATCTTCACGATTCTTGAAAATGGCCACTGCAACTATTACGAGGAGACCGATCCCGATGATCCAAATGACTGGTGATGGTATGCCGCCCATATTTTTTTGCAGAACGTCAAAGTGATGTCACAGGCGTAGCCTGTTGAACATCCACGCCTTGTTCTCCATTTGGTTTAATGAACGGACCCGAAAACAACATAAAATCTGCATCATGATTTCCCTCTAAATCACCATAATTAATAAAATATGACTTACACTGAGACGGACACATTACCTGACAACCTTCATCCCGAAACCCTTCAATTGATAAAAAATGGTTGGTTGGTTTCCGATGCAACACAAATCCCGCCAGATATTGTGGGGAAGTTGCGTGATAAAAACTCAACATCGCCTGATGGGATTGAGTATGTATATAATTCCGAGGATTCTTTAATAGTCTCATTGTTAGGCGCAAGAATTCTAAACGAGTCATCACGCCTCTCGTATCAACACCACTTGAATCAGATTGAGTCCATTTGGGAAATTGAGGAGTAGCCATTTCACAAATTTTACCCTGAGAAATATTGCCCCCCAATTTACCTAAACTCCAAGCAAGACACGCCAAACCACAACCATTGGGGAATTCTTGTTTTATTGGTGATGACATTTATTGGAGAACAGTAAGGATCATTTAGCCCAACGGAGTTGGGATTGAATGCATCCCCCTATTTCCCCCTTCACAGGCTCCGGATATTCTACCGATCCCCCTTTCCCCCTGTCAATATCCAAGCCCCCAAACCCCCGAAGCAATAAATCCCGCGCCTTTCTCCGGAACGTCCACCCCTCCATAAATCCAAAGTCTGCCGCCCACCCAACCAAGCAAGCTCGTCGCTCACAGCTCACAGCTCACAGCTCACAGCTCACAGCCCGCAGCTCACAGCCCCACGAATGCCATTTGCCTCATCTCCACTTCCACCCTAAACTCACCAACAATGTCCCGCCATCCCGTCGCACTTTTCACCCTTGCCTCCACCCTCGCAGCAAGCGCCGGACCACGCGTCGCCAACACCACCATCACTCTCCCAAGCGAGCCTCCCGCGTCCGTCATCGAAGTCCAAACCGCCTTCCCCGGCCTCTCCTTCTCTTCCCCCCTCTGCCTCCGCAGCCCCGATGGCGACACCAAGCGCCTCTTCATCTGCGAGAAGACCGGCGACCTCGAACTCGTCCCCGACGTCTCCGCCGCCAACCCCACCAAAACCATTTTCCTCGACCTCGATCAAATCCTCGCCTCCCGCGGCGAGTCCCTCCTCACCGGCAGCGAACAAGGCCTCCTCAGCGTCGCCTTCCACCCCGACTACCAAAACAACGGCTCCTTTTTCATCGTCTACAACGTCAGCTCCGGCGGCACCAACTACCAACGCCTCTCCCGCTGGCACGATCCCGACCTCGCCGACACCGCCGCCGATCCCACCTCCGAAGAAATCCTCATCGAACAACGAAACGACGCCGGAAACCACAACGGCGGCGACCTCCACTTCGGCTCCGATGGCTACCTCTACATGAGCTGGGGAGACGAGGGCGCCGCCAATGACACCCTCAACAACAGCCAGTTCCTCGATAAGGATTTCTGGTCCTCTATCACCCGCATCGATGTCGACCTCGAACCGGAAGACTACACCCCTTCCGACGGCACCGGAAACGACGACACCAACCTCCGCCCCAACACCCACCCCGCCATCAAGCTCGTCAACGGCAACCCGCTCTACGAAGTCCCCGCCGACAACCCCTGGGTCGGCGCCACCACCTTCAATGGCGTCTCCGTCAACCCCACCCAAACCCGCACCGAGTTCTTCGCCGTCGGCCTCCGCAACCCCTGGCGCTTCAGTTTCGATAACGACGAACTCTGGATCGGCGACGTCGGCCAAGGCGCCCGCGAAGAAGTCACCATCGCCCTCATCGGAAGCAATCACGGCTGGGCCTGGTATGAAGGGGACCTCAGCGGCCCCAAGTTCAACAGCACCATCAATGGAGCCAGCCGCACCAATTCCACCCACAACCCACCCGTCTGGGACTACGCCCGCGGCAACGGCGAGTTCCAGGGCAACTCCATCACCGGAGGCTTCGTCTACCGCGGCACCAACATCCCAAGTCTCACCGGGAAATACATCTTCGGCGACTACGTCTCCGGAAACGTCTGGGCCCTCGAACGAACCGACACCCCCGGCGAACCCGAGGTCCAACGCATCGCCGGTGAAGGCGGACTCGCCGGCTTCGGACCCGATCCCTCAAACGGCGACATCCTCATGGCCGATGTCAGCGGCAACCAAATCCACCGCCTCGTCGCCCGCGATGACGACCCCGGCTTCCCCGACACCCTTTCCTCAACCGGAATCTTCTCAAACCTCGCCACCCTCACCCCAAACCCCGGCGTCGTCCCCTACGATATCAACCTCCCCTTCTGGTCCGACCACGCCCTCAAGCAACGCTGGTTCGCCATCAAAAACACCTCCGATCTCATCACCTACGCCGAAGACCAACCCTGGACCTTCCCCAACGGCATGATCTGGGTAAAACACTTCGATCTCGAACTCGAACGCGGAAATCCCGCCACCAAAAAACACCTCGAGACCCGCGTCCTCGTCCGCAATCAAATCGCCGAAGTCGTCTCCACCTCCACCCTCATCTCCGAAGGAGCCTCCGCCAAATACCTCGTCCCCACCAACGCCTCCCTCGAAAGCACCTGGATGACCACCGCCTTCGATGACTCCTCATGGCCCACCGCCAACACCGGCATCGGCTACGATGAAAACTCAACCTACCTCTCCCACTTCGGCACCGGCGGAAATCTTGGCAACGCCCTCAACGGCCAAAACACCTCCTTCTACCTCCGCGTCCCCTTCAATGTCACCGACGCCGCCTCCATCGGCCAACTCACCCTCCGCATGAAGTACGACGACGGCTTCGTCGCCTACTTCAACGGCCAACGCGTCACCGACGCCAACCCGCCCGAAGACGACTCCCCACCCCAAGCCCTCACTTGGGAGTCGGAAGCCAGCGGCGATAACCCCGATGGCAGCGCCACCTCCTTCCAGGACTTCAACATTTCCTCCTTCACCCACCTCCTTCAGGACGGCCAAAACATCCTCGCCATCCAGGGCCTCAACAACGGCATCGGTAGCTCCGATATGCTCATCACTCCCGAACTCATCGGCGGCATCGCCAACTTCACCGATGGCATCTACGGCGTTTCCTACAAATGGAATGAAGCCGGAACCGAAGCCACCCTCGTCGGCACCGCCGGTGAAAATATCGAGCTCACCATCGACACCCCCGATGGCATCCAGGCCCAAACCTGGAACATCCCTTCCCGCTCCTCTTGCAACACCTGCCACCTCCCTGAAGCCGGACTCGCCCTCTCCTTCAACACTCCGCAACTCAACCGCACCGGAACCATCGAAGGCTCCTCCGGAAACCTCCTCACCCTCCTCTTCACCAGCGGCTACCTCGACACTCTCCCCAATCTTCCCGACGCCCTTCCAAAACACATCGGCCCCACCGAAACCGACTACTCCCTCGAAGCCCGCGTCCGTTCCTACCTCGATGTCAACTGCGCCTACTGCCACCAGGACCCCGGCATCGAACCGCTCACCTGGAAAGGAAATCTCGCTCTCACCATCGCCCAAACCAACCTCATCAACACTCTCGCCTCCGGAGGAACCGAACACCCCGACGACCGCCTCGTCGTCCCCGGAAACCCCACCCGCTCCATCCTCCTCAGCCGCGTCGCCGCCACCAACGGCTACACCCGCATGCCCCCTCTCGCCACCAACGAAACCGACACCGCCAACATCCAGCTCCTCACCGATTGGATCCTCCAGGAAGCCACCAGCGAAACCACCTACCACGCCTGGCGCATCGCCCGCTTCGGCAACGACACCTCCCCCCAAGGAGAACCCACCGCCGACCCCGACGCCGACGGTGCCTCCAACCAAACCGAATGGCTCACCCTCACCAATCCAACCGACCCCTCCGATCTCCTCACCACAACGATCCTCCAAAACAGCAGCAACATCGAGATCGACCTCCCCCCCTTCTCAAACCGCAGCCTCATCATCCAACGCTCCACCGACCTCTCCAACTGGCAACGCTGGACCGCCCCCGGAAACAACGCCCTCCCCCGCAACCCGGCCCAACCCACCCAAACCCTCACCGCCCCCGCCTCCGGCACGCAGGAGTTCTTCCGCTACCAAATCGAAGAACGATGACCGGAGCCACCGGGAAAATCCCATCAGCTCCCATCACGCCAGCATCATTGCGAACTCACCCTCAAGCGCACAAAGCGCCTTGAACTTCCCTGCGGCAGCGTCACAACCCGATTCTCAAGTTCACCACCTCCCGGATTCTCGGGGTCCGTCATTTCGGAAACACCGGCACTGCTCCAGCTTCCCGCCTCCAGGCTGTCGCTCCACTCCACCGTGAACACCACCCCGTCTCCAACCGCACTCTGGCTGCGCGTGTAACGGAACTCGAAGCCTCCCCCAACCGGCCCGACCGAAGTCATGACAAAGCTTCCCGAATGAGGATCCTGCCCTGTCGCAAACTCCAACAGATTCACTTCCCCGTCGCCGTTGGCATCAAAACCATCCGCCGCCATTCCCGTGTTTTCAGTGGTCCCAAAGTGCGCCATCCGCCAGCTCTGCAACGCCGTCATCGGGTCCGTCACCCCCGACACCGCCACGTTGTCCACGAAGAGATGATGCCCGCCACCGGAACCGGCGCCGCTCGAAAACGCAAGTTGAAGAACCACCGTCTCTCCGGGTTCCAGCGTCGCATCAGCAAGACCCGTCAGGTCCAGGTCAATCTCGTCATGATCATCGTTCCCACCGGATAAGGTGCCCCCAAGCTGGTTGATCGCATCATCAGCAGAAGTAAACACCACCCCGTTGGTCACACCGCCACTCAGCACCCTCAATTCGTAGGCACGGGGTGCGTTGGGGCGGAACGCAATAACATCCATGTGAAACCCCTCCAGGTCCCAGTCGGCCGAGCCGTTGTTGGTAATCGTAAACGTCATCTCCGCATCCGTCACTCCGTTGGCAGCCGTCATATTTGCTCCCGGACCGGTCACCACCGCGCTCGCCGCTACCCCGCCACCATCAAACGATCCCCAGGTCCCGTCCCCACTCGAGCCACGACCACTACTCCCGTCATCCGCCGTGTTCCAGCTACCGGTCGCTGCCGATGCCGTCGCCGTGGCCACAATGCCCGACCCCGTCACAGTCGCACCCGGAGCCGTGTTGCTGTTCCAGTCATCCCATCCGGCTACCACTTCCCTCAGCCCTTCAACCACGACCACAAAGCTTGTCTCTCCACTGAACGTCCCGTTGCTGACTTCAATCGTGATCTCCGTCGTCCCCAAAACCCCGGTCAGGGGAGTCAGTGTCACGGTCCGGTTCGCACCGCTTCCACCAAAGCTCATCCCTGAGTTGGGTATCAGTGCAGAGTTGCTCGAAGTCCCGCTCAGCGTCAACGAATCCACCGGATGACCCGCATCACCAATCGTAAAGGGAATCGTAATCGGCCCGGAATTCACCACCACCGATTGATCGGGAATCGCGCTGATCGTCGGAGCCGGACTCGTCGCCTGATAGCTGATGCGCGGCCGCGTGTCCTGCGGACTCACCACTCCCCCCTCGGACATCGTCAGGGTCGCGTAGTTCAGTTCTGTTTTCGCATCCCGCGTATTGATCCGCAGGAAGACGTATTCCCCGATCCCCGCTCCACCGGCATACTGGCTATTGAGGTAGCTCACCAGATTGGCACTGCCTCCGGCCGTGGTCGAAACCAATCCCAACGGCGTGCTGTCATTCATGATCGTTTGCTGAATCCTCGTCGCATCAGTAGGATCCGCGGTCGCGCTCTGTGAATAAAAGTCACCCGTAAGCACCGTCGGACTCGCTCGCCTTCCCAACCCGTAGAGATCATGACCCCGTAAACCCCCGCTTTTGTCGACGACATGATAGGTGAAGCTCGCCTCTTGAAACGGATTGGTCACCGCACCCAAATCAGGCAATTGAAACACGTAAACGGTGCACCTCTCCACCCAAGGCGAAGCCCCTCTCGCACCCACATCAACCGTTTCACTCGACAGCTTCTCAATCGACGGATTCTCGGTAATCGAACAATCGTCATTCAAACTGTAAATCGTCCCGGGAGCGAGCCCTGAAGGCAGCACCGTCACCTCAAAAATAATCGGCGATGCCAGCGTCCCGTCACTCACCCACAGTTCAATCTCCGCACTCCCGCTCTGGCCCGCCGCCGGCGTCACCGTCACCGTCCGGTTCCCCCCGCTTCCACCCAAAACAATATTCCCCAAGGGCACCAACGTGGGATTCGAGGAGCTCTTCGAAATCGTGAGCGCTCCAGCCGCCGTCACATCATCGCTGACCGAAAATGATAACGCCCCGGTCGATGTTTCAAAAGCCACCGTCTGATCACCAATCGTCCCCACCGTCGGCGCAAACAAGCGGGTCTTACTGTCCGCATCGGCATCGGTCGGAACCCTCGACCGCCCCTCAAACAACGAGCGCTGCTCAATCAGTGACAGCGCAATACTGGTCAGACTGTTGGTGTAGGCCGTCCCGCCCGAAACGGTCTCCGGGATGAAATTGAAATTGTCATTGTAGGTCACCGGCAGAAACACCAGCCGATCACTCCGAATCCCGTCCTCCCCGTATCCGATCGAATCTCCGATCAACTTCGCCACCCGACGGGTCCCCTGAAACTGGTCCTTCGAATCTCCCGGCAAGTTCCGCGGAATCTGCATCGCAATCCTCTTGTTCGCCGTCGCCGGATTGTTCCAGAACCAGTTGAAAAAGGTCATCTGGTTGTTCGTGTTGTCCAGCAAGGCTGTCGTGCTCGCTTCGATCTCAACCGAATCCACCAAAGGATGCGCCGCCAGCTCCTGGTTTCGCACGCTGTTATTCCGCACGTTCCACATCAGCTCGATATCCTCATGCCCGTTCTCATCCAGCCAGTCGCGTAAATATTGAATCTCAATCTCGGACCACTGGTAGAGATATTCCGTCCCCTGAAAAGTCCCCCGCTCGTCGTAGAACATGATGATGCTCAGATCAAAATTGTAGGTGTTCTGACTGTTGATCAAAATCTCCAGCCTTGAAGCAATCGACGGAAATGCCAGCTCGTCCGTCATGTCCGGATCGCGCGTCGCCTGCGACCTCGCAAATTCCCTCATCGCATTCTTGGCATTCGTAAACTGCCCCAGAATCGTCCGAAACTCGTTGTTGGTAACAGGGTCGGTATCGTGGGGTGCCAGGTTCACATTGAACCCTTCCACTTGCGAAGCCGTCTGCGACCAGCTCGCCAAATCAGTCGCCGTCTCACTCGTCGACAAATGAGTCCCGATCCACACTTCATAGCCGGCAAGCTGGCCCGCCGAAAGCACAAGGCCCCATAACAACATTCGCATTTTCATCATCATTATTTTGAAAGGTAAATTCTCATCAACTCACGCCCCGCCGCTTCAATCGGCTGCTCCCCTCTCACCGTGATCGTCTCCACCCGCGCCCCAAGGTCCACACTGCCCCGCACCCACTTCAAGGGCCTGCTGTTCCACCCCGACAGATCAGACGACATCTGAAGCGCATAACTGAGCTCCGACCCAACCGGACGGTCAAAGGTCAGCGTCAAATAACGCCCCGTCACTCCGTCCACCTCAATCTCCTCCTCCGCAATCTCCATCGCAGGCTGCGACCCCGCCGCCCTCGGATGACTCGCCAGCCCATACTCCAGCAGATTCGAAAACCCATCTCCGTCCGGATCCGCTAAGAGCCCGCTCACTTCCGCCTGCCCCCGTTCCGCAACCGTAAAATGCTCTTCCTGCCACGCTTCAAAAGTGACCTCAACCGGCAGAGTCAAATTCCCGGGACTCCCGTCTTCCCAATCACTCAAACGCCAGTTCCCCGCTACCGCAGGATCAAAACTCAAATCTCTCAGCTCCAGCGAAAACCCATCGCCATCCGCTCCCGACGGCCACGCGCCATCCTGCCCATATGTCACCCGATGCAAAACGCCTCCTGCCGCATCAAGCAGGTCAATCGTCTCCCCGCCATTGCTCAGCCTCCCCGACCACTGACCCGCAATCACCAAGCCCTCAACAAATCGCGGCGAACCCGCCGTTCCAAACTCCGCCGTAAAGGCCCCTTCATCCTCCACCACAACCAGCACCCCGCCCGGCTCCAGCGCCATCGCGCCAAACTCAAATTCCACCGCATTCGCCAACCTCACCCCGGTCAAATCCAACGGCACACTCCCGCGATTCACGATCTCAAGAAACTCCAGCTCATCACGCCCTCTCGGATTGTAGTGAATCTCCGAGATCACCAAATTCGCACTCGAGGCCGGCTCGGTTCCCACCACAAAAGTCGCATCCCGCAGCGCGCCCCAACTTCCGTCCGACGAACTCATCGTCCGCGCCCTCACACGCACCCCGTCGTTCAAGACAATCGGCCCCGTGTATTGGGTCGCCACACCTTCCGCCGGATCACTCCCATCCGTGGTATAAAAGACATCACCCGAAAACGCACCGAACGAACTCCCCTCGCTCATCACCAGCGAGTATCCCTCCGGCACCGCTCCTCCGTTTTGGGAAAAATCGGGCGGCGATGGCACCTGCGAATCAATCCAGGCCACGCGATCCTCCACCCAGTCTCGCAGAAAGGTCACTTCCTTCTCATAAGTGTCTCGATCCAAGTCACCCGGATCAGCCCGCGTCCGACCATTCACCACGTAAACCGCCACCCCCAAAATGTCCCACTTCGAAAAATTTCGCATCTGCGCTTCGCCCAACAGCGCCGCATCCCCATCAATTTTCCCAAGCAATCCCTCCGTCGTCAGCGTGCTCTCCCGCAGCTCCACCCAGCGATCATTCCACGCCCGCTGGTAGTTCGGATCGTCATCCAGCTCATCCCACCAAGCCAGCCAATGCCCCGCCCGCATGTAGTAGCCATTCCAACCGTCGGTCTCATAGCCATAGCCCAACGTCGACGTCCCCAGCGAGCTCAGCCCCAAAGCCTGATTGTAATCCCAAAGCGGCCCCATCTTGAGCTTCTCCCCGCGATCAATCGAAAAGAAGGTGCTCGCCCCATCCGTGTTCCGACTCAACTCGCGCATAATGTCGTAGTCCACCTGCGATGGCACATCGAGATACTTCGCATAACCCTCCACCGGGTCCGCAAAGTTCGCCGCGTAAACCGAGTCCTCCGCCGCATCGATAAAGTCCTGCAGCCACGTCCGCTGGACCGGTAGCAACTCATCCTTCGCCGGATCGACATACTTGTAGCGCGTCCCTTTTCCGCTCACCCAGTCTTGGTTCAGATTCGTCGCCTGTACCATGTAGCCCCCCGTAATCTCCGGCTCCACCACATCCCCCGCATCCAGCCCTGCCAACTGCATCCGCTCGGCCGACCGCTTGATCTTCTCCGTCAGCAAATACACCCCCTGATAATGATCCATACTGAACGGCTCGCTCGGATCAGGATTCAAAAACACCTCCACATAACGTGTCCGCGGCGAGTAGTAACCCATCTCCCGCCACCAGTGAAAAACGAACTCGTTTCGCATCAGCGTCTTGTCAAAATAAGGAGCCTGCAACAACCAATCCGACTCCGCCGGCATCCCGAGTAAGGAAACATCGCGATCGTTATCCTCCTCATCCCAGGTCTCGAACTTAAACTGCTTCTTCGGCCACGTCTTGCTGCTCGCCCCCCGCACATTCAGCCCCGCCCGACCCGCAAACTGCGGCGCAGCCGTCACCGACGTCCGGCCCGTCTCGTTTTCAAACACACCCGCACAAACCGGTTGCGACGGATAATCCGTCCGCGGATCATCGTCATTGGAAAAGTCATAGCCCTGACTATCGAGCAAGATGATCGGCAGGTTCGAATCAAATCCCGCCAGCCCCGCATCCACCTCGAGATACACCCGACTCTCCACCGGACTAATCTGCACCGACCCCAAAAACAACGCCGCCCGCACACAAGAAGTCGACTCCACTAGCACCGGACCTCCGTAAACCGCCCCGTTCGAACTCGATGGCCGCGATCCATCCACCGTGTAACGAATCGTCGCCCCCTCCGACGTCGTCGCCAACACCAAATCAAACCCCACCTCAAAAGTCCCCTGCTCCCGCGAAAAAGTCACCCCTTCCAAAACCGCCACCCCCGTCGGGTCATTCATCAACCCCGGAGTCGGATGGATCAAATAACGAAACTCCCCCGCCTCATCCCGACCATAAGAAATGTCCGGATGCTGCCCCGGAAGCACCACCTGCTCGATCACCGTCACCCCATCCGGCGCAGTCAAAATCAAGACATCCCCCTCCGCCGCCAAGCGAACACCCACATGATCCGCCCCATCCTCCACATCATTATCCAACCACAAAGTCACATACCCTCCCGCCGGCACCACCATCCCCGAACCCAACGGAATCTGCCACTTCGTCACCTCCTCCGGATCATCACTGAAATAATACCCACTCAAATCCAACGCCTCCGTCCCCGAATTAAAAATCTCCACCCAATCATCAAACTCCCCCTGCGCATCAGCCACCGTCGACCGATTATTCGCCATGATCTCATTGATCACCGGCATCGCCATCCCAATGCCTGCCGACATCGAAATCATCAATGTGACCAGGAAGGACTGCCCTTTAAACATAGCTCCAAGCCTAAGAAACAACCCACCTCTTGTCGATGCCCCCTCGTGTCCCTCGTTTAAGGGACAAAGGAGTCGCGGCGCCCCCGCCGCTTGGACGGTCGGGCAATCACCAGCCCAAGGCCAATTCAACAAAACCCAACCAACACCACAACCAGAGGCCTCGCCGAGGCAACACTCCTCAGCCCAGTCCAAACCACCACGCCGGCCTCGGTTAAGCCCCTCGCTTCAGCAGTCCTCAACAGCCTCAACGAGGCGAGCTAACTCAGCCCAGGTCAAAGCAAAGCGACGGCCTGGGTTAATCCCCACGCAGATCATGAGCGCTGAAAGTGCGATCTAATCTCGCCCACGTCGCTCGCTAGCGAAACTCGCTCTAAGGCATCACCTTCAAATGCACAAAACGTCGACCCGCCTCCCCCATCGGCAGCGTCGCCACCACATTCTCCACCTCGCTGTTTTCTGATTCCAGCGTTTCAAAAACTCCGAGGCCACTCCAGGAATCACTCAGCAAGGAATCGCTCCACTCCACCAAAAAATTCACCCCATCCGCCAGCGCCGTCTTGCTCCGGGAATAACGAAACTCAAGCCCTCCCCCACTCACGCCAACCGGCGTTTCCGCCCGTGATCCCACCAACGGATTCTGCCCCGTCGCAAACTCCAGCAAGTTCACTTCTCCATCACCATCCGCATCAAACGAATCAGCCGCCACACCCGCATTCTGATCGGTTCCAAAATGTTCCAGGCGCCATCCTTGCTTCTCACTCACCGATGCCGTCACACCCGAGAACGCGACATTGTCCAAAAACAAATGATGCCCGCCTCCCGAGCCTGTCCCACTCGAAAAGCGAATCCGGATCACCGCCGACTCTCCCGATCTGAGCGTCGCATCAGCCAGCCCCGACAGGTCCACGTCAACCTCATCATGATCATCGTTGTTCCCCGAGAACGTCCCGCCCAGACTCCGAATCTCGTCCTCCCCCGAAGTCACCACAACCCCATGGGAAATGTCACCACCCAGCACTTCCAGCTCATAAGTCCGGGGCGCGTTTGGTCGAAAAGCCACCACGTCCATATGAAAGCCCTTCAACTCCCAGTCAGCGGAAGCATTGTTGGTGATCGAAAAGGTGATCTCGGCATCGGTCACCCCGTTGAAAGCCGTCATATTCGAACCTTCGCCCGAGCTCACCGCACTCGCCGCCACGCCTCCACCATCAAACGATCCCCACGTCCCGTCCCCACTGGCACCCCGACCGCTGCTATTGTCATCCGCAATTCCCCAACTCCCTGTCGCCGCTGACGCCGCAGCCGTCGCGACAATCCCCGCGCCTGTCACCGTGGCTTCAGGTGCCGTATTGCTTCCCCACTGATCCCAGCCCGCGACAACCCGGGGCACCTCGGCCACGGGCGTTCCCCCGACCGTGTAGCTGATCCGCGGGCGTGTATCGACCGGACTGGCCGCACTCCCTTCCGACATCGTCAGCGTCGCCCGATGAATCCCGCTCTTCGGCTCCGAGGTATTCAATCGCAGAAAAACAAACTCTCCCGCACCCGCGCCCGAATCGTATTGCGCATTGAGATAATCCCGCAGCGCCGTGCTCCCCGCACCCGACGTGCTCACCGACCCCAAGGCAGTTGAGTTCGTCAGAATATCCGACTGCAGCCGCGTCGCATCGCTGGCATCCACCACCGATGTTTGACCATAGTAATCACTCCCCAAAACCTCCGCCGAAGCCCGACGCCCCAGTCCATAAAGATCGTTGTTTTTCAAAGTCCCCTGCTTCGCCGAAAAATCAAACGTCAACGAGCTCGTCACAAAGGGATTCGCCACCTCACCCAGATCAGGCAATTGAAACACATAAACCGACGCCCGATCCACCCACGGATTGTTTCCTCCCGCCCCCAGGAGAGTGGTCGGTTGATCCTGCTCCACCACCGTCTCGTCTTCCTTCACACTCGCATCCGCATCCACCCCAATCATCAACTCGGGCACCACCTCTTCCTCCTTCAGCAAGAGCGCCTGCATCTCGGCCGGCGTCGAGTTCTTGTTCCCTCCATTCGTCGCCCCCGAGAGCCACCAGTAAACCATTCCCGCATCCGAACAATCGAACTTGTTGGCCTGAAAACCAACCACCCCATCCTGCTCCGCATATTTCAGCTGATCCCAAATCCAGGCAATCTCCGGCCGCACATGATTCTCCGCCCAGTCCCACACCCCGCTACTGATCTGAACCTGCAGTCCCACGTTCTGATCACCAATCTGATGCTCCGTCACTCCGAAGTCCAAAATCTGCTGCCAGGTGAAAAAGTCGCCACTGTTGTCGTTTGCCGGATGATGGGAAATGACGTGCACAAACTGCCGCTTCGATGCCGTCGCCGCCTGCAGCGCATAGCCAATCACATCCGGCTCCCCGCCCTCCACGATCCACAGAGGATCACTCGCCGATGACGCGTTAATCGCATCCCGCAAGTCATCCACCGCCGCCTGCTGCTCGGTCCGACAGTTGTAGTAGTCCGCCAAATTCGGAAAGGGCCCAAAAAAGCCAATCCCCTCGCCCGTCAGTTGGTGCAGCTTGTTCTGACGCCGAAGCTCGTTCGGAGCATCAATCGTCTGGTTCCCCGGGTTGGAAAAAGGATCGAGATCACAAGAATGCGACACATGCACCAGTCGATCCTGCATACTTGCGCCCTTTAAAATGCCAAACATCACCGCCTTCGCCCCGATGTCATCCGGGTCCGGTGAGTTTCCATCGGAGACAATCGCCAACCTTCCCGCAGGCGGCTTCACCACCGAATTCGCATCGGTATTCACAAACTCAATCTGACTCCACCTTCCCCGCGCCCAAGCCGTCCCGCCTTCCTCGGGAATCTCCCCGTTCGTATCGGCATTCGACTCCACTGCGATCGTCGCCCCACCCGGAATCGTAATCCCCGTCCACGTGTGCGTATTCGGCTGCAAATCGAGCGGCGACTCCGGCGGATCGAACACAAAAGGATTCGTGTAAGTCGCCACCTGAACCCCATTCACCAGCAGCCGATACTCCGACTCCCCATCTTCCTCCGTCATCGTCGTGATCGTCACATCATAAGTCCCCGAAACTCCCTCAAAGGTCCGCGAGGCCCGCGCAAAGCCCGTGCGATTCGCCACAACATTCGCCGCAATCGCCAGCGCGCCATTTCCATTGTCCTTGTAGTAAGGAACGTCTCCTCCATCGATACTCGGGAAATCCGTCCGCGCATCGTAAAGATAACTCACGCCCCCCGATAACACGCCCGACTCCGGAGTGCTCAAATCCTGAGCGACACTCGCCGCCGTCCCACTGTGCCGGAAAACGAGACGATTGATCCGGAAAAACTTCGACCTCCCCGACACCACCAACTTGTAGGTCTCACCAGCCTTAAAGTCATAGACCGCCACCCGCTTGTTCTGGTGACCACCCGGATCGAGATTCCCCGCTCCACCCGACGAATCCTGACCGTTCTCCCACTTCCACGCATTCGTCGCTCCTCCAAAATACTTCGTATCCGCCTGCAGCAAGGCCAACGACGCATTGTCGCCATGCCCGTCATGCGGTCCCGGCCCCGCCGTGTAATCCCCTTCAACCCGCACATAACAATCGTTCGCCACATCCGTGCGCCCCTCATGCGTCTCCTTCGCGCAATGCAGGTGCAAATAATACAAGCCCGCCTGATTAATCTTAAAATTGAACTCCAGCGGAGAATCCGCCGGCCCCGTCTCAAAAGTGTTCCCTAAAAACCGCAAGTAACCCGACCCCGTAAATCCCGAAAGCGAACTCTCCTCCTGCCACTGCCCCCGAACCGATGGGGTACTCTCCATCTCCATCACCACCAAACCGCCGCTCTCATTGAACGTCTGCCCGACGCAAACTCCGATCATTAAAAAGGCGACGAAGATAACCTGTTTCATTTCCAGTAAGTTGTTCTTGGTAAAAGTTCAAAGAAAAGGAGGGCGTGCCTCGCGACACACCCTCCCAATATACACACGATAAAAATCTTATCGTAGCACTGCCGACTACTTGCGCCGACGTGCCATGAGAGCGAGACCACTCAACCCAAGAAGGAGAGCGGACGATGGCTCGGGAACTGATGCAACCCCGCTAACAGCGACGTTATCAAGCTCAAGGTGCTTTGCTGTAGACTGCACAAAAGCAAGTCGGAAAGTCACCGACCCGTTAGCCTCAAGGGTATTGTCAGCCAACCCCGTAAGAGAAACGTCATAATCTTCAAGGAAGTTCGCCGTGAAACTAGCGGCAATATTTCCGGTCCCCACAGTTCCCGGTGTAAGCGCACCACCGGAAACAACACTCAGGGTAAAGCTTCCGACCTGCGTTCCATTCCTGGTGACCGAATCGAAACTGAAAGTAGTCAAATCACGATCCAATCCTGAAGTATCGGTTACCGTGAAGTCAACAGTAGCAGCAGCTGTGGTAGAGAAACGACCACCCAACTTGTGATCTGCAGCTGCAGTTCCAAATGATGGGTCCGCGCCAGCGATCGACCCAAAGGTTCCATCGTCACTACTTCCACGGAAATTGATTCCCAGACCAGTTCCACTAACATCTGCTCTCACACCCGTTGCACCAACGAGTTGATCTGCAGTCGTAGTACTCCAATCGCTATCCCAACCAGCGATTACCGCACCGGAGGCACTCATCGTGCCCGCAGCCAGTAGAACTGCCAGCTTGGGCAATGTTGTTTTGTTTCTTATTTTCATAATAGTCGTATTGTTGCAGCCCCGCATTGGTTTTTCTATTCAAAGCAAGAACAACTGAGGGCCAGAATTGAACAAAAAGGCTCCGTTGTCATGTCACGTAAACAGACGACAGCCCATGAGCCTCATGGCCCCTGACTGTTTCAGCCATCTTTTCAGGAATCGATTCATAGGCAGCAGAATACCGACACCCCTCTCACCTGTCATGTCACTAAAACACGTGACAACCACCACCGCCCGAGACACCCATCATCGCTCCGTCACCCGAACCCGGTAGAACCGTTTCCCCACCTCCACCCGGGAATCAGCAATCCGGATCCGCCCTTCCCCATTCGCTGTAGGAGTGAATCCCAGGGACGAATTGAACAAAAGGGTCGCCGAAGACCAATCATCCAGCGTATCCGTCGACTCCACCACCACTTCAATGTCGTTCCGTCCGCTCTCAAACGGAAATTCAACTCCAACCCCCGCTGATGTCGAAGTCAGCCGGGGAAGGAAGCTCTCCCCCCGGACCCCGTTTGGAACCCCAAAGGCATAGCGGATAAGATTGCTGATCCCATCATCAAAGGGGCTGGCCAATGGCCCGGAAATGGCCGGATCCGCAAGCTCCGCTTCGCTAAACCGCTCCTGGCGCCAACCCTCGAAACTGCTTGATGTCCCCCCGCCATTCCTCAGTTCCAGGATTCTCACCTCGCCAAACGGCGACGCTTGCCCGATCTCGGAAACAACCGAGGTCAGCTCAAAATCCGTCACCGGACTCCAGGTCTGCCCCTCAAAGGCATGAACGCCCGCAGGATCAGCCGAAAAGACCCTGATCTGGGCCGACAACAACGCGCCTTCCAAATCTTCGGAAACCGGAACAACCAACCCTCCACGGGAAACCGCCCCCATCGTATTGGCACTCCCCGTAAGATAGAAATCCAGCCCCAGAACTCCGGTTGGAGCCTCTTCCAAAAGCATCGCGGCATTCACCGAAAGAGCTGGTTGGTTGAAATCAGGAAGCCCACTCGCCCCAAAGACAAACGAATAACCACTCGCGTTGGAAGCAGGTGCCTGAAGTAAGGTCTGCTCCAGCACAATCCTCCCCTCTCCCGTGATCGACCCCGCGCTCCCATGACCCTTAAGGGTCGCTGTTGGAGACAAATAAAGCGCGGAACCCACTGTCCCCTGAATTTCGAGCCCTCCCGTATCCACCGTAATTGGATAAGACGACGCGCTTTGGTCGCCATTCAGAAAAAGCGTGCCACCACCCGATTTCACCAGCGGCCCGACTCCTGTCAGGGGCATCGCCAATTCCAGCAGGTTATCGGACCCCGCCACATGAATCTCCGCAGTCGCCTCCAGCGAGACCGACGTCGAAATCAACGCATGGTTGCCACTGGTTCCCGGGTCATAACGCAAAGCACCCAACTTCCCGTTTCCCGCTCCGTCCGCGATTTCACTCCCCCTGCCGATTCCCGAGAGGCCTAAATTCCCACCAAAGGAGTAGTCCCGTGCCGGTCCTCCAACTCCACTTCCCGATGTCAACCGGAGCTGCCCGCCCGGCAGAACCGCAACCGAACTACTGGCTACCGGAGCAGCAGGTGCGGTGAGCTGAAGCACGCCCCGTTCGACGACCGTTGCTCCGGTGTAATTCTTGCCATCTCCCGTCATCGACGCAATCCCCGGCCCCGCCTTCACCAGCCCGCCTGACCCACTGAACCCGCTTCGCAAACGCAGCGCGCCATACTCGGAATCACCGGCCTTATTCTGCACATCCAATCTCAAATCACTCGCCAGAACCGTCCCCGCTTCCACTTCAAGCTCTCCATACCCCGAACCAAGACCGGTCACTGAAATCTCCGCCGTCCCACCCGAATCGGCAAACGTCAACGTGTTCCCCGTATTACGATCCCGGACTCGGCTCCGGCTCTCCGAACTTTCCAGATCGAAGTGAAGCTTGCCCACCGTCACCGGAGCTCGAAGCTCCGCATTACGCGATGCACCCACCGCACCCGGCACCACCGCCGTAACCCCGCTCCCGTTGGGATACGCCGCAGGAGAACTCGACCAATTCCCATCTGCGGTCCAATCGGCATTCACAGTGGACATAAAGGTCGGATGGGCAAAGGGCAGCGTGAACTCGACATCAATTTCCGGACTCCAGGTGCCCCCTTCCAGGACCCGGGCCCGCACCCTCGTGTCATCGTTGAGCGTCACCGGCCCCGCGTAAGGAGTCCCCGCGATTCCGCCGCCCAATACCCTGGGATCACTTCCATCAGTCGTAAAATAAACCACCCCGCCACCATTCGGATTACTCAAACCCAGCTGGAATCCCGACGATATCTCCCCGCCATGCTGGTTCAAAGCGGGTGCATCAACCGATGGCCACGCCCCCTCACTCACGAGCTGGCTCGTCAGCGCATTGAAGCGCGCCCCGTTCGCAATCCAACCCGTGTAAAAGGACGACCGAAATGACCCGCCGATCGTCTCCTCGATAATCGGCGTCACCTCGTTCCGCAATTCGTCGTATACCGTCGAAATCTCGGAAGTCACCAGCGCCCCGCCATTGTAGAGATGCTTCTGACCGCGATCGGCCATGCGAAGCCGGAACTCGGGTGACTCCTTCAACAAGGTATACATCGCCTGAATATATTGGCTGTTCGTCGTATACGCATCACCGGTCGGGAAACGATCGTTCGGCAGCGTCAGCTGCTCGGTAAAGGAATTGGTCGACGTACTCCGGCCCGCAAACCCGAACGAGCCCTCCGCATCCCACACATAAAAACGCCACCGACCCAGCGACGTCCGCTCCCTCGCCGCAATCCAGTTGTTGTGAGGCCAGTCACCCATCGCCGCGTAGGCATTGACCAAAATGTAATCGATGTAGTTGTCCACATCCAGGTAATCATGCACCCCCGCATAGCCGGCCTCCGTCGTCAGATCGGCCGTCCGAAGATAAGAAATCATCTTGTTCCAGTTGATCGGATCGCCGCTGGAGAAAGAGTTTACCTGCTGAACATCCCACGACTCATTGCTGTTGTAATGCGCTTGCATGAACCCTTCCCGCACCCGCTCCGCACTGTTGTAATACCCTTTGTAAACTCCGTTGATCCACAAGGTGTGAATCGTCCCGTAGCTCCCCACCTGACCGCTCCTGATGAAAAGACGCCTCATCAGTTCGTCCTTGATGAACGGGTTGTACCAATCGTTCTTCCCCGCACGCACCCGGAGACTATCGAACTCGGTCACGGAGTTGCTCCCGAAGAAAGGATAGTTAATCGGCCGGTCTCCAAACTCGGGGCGAAAGAAAATATTCAACGAAGGCTTCTCAAACTTCGTCGATGACGTCGACGTCGACGTGAACGGCTGATCCATCGGATCGGTAATCTTAAGCCGGACCCGGGTGTGTCCGCTCCCCGCCACCCGCATCCCAAGCTCCGTCCGCAGGGGCTCCCCGCTCATCGGCAAATACTCGAGAGCTCCATACTTTTCGTTCGATCGTCCGCTGCCAGCCGCATTGTTAAACGCCGTCGTCTCTCCATTGTCACTCCAACTCCCCCCATCATAATTCCCCCCGTTGATCGCAAAAATCCCCTCACCATTGCTGGGACCTCCCGACGTATTGGGACCGTAAAACGTCTTCTCCGGATCGCCACTCAGGATCATCGCCGGAATACTTTGGTACGCCGCCCCCTGGTTGATGAGATAGGTATGCGTCACAATCTCCGAAGGAATCGCATCCGTCATCATCGACCGCGCCCGAATCACCCTGTTCGATGCCACCTGGATGGGGCCCGTATACAAAATCCCATCCAATGGATCGCTCCCGTCGGTCGTAAAACGAATCGTCGACCCCGGAGTCGCCGAACTCAGTGACACAGTCTGGGTCGACGCATAAAACCCTCCCTCCACACTCACCAGCGGAAGCCCCGGTGCCTCACCCAACGCCGCCCCCACATTCGCCGCCCCCGGCGTACCTAATGAAAGGTAACCCCACGCTCCGTCCGACTGCCGCCCGTAGGTATAACGCCACGTCTGCACCGGATAATCCCCCGGCAATTGATCCTCCACGCCCCCGTCCGGACGCGTGAGCACCATCTGATCCCCCCCGGCTGACAACTTGAAATTGGTGTGGGCATAGGTCGTCCCATCCGCTCCCGGTGAAAGATCGAGCCCGCTGGCCATCACCACATAATACCCGTTCGACGGAATCACCGCATCGGCGGGAAAGCTCCACTTCCTCGTGTCGGTGGGATCATCACTCAAGGACCAACCATCCAGGGAAACGGCGACCCCATCCGGATTTCGAATCTCGATCCAATCATTCTCGGAATCAAAGGGCTCCTCAATCGCACCAAGATCATCCTCCCCCACCAGGGCCGCCGGCTCCTCGATCCCCACAAAGTATCGCAGCGCATCCGTTGGTGACACCAACACCCGGGGACTCGCTCCCGTCGTGCTCAAAGTCGCCTTCCCGATCAAATCGGAACTCGTGGACGATGCATTGTGAAGCTGAATCGCCAACACATTGTCTCCCGTCACCAACAAGCTTTGCGCAGCTCCCAGCGTGATCATCTGGGATCGATCGGTCGCACTTCCCCCATCACCCGTCGCCGGATGGTTTCCGTCGGCATCCACTTCGTGCCCTGTCGCAACTCCCGCCGTTCCCACATTGTCGCGATAGACCTCGAATCCATTCAGGTAAACGATCATCCCGTCGTCAAAATCAACTTCCAGCGAAAGCGGAAAGGCCGAATCCGCCTCCGCTTGCGTAACCACAAAGTTGTGTCTGAGATAAACCGAAGGAGTCACCCCGTGCATCTCGGAAAGCACATCCGTCCCCACCACATAATCGGCGGGATCGGCAGTATCATATCCCACCGGACCCACTCCGGAGGCCCAAACCGAGTCATCAAACGAAATCGTCCCCCACAACACATCGGGAGCCTCCCCCAATTCCTTCCCCAGTAATCCGTAATCAACCAACCCACCCGAAGGAGCCGCCCTTCCCGCAAAATAACGCCAGGACGAATCCCCCTCCACTATCACCGCCCCGCCCTCAAGCCTCAACTCGGCATCGAGATAAAGATCACCACCATAGGAACCCGTCTCGTTATGGACCTGAACACAGAGAAGATTATCCCCGCTTTGCAATAGGGAACTCGCCACCCCCAAATCAATCGTCTCAGTGGATGAAGGACTGTGGCTCACATAGGCGGGCTGATCGTGATACCCGAACATCCCCGCAAAACCCATCCCTCTCCTCGCCACTTCCACCCCATTGAGAAACGCAATAAACCCATCATCATAGCGCACCTCGAACTGCAGCGTCGCATTGCTCGCCGCCTCTCCCGCCGAAGCGTTAAATTCTTTCCTCAAATAGAGGCTTGGCGTCCGACCCTGCACTTCCCCCGTCACATCCGTCCCCACCGTCAGCCCGGAAACACCCGAACCAAAGGGCCCGTTTCCCTCCTGCCATCCGGTATCATCGTAGTCCGCCGATCTCCAGGGAATGGTATTTCCAACCCGGGGATACTCCCCCGCTTCACGCACCAAAAGATGATCCGAATGAGTTGCCGAAAACTCGTTGAGAAGCAGCCCCGCCTCACCAATAAAAGGCAGGGCCGCAAGAAGACAGGGAACGAGGTGTGATTTCATTCGATTTAAAATTATAAGTCCCAACGATCGGCAAGCCCGACCTCGCCTCCTAAGCGGTTCTCCAAAGCGACCTCCGGATCACTCGAGTGAAGCCCTTCTCGACATCTAAACTCAATTGCAGGAAGGCTAGCCACCTGGTCCGGTCACGTCTTGTCACGTATTCCAGTGACAAAAGAACGCCGCATTCTCCTACTCATCGCCCGGAGAAAAAATCACCTCCGCACCCTCACGGGTTAAGCTCACCACTTTCGTGATGGTTCTCCCGTCGTGGATCAGACTCACTTCGTAGTCTCCCAAAAACCCGCTAACCTGTCCCTTTCCCTCTGCATCGCTTTTGAGTGTCTCGTCCGTCCACCACTGCTTCTTTACCAGATCCACGTAAACCTCTCCCGCTGGCTTCAAGCTCCAGTCCTTGCGCCACAGGGCCGCGTGCGGCTTCCAATGCGCATTCTCCCAAAATCCCCACTGCACAATCGCATGGAAACTCGGATGACTAAAGGTCGCGAGCATCACGTCCCGATAGTAATCCGCCTGCAACTTCTCATCGTCCCCCGCTTCCACATCAAACTCACTCAACTGAAGCCGTGGCGCGATCGTTGCAAAATCATCGTAAACCTCCAGCAGCTCCTCCGGCGGGGTCAGCGAAGTCAGCGCAAAGTGCGCCATAAAACCCACCGTGTCCGGCGCCTGCCCCTTCTCATTGAGAAAATGAATCACCCTCTTGTAAGGTTCCCGCTTATATCCCTCGGGCAAAATCTTCCCTTCATTGATCGCATGCGTCGTCTCCGGCGCAAGGCGACGCGCCTCCGCCATGATCTCCGCCAGAATCTCCATTCCGCCATACTCCTGTTCGTAGGTATGCTTCCCCCAAGCCACGATGTGATTGATGGTATCCCACTCCGTCACCAATCCTTCGGTCTTCCCCAAGACATCCGCCATATGCTCCCACAGCCACTTCCGGTGACCCTCGGGATTCCCCACGTAAACCTTCTCAATGGCATTAAAATCCATCGCTCCCCAGGAGAGATAGTGCCCCCTGATCCCGATCCCGTGCTCCCTCAGCCAAGGGATCGCCGACCCCATCAGAATCTCATAACTCTTCTTCCCCCGCTCACTCCCACTCGTCTGCTGCTTCCAAACATGGGGCCGAAACTCACTCTCAAAGGTCACTGCATTGAAGTAATCCTTCACCACCTCGCGATACCGTTGGGCCTCGGCCCACGTCGTCACGAACTTCTGCCCATTGCGCACTTTGGTGTAAGGAAACCCCTCCTCTCCGGCCCCCAAAAGATGGGCGTTCACCGTGTTCCCGAATCGAAACGCATGCCGCTGCATCTCAACTTTCACCTCGGCACCTTCGACCGGATTTCCATCCGCATCCACCACCTTCACCACCAGCCCCGCTTTCCGAATCTTCTCAATCCGGGCCAGCGCCTCGTTCCGCCACGCTGCATCCGGCTCCCGACCTTCGTAGGTGACCCTCGATTCAGGAAGCTCCGAGATCTTCACCTTCGACCCATAATTCACCACTCGTAAATTAGCGATCTCGATCACGGGCTCGGCCGCTCCCAAATGAAAACTCACGTTCCCCTTCTTGAAATCAAAATCCGACGGCGCCTCAAAGGCCCTCACGTGCTGTTCCCACTTCCGAAACGGCGAAAACTTAAATTCATACCGCTTCTGCCCCGCCCCCGCCTGCACAAAAAGACTCGCCGGCCCCGGCTCCCCCGCCGACTTCGGACGACGTACCCAAAAGGACACCAATACCGCGTCTCCCTTTTGAATCGATTTCTGCAGCGGAACAATGAGCTGCAAATCCTTGGCCGCCTTCGGAACCTTCGTTAATTCCACCTGATGCGCTTCCGCAAACGGCATCCCCTCAATCTGAATCCACTGATTCTCCGCTTCCCCCGCCTTTTCACTCAATCGAAGCTTTCCGCTCCTGGAAAAGGAAACCACCTCCTCGCCTCCCGCAGGTGGCTCAATCACCTCGGCCCCAAATCCAAGATCCACGCCACCACATATCAACATCGCCAGGAGCATTCCCGCCCCCTGTTTTTTCAATAAATTCATCATTCCTACTTCTTCAGTTTTACCTTGCTCGCACTCACTCGCGCCACCGAATCCAATTGCTTCGACAACTCCGCAACCAATTCGGCGTGCTCAGCGACCTTCGCCAAATTCCTCGGAGCCATCTGCGTTTCCGCATGATCAAAAAGCTCCCGATACACAATCTTTCGAGAGTCCACCTGAATCCATTCCGTGTAGCGCCAGCGATCAGTTCGCATGCTGTAGCCAACGGTTGAGCCCCGCGGATAACGACTCAACGCAAAGGGCCGAATGCCCGCGTCCGCATCGTGCAATACCGGCTCCAAACTCATCCCGTCACACGACTCCGGCACCTCCCCACCGGTCAACTTTGCCAGCGTTGGAAAGACATCGACCATTTCCACCAGCGCAGTCGATCGCGCCCCCTTCGCAAACCCCGGAGCCGACACCAGAAACGGCACCCGCGTATCCAGCTCCAGATTAGTGTGCTTACACCAAAGCCCATGATCCCCCAGTTTGTATCCGTGGTCACCCCACAAAATCACAATCGTATCCTCCCTCAAACCCAAGCGATCCAGCTCCGCCATCACCTTCCCCACCTGCGCGTCCGCATAGGAAACACAAGCCGCATAGCCGTGCTTCAACTCCCGCGTCAGCTCATCACTCAAATCCCCCTCCGTCGGAATCCCCTCATAAGACCGCAATTCATTCCACTTCGTAAACGCAATCTCGGGCGAACCTTCGGGAAGTGCCCGACCCGGCACCTCAAATTCCTCCCGCTGATACAAATCCCAATACCTTTTGGGAGCCGCAAAGGGCAAATGCGGCTTCGCAAAACCAACACACATAAAAAACGACTTCTCCTTGTTCCGGCGCAGCGACTCAATCGCCTGCAACGCCACCGCCCCGTCCTGGTAAACCTCATCGGCGACCTCCCCAACCTCCACCGCCGGCCCTTTGCTCGCTGCCGAAACCTCCAGCGGAGACAGCCCCTTCTTCCGGGCCGCCTTTTTCCGCTCTTCCATCGAGGCGACCACCTCCTTGGACGCATAAAGAACCCCCGGCCGATCCAGGTGCTCCACCCAGTTCTCCTGATCATCGCGTTGATGATGATAGACCTTTCCAAACGAAGCCGTCACATATCCTCGCTCCTTAAAATAACGCGGCATGCTCATCGCCTCCGGATGCTTCTTTCTCAACGGCGTCCAAAGATCATCAATCCCGCTCGTATCGGGATACAGCCCCGAGAGCATGCTGATCCGGGAAGGCGCACAGATTGCCTGCTGACAATAGGCCCTCTCAAACAGCATCCCCTCGGAAGCTAAAGCATCAATGTTGGGACTCAGGACCCCGTCTACACCATAACAACCCAACTCAGGCCGGAGGTCGTCCATGAAGAAAACAAGAATATTCTTCTCCTTCGCCCCTATCGGACAAAGCAAAATCAATACTCCTAGAAAAAGTCTGCAAAAGTGAGTCACTACCCCGCCAACCGTAGGTAAAAATCCCTCGCCCGCATGTCACGTGTTCTAGTGACAAGACAAAAAACCGTTCTCTTCCTATAACATGACCTGCTAAACAGGAAACGTTTCACGGATCTTCATCGCCGAGACCCCAACGCGTCCCCGTGAATCAAACATCCCAACCCAAAGCCAATCCATCAGTATCGAAATGAACCTAAATAAATTACCACACCAAGGGAAATCGTGGCTGGCAGCAGCCGCGCTTGTTACCCTTTCCGCAGCTACCTCATCCGCGCAGATCGTCGCAGGATGGGATAATTTTGCCGGCTCAGGAGCCGACGACGTGCCTGTCGACGCACCCATTGTCGCAACCGGCGTTACCGCAAGCCTGGTCACTACCGGCGAAGGCAGAAATTGGATAGCCTTCGACGCACGAGGCTCAAGTAGCGATGGCACATGGGGAACCTATGTGGGCCCACCCCCGGCAGACACGCTCGTCGGGGATCAGAGCACTTCCAGTCTGAACCTCGAACTGTCCAACGCAACGACTGGCGGAACGATCACCATGACCATCACCAACAATTCCGGTGAGGACATCGCTCTCAACGCCTTCCACATGGACGCCCTCGCGTTCCGTCCCAAAGCACCCAGAACATACACCTTGGACGTCCAGCCAGGCGGGGCCATTACTGCCGGGAACGTCTACACTTCCGGTGATCTTGAAATTAAATCTCAAGGAGGGCTTCCGCCCGACAATAACCAGGGAGACGACATCGATCATGATCTCTCCGGCCTTGCCGACTCGATTCTCGAAAACGGCGGCACGGTCCAATTCCTCCTCACCTTCTCAGGTGGAGCGGGCGATAACGCTGGTGGCCACGATCTCTGGATCGACAACTTGGCAATCTCCAGGAGCTCCGCTGGTGCCGACCAGTTGGCGATCACCCTCGCACCCGCGACCGCGACCGCCGGGGAAGACTTTTCCGTCACCGTGCAAGCCCAGGACGGTAATGGCTCCCCCTTGGCTGGTGGAGTCAGTCAAGACACCACCATCTCCCTCTCCACCCCTAATGGCACCGGAGTCCTGAGTGGCAATACCGCCACCATTCTGTCGGGAACGAATTCAGTGACTCTCCCCGCCGTTCAATACACCGTGGCGGAAGACATCACCCTCATCGCCAACCAAACGGGCGGAGATTTGCTCGTTTCCAGCCCCGAGAGCTCAACCATTACCTTCAGTGCCGGCCCGGCCTCAGTGCTTAGCGTCGAATCGGCCAATGACGGAACCGGAACGCCCATCGGCAACACTTCCTTCCGGATTAACGATCCCGCCGACACCCTCGATGTCTTCGCGATCTCCCGCGACTCGGTCGGAAACTTCATCGCCCTCGAATCCGGTGCTGTCTTCACCCTCGAAAACATCACCGACTCGCTGGTAGCCGGAGACCTCGTCGACAACGGCGGCGGCAGTGCCACCTTCACCGCCCAAAACCTCGGAACCGGAGTCATCCGGGCCGCAGTCGGCGGTCTTCCCAACGGAGATTCCGGCCTCATCACGGTTGAAGAACCCCAGTTCCGCTGGATCGCCCAAGGCATTGGTTCCTGGGGTAATGGTGACAACTGGCTCGATAACAACACCCCGCCCTTCGACAACACCACCGATCTCTTCTTCATGGACGAGTTTGCCGTCACCGCGCAAACCTTCCTGAATGGAGATCGCACTGTGCGCTCTCTCAATTTCACGGAGTTCGTCGATCCCACGGTCACGCAACCCTTCTTCGGAGTTCGCTACCTCGTCAACAATGCCCCGGGACTTGCCGCAAGCCTCACCCTGGAAACCGATTCCCTTGTGGACCCCACGGAAATTAACGTCGCCGAGGGCGCGGAGAGCAATATCGACCTCGGAAATGTCAATAATGCCTTCATTCCCAACGTTCCCGAGAACTACGGTAATCTCATCCTGGCTGACTCCCTCCTGATTAATCACCAGGGAAGCGGTAACCTCACCTTCTCCCGCCCCATCGTTGAGAGCGCTGAGAGCGAAGAATCGATGAGTGTCACCATTGATGAAACCAGCACCGGCACCGTTGTCTTCCTCGGAGTCAACACCTACACCGGTCCTACCACCGTCAATGGAGGGAAGCTCCGTCTCCTCAATGGAGATGCCATCGGAGACGCCACCTCGCTTGTGATCAATGGGGGCACTGTCGAAGTCGAGGAAAACGAAACCGTCGGCAATCTGTTCATCGACGGGACCCGCAAGGCTCCCGGCGTTTATGGGAGCTCTTCTTCAGCGGCCCCCCTCGCGAATCAGGATGACACCAAATTCTCCGGATTTGGCACTGTCACTGTCGAAGGCGTCGCCATCGGAGACCTGGAGATCCTGAGCATCAGCAGAACGGATAGCGAAGTCACCGTCACCTGGACCTCTAATCCGGGAGACTCATACAGTATTTTCTCTTCTCTGGACCTCGTGACTTTCGATATTGAGGTCGATGATGGAATTCCCGCCGCCGAGGATGGTGGTGTGACGGAATACACCTTCCCTGTTGATGTGGTCGGCGGTGCCGAAAAAGCGTTCTTCACTGTCATCAAAAACTAATCCTCAAATTTAGGGAATCACAACGCATCTCTTCTCCCTCAAGAACCCTGCCTCTCATCGGGGGCAGGGTTTTTCTTTGAGTGAATTTCCACCCCACAAACAGTCGCCACCTAACCTCTCCTCTTCAGAAATCATCCTAATGAAAAGGCCGCCCCAAACCGCTCTCGGCGGTGGTCTCATCAAAAATTGATCCCTCATTCGGGCAATCCCTCCCTGTTCGATTTCGAGATTGGGTTTCATTTGGTAATCTCTATCGTCTGCAACCCGAGATGCGCGCGCGACTCCATTTTGCACTTCTGTTCCTGGTTCAATCCCTGGTCGGATACGGAACAATCTCGGACAATTGGTTTTACCGCGTCTGGCAAACCGAGGACGGCCTCCCCGACAATAGCGTCTCCGCCATCGCACAATCTTCCGAGGGCTACCTCTGGATCGGCACCAATGGCGGACTCATCCGCTTCAATGGAATCAGCTTCACCACCCTCCCCCTTCGGGAGATTCCCAACCTCCCCAGCAAACAAGTCCACTCCATGACCCTGGATCATCAGGGGCAGGTCTGGATGGGCATGGAACGTGGGCCCATTATCAGCATTGGAGACACCTCGGTAAAAACCCTTACCGAAGCCGATGGAGTCATCAACAGACGAACTTCCAACCTCACCGTGGACCTTCAGGGGCGCATCTGGATCGCCTACACCATCGGGGTTTGTTTGGTGGAAAATGGCAAGGTTACTCGCTTTGGCAAAAACCAAGGAGTTCCTCAGGCTCGACAATCCGGCACCGCCTGTGATTCCGATGGCAACATCTGGCTTGCTTCCGGCCCAAAACTTAAGGTTTTCAAGGACCTTGGATTTGAAGAGGTTTTCGACTTTAAAAAATCACCGATCAAAATTGCCGCCTCCCGCGATTCCGGCCTCTGGATCACCCACGAATCCAATCTCATCCATTTCAAAAGCGCAGATTCGCAAACAACGATTACCCGCCTCCCCCCGGACACCCAGGTCACCGCCATCAAGGAAGATCACAAGGGCGCCATCTGGATTGGCACCCGCCAAAAAGGGCTCTTCAGATTCCATCAGGCACAACTGCAAAGCGTTCCCACATCCCATCTCTGGATCAACTGCATTTCCGAGGATCACGATGGAAACATCTGGGCCGGAACGAATGGCGGCGGCCTCAACCTGATCCTTCCCCGTATTGCCAAACTCACCAGCCCGGGCGAAGGATTCCCTCTCCCATCCGTTCGCTCTGTATGCCGGGATGCCTCCGGACGTCTCTGGATCACCAGCCTCGACGGTCAACTGGCCGTCAAAGAGGCTCTTCAGTGGCAGCTTTTCGACAAGCTCCCTCAAAACTGTCTGGCCAACTGCGTCACTTCCGACACCCGGGGACGAATCTGGGTAGGAACCCAGCAACACGGCCTCCTCGAAATTCGAGACAATGAAGTCCACCCCCTGGACCCTGCCCACACCTTGGCCAGCAACTCCATCCGTTCACTTCATCCTTCAAAGAATGGAGGCCTCTGGATTGCCACCAGCAGACCGGACAAACTCTACCTGCTCCAAAACAACGGGATCACCCCAATCAGCTCACCCATTTCCCTCAAGCCCATCCGGGCAATTACGGAAACCACCGACGGGACCACCTGGATCGGTACCGCAGAGGGACACCTCCTCCGCGTCGACGGACAAGAACTCATCGATGAATCCGCAATCGATGGCCCCACCCTCCGCTCCATCCGGACCCTCCACGCAACCCCCGATGGCAGCCTCTGGATCGGATATGCCGGTGACGGCTTGGGACATCTTAAAAACGGCACCTATCGCCGACTCACTACTGAAAACGGCTTGCACGACGACTACCTCTCGCAAATCCAGCATGACCCCAACGGCAATCTTTGGATCGCCGCAAACCGGGGCCTCTTCCGGCTCTCCCTTGAACACCTTCTTTCGGATTCCTCCCATCTCTACTGTCAGGTCTATGGTCGGGACAACGGCCTCCCCAGCATTCAGCCCAGTCGCGATTACGCCCCTTCCTCCGTTAACCACCCAAACGGCAAACTCTACTTCAGCACCCACAGCGGACTCCTGGAGGTCAATACGAATGACGCCCTCAACAACACTCCTCCACCTCCTGTCATCCTCGAGAACATCTCATTGAACAACGAGCCCATCGCTCTCTTCAAAAAGCGCTCGATCCTTCCTCCGGATATCAATTCCCGGACCGCCGATTTGAGTGATCCTAACCCCGCAATCACCCTTCCTCCGGACCACGACAACCTGGTCATCTCCTTTGCCGCCCTCAACTTTGCCACCCCCGAAAACACCCTCACCCGTTATCGCCTCCATCCTGTCGATAAAAAATGGCAGGTCATCGACAAACAAGGCCGGGTCACCTTCCCCCGCCTTCCCGCCGGAAACTATCGCTTCCAGGTGATCGCCAGCAACGGCGCCGGAGACTGGAACAAGGAGGGCGCCTCCGTCACCATCAAGGTGAAGCCCTTTTTCTGGGAAACGTGGTGGTTTAAATTCGGAATCGCCACCCTCACCGCTCTCATCGCCGGCGGAATCGTCTTCCTGGGCCTTCGGCGCAAACATCAGAACCAACTTCAAGCCATCGCGGCCAAACAAGCACTTGAACAGGAACGCAGCCGCATCGCCCGCGACATTCACGATGATCTGGGTGCCAGCCTCACCCGCATCTCCCTCCTCAGCCAGTCATCCTCCGCTGAAAACGACCAACCCCAATCAGCGATGGGCCAAATTCGCTCCACCACCCGGAACCTCATGCGCGCCATGGACGGCGTCGTCTGGGCCATCAGCCCGGAGCACGATGAGTTCGATGATCTCGCCAACTATCTCAGCTCCTACGCCCAGGAATTCCTCAGCGTAGCCGGTATTCGTTGCCGACTCCTGTTTCCCGTCGATCTCCCCGAACAAAGCCTCTCCGCCCAACTCCGCCACAATCTCCTCCTCGCCTCTAAGGAAGCCCTTAATAACATCGTCAAATACGCTCAGGCTTCCGAAGTGAGAATCTCACTCATCCCTGAAGATCACCACTTCATCCTAAAATTTGAGGACAACGGCAAAGGAATCGACCCCAACGCCCCCTCCGACCCCGCCCGGTCAAATGCAGGCAGCGGCTTGACGAACATGGAAAAACGCATGAAGGAAATCGGAGGCGTTTGCAACTTCCATAGCACCATTGGAAAAGGCACCACCGTGGAATTCATCGTCCCTTTCAAGGCCAACCCCCTCTTCCCTGTCACCTAAACTAGTGACAATCACTGTCTCAATTTTGCGCTAGCATCAAAACCGTGGCCATTTCCATAAACGACATAAACATTACGATCGTCGAGGACGACCTCTCACTAAGATCCATCTATGCCGATTGGATTGAGACGGCCCCGGGATTCCACCTCGTCAGCCAATACGAGAACGGACAGGAAGCACACGACTCCATCCCCAACGACAAACCGGATGTCGTCCTCACCGATATCAACCTCCCTGGAATGAACGGCGTGGAGTGTGTCCGCTCCCTCAAACTTTTACTCCCCAAGGTTCAGTTTGTCATGATCACCGTCTATGAAGACTCGAACCGAATCTTCAAAGCCCTGGAAGCCGGCGCTACCGGATACCTCCTCAAGCAAACCCCGCGCGAGCAACTACTCTCATCCCTCCGCGAAGTCTACGAAGGCGGGTCGCCCATGAGCAGTGGCATCGCCAGAAAAGTCGTCAAATGCTTCCGGACCTCCACTCCGGCAGGCGAAGAAAACGAACTCAGCCAACTCTCCAAGCGCGAAGAACAAGTCCTCGGCCTCCTCGCTCAAGGCTATCTCTGCAAAGAAATCGCAAGCGAACTCGGAGTCAGCAACAACACCATCGACACCTATCGCCGCCGCATCTACGAGAAACTTCACGTCCACTCCCGAGCCCAAGCCTCAGCCCTCTACCATCAATTGAAACCAACCTCCATTCGACCACCGAATGGCCACTAAAGTTCACCACCCCCCTTTTCCAAACCAAAAACCCCGCAAACCAAAAACCCCGCCTCAGCACGCTGAAGCGGGGTTTTTGGTGGGCAGGACTGGATTCGAACCAGTGTACACTTTCGTGAGCAGATTTACAGTCTGCCGCCTTTAACCACTCGGCCACCTACCCAATTTCTCGGAAGAGATTTTTCGTGGACTGTCTCGCAACAGCGGCGGGGAGATACGCCTCGTATACATTCCTTGCAAGACTAAATTTGAAAGTTTCAGCATCACTTCTCTCAATGCTCACATTGAAACCATCGATAACCGATTTCCCAAACCCAATGTTACCGTGCTTTCGACATGTTACGCACCCCAATCTTCACCCTACTCCTGACTCTTCAGTCCTACGGCTTCGGTCTCTTTAAACAAATTCATCATCCTCTCTACGAACAACTCCATTCGGGCGACATCGTCTTTCAGGACACTGGAGGAGAACAAGGCCAGGCTGTGAAAGCAGCCACCGGCTCCCGCTACACCCACTGCGGCGTCGTCTTTAACCAAAATGGAAAACTTTATGTCCTCGAGGCCATCCAACCCGTCTCCGTCGTCCCCCTCAACGTCTGGAAAGCGCGCTCCGCGGTATTTCATGCCCGGCGACTCAAAAATCCCGAAGCAATCAATCCCGTGAGTTTTGCCAAAGCAATCAAATGGGGATCGCAACAACTCGGAAAGGATTACGATAGCCTCTTCAAATGGGGTGACGACGAACTTTATTGCTCCGAGCTCGTCTGGAAGATCTACCATCGCTCCACCGGTCTCAAATTGTGCCCCACCAAGAGTTTTCAATCATACTTTCTTGATGATCCGGCGGTCCAAAGGATCATCCGGCGCCGCTATGGAGCCCACGCAGCGCTCCCAAAAGATGAACCGGTCGTGGCCCCCTCGGACCTTGCAGAGTCCACCCTTCTCGCCGAAGTCCCCCGTCGACGCAAAAAACGCTGATTCTTACTTCAAAGTCGGACTTTGTGAAAAATTTCACAAAGTCGCTTTACGGGGCATGGACATCCTTGCATAGTGCCGCCGCGACGGGCATCCGATGCCCATATTTAACCCGCGCTGACCATGAGCGAAGACGCCCCGGCCACTGCCGATCAGAAGCTTCCGAAGGACCTTGCCGCTGAAAAGGGCATGGTCAATGTGCAGATTGATGGCCACTGGATTCAAGTCCCACGTGGCACTCGAATGATTGAGGCTGCCAAGATTGCTGAGAAAGAAATTCCTCACTACTGCTATCATCCCAAGCTTTCATCCCCTGGAAACTGCCGGATGTGCCTTGTCCAGATGGGCATGCCTCCCCGTCCCGCCCCCGGTGCAGAGCCCACTTACGGTGATGATGGATTCCAGGAAATCGGCTGGATGCCACGACCTGTCATCGCCTGCGCAAACACCGTCGCCGAGAACATGGGCATTCGCACCACCGGCGAATTGGTTGAGACCTGCCGTGAAGGCGTGATGGAGTTTCTCCTCATCAACCACCCTCTCGACTGCCCCATTTGCGATCAAGCCGGTGAGTGCAAGCTTCAGGAATTTTCCGTCCAACACGGTCGCGGCACTTCCCGCTTCCAGGAAACCAAGATCAAAAAGCCGAAGAACGTCGACATTGGCGAAAACATCCGCCTCGATGACGAGCGCTGCATCATGTGCAGCCGCTGCATCCGCTTTATGGAGGAAGTCGCCGAAGAACCCGTCCTCGGATTCTCACAACGCGGCACCCACACCTCGGTCACCGTCCACCCCGGACGCCGCCTCGACAACAACTATGCCCTCAACACCGCAGACATCTGCCCTGTGGGTGCACTGACCTCTAACGACTTCCGCTTCCAGATGCGCGTCTGGTTCCTTAAGGAAACCAAGAGCATCGACCTCAACTGCGGCACCGGCTGCAACACTGTCGTATGGACCCGTGGCAATGAAGTCTTCCGCGTCACCCCGCGTCAAAACGATGCCGTCAACTCCTCCTGGATGCCTGACAGCCACCGTCTTGCCTTCCACCATCTTCATTCCGATGCCCGCCTCACCGGCCCTCTGGTCAAAAAAGGTGTTCAGCATCAGGAAACCAGCTGGACCGAGGCCATCGCCACCGCAGCCGAAGGCCTCAACATGCGCCAGCCGAACGAGGTCGCCATCATCGCTTCCGCCCGCATGAGCAATGAGGAACTCTTCCTCGCCAAGAAACTTGCCGACGCTCTCGGAACCGATCTCATCAGCACCGTCGCCCGTGTCGGGAAATCCGATGGCAAGCTCATCTCCGCCGACCGCAACCCGAACACCACGGGAGCCGGACTCATTATCGGCACCGACGATCCCGCCGCAAAGCTCGATGCCATCCGCGAAGGAGTTTCCTCCGGCCGCATCAAGGCTCTTGTCTCCCTCCAGGAAGACCTCCTCGAAGAAGCCGGATTCCGCAGTGAAGACCTCGAGCAACTTGACCACCTCGTCAGCAGCCACATCCTCGCCAACCCCACCGCGGCTGCCAGTAAAGTGGTTCTTCCGGGTGCCGGCTTCGCCGAAAAACGCGCCACTTACGTGAATGTCACCGGCCGCCTCCAGCGCACCAATCAGGCAACTCTCGCCCCCGGTTCCGCCCGTGAGGATTGGGAAACTCTCGCCAGCCTTCTCGCCGCCGTCAGCAAGGACTACACCGTTCCTGCTTCCGTCGATGGTGTCATCAAGGACCTCGCCTCCAGTATCGAAGCCTTCAACGGCCAGTCATTCGGCTCCATCGGCGACGAAGGAGTCCAAATCACCGAAACCGGAGTGACCATCCCGCTCATCGAACAGGAAAAGGCACGCATCGCCAGCGGCCAAATCGTCGGCTAAGCCCAAAAATTTCGCGTAGCACCACATGGACACGACTCTCCTCATTGCCACCGCCATCAAGATTGGCGTCTTCCTTGGCGTGACCCTGACCTTCGTCAGTATCTCCGTCATCTTTGAACGTCGCTTCTCCGCGATTATCCAGGACCGCGTCGGCCCGAACCGCACCATGATCCCCCTTTCCATCCTGGGATTCAAAAAGGACCTGGCTCTCCCCATCGGTGGCCTGACCCAACCCATGGCGGATGGACTCAAATTCATCCTTAAGGAAGATTTCACCCCTTCCTATGTCCGCAAAGCCTTCTTCTGGCTGGCTCCCTGCATGACAATGGTTCCAGCCCTCATCACCATGGCCGTCATCCCCTTCGGCAGCCCCTTTGAGCTTGATGGAAAAGTCATCCCCATGGCAATCGCCGACCTCAACGTTGGCCCTCTCTTCATCTTCGCCATCGCCTCCCTTTCCGTTTACGGCATCACGCTCGCCGGTTGGTCCTCCAACTCGAAATACCCCTTCTTCGGAGGTGTCCGCTCCTGCGCGCAAATGATTTCCTACGAGATCGCCCTCGGCCTTTCAATCATCCCCGTCCTCATGATGTTCGGCACCTTGAACCTCGGCCATATCGTCGAGTATCAAGCCGCCAACGGCTGGCTCCTCCTCCCTGTATGGGGTGAAGGCTGGTCCCTCGAGCGCTGGCTCATGCTCGTGCCCCTCGTCATCGCCTTCTTTATTTTCACCACCTCCATCTTCGCCGAGACCAACCGGATGCCCTTCGACCTCCCCGAGTGTGAGACCGAACTCGTTGGTGGCTACCACACCGAATACTCCTCGATGAAGTTCGCCCTCTTCTTCCTCGGTGAATACGCCGCTATGATCATTGGCTCGGCCCTCATCGTCACCCTCTTCTTCGGTGGTTGGTCCATCGGCTTCGGGATCGATGGCGCGCTTCCCACCGGCGCCTGGTGGGTCAGCCTCATTCACATCGGCTGCTTCCTCACCAAAGTCACCGTCTTCATCCTTTTCTTCATCTTGGTGCGCTGGACCATCCCGCGCTTCCGCTATGATCAACTCATGGACCTCGGCTGGATCGTCTTTTTCGAGGCCGCCCTCATCAACGTCTTCCTCGCTGCTCTGATCCTCGCGGTTCCTCACGTTGGAATCATTGCGGGAGTCATTGCCGCTCTCGTCCTGATCATCACCACGATCCTCCTGATCAAAATCGCCAAGTCGGCAACCAAACCCGCCGCCCTTCGCACCGCGTAGCCTTCACTCCCAATGGCCACTATCAAAGTCAAACGACCAAAACTCACCGCTGGTGAGAAAATCTACTTTGGATCCATTTTCAAAGGCATGGTCATCACCCTGCGACATGCCTTTAAGTCTCTCATGGGACGCAGTCAGGGCGCAGATGCTCTCAACTCCTCGGGACTCGGCATCACCATGCAGTATCCCGAGCAAAAATGGGATGACCAGCTCCCGGAGTACTTCCGCGGCACTCCCGCTCTCGTCACCGACGAACTGGATCGCGAACGCTGCGTCTCCTGCCAGCTCTGCGAATTCATCTGCCCTCCCAAGGCCATTAAGATCACTCCGGGCGAAATCCCCGCGGGCGACGAATGGGCCCGGGTCGAAAAACGCCCTCAAGCATTCGATATCGACATGATCCGCTGCATCTACTGCGGCATGTGCGAGGAAGTTTGTCCCGAGCAAGCCATCTATCTCCGCCCCGACTACATCGTCGTCGGAACCACCCGCGAGGAAATGGTTCACGATAAAGACCGTCTCTACGAGATCGGCGGCAAGCGCGTCGGCCTCGTCAACAAGTGGAATGACCTGAAGTAAACCATGCACTCCGTTCTCTTTTATCTCTTCAGCTTCCTCGCCGTCATTGGCGCGGTGCTTCTGGTGAGTTTTCGCAATCCGGTCTCCAGCGCCCTTTCCATGGTGCTTTCTTTTGTCGGAATGGCGGGCCTCTTCATCGGACTCAATGCCTTCTTCGTCGGAATCGTCCAGATTCTCGTCTACGCAGGCGCCATCATGGTGCTCTTCGTTTTCATCATCATGCTTCTCGATCTTTCGGAAGAGACCAAGGCGAAGTTCAAAACCCCTTCCGTCATCGCCGGCATCCTCCTCCCCCTCCTCCTGGTCTTCCAGGTCCTTGGAGTGATTCAAAAAGGCCCCGTCAATGACGCATTCAGCGAAATCAATCCCGCCGTCCTCGCCGCAGCAGCCGAAAGCCCGGAGCTCGAAGGGCAGACCGAAATCATCAAGTCCCTCACTCACGAAAAGACACCCCAACTCCCCGATACCAACCTCATCGGCATGACTCTTTTCCGTCACTACAACTTCCCGCTTCAAGTGATGGGTGTCCTTCTCCTCGTCGCCACCGTCGGTGTCGTCGTCCTTTCCAAGCGCAGTTCAAAAAGCACCAAATCATAACTCCTGATGGCTTCGCTCAACGATTTCCTCTTTGTCTCCGGACTCCTCTTCGCCATCGGCCTCGCCGGTGTCATGATCCGGCGTAACATCATCGTCATTTTCATGTGTCTCGAGATGATGCTCGCCGCCGCCAACATCACCTTGGTTGCCTTCTCTCGCTTCCACGTCACCGAAAACGGCCTTCCTGACTTCGATGGTCAGGTGCTCGTCTTCTTTATCATCACCGTGGCGGCGGCCGAAGTCGCCGTTGGACTCGCGATCATCGTCGCCCTCTACCGTGCTCGACAGACCATCAACGTCGAGGACCTCACCACAATGCGCGGCTAACTCTTTCGAACCATGGATTCACTTGCTTGGCTTCTCCTCGGTCTGCCGCTTCTTTCGGCAGCCGTTATTCACCTCGGCCTGAAACGTCTTCAGACCGTCTCTTCCTATGTCTCCACCGCAATCGCCGGAGCCATCCTGGTGATCGCCCTGATCATCTTAAAGTCTCCCGACAGCAGCCCTTCCTTCCAATGGGCTTCCGTTCCCGGACTCACTCTTGAGATTGGTCTGCAACTCGACTCCTTTGCCAAGAACATGATGATCGTCGTCACGGGCGTCGGATTCCTCGTTCACCTCTTCTCCCTCGCCTACATGAAGGATGACTCGGCGAAAGCCCGCTACTTCTGCGGCCTCTCGCTCTTCATGTTCTCCATGACCGGCATCGTGCTCGCTTCGAACTTCATCATGATGTTCATCTTCTGGGAGCTTGTCGGACTCAGCTCCTACCTCCTCATCGGACACTGGTATGAAAAGGACTCCGCTGCCGACGCCGCGAAGAAAGCCTTCCTCACCAACCGCGTGGGCGACTTCGGCTTCATGATCGGTATCCTCATGCTCTGGGGCATCGCCGGCACCTTCACCTTCGAAGGACTCGAGGCATGGGTCGCCACCTCACCCGAGTATTCCACCTTCTTCCTCGGCACTGCCGTTCTCTGCATCTTTGCCGGTGCCATGGGTAAATCAGCCCAAGCTCCTCTCCACGTCTGGCTTCCGGACGCCATGGAAGGCCCCACTCCTGTTTCCGCCCTCATCCACGCCGCCACCATGGTCGCCGCCGGCGTCTTCATGATGGCCCGCCTTTACACCACGCTCGGCACCGACCTCATCGGCCAACTCTGGGGTGTTAACACGGTTGCTTGGGTCGGAGGCATCACCTCTCTCCTCGCCGCCCTCATGGCCACCCAGCAGGACGATATTAAAAAGGTCCTCGCCTACTCCACTCTTTCCCAGCTCGGTTACATGGTGATGGCCGTCGGCCTTCTTAATCCCGAAGCCGGCATGTTCCACCTCTTCACCCACGCCTGGTTCAAGGCTCTCCTCTTCCTCGGCTCCGGCGCCGTCATCTACGCCTGCCACCACGAACAGGACATTTGGAAAATGGGTGGCCTCAAGGGCAAGATGCCCATCACCACTCTCACCTTCCTGATCGGCACCCTCGCCCTTTGCGGATTCCCTCTCACCGCCGGTTTCTTCTCCAAGGAGATGATCCTCGAGGCCGCCCTGCACACCAGCACACCACTCTTCATCATCACCACCTTGGTGGCCTGTCTCACGACCTTCTACATGTTCCGCCTCTTCTTCATCGCCTTCCTCGGCAAGAAGCGAAGCGACAACGCCGATCACGCCAAAGAGGTCGGTCCGCTCATGCTGTTACCACTGATCGTTCTGGCAGTCATGGCCCTCCTTTCCGGTTGGAACTTCCTCGCCGGCAGCCTTTCCCCTCTTCACAAGGCATTCCACTTCCATATCGGACCCGCACTCTTCGCCTCAATCGGCGCCTTCATCATCGGAGCCTTCTTCGCGTGGAAACTCTACTTCAACGCCGAAACCGACCCCCTTGCCAACAACAGCATCGCCAAGGTCTTCCGCAATAAGTTCTACGTCGATGAGTTTTACGCCAAGCTCGTAAAATACGCGCAGGATACTTTCGCCGCCATCGTCCACTTTATCGATGAACTCGTCATCGGCGGTCTCCTCGTCGGAGGTCTTTCCCGTGCCGCTGGCGGCATCGGTCGCATCTTCACCCGCATGCAATCGGGTAATCTTCAGGGCTACGCCGGCCTCTTCGCCCTCGGAGTCATTCTTGTTATCTATCTCACGGTCTTCGTCTCATGAGTGTTCTTTTCGTTCTCATCCCTCTCCTCGCTGCCATCGCCATCTTTTGTGGCGTCAAGGCCCGCCTCACCGCGCTTATTGCCTCGGGCCTCACCCTTTTCCTCGGCATCGGTTGCCTCTTTTGCTGGCAATCCGACGTCTGGTCAATGTCCCTGCAGGTCCTTGCCACTCCCAAGATTCACCTCGCCCTGGGGTTCTACGATGGCATGAGCCTCATCATGCTCCTCCTGAGCGTCATCGTCCTCTTCTCCGCCGTTCTCCATGGCGGAGCACCCGAAGGACGCGAAAAACTCTGGTATGCATCCAGCCTCCTCATCGGAGCCGGAGCGATCGGAGCCTTCCTCTCGACCGACCTCTTTTTCTTCTACGCCTTCCACGAGCTCGCCCTCATCCCCACCTTCCTCATGATTGGAATTCTGGGCAAAGGCGAACGGAAGGAAGCCGCCTGGAAAATCACCATCTACCTTGCTCTCGGCTCCATCGTTCTCCTCGCCGGACTCATCTGGCTTGTCAGTGCCTCCGGGTCCGAAAGTTGGCTCTTCAGCGACCTCCTCGCTTCTGAAGTTCCCGCCGACGCACAGACCGGCATCGCCGCTCTCCTCCTGATCGGTTTCGGCACGCTCGTCTCTCTCTTCCCCTTCCACTCTTGGGCCGCTCCCGCCTACGCCGCCGCACCCACTCCGGTTGCCATGCTGCACTCGGGCGTCCTTAAGAAATTCGGCCTCTACGGTCTCATCCGCCTCTTCCCCATGGTTCCCGAAGGAATGCAGGATTGGCTGGGCTGGATCATCGTCGCCCTCCTTGGAAACATTCTCTGGGTTGGCTTCGTCACCCTTAATCAAAAGCGCGTCGATTCCCTCCTCGGTAATTCTTCCGTGATGCACATGGGATACATCTTCCTCGCCTTCGCCGCTCTCATCGAAGCCGGAAGCGCCGCCGCAAACCCCATCGCGATCCCTGCTGCCGTCACCCTGATGTTCGCCCACGGTATCAGCATCGCTCTCCTCTTTGCCCTTTCCGACAAAATCAACCAGCGCACCGGCACTCTTGAACTTGCCGACCTCGGAGGTCTCGCAAAATCAGCCCCCCGTCTCGCCTTCCTCTTCGGACTTGCCGGCATGGCATCCATCGGCCTCCCCGGCCTCGCCAACTTCTCCGGCGAAGTTCTCGTCTTCCTCTCCGGCTTTAAGAGCTACGATGGCGGAGAACTCGGTTGTGTTCAGGTCGCCACCATCCTCGCCCTCTGGGGTGTCGTCATCAGCGCCGTCTACATGCTCCGCGCTTTCCGTAAAACCTTCCAGGGACCTGCAGTCGACTGCACCAAGGAAGCCTCCGATCTCACCTGCATGGAAAAGGCACCCGCCATCATCCTCGCAGTCGCCCTTCTCGTCGTCGGCCTCTATCCCAACAGCCTGCTCCAGTTCCTCGATGGATGTGGCGTGCAATGCTGCACCGAACAAGCCGACAACTAATCTCTTCCGTTAATCCTTTCGACTTCTCATTCCCATGCCCGCTCACTGGTTAGAAGCCTACGTCGTCCTCGCCGGGATCGTCCTCCTCATGCTGGAGGCCTTCCTTCCCCGCACCGAAAAATTCCTCATCAATTGCCTCGGAATTGGAGCACTTGTTTTCGCCCTCGTGCTCCTCTTCACCGCGCACCCACCCGAAAACAACGATGAGATGGCTCGATTCTACGCCTTTGATGGCCAGGCCAAGTTCTTTAAAGGCTTCGCTCTTCTGGCCGGTATCTTCACCCTTCTCCTGAGCTTGGACTATCGCAAGATTCTCGCAAAATTCACGGCAAACCCCGATTCCGAAGACACCACCGGTGAATACTACTGCCTCATCCTCTTCGCCGTTGCTGGAATGATGTGGATGGCTTCGGCCAAGGATCTCGTCTCTCTCTTCGTTTCTCTCGAACTCACTACCATCACCCTCTACATCCTCGTCGCCTACATGCGCCGCAATGTGGGCTCCCTTGAAGCTGGAGTAAAATTCCTCATCCTCGGAGCCCTTTCAACCGGATTCCTCGTTTACGGAATCGCCTGGATTTACGGAGCCGTCGGAACCACTTCCCTTGACGCCATCGCGACCGGAGGAAACGCCGCAAATTCCACCTTCCTCCTCTTTGGTCTCGCTCTGATCCTGATCTCTCTCGCTTTCAAGGTCGGTGCTGTCCCCATGCACCTCTGGATTCCCGACGTCTACCAGGGCGCTCCCACGCCAACCACTGCCTTTCTTTCCGTTGCCTCGAAAGCTTCCGGATTCGCCGTGGCCCTCCGTGTTCTCGAGCCCTTCTTTGCCAACGAGTTCACTGCCGCCAAGACCACTTTCATCGTCTCGGTTCTCGCCGGCGCTACCATCCTCCTCGGAAACCTCGCCGCGATTCCACAAACCAACTTTAAGCGCCTCCTCGCTTATTCTTCCATCGCCAATGCCGGCTTCATCCTCATGGCCATCGCCTCCTGGAATGGCACCAAAGATTTGAGCGCACCGCAAGTCACCGGCTTCTATCTCGCCGTCTACTTCATCATGACCTTCGCCGCCTTCTTCATTCTCGCCGCCGTCCATCGTGATAGCGGTTCTGATGAAATCGCAGCCTTTGAAGGTCTCGGCTCCAGAAATCCCGCCCTCGCCTTTCTCACCACCATTGTCGTAGGTGCCCTCGCAGGACTCCCGCTCACTGCCGGATTCCTTGGAAAATTCTTCGCATTTCAGGCGGCTATTTCCGCCAACCTCTGGCTCCCCGTAATTCTCGGGTTTGTCGGCGCTGCCGCAGGATTCTATTACTACTTCAAGATCGTCCGTGCGATGTATTGGAGAAAGTCTCTGGATTCCTCGCCAATCAACGTTCGCCCTCTCTCTTTCTATGTCATTGCGACACTCACTGCTCTGGTGATTATCCTGGGCATTTTCCCCCAGCCAATCCTGTGGCTGCTGCCTGGTTAGCGGTGGCAACCCCTCACCTCTGAGTCAGACCTCTCCTCCCACAGTCCCACTTGGTTGGACAATTCGGAGGCTAAGACCAAGCCGTCTTTATCGGCTCTTTTCCTTGTCGTAGAAGAATCATCTCCCTAGCGTGCTAGTTGTAATACACACAACTATGAGGCGACTTCAATTCCCCAAACACACGCTGAGTTTTCTACTCACCACCGCGCTAACCTCGGTTGGCTCCGGCCAGGCACTCTTGGTCGATTTCAACTCAACCACTCAGGATGGAGGTCCACATAATGAGCTCAACTATCAGGCGTATAACGCAGGGCACGAAGTGGAAACTGACTTCATCACACAATCCTTCAGCGCCTTGGGCTCATCGATCTCCATCACCCCCTCTTGGCCGGACTCCACCGCCAACACGGTCATGCAAATGATCGATCGTGCTGCTGGAAATGACAACAACTGGGGCGGTTCTAAGCTCGATTTAATCACCGACTTTATCGGAATCGACACTCGCACCAGCCAAGGTGGAAATGGCGATTTCGATGGCACTACCGGTACAGCAACCACCATGCTCGTCACCCTCTCGGGAATTCCTGCCAATGAATATTCCCTCACTTCTTACCACCACGATACTGAAAACGTTCATACTGACTTCCTCGTGGAGGTTTCGACGGATGAAGGCGCGACTTTTTCCGTAATCTCCGGTCCAAATGCCAATCAGACCTTCTCAATGACAAGCTCGACCGGCACCGGCAACCCTGTCGATCCCAATCCTCAAAACGGCATCGCCAACCCTTCTTCCGGAGACCCCAGAGACCTCCCCTCCACCGTCACCTTCATTTTCACTGCGACGGGAGATGATGTTGTCCTCAGATATACCCCTTACTCGACTACCGCTGTCCACAAACAGATCTTCGCCCTGAACGGACTCGAACTGGCGGTAACCGGAGACACGGATGGCGATGGAATGCCCGATCTCTATGAAACCCTCAACGGGCTCGATCCCAATGATGATGGCACTATTGGAGAATCCACCGCTGGAGCCAAAGACGGACCCAATGGTGCTGCCGGTGATCCGGACAATGACGGACTCACCAATTTTCAGGAATATCTTGGAAACGATGCCACCATCGATTCCGGAGACGAAACCGACCCTCAGGATGACGACACTGACGATGACACTTTGACAGACGGAGATGAAGTCAACATCCACGGCACCTCCCCTGTTCTCGCTGATACTGATGGTGATTACTTCACTGATGATCAGGAAATCGCAGCGGGCACTTCGCCAACGGATAATTCCAGTTTTTCAATCCCAAGCACAGGTCTGTTGATCGACTTCAGCTCAACCGGCGGCGGCCCTGACCATGATCCTGATTACCTCCCCTATGTCGGGCCGGATCAAACAGACGGCGAAACCGATAAATCTGTCATTTTCCCCACAACTGCATTTGGCGGTAGCAATGATGTTACCTTGGCTGTGGACTATCCCATTCCCGCTGGCGGATCATGGCCCCGCACCGTCAAGAGACTCCTCACTCGCGGTGGAACTCAATATCAGGGAGCCAATTCTAGAATGATTCGGGACTGGATCGGAGTTGATGCCCGCGTCGCCAACGGAGGCGGAGGAGTCACCGACCGCACTGAAATGCGATTCACCCTCACGGGACTCCCCGCTGGCAAATACCTCTACATCTCCCATCATCATGATACCCAGAATATCACAGGAGATTTCCAGCTACGCCTGACAGACGCCAATCATATTGATGCCGTAATCTTTGAAAAATCGGGAACGACCAGCGCCACCGCAGCCGTTTCCGCCGGAGCTTCCCCACGGGATCTTCCTTCGACAAGCAACTTTCTGATCGAATCAACGGGACCTTCGACCCCGATCGAGGTCGTCTACTCTGTCCTCGCAGGAGACGATGGAGCAGGAGGCGAAGTGGTCGCGGAAAGCCTCTTCGTCGTCAACGGACTCGAAATCTATCCGGATGCAGACACGGATGGAGACCTTATTCCGGATAGCGTGGAAAACACCATCACCGGCCTCAACCCTAACTTTCCTGATGCTAGCGGAGACATCGACAACGATAATCTCAGCAACATCGAAGAGTTTTACTTGGGAACCAACATTGAATTGGATGACACCGATGGCGACGGCCTCAAGGATGGCGCCGAAGTGAACACCCATAAAACCGATCCCTTCGACATGGATACCGACAACGATGGATTGCTTGATGGGCAGGAAATCAATGACCTCGCAAGCAATCCCCTGCTCGCCGATACTGACAGTGATACCTTCAGTGATTTTTGGGAATTCCTGGCCGGTTCGGCTCTTAACGATCTCGCCTCCTTCCCCGATCAAGACCTTGATGGATACAGCCAGGTAAATGACATCGATGACAACAATATCGCCATTTATCCACAGCCGCTGCCGAACCAACTCTTCATCGACTTCAACTCCAATCAGGCCGGCGGAGGCGATTCCGCCGGTGCCGAACCCGAGGAATCGACCGCAGCATTCAACCAATTGGGCTACCAGTCCTATCATGCCAACCATGAAGCTGCTGAAGAATTCACTCCCGGCAGCTACGTCGCCTTCGGCAAGACCATCACCGTCACCCCCACTTGGCCTGACACCTCTGACAACAGGGTTCAGCAATCAATTGGCCGTGGGGAGGGTAACAATGACAATTGGCACGGTGACCGCGTCAACCTTCTCTCCGACTGGCTCGGAATCGACACCAGGACCGGAAACGGAGGACTCGGCGATTATGATGGCACCACCGGAACCCCTACCCGGATGCGAATCGCGCTTGGAGGTCTTCCCGCCGGCAACTACAGCTGGCTCTCCTTCCACCACGATACGGAAAACGTTCACGCTCCGTTTGCCGTTTCTGTATCAACTGATGGTGGAACAACTTTTGTCCCTGTCACAGGGCCAAACGCAGATGGTACCTTCCCTATGACGAACAGTACTGGCGGAGGAAATCCCGTTGCTCCGGTCCGTTATCAGGGAGCGGAAAACCCCGGCTCAATCGACCCGGCAGCCCTTCCTTCTTCCGTTAGATTCAACTTCACCGCCGACGGCACAAGCGATGTCATCTTTGAGTTCACCCCGTATTCAAACACCGCCGTCCACCGGCAGCTGTTTGCTATCAACGGTTTCGAACTGACCGGACCGGCCGACCCCTTGGGTGCCGTTCGGGTGACGGCCACGGCACGCAACAACAACGGAGACTTCCTGATGCTGATCAAAGGTGCACCAAACAGCTCCTACAAGGTCACCAAGTCGCTTACCCTCAATAACGACTTCTTCGCGTTTGAGCCCGAAATGTCCTTCTCCACCGATTCGGATGGAGAGGCCGCAGTCATCATTCCGGGAGCACTCGGAGAGAACACCAGGGCCTTCTTCAGGATCGAGGACAATTAACAACTCTCCCTTCTTACAAAGCACAGCTCTTTCGGGAGCTGTGCTTTTTTTATTCCTTATCCCAACCCTCCGCGAAAAGCTCCTCACCCTCGCTCTTGGCCACCACAATCGCTGCGCAACTGTCTCCAAAGACATTCACCGCCGTGCGACTCATATCAAGCAGGCGATCTACCGCAAGCAGCGCAACAACTGCTGTTTCCGCGCCGTCGATGTGGGAATTCTTAAGAATAATAAAGATCGCCACCAAAGATGCCGATGGAATTCCCGCCACCCCGATACTGGTCAGCAACGCGGCCGCAACCACCATGAATTGAGCCGTCATACTCATATCCACACCCATCACTTGGGCCACAAATATCACCGCAACACATTCGTATAAGGCTGTTCCGTCCATATTCACCGTCGCTCCAAGTGGCAGCGTGAAACTTGCCGTCTGCTTTGAAACGCCCGCTTTTTCTTGAATGCAACGCAACGTTACCGGAAGTGTCGCGGATGATGATGCCGTCGAAAACGCAGTCAGCAAAGCCGTCCGCATCGCCTTGAAATGATTGAGCGGATTCACCCCGGCAAGAACCCGGATGACAAGCGGCATAATCACGAACATGTGGATGCCTAACGCCAAAAGAACCGTCACAAAATACTTCGCCAGATTTCCAAACAAAGAGCCCCCCGTCTCTACCACCACGGGCACGATCAAACCAAACACCCCAATCGGTGCCAACTTCATGATCACATTGGTCATCACGATCATCACATCGTTGAATGCCACAAATCCATCTCGAAGGCCCCCGACGCTCTTCAAAGGCAAACGGGTCAGCGCCAATGCAAAACAGAGACTGAAGAAGATCAGTCCCAACATTTGTCCGTTATTGGAAGCTGCTTCAAAAATGTTGGTTGGAATCATTCGAAGCAAAAAACCGCTCATTTGGGCGAAAAAACCTCCCTGTTCGGTACTCTGCGCTTTGGCAGCATCAATTTTGGAGAGTTCCGATTCGCTCGCTTCATGACTGGTGAAGGCATCCCGAATCTCCGTATTAGCCTCACCATTCACGAGACCCGGCTCGATAATGTTCACGAGTGCAAGCCCCAGACAAATCGCCAACGTACTGGTCAGAGCATAGAATCCCGCCGTCTTTCCAAGAAGGCGTCCAAAACCTTGAACCCCGTGAAGACTCGCAATCCCCGCAATCACTGACGACACAACCAAAGGAACAATGATCATCTTCAGCAGACTCATGAACACACTCCCGAGCAAGGTGCATAGGCTCACCACTCCTGCTCCAAACCCGGTATCGGTCCAACCTAAGGCTCTGATAAACAATCCCAGGCTAATCGCCAGGGCCAACGAGATCAAAATCTGCCAATGCGGAGCGAGTTTCATTAGCCGGAAACTATCCCGACTTTTTCAGATGAACAGTCAGGATTTTCGTCCGGCAACCGACACCAGAAATCGAACCTGCTGACGTCGCCCCTCGAGCCGGGAGGCCACGTCGAGGGCATCGGCTGCCGACACCCCTCCAGCCAAAACTTGTGCTACTGAGTCGAGTGCCCTCTCTCTGGTGAGGTCACGTTCAATCAAGTTGGCACTCTGCTCAGCCAAATGAAGCTCTTTCGATCGCGCAAAACGAACCGCTATTTTCTGATAAGTCATGTCTCTCACCCCGCTATTGTCGATCGAAGACGCGACCTCGAACGCCGCATTGGAATCTCCTGTTTCCGCATGCACTTCAGCAAGCAAACCTGTCGCCCGCTCCGATTCCCTGACAGATTGGGTCACTTCAATTTCTTTGCTGACAGTCCCTGCCAGTCGACGGGCAAATTGATCATCTCCATACTTTGCCTGAGTCAGAGCGATATTTGCCAATACCATTGCCCGCTCTCCCGAGTCCCTGATATAGGCTGCCGTTTCCTCCGCTTGTCGACTCTGACCCACTTGCGAAGCCCTAAAGGCAATCTTCCCGTAGGTCTTATCTCTCATCTCCGGGTCGCCAATCAGATTGGCGATGTTGCGCGCCGCGGCTACTCCCGCCTCCTTGATATAGGAAATAGCCACCGCCTGAAGGGCTCTAAATCGAGGCTCCTCCAGTCGAATCCGCTGAGCCCTCTCAAACGCTCCGCGCACATCGCCATAGCGAATCTGCAACATCACCAATGACTCGTAGGCCTTGGCTCGCTGGTTGGCGTTCTTAATTCGATTGGCCACCGTCTCCGCCGACCCCAGATTACGCCGATCCAGTTCGTTCGAAACCAGGTTACGCAACGCGCTGTCACGGAAAAACGGATCGCTAATCAATGTCATCAGAGATTCCGCCGAAAAGCCGCTTCCAGCCGACTGGAGAGAGGCAATCCGCGTCAGCGCCAGGTCCCTAATCCGCTCATCTCCGATCTGGTTTACCAAAACCATCGCCGACTCCCCCTCTCCCTTTCCCGCAAGAATCAAAGCGACTCGTGAAGAAGCATCATCACGAAGATCGCCTTTCAAAATTGATTGAATCGTCCGCCTTGCTTCCTCAAACCCCAAACGTTTGGCTTCATACTCGGCAATATACCGTAGCGCCACCCCCTTTGCCGCGTCGTCTGCCAAGGTCGATACGATCTCTCTCGCTTCTTCAAAATCACCCTTCCCGGCAAATGCACGGACCATCTCGGATTGGGCACGTGCCTTCTCTCCTTGATCGGGAATTCTATTAATCAATTCAGACGCCTCCTTGAGATACTTGGCCTGTACCAGACTCTTCACCACTTCCCGCATCGCTTTCGAGGCTTTACCAACATCGTCGGGATCCTGGGCAAGCCGTGCGGCACGGGCGAACCAATATTGAGCCGTCTCCTGATCCCCCGCCCTCGCAAAGGCCATCGCCACCACTGAGAGATCGGACCATGGGGTTTTGGAATGAAGCGCACGCTCCACCGCTTCCATCAACAGGCGGGCCCTCAGACCGGACATCACTGTATACTCATCTTTCTCCCACTGCGCTGCGCCTCCCCCTCTCTCTTCCTTGGAAAGTTCGTCCCCGTCCACATCTACGACACGATTCGGCGCCACATCGCCTGCTGATACCCGCGGCGTTGCAGAACCATCTCCACCATCGATCAGCGGCCCGCCGTTCTCTTCCTCCACCGAATTCTCAAGAATCGAAATCCGGTTCTCGACCCGTCTTGGTCGAACCTCTCCTTCCGCTGATTCAATCCCTTGTTCGGGAATCAGCGGCCACAAGGCAATTCCTCCTATCAATAAGAGGCCGCAAGCAGCTGCAAGTTTAAGATCTTCGCGTCGTGGGGTGAACATGACTTCGCTTACTACGGGTAACTTAAGAAAACCCTTTCACCCGTTAGGCTTAGCGGTTGGCTTTACCCATCTTTCAGTTTAGCTTTCCCGCCTTGGACACCCGCGACCTGTTTCACCGCTTCCTCCCTGCCATCGTCTTCGCGATCCTTGGAGCCGGTCTGGCATCCACCTTGGCACCCTTGGAGCAAAACGCCGTGGATCTCCACCTGATTGGCTTTCCCGATTCTTACGCCTTTGCCCACCTCTTGCGCCCCGCTGTCCTGACTGCGGTCTGCTTCATTCCTGCGCTGGGAGGACTTTACTACGCCCTCGTCCGCTCACTGGATCGCTACCTCATCCGTCAATTCTTCGGGGCGTTCATCCTCACATTTTCAACCCTATACGCCATTTGGACCCTCCTCGACCTTACCGACAATATGGGGGATTTCAAGAATGCCGAAGGAGGCGGCGCGCTCATGGCCCGATACTATGGGATGCTCTTCCCTCTGGTGTTTGTGGAGCTGGCTCCCTTCGCCCTCCTCCTCGCCCTACTTTTCTGTTTGGGCAAAATGTCACGAAGCCAGGAAATCGTCTCCATGATTCAGACGGGCCGCGGCGTCGTCAGACTGATTCTTCCACTTGCCGTCGTGGGCTCCCTCGCAAGCCTCCTCTGCCTCGGCTTCAATTATCAATGGGCCCCCTGGGCGGACGGATACAAGGAGGCCCTCATCGAACAGGCGCGCGAGGGGTCAACCAGTCAGGCACGCAATGTCGTCTACTTTAACAAAAAACATCGCCGCCTCTGGTTCATCGGTAGCTTTCCCTACAACCACACTCAAGGAGAACCACTGCGCAACGTCGTCGTCCGCACATTTGATACAGATGGTGAACCCGTTATGCGCTTACAGGCCGAAACCGCCACTTGGGACTCCGAGCGAACCAACTGGGTATTCGACAAGGTCGAGATCCAACATCTCAACCGCCATCTCTTTGAAGGAGGTCCCCTGATGCCGGAATACGAAATCCCCAAGGGAGAATACCGGCGCATCAAATGGACCGAGCCTCCCTGGCGAATCATCAAACCGGGCCTCGCCGCCGAGAACCTGGGTGTCCCCGAGCTCTACTCATGGCTCAGAGTAAATAAGAATGAAGCCTGGGCCAACAAACGGCGCTTCCTCACCCAATGGCATTATCGCTGGGCCCAACCCGGCATCTGCCTCGCCCTTGTCCTGCTCGCCGCGCCTCTGGGGATCGTCTTTACCCGTCGTGGCGCTGCCGGAGGAATCGCACTCGCCATCTTTCTCTGTGCCGGAATGATGTTCACCACCACCGTCTTCCTCGCCCTCGGAGAATCCGGATACCTGCCCCCGTTTTGGGCAGCCTGGGGAACAAACATCGCCGCCACCGTCCTCGCCTTGATTCTCATTCAGCGACGTCTCGTCGGCAGACCCATCTATCAAACGCTGAAAAAACTCCTTCCATTCTAAACCAGCTTCATCGAAGGAATCACCAGCCAACCACTAAGAATGAAAGAGCCTTGGAGCATCAAATCACGAGCCCGCGAATGCGCCGGATCCGGACGACCTTTTGAGGACGAGGAAACCATTCACGCGGCCCTTTTTCCGGATCCCAATTCATCCGGTTACCTCCGCAAGGATTTCACCATCGAGGCTTGGAAAGAATTGACCGAATCAAACGGTGACGAACCCTTTTCCCATTGGAAAACCGTTTTCCACGCTCCCGTCGCGGAGGAGAAAACCGAGGACGTCGTCAAGGACGACCCCGAAACCCTCCTTCGCCGCCTCGTCGAAGAAGACGAGGAACACACTGAAAATGTCCGCTATATTCTCGCCGTAATGCTCGAAAGGCAAAAGCTTCTCCGTGAAACAGACACCCAAAAACTCCCCAGTGGAGTTCTACGTGTCTACGAACACCGCAAGACCGGCGATGTCTTTATCATCAAAGACCCGCAAATCCCGCTTTCGGATGTCGACAAAGTTCAAAACGAAGTCCGCCAACTCCTCGATCCCGCCCCGGAACCGGAACAAGAAGTCTCCGCTGACAACCAAGAACCCGCTCCAGAGCCCGAATCCACGGACGCTCCGGTTGATTCCGCGGAATCTCCCCAACCCGGGATTGATCCTGATGGCGCCCAAAGCCCTGCATCAGAAAGCTCTGAAGCAGAGGAGCCTGCCAAAAACGACACCAGCGAAGAGGAAGAATAATCATGCTCCCGTGGTTCCAGGATCAATTCCCTCTCTATCTTGCGCCCATGGCGGGCGTAACAGACGTCACTTTCCGAACCCTTTGCAAAGAGCTTGGGGCCGATGTCATGGTGACCGAGTTCGTCTCGGCCGAAGGCATCCTCCAGGCCGACCATCGCACCCGTCGATACACCACCTTCACCGACGAACAACGCCCCGTTGGCATCCAACTCTTTGGAGCCGATGGCACCCGCATGGGTGAAGCCGCCAAAAAAATCATCGATTGGAAACGCCCCGATTTCATCGACCTTAACTTCGGGTGCCCCGTCAATAAAGTCGTGTCCAAGAACGGAGGTTCCTCCCTCCTTCGGGACTGCCCCCTCCTTGCCGATACCGCACAAAAAATCGTCGCAGCCGTCGGAGACCAGGTCCCCGTAACCGGTAAGATCCGCGTCGGATGGGACCAGGACTCCATCAATGGCCCCGAAGTCTGCCATATTCTCCAGGAAACCGGCATCCAGGCCGTCGCAGTCCACGGACGCACCAGAGCACAATCCTACCGCGGTGAAGCCAATTGGGACCTCATCGACCAGTGCGCCCGAGCCGTTTCCATTCCCGTCATTGGAAATGGCGATATCAACTCCGCCGAGGTCCTCAAACATCGAAAAGAATCCACCGCAGTTTCCGGAATCATGATTGGTCGCTCTGCCATGCAAAACCCGTGGATTTTCAAGGAAACCAAGCACTACCTCCAATCCGGAGAAATACTTCCCCCTCCCTCCGTCGAAGAACGCTGGCACTTCGTCATCAGACATTGCGAGCTCGCTGTTAACTCAGACCGCTACGGCGACGAACGCCACACCCTTATGGCCATGAGATCCCGACTCATGACCTACTGCAAGGGCTTTCCCGGTGCCAAACCACTCAGACAACAACTGGCTCAGGTCACCTCTGTCGAACAGGTTCGTGAAATCTCTGCTGCCTCCCTGGAGAAGCACCAAGAGCTTGATAGTTAATATCTTTGAATATTTCTCAAAAAAGGGTAACCTCTTCTCGTTCCTATGAAGACGGCCTCTGCTTACCTTTCTCTGATTCTCTGTCTTTCAGCACCTCTCAGTGCTGCCGACCAGAGCGCCCGCATTTCAAACCTTGAGCGGGAAGTCTCCCAGCTCCGCTCCAAAGTTCAGGAACTGAAACTTGAAGTCCAGCGACTCTCGGGGAGAACACCATCCCGAGCCACTTCCTCCACTTCTCCCCATTCATCCGGAAACTATCGTGTAAAAAAAGGAGACACTTTCTGGGGAATCGCGAAATCCCATCGCACCACCATCTCCCGGCTTCAGTCACTCAATCCCCGCGTAAACCCCAGCCGCCTCCTTATCGGCACCACCATTCAACTTCCCGGTTCATCTTCCTCCCCGGTCCCGGCAAAGACCACTTCGCCAACACCGGCCATCTCCTCTTCCTCCTACCGCGTCAAATCCGGAGACACCCTTGGGGCCATTGCAGGACGGCATAAGGTAAACCTCAAGGATCTCCTCGCTGTAAACCCCGGAGTGAACCCCCAAATCATTCAGATTGGTCAAAAACTCAACCTCCCCCGGAACTCCAGCACCCAGTCCCCTCCTCCCGTTTCCAGGCCCGTTGCCTCCGGCAAGCCCACACCCAAGCCCTCCGCCACCCCTCCTCGGCCAACGCCCGCCACCCCCCCAATCACCGCTCCCAAGGCCAACACGCCACAACTCATCACCGTCAGCGAAAACCGGAGACTCGATGACATCGCCAGATTCTACGGCACGGATGTCAGCACCATCAACCGGCTCAACGAAGTTTCACTCAGCGCCGCCCAAATCATCAAAACCGGCTCCCAAATCTACGTCCCGAAGCAGTAGCTTGCCGTCCGCGCAATATTTCTCTAGGTTCCCCATTAGATGGAATCTCACGAGGTCTTTAAAGTAGCGTTCAAAAACTGCAGCCCTAAGGAAGTCGCCGCCGAACTCGGCGTTTCCCTGTCGCTTGTTTATAAATGGGCCCAGGAACAATCTGCTAGCGGAAGCGGATCCCGGAACCCCCTCGACCGCCTCCTTGAGGTCATCCGCCTCACCAAAGAACCAAAAATCATTGAGTGGCTTTGCGAAAAAAATGACGGCTACTTCGTTCGCAACCCCGAAAGCAGCTGCCAGCAAGGATTCCAGGTCCTCCCGGCCACCAACGAAATCGTCTCCCAATTCGGCAGCCTCCTCACCCGCATTTCCCAAGCAGCGGCAGATAGCTCCATCACCGGGGATGAAGCCGAAGAAATCCGCACCCAATGGGATAAACTCAAATGCTATGGCGAAGGCTTCGTCCGATGCTGTGAAGAAGGTGATTTCGAAAAAATGGCCGAACCCGACAAACAGCCGCGAAAGACGCTCTACTAGCGGCATTCCCGTTGCTCCTCCGTGAAGAGCACGCTATAGCTCTCCGCGATGTCCGCACCCGTCCGCACCCGATTTGCTCCCTCGCCCACCGGCTACTTACATGTCGGCGGAGCCCGCACCGCCCTCTTCAACTGGCTCTTCGCCAAAAACCTCGGCGGCACCTTTGTCCTCCGTGTCGAAGATACCGATGCCGCCCGGAACACCGAGGAAGCCCGCGCCGCAATCTTCGAAGGACTCAAATGGCTCAACCTCGACTGGGAAGGCCCCGGTAACGAAGGTGCCGTGGGCCCCTACTTCCAAAGCGAGCGCAATGCCATCTACCTCGAGTGGTTCGAAAAATTGGTAAAAGCCGATCGCGTCTACGAGGACGACGGAGCATGGCGCTTCCGCTTCGAGCGCAAAAAAATCACCATGACCGACATGGTTTGCGGAGAAGTCACCATCGACTACACCGATGAATCAAACACCCCGGACATGGTCATCCGTCGCTCCGATGGCAGCTTCGTATTCCACTTCGTCAATGTCGTTGATGACCTCACCATGGGAATCACCCACGTGATTCGTGGCGAGGACCACCTCATGAATACCCCGAAGCACCTTCAACTCATCGAAGCCTTCGGCGCACCGGCTCCTCAGTACGCCCACATCCCCCTCATCCTCAACGGAGATGGCTCCAAAATGTCCAAACGTGATGAAGGCGCCGCCCTTGGCGACTACGCCGTCCAGGGCTTCCTCCCTTCCGCCGTCGTCAACTTCCTCGCCCTCTTGGGATGGTCGCCCAAAGATGACTCGGAGATTTTCAGCGCATCGCAACTCATCGAAAAATTCTCCCTCGACGGAATTAATCGCTCCCCAGCCCGATTCGATCCCACCAAATGCAAATGGGTCAACCAGCAACACCTGCTCGAACTCACTCCGGATCAATTTGTCGACGCCGCCCGCCCCTTCTGTGAAGGCGAGCCCTCCCGTGACATCCTCCTCTCCATTCAGGAAAAGGTTACCCTCCTCACCGAAGTCCCCGATGCCATTCAATTTTTCCTCGATCCGGACTACCCGATCGAAGACGACGCCTTGGCCAAGGTCAAAGGGAACGACACCGCCGCGCCCCTCCTTCAGACACTGGCGGGCGACTTCGCGAACCTCCCCGATTGGTCCGATCCTAAAGCTCAAATCGGAACCACCGCCAAGGCAAACAACGCCAAGCCGGGCCAACTCATGTTCCCCCTCCGCGTCGCCCTTTCCGGAAAAACCGGTGGCCCGGACCTGGGCGCCATCCTCGAAATCCTCGGAAAAGACGAAGTCGTTCGCCGCATCAACCGTTTCACCTCCCTCCTCTCATGAAGGTCTACCATCTCGACGAATTGGCATCCCTGAACGATGGCGAATCCAAGCCCGCCCGCTTTGCCGTCATCGGTAATCCGGTCGCCCACTCCCTTTCTCCCCAGCTCCATCAACCTGCCCTCGACGCCCTGGAACTGAATGCCCGATATGTTCGGGTCGAAGTGCCCGAAGGCCGCGTTGCCGAAGCCTTCACCAAGCTACGCAAAGCCGGAATCAACGGAATCAACGTCACCGTGCCCCACAAGCTCGAGGCCCTCGAAGCCTGTGATGAGGTCAATTCCGGAGCCCGATTAATGGGTGCTGTGAACACCATCGTCTTTGGAGACCAGGACCAACGGATCGGCTTCAACACCGACGGTCCCGGATTCGTTCGGGCCGTTCGGGAGGACTTCGGCGTCGACCTCAGCGATCTCCGCGTGGTCATTCTGGGAGCCGGAGGCGGAGCTGGTCGCGCCATCGCCACCCAATGCTGTTTGGAAGAGTGCCCCCAATTGACCCTCGCCAACCGCACCATCCAAAAAGTTGAGAAAATCAAAGCCGATCTCTTCCCCCTCGTCCACGATGACCGCCTCGAAGGCCCCGGAGATCGAATTCAAATCTTCACCCTCACCGACCCCGCCCTGGAAGAAGCCATTGCCAACGCCGAGCTCATTATCAACACCACCTCGGTCGGTCTGAAGCAAACCGATCCCGCCCCCATCCCAACCGGCTGGATCGAACCCCACCACTTGGTCTACGACACCATCTACAACCCGGCTAAAACACGCCTCCTCAGAGCTGCGGAAGCCCAGGGAGCCAGAACCGCCAACGGACTTTCCCTCCTCCTCCATCAGGGGGCCCTCTCTCTCGAATATTGGACCGGGCAAGACGCTCCGGTGCAAGTGATGAGAGCCGGCCTCGCCAGCGTCCTTAAGGCCTGACCCAACCCTCGTGGAGCACATCCACGATCTCAAACCGGCTGCCGACCCCTTGCTCGTTTCCATACTGGATTCGTAGCGTAACCTGCTTGTCCATCCGCAGTTCACCGATCCATCGGCCGTAATTGAGAATCGTCTTCAACTCTTCATCCATTGACTCTGCCCGATCTGATGTCAAAGGCACACTGGCGAAAATAAACTCCTCCCCGGTCGGACTCGTCAACCGATACCCGGAATATTGCACTCTGCGATTTTCAGTATCATAGGCCGCCTTCTTCTCGATCAAACCCCGCACTATAACCGCATTCCGGGGCCGATTCATCACAAGATCAGGAAAGCTCACCTCACTCCAGGCCATCGTTGCATCCCAATCCAGCAAAACCTTCCCATCCTCATGAACAAAAAATGCCTCAAAGGACTCTTCATCTTCCCGCTTCCCTCTGATCACGAGATAACCCCGCTTCTCCTTCGACAACCCGCCCGGAGGAGCCACCGTTTCAAGTTGCCACGAAATATCCTGGAGAGTTTTAATTCTTGCGGGTGACCCCCACGCCTCTAAATCCACCGGATTGAGTTCTCTGTAGGGTGAATTCCTGATGAACTCCATCACTTCGGTGGGGCTCTCTGCCAAATTCAACAACCGCAAGATATCGACTGCCTGATTCGTCGCCACCATTGAGTCCGCATGAAACCAAGAATGAGGCTCACTGGAATCCTGCGCATCCCAATCGTCCTCATCCCCTGAAAAAATCTTCAACTCTTCGACCTCCTTGTCTTTTGCCTGCTTGGACTCTTTGAAAATCGCAATTCCGATTCCCATACCAATCACCGGAACGATCACCGCCACAAGACTGATCCACAGCCAGGACGTCGAACGTTTCTTGGTTCCCCACACATCGTCCAGTGGCTTGTCCTCGTCACCATCCTTCTTGAGACGCCGGATTTGCTCCGCGACATCGACGTGACCCTGACCGTCATCGTCGTCTTCCATCTTCTTGAGGAGCTCCTTCCCCTTGTCAAAGATCGAGCCCGCGGACTCTGATTGTTTCGACCGACGTTTCCTGCGCACCCGGCGAACCTTCTTCACCATCCCCTCTGGGACGTTTTCCTCATCGGGATCGGGTTTTTCGTCACTCATCTGTATCCAAACTAGAATCCTCAACCGGTCGATTCAAGTCATCCTTCGCTTCAGGAATTTCCGGCCCCTTGTTCTCAGTCTCCTCCTTCACTCTTGCCTCCACGATCTCCCGTATCCTTTCCCCATACCAGGAAATGCCTACCACATCCTTCAAGATCAATTCTTCATCACCTTCCGCATTCGTCTCCCAGGCCAATTTGACCGCTATCCGGGTCAGGATCGATGGATCATCGTCTCCCAAAATACTATCAAGCGGGCGGCGACCCTCTTCGTGATCAGCTAGCACGGCACGTATTTCCCGACCCAGATCACTGTTAATCTTGACCTGCACTTCGGGTGATTCGCTTTCAAGCACCGTTTTCACATCATCTCCAAACTTGGCCGGAGCATAAAACAACAGACTGAAGTGAGTGGCTTCCGAAAGTGTCCTGCGCTTTCGGACATACAATCTGAACTCACCCTCTTTTCTACCCAATCCCGATCGAAAAAGTGCCCATGGTGTCGTCGAATATCGGGCAAAATGTTCCCAGTCGAGTTTCCATCCCTTTCGATCCCAGACATGGACCGCCTCCAATCGCTTCCCCTCCGAATCCGCCCATTGGGTCTCGATCGCGAGCACCAATGGCTCCTTTCTCAGCTCAAGGATATTCTGGTTGAGCATCCTCAGATCTCCCACAGGTTCCGGCATCGGATGACTTGTATGGAAAATTGAAAACTTGGCCGCCATCGACGCCGAACGGTCGATGAACTGTTGTTTTTTGAGCATCGATGGAGCCTTGTTGAACGCCCTGAAATTTCTCGCCACTCTGCCCAAGTGACTCTGGTAAAACTCACGCTCCCAAACCGGCATCCCCTCCGGCCCCTCTTTGTCCCGATCGGCATCCGAATCCTGGTCCCTCTTCACCTGGAACAGAAGAAACAAGGCCACGATCACCCCAATCCAGGCCGTGATAAATAGATACAGTTTTTTGTGCTTCTCCTCACGCTTTCGGCGTCTCCTCCGCTTCACCTGCCTTGTCCCATCAGGCAGGATCGATTCTTCATCACGATTGTGGGGAACATCCGCCTTTTCACCCTCTGATGATTTCTTCGTTCGGGGAGGCAACGGAGTAATCGGGGTCAGAGACGCGAATCCCTTTTCCACCTTCGTTCCATCCCGATTCTTGATGACGTCCCGCACCACACTCCCCGAGCTCTTTCTCTCCACTGATTTTGGCTCCGGCTCCGTCCTCCTTTTCGTCGAGACCGGAGCCGCTGGAGCCCCCCCTCCACCAAATGAAAATCCGCACTCCCCGCAAGTAAGCCCGTCTGCAACGTCCTTCTCCGTCCGAACCACTGATTGGCAGGAAGGGCAAAGATAGACTTTCGGTTGACTCATGATCGGGATTGCTGGCGGGACTGTGGGGGATGAAGCCTCGGTCAGTCAATCTTCCGAAAGCTAAAAAAGCCCCTTGGTCGCTTTCTCCACCAAAAGCGCCGCCATCACTTCTGTCGCGCCATCCAGATCCTCCACCGCCGATTTCAATTGTGCCGCAGCCCCGCTCTTAAGTGCCAAGCCCACCTTTTCTCTCCCTTCCCGGATTTCCTTCAGCTCATTCTCATCAAGCAAATCACCAACTTGCTCCAAAGCCACATCCACGGCCGGAAGGAGTTCCTCCGCCTTCTGCCGGGCTTCCTCAAAAACCCGCGCGTTCATATCCTCGAAGGCATACTCCACACTTTCACTCACCATTTGCTCCACCTTGCTTTCCGTCACATCCACCGCCGCACTGCCCACCTCCACCACAACATCTTCACCCGTAGCCATATCCCGGGCCAACACCGAAAGGAGACCGTCTGCATCAATTCTAAATTCCACCCCAATTCTCGCCTGTCCCTTCCGCGCCGCCGTGAAAGGCACCACATACTCACCCAGCTTCCAATTGTCTGCAGCCAGCTCCCGCTCACCTTGCAATACCGTCAGCTTCACCGACTCCTGCCCATCCACTGCATTCGTAAACATCTCCCCCGCCTTGCACGGAATGGTCGAATTCCGGGGAATGAGCACATTCATCAGGCCTCCCATCGTCTCAATTCCCAGGCTCAGGGGAGTGACATCCAGCAGCACCACTTTTTGAACCGTGCCAGCCAAAATCCCCGCCTGAATGGCCGCTCCCCGCGCAATGGCCTCATCAGGATGTTGGCTCAAATCCGGCTCCATTCCGAAAATCTCAGCGACCCGCTCCCGAACCGCCGGAATCCGGCTACTCCCGCCCACCATCAGGACCGCTTTCAGCTCTCCCTCATTCACGCCCGCCTCCAGAAGAGCCGTCCGACAATGACCCTCCATCCGTCGAAGCGCGCTTCCCAGCAATTCAATAAATCTGGCCCGGGGAATCTTCACCTCCCCCACAAAAGGAATCCGGAAAGTAACTTCCTCTTGGTCGGAAAGAGCGTGCTTAACCCGCCGTGCCTCCGTCAGCCAGATCACCTGATCCAACGAACTCAAAGTGTCCCATTTCACCTCCAACCGATCAGCAGCCTCCTTCGCCACCGCACGATCAAAATCGTCACCACCCAAAGACGTATCCCCGGAGGTGGCCAACACCTCAAAAACCCCGTCCCGCATGTCCAAAACCGACACATCAAAAGTCCCCCCTCCCAAGTCAAACACCGCCACCTTGGATGCCTCATCCAGCCGATCCAGCCCATAGGAAAGCGCAGCCGCAGTCGGTTCACTCAAAATCCTCACCACTTCAAGCCCCGCCAATTCACCCGCCCGCTTCGTTGCCGCCCGCTGCCCGTCATTAAAATACGCCGGCACCGTTATCACAGCCTTGTGCACCGCACACTCCAATCGATCCTCGGCGACCTTCTTCAACTCCTTCAGAATCTCTGCCGAAACTTCCTCCGGAGTCATCTTCCCCGCACGGGTATCGAGCACCACCTCCCCATCTTGATCCTCCACACCCGATAAACCGGCTCCCAGCTCATCAAAACGTCTCCCCATCAGACTCTTCACACTCGTAAAAACCCGCTCCACCCCTTGCCTTCGTATCGCCTCCGCCCCCACCGATACAGACCCGTCCGCACCATACCAAACCGCACTTGGCGTCAAGGTCGATCCCGACCTGTTCGCCAGCAAAATGGGAAATCCGGAATCCACCACACCCACCGCCGATTGGGTCGTCCCCAAATCGATCCCCACGATCACCTCACTTTTCATAGCCATAATGTGGACTCGGAGTTACCCCCCGAGCAAGGACTGGAATAACTTTCCGCTCTGCGCCTTGAGCTGCCCCTCCCATTTCTCAAGAAAAACCAATCCGCGGGCCACCTCGGCCATTTCCGCAGCCCGATTCTCCCAGCCATTCCTGTCAAAATCACCAAATCGGCCGGTCATTTGATCCTCCAAAAGCCCAATCCCCGCCAACTCCTCCTGCAAAGCACCCTGAAGAACAGGAATCTTTGCGTCCAAAAGGGCCCGCGCCAACGCACTCTTCGCCCTTCCTCGCTCCTCCACAAACGAATCAACTTTCTCAATCAACCCCGCCACCTGGCTGAATCGATCCATCACCACCGCTGGAATCGTCCCCCGCTCCTCGGGACAATCTGAAATCGTCGCCACCGCCGCCGCAACCCGCCGCGCCGGTGAATTCAACTCTGCGTATGCCTTCCCCACCCTCTCAAAATCGCTCGCCTCTCCGCCCAGATCAGGGTGATGCACCTTTGAAAGCTCACGATACCGCGCCGACAACTCCTCCGGATCCAACTCCAGCTTTCTCTCCACTCCCAGCACCGCAAAAGGATCACTCATGCCGCAAAACTTTCCCCGCACGAACAAGTCACCACCGCATTCGGATTGGTCACCTTGAATCCCCCCTGCTGCAGATCATCCGAGTAATCCAACTCACTCCCGCTGACAAAAAGCGCACTCTTGGGATCAATCACCACCCGGACTCCATTGCTCTCCACCATAATATCCCGATCCCGTGGTCCGTCTACCAGGTCCATCTTGTATTGCAGCCCACTGCAGCCGCCCCCAATCACTGCAATACGCAGAGCCCCGCTATCCTTGCCTTGCTTACGCCAGAGTCCCTGAAGGTGGGATGACGCTCCATCGAGCACCTTCACCAACTTTTCATTACCTATTGTGTAACCGCCCTTCACTTCTGGACATTTATTTAGCAGAGAGTGACCATCCCGCAACCCTCGATCGCAACCATTCACCGATCTCCACCCCGCACTTCCCGTCGAACACGAAGAAACCTGACAACTCTTTCAATATTAATGTAAAATCGTGAACTTTGCCGTTGCGTCAAAGTCTCCCAACCCTCAATCTTCCCCATCGCACTTCCCCTATGAAACGTCTCCCCGCCTTTTTCCTAGCAATACTCTCCTCCCATGCCTTCGGCCAGACCGTCGCATACACCAGCCCCTCCGGCTACGTGAAGACAGACCTCGTCGTCGGCTTCAACCCCATCGGTATCAACCTCCACGGGGAAGTCCTCCTCTCGGGAGTCATTGACTCCGAATCCGCCAATGTCATCACCGATGCCGATGTCGACTTCGCCGCCACTCTCACCGATGCAAACGCCACCTACCTCCTCGAGATCACCAATGGAGCTCAAAACGGTTCGGTAAACGTCATCACTTCATCCACCTCCACCACCGTCACCATCGAGGGCGGTGGCATCGCGGCAGGCACGGCCAACTACACCATCCGTAAGGCCAAGACCCTTAACGAAGTCTTCGGAACCGGTGCCGACGCCCAATTGACCGGATCATTCAACTCCACGAATTCGGACATCATCTGGGTTCCCGATGGCTCCGGCGACTATGATCGCTACTACTACAATTCCAATAACAACGAATTCCGGTCCACTGCCAGCCAGTTCTCTTCCCCACCCAAGCCGATCGCCTTCTTCTATCCGGATGGAGCATTTGTCGAGGTCAAGGCCAACACCACCACCGTCACCCTCTTCGGAGAGGTTAAGAAAACAGGCACCATCATTTCCGCCGCTTCCGGATTCAGTATCTTCACCGTCCCCAGCCCCGCAGGCCAGACTCTTGACGAACTGGGACTGAAAGACGACCTCACCGCATCGTTCAACTCCACCGCTGCCGACATCCTCTGGGTTCCCGATGGTGCCGGAAGCTACAACCGCTACTTCGTCCACACCACCGGCGGCGGCACCTGGAGATCAACCTCCAGTCAGTTCTCCGGAAACGAAGGAACCACGGTCGTTTCCGGTGCAATCGCCATTCAACGGAAAACCGCATCAACTTCCGCACTCGCCGAAGTCCCCGCATTTTTCTCAACACTCTAAATCAAAAACGTTTTTCTCAAATCTAGCTATATGAAACGCCTTATCAAACTTTCAGCGGCCATCGCTGTTGTCACCTCGGCTCAAGGAGCATCAGTCACGATCAATAACATCACCGGAAGTGGAAACGACCTCGCCATCGGCGATCTCGCCGGAATGCCACTCGGTGCAGGATTTGTTGCCATCTACACCTTCAGCCCCGGTAATGTGCCCAGCACCGCAGCTCTTCTCAAAGCAAATGGAGTCAACGGTCTCCTCGGAATCGCTCCCTTTGACTCCACCGACGGAGTCAATCTCAACTCTCCCGATCCGGGCGCCTTCACTTTTGACTACACCATCACCAACGACTCGATCAGAGACCTATACGTTGTGCTCGGTAACAACTCCAGCGTGGCAGATGCAACCGGACTCGGACTCCTCAACCCAAGCATTCAACTTGATGGCGACGACACCGGATCGCCCACCGGAGACACCGCTACCTACAATGCGGAGGGTGGAGCTGAAATCCTCATCGGAACCAGCGCCCGTGGCGATGTCAATTGGTCGGACACCGTCGGAAGTTCATACAACACCAACATCCTCACCCTCGAAGGTGTCCCCGAGCCCAGTGCAGCACTCCTAAGCGGTATTGCTCTCTTCGGCCTCATGATCCGCCGTCGCGGCTAGACCGTCTCCCGAATCAACAATCTCAATCCCCTCGCCTCACAAGGGCGCGGGGATTTTTCATTCCAGAAGATCCGAAAGACCGCTGAAGAAACCACGCAACTCATCATCGGAAGCCTCCTGATTCATCAAATCATCGTAATCCTCTTCCGCGAGCCAATCGAAATCCAACTCCTTCAGGAAAGCACTCGGCTCACACGCCTCCTTGTTCCCCCATTTCACCCGGGTAGAACAGTAGGTCATCGCAAGACGCTCCTGCGCCCGGGTGATCCCAACGTAAAGAAGCCGGCGCTCCTCATCAATCGTCCCCTCATCAACACTCCTCTTGTGAGGCAAAATCCCCTGCTCAAGCCCGAGTAGGAAAACAATGGGATATTCCAGCCCTTTGGACGCATGTAAGGTGATCAAGGTCACTCCCGACTTCTTATCCAGATCGTCATCATTCTTCTCACTCTCCAGCGCAATCCGATCGAGATAGTCCCGCAATTTCGCCCCCTTCTTCACAGCCGCAGTGAGATCACCCACCGTGCTGGCAACCGCCTCTCTCCGCGCATCCCGTTCCTTGTCGGTCTTGCACTGACGCATCAACCATTCCAAAAAATCCATCTCACGGAGCCAGCGATCCAACACCACTCCCGCGTTGTCTCCATTCACAATCTGCCTCTGGTGGCTCTCCACCTGATCCACGAATTGGTTCAGCGCATTGACCGCCCGTGACGATAGCTGGGCCAGAAACCCGGGATCAATCAGCGTCTTCCAGATGCCTTGCTCATGCTCCCTGCTCCACTCACCCGCCAGCATCGCCGTATTTTGGCCGATCCCTCGTGGCGGCGTGTTCAGCACCCGAAGCAGGGACACATCCAAATCGGTGCTATCAAGAAGCTGGGCATATCCCAGAACATCGCGCACCTCTTTCCGGTCATAGAAACTCTGCGCTCCCACCATTCGATACGGAACTTTTTCTTCCCGGAGAGCTTCCTCCATCTTGCGAATCTGACCGTTCGTTCGGAACAACACCGCAAAATCCTCCAGCTCACGACCCTCATCCCGGATCGTCAGGATCTCCTGAACCACCCACTGCGCCTCCTCTTCCTCACCGGGCATCGTCACCAACCTCACCAAATCTCCCCCGGAAATCGTGTGCTTCAGCATCTTTTCCCTTCGCCCCACGTTGTGCTTGATCAAGCTGTTGGCCACTTCAAGAACCGCCTGCGTGCTTCGATAATTCTCCTCTAACCGAATCACCTTGGGATTGGGGAAGAAGCGCTCAAACTGCAAGATGTTCGTCACATCAGCTCCCCGCCAACCGTAGATCGACTGGTCATCATCGCCCACCACACAGATATTGTAAGGCTTCTCAACCAACTGCTGAATCAGTCGCATCTGCAAACTGTTGGTGTCCTGGAATTCGTCCACCGTAACGTAACGGTACTGCTGCTGCCAAAAATGCCGCGCCGCAGAATCCTCCCGTAAAATCTTCTCTCCCAACAAAAGCAAATCATCAAAATCAACCGCGTTTTGCGCCCGCAACTCATTCTGATAGGCCACCGCAATCGCCGCAATCAGCCCGTCTTCGATATCTTCCAGCGGCTTCTCGTAACTCTTTGCCTTCGAGATTTCTGCCATCACCTCCGCCGGCTTCAGCTTCTCCTTCGCCCCTCCCTTGCGGATAATCAGCTGCCTGATAATCCCCGCCTGATCTCCCCCAGCCATCACCACAAATTTTTTCCCATACCCCACACTCTCGATATCCCGCTTGAGGATCCTCACACAGAGCGAGTGAAACGTACAAACCGTCAAATCCTTCCCCCGCTTACGACCCACCATATCAATTACCCGTTCCCTCATTTCCGAGGCCGCCTTGTTCGTAAAGGTCACCGCCAGGATGTTTTCCGCCGCCACCCCGTTCTCCAAAAGTGCTGACATCCGGCAAGTCACCGTCCGTGTCTTTCCCGTCCCCGCTCCGGCTAAAATCAACACCGGCCCCTCCAGGGTCATCACCGCCTCGCGCTGTGCCTTGTTCAGTGAATCAATCGAAAAACCAGCTGCCATAAGTTGATCCGCGGAGCAAACTCGCCCCACCACCGAATTGCAAGTGCGGGAGCATTATGCCCCAAAATTAGGTGGTAGGACCGGCGAGTCAATCAACCGGCAAGTCAGAGCACACCGGCCCCACCACACTTCATTCCACACAGCAGTCGCCAGCGCTTCTGACCCCGTCGGGCCTTGCTGATGAGCTCAAAAGGGAACATCTCCCTTTCGCCCTTACTGACTCCACTCCGCCTCAAACGTTAGAACTTGGGCAAATTTCTAACGAATCCCCCCCCTTGGAGTCTAATTATCCCGATTGAAATCGTTCTCACTTGAATCCTGAATAATTGAATCTATTTTACCCTCAAAATCCACCATCCCCATGAACGTTCAAGATATCTACGGTAGTCCCCAGAGTGTTGCTCTGGCGCCTGAAAACACCCGCACCGCCTTCATCCGCCGCACCTACGCCCACCTGGCGGGTGCCATCGCCGCCTTCATCTTGCTGGAAGCCATGCTCTTCAGCATTCCCGGCATCGAGAGCAAAGTGTTCGGACTCCTCGCCGTCAGCTCCTACAGCTGGCTCATCGTTCTCGGCCTCTTCATGGCCGTTTCATGGATGGCCGAAAAGTGGGCAAACTCAAACACAAGTCGCACAACCCAGTATCTTGGTTTGGGCCTCTACGTTGTTGCGGAAGCCCTCATTTTCCTCCCCCTCCTTCTCCTTGCCGCAAACATCACCAATTCCTCCTCCCTCATTGCCGAAGCGGGAATCATCACTGGTGGCTTGTTTGCCGGCCTCACCTTTATTGCTTTCACCACCAAAAAGGATTTTTCCTTCCTCGGAGGTATCCTCAAGGTCGCCGGCTTCATCGCCCTTGGTCTCATTGCCGCCTCCTTCTTCATCGATGGACTCAGTCTTGGCATCTGGTTCTCCGCCATCATGGTTCTTTTCGCCGGGGGCTCCATCCTCTACCAAACCAGCAACATCATTCATCATTACCAGCCCGAGCAATATGTCGCAGCTTCCCTCGGCCTTTTCGCCAGCGTTGCCCTCCTCTTCTGGTATGTCCTTCGCATCCTGATGTCTTTCGCCAACAACGACTGATTCGAAATAATCCGAACAAAAACCTCTCCGGAGCTCGATTTCTCTTCACGGGATCGGGCTTCTGTTTTTGACAAGAGCTCCGAATCCCGCCTAAAAGCACACACACCTATGAACACCACCAACTTGCTTCTCGCTACCACCAGCCTCCTCGTGGTCGTGGCGTTTGCTCTTTCCTTCGGAACATTCTCGAAAAAATCGAATACCGATGACGCCGCTCAGCTCAAAAAGGAGCTCAGAATGGAGCTCGCCCAATTCCGGGCCGAACGCGCTGAGGCCGAAGCCCGCCGCCAAATGGCCTACTACGCTCCCACCTCGCCGGCTCTCACCTCCAACCCCGTCACCCCCTCGGTAGCTGCGGAAACACCCGCCACCACCGAAATTTCAGACGACGTCGCCGCTCAGATCGCAGCAGTTCAGGAGCAACTCGCCGAAAAAGACGAAGCCCTCAAAAAAGCCGAGGAAAAGGTCGAGTTCCATAAGGAAGAAGCAGGCATGATGATGGAGGAAAAAACCCGTGAAGCACAGCGCCAGGCACGTCTCGAAAACCGGGTCCGCATGGCCCTCAAAATGGGCACCGTCGGCGAAGTAAACACCGAGTTTGGCTTCCTGACCTTCCGTCCTGAAAATGACATGAACTTCAACCCCGGGTCCGAGCTGGGCATTCGTCGTGGCTCCGGAATCCTTGGCCGGGTCGTGGTCTCCCGCCAGCAAGGCACCGAATACGTGGCCGACATCAAGCCCAATGCCTACGCCGGAGGCCTTCCCCCCGTCAATGCAGGTGATGAATTGATCCAGTTGCCTGACGACTACTCCGCACCTGTTCCAGGCACCACGGACCAACCCGGCGAATAACCGCCTTAGGCAAAGTCCCCCAACCAGCGGTGGAAATCTCCCTCATCGGGAGCCATCGTCGTTGCCATTTTCTCGCGATCCGCAAGACAGCCCAACCGCTCGGGAATCTCCACACTCCCCTCGCCCAACTCCTCCTCCATGACATCGAGAAACTTCGATGGATGGGCGGTCTCCAAAATGATCGTATGATCATCCGGATGAGACGCTCGCCAGGCCTCAGAAGCCAGCCAGCCAACCGCGCCGTGCGGTTCCAAAATATAGCCCGTATCCTGTTGAACCCGCCGAATCGTCTCGCGGGTCACCTCGTCATCAAAGGCGTATCCTTCGATCCGGGACTTCATCGACTCCCATTGATCACCAAAGATGCTCTGCATCCGGGCAAAATTACTCGGGGCTCCCACATCCATCGCATTGGAAATCGTCGCCACGCTCGCACGGGGCTCGTAGCTCCCGCTCTTCAGATACGACGGCACCACATCATTAATGTTCGTTGCCGCTACAAAATACTTCACCGGAAGACCCAGCTTCTCGGCCAACAACCCTGCCGTCAGATTCCCAAAGTTTCCGCTCGGCACCACAAATACCGGCTCGATTCCCGGCTCCAATGAGCGGGCCGATTCAAAATAGTAAAAACTCTGGGGAACCAACCTCGAAATGTTGATCGAATTGGCCGAGGTGAGATTCATCCTTTGTGACATCTCACGATCAAGAAATGCCGACTTCACCAACCGCTGGCAGTCGTCAAAAGTCCCCTCAATCTCCAGCGCCGTAATATTTCCTCCCAAAGTCGTCAGTTGCTTCTCCTGCAAGCCGCTCACCTTCCCCTTGGGATAAAGAATCACCACCCGTGTCCCGGGGACATTGTGGAACGCGCTCGCCACCGCCCCTCCGGTATCTCCGCTGGTAGCCACCAGCACCGTCAGAATGCCCTCATCATCCCGCGTCAACCACCCCATCAACCGGGCCATAAACCGCGCCCCAAAATCCTTAAACGCCAGAGTCGGCCCGTGAAACAGCTCCAGAACATGCTCTTGCCCGCTCACACTCACCAGCGGAGCCGGAAAACTCAAAGTCTCCTCCACAATCCTACGGAGTTCCGCTTCCGGCACCGAATCCCTGAAGATTTGCCGGGCCACCCGAAAGCTCATCTCGGAAAAATCAAGCTCGCGCCATTCCTGCCAGAAATCCTCACCGAGAGGCTCCAGATGTTCCGGCATATAAAGTCCGTTATCAGCCGGAAGCGAGCGTAGAACCGCCTCCTTCACATCCACAAACTTCCCGGGACTCTTGGTGCTATAAAATCGCTGGCTCATCTTATCCAATCACTTTGACTCCCTCGCAATTCACCCGCGACACATAGAGTTGGTTCTCCAGATTGGCTTTCGTGAAAATCGCTGAAACAGCATCTCCCACCTTCTTAGCCGACTCCTCACCCTCGCACAACGCAAAGACACTGGGACCCGCACCGGAAATACTAAACCCAAGCGCCCCCGCACCCAGTGCCGCCCGCTTCGCCTTGTAAAAATCGGGAATCAGCTTTTGTCTCCGTGGCTCCGCGATCACATCATGCACCGAACGACTGATCAAACCGTAGTCCTCCTGAATCAGCCCGCAGATCAAACCTCCCAGGTTTCCGATCTGCTGCGTCACGTTCGCCAAAGGCACTTCCGTCGGAAGAATCCCCCGCGCCACCTTGGTCAAAATTTCAATATCCGGATGCACCACCGCCGCCCATAGATTTTCCGGAACAGGGAGCTCGGCAATATCCAGCTCCTCATTGTCTCTGATGAAAATGATTCCACCCAAAAGGCACGGACCCACATTGTCCGCGTGCCACGCCCCATCCGCACTCGCCTCTCCCGTCATCGCAAAGGGGAGAAGCTGCTTCTTCGTCAATGGCTCACCTATCAGGTAATTCACCGCAAAGGCACCCGCCACCGCACTCGCCGCACTCGATCCAAGACCGCTCCCAAAAGGCATCTTCTTGTGAATCTCAAGCTCGATCCCCCGATCCAACATGCCCAGATGCTTCAGCAAATCGAGCGCCGCCACTCCCGCAGTGTTCTTTTCGGCATCAAGAGGAAGTTTCCCGTCGTCCCCCGTGATCTTGGTGATTCGCAGCCCCGGCTTGTCCGAGTGCCGTGCCACCACCTCGTCCCCGGGAGCATCGATCGCGAATCCCAGCACGTCATAACCACAGGCTACATTTGCCACCGTAGCGGGTGCGAAGACGCGCACTTCCTTTCTCACTTCTCTCTGCATGCGGCGCGCTGCCTAACAGACATCTCGCTTCCCTGCAATCCTTACCTCATACCGCCTTCCGTCCCTGACGCCATCCCCAAATCAAAAATCCCGCTCCAATGAGCAACATGAAGACCGAGTAAAACTGCCCCTTCGTCAGAGCCCCGATCATCTCGGAATCCGGCTCTCGCACGTTTTCCACCAAAATCCGGAACGCGCCATAAATCACAAAAAAGAGACCCGTGATCACCCCATGGGCCAATCTCGGAAACGCCACCCGGATTCCATAAAGCACCACAAAGATCAACAATCCCTCCAAAAATCCCTCATAGAGCTGTGAGGGATGCCTCGCATCAATGTGATTACCCAATGCCTCCAGGACCTGTGGATCCTCCCGGGAAATCTCCACCACCCGATTAAAAATCCCGGGAGTGATCTGATCTGACTGCGCCATCATTGAAGCCACCTCATCGTTCACAAACGACGCCTCATTCATCGCATACTGCAATTGATCGCGGTCCTCCCAAAGCGAGGCCGGAAATTTCACCCCATACCACGCGTCCCCATTCGTCCTGGTCCCATAAAGCTCCCCATTGATGAAGTTCGCCACCCGACCAAAGAACACCCCCAACGGAGCAACGATGCATAACCCGTCACCCAATCCCGGCCACGATACCTTGTTCTTCCACGCATAATAAAGGAGGTAAAACATAATCCCCAATATCCCGCCATGCGAAGCCATCCCCCCGTCCCACACCCGCAGAACCGCCATCGGATCGTCCATCAGGTATCCCCACCCCTTCTCCGGGATCATGTAGAAAAACACGTATCCCAGTCGCCCCCCAAGAAAAACCCCGAAAAAGGCACAGTAAGTCACCACATCAGCCACCTTGTCCTCGGGCACCACCCACAGCTTCCGCCGGGAGAGCCTCAGTAAAATCCAATAAGCTACCAAAAACCCCGCTACATAAGCCAATCCATACCAGCGCAACTTGATGGTGTCGGTGAACTCAATGATCGTCGGCGACAAATCATGAACGTAACTGGCAAGAAGAGCTTCCACCCCGGAAGTCCACACCAAGGAATCCTATCCGGCAAGTCCCTAGGAAATCGCCAATGACAGAGACGACTCACTCCGGCCCGCGTCAGCCCATCTGCTTGACCACCAGGTATCCGGTATATCCGAAATAACCCATCACAAGCAGGGCTCCCTCCCAGCGATTAAGCCGGAACTGGTGCCACATCATCGGCGTGATCAAAAAGGCCGCAAGCAGCATCACCGCGATATCCACCGTCGTGATGCCTCTCGCCTCCATCGGAGCGATCACTCCGGTAAACCCGATCACCGCCAAAATGTTAAAAATGCAGGAACCAACCGCATTCCCCACAATGATATCCCCCTGCTTCTTCAGCGCCGCCACAACCGAAGTCGCCAGCTCGGGCAACGAAGTCCCGAAGGCAAACAAGGTCAGCCCGATCACCGACTCCGACACCCCAAAGGCCCGCGCCAAATTCCCCCCACCAAACACCATCAGCTTCGCCCCGCCGACAAGAACCCCAATACCCACAACCACTAAAAGAATATCGCGCACCACCCGCCCCGCTCCACCTTCCTTGGCTCCCTCGATCAACTCCTCGGGAACATCGTCCACAATGACCGATGACGGCTCATTCCTCGCCTGACGCAGGCTGGCCCAGACATATCCCACAATCCCCACCGCCAGAATCCCGGCCTCCCATTGCGCAATGCGCGCATCTCGAAGGAACCAGGCGAAAATCACCGACACCACCAAAAGGATCGGCATCTCACGACGGATCACCTGTCGCTGGATCGCGAGCGGCCAGACCAACGCCGCCACTCCCAACACCAAACAAAGATTACAAATATTGGACCCCAGCACCGTGCCCACCGCCATCCCCGCGCTGCCCTTCAAATTCGAATCAATACTCACCGCGAGCTCCGGAGCACTCGTCCCAAAAGCCACCACCGTGAGCCCAACCACCAAAGGGGTAATCCCCAATCTCACCGCCAGCTCCGCCGCTCCGGCCACCAGCCATTCCGCCCCATAATAGAGCAGCACCAGGCCTAAAACGATCCATGCAACATCAAGCACCGCCATAGGATGAACGGACCGGAACGGAATTCAACTGCGCATGAAAAAATCTAGCCGATTTTAATCAACTCAACATCAAACACCAGCATTCCGCACGGTGCCCCGGGGCGGCTTGGCGTCTCTCCATAGGCCAGATTGCCCGGAATCCAAAATCGTCTCGTTTCTCCCTCCACCATCAGCTGAACCCCCTCGGTCCATCCGGCAATCACTCCTCTGAGCGGGAAGGAAATCGGCTCACCTCTCACCACCGAACTATCAAACATCTCCCCTTCCGTTGTCCATCCGGTGTAGTGCACCAGCACTTCGTCGCTCGCTTGCGGATGCTCGCTTCCACTGCCCTCTTTGAGCACTTTCGAGAATAGGCCGCTATCAGTCTTTTGCGCGTCCTCGGGCGCTGCCGCCACATCGCTTGGAGCCGGAATGGGCTCCGGACGCTTCGGCGCTTCCTGAAACTCCAGAAGTTCAAAATCGAAAACCAAATCACCCTTCGGCGCCCCGGCGGGACCACCTTCACCAAATCCCAGAGCCGCCGGAATCCACAAACGCCGCTTCTCCCCACAGGTCATCAGCTGCAATCCCTCCACCCATCCCTTGATCGAAACCTGATCAAGCTTGAACTGGGCAGGGCCATCGTGAAGCACCGTGCTATCAAGAAAATCCCCGGATGAAGTCCATCCGCTGAAGTGCACCTTCACCACATCCTCAGGCCCCGGACTTTCAGAGCCATCTCCTTCGGCTAAAACCTTGGAGGACAACCCCGATTCACTCGTGATGGCATCATCCGGTGCCGAAGACACATCAACCGGTGTTTCGGGAAGCTCGGGAGCCCTCTCGATATCAAAAAGCTCCACATCAAAAACCAAATCACCGGAAGGAGCTCCGGGACGGGATGGCACTTCTCCATAAGCTAGCTCGGCCGGAATCCAAAAACGCCGCTTTTCCCCCACCACCATCAACTGCACTCCCTCGGTCCAACCAGGAATCACCTGATTGAGCGGAAAGGAAATTTGCTCTCCACGCGCTACGGAGCTGTCAAACATCTTGCCATCGGAAGACTGCCATCCCGTGTAATGGACTTTTACCGTGTCGCGGGCAGTAGGATTCTCGGAACCCGATCCCTCCTGTAACACCTTGGAAGCAAGGCCGGACGAAGTGGTATCGGCATCAGCAGGAGCTGCGGAAACATCGGCGGGGGCAGTCAGTTGATCACTCACGGGCTTGTCCCTAGAGGGTTATACACAAAAGACCAACAAGAAATCGGCCCGACAGCGAACTGGCGGGCCGATTGATGATAAGAATCAGGTGGAAAGACTAGTTGATTTTAATCAACTCCACTTCAAACACCAACATCCCCTGGGGACGGGTGGGCTGACCGTCGTAGGCCAGATTTCCAGGAATCCAGAAACGACGCTTCTCGCCTTCCACCATCAGTTGGAGCCCTTCCGTCCAACCGGGAATAACCTGCCCAAGCCCGAAGGTGGAAGGCTCTCCCCGCAAGGCGGAACTATCGAACATTTCACCGTCCGTGGTCCAACCGGTGTAGTGCACCGTGACCTTTGAATCAGCAGTCGGCTTTTTGTCACCGGTTCCTGCCTCAAGAACTTTCGAGGCCAGACCGGAAGCCGTCTTTTCAGCATCCTCCGGAGGACCCGCCACATCTCCCGGCGCCGGAAGTGGCTTTTCGATGGAAATCACTTTGATGTCGAAAACAAGATCGTCCTGCTCAGGTGATCCTTTAAAACCAAGCGCTGCCGGAACCCACATCCGGCGAACCTCACCGGCAGTCATCAGCTGAATTCCTTCAACCCATCCCTGCAGAGGCGCATCCTTCAGCTTGGTCACCAGCGGACGTCCTTGCGCCTCACTACCACCCACGAACTCTCCCGTGCTCTTCCATCCCGTAAATTGGATCGTCACGGTGTCGTGAAGCGCTGGCTTTTCACCTCCCACCCCGGGAGTGAGCACCTTCGTCGCAAGCCCGCTCTCGGTCTTCTCCGCATCGGCAGGAGCCGCGGCAACATCTTCTGGCGCAGGATAGGGATCGACGTATTCCTCAAAGTCCACCAACTCAAAATCAAAGATCAAATCACCGCCGGGAGCTCCCTGGGGAGGCTCTGCCCCAAAGGCGAGATCGGCAGGAATCCACATCCGGCGCTTCTCCCCCTTCACCATCAGCTGAATGCCTTCGGTCCACCCCTTAATCGGCACTTCGTCCAATTTCAGCTCCGCAGGACCCGCCTGGCGCATCGCCGAGGAAACCAAAAATTCACCATCGGCTTGCCATCCCGAAAAATTCACTTTTACGATATCGCTGGCCCCCGGCTTTGCATCTCCCTCTCCCTTGACAAGCACCTTGGTCGCAAGACCGGAATCGGTCTTTTGGGCATCAGCAGGTGCGGTCAGGTTCTCAGGGGTTTTGGGAGGCTCGGGCGCTTTGACAATCTCAAGCAACTCGACATCGAACACCAGATCACCGGAAGGCGCACCGGGACGTTGGGGAGTATCCCCATACGCCAATTTCCCAGGAATCCAGAATCGGCGGCTTTCACCAACCACCATCAATTGAAGCCCCTCGGTCCATCCGGGAATCACCTGATTGAGAGGAAAACTCGCTGCCTGACCACGCTTCTTCGAACTGTCGAACATGCTGCCGTCAGAAGATTGCCATCCCGTGTAGTGCACCTTCACCGTGTCACGGGCAGACGGACTTTCCGTTCCCGTTCCTTTTTGCAGAACCTTGGATGCCAGACCGGACTCGGTCTTTTCCGCATCCTCAGGAGCTGCTGCAACGTCATCAGGAGCCTTGAACGGATCGGCCTCAACAGCCTCTACGACCTTGGCTTCTTCGACAGGCTGCACCCGGGGATCGGCGGCCGGCTCTTGCGCCACAGCGGCAAGGCTGACGACACCACTAAGAATGCCGGTCACAAGCCGGCTATTGGATTTCATCATTACGGAGGGAAGCTCCACCACCGTCCCGCCCGTGTCAACGCCACATCTCGCAAGAGTGCGCTGCAAATCCCGCACCAAAACTCGTCATCCAATAGTGCGAGTCGCCGGTCACCGAATCCAAACGATCTTCCAGAGCGAACAACACACACGGACTACTGCAATTTCCATAGTCCCTGAGAACCCTGCGGGTCTCCGGAAGGGACCACTCCATCCTGGCCTCCAGGGCATCAATCACATCCCTTCCCCCGGTGTGACTCAGAACCTGATCAGGCTCTCCACTCCTAAGTTTCCACAATTTTTCAACGGCCTCCGCTGCCAATTCCGGCACCGCCCGATGCAGCTTGTTCTGCAGCTTCCCCCCTCCGTTGACAAAGCGAATTTTCTCGCGTTCCTCCGGAAGGTGGATCGTTTGGAACCGGCCCGCCATCCACTTCCCCTCCCCCGACTGGTCACTCCAAATTGTCGCCGACGCCCCATCTCCAAAAAGGCACATGCTAATTAAAACACCCGGATCCTCATTCACAAAAAGCGCCGCCGAACAAATCTCCACCGCCACCAATCCCACTTTGGCTCCCGGATTCGCAGCCAGAAACCCTTCCACCGCTCTCATCGAAGGAATCGCCGCCCCACACCCCAAACCGACAATATCCTGAAGATGGGCATCTTCCCGCATCCCCAATATTTCGGCCACATGGCTGGTCACTCCGGGACAAAGGTAGCCCGTGCAGGTACAGACGATCAGCGCGTCCAACTCCCGAACGTTGATCCCGCTCTTTCCCAACGCTTTTTCCAACGCCTCCGCCGCGAGCTTGGGTGCCTCACTCTCAAAATATTCACTCAGTTCCTGCGCGGAGGCCCCGAACATACTTCGGGGATCGTCTGTCGCAAAATGACGCTTATCGATCCCCGAGTCACCCAACAGCACCTTCCGAACCAGCGCCTTCGATCGCGAATCAAGCGAGGCCACTTCTTTGCTATTCGATGAGAACTCGTAGCACTCAGCTTGGGAAAAAGAGGACCGGGGAAAAGCGGACGCAACGGATTCAAGATACATTTGCCTCCACCTTCGTGCCATTTCCTGATTTGCCAACCCGCGATCTCACCAATCTCTTAGTGGCCGTCTCAAAAATGCCGAATGAGTGCGGCAAAGGCATTTCTCTTCAAGCAAGACGGGACGATGGAGTTGGTAAACACCAACGACAGAGAGCCGAGCGGAGCGAACCGTAATGAAAGGACTTGCAGCCCGCCAGGGTTTAATTTCTCCCTCCTCAGCGAAGCCGCACTTTTTACAAACCCAAAAATCAGAACACTCGTTTGGATTTTTCAGACGGCCTCTTAGGTCAATTGCCGGTGCAGCCAGTCGAAAGGCAGCATCCCCATCCGGGCAGCTAGCGAAAGAGCCCCCCTCCCCTTTCCATTGAGAAGGACATGATGCAAACCTCCTGCCAACTTCATCCGCCTGCGAAATCGCCGCTCCAGCTCCAAATCAATGCGAGCCCGACAGACTTCCCACGAAATGGTTTCCTCCACATAGCCCATCAAAGGATCGATGGCACATTCGGCTGCTTCAAACGCCATCGACATCCCATTGCCCGTAAACGGAGGAATGATCCGATCCGCATCTCCCAGGCAACACATCCCTTCAGCCCTCTCCTGCAGCCCCGGTTGCAAGCCCACCACCCCCGTGATCGAACTCTCATCCATTCGTCCCTTTTTCAGCCGCTCCGCCAGCGAATCCAGACGGCAGCTCCGCAAATAATCGAAAAGAATCTCCCGCCCACGGCAGTCGCGACGTCGAAACAACCCGCAAACATTCACCCGCTCCCCGCTTCTCGAGACCGGAGTCAACCCCACATAACCTCCGTCACCCAAATGCATCTCCAGCCCATCCATCGGTGGCATTCCCTCAAAGTGAACCTTGAGCCCCAACCAGTCGCTCTCCTTGCTCAACCGACGCCCTGCTGTCCAAACCATCCCGTCCCGGGCCTCCGGAGTCACCCTCTCATTGATCAGCAACTCCCCCCCCAACTTTTCGAACATCTCCCTAAGCAATTCATCCATTTCCCATCTCGACATCCCGAGAGCCGGCCGTGACATCCTTCGGCTCATCACCTCTTTTCCGTCAATCCACCACCGGGTCCATTCGTGCTCCAGACAACTTTCAAAAATACCCTCGATTCCCAGTGCGGACAACGTCTCCCGACGCACCCCGTTCACAAACTCACCGCACACCTTATGCCGAGGATAGCTCCCTGCCTCCAAAATCAATACCGGGACACCTCTCCTGCGAAGCGCGATCCCAAGACCCAGCCCGGCCAAGCCTCCCCCGACAATCGTGATCCCTCTCATGACCGATAGGCTACCACACGCAACCCTCCCAGCAACGAGACCTCTTCCCGCCAGGCCCATTCCTCACCCAGCCCCAGAAACCTCTGCAACTCCCCCCTCACAAAACCAGCCCGAATACTCACCATCATGTCATGCCTTGTCACCCGGTTAACAAATGGAAACAACAATCCTCCCTCCACCAACGCAAGCCGGGACCGCCACGGCTCCACAAAGACCAGCGCTTGCCGCTCACGAAACAACTCACCAAGCCTCGCCAACCTCTCCTCTTCAAAATGATGCAGGATCAGGTTCGCCACCACCACCGGAGCCTTCACCTCCGCCAACGACTCAAACAAATCACCGGACACCCAATGACAATCCAGCTCCTCGGGCTTTTCCTGAAAATCCAGACCCGTCACCTGACGCCCCGGCATCATCTTACGGGTAAGACATCCGTCCCCCGCCCCCAATTCCACCACATCTCCCTTCAATCCCCTTAAAACCCCGAGAATCCACCGTTCATTGCCCATTAATCCGTTAATCAAACGCAAATCCCGCCGTGATCGCTGCGCCTCCGGAGCCTCAGATGGCAGCGCATCCAGAAGCTCGGCCACTACTTTTCTCTCCATTCCTACAGGTATCACACTTCCAGCCTATTAATCAGGAAAAATTAAACACTTGCGCCCACACTTGATTGAGGGTTTTCTTGATCCATGAAGAAAAAACTCCCCTTGCTCTTCGTCCTCAGTGCCGCCGCCGCTCTCTTCCTATCCTCCTGCAATACCTTTGTTGGAATGGGACGCGACTTCCAGCGCCTCGGTCAGGGCTTCGAGAACTCAGCCTACGGCAAAAAATTCTAATTTCTCGGTCTTCCAAAGAAAAAGCGGCTCCGTGATTCACGAAGCCGCTTTTTGGTTGATTCAATCGGGTTCCGCCTAGGCAAGCGCCTGAAGTTTCTCCGCAATCTGGCTCTGCGTGACCGCAGCTCCAATAATCTGGTCCTTCACTTCGCCATCCTTAAAAAAGAGAAGGGTGGGAATCGAACGGATGCCGTACTTTGCGGCCAATGCCTGACCGTCATCCAGATTACACTTCCCGACCTTGGCCACGCCTTCGACTTCAGCAGCCACAGCGTCCACCATCGGGGAAATCATTTTACAAGGCCCGCACCATTCGGCCCAAAAGTCGACAAGGACAGGTACATCCGAGCCCAGAACCTCTGTCTCGAAATTTTCTTCGGTAATCGTTAATGCCATTCCGGAAATATGTACGCAAAAAGGGTGGCGTCAAGAGCCACCCTGAAATTGGTCACATGGACCTGTTAGAGAACTTGTCCTCCACCTACAGACCGCTGGCAAGGAACTGAATCAGTGCCACAATCACGCCGAGGACTAGGAGAGCTGCTGGAATAGCCATTGTATGTTTCTATACTCGTTTAAGGGTTAACTGAAAAGATCACCGATCTCATTCTCAAGAGTCCAGGTCATCAGGCCCACTCCCAAGACACCCAGTGCCAGCACAAAGGCCAGAATGGACATCACCGTTGGGATCGTATCGCTGCCTTCCTCATCATCCACATCCGTCGTGGCAATGGTGCCAATCTGGGGCGTCGTCGGAGCGGTAGGAGCTCCAAGCTGTTGGGTGCTCTGAAGCTGCACGGTAGCCTGGGGAAGAGGTTTGGTAGGATCGCCTCCGGCAGCAGGTCCCGTCTTCAAAGGAATCGTGGGAGCCGGGGCCGGCGCACCGGCGGGTTTGGGAGCCAACGGAGCACTGGCAACCGGAGCCGTTTTTAGCGGAATGGTAGGAGCTGGTGCCGGTGGCTTGGGCGCCGATGGCGCAGGAGGTGCCGAAGCAGTAGGCGGCTTGGGAGCCGCTGGTGCGGTAGGAGCAGCTGCTGGCTTGTCAGGGTCGGCTTTTAAGGTGACTCGAACCGTCTCTTTTTTAAGGGGAACAGCGGAGGTCTTCTTCATTGGTGCCGGTGGCTTTGGTGGCTGCTTATCGTCGCTCATGGTGTGTCTTCGATTGGGATTGTGAATTTTCGAAATCTATTTCTCCAACTCTTTCGAAGAGTAAACAAAACCAGAGAACCCCCTGTCAAACACGCATCTCCGAAAATTACCTTCTCTCCGCTCAAATGCCCCACCGTTTTAGATCCCCCCCTTCCCCAAAGAAAAAAAAAGCCCTCCGTTTCGGGAGGACTTTTTTAAGCAGCTTCAATTTCGAAATTCTATCGGCGACGACGCATCAATCCCATCGCTGAAATCCCCAAAAGGAGGACCGCGGATGGCTCGGGAACCGCTTCGCTGGTGTAAGAAGAGCTACTCTCGCCAATTTGAAGAATATTCAGAGGCCCCGTCGACCCATCGTTCCTGATAAAAGAATTGAACGTGCTATCCGCCAGATTGGCCGTGGGGCTATTCTGCGGACCGGCACCCAGGACGGTCATGTTGAACTGACCGTCGTCGGAAAGGTTTTGGGACGCCCAGTAAAAGCCGTCTCCACTCTCCTGGCCAAATAGATTGGTTTCGCTTCCAGTGAAGTCGTAGCTCGGCGAAGAAAGTCCGGCGGCACCCGCGCCCGTGACTGAAAAGTTGTCTTGGGCAAGCAACACCATCGGTGTCACATCGGTGGGAAACGTGAAGAGGCTGACGAAGCGACCTGTCGGATTGGTAATGGTCAGGGTATCAGCAGAGGTATCGATGAAATAATCGAAGGTTCCGGTCGAAGAGTCACCCGTATAGGTAAATACGCCTTCGAAGTCCTCGATCTGCGCAGTGAGGGGGGACACTCCCCCGAGGGAAAGCGAAACGCCAATGATCGTTAGTGTTTTCATAATGTAAGGTAGTGAATCCATCCTTTAAGGAAGGATGAAAATCAAATTACCTATATTTTTAAGAAAAGCGAACATTTTTTGAAAAAAGTCCAAGATTACCCACAATTCCTCCCGGGATCCACTCGGATCATCGATCAAACGGGACTCCCCTTCCCCCCACCCTTTTTAATCCTCCTCCTCTGGAGGGGCCGTAGGCAACTGGGCGACCTCATCAAGAAGGTTCACCACATCAACTCCCCGCGCTGCCGATTTATCGATTCGAAAATGGAGCACCGGGGTGTTTTTCAAAACCACCCGCTTTGACACAAGCCCCTGAATAAAACCATGCTTCTTGTTGAGCTTCTCGATGACGTCCTGCGCATGACCGCCCAGAACACTCACAAACACTTTCCCCTCTTTCAGGTCCTGCGTGACAATGACTTCGCTCACCGTGACCAAACTCCCCTTCCACTCGAATTCACGCTGAATGACCGCGCTAATTTCGCGGCGCATCAATTCGTTTACTCTATCGAGTCGTTTGGCCATGTCAGCAGTGGTGGTATTCGGGTCGGGAGGTCCCCCTTAGAGGGTCACTTCCATCTTATCCAAAGTGTAACACTCAATGATGTCACCTTCCTCATATTCATCGAAAGAACCAAGCCGGATACCACATTCGATACCGCTCTTGACCTCGTCCACCTCGTCGGTGTGACGACGAAGAGTCGACATCTTCCCGTCGAACACGGGCTGACCGCCACGGAGAACACGGGCATGCGCGGACCGGGAAACTTTTCCACTCTTGATAATACAACCGGCCGCACGTCCCTTGTTGACCTTGAAAACTTGTTTCACAAGGGCCTTGCCGATAACGGTCTCACGAACCTCAGGATCAAGAAGACCAAGCATGGAGTCGCGAACTTGATCAATCAGCTCATAAACCACTGAATACAGCTTCACTTGAACGCCTTCGGACTTTGCCGCTTTCACAGCCTTGCCTTCCACTTTCACATTGAAACCGAGAACAATGGCATCTGATGAACTCGCCATGAGAATATCAGATTCCGTAATCGCTCCAGCTCCGGCAGTGATGAAATTGGCCTCCACCTTCTCGGACTCGATGTCCATGATCGCATTCTTGATCGCTTCCGCTGATCCCTGAACATCCGATCGTAAAATCAGCTTGAGTTGAGCTTTTCCGCCTCCTTGGACCGCACTGAGCATATCCTCGAGACGACTCTTCTGTCCGCGCTTCAACCGTTCCTGGCGGCGTGCGCCCTGACGATCTTCGGAAAGTTTTTTCGCTGCCCGCTCACTCTCCATCTCAACCAGGGAATCGCCCACATGGGGAAGTTCGGCAAAACCGAGCACCTCGACTGGCATTGCCGGTCCGGCTTCTTCAATGGTCTCTCCGCGGTCGTTGATGAGAAGTTTAACCTTGCCCGCAAATGGTCCGCAAATGAATGGCTGACCCACTTTGAGCGTGCCACTTTCCACGATAACCGTAGCCGTAGGCCCCTTACCTGGCTTGATGCTGGCTTCAATGACCGAAGCCCGCGCATTGGCCTTCGGATTGGCACGAAGTTCCAAAACCTCCGCCTGCAAAGCCATCAACTCAAGTAACTCGTCAATGCCAAGACCCGTTTTGGCGGAAACCTTGACGCACTCCGTTTCTCCACCCATCTCGGTGGGAACCAACTCATACTCCATGAGCTGGGTCATGACACGCATCGGATCGGCTGCAGGAAGATCACTCTTGTTGATTGCAACGATGATGGTCTTCCCCGCCTTCTTGGCGTGCTCGATCGCTTCTTTGGTCTGCGGCATGATGCCATCGTCGGCAGCGACAATAATGACCACAATATCGGTCACATCGGCTCCCCGCGCGCGCATCTTGCTGAAAATTGAGTGCCCCGGCGTATCCAGGAAGGTGATGCTCCGATCACCATGCTTCACACTGTAGGCTCCGATGTGTTGGGTAATTCCTCCGGCCTCACCTGACGCAACCCGGCTCTCACGAATGTAATCGAGTAGCGAGGTCTTGCCGTGATCGACGTGACCCATGAAAGTAATGATGGGCGCGCGGAAGGCCAATTGCTCCTCCGGAGACTCCTCCTCGGGCTCGGGTTCCACGAACACCTCTTCTTCTTTGTGAACACCAGCCCCTTTGGCCCGTTTCTCACGTTCGAAAACGAAGCCGTGAATCTGGCACACCTTTTCCGCAATATCAGGTTCAATCGCTTGGTTGGGAGCCGTAAAGACTTCCAACCCGATCAGATCCTTCATCAGCTCAAAACCCTTCAATCCCATCCGCTCCGCAAGCTCACTGACGATGATCGGCGGTTTGATGCTAATCACATTCCCGTCCACTTCTTCTTCACCTCCCTCATCTGCAGCCTCGCTCTCCTCAGGCTCTGCGGCATTCTGACCGGCCTTGATGAAATCGGGATCCTCCGAGGGAGCCAATTTGTTCGATATTGATGGAAGCACTTCCTTTCCGGACTTCTCGGTCTTCCGCACGCGCGACGGCTTGACTCCATCGTCCTCAATACCAAGGTCCAAGGCCTCCTTCTTGTGATCGTCGACCGTTTTAACTTTGGAAGCTTCTTCGCGCTGACGTTCGCGACGCGAAAGTTTCTTGCTCCCCTCACTTACGAGGTCGAGCGTCTCTTTCTTGGCGTCTTTATCTGGGGTCTTGTCTGACATACCGTAGTTGGTGGTCTTGGGGGCAGGTGCCTGTATCGGCGATCGGTTTATGCTTCGGAGCTGTTCTCCTCCGCGGGTGTTTCTTCAACAACAGGTGTTTCTTCGGCAGGCGCATCCACGACTTCCGACACTGCTTCGATTGCTCCGGAAATCAATGCCTGGGCTTTCTCCAGCACCGTATCAGCTTCGGAAACTTCAATTCCCAATGCAGAAGCAATGTAGTCCGCCGGCATCTGGGTCACCATTTCACTGGAGACACCACCGGCACGGAAAAGGCGATCTGAAAGCTCCGGAGTGAGTCCAAGGGATTCTCCAAGGTGCAGAGCTGCGTCTTCCACCCGGGCTTCGAACTTTTCGTGCTGGCTCTCGTCCTTCTTCACCTGAACATCCCAGCCCACTAGCTTGGAGGTCAGGCGCGCATTCTGGCCACGCCGACCAATTGCCTTGCTAAGGTCTTCTTCATCCACGGTGACATGGACAACTTTGCCTTTCTCGTCGAGCTTGATGCTGCGCACTTGGGCAGGCTTCAAGGCCTCGGTCACAAATTCGTTGATATCTTCGGTCCAGCGGATGATATCCACTTTTTCATTGTTCAATTCACGAACAATGTTTTTCACCCGAGCTCCCCGGAGACCGACGCAGGCACCCACCGGGTCCACCTTGTCGTCATGACTGAATACAGCCACCTTCGTGCGGTATCCCGCCTCACGGGCCACGGCCCGGAGTTCCACGGTGCGATCGGAAATCTCAGCAACCTCCGATTCAAAGAGCCGACGAACAAAGTTGGGATGGCTGCGGGAAAGAATGATTTCCGGTCCACGACCTTCATTATCCACCGACACCACATAACAGCGGATGCGATCACCCACATTGTAGTCTTCCGTCACCACGCGCTCCTTGGATGGCATACGCGCTTCAAACTTACCCAGATCAACCATCACATCGCTCTTTTCGAAGCGACGCACCGAACCGCTGACGATGTCGCCCGCACGATCCTTGAACTCGTCATAAATCTTTTCTTTCTCAGCCTGACGAAGACGCTGCATCATGGTCTGCTTCGCCGTCTGCACCGCAATCCGCCCGAAGTTGGGAGGAGTCACATCAAGATCGATGCGATCTCCGATCTGAATACCCGGCTGTTTCTTGGAAGCCAGAGACTGGGGCACTTCGTTGAACTTATCGACATAATCGTCATCGGCTACCACCTCGAGGGAGGCAAAAATGCGGGTATCGCCCTTCTTCTCGTTGATCTGGGCGGAAAGAGTCTCAATGGCCTCTGCTCCGGGCACCATTTTGCGATAAGCGGAGCAAAAAGCATACTGCAGCGCTTCGACAACGCGCTCGCGCTCGATCGCCTTTTCTTTTTCGTAGAACTCAATGAGGGCAACGATATCAGTAGTCATGTTCTAAAATGCTGGTTTCCTGAGACCAAAAAGAGCGGGTTGTAAAACCCACTCCTTACTGACGTCAGAAGTTGTTGGGGATTCCCTTAACGTTGCTTGTGGAAAATGACAAGTCCTAATCAGCAAGAGAACGCCAACGAATTCCCCGCAGCCCGGCCTCCGTCTGCCACGCCCCCACTCCAAACGGCGCACACAGCTCAATCATACCCGGTCTTAGCCCCAGCGATTTTCCCTCAATCGCCAAATCAATCACCTGTTCACCATCGATCCAGACCTCCACTTCCGCCTCGGTCACCCGCAACCGCACCGCATACCACCTGTTTTTCTCAAAAAGGTGATAACTCGTCGTTTCATTGCGGGAAGCATCTTCGCCATCCACCGATGAGAGCCCCACCGTTCCCCCGCCCCAACCACCCACAATCAGGGTGAGACATTCATCCTTTGATCGCACCGGAAAGGTCAGCCCGCAAAAAAAATCGCTCCCATTGCGCTTCTCGGCCTCCAGCTCCAGCTCATAGGGAATTTCCGGTAAATCACCCTCATAAAGGGCCCCGGTCAGCTCAGCCCCCAAATCAAGGCTCAACTCACCATCCGACCACTGAACCGCTCCGTCTCCGCCAAATTGCAGGGCCTTCCACTCTTCCTCCGCCGGCACCACCCAAGGGGCCTCTTGCCTCCTCTCGCACTGGCAACCCGCCAACAGCCCCATCGCCATGACTCCTAAAATCTTCATCCTCTTCTCTACGGAGGCAGCTTCCCCTGACTTTCCCCCAACTAAAAATGACATCTCCCCGCAAGGTTCCCCCCTTGAGATTCGTTAAAGATAAACGAGCTTCGTCACTATGGCCTATCTGGATCTTCAAAACACCACCCGTCGCCACTTCCTCCGTGATTGCACCACCGGACTCGGAGGCATGTGGCTCGCCAACGAAATGGCACAAGGGGCGGGCGCAGGCATCCAACACAATCCACAGGCCCCCCTCGCCCCCCTTCTGCCGCAGGTCAATCCCAAGGTGAAGCGGGTCATTTACCTTCATATGATCGGAGCGCCCTCCCAACTGGAGCTCTTCGACTACAAACCCGAGCTCAAAAAATACGACGGCAAGGACTGCCCCCAGGAATACCTCGAAGGCCAGCGCTTCGCCTTCATCCAGGGCACCCCCCAAATGCTCGGACCCGTCTACGATTTCAAACAACACGGCCAATCCGGTGCCTGGATTTCCGACCGCCTCCCTGAGCTCGCAAAGCACGCCGATGACCTCTGCTTCGTCAAAACGATGGTCACCGACCAATTCAACCACGGCCCCGCCCAGCTCATGGTCCATACCGGGAACGCCCGCCTCGGCTACCCCTCCATCGGCTCCTGGATCACCTGGGGCCTCGGTGCCGAAAACCAAAACCTCCCCGGCTTCATGGTCCTCCTCTCCGGTGGCCGCGTCCCCCGCGTCGGAAAATCCCTCTGGGGCTCCGGCTTCCTTCCCTCCGTCTACCAGGGCGTCCAATGCCAATCCTTCGGCGATCCCGTCCTCAACACCGCCAATCCAAAAGGCGTCACCCGCCAGACCCGCCGCGCCGCCCTCGATGCCCTTAAGGAACTCAACCACGAGACCTTCTCAAAAATCGCCGACCCCGAGACCATCACCCGCATCGCCCAATACGAGATGGCCTTCCGCATGCAAATCTCCGTCCCCGAGGTCATGTCCATCAAGGACGAACCCCAACACGTCCACGACGCCTACGGCACCCAACCCGGTAAGGAATCATTCGCCAACAACTGCCTCCTCGCCCGACGCCTGGCCGAAAACGGAGTCCGCTTCATCCAGCTCTACGACTGGGGCTGGGACTCACACGGTGCCGGAAAAGACGAAGCCCTCAACGAGGGATTCATCGGCAAATGCCGATCCATCGACAAACCCATCTCCGCCCTCCTCACCGACCTCAAACAACGCGGCATGCTCGATGACACCCTCGTCGTCTGGGGCGGCGAGTTCGGCCGCACCCCCATGCAGGAAAATCGCAATGGCGCCAAAATGACCTACCTCGGCCGCGACCATAATCCCAATGCCTTCACCATCTGGATGGCGGGCGCGGGCGTAAAACCCGGCCTCTCCTACGGCGAGACCGACCCCATGGGCTACCTCGCCATGAAAAACCCCGTCAACCTCCGCGACTTCCACGCCACCCTCCTCCAGCTCGTCGGCTTCGATCACAACAAGCTCTCCATGCCCTGGCAGGGCCTCAACCAAAAGCTCACCGGCGTGAAACCCGCAAAGGTCGTTACCGACATCCTCGCCTAACCCGGCCCATCCAGCAAATCCCGGAGCTTGTTCTGGAACTCGATCAAATCGCTCTCACTCGGGCGATACCCCGGCGTGTCGGGATCGACCGAAGGCCGCCCCATCTCATCAATCATCCACATCCCATTCTCCCCATCGGAAAAGGTCACTTTCCCGGAAACCATTGCCCCGGGCCGCGCAATCTGATCGACCGTCGCCACCACCGGCTGAAACCCGCCCTCCGGCACCGGTGCAGCCGCTCCTACCTGCGGATTGTCTTCAATTGGGGACTCCTCACTCAAAATATCCTCCGCCACTTCAGCCTCCGGCTCCTCCTCGATCACGAACTTCAAATCCAAATCAAGCGACAAAAACCGCGTATCCATATAAGTCACCGAAAAACCAAAATCATCCTTCAGTCGCTTCTGCACCTCGGACATCTGCGCCCCCTCCGCCACCCATCCGTGGATGGCCTCTTTCTGATCCTCCGTAAGCTGACTTGCGCTGAACATGCAAGGAGACCTAAAGCCACCACCCACGATTGGAAAGGAACTTCTCGCCCCTCCCTCTCAACAACGTCATTCTCAGACAACGACTTGAGATTAATCTGAATTCAAAATCCATTTGTCCGCCCCATGGCCCTCTTCAAAGACCCGCGACGACACACCGCAGCCGAGGCTGAAGATTTCGCCTATCCGCCCAACGGCGGAAACCTCAAACTCATCCTTCTCGGAATCATCCTCCCGCTCGTCATCTTTTATTTCGCCCGCCAGGCGTGGGTCACCGAAGAAGCAGTCTGGTTTGGCCGCAGACACGACGTCACAATCCAGGGAGACGCCGCAAAGTGGATGAGCCTGGCCTACGCAAGCGTCGGCGGCTTCTGCTTCTCCCGCTGGTGTCTCGGAATCATCGCCTCCTACCGCCTCTTTGAGCTGGGAACCATCCTCTCGATCCTCTCGTTCATCATCAGCCTGATCATGGCAGGCGCATACGCCTTGGAAGGATAACCCCCTGCGATTTCAGTGGATCCTGAAAAAATCCAGAGTATTGATCGCCTCACAACCAAGAGGCCACATCATGGAAACGTTCCAGCTCATCGCCGTGTTTCTCATCCTCGGTGCCACCTTCGCCTGTTACCTCAAGGAGTGGCTCCCTCCCGATCTCGTTTCCCTGGCCGCCTTCGCCCTCTGCATCATCTGCGGCATGCTGGGAGCCGATGACGTCACCGGCGTCTTTCGCAACAGCGCCCCCCTCACCATTGGTGCCATGTTCGTTCTCAGCGCCGCCTTGGTTCGCGTCGGAGTCATCGAGAGCCTCGCCCAACTCTTCCAAAAAGCCGCCGGCAACAGCGAGCGCCGCGCCCTCGCCATCCTCGCCCTCATCGTCCTCCCCCTCTCCGCCTGCATCAACAACACCCCCGTCGTCGTCGTCTTCCTCCCCATCGTCATCGGCTTCGCCAGATCATCAGGCCTCAAGTCCTCCCGCCTCCTGATCCCCCTTTCCTTTCTCTCCATCTTGGGCGGAACGATGACTCTCTTCGGAACTTCGACCAATATTTTGGTCAACGGCGTGGCTGTCGAGGCTGGCATGAAACCCTTCGGCGTCTTCGAAATTTCCCCCATGGGCCTCATTTACGCCCTCGTAGGAACCTCTTACATTTTCCTGGTAGGTGTCCGACTCCTGCCCAATCGCGACACCGTATCCTCCCTTTTGAAATCCGAGGATCTCCGCAGTTTCCTTTCCACCGCCGAGGTCACCGAAGGTTCGCAATTCGCCGGAAAGACCATGGGAGAAACCTCCTTGTGGAAGAGCCCCTCGTTCCGAATCTACTACGTCGTTCGTGGCGGCCAACGGGTCAGCGACGTTCCCATCGATGAACTGGTTCTCGAAAAAGGCGATACCATTGTCCTCAATGTCCACTCCCGCAAGGTATCCGAACTTAGGGATATCGGTGGCCTCTCCTTCGAGAGAAATCCCGAAACCGGACGCCGGGGCTCCGTTCGCTTGGTCGAAGCCATGATCGGCCCCATGTCCAACTTCCCCGGCAAAACACTCGCGGAACTCGATCTCCGCCAGCAGCACGGAATTGTCGTCGCCGCCCTCCATCGCAAGGGATCCAATCTCGAAAACGAACTCGCCACCATTCCCCTGCAGCTGGGCGACACCCTCCTCATCGAAGCTCCCGAAGAAAACCTCACCCGCTTCCAGGAACGGGAAGAAGACCTCATCTTCCTCAACGATACCGTGGAGCGCTCCTTCCGCCGCAAGAAAGCCCCCTTCGCCATCGCCGCCATCCTTGCCGTGGTCATCCTCTCGGCACTGGGAATCCCCATCGTCTCTGCCGCTCTCGTCGGTGCCGTGGCCGTCATTCTACTGGGATGCCTCGATCCGCACGAAGCCTACCGCAGCGTGGAATGGCCCATTCTCTTCATCATCTTCGGCATGCTCGGCTTGGGCCAGGCCATGGAAAACACCGGAGCAGCCCATCTCATCGCCGTCTCCACCGCCGACCTTCTCGCCCCCTTCGGCCCCCTCGTCGTCCTCGCGTTCATCTACCTTCTGGCTTCGGTCCTCACCGAAATGATCACCAACAACGCGGTCGCCATCCTCCTCACCCCCATCGCCATTTCCATCGCCCACGGGATGGATGTGGACCCGCGACCCTTCGTCGTCGCCATCATGTTTGGAGCCAGCGCAAGCTTCGCCACTCCCATCGGATACCAGACCAACACCTACGTCTTCGGAGCCGGAGGGTATCGCTTCTCCGATTTCCCCAAAATTGGCATTCCTCTCAACCTCCTCCTCTGGCTTGTCGCCATCGTGACCATCCCTTATTTCTGGCCCTTCTAAACAATCACCACTCGGGAGCCCCGTCTGTCAGAATCCGCGTTACCGCGGCCTTCATCTCCTCCTCCTGCTCCTCAATTGATTTCACCAGCGCCAACTGGGTCCGACAGCGATCCAGATTCTGCCCGTCGCGGTGAATCTTAAAGTAAACATCCCCCTCAAGGTAATCCGTCAGAAAACGAATTCCGGTCTCCAGGGTAATCACGATCCCCGAAAACGGAAGCAGCTCAATCTCAAGAGGTGAAAGGAATCCCCCCGCGGTATCCAGATAACCTCTTACCAAGGGCTCAAACATCGACATCCGCATCTCAACTTTCGAAAGATCGCGCTCATCTTCCTCCGCCGGACTCGTTGCCGTTCGGATCAAATCACCAAAGTCGTAGAGGGGTAGACCGGGCATTACCGTATCAAGGTCGATCACACACACCGCCTGATCGGTCTCTTCGTCGATCATCACATTGTTCAGCTTCGTGTCGTTATGGGTAATCCGCTCACAAAGCTCTCCGGAAGCGATCTTATCGAGCAGAACCCGGGTGCTCCCCTCCCGCTCACGAATGAACTCAATCTCCTTCCCAACTTCCGCAACCCGTCCCTTGGGGTCTGCCGCAATCACGTCCATCAAACGCCGGTAACGGGATGCCGTATCGTGAAAATTCGGAATGGTTTCCACGATCCTGTCGGTGGGAAGATCTCTCACCAGATCCTGAAACGCCCCAAAAGCATTCCCGGCCTGATAGGCCTGCTGCTCATTTTCGATCACGTCATAGGTCGCACAGCCCTCGATGAAATTATAACAACGCCAGACTCCCCCGCCCTCGCCTTCCACATAAACCTTCCCGTCCCGTCCCGGATAAAGACTCAGAGTCTGACCTGCCGCATCTTCATGATGCTTAAGCACCTTTTCATTAATGTGCTTCGTCACCCGGGCAACGTTGCGAATCACCGCGTAAGGATCCTTAAACACATGCTCGTTGATTCTCTGGAGAATATAACGCGACTGCTCTCCCCCGCTGGTTTCATACGAGACCAAGTAGGTGGAATTGATGTGACCTGATTTGATCTCACTGCAATCAACCAGCTCTCCATTCACCGCAAACTGATCTGCGATTTCCTTAATGTAATCGAATTGGCTCATCGGGACTTCTTTGGATAGGTGAGTTCCTCTAGCAACTCAAGCCAACAGGCCTGCTCATGCTCTCTGGTAAATTGGGACAGCCGCGTATTGGCGGCCTCCACCCATTCCGTCAAATCAACCGATCCCGAAACGATTTCGCTGAGCCGCTCTTCCAAATCACCCGGATCGTAAAGGCCGGGATATCCCTCACCAAGCAAACCCACATTTCCTTCGATTCGGCTCCCCAAAACCGGAACTCCCATCGTCATCGCTTCAAGCACCGAATTGGCCCCCCCCTCATGATGGGAGCTATTCACCGTCAGAGAACTCCGGGCACAAAGCGTCAAGGCTTCCTCCCTCACAACCTGTCCAAACCAGCGATACCGCCCGTCGCGACGACCCCACTCGATGGCTTCTTTCTCCATCGCCTCATCAAGTGCTCCTCCAATCTGCCAAACTTCCACCTCCGCCCATTCAGGATGACGGGAAACCGCTTCGATCACCGCAAAAGGATTCTTAACCGGTCGCAAATGCCCGATAATCGAAATCGCCCATGGGGGCCTCACCACCTCTGCTTTGGGAAAAACAGGTGACAGACTCGTATTGATCACCCGGGTCTTCCAGGTGAACTCCTCCGGCACACTCGCTACCGCCGCTTCATGCATTACCACAATACAATCGGCTGCCGTCATTGACCCCAACCCCGCTTCCGACCCGGCCGGAATATCCTGATAAAGATCCGTTCCAGTGAGTAAAAGGATGACCTTTCCTTCAGGAAACTCGGCCCGATACCGCGCCAAGGCCGACGCCCCCTTGGCCGCATGCAGCACAATCAAAACATCGGCCGGCTCACCATCAAACCCATGCCTCCCTCGGGCATCGATTCCCGCCTCCTTCAAGATCTCCACGATCCGCACCGTCGTCACGGTGTTCCCTTTGGGATCATCAAGGGAATAAGGTGACGCAACGCAAACCTTCATTTCGGAAGGACTTCGTAACTATCGGTGCCATCCTTCACCACCCATCCTTTTTCCGCCAATTCGTCACGACAGGCATCCGAAGCAGCCCAGTCCTTCTGCTGCCGTGCTTCCCATCTCTTGGCAGCCAACGCGGCAATATCGGACGGAACAGCCGCCACCTCGGGTTCCGGTAAAACCAAACCAAGCGAGGACAAGAGCGCAAAAAATCCCCTCCAGTCGTCATCGGTCCCGGCTTTTTTTAGATTCCCAAAAATCTCTCCCAGCGCACCCGCCGTGTTCAAATCAATATTCAGCTTCTCCCACCCCTTCGCAAACACCCCAAAATCACGCGTCTTGAGCAACTCCCTGTATCCGGGCGCCACTCGTCCCTTTGCCGCCTTCGCCAACTTCATCAGCGCCTCCCGCGCCGCATGCAGGGATTCCTTCGTGAAATTCAGCTGCTTCCGGTAGTGCCCTCCAATCAGGACATACCTGACCTCCATCGCCGTCCATCCCTCTTTCGCCAGATCACCCAGCGTATAAAGTGTCCCGCTGGACTTCGACATCTTCTTTCCATTCACCAACAAATGCGTCGAGTGAAACCAATGCTTCGCAAACTCGCCTCCGCACGAGCACTTCGACTGCGCAATCTCGTTCTCATGGTGGGGAAAAATCAAATCCTCCCCGCCGCTATGCAAATCAAAGGTCTCCCCTAAATACTTCCGGATCATCGCCGAGCACTCCAAATGCCAACCCGGCCTCCCCTGCCCCCACGGACTCTCCCAAAAATTCTCTCCATCCTCGTCACGCCTCCCCTTCCACAGCACAAAATCCGCCGCGTTGTCCTTGTCATACTCATCCGAGTTCGCACGGGCATTCTGCGTCTTCCCCATGTCCAGCTCACGGGTTTCAAGCCGGGAAAGCTTCCCGTACTCGGGAAATGACGAGATCTTGAAGTAAACCGAGCCGTCCTCCGAAGCATAGGCATGCCCCTTCTCCACCAGCTCCCCAATCATCGTGATCTGTTCCGGCACGTGTGCCACCGCGCTCGGCTCCACATGCGGTTTCAGGCAGTTGAGGGCCTCGCAATCAACATGAAACTTATCCCGCCATTCCGAGGTGAAATCCGAGAGCGTCCGTCCCGCCGCCACCGAATCCCGAATCGTCTTGTCATCCACATCCGTGATATTCCGGACGTGCTTCGTCTTCAAGCCTCCCACTTCCAGGACACGCCGAAGCACATCCTGCATCACAAACGTCCGGAAATTGCCGATGTGCGCCGGACCATAGACCGTCGGCCCGCAGCAGTAAAAACGATACGTTTTACCGTCAACCGGCTCCAGAGAGACATCTTCGCGCTTCAGGGTATCAAACAACCTCACGCGCGGAGCTTTACCCACCACTAAGCCAACGGGCAAGGCTATGCTTCAAATCAATCCCACCGTCCGCAGCCTGGCATTATACTCCGCAACATACGAAGGATTCAGAAACAGGTCCACAATCCAGCCGATCAGGAACAATCCCCCGGTCAGAAAATACACCACCGCCCAGCCAATATGGCCCAAATATAGCCGATGCACTCCAAACACCCCAAAGAAGAACCAAAGGATATAAGTCACCAATAAACTCCGTCTTGTCATGGCACCAACCTATGGTTTCTTCCTCCTCACTGCCATTGTAACCGTCACGAAATTTTGGAATAGTCCCTCCATGAAGCGGAAGACCAAACTCATCATCAAGGGCATGATCCCCATCGTGGGCGTCGCCTTTGTCATCATTATCCTAAGCCTGCTGGCCAACCTCCCCGGCCTCGTTGGCGAGATCGCCGCCAAAACCCTCGGGGTCATGTTCACCCCAATCTTTCTGGAATGCTCCCTCGCCTTCCTTGGCCTCCTCGCCCTGTTCTGGGTGAATCATATCCGGCAAAAAATCGAGGGCGACGACTACGTCACCATGGAAATCACCGACGACGAAAAATGAACCTCCCCGAACTCCGCGAGAACTACGCCATGGCCGGACTGTCCCGCAAGGACCTCCACCCCTGCCCCTTCACCCAGTTTGAACACTGGATGGAACAGGCCCTCGGTGCCAAGCTCATCGAACCCAACGCCATGACCCTGGCTACCGCCGATCAACTGGGCCGCCCGTCTTCCCGCACCGTCCTGTTGAAAGGAATGGACCCACAAGGCTTCCGCTTCTTCACCAACTACTCCTCAAAAAAGGCTCAGGACCTCGAAGCCAATCCCTACGCCTCCCTCACCTTCCTCTGGAAAGAACTCGAACGCCAGGTCTGCATCCGGGGGAAGGTCACCCGCACCTCCCGTGACATCTCGGACGAATACTTCCACTCCCGCCCCTACGGCTCCCAGATTGGAGCCTGGGTCTCGGAAAACCAATCAAGAGAAGTTCCCGACCGCGCATTTCTCGAGGAGCGGGATCAGGAAATGATGGCTCGTTTCCCGGAAAACCAATCCGTCCCCCTTCCCGATTTCTGGGGTGGCTACCAACTGGAGCCCGATCATCTGGAATTTTGGCAAGGCCGCCCGGGCCGCCTCCATGACCGGTTTTGCTACGTCCGCAATGACGGAAGCTGGAAAATTTCCCGTCTGAGCCCATAACGCGCGTTTTTCTATTGCCAATCTCCGTTGGTGACTTTATCACCCGCCCGCAGCATTTCTGCATGGCTCATTAGCTCAGTTGGTAGAGCAGCGGATTGAAAATCCGCGTGTCCTTGGTTCGAATCCGAGATGAGCCACCACTCTTTCCAAAGCCCCTGATCACCTTCCGGTGACAGGGGCTTTCTGCTCCCTCAATTTAGCGGAAACTGGCGCATATCGAGCCCTCCCGCGGGATCACTGCCCGGAATCGCTCTTCTCGTTGAGAATCCTCAGTGGTTCCGCGAATGTCAGAGTCCGGTAAGGGAACGGAATTTCAATTCCGGCATCATCCAAAGCCTTCTTAAGTGCCGTGATGACTTCGGATTTCGACTTCCGGAAATCGAGCGGCGCGGACTTCGTCCAATAAAGCACATCGATATCGATACTGCTGGCTCCGAAGTTCGATACCAAAACGTCGCATGGCTGGGATTGGTCCACCGTGGAACATTCTGCGAGCGCCTTCTCCAGCACTCCGACCGCCTCGGCCACATCCTCACCGTAAGCCACCCCCGTAGTAATCTCCATTCTCCTGATATCGCGATTGGTGAGAACGTCGATGGGATTGCCCACCAGATAAGCATTGGGGACAGTGATAAGCTCTCCCGTGGTCCGACGGATCGTGGTGAGTCGCAATTCCGTCTCTACCACCTTCCCCTTCACATCGCCGCACTGTATGAAGTCTCCCGGCTCAAAGGGAAATTTCCAAAGCAGCAGTATTCCGGCGAAGAAATTCTGAAAAATGTCCTTAAACGCCAATCCCACCGCCACTGACGCAAGTCCGGCAGCCCCCAATGCCTTTGAAGGAGTCAGGCCGGGAAAAAGTATCATTGCCGCCACCATGACGCCCACCAACCAAATCACCACCTTGCCCAGCGTCACCGCAAGCTCCTTCAGCGACGTCCGCCAGGTTCCTTTGTCGAGAAGCTTGGGAACCAGTTTTTGAAAAAGAGCCGAAATCAGCCATGTCAGCAGTAGCGCCACCACTGCCCCCAAAATGTAAGGCAGGTGCGCGATGGCATCCTTCACAATGTCCCCGAGCGACTGTACCAATATCGTCGTCGGACTTTTGTCCAGAACCTCTACTTCAGCGAGTATGGGATGAATGATCATGCTTTCTCTCCTTGCTGTAAGCGTACCAGCGTCTTTTCCTGCACTTCACGGGAAAACCTTGATCGGAAGCATGCATTTTACCACCTCTCCACCACTGTAAACATTGCATTATTTCCCTTCCAGGAGGTTGGTCTCGCTCTCGTTAGAAGCAATCGAAGCAACCTGTTTCTCAATGGTATTGTCGATTCTAGTGTCCATCCCTGGTGCATCCTGCCCGGTTGAGGCCACCTTGGGGACAGATCGATTTTTGCGTTCGTCGCCTGCCCGTCTTAGGTGCACCCTGTAGATCGGCTCGGGCATTTCCACTCCCGCTTCATCGAATCGCTCCTTCACGAGACGAATCGCCTCACTCTTGGATTTGTTAAAATCATGCTCCCGCTGATCCACCCAACCAAAAAACCGGATGTTCACCGTGCTGTCTCCCAGCTCTTCCACCAAAATATAAGGTTCCGGATCATCCAGAACACTGTGCACATTGTTCAGGGCTTCCATCCCAAGCCGGCGGACCGCTGTAAGATCCAATTCGGTGGATACCCCCACCGCAAAGTCAAAACGCCGGAAGGGATTTCGGGTGAAATTGGTCAGCGCTGAGGTGATGATCAGACTGTTCGGAATTCGCAGATGGTTTCCTTCGTAGGTCATCAAAACAGTGTCTCTCGAAGTCAGACGGACCACCTTGCCAAGATGATCACCAAACTGCACCGCATCGCCTGTTGAAAAGGGGTTCCTCATCGAAAGGAGGATTCCCGCAAGGTAGTTCTCAACAATATTGCGAAAGGCGAAACCAAGCGCCACTCCGGCCACCCCCGCAACACCCAGAATGCCCGCAGCGATGGCGGTCGCATCCAGAATCTCGAGGGCCATAAAAATCCCCAACCCAATCACAAGCAGCTTGACCACTCTCCCCACCAAACCCGCCGACAATTCATTGAGGCCCGTCTTCACCAGCCAGGCACGTCGCCCCCCCAACCACGAGCCCATCCACCACATCACCGCCACCACTGCCATCGCGATTCCGATCAGCGGGAGCTTTTCAAGAAACCCGCGCCCAATTTCAACCGCCTTTTGCCTCGCGGGCTCCAGTCGCGCGGTCACCTCGACTTCACCCTCAGTAAGATCCCGAACATAAACAACACCTGCCAACCCTTCGGCCAGCGCTTTTGCCTCTTCACTCGCCTCGCTCGAAGTGACCTTGCCTGAAAGCGTAACCACACCATGGACAACATCGACCTCCACGTTGGAAAGCGCGTCAATGGATCGAAAAATCTCAGCGAGCCGCGCACGGATGCCCGCATCTGATTCCGCTGGAAGCTCCGCCACCCCCACTTCTTCGGGAATCGGCGATTGTTGAGCCGACAGCGGGAGAAATAATAAAATTAGAACCAAGATACTCTTCATCCCCCCACGGTTTGCAGAGGCCGTTCCATCCGCCCTTTCCTACGGGAGTCAACCTTCTCGGAACTCAAGGATGCAATTCGCAACAAGATGCATCAGAGGATCGTGCAAAACTTCTCGGCACATCGCCGGATCGCTGGGCCCCGGGAAACCTCTCCCCCCTTCGAAACTAAGGGATTCTCCCCCACATCGGGTCGGCCGGAGACGATCGGCACGCTACGAGCACCCCCTTCCACGGTATGAAAAAACAAGTAACCACACTAGCCACCTCGTCAGTCCTCATCGCATTTTCACTGGTCACTTCAAGCTGCACCACCGGTAGCAGCAACGCCCAGCGCGACGCCACCACCGGTGCCTTACTTGGAGGTGCTGCCGGCGCAATCATCGGCAATCAGTCAGGAAATGCCGGAGAAGGAGCAGCAATCGGCGCTGCTGCCGGAGCCGCCGGAGGCTATGCGGTCGGCAATGAGAAAGACAAACGCCGTTACTAATCCATCGCGCGTAAGCTCACCAATCAAACAACTCTAACCCCTAAAAAAAATGTCTGAAAACAAAGTACTTATGGCGATCATCGCCTTCTTCCTCCCTCCACTTGCCGTCGCAATCAAGTCCGGCTTGGGCCGTAGCTTCATCATTAACTTGATCCTCACTCTTCTCTTCTGGCTACCTGGATTCATTCACGCCCTCCTCGTGATCTTCGGCCGCCGGATCTAACCTTGCCTGACCGGGGCACCTCTTGCCCTACCATCAATGACGACTTTCATCTCCCATGTGAGCGAGAAGATCCGCGCCTCGGCTTGGACCATTCCTTCCGCTCTGGTCATTTCCGCAATCATTCTGTCTCAGTTCATCCTGTGGGCCGACACGATGCTCGCGGGAGTGGATGGGTGGTGGAAGTCCATCGTAGGCCTCGGCGACCAGGCCGGTGCCCGCTCCCTCCTTGCTACAATTGCGACCTCTATGTTGGCGGTCGCCGGAGTTTCGTTCTCCAGTATCATGGTGACCATGGCCTTGGCCTCGCAGCAATTTGGTCCCCGCTTGTTGAGAAACTTCATTAAGGACAAAGTCAGTCAAACAGTGCTCGGAGCGCTTTTGGCCACCTTCACTTTCTGCATCTTTGCTATGCGGGGAATCAAGGAAGTTGGCGGCCCTGTTCTCATCCCTCACTTGTCGATCCTCATTGCGCTTCTTCTGGCATTGGTCTGCTTGACTCTGTTCATTCGCTTCGTGCATCACATCCTTTCGGATATTCAGGTTGAGGAAGTCACCGCTGACGCTTTCAAGGTTCTCCAAACGACAATTAAATCTGTCTTCCCCGAACCAAATGCCACGTCCGAACAATCGGACCTCACTGACGTCGATCGAACCGGTTGGGAAATTACCGCAGGGAAGACAGGATACATTCAGGCCATCGATTTCGATAGCCTGATAGAGACCGCACGAAAGCATGATGCCGTCCTCGCCACCTTGTCACGGGCAGGTCATTTCACTTCAGATGATCAACCGGTCATTAGGGTCATCGAGGGGCCTTCCTTTGACGACTTCCCGACCGAATTCGCTGAAACCGTGCGTGCGGCCTTCTTCGTCGGCAACGTCCGCACCCCCGAACAGGACTTCGAATACGGAGTACGACAACTTGTTGAGATCGCCCTGAGAGCTTTGTCCCCGGGCATCAACGACCCCATCACCGCGATGAATTGTATCGACTATCTTGGGGCAGGTCTTCAACTTGCTTTCTCACGTCCCCTTCCTCCCTCCACCCACCGGGATATCGATGAGAATGTCCGCCTTTTTACTCCAGCCAGTTCTTACGGCTCTCTGGTGGAAGCCTCCTTCAATCAGGTCAGGCAGGCCGCCCGCGAGAAATGCGACGTCTCTTGCTGTCTATTGGAGGTAATCGCCCGCATCGCCACTACCTCAAACTCCGAAGAACAGCAACGCGCACTCCTCCAACAAGCAACTCTCATCAATCAGGATACTCTGGCGGCTCTCTTCAATGATCACGATTGCGAGGCCATCCGGGAACGCTTCGCACGCGTGCTCAAATCCTGCCATCTCCTCAACACTTTCGAACATGCCTAAAATAATCCTCGTCTCCAACCGCCTTCCAATTCGCCTCGACGAATCAGGAACCCCCATCCGGACAACAGGAGGACTGGCCTCAGCCCTGGAAGCGGTCGAAAGCGATGCAGAAAAAGTCTGGGTAGGCTGGAATGGTGACCCGCTTGAGGAAGTTCAAGATCCCGAAGCCCTCTCCAACAAGCTCCGCGACCTCGCGATCGAGCCTGTCTATTTGACCGAAGCCGAGGTCAATGGCTTCTACGAGGGTTACTCCAACTCCACCCTCTGGCCCCTTCTTCACAGCATGTCCCAGCGTGCTCATTTTGATCATGCCAGCGCCGATTCCTACCGCACCGCAAACGAAAAATTTGCGGAAGCCGTTCTCCGTGTCGCCGAGGATGATGACATCGTCTGGATCCACGACTACCAACTCTTTCTCCTCCCCGGCCTCCTTCGCTCCCGCCGCCCGAAGCTACGCATCGGCTTCTTCCTCCACACTCCATTTCCGAGTAGCGATATTTTTCGCATCCTCCCCGAGCGTCGCGAGATTCTCCTGGGAATTCTGGGGGCCGACTTGATTGGTTTTCACACCTTCAACTACCTGCGCCATTTCCGTTCCAGCCTCCTCCGCGTGCTGGGTCTCGAAACCGGAAATGACACCTTTTTCCACAAAGGTCTCCGACACAAATTGGGAGTTTATCCCATCGGTCACAATCATCAGGGATTTGCCGACGCCATGAAGACGGAGGCCTTCACCAACGCATCACGTCAGCTCAACGAGGACCTTCGTTCCAAAAAACTCGTCCTCAACGTCGAGCGTCTCGACTACACCAAGGGAGTCCCTCAAAAGCTCGCTGCCATCCGCCATTTTCTGGAGAACAACCCCGAGCTCCGTGACTCCGTGATGTTCCTAATCATCGCTGTCCCCTCACGCCAAAACGTCGAGGAATATGCCGAACTGACCGAAGAAGTTCAACGGGAGGTGGGTGCCATCAACGGTGATTTTGGCGGCGTCGGAAACTCCCCCGTTCACTTCCTCCACCGGGGATTCCCACCCGAGGAACTTGCCTCCTTCTATGCCCGGGCCGACGTCTGCCTGGTCACTCCACTCGTCGACGGAATGAACCTCGTCGCCAAGGAATTCATCGACTGCAAACGGGAACACGCGGGAGCTTCACCCGGCGTCCTTGTCTTGAGCGAATTCGCCGGCGCCGCCGCAGAAATGTCCCACGCCTGGATGGTCAATCCCTACGACATCGCCGATGTCTCGCAGGCCATCAGAAAATCCCTGGACCTATCTGATGAAGACCGCTGGGAACGCATTCACATGATGCAAAAGCATCTCGAAAAAAATGACGCAGGCGCTTGGGCCGCCAGATTCCTCTCCTACTTCGATGGAGAGGTCGACGATTCCGCAGACGCCTCCAAAGCCGGACTCGAAGAGGTAAAGCAATCCATCATCCAGTCCGCCAAGGCAGGGAAACGGGTGAGCCTCTTTCTCGACTACGACGGCACCCTCCGTGATTTCACCAAACGTCCGGAAGATGCCATCCCCGATCCCGCACTCATCCCCCTGCTGGAGAGTTTGGCCGAAAAGGTCGACGTTGCCTTGGTCAGTGGACGCCCCATGCACTTTCTCTCCGAGCACTTCTCCGGAAAGGGATTCGCCCTTGTCTCCGAACACGGTTACCGCTGGTCGCGTCCGGACAACCTCGAGTGGGAACTCATCAACCCGCTGGTGGATATTTCGTGGAAAGAGCTCATCATGCCCCAACTCGAGCAGGCCGCCCAACTCACCCCCGGGAGCCACATCGAGGAGAAACCCTCCGCCGTCGTCTGGCACTACCGCGCCACCGATCCCGAATTCGGACTTTGGCAGGCTACCCGCTTGCTATCCGAACTTACCGATCTCACCGCCAACCTTCCTGTCACCGTGCATCACGGGAAAAAAATCATCGAGATCGCAAGCCAGCAAGTCAGCAAAGGGGCTGCTGTCGAAGCCCTCGCCCTTCACTACGGCACCGAGGTCGGCCTTTCCGCGGGGGACGACCAAACCGATGAGACCATGTTCACCATCGACACTCACATGGATCCCTATCACACCATTCATTTGGGAACCACCGATACCGCCGCCACCCACATCACCGGATTCGAACGATTCCGGAGTTTTCTTGAAGAGCTGGCTAAGGCCCTCCACTCCTAAGACCTATTCATGCACGACAATTACTATCAGGGAATCATCGGAAACGGCCGCACTGCAGCCCTCGTTGAACCCGATGCCTCCATCTCCTTCTGCTGCCTCCCCGATTTTGATTCCGGCACGGTCATGGCCAGTCTCTTGGATTCTGAAAAGGGCGGTTCCTTTGGCATCGATTGCTCCGATGGAAAAGTCATCCACCAAGGCTACGATGCCGAAACAGCGATCTTCATTAGCCGTTTCGAATCTCCCGACGGCGTCTTCGAAGTCATCGACTTCATGCCCCGCTACCATCTCTCGCCATCGCAGTACAGCTATGAAAATGTCGCGCCCGACATCATCCGCATCCTCCGTCCCGTCAGCGGTAAACCCCGCATCCGTATTCGCTACCAGCCCCAGCTTGAATATGCCCGCTTCCCCACCACCACCTTCTCTGACGGACAGGAACGCTTGAAGAGCACCACCTCGGGCACCGGCCCCAACGGCAAGCCGGTCTACGAATCTCTCTACCTCTATTCGAATCTCGATAACTCCGACATCCTCGAATCCCATGAGTTCACCCTGGAAGAACCGTCCTTCTTCCTCATGAGCTACCACGACAAAATCACGCCTCCAAACCTCGACTCCATCGAGCTCATGCTTCAGCGCACCCGCTCATATTGGATGCTCTGGTCCGCCACCACCATGCGCACCCCCAGATTCTCTTCGGAGATCATCCGGAGCGCCATCACTCTCAAAATTCTTCAGTTCAGCCCAAGTGGCGCCTTCGTCGCCGCAGCCACCACCTCCCTCCCCGAAACCATCGGTGAGGAACGCAATTGGGACTACCGCTTTTGCTGGATTCGCGACGCTTCCATGACCGTCGCCACTCTTCACCGCATCGGCCACCCCCACATGGCCTCGCGATTCGTCGACTGGGTTCTCCACACCGTCCGCACCAAGGACGACTCCCTCCAAATCATGTATGGACTCCGCGGTGAAAAAATCCTGACCGAGGAAACCCTCGACCACCTCGCCGGCTACCACGGAAGCGGCCCCGTTCGCATCGGAAATGCCGCCTACACCCAGGAGCAGCACGATATCTTCGGCATCCTTCTCGATGTCATCTGGCAGGACCTGGGAGAGCGCAGCCGTCTCCCCGAGGACATGGACCGCATCTGGACCACCGTCCGGTCCATCGTCAAAACCGTCTCCGAAACCTGGGAACAACCGGACCGCGGAATCTGGGAAATTCGCGGCGACAAAAAACACTTCGTCTTTTCCAAAGTCCTCTGCTGGGTCGCCCTCGACCGCGCCATCAAGATCGCCGGATTCCTGGGAAAAGATCAGTGGGCCGCCCGGCATCGCCCCCTCCGTGACCACATCCACAACACCATTTGCGAAAAAGGCTGGAAAGAACACATCGGAGCCTTCACCCAGTCCTACGAGACGGACGATCTCGATTCGGCGAACCTCCTCATGGCCGATTTTGGCTTCATCGATGGCAAGGATCCCCGTTTCCAGTCCACCGTCGCGCTCTCGGAAAAACAACTCTGTCGCAACGGACTCATGTATCGCTACCGGAATACCGATGACTTCGGAGCCCCCTCCAGCGCCTTCACCGTCTGCTCCTTTTGGATGGTCAAAGCCCTCGTCCAATCCGGACGTCGCTCCGACGGCCTCGAAATGTTCGAACGCCTCATCAAGGCCGCCAATCCCCACGGCCTCTACGGTGAGGATCTCGACTTCGAAACCCTCCGTCACCTTGGTAATTTCCCCCAAGCCTACAGTCACTTGGCCCTCATCGACTGTGCCCTCCTTCTCGAAAATGACGAAACCTTCGCTGAACGTTAGATCAGCGTCGCAAAATGCACCCCGTCGCCACTCTTCGTATTGCAAGCTGCTCCAAATTGATGAATTCCTGAATGGTTCCCCATTGATCCATAGCACTTTATCGCTTGGCCCCCCTTCTGCAAGTAAAGGGGTTGTTATGAAGAAAATCTTGCAAATCACGGCCCTTGTTTCCGGAATCCTGGCTGCCCAAGCCGAGGAGAACCCCTCCCCCTGGAATAAAAAAGACGGACAGTGGATCACCATTTCCGGCAAGGTTGTCGAAGCCGGAGCCAACGTCTTCAAGCTCGACTACGGCAAAGGAGCCATCGTTGTTGAAATGGATGACTACGATGAGAACCTTGAAGGCTTCAATATCGTGGACAACGACCAAGTCGTCGTCACTGGTCGCGTCGATGCAGACGACGACACCCACCGCACCATTGAAGCGGCCAGCGTGTATGTGAAGAACATCAAAAAGAGCTTCTTTGCCAACCCCGACGATGAGGAAGAGGTCATCGCAGACCTAAGGAAGGCAACCGTTGAGGGCACTGGTGTCGTCATCACCGGGAAGGTCATCATCATCGCTGAAAAACTCATGACAATCGAAACCCCTTACCAACGATTCGATGTCAGCACCGCACTTCTCGGAGAAGATGCCTTTGATAACAAAGGAAAGGTCCGGATCGAAGTCGGGGACAACGTCACAGTCTATGGAGCCATCACCGATGGCTTCATGAATTCAGGAAAGATCGTCGCCTCACAGGTGGGTGAGCAATAGGCCCTATTCGTAATCACGATAACCAAAACTCTATTCAAGCCATGAAAGCAATGATCTACATCCTCGGCACCTTGGTTCTTTTGGCTGGCGTCATTTACGGACTAATGATGATCGGCGTGCCCCAACCTATTCTCATCGTTGTCGCCCTCATCATCGGGGGATCAGGGATCATGGGTGCTGCAAAGGCCCATTCCGGAAGTCGGACGGTGACCAAAACGACAGTCGATAGCGAAGGAAATGCTGAAACCTCGGAAACCGAGATCAGCTAGCCCCCCTCACCCCCGACACTGAAATCTTGAGAATCACAAACCACACCCTTTAATACCCCCCATGGACATCCTGATCATCGACGACGAGGAGACAATCCGCCAATCAACACGGATTGCGGTCGAAGCCGAGGATCATTATGCTGAGTGTGCCGACTCTCTTTCCACAGCCCGCCTTCGTCTGAAGGAAGAGAAATTCGATCTGATCTTTCTCGATCTCCGCCTCGGTGAAGAGAGCGGTCTTGATCTGCTCAAAGAGATCATTGAAAAGGACCCTTCCCAACTCGTCATCATCTTTACGGCCTACGCAACCGTAGACTCTGCGATCGAAGCCACCCGCCTCGGCGCATATGACTACCTTTCAAAGCCCTTCACCCCCGACCAGCTTCGCGGAATTCTGCTAAAGTCCGCCAGAGCCTCCAAGACCAGGGAGCACATTCACACTCTTGAGACCACCGTTACCGAGCTCAAAACCCAGGTCAGCACCTCCTCCCCCCCCACCCGCCTGGAATCCAGCGATATCGGGATGCAGGCTGCCCTCGACACTCTCAGACGCGCCGCTGCCACCCCCGCTTCCATTCTCCTTCTTGGAGAAAGCGGTACCGGAAAAAGCGTGATCGCTCGTAACATCCACGAGAACAGCCACTTGAAGGACAAACCGTTCATCACCGTGAGCTGCCCCAGTCTCTCCAAGGAACTTCTCGAATCCGAACTCTTCGGACACGTCCGGGGCGCATTTACCGGAGCCGTTAAGGACGCATGGGGTAAGGTCCACGCGGCCGATGGTGGCACGCTGTTCCTCGACGAGATCGGCGAACTCCCCATGGAGATTCAGCCCAAACTTCTTCGTCTTCTACAAGAACGCGAATATGAACGTCTCGGCGAAAACAAAACCCGCTCTGCCAATGTCCGCATCATTGCAGCCACCAATCGCGACCTTAAAAAGTCCATCGCCGATGGAGAGTTCCGCGAGGATCTCTTTTACCGCATCAATGTCATTTCTGTCGAACTCCCCCCGCTTCGCACCCGCGCCAGTGACCTCCTTCACTTCGCCAACGATTACCTGACTTTCTTTTCTTCCCAGATCGGAAGAAAAATCACCGGCTTCTCCTCCAAAGCCCTCGATCATCTCCACTCATACAATTGGCCTGGAAACCTGCGTGAGCTCCGGAACTCCATCGAGCGTGCCACCATTCTCTGCACCGGGGAAGAGATTGAAAAAAAGGATCTACCCCACCCCGAGGGCAATACTTCCACCGGGTCGGGCATCCTCGTCCCTGGAGCTGAGGTCTCCATTGAGGAACTGGAAGCCGAACACATTCGCCTCATCGTTGATCGCGCAGACAACCTGCAAGACGCTGCCGCGATCCTTGGCATTGATAAGGCCACCCTCTATCGAAAACGCAAAAAGTTAAATATCTAACAGAGTCCCTCAAAACCCATGTCCCTTCCTGATTCCGACCCCTCGCTTTCATCAATTGCGCATGATTTCAAGACCCCCCTTACCGGCATCCAGATGATCCTTCACCTTCTTGCCGAACAAAAAGTGGGCCCTCTCAATGAGACCCAGGCTTCGATGATCACCCAGGCCAAGGCCGACTGCGACCGCCTCGTTGATACCATCCAGAAGCACTTCGAGCCGAAGGACGAAGACTGAAAGAAAAGAGGCTGATTCACCTCACGGGGTACTTTCGCACCGGATGCCTTCGCACCGTGATCGCCCGTTCTACCCGTGAAAGAGATGGCAGCTGGGTGCACAGGATTCGGAAGATGATGAGCAGCGGCAAACCGATCAACATCCCCGCTAGCCCCCATATCGCAGCCCACGCGAGAACCCATACAAACACAATGATGGGGTTGATTTCAAAGCGTCGCCCAATCACCGCCGGCGTGATGACATTCCCCTCCAATGTTGAAAGCACCAGATAGAGCGCTCCGCCCGCCAAAGTCATCCCCGGAGTCTGAAACTCCATCGCCGATACGAGAGTCACCACTCCGGCCCCAATCAAGGCCCCGGCATACGGAATGAAGTTCAAAAGTGCCGCCATCACTCCCCACAGAATCGGGTTGGGCACTCCCAGCAACCACAACCCCAACCCGATTGCGGTTCCCAGGCTCAGGTTGATTGCCGAGATCGTAAACAAATATCCCGACACTTCTTTCTCGATCTCCAGAAGAAACTCCGGAGTCCCTCTCACCTCACCCATCCGCTTGGACATCTCCTCGCCATAGGCCAAAAGAAACAGCAGCAAAACCAATGTTGCCAAAATATAAAAACCAAAATCTTTCAGCGCGACATAGAATGCCCCTACCGAATCTTCCTTAATCTGAACCCGGACCGACCCACCTGATTTCTCGGCCTTAATGGGCGACGTCACCTCGGTCGTCACCTCGTTCTCCTCCGGATTGGATTCAATGGTAACCTTTGTCTCTCCTTCCTCCTCCCCTTCCGGGACGTCTTCGGATTCCTCCTCCTTCATGACCGGCTTATCGGCCAAATCATCCACCTTTTCCGCAACCTCCACAATGTCCGCATGAATTTCCTGAATAGGAGAAAAAACGTGCCTGAGCCGCTCTTGAACATCTTTCTTCCCCACCTCTTTCATATACCGCGACGCCGGCTCTGCCAAAAAGTAGCCACCTGCCACCAGCCCTCCGGTCACCAACCCCACAATGAGTGACGCCGCCAGCGTCGAGGGTATCCTGAACCACTTCCTGAGCATCAGATGCAAAGGCTTCAGGATCAACATCAGGATCAGCGCCAGTATCACCGGTAAAAGAACCGGCCGGCTGACGACCAAAAATCCGATCAATGCGAAAACAAACAGTCCAACGATACAAAATCGTTGAACTGCCTGTCCGCGATAGGTTCGGGATGCGCTCACTTCATGGGCATTCTCCTTCATCCTATTTGCCAAATTTCAGGAGACGCCCGAGCTTCCATCCGATCAACATTGTGATTCCTACAGTGATCCGGGGATGACGTCGCGCAAAGTCTTCCGCATCGCGGATATAGTCATCAACCGAGCTCTCCTGCAGATATCGCGAAGCGCCTGCGAGGTTCACTTGAGCGGTGTCGATCGCCGGAGAAACTTTCCGTTCGTAACCTTGCTCCGCACGCTCTTTGAGCCTCGCTGCCTTTTCGTTGGCTGTTTCTAGATGCTCGCCCAGAATACTCGTTTTCTCATCGATGAACTCGGAGCTCTTCGTCTTGGCCTCTTCGGTATACTCGGTCACCTTGTCCAACATCGGTTTCGTTTTTTCTTTAAGTGGTGTATTCATCATAAAATCTATGTGCACGTCACGTTCCACCCCCCACATCCTTCTCCCTACAAGGGTTCCGCCCTATCCCGCTCACCAAAACTGTGCATATTGCACTATCTGAAAGCAGATCGCAGCCAACCTGCGTTTCACTTTCTCCCTGCTTTCCATGGTTGCAAAATAAGGTTCCCGCTTCGAAACTTCTCCGATGGAAGACGAGACCAAGCCAACAACACAATTTGTGGAGGCCCCTCCGGATCCAAATCTTTTGGGAGTGGACAACTTTCGCCACCTTGCTGAAGCACTCCCTGAAATCGTTTTTACCACCACTCCGGATGGCATCGTCGACTATTTCAACACCCAGTGGGGACTCTTCGGCGGCATCCGGCCCGACGACCCCGATTTCCTAAATTGGGAAAAACGGATTCACCCGGACGACCTCGATGAACTGACACGCAACTGGATGGCCGCGGTCTCAACCGGAGAGGTATTCGAAGAAAAATTCCGCATGCGCGCTGCCAATGGAGACTACAAATGGTTCTCCACCCGGGCCGTTCCCGTCCGCAATCAAACGAACGAAATCGTTAAGTGGTACGGAGTGACAACCAATATCCACGAACAAAAGGAGATGGAAATCCAGCTCCGGCGGGCTTCTGATCAAAAGGATGAATTCATTGCCATGCTGGGCCATGAACTCCGGAATCCCCTCGCTGCTTTAGCTACCAGCTTCGAAGTCCTGTCACGGGACCAAATTGCCAATGATCAGCACGAAAAAGCCTTTGAACTCCTGGGGAGGCAAATCTTCCACCTGAGCCGCCTCGTTGATGACACCCTCGATATCTCCCGCCTCACCTCCGGCAAACTCCGCCTGATCACTTGCCCCCTCGAAATCAACCGCCTCGTGATTGACTGCTGCGAGGATAACCGCGAAGCCGCCGAAGAAAAAGGACTGGTGCTGACCACTACTCCCTATCCCGAAGAACTCTGGATCGATGGCGATGACGTTCGCCTCGCCCAGTGCCTGACCAACCTGATCAATAACTCGATTAAATTCACCGACCCTCGGGGAAAAATTGAAATCTCGGTCACTTCCACCGATGGAAGAATCATCATCAGCGTAACCGATAGTGGCATCGGGATGAGCACCGCGGAAATCAACCGCGTTTTTGAACCCTTCGAACAGGGACTCGGAGCTCGGCAGTTGAGTACCGCAGGCCTTGGACTCGGACTCGCGGTGATCCAAAAGCTTACCGAATTACATCAAGGTCACGTTTCCGTGCAGAGCGCGGGCCTTGGCAAGGGAACAACCTTTCAGATCAGCCTCCCAAAGATCAATCCACCTGTATCAGCCCCAGTGAAAACCGATTCCAAAATGAAGACCACCAAAGCACTTCAAATTCTCTTGGTCGAAGACAACGAAAGTGTCGCCCTATCACTGCAAATGTTCCTCGAGTTGGATGGGCACTCTGTTCAAATTGCCAAGGATGGGGATTCCTGCCTGAAAGCATTGGAGGAAAACACCCCGGCTGTCCTGCTTTCCGATCTCACCCTTCCCGGGCATCTGAGTGGCTGGGACATCGCTGAAAAAGTTCACGGGAGTTATCCCATCGCCAATCGGCCCTACCTCGTCGCCCTCTCGGGTCACACTCAGCCACACCATGTCGATAAGAGCATCGAGGCCGGCTTCGATGAACACCTCGCCAAACCCCCGACCCCAAAAATTCTTCGCTCAATGTTGGCTAGGGCTCACGAAGAGTTGGACCGTAGAACCGATAACTAAAAAGGCCCGCACCCCGGAACGGAGTGCAGGCCTGATCATGGCAAAAAGTTCAAAAATGGTTAGTTCGTCGTAGCATCATCGATTTCGTCGGCTACCTCTTCAGCAGCCTCGTCAATTTTTTCTCCGGCTTTTTCTGCCGGTCCCTTCTTTTCACAGCTGGTCAGCAGGAACATCGCCGCAGCGGAGATTGGGAGGACAAGGACCTTCAGTGATTTCGATATTTTCATAGGACCTTGGTAATCGCAGGTCGCGCGCCAGCCCCGATTCCCCCTTTTTTACAGGAATCTCAATCTGGCACCCCAACCAAAATGGCGCGTTTTGCAATTTTAGAGAGCGGGTTGCAATGTCACCAAACTCTCCGCCTTGCGCTCCAAATGACTCAACTCTCTTGGCGATTTCCCTTCCGCCAGGCCTTCAAAAATCTTCCTCCAGATTTCCGCATCACGTCCATCTGGCAGCTCGGCCAAGGCTCCTGAAAAGTCCATCTGCTCGGCACAACGCTTGGCGCGTTCCATCTCGCCATGTTGCGAGCGACTCAGCTGGTTCTCCACCATTCGACGGAGATAGGTCAGCGTCATCGGCTTTCCCGCAAAAGTCGTCACACCCTGTGAAATGGCACGGATTACTGCACTGCCGGGAATGAACGCGCTCACAATGATCACCGGGGTAAAATCACCCAATTGCCGCATCCTTTTCAGCACATCAAGTCCACTCGGACCAGGCATTCGCAAATCCAGAAGCACCAGATCATAATCCTGATTACGCAGCATATTAAGCGCCTCGTGGCCGTCACCCGCCTCGCAGGTGGTCACCCTATCAGATCGGAGGGCGAGGGAAAAAACGGTCCGCAGCAACTCCTCATCATCGACAATGAGGAGTTTCTTTTCAGAAGACTGGACTGCGGAAGTCTGCATTTCACATAAGGTTCTGCTCGAAATGTGCCGACATCTTAACTTTTTTTCTCGCTCAGTTCAATAGCGGGATTCTTTCATAGTTTTTCCTTGGTAAAATCGTCCTCCCCCGCGCCCTCGCCCACACCCTCGTAAATTCGGCCCCAAAAAGGACGATGACCGACGCAAAGTAAACCCACATCAATAAGACAACAAGGGCACCTGCGGCTCCGTAGGCCGATCCCGTGGCCTCCCGGCTCAAGTAAAGGGCAACCCCCGATTTTCCCACTGAAAACAACAGGGACGTCGTCGCAGCTCCCACCCATACGTCCCGCCACGATATTTTCGCATCCGGCAAAACTTTGAAAATCATCGCAAAAAGCAACGTGACCACTGCAAAAGAAATCAAAAAGCTCACACTCCGCCACACCTCCGCCGGCAAAGCCAACACCCTCCCCAAAAGATCGGTGAAACTGTAAAGCGCCGTCGTCAAAATCATTGAAACAAGCAAGAGAAACCCGATTCCCAAAACCATCGAAAATGAAAGAAACCGGTCCTTCAAAAACCCCCACACCGCACCACCCGATATCCGCCGAACTCCCCACACCGTGTTCAAGGCATCTTTTAACTGGTTGAAAACCCCGCTCGCTCCAAACACAAGGACCACTCCTCCGATCAAACCCATTAGGCTGTCATCCGGCTCCTTCTTCGCACTCGCCACAAGATCCTCGACCGTCCCGGCCGCCCTTTCCCCCATCAACCCGTCAAGCTGCCTCTCCAGTTGCCCCCTCACCGCTTCTTCTCCGAAAACGCCCCCTGAGATCGAGAGCACGATAATCACCAGAGGCCCAATCGAAAAAATAGAGTAAAATGCCAGAGCGGCACCGAGTCGGAGCGCCTGATGTTCTGTAAACTGCTGTCCCGCCAGCCACAGGGATCGGAGGTATGTTTTCATTGCTCAACATAAAATGCGACCGACCTCACCTCGCAAGAGGCTTGATCGGTCGACATTGCCATCAATTGGATGACATGATCTGAAAAAGTTATCGTTTTCCAGTCAGAGCATTCACAACGAAAAGAATCACCCCGATCACTGCGAGGACATATCCAATGTTCATTGCGAGTGAACCCACACCACCAGCTCCAAGGAGGATGGCGATCAGGGCGATGACGAAGAATGTAATTGCTGTTCTTAACATAATATTAGTTGGTTTTGGTTGCCCCTCCTCAGTTGCACAATGTGCTCCATGAACACACCCGGCCCTCAAAACCCTTGATTCGTATAGGGTTCCGCACTGAAATCGCATCTACTCATAAGCAGCAGGAATTCTACAAATCGTGCGTTTCGCTCCCCTTGGATTTGGCAGCCTTGTCATTTTGCAATCCCGGTCCGGACAAATTGTAGCACTGGCACCATTCCCTGACGTGGCATGATGCCTGCAATTTTAAATCCTACTATGAGCGTGATCGATTCCTTCCTCCCATTTACCGCAGGCCAACTGAAAACTTATAAGGATATCGCCCTCCTGTTCCTCAAATATGGTCGGGACGAGATGACACGGATTCCAGGCGTCCTCGAACATTTCAGCGAGGAAGAACTCCTCGTCAAAAAGGGACAAGCAGATGATCTCGCCGAGGACCTCGAGAAAATGGGCCCAACCTTCGTTAAGATCGGACAGCTTCTCTCCACCCGCGCCGACCTCCTGCAACAGCCCTACCTGGAGAGCCTCGAGCGCCTCCAGGACAACGTTGCTCCTGTCGATTTTCAAGATCTCGCGCCCATTCTCGAAGGAGAACTCGGTATTCGCATCTCAAAAGCCTTCTCTTCATTCGACGAAACGCCCCTCGCCAGTGCCTCCCTCGGACAGGTCCATCGGGCACAGCTCCGCGACGGACGGGAGGTTGTCGTAAAAATCCAGCGACCTCAAATTCGCGAAAGAGTCAGCAATGACCTCTCCGCCCTCTCCTCAATCGCAGATTTCCTTCAGGAACACACTGAAATGGGAGAGCGATACAACGTCTCCAAAATGGTGGAGGAACTTCGGGAAAGCATCCTTCGTGAACTCGACTACACCCTCGAGGCACGGAATCTCGAGCTCTTCCGAACCGAGTTGGACCGTTTCCCCAAGATCGTCGTTCCCCGCACCATTCCCGACCTATGCTCCGGCCGCGTTCTTACCATGGACTACCTTCAGGGAAACCCCGTCACCAGCCTCTCCGGTGTCGTCCTGAGTGAAATCGACGGCTCTTCTCTCGCCGACGAACTTTTCCATTCTTACCTCTACCAAATTCTGATTCTCGGAAGCTTCCACGCCGACCCCCACCCCGGAAACGTCCTCATCACCGAAGATCGCCGCGTGGGCCTGATTGATCTGGGCATGGTGGGTCGCGTCGACGAACTCACCCGTGAAACCCTGGCACACTTCCTCATCGCTCTCAGCGAAAAGAAGGGCCGGGCCGTCGGGAACTGCGCGATCCGCATGGGATCGCCGCAGGAAGGATTTGATCGCAACGAATTTCTCATCGCCGTTTCCCAACTGGTCTCCGATGAAGTGGAGGGAAATGTGGGAGACATGAACATCGGTCAACTCGTGATGCGGGTCACCAAGCTCTGCGCCGATCACCATCTCCGCATCCCCGAAGCCATCCTTTTACTCGGTAAAACTCTCCTCAATCTCGATCTCGTCGCCGACAGTCTCGATTCATCCTACGATCCTGCCGCCGCAATTCGCGAAAAAAGCACCGCCTTGCTTGAAGAGCAGGTCAAAGAACATTTCTCCCTTGGGACCATCCTAACCACCGCCCGCGACTTCCGCGATCTCGTCGCCGACCTCCCTTCCAAAACCAATCAGGTTCTCGATCTGATTGCTGGAAACGATCTCAGGATCTCCGTGGAAACAATCGATGAAAAACTCCTCATCCGCAGCTTCCAAAAAATTGCCAACCGCATCACCGCAGGCCTCATCATTGCCTCCCTCGTTATCGGCGCCGCCATGATGATGAATATCGAAAGCTCCTGGACCCTCGCCGGCTACCCCCTGTTCGCCCTCATCCTCTTCTCTTTTGCCTTTGTCGGCGGCTTAATTCTGGTCTGGAAAATCCTGCTTACCGACGATTAAATCCCTCTCCCAACCCTCGAACCGGGGCCTGTTGATCCCATAATTGAGTTCTTCTCCCCCCCTACCACTCTGCTAGCGTGGTCCCAGATCAAAGTTCACCAACAGATTGAACCACCACCACACATCGACTTGGCCTCGCGTTGCGGAAGACAATCCGCGCGTCGCCTGCCACTTCTGCGACACCCTCCACGACTTTCATTTGCTGGATGAAGGGCTCGCCGCCCACTGCCGCCGATGCGACCAAATCATCTACCGGAATCGCCCGAACAGCCTTCACCGGACCGTTGCCTTCGGCATCACCGCCCTCTGCCTGATGGCACTCGTTCTCCAATTCCCCTTCCTCACCATGGATGTCCAGGGAAACCGCAGTTCCATTTCCATCCCCGGAGCCGTGATGCAGCTTTGGCAAACCGGGGGCACCTTCGCCGCAGCCAGCGTCTCCCTCTTCGTTCTATCCCTCCCGCTGATTATGCTGGGTACCCTGCTCTACCTCTGCATCCCTCTCCTTTTCGGTAAAGCCCTTCCCGGCTCGATTGAAATCATGCGACTCTTCCAACACCTCCAATCGTGGGTCATGGTCGAGGTGTTTTTCCTCGGAGCCATCGTCAGCCTCCTGAAACTGGTCAAACTCGCTGATATCGAACTTGGACTTGGCTTCTGGGCCGTTGCCGCTCTCATGATCTGCCTCGCCGGATCACTCGCTGGCATCGATCGCAACGAACTTTGGGACCGTCTGGAAGTCGCCCGCAACCCCGGATCTTCCTCATGACCCCTCCATCATTCCCCCGGGCCTTGGACGAAAATCTCGCCACCTGTCACACCTGCCAAAAGCTGACTGACGCCGCCCTACACCAGTGCCCTCGCTGCCGGACTCCTCTCCACCCGCGCAAGGAAGCCAGCGTCCAGCGATGTCTCGCCTATGGCATCGCCGGCGTCATTGCCTACATTCCCGCCAATCTGATGCCCATCATGGTAGTGACCCAACTGGGAGCGACCGAACAATCCACCATTTTGGGCGGCGTCGCCACCTTCTGGCGAATGCAGGCCTACCCCGTCGCCATCATTATCTTCATCGCCAGCGTGATGATCCCCGGGCTCAAATTTCTCTCCTTGGGGTTCCTTTGCGCCGCCGCTTCCGGCCGGATCAACATGAACCCCCGCACCGCCAATAAACTCTATTGGATTACCGAACTTGTCGGCCGCTGGTCCATGGTCGATGTTTTTGTCGTCGCCATCCTTGTCGGCCTGATTCAAATGGGCAACCTGATGTCCATCCACCAGGGCTCCGCAGCCGTTGCATTTGGCCTCATGGTGATTCTTACCATGCTCGCCGCACACGCCTTCGACCCCCGCTTAATCTGGGACCGCCAGTCCAACCACCCCTCCTGAATTGATGATCAACGAAGAACCGGAACCAACCGACACCCACCCCGCTGTCAAACCGATCAGCCGCTTTAATCGTGTCTGGATCATTCCCATCATCGCCCTTTTTCTCGGCGCTTGGCTCGTTAAAAGAAACTACGATGAACAGGGAGAAATTGTCACCCTGAGCTTTGAAAACGCCGAGGGAATCACCGAAGGAAAAACAGAGGTCAAATGCCGCAACGTCAAAATTGGAGTTGTCGAAAAAGTGGCCCTCACCGACTCCCTTCAGGTTCAAATCGCTCTGCGGATCATGCCCACCCACCTTCACCTTGTTCGTGAAGACTCCCAGTTCTGGGTCGTCAAGCCACGGGTTCAGGGAGCCTCCGTTTCCGGTCTCAACACCCTCCTCAGCGGTGCCTATATCGAGCTGGACCCCGGCCTCAGCACAGAGACCGCACGCCATTTTACCGGACTCGAAACACCTCCCCTAACACCCAACTCGGTCCCCGGCCTCCGACTCACCCTCTCAGCCAAGGAACCCGGTTCCATCGACATTGGAAGTGGCATCTACTTCAAGGAAACTCAGATCGGAAAGGTGGAAAGCCGCACCTTCAAGGCTGAAACCCAGACCGTCGAATTCGGAGTCTTCATCGAAGACCAATTCCGTGAACTCGTCACCGATTCCGCCTTATTTTGGCGCTCCAGTGGAATCTCCCTCCATGTGGGCGCGGAAGGTTTTGACCTCGAATTCCCTTCCCTCGAGTCCTTTGTCGCCGGCCGCATCACCATGGGAACACCCGTGGGCATGAATCTGGGTGAGCCCATCGACGATTTAAGCTCGGTCAACTTGTATCCCAGCAAGGAATCAGCTGAAAACAGCACCTTCCGGGGTGGCGTGGAATTCCTTCTCCTCCTCGACCAATCCCTTCGCGGCCTCAAAGAAGGCTCGCCCGTCGAGTTCCGCGGTCTCCGCGTGGGTCGGGTTGGAAAAATCTCCTACAGCCTGGTCGAAGGAATCGACATCGAGGAAATCCCTGTCCTCGTTCAGCTCGATACCCGCCTCCTTGCTACCCACTTCCCCCCCAGCCTCCTGGACGAAGGCGCGGGAGGATTCGAGAACGCCCTCAAAAAAGGCCTCCGCGCTTCCCTCAAAAATAGCAGCCTGATCACCGGACAACTCTACGTCGATCTCGACTACTACCCCGACGCACCCATCGCTAAAATCGAAACCCGGGGCGATCGCCTCGTTCTGCCCACCATTCACACCGGACTTGAGAGCCTGCAGGACAAGGTCCTCGCCCTCCTCGACAAGCTCAATCAACTCGAGATCGAATCACTTCTCGCCAAAGTGGGCGACACCTCCGATGAAGCCACCCGCGTCCTCGGAAACGTCAACCGGGCCATGGTCTCTAGCAAGGGCGTCGTCGCCGATGCCCAGACCACTCTCAAGGAAATGACCAAAACGATGGAGTCCATCAACACCATCCTCTCCACAGATGATACCAAAGCCCTCAGTGGAGACCTCCGCCAAACTCTCGCCCAGGTCAACGAATCACTCAAGCCTCTCGCAGCCGATGGAAACGTCTACGGCGATCTCCGTCGCACCATGGACGAACTCCGCGCTGCCATCCGCTCCATCGACCGGATGACCACTGAGATCGCCGACAAACCAAACTCTCTCCTCTTCGGAAAAGACCCCAGCAGCAACAAAATTCCCCGAGCCCGCCGCTAAATCCCGCCATGCCCACCAAATTCCTCTCACTCTGCCTTCCCTTTGTTCTCCTGCTCTCATGTAGCACAGGGCGAAATTATTACGTCCTCTCTCCGGTCCACAATGCCCCCGCCCGGCACGGAATCGGCATCGGCGTAGGCCCTGTCTCCATGGCAGATTACCTCGTCGAACGACCCTACGTCATCTTCCAGTCCACCCCCCATAAGATGGAAATTTCGGACATGCACGAATGGGCCGGCGACCTTCGCAACGATTTCACCCGGGTCCTCTCGAGCAACCTCGGCCACCACATGGGCACCGGAAACCTGCGCATCTACCCCTGGGAACGGGACCTCGAACTCCGCTACCAGATCACGGTCGATGTCACCCGTTTTCACGGCACCGCTGATGGAGACGCCATCCTCGAAGCCTCGTGGCGCGCTTACGAACTTCCCGGAAGCCGCCTCATCACCAGCCAAACCACCACCCTCCGCGAACCCCTCGCCGATGATGGCTTCGAGTCCCTCGTCGCCGCCCAAAGCCGACTCATCGACCAGCTGTCGAAAACCATCTCCACCAACCTCAAGCGATAAAACGCACTCCCTCGCACATCGGTCCTCGCCTCGTTCACGGCTCTCACTCTAAACTTGGCCAATGACCGAACCCACTTCGCCCGAATCAAATCTCCTCACAGTTGGCTGGCGGGAATGGGTTGCCCTCCCGGAGATTGGAATCAAGGCCATCAAAGCCAAGATCGATACCGGTGCCCGCACCTCCTGCCTCCACACCGCAAGCTACGAGGTATTTCAAAAGGACGGTCGGGATTGGGCCCGCTTCATCGCTCACCCGATCAAGAGCGACCCATCCACCGAGACCGAAAGCGAAGCTCCCGTGACCGACTATCGCGTCGTTCGCGACTCCGGCGGACACGAGGAAAACAGACCGTTTATCCTCACCACAGTCTCGATCGGCGGTGAGCAATGGCCCATCGAACTCAGCCTTTCCAACCGCGAAAATATGAAATTCCGGATGCTCATCGGCCGCAAGGCCCTCGCCGGACGTCTCCTCGTCCACTGCGAAAAATCATACCTTATCGGAAAAAGACCCCGATAATTTCCCCCCGCAAATAATGCGCAGCCTTTGAGGAAGGGTGCGGAGAACCCTGACACCGACCACCGTATGGTCCGTGTCATGGAAACTCTCACCAAACAAAGCTCACTCCCCTCACCGCGGTGCCAAATCGGGAACGTCGCCTACGGAACCTGGAGCGGTGGCCGCTTCATGCATTTCGGAGAAACCCTCAGTGAGGAGGACTACCACAAGTGCGTCGCCCACGCATACGCCGAAGGCATCCGCACCTTCATCACCGCTGATGTCTACGGGAACGGCCGCGCAGACGCCCTCCTCGGTGAAGCCCTCGCCCCCTTCCCACGCGAAAGCTACGCCCTCATCGGAGCCATCGGACATGACTTCTATGAAGGCAAACGCCAGGGAAACACCGGCTACCCCCGCTTCACCAACCCGGAACTTCGTAAACCGTCACAATACAACGAGTTCCTCCAAATGGCCTGCTGCAAGTCGCTCGAGAACTGCCGCACCGACCACTTCGACCTCCTGCTCCTCCATAACCCGGATGAAATCGGCTACACCAGCCCCGCCGTCTGGGAGGGCATGAACCGCCTCAAACAAGAAGGACTCACCCGCCAGCTCGGCATCGCCCCCGGACCAGCGAACGGCTTCACCCTCGACCTCGTCCAATGCTTCGAAAACTTCGGCCACCTCATCGATTGGGCCATGGTCATCCTCAACCCGCTCGAGCCCTGGCCCGTCAGCCTTTCGCTCAATGCCGCTTCCCAATTTGAGATCAACATCATCACCAGGGTCCTCGATCACGGAGGTGTCTTCTATGATGAACTCAAGCCCGACCACCAATTCGCCCCCGGTGACCACCGCGCTTATCGCCCGGAAGGTTGGGTGAAACGGGGATACGACTTCGTCGAAAAAATCCGTCCCCTCGCCCAAGTCCACGGACTCACCCCTCTCCAATACGCCGCCAACTGGAACCTCTCCCACCCCGCCGTCAAGAGCGTCATCCCCACCTTCGTGCAAGAACGCGGTGAGAACGCCCGACCCATTGAGGACAAGATCTCCGAAATGGCAAACCTCCCCATCGTCCAACTCAGTGAAGAGGAGGTCGCCAAAGTCCGCGCTCTCGGAGACAACACCGGCTGCATGCTCCTCAAGGGCGCCAGCAACCGCCACTCCGTCAGCGAGCGCTGTGACGAATGGCCCATGCGCCCCGACCTCATCGAGATCGCCAAAGCCTACAATCTCGGCACCGACTGGTAACCCCTCCCCCCCCGGAATCTCGCCATGCTCACCGCCAACTCCGCTCTCACCGAGCCCAACGAGGAGACCAACAAACTCATCCTCTCCGTCTCGGAAGATCTCCTCGAAGGATTTCAAACCCACCCCTTTGAGGAAATCTCGAAACGAACAGGTCTCCCCCTCGATCTCGTCCTCGACCGTATCCGCCTCATGCTGGAAGCCGGCACCATCCGCCGCGTCCGCCAGACCCTTCTCGCCACCAAACTGGCCGAGGGAGCCCTCGTCGCCTGGCAGGTCCCGCGCAAAAAACTCACCGCCGCATTCCGCTTTCTCGCAGATGAAGATCCCTTCTCCGGACACGTCGTCACCCGCTCGACAGACCGCGATCTCCCCGGCTCCCAATTCAACCTCTGGACCACTCTGAAAGTCCCCCAGGGACAATCCCTCAAATACCATGCCGACATCCTCAGGAAACTCATCGGTGCGGAAGCCTATCGCCTCATGCCGGCCAAGGGCGTGTTCGCTCTCGGCGTGGGCCATATGCGCCGTCGCGGACTCGAACCCGGAGCCCTTACTCCGGACCCCGCCTGCATGATGACCACCCGGAACGTGTCCCTGACCGACGAGGAATGGACCGTTCTGCTCGCCCTCAAAAAAGACTTCGCTCCCTCGGAAATCCAACACTCACCATGGGAAAGCCGGGCCCGCGAATCCGGAATCCGCCTCCCCCGATTCTACGCCATCGCCCGACAGCTCGATGAAAAAAAGGTCATCGGTCGCTTCTCCACCTTCCTCGAGCACGTCAAACCCTCGGCCTCCGGCCAAAAGGTCACCCGCTACAACGGACTCTTCCACTGGGCCGTTCCAAAGGGCATGGAAAAACAAGCCGGCGCGGAAATCGGTCGCCACTACTGCATGACCCACTGCTACTGGCGCGAAGGGGGCCCCGACTTTGGAAACGTCAACATCATGGGTGTTGTCCACGGGACCGATAAGGATCTCGTCCTCGCCCACAAAGCCGCCATCGATGCCCACCTCGCCAAAGTCGGCATCCCCCTCCTCTACACCAGCGTCTTCTGGGGAGGCCAATCCGAGATCAAACCTTCGGAAATCTCACCCCTCGTCTTTCGTGAATGGCACCTCCGGCACCTCGACGCGCACTGATTGCCCTCCCCTTTGCGCATTCATGCACAGTCATTGGCAATCCATGCGAAGCACCACAATCGAACTTCAGTCAAATTCCCCCCATGCCTAATCAAGTTTCCGTGGATCGAGCCTTCAGCGATTGGCTGGTAAAACAAAGCCTCGCCGACCGGGAAGGCCACGCGGACCTCTGCTACTCCATCGCCATCGAATCCCCCTGCACCGTCTGCCAACCCCGCATCGCCCTCAAGCTCGCCGCATACCTCGATGAATATGATGACGAATACAACTCCGGCGGCTGGTTCCCCGTCACCGATCACCGCTTCGAACAACTTCAGGCCTACGCTGATTTCCGCAGGATGCTCGGCCGACTCCATGCGGACGATCAAACCTCCGCCATCGAATTCCTCAGCTCAAAGGGCGGCGTCATCCTCGAACTCCCCAAGTGCCACCGCGAAACCCAGTCCAACCGGAACGTCTTTCAAGTCAGCATGAGTTGCAAGGAACCCGAGGAAAACAGCCATCACCTCTGGCTCAACGCCAAACGCATCCCTGATGACTCGCTCATCCCCATGATCGCCAACGCCTTCTTCGATTGGGCTAGCAAAGGCGGAGACCGACCTCAATCAGCATGAACGCCATCGCCATCACCCTCTTCGTTTCCATGATTCTCGCCGGAATCTTCATCATCTGCTTCTCCACTCAGGCCTTCGGCAAAAAACGATCATCCGCCGAGCGCGACTCCCTCCTCCCCCTTCAGGACGACGAATCCTAACCAACTTCCCACCACTCAATTTTTCAAAAAAATGACCATCACATACGACGACAAAACACCGCGGCAATTCATGATCGCCTCCATCATCTGGGGCATCGTAGGAATGCTTGTTGGCGTAATCATCGCCCTCCAAATGAGCGATTGGCGAATGAACGGAGCCTTCCTCGAGGCCATCACCTTCGGCGCATTCAAATCCGATGGAGTCTCCTGGATCACCTTCGGCCGCCTCCGCCCGCTTCACACCAACGCCGTCATTTTCGCCTTCGTCGGGAACATGGCCTTCTCCGGCATCTACTACTCCACCCAGCGGCTTTGCAAATGCCGCATGGCCTCGGACAGACTCTCACAAATCCACTTCTGGGGCTGGCAACTCATCATCTTGGGAGCAGCCATCACCCTCCCGCTCGGCCTCACCCAATCCAAGGAATACGCCGAACTCATCTGGCCGCTCGATCTCGCCGTGGCCGTCGTCTGGGTCGTCTTTGGCGTCAACTTCTTCTGGACCCTCGCCAAGCGAAATGAGCCCAGCCTCTACGTGGCCCTCTGGTTCTACATCGCGACCATCATCACCATCGCGATGCTCTACATCGTCAACAACCTCCAGATTCCCACCTCCCTCACCCACTCCTACCCCATCTTCGGCGGACTTCAGGATGCCTTGGTGCAGTGGTGGTATGGGCACAATGCCGTCGCCTTCTTCCTCACCACTCCCATCCTGGGAATCATGTATTATTTCCTGCCCAAGGCAGCGAATCGCCCGGTCTACTCCTATCGACTTTCCATCATCCACTTCTGGGCCCTCACCTTCATCTACATCTGGGCCGGTCCCCACCACCTGCTGAACACCGCCCTTCCCCGCTGGTTGCAAATGCTCGGCATGCTCTTCTCGCTCATGCTTTGGGCACCCTCGTGGGGCGGCATGCTCAACGGACTGCTCACCCTCCGCAGCGGTTGGGCCCAACTCCGCACCGACCCCGTCATCAAGTTCTTCGCCGCCGGTGTCACCTTCTACGGAATGGCCACCTTCGAAGGCCCCCTTCTCTCCATCCGCGCCGTCAACGAGCTCTCCCATTACACCGATTGGGGCATCGGACACGTCCACTCGGGTGCCCTCGGCTGGAATGGCCTCATGGCAGCCGGCATGTTCTATTGGATGGCTCCGCGCATGTGGAAAACCAAACTTTGGTCACCCGCGCTTGCCAACCTCCACTTCTGGACCGCCCTCGTCGGGATCCTTCTCTACGTCGCCGCCATGTGGACCGCAGGCATCACCCAAGGTCTCATGCTCGGCCAAATGAATGAGCAGGGCACCGCCCTGAAATACGAGTTCGTTGAAACCCTCCTCGCCATCCGCTGGCCCTATTACTTCCGGAGCTTCGGAGGCAGCCTCTTCCTCCTCGGATATCTGCTGCTCGCCTTCAACATCTGGAAAACCGCCCGCTCCGGCTCGGCCGTCAACGGAACCGTCGAGGTCACTCCCCTGGAACGTACCAAAAAAGACTTCCTCGGTCTCAAGGCCGTCTTCGGCCACCGCGCCGTCCAGCACGTGCTCATCGTCATCATGTTCCTCATCCTCTGGATCTTCGCCCCTCGCGGAGGTGACATCGCCGCCATGGCCATGGTCATCGTCTTCTCCTTCCTCGCCGTCCGCGCCTTCCGCAAGGACGTCAAAAGCTGGGCGGATTTCCACGACACCCTTCTGGAAAACTACATCCCCCTCACCATCCTCTCCTTCATCGCTGTCGCCATCGGCGGCATGGTCCAAATCATCCCCACCCTCATGGTCGACCGCGCCCAAAACATCGAGGGCCGCCTTCAGGAAATGTATACTCCGCTCGAACTCGCCGGCCGCGATATCTACGTCAGCGAGGGGTGCTACAACTGCCACTCCCAAATGATCCGGACCCTCGTCCCCGATATCATGCGCTACGGCCGTGCCGGAGTCACCGACGACTACTCCCACCTCGGTGAATCCATCTACGACTTCCCCCACCAGTGGGGCTCCAAGCGCACCGGGCCCGACCTCGCCCGTGAAGGCGGAGAACCCATCGATGATGCCGGACACGTCCGCGTGGGCCTCCGTCCCAACAGCTGGCACTTCAACCACTTCCTGAATCCACGCCAGACCTCACCCGGCTCCAACATGCCGGCCTACCCCTGGTTCTTTGAAGAGAAGACCGACTTCAAATCCCTGCCTTCACGCATCGCGGTCCAGCAACGCCTCGGCGTTCCCTACCCCGCCATGTCCAAAGACCAGATCGAACAAAGTGCCCGGGAACAGGCCCTCGCGATCGCCGAGACCCTCAAAAACGACGCCTACCTCCCGGACCAACCCGAACTCACCGGCGACGAACTCCGCAACTACCTCGCCGAACGGAAGATCATCGCCATGATCGCCTACCTCCAAAAACTCGGCACCTACCAGGAACAAAACCTCGAAAAGGAAACACCCGACACCTTCGATCCCGATCAACAACGCGAATTCGGGCACCCCAACAAGGTCGAAAAAACCGCCCAGGTAAAATAACAAAATCACCAACTCACCATAATCATGTTTAAAAGAATCCTCCATGAAGACTGGACGATGGTGGTCCCCGTCATCGCCTTCGGAATCACCTTCGTCTTCTTCCTTCTCGTCATCATCCGGGCCATCCGCATGAATAAGGAAACCCGCCAACACCTCTCCACCCTCCCACTTCAGGACGATGCTCCTGATCAACCCTAAGCACCCAACGCCATGGACGAATCAAACGAACCCAAAGCAGAATACCGCCGCGCCGGCTACGCCAGCGAAAAGGGGGAAATCGTCATGCGCGAGCATGAATACGATGGCATCCAGGAACTCGACCAAAAACTCCCCAACTGGTGGCTCTTCACCCTCTTCGCTGCCATCATCATCTTCTTTGTCATGTGGTTCCTCTACTACGACACCGGATTTGTAAAAACCGACCAACAACGGGTCGAAGACAAGATGTCCGCCATCCATGAAGAGAAACAAAAGCAACTCCTCGCCACCCTCGAAACCCTCGATGACTCCATCCTCATCAACGAATGGTCCAAAGACGCAGCCATCGTCTCCGAAGGCGAAACCCTCTACAACACCGCCTGCATTGCTTGCCACGGACCGGATCTCGATGCCCCTCTCAAACTCGGCCTTTCCCTCGTCGATGGAGATTGGAAATACGGTGCCAACCCCATGGACATCTTCAAATTGATCAACGAAGGAACCCCCGCCGAAAGCAAAGGCATGGAACCCTCCGGCGGACGCATGATCCCCTGGGGCCAAACCTACTCACCTGATCAGATTGCCAAAATGGTGGCCTTCATCATTTCGAAAAATCCGCAAGACTTTCAGCAGTAAAACCGTAACAATACCCTGATGAAAACCTTCGCCTTCTCCATCTTGTCCGCCACCCTTCTTCTCACCACAACCTCGTGCAAGGAGAAGGAGCCAGCCCCGGCATCAGACACCGCCGCCGTCGTCGAATTTCAGATTCAGGACGTCACCGCCGAAGAGGCCAAAGCCCTCCTCAGCCTCGATGACGGACCACAGGTCATCGACATCCGCACCCCGGAAGAGTTTGCCGAAGGCCACCTTCCCGGCGCCATCATGATCGACTTCAAGAACCCCGATTTCAAAAACAAGCTGGCCGAACTCGATCGCTCCAAGGAATACCTCTTCCATTGCCGAAGCGGTGGCCGCAGCACCCAATCCATCGACGCCTGGAAAGAACTCGGATTCGGAAAAATCTACCACCTCAACAAAGGGTTCATCTCCTGGCAGGAAGCCGGAAACCCCACCGAGTAATCCCCGAAAAACCCCGCTTTCTTAACTTTAATTCACGGCACCCCGGTGCCGTTTTTTTGTGCCCTGATATCTCGCGCAACCAGTGCGAATCAATCGTCAAGCCATGCGCATAACGTCCCTCCATTTTGTGGTTAGATATCACCGTGCCCGAGCGCACAAATCATACTACCACGTTCATGAAAACATCACTCGCACTCGCTGCAACCCTGTCTGCTTCAATCCCCGTTTTCGCCGGAGACCTTTCCGAAAACCCCATGATCCCGGACAGCCCTGCGTCAACATCGGCCGACCCCTTCGCCTCCGCCATCCGGCCCATCACCGCACCCACCGTCTTTGATCTCGCGGTGCCCCGCACCCAGGTCCACGCCATCTACATGCACCAGAGCCTTCCCGGCACGGTCAACACCACCATCAATCCCAATCTCCCGCTCGGTGGCGACTTCGATGTCTACGCCCTTCAGTTTGAGATCGCCATCGATGAGCGCACCTCGATCGTCGCCACCAAGGATGGCTACATCGACTTCAATCCCGCTGCCACTCTCACCCCGCAGGAAGGCTTCGCCAACCTCGGACTCGGCATCAAACGAGCCCTCATCTATCGCCCCGAAGACCAATACATCCTCTCCGGCATCGCCACCGTGGAACTCCCCACCGGTGACTCCGAGGTCTGGCAGGGAAATGGCGACGGCGCCCTCAATCTCAACCTCGCCGGACTGAAGCTCTACGACAAACTCCAGATCGCCAGCAACCTCGGCCTCCACATTCCCTTCGATGACGCACAGTCCCTCACCGGATCAGTGAGCCTCCACGCCAGCTATGAAGTCAACCCCCTCTTCATTCCCCTCATCGAACTCAACTGGTTCCACGTCTTCAACGAAGGAGACGGCACCTCCACCTTCGACGGACAACTCGGAAACACCGTTCCCCTCGTGGCAAACTTCGAAGGCGGCGATCTCATCAACCTCGGCTCCGCCAATGGTGCCAGCAACGAAATCATCACTCTCGGAGTCGGCTTCCGCTCGAAAGTCTGTCAAAACGGCACCTTCGGCCTCGCCTACGAAATCCCTCTCATGGACGGAGAAGACAACCTCATGGAAAACCGTCTCACCGTCGATTTCGTCTACGAATTCTAAATCAGCCTCAATCTGAAACGCCTTCCCTGACGGGGTGAATCAGGACGCATCGCTTTCTGCAAAGAAACCGGTGCGTTCCTTTTTTCCCGGCCGCCTCACCCCTCGCACAGTCTTCGACAATCAGTGCGCAGCAATCCAGACCAATCTGACCGACAGTCTCTCCGTGAGTCCTACCAAAAACCCCAATCTCGACTCCGTCACCACGGTCAACCAGGACGGCTCCCACTACGTCCTCCACCCCGCCGACGTCTCCGGCCCCTTCATGCTGGCCCGGCGCATCTTTGCCGTTCTCCTCCTCATCGTTTACGTCGTCCTTCCCTGGATCACCATCAATGACGCCCCCGCCGTCTTCCTCGATGTCGCCGAACGTCAATTCCACTTCTTCGGCATCACTCTCGCCCCCCAGGACCTCTGGGTCATGTTTTTTGCCATCACCGGCGCAGGATTCGCCCTCTTTTTTCTCACCGCTCTTCTCGGGCGCCTCTGGTGCGGCTGGGCCTGCCCATACACCGTCTTTCTCGAACACGTGTTCCGGCGCATCGAACGCATCGTCGATGGCGACTCCTCCGCCCGCCGCAAGCTCGACGCCGCCCCCTGGGGATTCTCAAAAACGACCAAACGCATCATCAAACACGGCCTCTACCTCTTCTTCGCCGCCCTCCTCGCCCACGTCTTCCTCTCCTACTTCGTCTCCTTGGAGCGCCTCTACGGATACGTTCAGGAAAGCCCTCTCGATCACCTCACCTCCTTCGGCATCGTCGCCTTCCTCACCGCCTCTTTCTATTTCTGCTTCGCCCACTTCCGCGAGCAATTCTGCATCATGGTCTGCCCCTACGGCCGACTCCAATCCGCCATGACCGATGACGACACCATCATCATCGGATACGATGAAGACCGCGGCGAACCTCGTGGAAAAGCCAAAGACCCCAACGCCGGCTCCTGCGTCGACTGCCGCCGCTGCGTCAACGTCTGCCCCACCGGCATCGACATCCGCAATGGCCTCCAGCTCGAGTGCATCGGCTGCGCCGCCTGTGTCGACGCCTGTGATGACATCATGACCAAGCTCAACCGCCCCAAGGGACTCGTCCGCTACGATTCCCTCAATGGCCTTGCTGGAAAAAAGAAGCGCTTCCTCCGTCCCCGCGTTTTCCTCTACGCCTTCCTCGGTTGCCTTGGCCTTGCCGCCCTTTCCCTTGCCGCCGTTCAAAAGGCCAAACCCTACAGCCTCACCTCATCTCGCATGGCGGGCCCTCCCTTCTACACCGATGGATCAGCGGTCCGGAACAATTACCAGATTCGTATCCAAAATAAGAGAAACCAGCCCGCCACCTTCACCGTCAACCTCCTCGAGGCCCCTGAAGGATTCGAACTCAGCGGCTCCAGTCAAACCATCGAAGTAGCTCCCCAAAAGGAGGCCAACCGCCCCGCAATCCTCCTCGTTCCCTACCAACATTACACCGGCCCTTGCGAGCTCACCATCGAGCTCATCGGCCAACCCGGTGATGTCTCCATCACCCACGTCCTCAAATTCGTCGGACCCAACCCCTCCTCCTTGAAAAAAACCGAGCAATAACCGCTCACCCTAAATCATTCCATGCGGAGTCAAATCCGCCCCGTTTCCCCCATCATCCTCCTCGAAATGAAAGCACTCATCCAACATCCGGCCACCTTGGTAGTTCTCGCCTTCGTCATCCTCATCGGCGCCTGGAGCGTGATCGTCACCGCCGCTCTCCGCCATCGTGCCGAGTCCGTCCCGGTCTCCATCGAGAGCCACACTCCCCAACGCTAAATGGATTCCAGCCTCACCGTAGCGGCCGCCCTCATCACCGGGCTGGTCACCAGCGTGCACTGCGTCGCCATGTGCGGCCCGCTCGCTTGCTCGGTGGGACATGTTGGCAAAGGGGAAACCAGAAACCTTCTCGCCTACCTCGGCTACCACTTCGGCCGCCTCATCGCCTACTCCTCCATCGGTGCCATCTGCGGTGGCATTGGCCAACAACCCCTCCGCTGGATCTTCGGCTCGTCCGCCGTCGTCCTCCCCTGGTTCCTCGTCGCCCTCTTCATCATCACCGCCTTGGGACTCTGGAAAAAACTTCCCCGCCCCCAATGGCTCGACCGCATCGTCGCCCGCGCCCGCTTCCGCTCCTTCAAGGTCTCCGCCGGAAAAGGCGCCCTCATCATGGGCCTCGCCACCCCCCTCCTCCCCTGCGGACCCCTCTACCTCCTCTTCGGCGCCACTCTCCTCAGCGGCAGCCCCCTCCGTGGTGCCGAGTTCGCCCTCGCCTTCGGCCTCGGCACCGTCCCCCTCCTCTGGATTGCCCAACAATCCTTCTCCCGGCTCCGCGAAGCCATGCCCGCCCTCCGCTTCCAGCAACTCCAGCGCGGACTCGCCGTCATCGCCGCCCTCGTCATGATGTGGCGCCTCCAGGACACCCTCCCCACCTTCTCAGCCCATGCCGCCGAGCCCGACACCCCCGCAGAAGAATCCGAACTCCCCACCTGCTGCCACTGATGAACGAGCAGCCCTGCACCCATTGCCACACCCTCTTCCTTCCCTCTGAACAAGAGAGCGAATTCTGCTGCTCCGGCTGCCGCTTCGTCAACCAACTCCTCCTCGGTGAAGGACTCGACGATTTCTACCGCCTCCAGGGCAACCAATCCGGACGCCCCGTCGGAGACCGCCCCTTCGAAAAACCTCAAATCGACTGGCTCGGAGGCCTCATCACCTCACTCGACCCCTCCAAGACCCAACAATCCCTCACCCTCCGCGTCAGCGGCGTCACCTGCATTGGTTGCGTCTGGCTCATCGAACGCCTCTTCCTCGAAAAAAAAGGAGCCGTCCGCTGTTCCGTCTTCCCCGCCAGTGCCGAAGCCGAATTCACCTGGGAAACCGGCAGCTCCGCCATCACAGACCTCGCCGAAGAACTCCCCCGCTACGGTTACCTCCTCGAAGACCCCGCCAACGTCGCCGCCAAAAAATCCGAAAGCCGCAAGCTCATCCCACGCCTCGGCCTCTGCTCCGCCTTCGCCATGAACTCCATGGCCTTCACCCTACCGCGCTACCTCGGCATGGATGAGTCCTTCCCCTATGCCGGACTCTTCGAGCTCATCTCTTTTGTCTCCTCAACCTTCGCGCTCCTCATCGGAGGCACCTACTTCTTCAACAAAGCCCTCGCGGCCATCCGCCACCGCAGCATCCACATCGACCTCCCCATCGCCCTCGGCCTCCTCGCCGCCTACCTCGGCTCCATCATCGGCTGGCTCGCCGGAGAACGTCACCTCATTTACTTCGATTTCGTCGCCACCTTCACCCTCCTCATGCTCGGCGGCCGCTACCTCCACCTCGCCGCCTCCGAGCGCGCCCAAAGCCAACTCCAGGGCCAATCCGCCATCCCCTCCACCATCCAACTGGAAGACGGCTCGCAAAAACAAACCGAAGCGATCGCTCCCGGTGACAAACTCGCCATCCAACCCGGTCAGGCCCTCCCCGTCGCCGGCCGCCTCCTCGGGGACTCCGGCGACTTCTCACTCGCCTGGATGACCGGCGAGCCAGACGCCCGGACCTTCGCAGAATCCGCCACCGTCCCCGCCGGTGCCATCCCCGTCGGCGCAAATCCCGTCACCATCTCCGCCCTCGAATCCTATCCCGATTCACTCGTCTCCCGACTCACCCGCCAGGAAGCCCGTCAGGAATCCTCCCCCCATCTCCAAACAATCCTCAAATACTACCTCCTCACCATCATCATCCTCGGCATCACCTCCGGCCTCACCTGGATCGCCCTCGGAAAAGCTCCCCTCGAAGCACTCCAGACCACCATCTCCATCTTCATCGTTTCCTGCCCCTGCGCCATCGGCGTCGCCATCCCCCTCCTCGACCGCCGCGCCTCCGCCGCCCTCGCCCGCACCGGCGTCTTCATCCAAAACCCCGCCATCTGGCCCGCCCTCACCCGCATCAGGCATCTCATCTTCGATAAAACCGGAACCCTCACTTTCGAAACCCCGGAGTTCACCAATCCCGCCACCCTCAACACCCTCCCACCCGAAGCCCTCAAAGCCCTTCAACTCCTCACCATCGGCTCCCTCCACCCCCTCTCCCGTTCCCTCTTCCAACACCTCCCCCATCAGGAAAAATCCACCTCACAAAATTCCCCCATCACCAACCACCCCGGACTCGGCAGCAGCCTCACCGTCGCCAACCACACCTGGACCCTCGGCAAACCCGGCTGGCTCGGAAAAGACTCCTTCACCACCGAAAAAACCGACTCCCTCTCCTGCGAACTCTCTCGCGACGGACAACTCGTCGCCCGCTTCCACTTCCGTGAATCCCTCCGCCCCCGCGCCATTCAATCCTTCAAAAACCTCGGCCTATCCCACTCCCTCCACATCCTCTCCGGCGACCAGTCATCCCGCGTCACCGCTCTCGCCGAATCCCTCGGCATCCCCGCCAACCAAAGCCACGGCGCCCTCGCTCCCGAAGATAAGGAAAAGCTCGTCCAACAACTCTCACCCTCACTCTACCTCGGCGATGGCATGAACGACACCCTCGCTTTCGCAGCCGCCACCGTCTCCGGAACCCCCGTCGCCGACCGCTCCCTCCTCGACCGTACCGCCGACTTCGTCTTCACCTGTCCCGGCCTCTCCTTCCTCCCCACGCTCTTCGCTCTCGCCCGCTGGCGGCACCACACCGCCATTCTCATTCTCGGCTTCACCATCCTTTACAACCTGGCCGCCATCTCCGCCTGCGTCACCGGACACATGACCCCCCTCGTCGCCGCCATCCTCATGCCCGCCAGTTCGGTCATCAGCCTCCTCATCGCCAGACGCCCCATCAAGACCTCTCCCTCAAACTCACACAAAGCCCCGTCGCCAATATCCAACCTCCTCACCGAACAAACTTCATAGCAGATTCCCACCCCTATTCTTGGCGAATCTGATCGATTTACTGGGGTTTTAAAAAGGCCGAGCACCCTTGATCTCCCCCTAAGTCTCCGCTAGTCTCCCGCGACTTCCCGGAAACATTGATGCCTGAATCCTCGCTCCCCTCCTTCGAAAAGGTCGTTTTTGAGCGCCTCCGGTCCTCGGAGCAATTCACGGCTTATGAAGATGCTTTCCGCCTCGCCACCGGCCTCCCCCTCCGATTCATGCGCATGGACGAGGAATGGTGTCTCACCGAGCATCATGAAAACCAGAGCCCCTTCTGCGAGATCATCAACAAGTGCAAGATCGCCTGCAAGGAGTGCGTCGAAACCAACCGCAAACTCCTTGAAAAAGTCGAAGTCGACGGCCCCATGACCTGTGGCTGCTTCTCCGGCCTCTGTGCCACCGCCGTCCCCGTCCGCCTCGGCGCCGTCACCCTCGGCTTCCTTAAAACAGGTCAGGTTTTCCGACAGCAGCCATCCGAGGCCGACTTCGACCGCGTGATGATCCGACTGGAAAAGAACGGTTTCAAAAGCGACCAACGCGAGATCCTCCACGCCGCCTACTTCCAAACCAAAACGGTCGATCCCAAACGCTACGACAGCATGATCCTCCTCCTGGAAACCTTCGGTGACCAACTCTCCCAGCAAGCTGAAAACCTTGCCGTCGTCATGGATGGCAGCGAGCCCGAAGCCATCGCCAAAGCCCGTAAGCTCATCCACGCCAAGCTCGACGAGCCCGTCCCTCTTACCGACCTCGCCCGCATCGCCGGCCTCAGCGAATCCCACTTCTGCCGAACCTTCAAAGAAGTGACCAAACTCACCGTCACCGAATACACCACCCGCGCCCGCATCAGTTGGGCCCGCAAGGAACTCCTTCGTCCATCGGCACGCATTTCAGACATCGCCTTCAAAGTGGGATTCCAATCTCTCTCCCAGTTCAACCGCTCCTTCGCCAAGCTCGTCGGCTGCTCTCCCAGCAAGTTTCGCGAAATCGAACTTAAGAAAAATAAGATCGGCGCATAACCCGCCCCCCGCCGTTCTACTGGCTCAATTCCAGATTGACCTCCACCAACCGGAAGCGCTCGTCGTAGTCACCTGAATTGGTCTCGCGACAGCAACTGTAGCACGCAACACGCCCCTTGAATCGGCGCACCCGCTCGATACTCGTGCCACAACTCCGGCACAAATATTTCCACTGGCGCTTCAACGAACGGCTCGGAAGATTCAATCGGTGCGTCGCCGTCTCCCCTGGAATCCCGAGATCAGAACAAGCCTCCTGCCACTCGATCCCATGAGGAGCCACATTTCCGTGACCCAGACGTTCGTAGGTAACCAGATGGGCCAACTCGTGAAGCAGCGTGCGCCGCACTTCCTCTGCGGAAATCTTGGGCAGCCGCGTATTCAACTCGATCAGACAGACCGGCCACGTCGCCCGACCCGCTGTCGAACGCATACGCGGATTCCACTCCACCCCCACCCGAGCTGCTAACTCCGTAAGCCCCAACATCAGGCAAAGCCTGACACACACCGCAGTAAGTTCTTCGTCTATTCCCATGAAGCGTGAACAGGCTTCCGTGATCCCCGGCGATGACTTAACTTCCAGAACAGCAGTCTCATCGCGGGCGGTTCGATCGAAACCGAATTCCATTTGACGGGAATCACAACGCATGGAAGAGATTATTAAGGAAAAGTTAAATATCTCAAGCTCTTAAATGCGTGACTTGTTCACAGAAACCCTTATTCCATCAGGGGTTTTTACGCTTTTTTCATGTTAATTAACCTTCCGTCTCGGTTGCAATCCCCGCCCTTTCGGCTAAAACACCCTCATGCCAAATTTCGACCACGAAATCGCCCGCCGTGGCACCGGATCACTTAAATGGGACCGTCGACCCGATCTGGATCCCCTTTGGGTCGCCGACATGGATTTCACGTCACCTCCCGAAGTCATCGACGCCATCCGCAGTCGCGTCGATCACGGAGTCTTCGGCTACGCCGTCCCCCATCAATCACTCGTAGACACACTTCAGTCTTACCTCTCCGACCGCATCGGCGTTGAAGTGGATGAAGATAAAATTGTCCACCTCGGAGGCCTCGTCCCCGCCCTCTCCCTCGGAGCCCGGGCCTTTGGGTCACCTGGCGACGCCGCCCTCACCTGCACCCCCGTCTACCCACCCTTCCTCGGCACTCACAAAGACGCCGCCATGGAACTGCAAACTGTCGACCACGTAAAAATCGACGACCAATGGACCTTCGATTGGGACGGACTCGAGAAAACAGTCACCTCCCGCACCAAGGTCTTCCTTCTCAGCAATCCCGCAAACCCTCTGGGCCGCGCCTTTTCAAAAGAGGAGATCACCAAGCTCGCTGAATTCTGCCTGCGCCACAACATCATCCTCCTCTCCGATGAAATCCACTGCGACCTCATCCTCGACGAGGACAAGACGCCTCACTTCTCGGCCCTCAACCTCCCTACGGAGCTTCAGCAAAACACCATCACCCTCCTCGCCCCCAGCAAGACCTACAACATCGCCGGACTCGGATACGCCTTCGCCGTCATCCCAAACGACACCCTTCGCCGGAAGTTCAACGCCGCCAAAGGCCACACCCTCGCCGAGATCAACTGCCTCGCCTACTACGCCGCCGAGGCCGCCTACAAGCACGGCGAACCCTGGCGTCAGGAACTCCTCGCCTACCTCCGCACCAACCGGGACCTCCTCACCAATACCCTCCGCTCCGAACTCCCCGACGTCCGGATCCCCGATATCGAGGCCACCTACCTCGCCTGGATCGACTGCCGGGAAATGGAAGTCGATAACCCCATGGCAAAAGCCGAAAAAGCAGGCCTCTTCCTCTCGGACGGCACCTTCTTCGGCCACTCCGGTTGCGTTCGCATGAACTTCGGCACCCAAACCGCCCGCCTCAAGAATGCCCTCGATACCTTCGTCCAAGCGGTCCGGTCTTGAACCCCCTTCACTTAAAGGTCATTCTTTCCACATGAGGATTTGGTATTTTCTTCTGCTCCTAACCTTCGCGGCCCCGGCCTCTGCGGATGAGCACGTCATTCTCTGTGGCGGCCCCGCCCTCCGCAAGTGGGAGAACCTCCGCGTCGAAAAGGACCGCCATGACAAATGGTGGGCCAACTTCGTCCGCGCCTCCACCATGCGCATGGACCAACTCCGGCGCGCCTACGGAAAAGACGCCCGCGTCACCTGGATCGTTTATCGCCCCGGATACATCCAGCGCGGTCGCGAGGACTCCAAACCCTACACCACCTGGATCACCGAGCAGGCCACCAAGCGAAACGCCAAACTCATCTGGTTCAACTCCGGCGATCAGGCCATCGCCGCCATCAACTCCCGCCCCAAACGATCCATCGTCACCTTCGATTTCTTCGGACACTCCAATAAACACTGCTTCCTCCTCGACTACGGCAGCGACATCATGGCCGTCAGCCAGGCGTGGATTCACGAGAACGACCTCCGCAAAATCCGCAGCAGCGTCTTCAGCAGAAACGCCCTCTGCCAAAGCTACGGATGCCACACCGGCGAAAGCATGAGCCAAATCTGGCACTCTCATATCGGCGTCAAACTCATTGGCGCCCGCGGCAAGACCGACTACTCCGCCCTCTCCTTCGGAAAACTCCCGACCGTCAACGGTTCGTGGATCCGCTAACCTTTTCTCCATATTGCGATGACCTACAACGATCTCGAAGCCCTCTACAACCTCCCGCTTTTCGAACTCCTTCAGAAAGCACGCACCACGCACGAAGAACACTGGCCCGCCGCCGAAGTTCAACTCTGCACCCTCCTTTCCATCAAAACCGGTGGATGCTCGGAGGATTGCTCCTACTGCGCCCAGTCCGCCCGCTACAAGAGCGGAGTCGATGCCGAGCGCCTCATGGAAAAATGCGACATCATGGAGCGCGCAAAAGCCGCCCGTGAAAACGGCTCCACCCGCTTCTGCATGGGCGCCGCCTGGCGCGGTGTCCGCTCCGGAACCAAACGCTTCGACCAGGTCCTCGAGATCATCAATGACGTCTCCGAACTCGGCATGGAAGTCTGCGTCACCCTCGGTGAACTCGGTCCCGATGAAGCCGTCGCCCTCAAGGACGCCGGCGTCACCGCTTACAATCACAACATCGACACCTCCCCAGAGCACTACCCCAACGTCGTCACCACCCACACCTTCCAGGACCGCCTCAACACCATCCGCCACGCGCAGGATGCCGGCATGTCCATCTGCTGCGGCGGCATCCTCGGCCTCGGTGAAGACACCAAGGACCGCCTCCGCATGCTCGAGGTCATCTCGGAGTTCAACCCGCAACCCGAGTCCGTCCCCATCAACTCCCTCATGCCCATGCCCGGCACCCCCATGGCGGAAAACAAAGGCGTCGATATCTTCGAGCTCGTCCGCATCATCGCCATCGCCCGCATCGCCCTCCCCAAGGCCAAGGTTCGCCTCTCCGCCGGACGCACCCACCTCACCGAAGAAGGCCAGACCCTTTGCTTCTTCGCCGGAGCAAACTCCATCTTCTACGGTGACAAACTCCTCACCGCCCAAAATCCCGCTGTCGAAAAAGACCTCGCTCTCATCGATAAGCTCGGCATGAAGCCGCAACAACCAAACCGGAGCCTCGACGCGCCCGATTCCGATGACGCCCGACCGCGTGAACCGCAACTGGCCTGAAACTGATTCCCGGATCGAGGTCTCGATCCCCCTTCAGACAGTCACCCTCACGCGCGCCGGCGAGCTTCTCTTCGAGGCTCCCGTCTCCACCTCTTCCAATGGCATCGGCAGCGAAGAAGGATCCTACCGCACCCCCGTCGGCCGTTTCGTCGTTCGTGAAAAAATCGGCGACGGCGCCCCACTCCGCACCAGTTTCAAAGGACGACTCCCCAAAACCGTCTGGGATGGTGAATCGGAAAACGACGCCATCCTCACCCGCATCCTCCGCCTCGACGGACTCGACCCCGAAAACCAAAACTCCTTCGCCCGTTACATCTACTTCCACGGCACCCATGCCGAGGACATGATCGGCCAACCCGCCTCCCACGGCTGCATTCGTCTCAAAAACCACGACATGCTCACCCTCTTCGACCTCACCCCCCTCTTCACCACCGTCATCATCAACCCATGAAAAAGATCATCGCCTTTGACTGCGACTCCACCCTCTCCGCCATCGAGGGAGTCGACGAACTCGCCCGCCTCGCCGGCCCCGAAGCCTTCCAAAAAGTCGAAGACCTCACCAACCAGGCCATGAATGGCGAGATCGCCATCGAAGAAGTCTTCGCCAAACGCCTCGAGCTCATCAACCCCACCCGCCAGCAGTGCGAGGACATCGGGCAAATGTACCTCGACCAGATCGAACCCACCGCCAAAGAAACCATCGCCGCCCTGCAAGCCGATGGCTGGGAATGCCTCATCATCTCCGGCGGCTTCGCCCCCTGCATCGAAGCACTCGCCAAAGTCCTCAACATTTCCCGTATCGAAGCCGTCCCCCTCAACTTCCACCCCGATGGCTCCTACGCCGGCTTCGATTCCGACTACCCCACCACCCGAAACGGCGGGAAACCCGAGCTCATCGAAGCCATCAAAAAAGAATCCTCACCCGACCAAATCGTCATGGTGGGTGACGGCGTCAGCGACTTCGAAACCCAACCCATCGTCGATCACTTCTTCGCCTACACCGGCTTCGTTGCCCGTGAAAAAGTCACCCGCAACGCACAACACATCATCACCTCCCTCGCCGAAATCCCCCCCATCCTCGGATAAATGCTTCCCGATGCCAAAGGCATCTCACAACCAAAGCCTTGGACTTCAGCCCAAGGTCTTCCCCAACAGCCGCGATCGCATGCTGAAGGCACGCCGGAACACTCCCGCCTAACCCTTCGGGTAAAGCTCGTGGAACTTGATCGCCTCCACACCCAACGCCGCCGCCGTTCCCAGAATCGTTTCCCTGGACGCTTCCCGATGCCAAAGGCATCTCACAACCAAAGCCTTGGACTTCAGTCCAAGGTCTTCCCCAACAGCCGCGATCGCGTGCTGAAGGCACGCCAGAACACTCCCGACTAACCCTTCGGATACAAATCGTGGAACTTGATCGCCTCCACACCCAACGCCGCCGCTGTTCCCAAAATCGTCTCCACCGACGCCGTCCTCGGCACCTGCGCCGCCGGCCGCATCAACCCGCAGATCAACTGCCCGTAATTCTGCGCCCCGCCCACATGCTGGAGCAACTTCAACGAAATGTGCGCCGCATCAAGCGATGGAAAAATCAACACATCCGCCGGAGCCTTGCGCTCCTGCTGCGGAAGCTTCACCTCCGCCGCCGAGGCATCCAGTGCCACGTCCGCCTGAATCTCACCATCCACCTCAATCTCCAGCGCCGGAACATGCTGCCGCGCCAACTCCGTCGCCGCCTTCACCTTCAAGGCCGGAGCCGTCACCGAAGTCCCATGGGTCGAATGACTCAACATCGCCACCCGCACCCGACGCCCCAGATGGTGCCGCGCCAGCTGCCCTGTCACTTCCGCAATCGATGCCAGCTCTTCCACCGTCGGCTCCGCCACCAAACCACAGTCGGATAAAAACAAGGTCCCGCCATTTCCAAAATGCTGCAGCGTCTCGGACACCAAAATCGTCACCGCGAACACCCGCTTCACCTTCGGATCCGGCGCAATCAAATGCAGCAACGGACGGAACACGCCCGCCGGCGTCGACTGATTCCCGCTCAAGCAAGCATCCGCCTGACCATACTGCACCATCATTGCCGCAAAGTAATCCGGCTTCTTCATGATCTCTTTCGCATTGACCCCCTTGATGCCCCGATAACGCTCAATGTTCTCCAACCGATCACAAAACAACGGGAAATCCGAAGCCAACTCAGGCTGAATCACCCGCACAAAATCCATCTTCACCCCCAACTCCTCCGCCATCCCGCAAATTTTCTCCTTGTTCCCCAGCAAGATCGGAATCCCCAACTCCAGCTCCACCATCCGCTCCGCCACCCGCAAAATTCGCTCATCCTCCGCATCGGAAAATACGATCCGCTTCGGATGCCTCTTCAGTTGATCAAAAAGGGGCTGCGTAAAGGAATTGGGCTTGGAAAAGGCGCTGACGTGATCGGACATGTGCTGTGGGCTTTGCGACGGTTGCCGAATCCTGTATGAACATCGTCAGCGCGACAACGCCAAACACCCCATGCCGGCAGATTATCACACCCACACCCCCCTGTGCCACCACGCCGAAGGCGAACCCGAAGAATACATCGATGCCGCCATCGCCGCCGGCGTCACCGAATACGGCATCTCCGATCACGCCCCCCAGCGTCCCGAGCCCTTCGATGACTGGCGCATGCTCGTCGAAGACCTCCCCATCTACATCGAGTGGATCACCAAGGCCCAGGCCCACGCCGCAGACAAAATCCCCGTCCGCACCGGACTCGAGTGCGACTGGCTTCCCGACTGCAAACAATGGATCATCGACCTCCACCACGTCTTCGATTGGGACTACCTCATCGGTTCCATCCACTACCTCGATGGCTGGGACTTCGATAACCCCGCATGGCTCGGGCGCTGGGCCGAGACCGACGTCGAGGAAGCCTGGTCCACCTACTGGAAGGAATACGAAAAAATGGCCCGCAGCGGACTCTTCGACTTCCTCGGCCACCCCGACCTCATCAAAAAATTCTCCTACCGCCCCGAGGGCGACCTCAAACGATTCTACGACCCCGTCATCCAGGCCCTCGTCGATGCCGAAGGTGCCATCGAGCTCAACACCGCCGGCTTCCACAAGCCCTGCGCCGAGCAATACCCCTCCTTCGAATTCCTCCAGCTCGCCGCCTCCGCCAACATCCCCGTCACCCTCTCCTCCGATGCCCACGCACCCGGAGAAGTTGCCCGTGACTTCGACAAAGGAATCACCCTCCTAAAAGACGCCGGCTTCCAAAACACCTGCCTCTTCCAAAAAAGAATCCGCTCCACCGAACCCCTCTAATCCTCCGCCCGCAGCGTCACCGAATTCCCATGACCAAAGAGCCCTTCCATCTTGGCGAAGTGCTCCACGTGCTTCTGTGACTTCCGCAGCGCCGCCTGATCCATCCGCACCACACTGGCACGCCGCTGGAACTGGTCCGCCCGCAACCCCGAAAAACTCCGTCCGCTTCCTTCCGTTGGCAAGGTATGACTCGGCCCGGCAAGGAAATCCCCCACCGCCACCGCCGAATAATTTCCCACGTAAATCGCACCCGCCGTGCGCACCTGGTCAAGCCACTTGTCCTCGTCCTTCGCCACCAAAACCAAGTGCTCCGGCGCCCAATCGTTCACGATCTCGATCGCCTCTTTCATCGACTTCACCAGCAGCATAAACCCTGCCTTCTTCAAAGCCGTCTTCGCAATTTCTTTCCGGGGCAAGTCAGCCAGCTGCGACTCCAACTCACTCTGCACATCCGCCAGCAGCTTCTTCGAGGTCGTCACAAAACCCACCACACTGTCGGGCCCGTGCTCCGCCTGTGCCAAAAGATCGGCCGCTAAAAACTTCGCCTTCCCTGTCGCGTCCGCCGCAATCAACACCTCCGATGGCCCCGGCAGCAAATCAATCGCCACCGCTCCAACCATCTGCCGCTTCGCCTCCACCACAAACTTGTTCCCCGGTCCAAAAATCTTATCCACCGGATCAATCGACTTCGTCCCCAGCGCCAGCGCCGCAATCCCGTGCGCCCCGCCCATCTTATAAATCTCGGTCGCGCCAGACATCTCCAGCGCATAGAGCAAATCCGGATTCACCGAACCATCCGCTCCCGGAGGAGTCGCCGCCACAATCTCAGGCACCCCCGCCGCCTGTGCAAACGCCCCCGTCATCAGCGCCGTCGATACCAGGGGAGCCTTCCCCCCCGGCACATAAATCCCCACCCGATCAAACGGCACAAAACGCTCCCCCACCTCGGCCCCTTCCGCATTCTTGTAAGACCAATCCTTCCGCTGCGATCTCTTCGCAAACGCATGAATATTCTTCCGCGAGGCCGCCACTGCCGCCTTTGTCTCCTTGCTCACCTGCGACCGCGCGGCGGCCATCTCCGCCTCCGTCACCCGCAATTGGGACTTCTTCAACGTCGCCTTGTCGAACTTCTTCGCAAAGTCCACCAGCGCCGCGTCACCCCGCTTCTTCACGTCATCAACAATCGCCGTCACCGATTCCCGCACATCATCAGTCGGAATTGCCCTCCGCTTGAGCTTCTTAACGAAACGCTCAAAGCCGGAGTCATCGTGACGAAGAATTTTCATACCGCCTCTCTACCCGCTCCACCTTCTGGGATCAACTCCTAGTAATACGGTCGCAACATGAAATAACAAACCGGCCCCGTCACCGCCACGAAGAACCACAGCGGCCACACCTTGCGCGCCAGCCTCTTGTGCTTCTCAAAATTGTTCGTCCACGCATGCACAAAGGTCATCAGAATCAGCGGAAAGGAAACCGCCGCCGCCACAATGTGCGCGATCAAAATCCCCAAATAAACCGGACGCCTCCACCCCGCCTGCTCCTTCTCAAAATCATCCACCGCTCCACCCCCGTCGATATCACCGTAAAGCGTCTCCATCGTCGTGAAATGATACGCCACGTAACTCAGCAAAAAGAGACCCGAAACCACCAGCGCCCCCGTCATGAACTGCTTGTGCAATCTCACCTTCCCCCGCCCGATCGCGAACAAGGCCGCCAGCAGACACGCCGCCACCAGACAGTTCAACCCCGCATGCACCTTCGGCAGCACCGAAAATTCAACCCCCTCGGGAAGCGGAATCTTGTAAGGCGACCGCATCACCGCCACCAGCACCAACACCAGCACCGAGATCACCCACACCCCGCGGCGCATCTTCGCCGCCTTCTCCTCTTGGACCGGCAGTTCCCTGAAATCTTCTCGTTCACTCATCACTCTTCTTCCTTGAGGTCTTTCAGCGCTTTCTCAATCGCCTGCGGCAAAATACCGGGGCCATGCACTTCATCCCACTTCTTGATCAGCGTATCGCCTCTCCAGACCTGTAGCCCCATGTCATGCGCCCACTTCCCCTTCGCCGCAATCTCCTCGGGCACCGTCCGCTCCCGCACGTCTCCAAAGAGCATCTCATAGCGCATGTAGTTGTGAATCGTCTCGCGGTCCGTCTTCACAAACCACCAGTTCGAACGATCCACCCCCAAGCCCTTTTCCAAATCCAAAAGGTGCTCCTGCGTGTCCGCCTCGGGATCCACCGACATGCACACGATCACAAAATTCGGATCATCCTTGTAGGTATTGTAAACCTCCAGCAGCCGCTTGCCATTCCGCTCCGCACACATCGGGCACACCGCAAAGAACTGCGCCGCCACCCACACCTTGTCCTTCAAATCGGAAATCTTCACCGGTGTCCCGTCCTGCTTCACCAACTCCAGATCCGTCTCCAGCGTCGTGATCGACTCCACCTCCACCTTCCCCACATCTTCCGCCACCGGACCCTCGCTCGCCTGCGTCTTCTTCAAGGTCGCCAGCCATAAGGACATCCCCAAAATGAATGCCGAAATGACACCCACAACGGAGTAAATAAGAACAATCTGTTTTTTCGGGGTCATTTTTGGCCTTTTTCGTCAGGGTTTGCGTAGAGGTATTCGATCGACTTGATCAGCAGCTCCGTCAAGCGCGCGGTCGTCATCGGTGGCGGAATCAACTCCTTATCGGGATGCTCTTCCTTCGCCTTCTCAAACTGTTCCTCCATCTCCGCCACTTTGTCAAAATCCCATCCCTCGTTGGATCCCGGAATCCCCCGCAAGTGCAGCCACTGATCGAGCAAAACCAGCTTCGTATCGTAGTTCCAGCCCTCATCACCCATTTCGGGATACACCCCAAAGCGCAACCGGTTCTTCAAAAAGGCCCGCACCGAAACCTTCCCGTCCACCCCCGCGGCCACCCGCCATACCTCCGCGATCCCATCCAACTCGGGCAACACCCCTGCCATCCCCTCCGGCTGGTCTTCAAATCCATCCAGTACAAACAACAGCACCACCGGTTTTTCTTCCGCTTCCGCAAAATGCGCCATCACCTCGCGCAACGCCGCAATCGAATTCTCCGAACGCTCACCCGTCTCGCTCGTCGAGATCAACGCCAGCGTAATCCTCCCCTGCAGGTCCTGGATATCACGCTCCTCCCCATCCGCCGTGATCAGGCGGCAATCATCCGTGATCTTCGATTCAATACTCGGCCGATCACTCTTCGCCGTCCGATCTGCGAAGGCGCTGTAGGCCCACAAAATCAAAAATCCGCCCACCACCATGATCCCCACTAGGATCAAGGCCGTATTGCGAAGCTTCTTCGGATCACGGTCCGCGGGTTCCAGCTGACTAACGTCCATCGGCGGCACGCTAGCCTAGCCCCACGCAAAGGCAAGACCGAGAAGCACGATTGGCAGATACAGCAACGTCCCAAAGAACGCCTTCCGCATCTTCCCCCGGTCCGCCTCCGCCCCGTAAGTCAGCGCCGGCCGCATCATCGCCACCACCATCACCCCGTGGACCACCCCCAGCACATGGGAATAAAACCCCAAAAACGCTCCCACCACCCCCAACACAATCATCAGCACCGAGAACCCAAGATAAAGCCGCACCGTCTTCCTCCCGCTCACATCACCATTCGACCACATCTGATACCCCGCATCCTCGTATTCCTCCCGACACAACCAGCTGATCGCCACAAAATGCGGCAACTGCCACAGAAAAAGCAGCGAAAACAAAAACCACCCGCCCGCATCCGTCCACGCCCCGCCCGCTCCCACCCAGCCAATCATCGGAGGAATCGCCCCCGGAATCGCACCCACCAGCGTGTTCGTCGAATGCCACTTCTTCATCGGCGTGTAGACAAAGACGTAAATCGCAATCGTCACCGCCGCCAGAATCGCCGCCATCGCACTCACCTTCGCCGCCAAATGAATGCAGCCAAAGGCCGCCAGCCCCCACCCAATCGCAAACGCCTTCATCACCCCCATCCGCTTCGAGGGCAATGGCCGGTCCGCCGTCCGCTTCATCAACGCATCATCCTCAATCTCCATCAGCTGGTTAAATGCCGCCGACCCAAAGGCCGCCGCCGCCGTCCCGATCAAGGTGTGCAAAAGCAACCACCACTTCCCCTCCATCCCCCCCAAACCCTTGGCCGCCAGAAAAAATCCGAACAAAGTCGTGATCAACACAAAGATGTTCAGACGCACCTTCGTAAGCACCTGCAAGTCTTTGCTAAATTTGGGAACCTCGTCCGACATCGGGGCGCAGTCTGTCCCCACTTTGCTTGTCCCGCAATCACGGGACTAAAAAAATCTACCCAAGCCGCCAAATTTCCGCATTCTAACACCCATGAGCAACACCGACCGCCAACAACACGAGCTCGATGTCATCGATTCCGTCGCCGATAAGGGCGGAGTCACCAAGTTTTTCGCCTACGCCAAAATCTCCGGACCCGGCTGGCTTCAAGGAGCCATCACCCTCGGAGGCGGCTCCCTCGCCGGCGCCCTCTACCTCGGAATCGTCGCGGGCAACTCCCTCCTCTGGGTCCAGCCCCTCGCCATGATCTGCGGCATCATCATGCTCGCCGCCATCGCTTACGTCACCCTCTCCACCGAGAAACGTCCCCTCCAACTCATCAACAGCCACCTCCACCCGCTCCTCGGCTGGTCCTGGCTCGTCGCCACCATCATGGCCAATATCGTCTGGACCATGCCCCAGTTCTCTCTCGGAACCGCCGCCATCCAGCAAAACCTCATCGGCAGCGCACCCGACGCCTCCCCCTGGGGCATCATCGCCGTCCTCTTCGCCATCGGACTCTACGTGAATTACCTCTACGAGGCCGGAGGCGGCGGCGCCAAGCTCTTCGACCGCATCATCAAGGTCATGGTCGGCATCATCGTCCTCTCCTTCATCGCCGTCGTCGTCACTCTCCTCAAAGCAGGCGATATCGATTTCGGCGCAATCCTGGCAGGATTCATCCCCGATTTCTCACTTCTGGGCTCCAGCTCCAAGACCTTCGCTGCGGACATCGCCGCCTCCTCCAACCCGGACTGGTGGGACAACAACATCGTCAGCACCCAAAAATCAAAAATCTTCGCCGCCTTCGGCACCGCCGTCGGCATCAACATGACCTTCCTCCTCCCCTACACTCTCTTGAAAAAGAAGTGGGGCAGCAAGCACCGCGGACTCTCCATCACCGACCTCTCGATCGGCCTCTTCGTTCCCTTCTTCCTCGCCACCGCCTGCGTCGTCATCGCCTCCGCTTCCGCCTTCCATGGAAAAGCGGACGATGTCACCGCCGCCCAACGCGCGGGCATGCTCTCCGGAGTGCCCTCCGTTGTCGAAGCCGTCAAAGGCCTTGAAGGTGACGCCAAGGAAGCCGCTTCCACCGCCGCCATCGCCGCTCTCCCCGAAGCTGATCACAAGCTCGCCGGCATGCTCTACTCACGTGATGCCGGAGCACTCGCCATCACCCTCAAGCCCTTCACCGGTGAAGTCGTCGCCCAGAAAGTCTTCGGCGTCGGCGTTCTCGGCATGGCCGTCTCCACCATCATCATCCTCATGTTGATCAATGGTCTCGCCTTCAAGGAACTCTTCGCCAATGCCCTCGGCGGAAAGAATGCCTACTTCCTCGGTTGCCTCATCTCAGGTGGAGCAGGGTGCCTCTACCCCTTCTTCTGGTCCGGCCAAAGTAAGGCCGCCCTCGCCATCCCCACCTCCGTCATCGGCGGCTCCCTCATCCCCATCGCCTACTTCACCTTCTTCCTTCTCATGAACTCCAAGAAGGTCCTCGGCGACAAACGCCCCGAGGGCAATGCACGCATCATCTGGAACGTCCTCATGATCTTCGCCACCACCGTCGCCACCGTCGGCACCTGGTGGGCCACCGCCGGCAAGAAATTCGGCGACGTCCCCGCCGGCATGATCGGCATGGGCTTCCTCGCCCTCCTCTTCGTCGTCGGAACCCTCTCCTTCCTCAAACACGAAAAGGAAGCTTAGTCGCCTTCCCTCACACCTGACTTTATCATTATGAAATTCGGAATCATCGGCGCCGGCATGATCGGCCACTTCCACGCCAAGGCCATCACGGACATGTCCGGTGGCGAACTCCACTCAGTCTTCGACCTCCGCCAGGAAGCCGCCGAAAAACTCGCCGCCGAATACGGAGTCAAAGCCTTCTCCGACATGGCCGAGTTCCTCGCGGACCCCGAGCTCGAAATCGTCACCGTCGGCACCCCCAGCGGTGCCCACCTCGAGCCCAGCCTCGCCGCCCTCAACGCCGGCAAGCACGTCATCGTCGAAAAACCCCTCGAAATCACCCTTCCCCGCATCGATCAACTCATCGATGCCGCCAAGGCCAACGGCAAGACCATCGCCGCCGTCCTCAACCGCCGCTTCCACCCCGGCATGGACGCCTTCAAAAAAGCCTCCGATGAAGGACGCTTCGGGGTCCTCGCCTCCGCCTCCGCTTACATCAAATGGTACCGCGATCAGGCTTACTACGATTCCGCCGGCTGGCGCGGCACCTGGGCCCTCGATGGCGGAGGTTCGCTGATGAACCAATCCATCCACACCGTCGACGCCCTCCTCTACCTCGCCGGCCCCGTCAAATCCGTTCAGGCCAACACCGTCTGCCTCGCCCATGAGCGCATCGAGGTCGAAGACCACTGCGTCGCCCTCCTCGAATTCGAGAACGGAGCCCGCGGCGTCATCGAGGCCTCCACCGCCACCTGGTCCAAGGACGGTCACCCCGCCCGCGTCCAGCTCGCCGGAACCGAAGGCTCCGTCTTCCTCGCCGATGAAGCCTTTGAAATCTGGGACTTCAGAGACGAGAAACCCGAGGACGCCGAAATCAAAGCCTCCCTCATGAAAGGCCAGGAAGCCGGACTCGGGGCCAACGACCCCACCGCCATCAACACCTACCAGCACCAGCGGAACTTCGAGGAAGTCGTCAACGCCATCGCCGAAGGCCGCGAGCCCTCCACCAACTCCGCCGAAGCCCGCAAATCAGTCGAGCTCATCAGCGCCATCTACGAGAGCGCCAAAAACGACGGAAAGAAAATCTTCCTCTAAATATCACCGCCAACCTCTCAAAACCCCGGCTAACCCCGGGGTTTTTTCGTGCCCAAAAATCATGGGGAAACCCACAAGCCCCACGGGGGCGACATAACGTAGCCCCAGGCAACGCCTGGGGTTTCCCCCTGCCCAAAATCAGAGGCAAGCCCGGCACCCCGCCCCCCCCTGGGCACCCACCCGCAGCCCTCTCTCCCATCCCGATTCTGTCCCTCCACTGGATGATCAGGAACAAAAATTCACTCAGTTTGATCAGACTCTTTCAACGCAGCATCTTGTTATGCCTATTTTGGTGCGAGTTGCGGCGGAATGCCACGGTGCCAATCTACGGCGGAGAAGTCATGATCACTCTCTTCGAGCTGATCCATCTCAGCTGATGTAAACCAAATATTATGAGCGTCGAGCCAAACGTTCGAGCCATCATTCAATGGCGTCGCATCCAGAATCTTTCGTAGATTTCGGTTTTGTAGCGCCTCGAAATCCTCAACGATCTCCGTGACGAAATCGAACTCAGTCTCGTCATCTCCGTCGCGAACAAGTGCGGTTGTCCGCTGCCCATCAGAGCTTGATTTAAGCCCGACGCGATACCGCTCGCCTTCAACTACCTCGACTCCCTTCCACATGTGTTTTTCTTGGCATAACGTTCAGGAACTGGCGACCCATCCCGATGGTGCCGACCAGCTTCCAATTACAAAACGATATCCAACGAAGCCGGAAAACTCAAACTCAACTTTCAGCGCGGGATGTGGTCGCTAACTTCCGCTTGTTCTCCTTCCTCTTGTGCTTCGTCCCGCTGCCACCCCCCTGCTTCAAGCCCGACACCCCGCCCCCTCTAAGCACCCAACCGCAACCCAAAAGCCCCACGGGGGCGACATAACGTAGCCCCACGCAACGCGTGGGGTTTCCCCCTGCCCAAAATCATGGGCAAGCCCAGCACCCCGCCCCCTCTGAGCACCCACCCGCAGCCCGCTCTCCCATCCCGATTCTGTCCCTCCACTGGATGATCAGGAACAGAAATTCAAGCAGTCTGATCAGACTCTTTCACCGCAGCATCTTGTTCGAGATTTCTTGTTTTAGGGTTCGTATTCGACCGCCCTGACCCCATGCACCCTAGGATTCCAATTCCGCCAGCGAGACAAAAAGTTGTGTCTCCTAGGAATGGCACCGGGTCCAAGCCAAGGCGCAAACCATGAATCAGCAAGACTAAACCTTCCAGTATCATGAATGCTCCAGCGAAGGGCAGCACGATTGCAAAACGGGTAGGCCAAATTGCGAGTCCTAGGTATCCAAGGCCGACTAACGCGAAAACACTGGAAGCCATCCGCAACCAGTAATCAAACATTGGATCACTTTCAAAAGGAGTGGTGTCGACGTCTGCAATTAGCCCCACGAACTCAAACGCCATTGAACTAGGCACGAGAACACCTGCTACGCAAATACCCCAGCCGAGTGCTGTGAGTCCAAGAAAGATTCGGAGCGCGAAAAAACGAATAGTTTGGACGTTACTCGGCATATTCATTCTCGAACGTTAAAGTGAACCTACGATTTCTTGACAAACCAAAACGTGTTCATAAGTAATATCATATGAAAACTACAGAAAATAATACAGAACCAAATGACGAGAAATCGTTAGGTTCCACGTCTTGTTCTGCATCTAGGGAGTTCCCTAAATATTTTGTCCACGGAGTAGACGAACTAGGACCAAACGGTGAACATATCTCACACCCCGTAACCCTAAAAGCAATCATCCCTGCTCTTATGGATAAGCTTCTGGATAATGATGATGCGGCTAAGGAGTTTGGTCAGCTACTAAAAAAATACGATATAACGGTTGATCTGATTCAGAAATAATTTTCTCGTATGTGACTACACCTGATTTAACTTTACCTGCTAGGTTGGTAACAATATCTTCTTTATCGTTTAACCCAATAACTCGATCTGAGATGAAAAAGAAATTAGATCCTTCCTCATCTTCGTAGAAGTTAATTTTTTGATCATTCAATATCTGTCTTTCTGTTTCTTTATCCATAGTGTGTTTCTTAAATCATCTAGCAGAACAGTAGGGATCACCTGCCCCGGGAACCGGGGTCTGCGTGCATCCCCCTATTTCCCCCTTCACAGGATTGCGAAATTCTACTGTTCATCTGATTTCTTCGTCAAGCCCCGATCCGCCATCGTCTCATCAGGGCGATCAAGCTAGGGAGAAAAGCGGAGCGAACTGGTAGAACCACCATGGCCATTAGCCTTTCGCAATTGGCTCATAGCTTTCTCGCAGTAGTTTCGGACGACCGGGCTAAAAGCTAAGAGCCAAACGCTAAGAGCCGACGTCGTAAACCTTGCAGCTTCTTGGTTTCCTAGCTTGATCGCCCGGATCGCCTCATCCCCCCACCCTAAACAAATCCCCCCACTCCCTTCACCCCCACAACAATTTCACCCCCAACACCACCAACCCCGTCCCAAACAGCACATCCAACAGCCTCCCCGCCCGCTGATACGCCCGCTTCACCTTCCCGTTCTGCAACAACCATACCCACAAACACCACAGCACCAAGCCCTCCCCCACAATCATCCCCCACAGCGCAAACGGCCACCATCCCGGATGCCCGCCCGTCAAAAACGGAGCCACCACCCCCGCAAAAAACACCAACACCTTTGGATTCAACAAATTGCAAAACAACCCCCTCAAATACGGACTCCGCCTCAGCTCTCCCGCCTCTCCATCTTCCCCCGGTGTTTTCACCAACAACCCCCACCCCAACCAAAAAAGATACCCCGCCGCCAACATCCCCACCATCCGCGCCAACAGCCCGCCCTGCGCCAAGAGCACCGCCATCCCCCCGATCGCCAGCGTCGCGTGCAGCGCCAGCCCCGTCACAATCCCCAGCACCATCAGCCACCCCGCCCGCAGCCCCTCCGCCAAGGCCGTCCGCGTCAGCAGCAGCATGTCCGGTCCCGGGCTAAACTGCCCCACCGCCATCACCACCGCAAAAGCCCCCAGCTCCCCCCAATAACTCACTGGTTGAAATAGTATCCCAGGACCTCCATCACCCCCCGGCTTCCTTCCTTCAACGCCACCTTCCCCCCGCGTGCCTTCACCAGCTCCTTCACCGCCGGCACCGCATTCCCCGGACACCCGCAGGCACCGCACACATCCGCCCCCAACATGCTGATATCATTGAAATTATCGCCAACCGCCAAAATATGACCCGGCATCACCCCCCAGCGGGCCGCCGCCTCCCGCAGCCCCGTCCCCTTCCGGAAATCCGTGTGCGTGAACCGCAAATAAACCCCATTCCGCTCATAGCCCAAGGAGTCCACCTTCGGGAGGCTTTCGTAAAATTTGATAATCCCCGCCATCTCATCCTCCGACCCCGCAATAATTCCCGCGGGATCACCCTCTACCGAAACCCAACGCCCCTCCGTCTGCTTCTCCACATACTTGCGCACCTTCGCCAGCACCCGCTTCGATTTACGAAACAACCGCTTGTGATCCTTCTCACACCGCTTGTTCCACTCCTCATGCGGCAACCACCGCCCAAACTGACCCGGAAAATAAATCTCCCGCTCTCTCGCCACCACAAAATCCGGCAAAAACGGAAACTTCCCCGAGTTAAACCCCTCCACCAATTGATGCAAAGACCGCCCCGTGCAGATACCCCACGCCGCTCCATAGTTCGCCCGAATCCACCGGATACACTCAAAAAACTCCGGATCAATCCTCGGACGATGTTCCTCGCCCATCATCAGCGTATCATCAAAGTCGAATCCCATGACGGCATTCCACTTCGGCGGTTCGGGGAGAATATTTACCACAGTAATCGTATGTTAATCCTCGACCTCAAACCTACTCCTCCACCGGAATGGCCACCGGGGGTTCCCTCACCGGAAGTGCCGCCGGCACCTCGTCATCATCTTCCACCACCACCGCACGACCCGGCTTCACCAGCATCTTCACCGGTTGGGGCAGCGTCTTACGCATCTTGATGTCCACCCGCCGGTTCGGCGCCTGATCTTCAATCGAACCTTCCAAAACAACCGGCTCCTGCTTCCCGTAGGGCCGCACCACAATGCGCTCCGGGCTCAGCTGCAGAGCACCCACAATCCAGTCCTTCACCGCTTGCGCCCGCTTCTTCGAGAGCTCCAGATTAAAATCATCCGGCCCGAACAAATCGGTATGACCTTCCACCCAGCAATACATGTTGGGATTACGCTCAATCAACATCGCTACTGTCATCAAAGTCAGACGCGCATCATCGCGCAGGTTCGACTCATTGTATTCAAAAAGCAGATCGCTCCCAATCGACGCCTTGTTCCTCTGAAGATCACCCGGTGTCATCCGGGCATAGGCCTCCAGCCCGGTGTAACCCGTCAGCACCCCGTTTTCACTCTCGCCTCCCGCTCCTTTGACCTTCCCCAGGTCCTGGGCCACTTTGTCCGGATTCAGAACATCCTCAAGCGGACTCCCGGAATCCACCACCAGCTGGCTCGCTTTCGCTTCCGGAAACAAATTCGCCACCGTCCCCAACTCGGGAACCTCCGCCGCCGTATCCACACCCACCGTCGGCTTCAACAAATCTCCATCCTCCTCCCCCTTCAGCGCCGGCTTCTCAATCTTCATCTCCGGAAGCGCATCATCCTCAAGTGGAGAAATATCAATCTCCACATCCTTCAGCTCGGGAAGCACATCCTCAATGTCCGCAATCAACTCACCCTCGGTATCCGGCCGCTCAATCTCTTCCTCCGGCGGAGGCTCGGAAATAATCTCGGGCTCCGAATCCACCGCCGTCAACCTCACCGGATCAGACACCCACTCGGTCGGCTCGGTAATATCCAGCTCAATCAATCGACTTCCCGGTCCAATGATGAACGCCACGTGGGCCAGAAGCGCCACCACGACAGCCACCAGCACAGCCCATCCGAACCCGCCCTGCTTGGGTGGCTCATAGGTGCTTTCGTGTTCCCAGGAATATCCGTAGTCCATCGTCTCTCTGACTATAACGGAGCAATTGCCATGTGCAATTCATGTATCTCCCACATTTTTCTTCTCCCATCCGGCCCAATTCCCCAGTAACACCTCCCCGTGTCTTGCACCTCTTCAGGAATCGGCCTCGCCGGCTTTGGAACCGTTGGCTCCGGCGTTTGGAAAATCATCGAGCGAAATGGCGGCCTCATCACCTCCCGATCCCAGGGAGATGTCGAACTCGCCATCCGTAAAATCGCCGTCCGCGACCTCTCCAAATCTCGCGATGTCGACGCACCCGATGAACTCTTCACCACCAATCTCATGGACGTCGTCACCGACCCGTCCGTCGATATCGTGGTCGAACTCATCGGCGGCACCACCGCTGCCTTCGATCTCGTAGCCGCTGCCCTCAAGGCCCAAAAGCCCGTCGTCACCGGAAACAAAGCCCTCCTCGCCGAGCGCGGAGCCGAGCTTTTCGCCCTTTCCGCCGAAACGAACACCCCCATTCACTTCGAGGCCGCCGTCGCCGGTGGCATCCCCATCATCAAGGCCGTTCAGGACTCCCTCATCGGAAACCGCATCGAGGACATCGTCGGCATCATCAACGGCACCTCCAATTACATCCTCATGCGCATGACCGAGGCCGGCCTCGGCTACCCCGAAGCCCTCAAGGAAGCCAAAGAACTCGGATATGCCGAAGCCGACGAAACCCTCGACGTCAACGGCTGGGACGCTGCCCACAAGGCCATCCTCCTCGGCTCCCTCGCCCACGGATTCCTCATCGACCCAAAAAACGTCTACGTCCGCGGCATCGAAAAAGTCACCCCACTCGACATCAAGTTCGCCTCCGAGCTCGGCTACGTCGTCAAACTCCTCTCCTTCGTTCGCGAACGCTCCGGCGGCGCCATCGAAATCCGCACCCAACCCTCCTTCATCTCCAAAAAACACATCCTCGCCTCCGTCAATGGCGTCTTCAATGCCGTCGCCGTCAAAGGCGATGGACTCGGCGACTCCCTCTTCTACGGTCGCGGTGCCGGACAGGAACCCACCGCCTCTTCCGTCGTCTCCGACCTCGTCGAGGCCTCCCGCGCCCTCCGCTCATCGGATGCCTCCCGTGGCTTCCTCCCCTTCCGGACCGATGGAAAAATCGTCCCCATCGAGGACACCGAAACCCCCTACTACGTTCGCTTCTCGGTCAACGACCAGCCCGGCGTCATCGCCAAAATTTCCGGCATCCTCGCCGACCACGCCATCGGAATCTCCGGCACCCACTCCCCCGTCGATGCCGATAACCCCGATGCCGACTTCGTCGAAATGGTCTTCCTCCTCCACTCCTGCCCCTTCGGAAAACTCAAAAAAGCCCTCCTCGAAGTCGAATCCCTCGACTGCATCACCGCCCGACCCGTCGTCTTCCGCATCGAAAAGGTCTAGGGAAGTGCTGATTGAGGAGGTAGTCCGCTGCTGCAAGTCATGTTGAAGTCTGGCAAGGCGCGAAGGGTGACGCTGATGATCAGCGACTCCCTGAGCAACGCCGCCAGAGTTCAAGAGGGCTGCAGCACCTTTTCCTGTGGAAGCGAAGCTTCCCTGGCTAAAGAATCCATAAAAAACTTCAGCGAGCTTCCTCTTTAATCAGTGCTTCCCGATACACTGAAGCTTGCCTAAATCCCCGCACCAGCGTAAGGACGCACCTCTCCCATGGCCTTGATTGTCCAAAAATACGGCGGAACATCCGTCGGCTCCATCGACCGCATTCGCAATGTTGCCAGACGCATCAAAGCGGAACGCGATGCCGGAAACCAAGTCGTCGCCGTCATCTCCGCTATGGGCGGCGTGACCGATAAGCTCATCGGCATGGCCCAGGAGCTCTCCAAAAATCCCGTCGAACGGGAACTCGACGTCCTCCTCTCCTCCGGAGAACAACAATCCATCGCCCTCCTCGCCATGGCCCTCAATGAAATTGGCATCGAGGGCATCTCCGTCACCGGACGTCAGGCCGGCATCCTCACCAGCGGTTCCCATACCCGGGGCCGCATCGAGGACATCAAGCCCGACTACCTCAACCAGTGCATCGCCGAGGGAAAAACTCCCATCGTCGCAGGCTTTCAGGGAATCACCCCCCAGGGCCTCATCCACACCCTCGGCCGCGGCGGCTCGGACCTCTCCGCCATCGCCGTCGCCTCGGCCGTTAAAGCAGACGTCTGCCAAATCCTCACCGATGTCGATGGCGTCTACACCGCCGACCCCCGCGTCGTTGACAAAGCACGCAAGCTCCCCGAAATTTCCTATGACGAACTCCTCGAGCTCGCCTCGGTCGGAACCAAAGTCATGCAATCGCGCTCCGTCGAATTCGCCAAAAAGTTTGGCGTCAAATTCGAAGTGCGCTCCTCCCTCAATAACAACCCCGGGACCATCGTCACCGAAGAACACGAAGCCATGGAAGCAGTAGTCATCCGCGGAGTCTCCATCGAGCGCTCCCAAGCCCGCGTCACCATCACCGGCATCCCCGATACCCCCGGCATGTCCGGCCGTATCCTCGGTGCCCTCGCTGATGCCGAGGTCAACATCGACATGATCGTCTCCAACATCGCCCACGATCGTTGCGCCCGACACTCCTTCACCATGCACACCAACGACCTCGGCCGCGCCCAGGTCGCCCTCAAACCCGTGCTCACCGAACTCGGTGGCGAAGCCGAAATCGAGACCGAAGCCGGCATCGCCAAACTCTCCTGCGTCGGCATCGGCATGCGCTCCCACTCCGGAGTCGCCGCCAAAATGTTCGCCGCCCTCGGCGAATCGGGCATCAACATCGGCATGATCTCCACCTCCGAAATCAAAATCTCCGTCACCGTCGAAGAATCACAAATCGAAGAAGCCGCGCGCGTCGTCCACACCGCCTTCGGCCTCGACGCCTAACAATTTAATTCAACTCAAGACAGAGTTGACACTCTTTGCTCCCAAGCTTAGATCAGTCCATCTCCAGGGCGGAGTAGCCAAGTGGTAAGGCGCGGGTTTGCAAAACCTGTATTCGCGAGTTCGATTCTCGCCTCCGCCTCCAATTTCCAAAACCACGCGTCATCAAAAATGGCGCGTGGTTTTTTATTGGATATTACCTCTCCAAAAGCGGAGGAGAGATGAACCGGAGAGAGCCTCAGCGAACGGAGATAGCGTGAGGAGCAGAGCGACGAAGGCAAAACTCTACTGAGCGTAGCGAAGTCGTTCAACGCGGGGTTTCGCTAGAAACCGCATCACCCCGCGAGCACCGCGAGCGAATCCAGCATAGCCGAAGGCAATTCTCGCCTCCGCCTCCATTCTTTTTAAAAACCACGTGTGTCTTCTGGGCCACGTGGTTTTTTCTTCAACATCGATTCTCCAAAGGCGGAGGAGGGATAAACCGGAGAGAGCCTCAGCGAACGGAGAGAGCGTGAGGAGCAGAGCGACGAGGGCAAAACTCTGCCGACCGCAGCGAGGCCAGTTCAACGCGGGGTTTCGCTAGAAACCGAATCACCCTGCGAGCACAGCGAGCGAATCCAGCATAGCCGAAGGCAATTCTCGCCTCCGCCTCCAATTTTCCAAACCGTATGTCTCATCAGAGGCATACGGTTTTTTATCTCTCTCCCGAAACCTCTCCTCCCCGACCCTTCCCCTTGAAACTTCCTAACTTCCCCCTAAGAAACCTCCCCATCAATTCGTTCCCAGCACCGATGTTCAGATCGATCCTTCTCCTTCCCTTATCCCTGGCTGCCCAGGACACCCTCCCCGACCTCGTCGTCACCGCCAGCCGAACCCAGGAAGAACGCGCCGAGGCTCCCTATTCATCCGAAATCATCACCGCCGGGGATCTCCTGAACGAAAGCGTCCGCACTCTTCCCCAGGCCTTCCTCGACACCCCCGGCGTCCTCGTCCAGCAGACCACCCCCGGCCACGGCTCCCCCTACATCCGCGGCTTCAACGGCCGCCAAACCCTCCTCCTTCAGGACGGCATCCGCCTCAACAATTCTACCTGGCGCAGCGGCCCCGTCCAGTACTGGAACACCCTCGACTCCCAGGCCATCGACCGCCTCGAGCTCATTAAATCCCAAGGCTCCGTCCTCTACGGCTCCGACGCCATCGGCGGCACCGTCAATATCCTCTCCAAATCCTCCGGCTTCCGCGATGAAAATGCCTATTTCTCAAATGGCGCCACCTCCTACCGCTTCGATACCAACTCCCGTTCCCACCTCGGCCGTCTGGAGCAATCCATCGGAGTCGGCCGGGAATGGGGCCTCATGCTCGGAATCTCCTCCAAAAATATCGGGGACATCAAGGACTCCGCCCTCGGCCGCATGACCGGCACCGGCTACGCCGAACAATCCCTCGACTTCAAATTCGAATACGCCCTCTCCGATTCCCAAACGCTCACCCTCGCCCACACCTACCTCAATCAGGACGATATCAACCGCTGGCACAACACCACCGCCAACCCCGGCTGGCGCCACGGAAACTCCTTCACCACCGCCGGCACCGACCTCCAGCGCACCTACGATCAGGAACGCGCCCTCACCTACCTCCGCCTCGAGGATTCCAACCCCGCCGCTCCTTGGCTCAACAGCTGGCAACTCACCACCTCCTACCAAAAATCCCAGGACTCCGAATTCCGGGTCCGCGGCTCGGGCCAATCCGATACCAAAATCCTCGATGTCGACACCTACGGCCTCACCTTCCAGGCCGAGTCACCTCTCGGAAAAGGCGACCTCGTCTGGGGTGCCGATTACTACCACGATGTCGTCGACTCCGCCGGCTTCCGGAACGGCGCCATCCGCCCCTCTAACAGACCCGTTGCAGACGACTCCACCTACCACTCCCTTGGCCTCTTCGCCAATTTCTCCCGCGATCTAACAGACCGCTTTTCCTACGATGCCGGAGCCCGCTTCTCCTACGCCGAAGCCGACTGGAATGGCTACCGTCCCGCCGGAGCGGCCGCCGACCAATCCGGCAACGCATCCTGGGAAAACCTCTCCCTCTCCCTCCGCGGAAACTACCAAGCCACCGATCACTGGTCCCTCTTCGGAGGACTCTCCCAAGCCTTCCGCGCACCGAATCTTGACGACCTCACCGGCGCTCAATTCGCCCTCAATGGCCTCACCTCCAGCGGCTCGCCAAACGTCGATCCCGAAACCTTCCTCACCGCCGAGCTCGGAGCTCGCTTCGCAAATGACGAACTCTCCTACGGACTCACCGGATACTACACCTTCATCGATGACGCCATCACCCGCATCGACGACGGCACCGGCGGACTCATTACAGTCAATGGCAGCGACGGATACATCTACGGACTCGAAGCAGAAGCCGCCTGGAACTTCCACTCCGACTGGCAACTCGCCGGCCACCTCGCCTGGCAGGATGGCAAGGCCCAACAAGCTGCCACTCTCGGCGGACCCATCGTTGAAGACACCATCCGCCGCATGCACCCCCTCACCGCCTCCGCCTCCCTCACCTGGACCCATCCATCCGACAAATTCTGGGTCTCCGGCCGCATCCTTGCCGCCGCCCACCAAAACAACCTCTCCAACCAGGCCGCCAACGACACCCAGCGCATCCCCGTCAACGGCACCCCCTCCTACCTGGTCACCTCCCTCTACACCGGCATGCAGGCCACCGAAAACGTCCAGCTCAACCTCGCCCTCGAAAACCTCACCGACCAGGACTACCGCATCCACGGATCCGGCCAAAACGCCCCCGGCCTCAACGCCACCTTCGGCGTCAGAATCGAGTGGTAGGCAACTAGGGGAATCTGCAAATATAATTCCGGCTCAGGAAGCTACGTCCTCGACAATCCATGTATTTTTTAGGTACTTCAGATGTTACGGCAGCGCTCTGTCCCTCATTATCGGACAAGTTCTGAAACCATTGCTCTCGACTCCAACTCCCTTTCTACCCGCCTACCCGTTGACACCATCGCCACCTACCGGGCAATAATCCGCTGTCGGAAGAACAGGAGCCTCTCGAACGGCTCTGGTAGTGTGAAAATGACCTCATTCCGGTCCACAGAAACCGGAACAACCTCCAAAGGCAGATTCTCCTCAGCAATCTGCTTCCAGGATCCCGGCAGCAAACTCCGCGATACCTCGTAGCGGATTTCTGCATCAGCCGCATTCGGCCGGGAGGAAAATCTGAGAACGCTCAAATCGATCAACGGAAGCAGTGCCAGATCATCGTCTGCCGCTGGGTCTCCCCCTCGCACATACTCTGCGAAATTCGAAATCCCATTTCCATTATCATCCCCATTCGGATCGGAGAATCCTGAAAGCTCAAATGTCGTATAATACCCCTCGAAAGCCCCAAGATCCACCGTTCCCACAATGCGAGCCTGATCGGCAAGATCGCCAGGAGTGGAAATCGCCTCGTTTAGACCAGACTCCAACGCCGGCGAATTCATCTGAAGCCTCAAATCACCATAATCGTCCGCCGCCAGGGTTCCCGGATTCCGGATGAATAGTGGATTGCTCGCTTGAGCTTCTCCCTCGTTCAGATTGTTCCTGCCTGTCAGCGAACCCTCGATCTCAGCAAAGATCGGCGCCGTGTTTCCCCAAACAATACAATTGGTCATCTCGATCAAAGAGCCCCGGATTGCCCCTCCGGAAAATTCTGCCGAGTTCCCCGCAAGCGAGCAGTTGGTCATCGAAATCGATGTGGAACCATCCACCACTCTCCGCCCCCGCAGCTCCAAATCAAAACTCACATCCGAACTCACGGCACTCCTCTGATGTACCTCCGCTGCGATCACGTTCTCCCCCGCGACAAAATCCGCTGAACCCAAAACCACAACCCGCCTTGTATTGTCGTCCGATTGCGCAGTGGCATACTCATCGTAAGCCGCCCCATCCGCAAGATTCTGCCGCGCCCTCTCCACTCCGTTCACATAAACCGCCACTCCATCATCGAAAAGGTAATCGATCACAAACTCCTCAAACGCACTTGGATTGGCAATCATCACCCGTTTCCGAAAATACGTCGTGGCATTCTTCTGCACTCCTCCCGCCGCCGAATCCACATCAACATAATTGATCACTGTCGTCTCATCCCCATCACCATAGCCTAACTGCGACGCCCCTTCCAACCACTCACCGTCATCAAATCCCATTTCCCGCCATGCCTCTCCCTGATCACTCCCGTCATCCAAATACTTCCACACATCTCCCGTTTGCAAAAATCGCTCTACCACCGCCCCGCCCCCATCGATCGCCCCGCCCGACTCTTCCGCCGAATTGCCACTGAAGACGCAGTTTGTGAAGGAAGCCTCGGAAAAAACCGCTGCCGCACCACCATTCAACGCCGCATTCCCTTCGAAGACCCCTCGATCCACCGAGACGACACTGCCTTGGTTCGAAAAAATGCCTCCCCCCGAACCAGTCGCAATGTTTTCAGATAAAGTCACGTTTATCAGGCTCAGGTTCTCAGCATTCCAGATGCCCGCCCCCTCGTTTTGAGAGCCAGCCCCGTCAGCATAGCCTCCAGTGATCGTAAGACCTTCAAGAGTCACTTTCGACAGGCTCAGATCATCCCCATCATCTACTCTCACCACCTGATAGCATCCCTGCTCCGCCATTCCCGATTGTTCAATGTCGCCACTCAACACCGTTGGAAAAAGTGAAGGATCAATTGTGGAACCCCCTCCGGCCGGAAAGCCACCCACGAGAGTGAGATCCCCTCCAAGCACAAAGCTTGCGTCGCGAGCATCACTGTTCTCACCTCCCTTCTCATCGGGATAATACACCCCTTGTGCCATACGAATCTCACAGCCTGCAGGCGCAGCCGCAATTGCGGATTGTAGGTCCTGGTAGGCCGAATTCCAGGTGACCCCATTGCCTCCGGGAGGAGCCGAGGCGTCGACATAAAACGGAATCGGTCCGCCTGTGATGGAGTTGACATAGATGTCGGCGCCCTGATCCGGATGGGCACCGACGTAAATCACTTTTGAGCTATCAGGGCTGATCTCATAGGTACCCGGCGGCGGCGACGCGGGGGGATACAAGAGGGGATAGTCGCTTATCTTGAGTGCCTCTTCACTGCCATTCAAGGGAACGCTGTAGAGTTCCCGATCCGCCTCATAGACTAGGTAGCTGCTGTCCGGACTAACCTTGAAAGAATCGACCGGCCCGAAACTACTGAGTTTGACCGCAGTCTCGCTCCCATCCACCCGAACGCTGTAGAGATCATCTCCTATGAGAAAGACCGCCCGCGAGCTGTCCGCACTGACAACAAAGGTGGAATCTACCGATTTTTGCGCAGCGAGAGAGCCAGTGAGATCGACTGGTGCCGTACTGAGATCCAAGGGCACGCTGAAGAGTTGCGCAGGCCCCGGATGCTCATATTTTTCACGATATACCACCCGGGAGCTATCCGGGGTGATCGTGAAAAAATCTCCCACGTTCTCCATGAGGCGAGGTTGCTGGCTGCCATCCAGAGGCACGCTGTATGCTTCAGAGTCCCATTCGCGCCCGCCGCGATAGATTACCAGAGAACTGTCTGGACTGATGACGAATGAAGGCAAGGTCCTGGTCGGCTCCAGAACGCTACCGGTATTACGAGCATTGAGTCGAACCGCGGGGGAACTGCCATCCAGCAGCACACTATAAAGGTTTCCCAACGCATCGCGATAGACAAGCCGGGAGCTATCTGGACTGATGCCTGTGGTGAGTGGGTAGTCAGAGTGGTGCTCACCAAGGTCGATTGGAGGTGCCTCACCGTTTAAGTCTATCGTGTAAAATCGGTCATCGTCACAGTTGCTATAAACCAGCCGGGAGCTGTCTGGACTGATATCAGGAAAGAGAGAAAACTCCGAAACACTGTAGAGAAGTCTTGGAGGCGCACTCCCATCGAGCGGAGCACTGTAGAATTCCACCCATTCCTCGGGCGGATAGAACCCAAAATAGGGCTGTTTGAAGAAGGAAAAGATCACTTGAGAGCTATCCGGGGTAATCCGGACGGTTTGCATGTTGTTTCCTCCGATAATGTTTTCCCAATACGCCTCTGAAACCAAAGGTCCATTGAGTTTGGCGATCCGACCGTCGCCAGTGAAAGGCGCGCTGTAGAGTTGGGCAAGGCTCGGAACCTCCAAATCAGAGCGATAAACGACGCGTGAGCCAGCCGGACTAACGAAGAATCCGTTCACTTGCGCTTGCGAATCCAAGTTCAAACCACCATTGATCTTGGAAGGCGCCGAACTCCCGTTGACTGGCACACCGTAGAGATTAACATGTCTATTCGCACTCAGTATATAGAAAACATAAGAACCGTCCGCGCTGAACTTGACCTCGCTTACCGTTCCCGATGTCGAGCTGACCAGCGGACCATTGAGCTTGCTCGGAGGAACACTTCCATCCACTGGAGCACTGAAAAGTTCGAATAAAGGGTAGAGATTATCACTTGCCAAAAAGACTACTCGAGAGCTATCCGCGCTCACCGTCAGGGTTTGATTCTTGTAGGCCAAATTTACGGAAGGGGCGTCAAGAGGAACAGGAGCCTCACTGCCATCCAAGGCGACACTGTAGAGAGCAGAGGGGGCATCAAAATCCTGATTAACATGATAGACGACCCCCGAGCTGTCCGGAAGGATGGCGAAGGAGGCAGCAACATTCTCCCAGTCAGCAAGAGGCCCGTTGAGCTTAAGTGGGGATGAGCTACCATCCAAAGCGACGCTGAAGAGCTCAAAAACTCCCTCTCTCTCTTGATCTGCAAGATACACTACTTGGGAACTATCCTCGCTAATCTGGTAGGCATCGACACTTCTCCCTTCACCCAAAGCCCCATTCAGCTTTGCCGGAAATGCGCCACCACCCAAGGGAACACTGAAAATCTCCTCCACTCCATCGATATTCTGATCGGCGTGATAGACCACCCTAGTGCTATCTGTACTGATCGCAAAAGACTCAACGCTTCCTCCCTCAACGAGTGGCCCATTGAGCTTGATCGGACTGGAATTCCCATCCACCGAAACACTGTAGAGTTCCTTACGACCGAAATTGACCCCCGGGGGAACTCCCTGGTAAACCCAATAGACCACTCGCGAACTATCTGGGCTGATGAGAATCGAATCGATACTCGCTTCGGTTTGTAAGGGGCCCACTAGTCTTGTGGGAGGTTCACTCCCGTCGATGGGCACGCTATACAGTTCATCACCCTTCACATGCTGAAACCCAGCCTTAATCGTATAAATCAATCGAGTGCCATCTGAGCTCAACTCCGAATGACTGAGATATGTGCCGTCCTCGGTTTGGGTCAATTCCGTGGGCGATGCCGGGGTGTCCAAGGGCAGTGAATGCAGAGCCTTATTTATTTCGGTCTGGTAAACGATCCAGGAACTATCCGAACTGATGCGGATTTTCGCGAAACGCGCTTCAACAGGAATGTTGAGCTCGATGGGGGCACCGTTGCCATCCACCGACACCCGATAGTATCCCGCTGATGAACCGGAAACCTGATCAATGCGATAGACAACCCAGGCGCCGTCCGGACTGATCGTGAATGAATCCACCTCAAATCCTTCCACCAGAGAATCATTCAGTTGAATAGGAGGAGCACTCCCATCCAGCGGAACACTGTAAAGGTCCCTTAACTTGGAACTAGAGGATTCCCCCGCAAATACCACCCGTGAGCTGTCAGGTGTGATTTCGAAAGTTAATTGACGCCATCCTTTGCTTGGAGGACTACTAAGTTTGACCGGCGGGGCACTACCATCGGTCGGAACACTGTAGATGTCATGGACGCTCGCTGTGTCTTGAGCAGCTCGGTAAACCACTCTAGTATTGTCTGGGCTAACGACAAAATCAGATACGTTCTCCCTCGAATCGGGAAGCTGTGTGAGATTTATCGACGGACTGCTCGCAGAAGCCGAATTGCTCATTGACGCGAGAATCAAGAATCCCACAGAGAATTTCAGAAACAATGCAAGAACCCATCGTGCGCTGGGCGAATACGAGGCAGTTTGATCCTCGTGAAAACTCAAAAATTCCTGCCCTAAATATGACGTTTTAAGCATCATATTAGGACGATAATGAAAAGACACCTTATACCAAGGTTTATTATCACACGATGCCTGATGGCTGGCTTTCCCCTGCATCATTTCCTTCCCTTCCCCTCAAAGCACCCTCCTACCTCGTCACCTCCCTCTGCGCCGGCATGCAGGCCACCGAAAACATCCAGCTCAATCTCGCCCTCGAGAACCTCACCGACCAGGACTACCGCATCCACGGATCCGGCCAAAACGCCCCCGGCCTCAACGCCACCTTCGGCGTTAAAATCGAATGGTAGAAACACCTCCTTACCCATCTCGATCATTGACCTCCAATCCGATCTCGAAAGACTCGGACCCATGAAACTCGCTACGCTCCTTTTCCTCACCTCCCTCTCCCTTCTTTCAGCCGACGAGATCACCGAAAAACTCAACGTCCTCTTCGACTCCCGAATCAAACGCGTCGACGACTTCACAAAAATCTATCAGGAGCGCATCGATAACATCGAAAAAGAAGAAAGCCGCGACTACCTCAACGAACACCTGAAGCCCAACGGAAAGGCTTGGGCCAAATTTCTCGAAATGATGAAGAGCAACCCGGACATCGCCGCCCGGATTCAACTTCTCCGGTCGGAGCTCGATTCGGACATCGCCAACCAATACTGGGAAATCGCCTATACCGAGGGAATCCGCGATGAACTCGCCGCCCGCGGACAAATCGCCAAACTGCAAAAACAGCTCAAAACTCTCGAAGCCATCGAGAAAGAACACCTCCACAAAGACGAAAAAACCCAATAAAATCTGATCGCTTCCAAGGTCCCGATCTCCTGCCCGTCTAAAAACCAAGCAGCCCCAACCAAGGCATTTTCCTTTTTCCCTTCCCCCTTGGGCCTCCTCCTCCTACCTTACTCGGTGCAATGAGGGGGACATTGACCACAAAAATCAGGCACGCGCTTGCCCTGATTCTAACAAGCGGAAGCCTTTCCGCTCTCACATTCACCACCATGGAGCCTGTCAGCGGGCTACCGGGAACAACGGTGACCATATCGGGCATCTTCGATGACTCCCTCACCCACACCGTCTCGGTAGAAGGCACTTCGGCTAATGTCACCGCCGTCACCCCGGACACGGTTACTTTCAGCATTCCCTCCGGAGCCAACTCGGGAACCATCGTGATCGACGATTCACTCGTCCCCACCAAACTCCCCCTCCCCCTCATCATTCTTCGCCAAGTCTCAGGCACCTTCACCCCACCTCCCGGCATCTCTCGAAGCGGATACTTCGCCGGCACCTCCGAGTCCTTCAACGATGTCGCCGCCAATGGCTCTTTTACCGCCCTCTTCGAAAAAGACTCCCCCGCCACCATCATCGTCGCCCGCTCGGAGTCCGATCCCGCCTATCTCGCACGCATTCTCAGCGTCGATAACAACATCACCGTCGATGCCGCCTCCACCGCCCGCGCCCTCGTTCTCACCAATCCGGCCCTCGGCTCTCACAGCGATTCCCAAACCTCACTCCAATCCGACTTCATTTCGACCCGACCTGAATTCAGCACCCTGACCGATCTCATCACCTCCAACGGCGCCAGCGGCTACCTCAATGACGCCCGCGTCGATACCCAACTCGTCGCCCTCGTCTCCGCCACCCAACAAGCCCCGCTCGGTCCTCAGGGCCTCTTCAAGCCCTATCCCGGCGATGACGTCCTCACCTACGGCGTCAAACTCCGCGAGCTCAACCCCGATCCCAATTCCGAGTCCAATCCCATCCTCCAACACTCCAAGAGCCTCAACTCCTCCGTAAAAGTCGATCCCTCCAATGCTCGCAACCTCTTCCTCGACTACCCTTCCTCCCGTGACACCCGGCTCGATTGGACCATCAGCCTCAACGAACTCTCCCCCTGGGACTTCCCCGGCGGCATCAATGACATCCGCGATCTCGCCCTCAATGATCCCGATACCGCCCCCACCCCCATCGGCCCGCCTCTCCAATACGGGTGGGTCCGTGCCACCCTCGACTCCGCCAAGCTCGACTACTTCGGCAACTCCATTTCCGCCATCAGCAATGGCGTCGCCGGACTCATCGGCGATGGCACCACCGAAAACCCTTCCCACCGCTTCACCGTCCCCCGCAACGACCCCAAAATCTACCTCCTCACCGCCACCAGTGGAAACATCTGGTATGGCACCGATTGGATCAACGTCAACGCGAACAACCAAGCCGCCTCCCTTGAAAAATCCGACCCCGGATACCAATGGGAACTCTCCGCCGCCAGCAACGCCCTCCTCGCCGCCACCGATGCCGTCGGTGTCCTCCTCAGCGTCAAGGACATTGGCGAAGCCGCCGATGGCTACATCAAGACCGCCATCTTCACCCTCGCCAAAACACTCACCGCTTACCGCAATGGCGACCAGGCCTTCAGCAAAGCCGCCTTTTATGAACTCGCCAAATCCCTCGCCAGCGACCTGACCAAACAATTCGCCGTCAATCAGGCCAAAAAACTCCCCGATCAAGCAGCCAAGCTCAGCATCCACGCCTTCCACGGAGCCTCCTTCGCCTTCAAGCAAATCGACGTCCTCGGAAAAATCAGCAGCGGCCTCCAGGCCCTTGAGCGCGCCGGCACTCTCTTCTCCCCCGGCACCCTCGCCATGGAACGCTCCATCCTCGTCGTCGGCGACCCCTTCGCCCCCCGCATCACCGGAATCTCTCCCCTCACCGCACGGGCTGGCGACAAGATCACCATCACCGGTTCGGGCTTCGGCACCGAAGCCCCCACCGTATCCTTCTGCCAATTCCCCGAGTCCATCCCACGCGGCCAGGAACCCAGCCAGATCGGCTCTCCCCTCGCCGCCGTCGTTTCTGAAAACACGGACAACCGACTCGTCATCGAAGTCCCGCAGGGATTTTCCGCCCGATTCACCACTCTCAAAGCCCACCTCTGTATCGAAAAATCCACCGACATCAAATCCGACTCCTTCTCGCTCGGCGAACAAGGAATCTTCACCCTCATCCCGCCCCCCGTCATCACCGCCCTCGATCCCGCCCCCCAGGATGTCGGCGGCACCATCACCCTCATTGGCGAAAACTTCATCGGCCAACGCCCCGAGGTCCGCGTCAATGGCACCATCGTCGGCTCCTCGGTGATCGATGACACCCACCTTCTCATCATCCTCCCCGGACTCTCCACCGTTCCCGACCACACCCTCACTGTCACCTACGGCTCCGTCGTTTCCGCCCCCTTCACCTTCCGCGTCACCCGCCCCATTCATATCGTCGATGACACCCTGCAAAGCGGAGCAAGCATCACCGTCACTCTGCTCAACACCAGCAACGCAGCCGATGATGAGATCTCAATCCTCGAAGCTCTCCTCCTCGCCAACGGCTCACTCGGCCGCGCCCTCACCCAGAATGAGTCATTCAAAGTCTCCCCTCCCGACAAAGCCGGAGCCAATCGTCGTGATGTCATCTCTCTCCCCTTTGGCGGAGGCAACGTCCTCATGACCGCTCCCCTTCCTCCCATCACCAGCGGCGATAAAATCCGCTTCCGCGATGTCGTCCTCGATGGCCAAAATCTCCCCGCCGGAACCCATGGACTCCTCCTCGATGGCGCCACCGATACCGAGATCAGCTCGGTCACCCTCAAAAACTTCTCCGGCGATGGCCTCCGCCTCGTCAACGGCAGCAGCGGAAACACCCTCTCCTTTTTCACCATCGACGGCAGCGGCGACAAAGGCCTCTTCATCAACAACGAGTGCCATCACAACACCTTCGTCGACACCCACATCAACCAAAGCGGCGGCGACGGCTTCACCCTCAGCGGTTTCTGTAATAACAACTCGTTCACCAACACCTCCATCGATACCGCAGGCGGCACCGGCGCTCTCATCGAGGACAATGTCACATGGAATTCCTTCACCGGTTTCACCGTCAGCACCGCGGGAAATGATGGCCTCGTCCTCACCGATAATGCCTCCAGCAATCGCTTCATCTCCACGGTTGAAATCGATGACGTCACCGGCACCGGGCTCGTCCTCAACGGCACCGGTGTAAAGCACAACAGCTTCTACAGCACCGCCTTCGAAAAACCCACCGCCTACCGAATCGAAACCGCCATCCGCGATTGCACCCAGTATGGCGCACTCTTCGAAAACGGAGCCTCCCAAAACATCCTCGGACTCAAGTTCGCCTCCAACTGCGATCGCGGCGGCATCTTCCTCAGCGGACCGGACACCTGGGGAAACACCGTCGGACGCATCTACCTCCGCTCCCCAAGCGCCTCGGGCCAACTGGGTGAACAAATCCTCTACTCCCTCATCGCCGACTGCGGCACCCAACCCGTCGTCAACCCCGCCCACGGCATCCTCCTCTCCGACGCCCCGCGCAACACCCTCACCGCCCTCAACATTTCCGGATGCACCGGCGATGCCTTCCGCCTCGAAGGGGCTTCTTGCCAGGACAACCAACTCCTCTCCGTCCGCACCGGCGTCTCTGATTTCATCGAAAACGTCGATCCCGTCGCCTCCCCAAATATGGGAGCCAGCATCCGCATCCGCGATCAAGCCAGCCGCAACATCATCGCCGCTAAAATCGAAATCTTCATCGGAACCTTCGGCGGTGGAAATGTCAGCTACTACCTCCGCAACCGGCTCTCCAACGACCTCGCCGGCGGCCTCATCATCGAGGAAGACGCCTTCGCCAACGAACTGCGTGATACCGATATCGGAGGCACTCCGACCGATGACGGAGAAGGCGCGGTCGGCGCAAATGGCATCGCCATCCTCACTGGAGCCCACAGCAACAAAATCGGGAGCAATCACTACCGCGAACCCACCTACATCAACGCCTGCCCCGAATCCGCGGTCCTCATCGATGGCCCCGCCTCCATCAACAACGTCCTCACCGGACTCAACATCGGCATCATTGCCCATCGTGGAGTCTCCTCCTCCGCTCCCGATGAACGCCAGAACACAAACGGCATCACCCTCCAAAATCTCACCAGCGGAAACAAGCTGGGAACCGCCGGCCCCCTGACCGAACGCCCCCCCTCATTCTTCGGCACCATTTCAAACGTCACCCTCGTCTCCACCAACGCCCTCGAAGCAGCCATCACCCTCGATAACGCCAGCGGCATCGTCCTCGCAAACGGCGACCTTTCATCACCTAACGAAATCATCTGCACCAGCGCCAGTGGATCACTCTCCGGACTCCGCATCACCGGAGGAGCCCAGGCCAACGTCATTGGCTCTCGCGATTCCGCCCTCTCGAATAGATTTTCCACCGATCAGGAGGGCACCGCCTGCATCCACATCGACAACAACCAGATCGACCGCCCCGAACTCAACCGCAATCGCTTCTACAACAACTCCACAACGATCAACGGCACTGCGGAGGATACCGACCTCTTCACCACCGACGTCCCCGTCGGACTCCTCATCTCGGACAACTCGCAAGGAAACGTCTTCGGAGAAAGCCTCCACATCAATTACATCCAGGGGGCAAAAATCGACTCCTCCTCCGGCAATTGGCTCCGCGATTCCGAGTTCAACATCTTCGGCGCCACCCAGTGGGGCAGCTCCACCGGACACTCTCTCGCCATCCTCCTCCTCGACGCCAGCAACAATCTCATCGGCGGCCCCACCACCGGCAACCTCCTCGGCAGTGCATGGTCCACCGCCGCTCCCGCTCAAAATCCCAACTCCGCCGGACTCGCCATCGTCGGCGGACAAAACAATACCGTCTCCGGAAACATCATCGATGACATCTCCGGCCACGGCATCATCATCTCCAACTCCCGATCCAACCTCATCGGCGGATCCAGTATTCCGGAGGGAAATGAAATCACCGCCAACTCACTCAGCGGCATCATGCTCGCGGGCCACACCTGCCAGGATAACTTCATCCAGGGCAACCGCATCGGAGCCAGCCGAAACAATCAAAACCTCGGCAACAGCGAAAACGGAATCCTCATCAAGGACGCCGCCCTCAGCAACACCATCGGCGGTGCCATCGATTCAACCATAGGCGCCACCGCATTCCGCCGTCGCCTCAGCCCCGGCACCATCGCCGGAAATGTCATCGCCTACAACGGCATCGATGGCGTCCAGGTCTCCGGCTCGGGAACCGAAAACAACGCCATCCTCTTCAACAGCATCCACACCAACAACAACCGCGGCATCGCCCTCACCGGCGGAGGCAACAGTAGCAAATCCCTGGACATCTCCGGCTCCTACACCCGGGGAACCGCCACCGGCACCGTCAACAACCTCTCCGAAATCCCCGTCGGCAGCACCCTCCAGTTCTTCGGCGATTCCGATACCGAGGGCGAGGTCTACCTCGGCCAGACCACCGTCCAAACCGGAGGCGGCTTCCTCGCCTACTTCCGCCCCAATCCCTTCACCCAACTCACCGTCACCGCCACCACTCCGGAAACCGCCGTCTTCGGGGAAACCACTGAGTTCCAGACCATCGACCCTGCGAACGATCTCGCCCTCACCTTGAACCGCCCCGGAAGCCCCACCAACCGCACCGTTTCCTTTTCTAACAACATCCTTCCCGTCCTCTCCTTCGCCGCCACTTCCACCGGTGCCAGCACCCGCATCACCGACCTCACCGTCCAGGCCGGAGGCACCCTCAACGAAGCAACCGAGATCGACTCCGTAGCCCTCTATCTCGATCACGACGCCGACGGAGAAATCACCGACCGCGATGAAAAAATCTCGGAGGACGAGGTCTTCACCACCAACGACGGACAACTCACCTTCAAACCGGAAAACCTCGTCATTCCCGAGGACCAAACCCGCCAACTCATCGTCGCCTACCACGGCTCCGGAGCCACCGGACGCACCGCCACCCTTGAAATAACGGAAGCCAACTCGGTCACCGGACACTTCATCCTGCCACCTCTCTCCGCCGCCCCGCTCGCCACCTTCCCCATCCAATCCGACACCCTCACCCTCGGCACCCCACCCCCGGGACTTTCCTTCTCCGGCTGGCAAACCCAAAACTTCCCCGGTCAATCCAACCCGTCCGTCATCGGAGCCCTCGCCGATCCCGACCGGGACCAAACTCCCAACCTTCTCGAATTCCTCTTCGGAACCGATCCTAACAACCCCAACTCCAGCGCATTCCCCATCGCCGTCACACCGACCGGCCAGTTCGGCATCGAGTTCCCCTACGCCAAAAATCTCGAAGGCATCACCGTCACCTACGAGACCTCCCCCGACCTCGAAACCTGGACCCCCTTCTCAAGTGGCGCCTACTCCGTCACCTTCGGCGACCCCACCCACACCGCACGCTACCTCCTCCCCAACACCCACCCGGATCAATACATCCGCCTCCGCGCTACCTTGGGAAGCTCTGATTAAAGGGAGAGTTCACTGATACCGTGACTCTCCTCCCCCTTCTTAAGTGCATCCTTCCTCGGCAAGCTAAAGCGATAATCACACAGCGGAAGACAGGCCGTTCAACCGCCGACAGCGTCGCCCACCACCACATCCCCCTTCCGCCCAAGCTCAATTGGAACTGCTTAAACCATCAAGCATTCCCAAAAACTCTTCTTTCCCTACCTGTCCGACTGCGTAATCAAGAACCTCACCCTGAGGATTGGTAAAAATGGTGATCGGTGTCCCGCGGACATGATACCGATCAACGAGCTCTCTCGCCCCAGAATCATCCGCATAAACCATCACCGGAACAACCTTCGCATTGATCTCCTTCATTGCCTCCTCATCCGCAAAGACCTCACGCTTCATGATCCGGCAAGGAACACACCATTCCGCAGTAAAAAACATCATCACCTTCTTGTCGGATTCCGTCGCTAACTGCTGGGCCGTCGGCACATCATCCGCCCAAGCGATCTCATTCGACGGGACGTAGAACGAGTACCACGCATAACCGAGCGAAACCACGAGGAAGGTCAGCCAGAACCATCGCCAGAATGGATTTGATTTTCGAAGCGACGAGTCGGAGGCACTTTCCAAAGAATGCCCCGAAATGTTTTCTGAATCGTTCATAGCCATAGTTCTACGGGAATCTTCCCAAAACCTTACCTCCTGACCCGGCCACATCAAAAATGTTTACTAAGCCGCGTGGACAAACTTTCCACATCAGGTGTGGAACTCCTGATCTTCAACCCACCCCCTCAAACGCCGCCAACAAAGTGCCCAACTCCCCATCAGAGATCACCAGCGGCGGCATCACCACGATGGTATCCAAAATCGGCCGCGTCAGCACCCCTCGATCTCGCAGCGCAGCACAAACCTCTTTCCCCGTCCCCGGAGCTACGTCCACTCCCAGCACCAGACCCACCCGCCGAATCTCTTTCACGATCACGCAGGCTCGCAACCCTTCCTCCAGTAGCGCTCCCTTCCTTTCCACCTCCTCCAACACCCCGCTCTCCTCAAACACCTCCAGATTCGCCAGGGCCGCCGCACATCCCAACGCATTTCCCGTGTAGCTGTGCCCGTAATAAAAGGTCCGCCCCTCCCCCTTGAACCCCTCGTAAATCTCCTCCCGCGTCAAGGTCGCCGCCAGTGGCATCGTCCCGCCCGTAAGCCCCTTCGCCAGGCATAGAAAGTCCGGCACCACGTCCTCCTGCTGGCACGCAAACATCGTCCCCGTCCGGCCAAACCCGGTCATCACCTCATCCAAAATCAGGTGCACCTCGTTCTCATCACACCACTCACGCAGCTCCGCCAGCATCCCCTTCGGCCACGGGCGCATCTGGTTGACCCCCTGGATCAACGGCTCGATCACCACCGCCCCCGCCGTCGCCACCACCACCTTCGGCAGCCTCCGAAAATCCTCCATCCCCGAGACCCGATACGTCTGCAGTCCCGCCTCGCCGTATCCCTTCACAAAGCGCGACACCCCCCCAACCGATGACGCCCCCAGCGTATCGCCGTGATACGCATGATCAAAGGCGATCACCCCCGTCCGCTTCTCCCGCCCATTCTGCTGACACCACTGCAGGCTCATCTTCAAAGCCGACTCCAGCGCCGTCGACCCATCGTCCGAAAAAAAGCACCTTGTTAGTGTCCCCGGAAAAAATCCGCACAGCCTCTCCGCCAACTCGCTCGCCCGATCATTCGTAAATCCCAAAAACGAACTATGGCACAACTTCGCCGCCTGCTCCTGAATCGCCGCCACAATCTTCGGATGCCCGTGACCATGGATATTCGTCCAAATGCTCGAGTTCCCATCCAGATACCGGTTCCCCTCACTGTCAAAAAGCCACACCCCCTCACCCCGCGTGATCACCAGCGGATCGGATGCCTCCCACTCCGCCTGATCCGTGAATGGGTGCCACGAGTGCCGCCGATCGGCCTCAATCCACTTACGGCTGTGGTCCTTCATTGGGCCGACCCAGGATTTTATCAATCTTCGCAATCATCTTCCACGGACACCGCTTCCGCTGATACTTCCGCCAAAGCACATCCCGCAGCATCTCCCAGTGCTCATTCTCCGGCTTCTTAATCGTCTCCCAATCAGCGTCCCGATCCGGCTTCATCATAATCGTCCACCGCCCTCCGTGGTGATTCGCCCGCCAATACTGGTGACTTTCCTCACCATCGGTAATGTGCCATTCGTGACGCTCCATGGCCCCAGTCTCAACAGCCTGACCGGAAAATCCAATTTCCAATTTCCCACCTCCCCCTAAATCCGCTTAAGTCCCCCCGTGAGAAGGTCCGCCCTGGGAGATGTCATCAAAATCGTAGCCTATTTCGTAGGCGCATTCGTCCTTGCTGCCCTCATCACGCCGCCTCTCTACGAAATCGGCAAGGGCTTCGCCGATGTCGCCCTTGAGAAAGACACCGCCGATGAACTCAAATGGCTCGCCGGCAAAGCCGAAAAAGCGGAGTTCGACACCTACTTCAAGCGGGCCCTCATGCTCTCCGCCGTCCTCCTTCTCTTCCCCCTCATCTCATCCCTCCGGATGAAAATGAACCCCCGTAAGCTCCAAAATACCCCTTGGTCCGTCTACCTGCCCCAATCCTCCATCGCCTCCGCTCAAGGCCAACCCCTCCGCAACCCCCGCTTCGGCATCCTCCAGCTCCTCACCGGATTCCTCCTCGGTGCCGGATTCTTCCTCGCCTTGGCCTGGTTCCTCTTTCACCTCAACTGGTTCAGCTGGGCCAAAGCCCCCGACAAGGAACTCCTCACCCTGGTCGGAGAAAAGGCCATCAAGCCCGCCATCATCGTCTCCATCGTGGAAGAAGTCGTCTTCCGCGGCGCTCTCCTCGGCATCTTCCTGCGCGCCTTCCGCCCCGGATTCGCCATCATCTCCCTCTCCCTCCTCTTCGCCGCCCTCCACTTCCTCCAGCCACCCGATGGCGCCACTGTCTCCGATCCCACCTCCATGAAGGCTGGCTTCGAAATGCTCTCCCTCATCGGCCAACGCTTCATGGCTCCCCAGGCCATGCTCTACGAGTTCGCCTCCCTCTTCCTCGTCGGTCTCATCCTCGGCATCGCACGATACGGCACCGCCTCCCTCTGGCTCCCCATCGGACTCCACGCCAGCTGGGTCTTCGCCCTCAAGGCCTTCGGAAATCTCACCCTCCGACGTCCCGACCTCCCGCAGGAATTTGACATCTACATCGGCCGTAATCTCAAAGAAGGCATCCTCCCCCTCGTCACTCTCGCCATCACCGGCATCGTGATCGCCCTCTACATCCGCTTTCTCCGCCCTCCCGACCCTCAGGAATCACCCTTCCCCGAGGACCTGGAGCTCCGTGAAACCGCATGATCCGCAAACTCCTCGACTGGTGCTTCCCCCCTCTCTGCGAGGTCTGTTCCACCTTGCTCGATGAAGGACACTCCCTCTGCTCCTCCTGCGCCGACTCCCTCCTCCGCATCGAAGCCCCCTTCTGCCGCACCTGCGGCGAAGCGTTCGATGGCCAAATCGAGGGAGACTTCGACTGCCCCAACTGCGCCAATCTCACCTTCGCTTTCGACTTCGCACGCTCCCCCCTCCTCGCCACCGGCCCCGCCCGCCAACTCATCCACGCCCTCAAATACCAAAGCCGCTTCTACCTCGCACCCGAGCTCGCACCCTTCCTCATGGAGGTCCTCAAAAACGACCCCCGCCTCGCCTCCCTCCCCGCCAACACCGTCATCATCCCCGTCCCCCTCCATTGGTGGCGTAGACAACGCCGCCACGGAAATCAGGCCCTCGAGCTCGCCCGCGCCTTCTCACCCCTCTCCGGACTCCCCCTCCTCCCCGCCCTCAAACGCCGCCGCGCCACTCCCACCCAAACCCGCCTCACCCGGAAAGAACGCCTCTCCAATCTCAAAAACGCCTTCGAAATCCGCCCCAAGGACCTCGATCAGCTCCAGGACGCCACCGTCCTCCTCATCGATGACGTCTTCACCACCGGCTCCACCGCACACGAGTGCGCCCGCCTCCTCACCAAAAAAGCCGCCGTCAAACGCGTCATCGTCCTCACCCTCCTTCGAGGCTAATTCCCCAACCTCCTTCTTGCCTAAGCTCAAAAAGAGGTGACAATTACCCATCATGCAACGGCGCTCATTCCTCTCCACCACTGCTACCGCTACCGCCGGATTTCTCGGCCTTCAGAAATACCTCCACGCCCAAAGCCCTGATCGCCTCGTTTCCCCCTACGGCCCCCTTCTCCCCGATCCCGAGGGCATCCTCGACCTCCCCGAAGGATTCAAATACCAAATCATTTCCAAAGCCGGCGGCACCATGAGCGATGGCCTCACCGTCCCCGGAAAACCCGATGGCATGGCCTGCTTCCCCGGCCGCGAAAACACCGTCATCCTCGTGCGCAACCACGAGCTCGGTCTCGATGGCCAGGCCCACGGCCCCTTCCCCGACCAAAAACCACCCAAAGACTTCGATAAGAAAAAATCATACGATTTCGGTCGCAGCTCGGACCTCCCCCATGTTGGCGGCACCAGCACCATCGTCTATGATCCCGTCCGCGGCGAAGTCCTTCGCGAATTCCTCTCCCTCACCGGGACCGATCGCAACTGCGCCGGCGGCTCCACCCCTTGGGGAAGCTGGGTCACCTGCGAAGAACCCACCGATCTCACCAGCGAGCGCGGCCAACTCCATGGCTACTGCTTCGAAGTAAAGGCCACCGATGACGGCGAACTCCAGCAAGCCGTCCCCCTCAAAGGCCTCGGACGCTTCCGTCATGAAGCCATCGCCGTCGACCCCAACACCGGATTCGTCTACATCACCGAGGACACAAACGACGGACTCCTCTACCGCTTCATCCCCAACCAAAAGGGTGACCTCTCCAAAGGAAAACTCCAGGCCCTCGCCATCGAAGGCAATAAATCTGCCGACCTGCGGAACTACAGCGGCACCAAAACCCCCATCAAGGAAGGCGAGCCCATGAAAGCCACCTGGATCGACATGAGCAGAGTGGAAGCGCCGGACAACGACCTCCGCTACCGTGGCTTCAGAAAAGGCGCCGCCCGCTTCGCCCGCGGAGAAGGCATCGATCTCAGCAACGGTTCTTTCTACATCTGCTGCACCGATGGCGGCGCTGGCAGCCAGGGACAGGTTTTCAAACTCACCCCGTCCGGCTCCGCGAGCCAGCCGGACACCATCGAGCTCTTCCTCCAACCCGAAGAGAGCGACCTCCTCACCAACGGAGACAACCTTTGCTCCTCTCCTTGGGGAGACCTCATCATCTGCGAGGACCTCGTCGCCGAGCACTCCTCCAAAACGCCACACCTCCGTGGCATCACCCCCGAGGGGAAAATCTACACCCTCGCCCGCAACGCCATCAGCAAATCGGAGTTCGCCGGCTCCTGCTTCTCCCCGGATGGCTCCATCCTCTTCGTCAACATGCAGGGACAAGGATACACACTCGCGATCACCGGCCCCTGGCAGCCCTGATTCCTCCGCCGTGAACTATCACGAAAGCCTCGATTGGCTCTACTCCACCCAGATGTTTGGCATCAAACTCGGGCTGGAGGCACCCCGTCGTCTCCTCCGCGAATTCCTCGCCTTCCCCACCCACAGCACCAAGGTCGTCCACGTCGCAGGCACCAATGGCAAAGGCTCCACCTGCGCCATGATCGACTCCCTCGGTCAATCCCTCGCCCTCCGCACCGGCCTCTTCACCTCCCCTCACCTCGTCCACTACCGCGAGCGCTTCCGCGTCTCGGGCCTCGAGATTTCAGAAGAACGCACCGCCCAACTCCTCACCGCACTGCGCGACCTCGTCTCCACCTGGGACACCCATCCCACCTTCTTTGAACTCACCCTCGCTCTCGGCATGCGCCACTTCCGCGAGAATAACTGCGAGCTCATCATCCTCGAGACCGGCATGGGAGGACGTCTCGATGCCACCACCGCCGTCCCTGCCGACGTCTGCGTCCTCACCCCCATCGCCCTCGATCACCAAAAGTGGCTCGGCTCCACTCTCACCGAGATCGCCACCGAAAAAGCCGGCATCTGCCTCAAAGGAAAACCCCTCATCTCCTCCGCCCAAGCCCCCGAGGCCCAACTCGCCATCGAAAAAGTCGCCAACGAAACCCGGGCCTCCCTCGAGTTCACCCCCGACCCCCTCCTCGGCTACCCCATCTCCCTCCCCGGCGAACACCAAAAATACAACGCCACCCTCGCCTGCGAGGCCATGACCGCTCTCGGCTACCACCTCAGCTATGATGCCGTCCACCACGCCCTCTCACACATCCTCTGGCCGGGCCGGTTCGAAATCCTCGAACAAACCCCCTTCAATCACCGGAAACCACTCATCCTCGACGCCGCCCACAACCCCCATTCCGCTCAAGCCCTCGTCGACACCTGGCAATCTCAATACGGCTCTCAAAAAGCCCAAATCATCTTCGGTGCCGTCGAGGATAAGGAAACCGCCGAGGTCATCCGCATCATCTCCCCCATCGCCCATTCCTTCCACCTCGTCCCCATCAATTCACCACGCAGCCGGAAGCTTGAGGACCTGCAACAATTGATCGGTGACCTGCCCCACACTGTGCACAAGTCTGTGAACAACGCCTTAACGACAACCTGTGAACAAGATATTCACACTTTGGTCACAGGCTCCCTCTTCCTTCTGGGAGAAGCTCAAGCCACTCTAAATCAGTATTCTACTCGAAGCACGACGCAATAGAATCCGAATCTGCTCGCAGCTATTCACAGTCGCCGCAGATTTCTCTTATCAACATTGCCTCTGGCGCTCCTCTCAAACATTCTCCCCTCATGGCGGATCCACAGGAAATGTTCGAACGCAAGGGACCTCAACTTCAGACCCCTTCAAAAGAGAAATCCAATCCCGATTTGGCCGCTCCTCCTCACGCCATCGGTCCTGAAAAAAGCCTCCTCAGCTCCATGCTTCAGGACCCCGAGGAATACATCGGCCGCGCCATCGAGAACCACCTCACCCCCAGCCATTTCTACGTCCCCTCACACGGAAAACTCTTCGAGGTCCTCACCGGCCATTTCGAGGAAAATAAATCCGTCGAGCTCATCTCGCTCAACCAATACCTCATGGACCGCAACCTTCTCGAAGGAATGGGCGGACCCGCGGCCATCACCGAGATCTACACCTACGCGCCCACCGCCGCGCACTTTGATTCCCACCTCTCCATCGTCAAAGAGAAGTTCATTCTCCGCTCCGTCATCCACTCCTGCACCTCCTCCATCACCGAGGCCTACGATGACCCCGAGGACGTCCAGATGTTCCTCGATGGCGTCGAACAAGACGTCCTTAAAATCCGCGAGGCCTCCGAGAGCGGCACCGAGGAAACAATTAAGGAAACCGTCACCGCCGTCATGAAATACTTCGAGGAATTCCTCGCGGGTGATCGCGGCACCCCCGGACTCAAGACCGGTTATGTCGACCTCGATAAAAAAGGCGGCGGCCTCAAACCCACCGACATGTTCGTCATCGCGGCACGCCCCTCCATGGGTAAGACCTCCTTCATGATGAACATCGTGGAGCACGTCGCCATCGACCAAAACGTTCCCGCCATGGTCTTCTCCTGCGAGATGGGTGCCCAACAAATCGTCCAGCGCCTCGTCTTCTCACGCGCTCGCTTCCCCTTCTCCAAGCTCCAAAGCGGCTACCAACCCAGCAAGGCTGACCTCCAACGCATCAAGCGCGCCTCGGTCGAGGTCGCCAGTTCCAAGCTCTTTATCGACGACACCGCCGCCATCACCATCAACGACCTCCGTGCCAAGGCTCGCCGCAAGCACCGTGACGAGGGCATCGGCCTGATCGCCATTGACTACCTCCAGCTCATGCGCTCCACCACCAAGCAGGCCTCCAACTCCCGCGAACGGGAAATCGCGGAAATCTCCGCCGGACTCAAAGCCATCGCCAAAGAGCTCAACATCCCCGTCATCGTCCTCGCTCAGCTCAACCGTGGCCCGGAAAGCCGCACCGGCTCATCCCTCGGCGTCCCCCGCATGTCCGACCTCCGGGAATCCGGATCGATCGAGCAGGATGCCGACATGGTCGGACTCCTTTACCGAAAAGCCTACTACGCGGAATCCGCCGAAGAAAAAGAAGAAGACAGCGGCGAATCCGAACTCGTCCTCGCCAAAAACCGAAATGGCGAAACCGGGAACATCCCCCTCACCTTCATCCCGCCACTCATGCGCTTCGAAACCCGCGATTTCACCCACGGGGAACAGTAACGCCTCCCTACTTCACCGGCGTATACTTCGTCAGCACCATCTCCTGATGAATTAAGCGCTTCGTCTGTGAATAATACGTCTTCTCCTCTTTCACCACGCCCACGCCCTTCGCAAACCAATAGGTTCGCTTGATCTCGACGGCCCCCGAATCCCCGCTCACCTCGATCCGCATCGCCTCATATTCCCCTGCGGGCACCTTCACCGTCTCCACGCCAAAGACGCGAAACTTCCGGTTAAAAAGCGGAGTTTCTTTCCCGTCCCCCGACTTAACTTCCCACTGATCACCCGGGCGATTGCTCGCCGTGATCATTAGCAAAGGCTTCGTCAAAAGAAACACCGAGCCCGGCTCTTCCCCCTCCTTCTTCCATCCACGGGCATAAATCGCATCATTTCTCACTTCGGAATACTCATACTCCTCCACCTTCCCGTTCCGCTCGATCCGGAAGCTGTCAAATTCCGGACTCCCTTCCTTCGGGGCCTTCTTCCCTTCGTAAATTCGCGTCTTGGAAAAGGTCGATACCACTCCATCCGCCGTCTCTTTCACTTCCACGCCTTCGCCTTGGGGCATCTTCGCATTCCTCGGAGCCATCACCTTGGTCTCATACACCCACTGGTCCCCGGCAGTCAGCTTGAGCAGCGGCTCACTCGCCACCGGCGCCTTCACTTCGTCCTGAGCCCAACCCAATATCGGGAGAAACACCATAAGTGCCAAAGAAGTCTTGATTGTCATGAAAAGAATAATGACACGCCTCCCCCCTTCACGAAAGAGCAAAAAATCCCGCTATCCCCTCCGCGATCCGTCTTCCCCCACCTTGCTCGTAAAGCGCAGCATCACATTCCCCCCTCCACTCCAGGGCCCCTGAAACCGATACCGATACTCCGTTTCCGGAAAAATAAACTCCGTCTTCCTTCTGCTCCACCGCCTCTTCATCGCCAGCACAAACAGAAACCCCAGTAGAAGCAGCAAGGGCCCTCCCACCATCAGGGCCGGCCTGAAAAACTTGCGTAATTTCCAGTGATTCTGAGCCTTGGTTAACCCGTCACTCCGGAACTTACTCAAAGCCTCCGATCGCCGCTGAATCGTCACTCCCAGAAAGCCCAATTCATCCGTCAACTCCCGACAAGCCACCTGCAAACGCAAGCGCTCCTCCGTTTCCCGCCTCGCCCGCTGCACCGCCCGCTGCACCGCTTCATCAAACACACTCTTATCTCCCCAATCAGCCAGTTCTCCTCGCTCCGCCACACACCAGGGCGAATTCTCCGCTCCCGGCACGTGAATCACCACCCCCCAAACGCCACTTCCACCCCAGCGACGCCCCAACTTCAGCGCAAAGGACTCCGCACCCACCACCGGCTCTTGCTCCAGCACCACCGCATACAGCTTCACCTCCCAGCGATCCTCGGCTTCCTGCAAGGTTCGCTCAATCTCCTGACGCCGATCTTCAATCAACCATCGGCCCGGATCATAAACGTGCCCATCCAGCACATCCGGCACCCCCGTCTCCAAAAAAGAATCCTGGGCACACCCCATTCCTGCCAAGACCAACATCAAAAAGAACACTTTCATTTCCGCCACTTTCTACTTTTTCCCCGTTTCCGAACCGATTTCATCTGACTCCCCATCTTCATCTCCGCCCGATTCGCCCCCTCGCGCAAAATCTTCTCCGCCCCATCCACAAACCGACATCCCGCCTCCGCATAATCCTGTTTGAAAAAATACTCCCTCTCCAGTCGCAACAAGGTCTCCCAACGGTCATCCCGCACAAAGGGCTCAATCGCATACCCGCTCACCACCGTCGCCCGCCCAATCACATGGTCGATCAGTAGCAGAATCGTCCACGGCCGACGCTCCGCCTCCGCAGGATCCTCCACCGGACTCGCATTGAACATCCAAAATCCAAATTCCCTCAAATCCACATGCTCCGGAAGCTCCAGCGCGCAAAAACACATCCTCACCTGCGGAAACTGCTTCGCCAACCCATCCAGCTTCCTCGCAATCGCCTTCCTCGCCCGCTCATCAAATTTCCCCGCCGAATCAATAAAACGCTCCATCCGCGGCGCCGCAAACGGATACCGCTGCACCGCCACGTCCCCCGAAAAATCACACCGCGGACACCGCTCCACCACCTCATCGATCTTTAAAAAGCACGATGGGCATACGATCGGACTCTTCGCAAAGCTTCCCGCCCGGTAGAGTTTTTTGATGATCTGGTCCTCTGGAATATCCTCCATCACGTCCTGCGACCGTCACCCTGAACAACTCCACCTTCCTTTGCAATCAAACCCTTTTAATCACCATTCCCCTTCCTTGGGATTTCTCTCAGTTTTTACTTGCGATCCTTCCAATCCAATCCTAGCTTCCGCCCGTCCGAGAGGACACCAAATAGATCGCGGGGTGGAGCAGCCAGGTAGCTCGTCAGGCTCATAACCTGAAGGTCATAGGTTCAAATCCTATCCCCGTAACCAATGAAGGCCGGATTCGCAAGAATCCGGCCTTCGCCATTTTCAGGCCCCCCACTCCCTCATTGCCGGACCCGCTTCGGGAAAAGCATTTCTCTCTCATGCGAGTAGAGTCTCGGATTCCTTCAGCGACGCTTTCTTATTTTCGTCGAGGACCCCAAGCGCCAGGAATCCCAGTGTGCTGTTAGCATCAAAATGAGCCACTCCCTTTGAAAAAGTTGCCCCAATCATCAGACATATCTGAAAGCTAACCATCCCTCCAACCCCATCTTTTTTTTGATCGGGAACAGAAGCAACAACCCCTAATGAGCTACTCACCAACAGATTAAATAAATAAGCAAAACAAGGACCGACCCATCCCCTCCAAAATCAAAATGAAAATTCGACAGTCGCAGGTTCTCGCTCAAACACTGAGGTGACACAATCTCACCACATCAACGTGGTCATGTGGCAAACACCCTTACACAATGTTCACAAAACACCTTACTCCCACATCTGTCGCCCTGATTTTCGGCGCACTCTCACTCCCGGCTCAATCTCAGATCACGGTAGATATCTTTAATGATGGGCTCAATGTCTCTGTGGTATTGAATGGAAATGTTGACCTCAGGGGGCTCCACCTCGCCTCAACCTACAGCTCATCCAGAGCCTCGAATAGCCTTCTCCCGTTCTTGGCAGCCCCCGATACCCATACAATTCTGAGTCCCGGTCAATCACCCTCGTTCGGCTCGTCCGGTTACGCCCCCTTTGCCTACAGTGGTGCGTCATCATCGATCCTTAGTCTGGGTTCCAGCTTCCACTTTATTCCGGAACTTAGCGCAATCCCTCTCGTCATCATCGGCGAAAGCGGAACCGTGATCGTGGCAGATGAATTGAACAAAAACCAATTTCCTACCGGCCTCACTTATACCGCTACGGCGCCAAATACAACCCTCACAGCCCTGGGGTTTATTCCCGAACGCACATCATCGACTTCTTGGACGACTCCATCGGGCACCACGGAGAGCATCTCGTTCACGACGGGTTCCGCGTCCGTCCCCGAGCCGACTAGCGCGCTTCTCTGTGCCCTTGGTGGTTTCAGCCTTATCCGTCGCAGACGCTGATAGCCGGGTGCCTGGTCAGAGTGTTTTCTTCGCCTCAGCTGTTCGACCCCCTCGGTTTCCGGACCACCAAGCCTTGCAAGAGTTGTCACTCTTTCCAATGATGACGAGTGAATCCCGCTGCTCACTCTGATTCGTTGGAGCCCATGCAAACCGATCCCTCCAATGTTCTCAGCGCTTCCACTTGGCAGGCGCACGCCCTTGAGCATCGAAAACAAGTCGAACAAATCACCCTCCCCATGAGGGTCCGTAAGTCGCGCCACGAAAAACACCCCGTCCTCGACTTCCTCCACACCTACTATTCCTACTCCCTCGGCCGCCTCGAAAAATGGCACCCCGGATTCGGAATCACCCTCGACGCCGACCCCACCCACGATTTCTCCCCGAAATACTACCGGCGGGAGAACAATACCGTCACCATCGATCCCTCCCTCCTCACCGCAAAAGGCCGCGAGCGACTCCTCTGGATCCACAATCTTCTCCAACTCACCCAATCCCGCCCTCCTCTCCTCGCCTGCCACGGCCTTCACGAGTGGGCCATGGTTTACACCGGAGCCGACATTCGCCACCGCGGCTCCGCACCCCTCCGACTCCCGCAGGAAGAAATCGACGCCCTCGTCGCCTCCCGCCCCGTCACCTGCTCCCATTTCGATGCCTTCCGCTTCTTCGCGCCCGACGCCGTCGCCTTCAACAAACTTTCACCCACTCTCCTCACCCGCGAGGAACACGAACAACCCGGCTGCATCCACGCCAACATGGACCTCTACAAGTGGGCCTACAAAAGCTCCCCCTGGATTTCCTGCGATCTCCTCCGCGAAACCCTCTTCTTCGCCATCGAAGCGCGCGAGATCGACATGCGCGCCGCTCCCTACGATCTCTCCGACTGGGGCTACCCCCCCATCAAGGTCGAGACCCCGGAGGGCCGACGCGAATACGAACGCGTCCAGCACGCCCTCTACCTCAAAGCCCTCCCGCTGCGCGAAAAGCTGATCTCATCTCTGGCTGCTATCCTAGCAACCTCCACCTAAGGGCCCTCAACAGTCCTCTTCCGCCTCCGGAATCCCGCACTTCTCTTTCGCGAGACAATCGGTGTGCTTCGTCATCAATCGCAGCACCACCGCCTCATAGGTCACCTCAATCTCCTTCAGAGGATACTGCGAAATCACGCCCTCCTCATACTCCACCTCCACCGGCAAAAAATCCCCCGCCAGCACCTTCTTCCCCAAATTTAAAATCCCCAAAAACTTCTCCGCCACAATCCGGTGCTCCACGTCCGTCGCCACCCAGCACTGGATCAGGCAACACGAACTCACCCGCTGCGTTCCCCCGCAATCAATAAAATCCTTCCGCACCCCCCCAATCTCCGTCACATGAAAATGCTGCGGAACCGCCTCTCCCCCCGGCAACACCAACTGCACCCGCTTCCCCAAATTCTCCCCCAAAACCGCCTTCAACTCCTTCACATCAACCATATCCGCACTGTAGCGGCGGTCTATGACCGTCGCAAGGCTCCCCCTCTTTCCATCTTCAAAAAAATCTGCGTCCATCTGCGCAATCTGCGGCTCCACCTCCCCAACCAAGCCCCGAAAAACCCCCTCATCCCAAGCCCCCCATCCAAGCCATCCCCTCTATCCTGTCCATCTGCGGTTAAAAAAACCTCCCCACTCAAGCCTCTACTTCCTCCGCGTTCTCAATGATCCTTCTCAATTCATCGCGTTTAGAGTTCCATTTTTCAGCATTTAACATTTCCCTTCCTCCGTGATCCAAAACGTCCTCGCCGAACGCTACGCCTCTCCCGCCATCGCCAACATCTGGTCCGCCGAAGGACGCATCATCCTCGAACGCGAGTTCTGGATCGCCGTCATGAAGGCCCAGCACGACCTCGGCCTCGACATCCCTGCCGATGCCATCGCCGCTTACGAAAAGGTCATCGATCAGGTCAATCTCCCCGCCATCGCCGAGCGCGAGCGCATCACCCGCCACGATGTCAAAGCCCGCATCGAGGAGTTTAACGACCTCGCCGGCCACGAGCACATCCACAAAGGCATGACCTCACGCGATCTCACCGAGAACGTCGAGCAGCTCCAGGTCTTCCGCTCCCTCCTCATCATCCGTGACAAAGCCGTCACCACCCTTGCCCGCCTTGGCGAGCGCGCCGACCAATGGAAGGACCTCATCATCACCGCCCGCACCCACAACGTCGCCGCCCAGCCCACCACCTTCGGCAAGCGCATCGCGATGTTCGGCGAAGAACTCCACGGCGCTTACTCCTCTCTCGAAAACCTCATCTCCCACTACAAGGTCCGCGGACTCAAAGGAGCCGTCGGAACCCAGATGGACACCATCTCCCTCTTCGATGGCGACGCCTCCAAGGTTGCCGACCTCGAACGCCGCATCGTCGCCCACCTCGGCATCCCCGATCTCTACATCAACGTCGGTCAGGTCTACCCGCGCAGCCTCGACCTTGCCACCGTCAGCGCCCTCACCGATCTCGGCTCTTCGCCCAGCTCGCTCTGCAAAACTCTCCGCCTCATGGCTGGCCACGAAACCGCCTCCGAAGGCTTCGCACCCGGCCAGACCGGCTCCAGCGCGATGCCACACAAGATGAACTCCCGCTCCTGCGAGCGCGTCAACGGCTTCCACACCATCCTCAAGGGCTACCTCACCATGGCTGGCGGACTCTCCGGCGACCAATGGAATGAAGGCGACGTCTCCTGCTCGGTCGTCCGACGCGTGATGCTTCCCGACTCCTTCTTCGCCATCGACGGCCTCTTCGAGACCTTCCTCACCATCCTTTCTCAAATGGATGCCTATGAAGCCGTCATCGCCGCCGAGAACAACCACTACTTCCCCTTCCTCATGACCACCACCTTCATGATGGAAGCGGTCAAAGCCGGAGTCGGCCGCGAGACCGCCCACGAGATCATCAAGGAGCACGCCGTAGCCACCGTCGCCGACCTCCGAACTGGCGAAGTGAAGGAGAACAACCTCGTCTCCCGCCTCGGAAACGACGACCGCTTCCCCCTCGACGAGCCTACCCTCGCCAACATCCTCGAGACCAGCCAGAACAACTCCGGCGCCGCCCCGAGCCAGATCACCCACTTCCTCGGCCTCGTCGCCTCCGCCAAAAAAGCCCACCCTGAAGCAGCGAGCTACTCTCCCGGCTCGATTCTCTAGGAAAAGGAGCCGGGGCATCCTGCCCCGAACATCCCCTTTTTTGAGAATCAAAAACTTCTCAGGGAACCTACGTCCTCCCCATGAAGCCACGAGCGCTGAAAGTGCGACCCAATCGTTGAAGATGAAAAAAGTCATTCGTGTTGGCCTCATCATTCTTGGTACATGTGTCCTCATTATCAGCCCGTTTCTTCTGTGGCTATTCATGCCCAACATTGAAGCTGAATTCGCGCTCTTGAGGCTCCGCTCGGTAGATGAATCCACCCGAATCACGACCAAATCATCGAGCTCGATCAATACATTCAACGACGGGGTATCCAGCGACTTCATCAAGCGCTACTACAATCGAGCGGCAGAAATCTTGAGCGACAAAAGCCCAAAAACTCAAACCTACAAATCTACTGATCCCAATAACTGGGGAGACGTCATCACCGTTCTTCAAAATGAGTCTGGTTACATCGCAGTCAGCGCAGGAGTTGGAAACGATAGCGACTCATTGGGTATCAGCTACATTCCCGGAACCTTTGATACTTCCAACATGGAGTTACTCTCGGACTATCACGCTCCAAAAGGACTGCTGAGGGTTGACTGGCCAGAACCGCCACCTCCACCCCCATGAAGAGAACCAAAGAAAACCGCTGCCGGGAAAAATCACTAATCTTTTGTTAAGATCAAAAGGCGAATCGCCTACCTCTTCCCCACCACCTTCTCCCCATTCGTGGTCAAAATGTGAACCTCATGCGCCCCGCGAAAACCCGGCGCCTTGAATTCCCAGACCACCTTTTTCTCCGCATCGATCTCAAACAGATCAGCCATCTCGTTCTTCTTCTGCCCATAGGCACAAACCACAAAGTTCCCGTTATCCAGCAGGTGCCCCCCGCAAGGATCGGCAAAGCGACCCGCGACATCTTCATTCGTCGCCTTCCAAACAACCTTGCCGTCCTGATCGAAGACCACCGTCTTATTTCCGTTCGTCAGATTCACGAGCACGTTCCCGTCCTCTTTTAGAATCGCCGTGAAAGGCCAGTTCCGCTTTTCCCGCCCTCCCAGCTCCGCAAGGTCCGTCTTAATCGTCCGCACCACCTCGCCCTTTGGCGAATATTCCTTCACTGCGAAGGCGTGCAAATGCGGCACGAGATAATTTCCATTCGCCATCTTCCGCGCCATCCGCGTCTGCATGTGCGCATTGTCCGTCTCCGGCTTCAGCGGCACCTCCACCGCGATCCCTCCATCCTGACCCACCTCCAAAAGGCGCGGCTTCTTCCCAAGCTCCGTAACCAAGGTATTCCCGTTCTCCAGGCGCTGCACCGTCCCGATCTCCTTATTCTCTTTAGACAGCTGATACTGAAAAACGACTTTCTTCTCCCGATCAAATTCCTTCACCGCATCCCGAAATGCCACCAGCACATTCCCGTTTGGCAACACCCAGCCATCACGAGACTTCGCCTTCACTTCCCAGATCACTTCCGAATCCTCATCCACAATAATCGTCCGCGTCCCCGTCAGCAAAAACGAATGCCGAATCCCCGTCTCGCTAATTTGTTCACCAAAAGGAGCCGCATGAGCCGCCAAGGCTCCCATCAAGGACAGTGTTAGAATCGTTTTCATCTTAAGCTAAAATTTCGGGAATGATCTCCCCATGAACATCGGTCAATCGCACATCGCGCCCTCCATAACGATACGTCACCTTCTCGTGATCAAGCCCCAGCAAATGAAGCATGTTCGCATGGAGATCATGCACCGTAAGCTTATTCTCCACCACCCGATACCCATACTCGTCAGTCGCGCCGTAGCTCATCCCTCCCTTCACGCCCCCTCCGGCCATCCAGATCGAGAACCCTTGCGGATTATGATCCCGGCCATTCGATCCCTGACTAAAGGGCGTCCGCCCGAACTCACCCGCAAACACCACCAGGGTATCATCGAGCATCCCACGTGACTTCAAATCCTTCAAAAGCCCCGCAATCGGCTGATCCACCATCGCCGCATTCCTCGAGTGCCCTCCCTTCAGATTCGAATGCTGGTCCCAGCGATCCCCTCCCGCCTTCGCAATCGTCAACTCCACAAACCGCACCCCCTGCTCAACCAAACGACGAGCCATCAGACACTGCGCCCCATAGGTCCGCGTCGCCTCCGTCTTCCCATCCAAACCATAGAGCTTCTTCGTCGCCTCTGTCTCCTTCTCCAAATCCGCCACATCCGGAACCGACATCTGCATCTTGAACGCCATCTCGTAGTTATCGATCGCCGACCGAATCATCTCCGAATCCTGATGCGCACTCAAAAGGTCCCCCTCGATATCGCGCAACATCGCCAGCTTCCTCCGCTGCAGCCCATCACTCTCTTTCGGCACAATATTCTGCATCACCTGCCCCTTCGGTAAAAAAACCGATGGCTGGTGCTTCGCCGACAAAAAACCATTCCCCGTCATCTGCATCCCGCCCGACGGCACCTGCCCACCGTGAATCACCACATAACTCGGCAACGTCTCATTCTCACTGCCCAATCCATACGAAGCCCACGCTCCCATGCTCGGCCTTCCTGTCAAAACGTGACCACTGTGCAGTGAGTAATTTGCGTTCGGATGGTTCGGCGAAAATGCCGTCATCGACCGAATCACGCACAGATCATCCGCACACTTCGCAATGTGCGGAAAGAGCTCACTGATCGGCAACCCGCTCTCCCCCCGATTCTTAAACTCCCACGGACTCTTGAGGATATTGCCGTTGTTGTTAAACACCGTCTTATCCACCTTAAACTTCGGCTTCTGCCCGTTCTCCTTCGCCAGCAAGGGCTTCGGATCAAAGCTATCCACGTGCGACACCCCGCCATCCATGTAGAGGAAGATCACACTCTTCGCCTTCGGCTGAAAATGCGGAGCCCGCACCACCCCACGCGTCTCCTGCTGGAGAAGACTGCTCAGCGCCAGCGACCCAAAACCCATCGCCCCACGCCCCATAAACTCTCGACGTCGCAACATCTGCTCAATCCTAGAAGACATAAATAAACTCCTTTCGATTCATCATCACATGACACAGCGAGACCCAGGCCTTCGCCTGATCCTCCTCTTTCAAAAACTCCTCCAAAGCACCCTTCGCCCAACGCACTTCCCGCTCCGTCGCCTCCCGCGAGAACCCCTGCAAATGCATCAAGCGAATCCGCTCCTCCACATCATCACTCGATGCTTCCAATCTCTTGGCCCATCCCTCCGCCTGCTGAATCACCAGCGGATGGTTCAACAGCGCCAAAGCCTGTGCCGGCACATTCGTCACCTGCCGCTGCCCCACCGGCGCCACCGGAAGCGGCAAATTGAAGGCCCGCTGAAACGAAGGCAAAAAGTTCCGCCGCATCTGCTGATAAATCGACCGTCGTCCCGCCCCATCCAATGGACCATTTCGGGGACTCGCCCGGGACCCCGGCAAATCCCCCACCCACGGACCCACGGCAGGACCAAAAACATCTTCCTTCAAATTCCCGCTCACCGCCAACAGATGATCCCGCACCGACTCCGCATCCATCCGCTGCAGCGGCATATGCTGTAGAAAAATGTTTCCCGGATCAGCCTCCATCACCTCGGACCCACGCTTCGATGACATCTGAAATGCCCGCGTCGTCACCAGCTTCCGAATCAGCCACTTCGTCGACCACCCGTTCTTCACAAACTCCCCCGCCAAATAATCCAGCAACTCGGGATGGCTCGGCGCCGTCCCCATCTTTCCAAAATCATCAACCGATGAGACCAAGCCCTGCCCAAAAATCCGCGACCAAATCCGATTCACCCGCACCCGCGCCGTCAACGCCTGCCCCGTCGTCAACAGATGCTCCGCATACTCAAGCCGCCCGCTCCCCTTCTCCTCAAAATGTGTTCCTCCAAACGCATCCATGAATCGCTTCGGATTCGCCTCCTTACTCTCCGACTTATGATTCCCACGGACATAAACCCGCTGCTCCATCCCCGGCCCGTCGGTCAACGTCCGCACGTACCGCGGCTTCGGCAAGCTCCCATGAAGCGCCACCAAGCTACGACCCGACTCACTGTCCGTATCCGCCTGAGGCAGCAATCCCTCCGCCGCCAACGCCCCAATCAACTCCCGCTTTTCCCCGGCCTCTAACAACTCCTTCAGCCGCGCCAACACAATCGACACATCCCCACCCCAATCAACATCCCACCGCCCCGAATCCACCCGGTCCGGCACCACCGCATAGGCCCGCTCGTTAATCCGCGGAAGGTCTTCCTTGGCACGATAACACTGCATCACCTCGCCATGCTGAAGCACTTCCAGATAAGCCGTCTCACCTTCCCAAAGCGTCGTCGGAAAAGTCAGCTTCACCGGCGAGTCCGAGTTCACCACCTTCCGCAACACGTTCGTCGTTGGCCCATAACCCACCAACTCATAATTCCGCACAATCAGATTCACCACCGCCCCTTGCCCCTTCACCCAAAGTTCCACCGGCTTCCCATCCAACACAAAGTCCCCACTCCTCAACGTCCCGTCCAGCTTTCCGCTCACCCGCCCCGAAACATAACCCGGCCCCGCGCCACCCCGTATCCGCGCCGTCTCCACCGCATCCCAAAGCAACACCTCCTCATCCACACGCTCAAATCCTTCCCCCTTCGCAACCCACTCAAATTTCTTCCCCTGATCCACCATCAGTCCCGCCTTCTTCACTCTCTGACCCAGAAGCGCCCTCCGCAACCCCGCCAACTCCATCGCCGGACGATCCATCACCAAAAACTGAAACCATTCTTCCGCCAACCAATTCGCTCCCGACTCTCGAAACTCCGTTCGCAGATCCGCCATCGCCTTCTCCCGATCCTTCGCCTTCCCCACCTGCGCAATCCGCTCCGCCCACTCCGGATCAGCAACCGTCGCCGTCGCCACTTCGACAGCCTCTCGCAAAAAATCCATCTTCCCCAGCGATCCCTTCAGGACCTCGTCCTCAATCGCCTGAATCTCCGCCACCACGCTCGCATCATGCTCCGGAATCACCTGCGCATTCGCATAATGCAGCCGTGAACTCCGCAGCATCCCGTAAAAAGAATAATAATCCGCCGTCGTGATCGCATCAAATTTATGGTCATGACACTTCGCACACGAAACCGTCAGCCCCTGAAATGCCACCGTCGCCGTATTGATCATCCCATCAAAGACCCGCGCCTCATCCTCATGAATATCCGGCGGACCATGCTGCCCATCGGTAAACAACATGAACCCCGGCCCCATCACCGACTCATTCACCCCATTCACCACCCTCGGCTCCGCCAAAAGATCACCCGCAAACGCCTCCTTCACGAACTGATCAAACGGCACATCCGCATTGAAGGACCGAATCAGATAATCACGGTACTCCGCCGTGTAGGGAATCGTGTAGTCCGACTCAAACGCCTTCGAATCCGCAAACCGCACCACATCCATCCAGTGCCGCGCAAAGCGCTCACCAAAATGAACCGACCCCATCAGCCGATCCACCTGCCGCTCATAAGCCCCCTCTTCCTCATCCTCCAAATACTCCAACACCTCCTCGGCCGTCGGAGCCAGGCCCGTCAGCGTCACACTCAGCCTCCTCAGCAAATCTTCCTTCCGCGCCTCCCCCGCAGGCTCCCATCCCTTTTCCTCCAGCTTCACCTTTAGAAAACGATCCACCTCATTCAGCGGCCATCCTTTTCCCTCCACCTCCGGGACCTTCACCTCCATCAGCGGCTGCAAAGACCACCACTTGCTCCGCTCTTCCAGATCAAACGCCTCCTTCGCCACCGATTCCCCAATCGCCTCACCCCGGGGATCCGGTGCCCCCATCTCCACCCACTTCACCAAATCCCCGATCTCCTTCTCCGATAACTTCGATTTCGGAGGCATCGCCTCAAAATCAGGATCGTGATGCACCATCTTGATCAGCAGACTCTCCGACGGCTCCTTCAGATTCAAAACCGACTCCCCGCTATCTCCTCCCTCCATCCAACCCGCCTTCCGATCGAGCAGCAACCCGCCCTTCCGCTTCCCCTCCTCCTCCGAGTGACACCGATAACAATGCTCCACCAAAATTGGCCGTACTTTGCTCTCGAAAAACACCACACCCTCTCCAATCTTCTCCGCCATTAAAAAGCCACCGCTCGCCACAAAAACGCCGATGCCTGCCCGGACAGCACCGCGATAGCCAAAAAACGAAACCATTCCCTTCATCTCAACACTCATCATCCCCCTTTGGGGATCGTGATTCTAACGCTACAAACCACAAAGAACTATCGTTCTTTACCACTTTATTGATCTACTTCCCACCCCTCCTCCGTAACCTCCCCATATCCGATGAATCCTCACTCTCTCCAGAACCACGTCGCCCTCGTAACCGGCAGCAGCAAAGGCCTCGGCGCCGGCATCGCACAGAGCCTCGCCAACGCCGGAGCAAAAGTCGTCATCAACGCCTTCAACAACATCGGGCAAGGACAGAAGATCGCGGATGAAATCATCGCAAACGGCGGCTCCGCCATCGCCATCAAAGCCGATGTCTCCCGGGAATCGGACGTCAAAGCTCTCATCGAACAGGCCGGCAACGAACTCGGCCCCGTCGATATCATCGTCCCCAATGCCACCCCGCCCCAACCCCAAAAACCCATCGAGGAGTACGATGAAGCATTCTACCGCCAGATGCTCGACTTCTTCGTCATCAGCCCCTTCCTCCTCGCCCAAGCCGCCCTCCCCGCCATGAAGGCCCAAAAATGGGGCCGCTTCATCAATATCACCTCCGAGGTTTTTGCCTGCTCAAACCCCAACTTCTCCGCCTACGTCGCCGCCAAAGGGGGGCAGATCGGATGGTCCCGCAGCATGGCCAAAGAACTCGCCCCCCACGGCATCACCGTCAACATGATCGCCCCCGGCTGGATCCCTGTCGAGCGACACGCAAACGATCCCCAGGAAGACAAAGACGGCTATTTCTCTCAAATCCCCGCCGGACGCTGGGGAACACCCTCCGATATCGGAAACGCTGTCACCTTCTTTGCTTCGGAAGCGTCATCCTTCATCACCGGCCAGACCCTTCACGTAAATGGAGGAATGACCCCATGGTAATTTTGGCAGGAGAACTGCTACCAATTTTGAAACAACGATTCTTGCCGGATTTCTCAACGACCTGTTGATAGTTTTCTACGCATTATCTCGACAATAATTACAAACCGGCCAACAGTTCGGTTCTCATTGCTCTTGGTGTGACCCACTCGCCCCCCGGTCACATCGTGCAATTCAACAACAACCAATTCGCAATATGCACTACTTACGCCACCGGGGGATGGTCAGAGCTCTCAAAATGAGCAGCTTGAGCTTCATTATCGCCTACTTGAGCGCAGTCAGCTTCTTCGGGCTCTTGGCATGGAGCGTCATCACCAACGAGATGAACATCCTCTGGGCTGTCGGAGGTGCCTTTGGTCTCTTTCTTCTCTTTACCGGCTTCAATGCCTTCTTTGCATTCAGATGCCGCTGCCAGCTCTGTCAGGCAGCCATGATGCTTTCCCAGAAATGCACCAAACACCAGAACTCCCGCACCGCTTTCGGCAGCCATCGGCTCCGTCTTGCTTTGGGGGTGACCTTCTGCGGACGATACACCTGTCCTTGCTGTGGAGAACACTTCTCCTGTACCCGCCCTGACAACCCCATCGCGTTGGCCTCCAACTCGGCGCACATTGTCACTCCCAATGCGGAAGTCCGCCGTCCCATCTCCAGCGTGAGAAATTCCGGACACTTGCCATCCAAGAAAAGGTGAGATCGTGTGGCCACCGGGACCTGACCGGGACCTGTCATTGGGGCACAATTGCCATTGTTGGCATCAACATTGCTTAAATAGAATCCCGAGCGTGGATTTTCTCATATTTTCACGCAAATAAATTGAAGATTCCGGCCGCCTGTTTCGTCAGTTAATGCAACCAGATTTATAACCCCCAACTTCATGCATTATCTCCGCAGTCACCAGATGGCCCGATCACTCGTCCAAAGCAGTATTCTTCTGGGTCTTGCGGCAATTAGCCTGACCGCCACCATTCTCCTCCTTCTCGCTGCCATCGTTCTGGAAGATTGGTCTTACTCCAAGACAGCCGGAATCACCCTCGGGCTGGCTCTCCTTACCTGGCTCTTGAGCCTCACCATCGGATCCAGATGCCGTTGCCAGCTCTGTCAGGCCCCGATGATGATGCCGCGTAAATGCTCCAAGCACCGGAAGGCAGAGACCTTCTTTGGAAGCTATCGCCTGAAGCTCTCCTCTTCGATTCTCTTCGCGCAATCCTTTCTCTGTCCCTTCTGCGGCGAGAGATTCACCAGTCGGGTCCGGGTCAACCCAAGGTATGCCGACGTTTCCAAAGATGCCAACGCCCGGGGTCTTGCCAGCCCCACCCGCAAGACCAGAAAGGTCAGCCTCTCCGACTCGCATCCAAGGCGGCAAAGAAAGTAAGCTCCGGCTTCAATCTCCCTGCCTCACCTCAGGCTCGATATCAATCGGGGAATCGGATCCCTTCGAAATGCTCTCGATGGAATCCCCGTCGTCCTGCACCGGCACCACTTTGATGTCGACCTGCACCGGAACCGCCCTCAACCCCTCGATTATCCGTGAAAGCTGCTCGATACTCGCATCAGCCAAACTCTGTGGCCGACTCAGCCCCTGCCCGATCGCATCCAGCCCTTCATTGAACTGACTCATCTGCGCCACCACCCGGGCCACCGGATCATTCTCCCCCGCACCTCCCAGTAGCTTCTGCTTCCCAAAATCCTTTTTAATCTGAGCCCAGCGCGCGGCCTCCTCCTCAGTCATCACCCCCTCCATCAGCTTAAATTTCAATAAGTTGGCCTCCGCTCCCGTCGTCAACGTTTGCGACTCATTTTCATAATGGTCGAAAATAAGGCCCTCCACCTCCTCCGCCGTCATCATCGGAATCACCTTCTCCGCAATCCGGTTCATGTTCCGGTAGGAACCCTGCAACTTAAACGAGGGCTCCACCCGATAGGCATCCTCCTGCGCCGCACTCCGGATATACTCCATATTTACCCGAAGAATTGAATCCCGCACCCGGAACAGATGCCTCAGCGTCTTCGCAAATTCGTCAATCTCCGCCGGCGTATAGTTCCCCTCAAAGTCCACCCCTTCGCTCGATCCCGTCTCCGCAATCGCCATCGCCGCATACACATCCTTCTGAGTCCGGCTCGCCAGCTTGCTCAACACGCTGTTCGAGGTCAGACAGTTCTCAATGAAGCTCGCCTTGAAGGCCTCTTCGTGATCACCCAAAATATCGCCCAAATTATACGTATCCGCCCGGTTCGCCAGCATATCGGGAATCTGGAACTTCCCGCCACTTTCAGTATAGGGATTCCCCGCCATCACCACGGCAACTTTCTTCCCGCGGAGGTCGTAGGTCTTGGCCTTCCCATTGAACACCCCCTCAATCTTCCTCTGCCCGTCACACAGACTGATGAATTTCTGCAAAAACTCCGGGTTCGTATGCTGAATATCATCAAGATAAATCATCACATTATCCCCCATCTCCAGCGCCAGGTTCAACTTCTCAATCTCTTCCCGGGCAGAAGCATTCGGAGCATCCTGGGGATCCAGCGAGGTCACATGATGCCCCAGCGCCGGACCATTGATCTTCATGAAGGTCAGCCCCAGACGATTCCCGATGTATTCCATCAAGGTCGTCTTCCCGTAACCGGGAGGTGAAATCAACAGCAGCAGGCCCATCCGGTCCGTCCGCGTCTCATCACCCGCCGTCCCCATCTGCTTCGCCAGATTATCCCCCACCATCGGCAGATACACCTCGTTGATCAGACGGTTCCGCACAAAGGCACTCATCACCCGCGGCTTAAACTCCTCCAGCCGCATCTCCTCCCGCTTCACATCCACCAGGTTCTGCTTGGATTCGTGATACGCCATGAAGGTCGGCACTTGCTCCTGCTCAAAGAACCGCATCCGGTCCATGAAATCATGATACTGAAACGCCAATCTCCCCCCCTCAAGCAGCCGGTGCGATCCCTTCAGCCCTTCGACTTCCCCCGTCAGCCCCACACTCTGCACCCACCGTTCCTCATAACCGCCCCTCGCAATCCAGTAGGCTGCCTCGTAAGTGGCATCCTCACCACTGACTGCCGACAGCCAATCCATCGCCACCGAAAACCTTCCCGAAAGTGACTCGGCAAATGGCTTCAGCGCCGCCTCAAAGATCTTCCCGGCCCGCTTCGCCGTGAGCTCACTCTTGAAATGTTTGTAAATCTCAGCCCCTGCTTGGGACACCACAAAGCCCTCACCTGTCGTAAGCTCCTCATAAAGATACTCCGCCGCCTCCTCGGAAAAACGATCTTCCATCTCAACGATGAACACATCTTTCCAAATCTCAGACGACTCACTCACCCCAAACACCTTCTTCCGCTCCCCGTGCGACTGCAGCCGACCAATCAAAGCCTCCTTCTCCTCCCCATCCCACTCTTCCCAGGCCATCAGCGCCTTCGCCCGCACACGTGGCCCATACTTCAACAGGCCCGCCCCCTCATGCATCGGCTTCAGGACCTCCACAATCTTGAGCGCATCATGATCATGCACCCCTTTGAGGTATCCCTCATTGTAGCGCGGCTGCATGAACTGCTGCACCGCTTCCAGCGACACCTCCTCAATCCCGGCCTTCAAAAACTGATACGCCAACCACTCCCCCCGATAAACTTCCTTCGTCTCGGAAACCACTTCCTGGTCCCACACCGCTTCGGTCGAAAGGAACTTCTCATCCCTGACTTCCTGGAAAAAATTCGTCCCCGAAAGGTGAAAGCACATCTCCCCTTCCCGGGGCACAATCGACAACTCCAGCTCCTGCTCATTCACCGAGAAACGATGCTTCCCGAACTTGATGATCGCCTCCCCGTCAACAAACAGTTCCTTCCGGTCCTTCAACGCCCGAATCGCATCATCTCGGGTCGTCTTCAGCCTCGTCTGAATGTCATCCCCTTTCACCGCATCACCCAACGCGGTCAGCTCCGCGATCACATCACGGACCTTCTCGATCATCAAATCCCCGGCAAAGTAACCGTTGATTTCACTAATCTCCCCAAACCCGCCCAACCGGTTCTTAATCCCCGAAAGAATACGCTCCGCCGACTTCACCAGCTGGTTGCTCCTACGATTCTTCTTCTCTAACAGCGACTGCTTCCGTCCCTCAAACGCCTCATAAATCTCCTCCCGCTTCGCCGAAAGCTCTTCAACGTACTCGTCAAACTCCGCAAACTTCCCCTCCAGCTCCTCCAGCTGCACCATCACCTTCGTGAGATACTCATCACACTTTTCCGGCGTATCACACAGGTCCAGGTAGTTCACCACCGCCTGCCCCAGCAGCTTCATCTGCGCGCCGAACTGCGCCACCCCTTCTCCCTTCGCCAAATCCTTACGCTTATTCTTCAGCTCCGCCCTCACCCCGTTCAGGGTCGAATAAATCCCGGAGACACTGTCGATGATCGCTGTCGTTTGCGTAGCATCCTCGATCTTGAGATTCCCCACCACATCGATGAGCATCTCCAGCTCCTTGCCCGCTTGGTCCAACGCTTCGGTCACCTCGTCGGCCTCCACCACTTTCGACAACTTCGGCACCCGCTCCTGCTGCTCATCCACCTTCCGGCGATACGGATCAAGCGACTCTTCCTTCAGCAAAAAAGACACCGTCTTCTGGGCCGTCTTGTCCGTGGCCTCGGCAACCTCACCTTCCAACCCATCGATCAACCCGGAGTCCGCATAACGCAGCTCCCGCAGCCCAATAATATCTCCCCTCCGCTTCCGGAGCTCGGCCAGATGATGCACAAAACCCAAAATATCATCCGGCGGAGAATGCCGCACCGCCCGCAATAATTCCTCAACCCCTCCCCGCACCGCCCCCGTCCGCTCCAGCGTGGACCTCCGCAAGGCCTGCACCTTCTCAAATTCATCAATCGCCGACGATGCCGCCGCCCGAATATCACCCAACGGCTCGGACAATCTTCCCGCCTCTTCCTGTCCCAACCAAAAATAGGTATCAATGATGTCCCCCGTCTTCTTCGCAAGATCAAGATACAGCCCCCCATAATTGTCATCCTTCCGTAGCAAGGTCAGCACCTCGCGACACTCCGACATCCCCCTCACCAACTCCGCGTTCCCGATCTTGAAAAGATAGGATTCCGACTGCGCCGCCTGGCCGGATGCCACCTCATCCGAAATATAAGTCGTCTGCCACACCTGCAGCGCATGATGCTTCTGAGGCTCCTCCTCCGTCCGGAAAATGATCATCCGCCCATCCGGAAACACCGTGTAGCCATTGCAAATCACCGGCGTTTCCACTGACTGCGAAATCATGTTATACGAGAGCAGCACGTAGTCGCCACTCACCCGGTTGTAGAACACGTAAAGGGTGTCCTCCCCGTTCGCACTGACCACCCGACGCTCAAAACGCATGTCCGTCAGCTCGGTCTCAAACAACTTCGCCTCCCCCGTCAGCAGCAGATAACCATTCGAAAAAACCAACCCCTGCTCATCCGGCAGCAACACACACGAATGCCCGATCGCATCCACCCGATGCACCGTCTGCGTCTTCTCATTAAAAACAAGATACCGATACAACTCCTCCCGGTAAGGAAGCACCTTCAGCAGGATCAGCGGCCCCACCGTCGCATAGAAAAACTCCGCATCATCCAGCGTCTGATCCAGTTCGGTCACCGGCTCCCGATAAATCCCCTCTCCGTCTTCCGTGTTATCCTCGATCTTGATCGTCAGATCACCGCCCACCGTCTCTACAAAAACCCGATCCTCAATCGAGATGTGCGGATGCTCACCGGATCGCTGCATATCCCGATGCGCCCGCTTCCACTCAAACTCCTGTTGAGGCGGGAACTTGTACTCGTGATCAAATCGGTTCCCCAAATACTCCAACGTCCCGTCCCCCTTCATCAGCCACTTGAACGCCTTCAGGTCGGCCAATGACTTCCCCACCTGCATCGCCATAAAGAGATGCGGCCCGATCACCATAAACTTCAGAAAAACCGTCTCCCGGTAGTATTTGTAGAGATAGTGAAAATCATCCTGAAACCCCGAATCCCCCAGAACCTCCTCCAGCCCCACCCTGGTAAACCGGTGCGTCTCCGGATCATAATCATACGCCGCAAACACATCCCCCGGCTCCGTCGTCGCCTTCAGCCCAAACTGCGTATTGTAACCAAAAAGAAACCGATTTTGCCCCACCGCGATCATCCCTCGCGGCGTACAATTATGCTCCGTCGAAACCCGCTCGGTCGCCACCAACTCCGTCTCAACCGCCCCAAAGACCTCCTGACGGGATTCATTGAGGGCCGCTAGTCGGGCACTCAGTTCCACTCCGCCTTTTTCAAGACGGGCCCGGATCACCTCGTAGGCTCCACCCTCTAATTGTTGGGATTCTTCTGCTGACATCGATTGTAAACGCGATTGATAAATTGGGCCTCAAGGTGCGGAGATATCGGCCCCTCCGAATCTCCAACACCGTTTCAAAACAACCTGGGTCCTTCCTACCCAAGCTTCTTAATAAGATCAGCAGCCTTCATATCGCCAACGCCAAACCGCTCGGCGGCCCCCAGCATTCCGACAAGCTTCTGCCTCTCTTCACCCTTCGCAGTCCCCACCAGGTTCCCTAAAAGAGCACTGATACTCAGATTCTTCACGTCCTCGGTCGAAACTCCGAAGTCATCAATCCAAGTCGCCAGCTGCGCCTTAAAATAATCGGGATCCCCATTGAAGAAGGTCTCCTTCACATCCCCAAGCACCTCGCTATTCCCCACCGTGCGGTCGACAACCTTGCCGGTCGTAATGGCATTCGTAATGCGGTCGAAGAACTGCGTCTCACCACCCACGATATCGATCTTGGCCGACTTGAGAGCTTCGCCCACCACAATCGCTTGCTGCTCCGCAATCTGACGCTGCACGTCAATTTCAGCCAACTCAACCGCCTTCTCCTTCTCCAGCTCCAGCTTGAACTCTTCGTGCTCCTGCCCCGCTTCTTCAAAGAGCTTCATCGCTCCGGCTTTCTTCTCGATTGCCTCCGCATCAGCATTGCCCTTGGCCCGAATAACATCAGCCTCACCCAACCCTTCAGCCGCAGCCTCTTTGGCCACTGCTTCTGCAAGCATCTTCTTGGCCGATGACTCCTTCTCGGAAGCAGTCTCCTCGGCCTCGGCCTGAATCACCCGCTCGGCAGCGCGCATCTCGGCGGCTCCCTTGCCGGCCTCCGCAGCCTTAAGCACCGAATACGCCTCTTCATCCGCTTTCAGTTGGGCGGCCTCCTTATGCGCCTCCGCTTCCTTGATCTGCTTGATCAGAGACTCTTGCGCATTCGCTTCAGCTGTCGTGACCGTGACCTGCTTGTAGCGATCAGCCGTCGCAAATTCCTCCGTATCCTTGATCCGTTGCTGCTCTTCCACCACCCCTTTCTCGACCGCCACCCGCTCGCGAATGACCTCCTGAATCTCTTTCTTCTGAACCTCGATCGCCTTCTCAGCTTCGATCGATTTCAGCTCCGTCACCCGCTTCCGCTCAATCTCCTCAAGCATCCGCTCACGCTCCACCCGCTCCAGTTCCACCCCGTCCGTGCGCTCCTTGTTCCGCTGGGCCACCAGAACCTGGCGCTGCTTATTCTCCTCGGAAATCTGAATTTCCTCCTCAGCCGCAATTCGCGCCTGCTCGGCTTTCTGCCGCTCCTCTTCCTGCACCTTCGCCACCTCCGCTTCCTCCCGGAACTGCACCGTCTCCACCTCACGCTTCTGCTTCGCTTCGGTCTCCGCCAACTGACGCTCCAACTCGAGAATCGCTTCCCGTGCTTCCACATCCTGCTGCTTGATGACCTTCTCCTTATCCCGCTGAATATTGTTCGAGAGCTTCGCCTGGCTTGCCGTCAGTTCGGTGATCTTCTTAATACCCTCGGCATCCAGAATATTGTCCGGATCCAGCATCGAGAGCGGAGTCTGCTCAAGGTAATCAATCGCGGCATCATCCAACACGAACCCGTTCAGATCCGTCCCGATCACCTTCAAAATCTCATCCCTGAACGTGTCACGATCCTCATAAAGGGAAATGAAATCAAAACGCTTGCCCACCGTCTTGAGAGCCTCGGAAAACTTCGCATCAAAAAGAGCGCGGATCTCTTCCTCGGAAGAAGCCCGATCACATCCAATCGATTCCGCAACCCGGAGCACATCCTCGGATGCGTTGTTCACCCTCACAAAGAACGCCACCTTGATATCTGCCCGTAGGTTATCCTTGCAAATAAGTCCGTTCTTCCCGGTCCGGTCGATTTCAATCCGCTTCAGGGAAATATCCATCATGTCCGCACGGTGCGCGATCGGAATCACCACCCCGCCATTGAAATACACCTTCGTCCCGCCCATTCCCGTCCGGACAAGGGACGTTCCCTTCTCCACCTTTCGGTAAAAGGTGAGCAGGACAAAAAGGCCAAAGCCAATAATTGCCACCGCGCCAAGCACGGCGACCATGAGAGCGCCATCCAGAATGGCTGCAAGTGGAGTCGTATCTAATAGTTTCATGATTCGGATGAAGGTGATTTGAGAGGTTTAATAAGATATTTTTGATCCGACTCATCGTAGTCGATCACTAAAATTTCATCGCCGCGAACGAGAGCATCCCCATCGCCCGCCAATCTGCAGTTCAACAATGCCGGAGCACCCTTGGGGCGGCTCACCTCGCACTGGCCAAAGTTCCCGTCCAGCACGCGACTTTTCACCACCCCCGAAGAACCGATCAAAGGCTCCTGATGCTCCTTGTCATTCTTAAGCGCCCGCAACACCGGACGCAGTGGCTGCGTCACAAACTTCACCAGAAGCACGCTCACCACAAAATTCCCGCAAAGAAGCCCGAAGGCAACCAACTCGCTCCCCGCCGGATTTAAATAATAGTTCGAGATGATCGAGATCAACCACATGAACAACGCCAACAAACTCAGGATGATCATCACCGGAACATCCTGCGCGTTCACAAATCTCATCACCCCTCCAAACGCTCCACCCCCGTCGACATCGCCATCGGCCTCAAAATCCACATCGAAGGCATCAGCATCAAAAGTCCCCACCACGCTCAACAACCAGAACAACCCCACCACTCCCATCAAAATGGTAAATGGCAGGTTATGCCCCAATAAGGCCTGTTCCCAAAGTTCCTTCACAACAATGGGATCAAAATCAATTTTCCGCCATCCCGCCATTACAAAGCGACCGGGATTTTACAGCCGCCTGTTAGATAAACTTCGTAAAACTCCTTACCTTCTCATCATCAAGCCTCTTCACCATCGCCAGGACAAGTGCCACCATCGCCAGATAATCATCCGAACAAATAATTCCGTTGTGGGAATGAATGTATCGGGCCGGCGTTCCCAACACCACGGATGGAATCCCTTCATTGGCATTATTGAACGATCCCGCGTCCGTCCCCCCGCTCGTCCGCACCGTCACCTGGTAAGGAATCCCCTCTTCAATCGCCGTCTCGATCGCAAAGCGCGCCAAACGCGGGTTCATCAGCGCACTCGGATCCATCAAACGAATCTGCACTCCTTGACCCAAGGCACCCTGACTTTCCGCAATCGACATCCCCGGAGTATCATCCGCCGGAGGCCCCTCCAAAACGATCGCCACATCAGGCTGAAGCGCATTCGCCAGAGCCTTCGCCCCTCGCAGACCCACCTCCTCCTGCACCGTCCCGGCCACAATCAACTCACAAGGCGTCTTCTCCGCCACCTGACCCACCTGAATCGCCCCCGCCATTCCCACCCGGTTGTCGAAGGCCTTCGTCATGTAATAATCCTCCTTCTGCATCGGTGTCCACGGACTCCAGGGACACACCGGATCACCCAATCGCACCCCCCAGCCCTCCGCCTCGGATTGCGTCGCCGCCGATATATCAACGAACATGCTCTCCACCCCTAACACCTTCGCTCGCTCCGCCTCCGGCAAAAAATGCGGCGGCTTGGATGAAATCGTCCCCATGATCTTATCCCCGCGCGAGGTCTTCACTTCCACCCGCTGCGACAACAGGGAATGTCCCCACCATCCGCCCACCGGCACGATCTTTAAAAACCCGTTCGGCAAAATATTCTGCACCCGAAATCCCACCTCATCCATGTGCCCCGCCACCAAAACCTTCGCTCCCGATCCCTTCCGGCAATAAACCGATCCGCAATTGTCCGCTCCCAGCTCACCCTTCCCCTTCAACTCATCCACAAAGATCTTCCGCACCTCATCCTCGTATCCCGGAACACTGTGCGCCTGCGTCAATGCTTCCAACAATCTCAGTCCTTCGCTCTTCATGGGCACATCTCTAGCAACCGAGCCTTGAAAGATGAACACGAAAACTCAATATCTCCCGCACATGGCCACCGTCTCCGATCTCCGCGTCCTCAACAACGCCCCCCTGCCCTCCCCCGCCATCCTCATGAAGGACGTCTCCCCGACCGACGACGAGGCCAACTTGGTCGAATCCTCACGCCTCGAAATCCAAAAATCACTCTTCGTCCCCGACTCCCGATTCCTCCTCATCGTCGGCCCTTGCTCCATCCACGATACCTCAGCCTGCCGCGAATACGCCGAAAAACTCGCCACCCTCGCAGACGAGGTGAAAGACAAAATCCTCGTCGTCATGCGCGTCTACTTCGAAAAACCTCGCACCACCGTCGGCTGGAAGGGCCTCATCATGGACCCCGATCTCGATGGCTCCGACAACATCCCCAAAGGTCTCGAAAAGGCCCGCAAGTTCCTCAAGGAAATCCTCTCCCTCGGCCTCCCCACCGCCACCGAACTTCTTGATCCCATCACCCCGCAATACATCGCCGATCTCATCAGCTGGTCCGCCATCGGTGCCCGCACCAGTGAAAGCCAAACCCACCGCCAAATGGCCTCCGGCCTCTCCATGCCCCTCGGGTTTAAAAACACCACCTCCGGGGACGTCACCGCAGCCATCAATGCCATCAAGGCCGCCAGCAACCCCCAAACCTTCCTCGGAGTCTCGTCAGAGGGCGTCGCCTCCGCCGTCTCCACCGCCGGCAACCCCGATTGCCACCTTATCCTTCGCGGCGGAGAAAACGGCCCGAACTTCGACTCCGACTCCATCAAAGCCACCCGCGACACCCTCTTAAAACACAACCTCGCCCCCGGCATCATGGTCGACGCCTCCCACGCCAACTGCGGCAAGGACCAGGCCCGCATGCCCGCGGTCTTCGAAGAGATCGTCCGCCAGCGCGCCGCCGGTGACACCTCCGTCATCGGAGCCATGCTCGAAAGCCACCTCGTCGCCGGAAACCAAAAATTCCCACAGCCCCTCGACCAACTCACCTACGGCCAATCCATCACCGACCAATGCATCGACTGGCCCACCACCGAACGAATCGTGCTGGATGCCGCCTCCAGCCTCTGATTGAATCTTCAAAATGAACACCTCTCCTAACAGCCTGTGGTTCTACTCTGAAGCTGGCGAACAAAAGGGCCCCGTTCCCTTTTCCCAACTCCAGCAACTCATCGCCCAAGGACTTCCCCCTTCCTCCCTTGTCTGGACAGAAGGACTCCCCGAATGGATCGCCGCCACCACCATCCCCCAACTGGTCCCATCATCCGCCCAGCCGGGAAACAATCCCTACGCAGCCCCCTCCACCGATGTCTCTCTCCCCAATGCGACCCACCTCAGCACGGACGGAGGACCTCCCGAACACCCCGTTCCCCTCGATGTCACCTTCTGCATCGGACAAGCCTGGAAGCACACCTTTGCCAATTTCGGCACCATCATTCTCACCGGACTCGTCTATGGCGCTGTCGTCTTTGGCGTGGGAATGGTCATGGGCCTCATCGCTGGCGGAGGTTCCGGGTTTCAAGTCACTGAAGAGGGATTCAGAACCCAATCAAACAACGCCCTCTCGTGGGTCGGCGAGATCGTCAACCAGTGCGTCTCCATCTTTCTCAGCCTCGGGGCTACCCACATCGGCCTCCGGATTCTGCGCGGTGAAAAACCGGAAATTGGAGAACTCTTCTCCCAAGGTCCCAAATTTCTCCAGGGCGCTCTCGCCACCATCCTCTACTTCCTCATGGTCGTCGGCGGCCTGATTCTCCTCATCGTCCCCGGAATCTACCTCGCCCTCCGGTTTGGCTTCTACCGGGAAGCCATCGTCGAGAAGAACCTCGATGCCATCAGCGCCCTCAAATACAGCTCCCAACTCACCCGGGACAACAGACTCTCCCTCTTCGGTCTCTGGCTCCTTGGCTTCCTCATCACCATCGCCGGTGCTCTCGCACTCCTCGTCGGCCTGATCGTTGCTATTCCCGTCGTCTGGCTCTCCACCCTCGTCGCCTACCGATACCTGCACGCCGGACCAAACGGCCTCAAGGTGCTCCCATAAGAGAGCGCCGAAAAGCATAAACCAAGCTTGCCAAACCCCCTGTCTCAGGGCATGCCACGCCACTCTCGTTCCAGAGTTTAGCTCCCAAGACCATGTCCCACTTCAGAAATCTCGCCATCATCGCACACGTCGACCACGGCAAAACAACCCTCGTCGACGAACTCCTCAAGGCCGGCGGTGCTTATCGTGAAAACCAGGCCGTGACCGAACGCGCCATGGATTCCATGGACCTGGAGCGGGAAAAAGGCATCACCATCAAGGCCAAAAACACCGCCGTTCACTGGGGTGACCACATCATCAACATCGTCGACACCCCCGGACACGCCGACTTCGGTGGCGAGGTGGAGCGCGTCATGAAGATGGTCGATGGCGTCATCCTCGTCGTTGATGCCTTCGGCGGACCGCAGGCCCAAACCCGTTTCGTGCTGCGCAAAGCCCTTCAGGAAGGCCTCAAGCCCATCATCGTCGTCAATAAGATCGACCGCCCGAACTCTGACCCTCTCGCCGTCCACGACAAGGTCCTCGAACTCTTCCTTGAGCTCGATGCCACCGACGACCAGTTCAACGCCCCCACCCTCTACGGATCGGCCAAAAACGGATTCTTCTCCACCTCCCATGAAGCGACCGAGGGCGACTGCATCCCTCTCCTGGAAGCCATCATCGAAAACATCCCCGCGCCCAAAGTCGTCGAGGGCAACTTCAAGATGCTCGTCTCAAACATCGACTGGGATGACTACGTCGGCCGAATCACCATCGGTAAGATCATCTCCGGTTCCCTCAAGAAAGGCGAAAACGTCTGGCGCTTCCTCAAGGACGGCACCAAAGTTCGCGCCAAGGTCGCCAAAGTCTTCGAATACACCAACCTCGGAATTCAGGAAACCGACAACGGCATCGCCGGAAACATCATCGGTATCGCCGGATTCGATGACGCCGACATCGGTGAGACCATCGCCGCTGACGAGGACGCCGAGCCGCTTCCTCCCGTCAATGTCGATCCCCCGTCGGTCCAGATGCAATTCTCCATCAACGACGGCCCCTTCGCCGGCAAAGATGGCAAGCACGTCCAGTCCCGCGTCATCCGTGACCGCCTCTTCCGCGAAATGAAGACCAACGTCTCCATCCACGTCGAGGATTCCGATCTCGCCGGTGTCTTCAACGTCTCCGCCCGCGGGGCCATGCAAATCGCCGTTCTCGTCGAAACGATGCGTCGTGAAGGCTTCGAGGTCCTCGTCTCCCGCCCCACCGTCATCCTCAAGCGCGATGAGAACGATAAGCGCCTCGAACCTTGGGAAACCCTCTACCTCGAGATGCCCAGTGAGTATTCCAACTCACTTCTGAAAGTTCTCAATGACAGAAAAGGCATCCTGCAGGACATGGAGACCAATGACACCTCCGGACGAACCCTCATTACCGCCAGCATTCCTACCCGTGGAATCATCGGACTGGAGTTCGAACTGGTAAACATCACCTCCGGTCACGGCATCATGTCACACCTCTTCGATGAGTACAAGCCATGGGCTGGCAACATCCAGACCCGCCAGGCCGGAACCCTCGTCTCCATGGACACCGGTCCCGCCACCGCATACTCGCTCCTCGCTCTCGATGGCCGCGGAACTCTCTTCGTCGATCCTACCGAGGAAGTCTACACCGGCATGATCGTCGGTGAGAACTCCCGCGCCGATGACCTCCCCGTCAACCCGGTCAAAGCCAAAAAGCTCGATAACATTCGTTCCGCAACCAAGGAGAACACCGCAAAACTCCCACCTGCGCTGAAATTCTCCCTCGAGCGTGCCATCGAATACATCGACCCCGACGAACTCGTCGAGGTCACCCCGAACTACCTCCGCCTCCGCAAGCGCATCCTCGACCCCAACGTCCGTAAGCGCATGGCCAAGGCCGCCAAAATGGAGGGCTAACAAATCAACCCACCAAAAAAACCCAGGTCCTCACGGGCTTGGGTTTTTTTATTTGGAACTCTATCGCATCACTCCAGCTGCCTCTTCGCCGCTTTCGCGATCAACTCCTCCATCCGGTCCGGCAAATCATACTTCGGCAGTTCCTTCAAAAAGACCTCCCAATCCCGCTCCATTCCCGATCCCAGATAAGCATTCAGCCTCGTCGCCACCGTCGAGTCCGCCAGCGACTTCGCATCCGGATACGTCTCATTCAAAAAACCACGCACATCCGTGATTCGCGTCAGGTAATATTTCTGATGATACCCTTCCGCGTAGGTGAATTTCTTCATCGGCAGAATCTTCGTCTCCACTTCGGCCACCGAAATCTTCCGCCGCTCCGCCTCCTTTTCCAGCGACTTCTCTGCCACCTTCTTCTGCGCCTCGTCCCGATAAAACACCGCGTTCATATACTGCACGCTCGTGTTGCTCTGCTCACAGCGATGACCGTTCCAAAAGTGACCTAACAAATCGTCGTAGCTCAACACCTTCGGATCGTAATCAATCGTGATCGCCTCCGTATGATCCCCCATCGCGTAATAAGTCGGAGACTCCTTGTCCCCGCCGCAATATCCCACCCGCGTCCGTAACACTCCCTTGAGACTCCCAAACTGGGAATCCGGACCCCAAAATCAGCCCATCCCAAAAGTCGCCGTTTCAAACGCCGTCTCCGAGGCCTCCTGATCCAGCGTCAATTTCTTCGCCGCCACTTTCCCGTCCTCACCGACGAGCTTTTCATTTCCTAATGCGTGTATTCCAGCCATGGCTAAAAGGGCACCCAGGCCCGTCGTTATAATTGTCTTCAACTTCATGCGTATTCCGGTTCCTGCAACTAAGATACCCTACCTGGGCAATTATTCCACAGGATCACTCCCACCAATGCCAGCATCATTCGTTTCGATACTGACTCGAACGAACATCATGGTAGCCTGAAAAGGTGAATAAGTGGAAAAGAATCGCCCTCACTCTCGCCAGCGCCGCCCTCATCACTCTCTCCATTCACCCCTTCGCCTTCTGGCCCCTCGCCCTCGTCGCCTGGATTCCCTTCTTCTTCGCCATTCAAGACACCACCTTCCGCGTCGGCTTCCGGCTCGGCATCCTCCACGCCTTCGCCACCTTTGCCGGCACCCTCTCCTGGCTCTTCACCATCTTCGGCACCCTCGCCCCCGCCCTCTGGTTCATCCTTGCCCTCTTCACCGGAATCTTCGGCGGCCTCGCCACCCTGCCCCGATTCAAGAACTCCCCCGCCCTCCTCGCTCTCATCTGGACCGGCCTCGAATACTTCCGCTCGGAGCACTTCATCCTCAGCTTCCCCTGGATCACCCCCGGCACCGCTTTCCCTCCCAACCTCTTCACCCCCATCATCGGCGTCTTCGGCCTCACCTTTCTCATCATCCTCTCTTCTCTCTTCATCTCGCAAAAACGATTCAACTGGGGCCTCGGTCTCATCATCGCCCTCATCGCCGCCTCGGTGAGCTCACCAGTCGATCCGGATCAAGACAACTCCCACACCGTCGCCCTCGTTCAAAACGAAACGATGAACTTCGATGACTACCGCAACCCCTCCATCCCCCTCAAGGATGAAGTCGATTTCATCGTCTGGCCCGAATACGCCCTCTCCTTCGATCCCACCCACGAGCGCAACGCCTACGCCCTCGATGACATCTCCGCCCTCCTCGACTCCCGCGCCCAACTCCTCGTCACCGGCGGCCAAACCTGGCACGACCCCGACAACGAAATCTGGTCCAACACCGCCTTCACCTTCGGAAAAACCGGCATCCTCGGCACCCATTTCAAAAACCACACCGTCCACTTCTTCAACGATGGCGAAAAAGGCACCACCGCCAACGCCGTCGACACCCCCATCGGAAAGATCGGCACCCCCGTGTGCTTCGATTGCGATCACCAGGACGTCATCCGCAAAATGACCGCCGATGGCGCCGAACTCTTCCTCATCCCCAGCATGGACGCCGCCCACTGGACCAAACGCCAACACCTCCAGCACGGCCAACTCTTCCGCCACCGCGCTGCCGAAAACGGCCGTTGGCTCGCCATCGCCTCCACCTCCGGCCTCACCCAAATCGTCGATCCAAACGGCCACACCTCCGCCCAACTCCCCCTCATGGAAGAAGGCGTCCTCACCGGCCAAATCTCCCCCCGCCAACACCGCACCCTCTTCCAACGCGGCGGCTGGCTCTTCGGCCCCGCCACCCTCCTCGGAACCTTCGCCCTCATCATCCGGGCCATCATCGACGCCTTCCAGAAACGAAGAACGCTCCCGGCCTAGCGCGACAACATCCCCGCCGGAATCTCCCCCTTCGAAATCCCTGGCCCTGACATCTCAAGACTCACATTTTTACCCGAGGCCTTCCGATAAAACCGGAAGGGATGCTTCCCCGCCTTCAGCAAAACTGAACCCAAACTCGCGTCGTTATTCTCTCCATAAGCAGCATCAACCACCGTCGCTCCATGAATGCGCAACAGGGCCTCTCCTCCTCCCGAAACCGAGAACACGTATTCCCCGTCCCTCGGAACCTCGATGTAACCGCTCACTAGAGTGGAATACCCTCCAGATGGTCTCCCTCCCTTAATCAAAGGCGCCGCCCCATTCTCAACACTCATCAAATCATCGAGTCTAGCCAACCAAGGCGATCCCGATTGAAAAATCTCCACCTTCACTCCCGGCTTCGACTCCACCTCGCCTAACGACGGCACCAACTCCCTGTCGTAAGGCCGCTTCGCCTTTGCATGCGGCCTCCGGTTCCGTAACACCTCGTCCTTCATCCTCCGCTGCAGCTCCGGCATCTCCTTCGCCAAATCCTTCAGCTGCTTCGGATCCTTCGCCACATCATAAATCTCAAACGGTGTCGCGTGATTCTTCACGTTGTAACGCACCCCCACATGGGCCCCAAAGCGGATCATCTGCATCTGCTTCCGCACCGCACCCCGACGCCGCTTCTCAAACTCCGGATAATTCGGCATCTTCCCCGAATTTAAATATTCCACATACACCAGCGGCTCCTGTTGCTCACCCTTCCCCGTCAAGGCCGGCACCAACGACACCCCGTCACTCCGCGCCGGCACCGCCACTCCCGCCACCTCCGCAAAGGTCGCCATCCAATCATGCGCCTGACACGGCAAATCACTCACCGCTCCCTTCACCGCAGACTTCGGCCACCGCACCAACGCACCCGCTCTCACCCCTCCTTCGTAAACATCCCGCTTGATCCCATCAAAGGGCCCAAAGGAATTAAAAAAGTCCGGGCGATAACCTTCCGGCAGATACGATTCCTTGCTCGGCCCGTTGTCCGTCGTAAACACCACCAGCGTATCCTCATCGATCTCCATCTCCTTAAGCAGCTTCAGCAAATCACCCACGCAATCATCAATCCGCCGCACATTCGTGGCATACCGCTGATACACGTCAGGCCATGACTGCTCCGGCGTCGAAGCATCCCCATCGTGATCCCACTTCGCCTTCGCATAATCCGGATGCGTGTAGCCATCCACTTTCCCCACCGCCGAATTGATCATCTTCCCCTTCTGACCCAACCACTTCAGCCCCTCCTTCGGAAACTCACTCGGCGGCAGCTGCAGGATCGCATGCGGCGTGTCATACGCCAGATAGAGAAAAAACGGCTTCTCCGGCTCGTCCTTCTTCTGATCCGCAATCCACTTCTTTGCCCGCGCCGTAAACAAATCGGTCGTGAAACACTTGTCGAGCCCATCCGAGATCTCCTCCTCGTTCTCCCACACTTCCTTATGATCCTCTTTTGGATAGTGCATGTGCCCGTCCCGGTGCCTCACGTAGCCATGGAAAAAATCAAAACCCCGCTTCGTCGGGTAACTCGGCCACTTTTTCGGGTCCCCCTTCTTCTTCGCCTTCTCCCCATGCTTGGCCTTCTCTTCCTTTCCTCCGCCCTGCAGTCCCCATTTTCCAATCGCTGCCGTCGCATAACCCGCCCCCTTCAGCACCGTCGCCAAGGTGTGATTATCGTCCAGTTCCTGATCAAACATGTTGTCCCGGATATTCGCATGCCCCTGATGCACCCCGTGTAAAAGTGACCCCCTCGACGGCGCGCAAACCGGTGCCGCACAATAATAATGCCGCAACTGAATCCCCCCCGCCGCCATCTCATCCAGCTCAGGCGTGATATGCCAGGGCTCGGACCGATCCCCCTGCTCCTTCCTCAAATTCTGAAAAAACACCCCGTAATCCCCATACCCCAAATCATCCGTCAGTATGAAAATAATATTCGGCTTCGACGCTCCCTGAGCCCCAAAAACCAGTAACCCTAACAACAACAGCACCTTCCGAAAAATCATGCCCCAACCCTAAGGAATCCCCCCAACCCCACAACCCGGAAATCCCCCTTGTAAGGAGATTCCTTTCCCTCACGTTCCTTCCTCATGCCCCGTCTCCTCTTCCTTCTCTTCGCCGCCCATGCCACGGCCGCTCCCCTCACCTTCGACGACCCCCAGCCACAGCACTACCAACTCACCGCCCGCGCCAGCGAGATCGACTCCCGCGTCAAAGCCCACCCCGGGATCGGCTTCCTCATCGAGAAAAATGGAAAGCCCGCCGATGTCCAGCACGCCTCGGTCGATACCAGCGTCCCCCCGCGCGGCAAGCTCGTCATCTGGCTCATGGGCCACAACCCGGAGTTCTTCCGCATCCTCAACCAACAGGGCCTCCACACCATCCGCGTCGAATACGCCAACAAATGGTTCTCCATCTGCTGCAAGGGCCGCCCCGTCTCGGAGCACTGCCGCGGCAACATCCGGCTCGAAGCCGCCACCGGCGAAGACCACTCCGACGAGGTCGCCATCCCCAAGCCCGACTCCCTCAAGGAGCGCGCCTTCCAATTCGTCAAACACCTCGCCAACGAACACCCGCAGGGCAAATGGTCCCACTTCCTCAATGCGGACAAAACCGACCTCCGCTGGGATGACGTCATCCTCTCCGGCAGCTCCCACGGCTCCACCACCGCCGCCCGCCTCGCCAAGCACACCAAGGTCAGCCGCGTCGTCGCCCTCTGCGGCCCCCGCGATCAACACCAGACCTGGCAGGCCCTCCCCTCCGCCACCCCGGCAAATCGCTACTTCGGCTTCTCCCACGTCCTCGATATGGGCTGGGCCTCCGACCACTACTGCCGCTCATGGGAACTCCTCGGCATGAACGACTTCGGCCCCATCGTAAACGTCGAACAATCCAAACCTCCCTACAACAACACCCGCCGCCTCATCACCGACTTCGACGTCGGAAACGATGCCAACAAAGCCCACGGCGCCGTCCTCCCCGAAAAATACTCCCCAAAAACAAAGAACGGTGACTACACCCACCTCGCCGTTTGGAAATACCTCTTCACCCACCCCGTCGATCAGGTCGGCCCTCCCATCCCCCCCGATGACTCCTGCCTGAAAGTTCACCCCCAATAGCGGGCGATCAGACTTGTCAACCCGACTGCAATCCTCATTGTTTTCACGCTTTGCAAAAACGATTCACTATCGAAAGCCGTCTCTCATGGATGGCCTTCCCCGGACTCATCCGCGCCCTTGCCCTCCTGCAGGCTCTCTTCTTTGTCGTCCTCATCTTCAACCCCAAAGCCCTCGACGTTGTTTTCCCGGATATCAACCTCGTCATGGATGGACAGGTCTGGCGCCTCTTCAGCTTCGTCCTCCTTCCGCCCATCCTTCCCCCCGCGGCCGGTGGCAGCCTCGTCTTCCCCGCCCTCATCATGTTCATCACCGTGAGGCTCTTCTACCTCTTCAACGACGTCCTCGAACAAGCCTGGGGACCCACCCGCACCTCCATCTACGTCTACGCCGTCATCATCTGCCAGGGACTCTTAAGCAACGTCTTCCCCGTGGGCATCGATTCCCACATGTACTATCTCGCGATCTTCTTCGCCTTCGCCACCATCCTCCCGGACTACACCTTCCTCCTCATGTTTGTCCTTCCGGTGAAAGTCTGGATCCTCGCCGCCCTTGCCGGCGTCGGCATCCTCCTGCGCTGCTTTTCCGCCCCCATCCTCTTTGGCTTCTACGCCATCGCCTACCTCCCCTACCTCATCTGGGCCATCCCCCACCTCTGGAAATGGCGCAAACTGAAATCTCGCGTCACCCATCGTCGCAACCGCTTCCAGGCCGACCAATCCGGCGGAACACCCACTCTTCACCGCTGTGAAACGTGCAACCGCACCGAGATCTCCGACCCCAATCTCGAATTCCGCGTCGCGGAGGATGACAACGAGTATTGTCTCGACCATCTCCCCTAACTGTTGAAGGCTCCCGCCCATGAGCGAGCTGGAATTTTCCCCGCGTCCCGAAAAACGCGAACTCGATGAAACTCTCGGATTCTGTCCGAAGTTCGATGCCGATGGACTCATCCCCGCCATGGCCATCGACCACGAATCCCGCGAGCCCCTCATGCTCGCCTACATGAACGCCGAGTCCGTAAAGCTCACCCTCGAAAAGGGCGAAGCCGTCTACTACTCACGCTCCCGTCAGGAACTTTGGCACAAGGGCGCCACCTCCGGACACACCCAGAAAATCCACGAGATCCGCACTGACTGCGATCAGGACGCCCTCATCCTCTACGTCACCCAGCAAGGTGAAGGAGCCTGCCACACCGGCCGCCGCTCCTGCTTCTATCGTGCCGTCGAATTCCCCAGCAATCCCGTCGAAACAAAATTCGTCGACGACGAGCGCACCTTCGACCCCGACGAAGTCTACGGTAAAAAGTAGCCAACAAGGCAGGGACCTTTCTCCGAAAGGTCCGGCTGCTTCCAGCCCCATAAGGCCAAACCTACTTCCGCCTCCGGCGCGATCCGCTCGATCCCCCCTTCGATCCCGATGACTTCCGCGCGGGACGCCGATCGCCCCCTCCGGATTTCTTCCCTTCCGCAGTCCTCCCCTCCGACCGTCTCCCGGAAGATTCCGTCGCCTTGGATGTTGTCGATCCCACCAGAGCCACCACTTCAAAGTCGACCCGCATATTAATCCGGTCCACCTCGGAGACCTTCACCTTCAGTCGGCTCCCCGAACTGAGACTCTCCCCGCTCCGCTTCGCAAAGCGCGCCGAGTTCGCCTCGAAACTCCAGTAACCCTCCGGAAGCCCCTCACGCTTCACCACCCCCCGCTGCATGATATCGGTGCACTCAATGAAGAGCCCCATCGATCTCACTTCCGTCACGATCGCGTCGAAGACCGGCGGCTCCTTGTAAGCCATTCCCAGCTCAAGCCACTCCAGCATCTTCATGCGGCGACTCTCATTCTCCGCGCTCGCACTCGTCCGTTCCGTTTCCGAAATATGGGTTGCAATGTCCTCACACCCCTCCTGATTTGGGAGCTTGTCCAGTTTCGCCGGAGGATTATCGAGAAACTTCTGCAACGACCGGTGCACAATCAAATCCGCATAACGCCGGATCGGACTCGTAAAGTGACAGTAATCTGACTTCGCCAATCCATAGTGCCCATCCGGTGTCGCCGCATAAACCGCCCGCTGCATGCTCTTCAGCAAGCCCAACTTGATCGCATGCTCTTCCAGACTCCCCTTCGCCGCATCAATCAACTCCTGAATGTGCCTCCGGTTCGTCAAATCACCCGGCTGATAACCGTGCGATCTCGCCAGCTCCGCAAACTCATTAAGCCGGTCAGGATCCGGATCACCGTGCGTCCGGTAGATGCAGGGACGATGGGAATTCTTGATCTTCACCGCCACCGCTTCGTTCGCAGCCAACATAAATTCCTCAATCAGCTGGTGACTCTCATTGTACTCGTCCTTCTTATATCCCGAGGGAACCCCCTTGTTATTAATCATCAGCGTGACCTCCGGCATATCCATGTCCAGACCACCCTGCTTGAAGCGACGCTTCCGCAACACACTCGCTAGCTTCCACGCTTCCCGAATATGATCGCCCAGCTTCCCGCCATCGATCTTATCTTCCAGAATTTCCTGAGCCTCCTCGTAGGCAAATTTCCGGGGCGTGCAAATCACCGCATCCACAAAACGCGCATTCTTCATCGCTCCCGCCGGCCCAAATTCCATCACCGCACACTTCGTCAGACGGTCCACTCCGGGATTTAGCGAACACACCCCGTTACTCAACACCTCCGGAAGCATCGGAATCACCCGGTCTACCAAATAGGTCGAGTTCCCACGCTCCATCGCCTCGCGATCCAAAGCCGTCCCCGGCTTCACATAATAGGAAACATCGGCGATGTGCACCGCAAGCCTCCAACCCGTCTCCGTCTTCTGCACCCACACTGCATCGTCGAAATCTTTCGCCGTCACCGGGTCGATCGTGATGACATCACGGTCCCTCCAGTCTTCACGTCGCTTGTATTCCTCTCCTGGAATCTTTTCAGGAATCTTCTTCGCCTCTTCCTCCACCTCGGGGGGAAACCCACGCGCCACTCCATGCGAGGCAATGATCTCCTCCACATCCACCCCCGGCTCACCCGGGAATCCCAAAACTTCCACCACGTGACCCTGTGGCTCGTCATTTTCGTGTTTCCACTCCGTGATCTTGATCACCACAATCTGGCCGGTCTTCGCCCCCATGCTATCCGTAATCCGAATCCCGTTCGGAACCCTCGTATCCGTCGTCTCAAGCCTTCCGCTCTTCCCGGACTTCCGAAACGTTCCCGTCACAATCCCCGAGCGCCGCTCGATGACCTCCTCCACCCGACCCCGCATGTCCGGCTTCATTCCCTTCCGGCTCGCTGGCGGACGCCCCGTCGGCTTCACCAGCCGAACCCGCACCGTATCACCATCAAGCGCCGTCCCCAAACCATTCGAAGCCACATAAAATCTCGGCTTCTTCGAAAGATCCACCCCGCTGTTCAAATTCCCCTCATCGGTATAACTGGGAAGGAACCAGCCATGACCGGCCGGATTCAGTCGAATCACTCCCACCAACTTGGGAACACCTGAAGCCCTGGATGGAGCCGATGCCCTCGGCGGGCGGCTCGCGTTCTTCCGTTCAACCTTTTCAGGAGCTGCACCCGCCACCGAGAAACGCCCCTTCTTCCCATAGGTAATTTCGCCCACCCGCTCCATGCTGCGGAGAACCTCACGTAATTTTGATTTCTCCGCGCTCCGTAGCCCCAATTCTTTCGCCAGCTCACTCTTGTTCAAAGGGCGTCCACCTTCCCCACTAAGGAGGGCGAGAATACGCTTATGAAGCGGAGTTTGTCGGGGAGTCTTTCCTGCCATGCCGGAGTGTGGACCAGCTTGACCTTCCCCACAACTGTAGATCTACTTGGCAAAATTTCTCTTGGACCACCCAATCAACTTGTGATATTTTGTATTTACAAAGTCATTCCAGAAAAGGTGAAGGTTGCCAAAGCTCCCGAAACCCAATTAGTCTCTCAACATCGTCTACTTCATGAAAGCACATTCATCATCTCTCACCTCCCGAAAGGGCTTCACCCTCGTCGAACTTCTGGTCGTTATTTCGATCATTGCCATCCTCGCCACCCTCGCCATTGCCGGGGCTGGAATGGCTCTCAACAAGGCCAAGGAAGCGAAATCTCGCGCTGCTATCGAAGCCCTCTCCAAGTCCATCGAACTCTACTTCGATAAGGAAAACCAACTCCCCCTCGGTGGCGACTACGCAACAGACGTCGAAAAGCGCACCGACAACGAGCTCATGTCCGTTCTTTGCGGACTCGAAAGCGCCCAGGCCGAAAACCCTTCCCGCACCGCTTACTTCGAATTCAAAAAAGCCAAAGGCAAGGGCAACAACCTCGTCGACGGACTCTACCGCACCCAGACCGAAGCCCAGCTCTTCGGCCCCTGGAAAACCAAAAACAAGGATGACCGCTACTACTTCGTCATTTTCGATTACGACTACGACAAGGAAATCCAGGAGCCTTCCTCCCTTGGAAACGAAATCCAGTATGGCCGCAAGTATCTCATCTACTGCTACGGCAAGGACGGAAAGATTGGTAACGAGAACAACCTCGATAACATCTACAACTGGAAGTAATTCCTCGCGCTGAAATTTTCAAAAGGCCGCCTTCTCCGGAAGCCGGCCTTTTTCTCTGCCTCTACATGCACGGAACCAAAATCCCGTCCCGCATCCCGTGAATCTTCTTCTTGTCCGCCGGAACAATCGTCGCAAGGCAACCTCCCAACGTGGTCTTTCCTTCCCCGTCCACAAAGTAATATGGGCATAATCTCGCCCGTCCCACCATCAGCCGCTCTTCGCCTGTTTCAGAATCAAAGTAAGGATGCTCCACCAGACGCGTCTCGCTGAATTCCTGCATCACCCAGGGCTGCTGATCGAAATCTTCCGTCGCTTGACGAATCGATTCCGCCCACTCACCCGACGACACATCATGTCCAATGATCACCCCGCGTGATCCCCACGCCAACTCGTTGAACCCGCTCACCTTGAGCACCAACCGGCGCTCCTTCTGGCTAAACTCCGCCACCTCGTCCCAGGAATTCACCCCCAGCCGGGGCAAGGCCGCATGCGGCGGAAGCTCCGTCGGATCCACCACCCAGCCATGCGGAATCAACTCCCGCAACCTCCGGAAATGACTCCCGCGCAACTCCGTTTCCCATATCTTCCGCAGCGATGGCGTCCAAAACAATGCCAGCCACATCTTCTCCTCAAAGTGCGGCTTAAAGGGCGGAGTCACCCCACCCCGTTCCGCGAGCTGCTTCGCCAGCGGGATCGACTCCCAATCAAACAACTCAAAAAATCGATACACCTCCCGCTCTCCCCCCGCCCATTCCTCCGCCGCCATCGTGGAAAAATCTCCCCCCAACGCTCCTGCCAGCCAATCCATCTCAGGCCGGTAATCCGATGACTCCTCGGAAACCAAAATCTCCGCTCCTTCGGGAAACAACGACCGAAATCCCTCCGGCATCCCGTTCGCACCACCCAACAAATCAAATCCCGCCCCGGCATAAGTTTGACTCAACCACGCCAAAGTCCCGATCCCTCCCGGCACCGAATCCAGCTCGGACACCGAAAAGCCATCCTCCGTCAGCAACAAATCAGGACGAATCACCCGGGGCACCACCTCCCGCTGTCCTGCCGACCGCTGGTGATCCACCAACCACGTCGGCTTCCCCGCATCAAGAACCTCGGAAATCCAGGGCGTCACCTTCCCCTCCGCGCTCCTGCGGTAAAGCGCATCGCACGCCTGCTGAAAACGATTCAGCGGATGACCCAATCCCACCAAAGCCTTCCGTTCCTTTTTCGATAACTCGAAGGGCTTTGGAGACCAAAGCCACTCGCGATCCTGAAAAAAGCCCCCTTCAGGTGCCGATCCTTTAAGCTGCTCAAGTGTGATCTTTCCCGCCACGCAGCGAGCCTACTCCCGATTGGGAGAGGATCAATCACCAGTTATCAACGCCGCCCCTCAAACGCCCGCGTCAGTGTCAGCTCATCCGCATATTCCAGCCCGCCTCCCGCCGGAAGTCCCTGCGCCAGCCGCGTCACCGTGCAATCAAGATTCCCCAGCGCATCCGATAGGTAATGCGCCGTCGCCTCCCCCTCCACATCGGAACTCGTCGCTAAAATCACCTCCATCCCCGGCACCTCACGCACCCGCCTCACCAACCCGCCAATCCGTAAATCCTCCGGACGCACATCGTCCAGCGGCGAAAGCCGCCCTCCCAGACAATGATACATCCCCCGGTAAACCCCCGAACGCTCAATCGGAATCACATCCGTCGGCTGCTCCACCACACAAATCAAGTGCGTCTCACGCCCCTTCTCATCACACACCGGACACGCCAGAACTCCCGCAAAAAATCCACACACCTCGCACGCCTTCACCTTCTCGTCACAAGCCTGCAACGCACCTGCCAACTCCAGCGGAGTCGCCTTCCTGTTCTGCAAAAGATGCACCGCAATTCGCTCCGCACTCCGCGGTCCCACCCCGGGCAGCCGCTTCAACTCCGAGATCAATTCACGGACCTCCATCGGATATTCGACACTAGCCATCGGCGCGACGGGAGGTGGGAGGAGTTGACTGCGAATCGTTCATCGAAATGACATTGGCGGGATTCATAAGCTCTCCCTCGGCCGGCATCCGGTGCACCCGCGCATACAAAAATGCCGAAAGCCATCCCCACAGCAGACCCAAAAGCAGACCGAACGGTTTCCAGAAAACACCCCACACCGCAAACACCGGAATCAATGCCGCTGCCAGCACCAGCGCCGTCACTCCCAACACAAGCCTCCGCCCGGTTCCCGGAGTCGCAAGCACCGCCCCGGTCAGCCCAAAGATCACCGCCGCCGCTCCAATAAATCCCCATGCTCCCATGATTCCCGCTTCCCTATCCAGTATCATCCCGCCGCTCTCAAGCCCCCCCTTCAACGATTCGTTTAATCCGCTAAAAACACCCATCGCTTCAGCCGAAACGCCCAAGATGAGCGCCACAAAGCTAAAGACATACAGCGGAAACGTAACACGGCCCGCAGGTTGACGATGATGGGATGACATGGTGTCGAGGTCAGACCTCGTGACAGAAGCGTAACGGATGCCCGCTCCTGTCTCAATCTCATTTCCTGGGTCGTGTCGACAAATTGATTTACGTTGCGATGAGAGCTCATTTTCCCCGCTGGTCGCAGCGTGAAGCAATTTGTCCACACGGCCTCTAAGCCTCACTCTTCCCCGCCTCCTGATCCTTGTAGGACTGCACCACCATATCACTCAGGTAACTGTCAGGATCGGTCACGGCTGATGCCGGAAGTAAAAATTCCTTCTGTCCTGTATTCTTCTGAATCAACTTCAGACCAAATTGGTAATCCCGGAACAGCTGCCGCGCCACCTGCAACACACTGCGCGCCTGCGCTCCTGCCTTCTCCACAATCAGGGCCACCGCGTCATCCTCAAAGGAAACCACCACATTGTGCTTATCCTTAAACTCCCGCACAAAGGCCTCCACTTCCTGACGCGCCTTCTCCACCACCAACTCCTGTCCCAGCTCCCGAAATTTCGCCAAGTGCGTCTCGCGATTGTCGATCAAATCGCCATCCACCACCAACTCGCTCACCGATGTCCCGGGCAGTTCGTATTTAAACTCCCTCAGAATCCGCTCGCCCACCGTCATCAATCCCCGTGCCCCCGTCCTCTCATCGGCCGCCATCTCCGCCATCCGTTTGATTCCGTCATCTTTAAAGATCACATCAATCCCATACGCCTCAAACTCCCGCTCATACTGACGCAATAAACTCCCCTCAGAATACTTCAAAATCGCTTCCAAATCAGGTGCCTCAAGGTGCTCGCACACCACCCGCACCGGAATCCGGCCGATAAATTCAGCCTCAAAGCCAAAGTCGATGTAGTCCTGCGTCGTCACATGCTTGAACAACTCGCTGTCCATCTCCGGTGCTTTCGATTCCACCGAAAATCCAATCTGCGATGACGCACTCCGCTTCCGCACGATCTTCTCCAGCCCCGAAAACGCACCGCTCACAATGAACAAAATGTGCCGCGTATTAATCGTATCCTTCGACTTCTTCCCCTTCTGCATCTCCATCATCGCCATCATCTGGCCACGCATGTCGTTTTGGTTGCGCAGAGCCACCTCCGTCTCCTCCATCAGCTTCAGCAGCGTCGTCTGCACCCCGCGCCCACTCACATCACGCCCCATCATGCCACCGGTCGAAGCCAGCTTGTCGATCTCGTCGATGTAAATGATTCCATACTCCGCCAACGACACATCGCCGTCAGCCTTTGCCACCAACTCACGCACCAGATCATCCACATCCCCACCCACGTATCCGGTCTCGGAAAACTTCGTCGCATCCGCCTTCACAAAAGGCACCCCGATCAGATCCGCAATATGCTTCACCAGATAGGTTTTCCCCACCCCCGTCGGCCCCACCACCATCACGTTCTGCTTCTGCAGCTCAATGGGCTGCGCATCCTCATCCTGTGCCTTCAGCGATTTCACATGGTTGTAGTGATCGCACACCGCAATCGCCAAAGCTTTCTTCGCATCATCCTGACGAATCACAAAGCGATCCAGGTGCGCCTTGATATCACGCGGCAGATAATCGAATTCAAAAATTCCGGCCCGATCTTCCACCACATCCTCCACGTCCGCTTCCTCCTCATCATGAAAACCCATCGGCCCCATTCCCGGAAAGGAAAAGCCGTCCTTGGTCATCTTCCCGAAGATTCCTTCGAGAGATTTGCGCAGTTCTTCAGGATTGGGCCCCTTCGGGCCTTTGGTATCATCGTCGGACATCTTGCGGCACTATCCCTCTGCTTTCGCCCAACGCAAGAGTCATTTTCCGGCACCTTCCCGCATGCTCCCAAGGTAGTCGATCAGGTCCACAAATTGCCCCACCGTCAACCCGCCACCAAGCCCCGGAGGCATCATCGAGGTCGACTGGTGATCACGCTTACGAACATCAGCCTCTTTCACCAAGGTCACCTGCCCCGCAATGTTGCGCAACTCAATCACCCCATCCGCCTCCGCCGTCACAAAGCCCATCTGCACGCTGCCATCCTTCAAGGTCACCAACTCGGTCTGAAATCCCTGGGCCACCACCGCGTTCGGATCCAGAATCGATTCGATCAAATAATCCCGCGTAAACTTACTTCCCGCCGACCCAAGATACGGCCCCTTCTGCACCGCCTCCTGATCAACCGCATGACAGGCAATGCAACCCTGACGATTGTAAAGTTCCTCGCCATTCTTCGGGTCACCTTTCTTCACCATTGCCAGCTTCATCACCTCATCCGCCGGAAGCTCCGCCACCAACTTGCCCCCACTCGCCTTCGCCTCCGCGATCACGTTCTTCGCATGCTCCGCCGCCTCGATCAACGTATCGTTATCACTCTCAATCGCGTTCTCGATCTGCTTGTCAAATCCCCCCAATCTCATATCCGCAAGCGCATGGAAAAAGCCCTCCTCCCTCGGATTCTTTTCCGCCTCTTTCATCGCCCGATCAGCCAGCGACTTCTTCACCAGGGGACTCTGGGTCAGCGTCAACAATGCCCGCCACGCCACCCGAGACGTTTGCGCATCTTCCTTCTTCGCAATCGTTCGCAAATCCTTCACCCGGAGCTGGTGGGAGGACAGATTCACAAAATCCCGCACTTCCCTCAAAACCTCGGGAGTCTCCCCTTGTTCCGTCAACCATTTGCCCAGGATGAGCACCTGCTCACGCAGAGCCTCGGGCAGGGTCGATCTGACCGTCGCCCGATACGCTTCCAACCGCACCTTCCACTCACGCTTCGGATCCCGCGCCGCCGCTGCCAGCACCGCAACCTGTGCCTTGTCGGCATCCGGCGACATCAACGCAAAGGTAAACGGATCCTGCTCCCCCAAATCAAGCTCCGTAAGCGCAATTCGGTTCTTCGAAAAATACTCCAGCGCCACCTTCTTCTCCTCCAGGGTCAACTTCGGATAGACCACCTCCAGCGCATTCTTAATCGAAGGAGTCTCCTCCCACACCGTCGGATAAAAATACGGCCCCCGGTCATCCGGACGCGTCCCCCACCAGGCCTTCAAATCCCACTCACCTTCCTTGTGATAAAGACGCGAGAGCACCCCAATGAGTGGCAACTTCTCCTCAACCGTCCCCAGCTGCGCAATCAACGAAGACACCACCGCCGGATCATGAATCCGGGCCAACGCCAGCAACGCCGTTGGGTGGTCACTCGCAGACAGCAAAACATCCACTTCCCCCATCGCAACCAACGCCTGCATCGCCGTGTGCTTGATCCGAAGATCGCCCGACTTCGCCGCAAGATTCAACACCCCCTGTGACCCACCCTTCGCCTTCTCGCCCATCCGCATCATCGAGATCAGGGCCTGAAGCTGGCACTGCGGTGAGTCGGATTGCAGAGCCACCAAAAGCTGCTCCACGCTCAACGGAAGCATCCGGCTCTTTACGTCCGCCGCGGCCCGCACAAAAACATCCTGAAGCTCGGTCAAATCCGACCACGGACTCTCCTCACTTACCAATCGCTCATCCCACGCTTTCAGCCCCAACTGACGCAAGGTGAACAAGATCGCCACCTTGGACTCCATCGACCCTTCCCCTGCCGGAGCGGCAAACAACAATTCCCCAAACTCCGCACCACCCCGCGCCAAAATCTCACGCTGCGCCTCCAGTCGCCGTACCGCCGAAGCATGCGAAAGTTGCCCCACCAAGTCACCCGCACTCATCTTCCCCAAATCAGGAAACTTCTCCACCTCCAGCCCCTTCTTCGTCAGCTTCTGCACCATCCCCACTTTCACCCCCTCACCGGCATATTTAAACCGCCCGTCCCGCCAATCGCACACGTAGAGATTCGACTCCCCGTCCACATCGATATCCACCGCACGCGGCAGATCGAGAAACACCTTCTCTTCCATCGTAAAACTCGCCCCGCTCGGAGTCAGCACATCGTGGTAAATTTTTCCCGTCGTCCAGTCACAGGTCAGCAACATTTCCTCATGCCCCGGCTCCGCCAGGTAAAGCGCACCCGTGCCACTTCCACCACCCGCATCAAGCAATGGCAAAACCGCCTCATCCGTAAAATTCTTATAGAGCCTCGGATACCCGTGATCCACCCCGCTCGTGTGATGATGAACCCGGATATTCCATCCCTTGCCGTCATTCGTGTTATCACGACTAAAAATGTCCAGCCGCGGACTGATCGCCACATCGCAGATATTCCGCGTGTGATAAGAAAAAACCTCCAGCTCCGTCCCATCCGGCCTCACCCGCGCCACCCCACCCCCGTGCAGCGTCACCACCCGACCATCGGTCCCTTTCGTCGCCTCCATCCCAAAATCCCCCACCGCAATGTAAATCCAGCCGTCAATCCCCATCCGGCAGCCATTTGTCGTGTGATCCGCCCCCCGGGGATGGTTCAGGCCCGCCCCGATATTCTCCAGCAACACCTTGTGCTCGTCCGCCACCCCGTCGCCCGTCGTGTCCCGAAAGGCACTCAAAAACGGCGGGTGAATCAAATACAGCGTATCCCTCACAAAGTGCCCGCCCCGGGGACTGTCAATCTTGGGCACAAAATCCACAAACGAATCCGCCTTCCCGTCTCCATCCGTGTCACGACAGGCCACCACTTTCCCCACGCCCTTGTCCTTACCCAACGAACCGTTCCGGTCACAAGACACATAGACCGTCCCATCCGCCGCCGCCGTGATCGCCGTAGGATACTCCACTTCAAAAGGCTCCGCCCAATTCGACAATTCATATCCTTCAGGCAGAGCAAAAACCGGCAGTGACAGGGCAAGTGACAAACTAATCGCAGAGCGCATGCCCTTGGTAATGTCGAAACACCTCCATTCTTGCAATTCTTCCCGCCCCGACTTCCAAATCGCCCCTCCTGTGCTACCTCTTGGCCCATGCACAAGGCTTTCCTCCTCGGCGCCGGACTCGGCACCCGCCTCCAGCCCCTCACCAACTCCCTCCCCAAACCGCTCATCCCCTTGGAGAACCGGCCCCTCGTTACCCATATCCTCGATCGCCTCATCGCCGCCGATCTCACCGAAATCGCCATCAATACCCACCATCTCCCCGAAGCCTGGCACACCGCCTTCCCCGATGGCCGCTACCGGAACGCCAAACTCACCTTCTTCCACGAGGAGGTCCTCCTCGAGACCGGAGGCGGCATCAAAAACATCGCCGACTGGATCGGCCGCGACCCCATCCTCGTCTACAATGGCGACATCCTCACCGATCTCCCCCTCGACCGGCTCATCACCGGACACTTCAGCAGCAACAACACCGCCACCCTCGCCGTGAAAGCCGAAGGCCCGGCCAAGCACCTCGCCATCGACGGATACAAGGTCGTCGACATCCGCGAAATGGTCAGCGGCATCCCCGGCACCCACCAATTCACCGGCGTCTACTGCATCGACCCCGAAATCCTCGACCTCATCCCTCCCAACGAGAAAATCTCCGTCATCCCCGCCTTTCTCGAACTCATCAAGTCCGGCGAGCTCGGCGCCTACCACGTCAAGGAATGCCAGTGGCTCGATCTCGGCACCCGCGACGCCTACCTCGACGCCAGCTTCCAAAATCCGGGCGAAATCTCGCCTTCCGCAAAGGTCGATCCCACCGCCCAAATCACCAATTCCTGGATCGGTGACCACTGTCAGGTCGGCGCTGGAGCCCAAATCACCGACTCCATCCTCTGGGCCGGCACCTCGGTTTCCCCGGATGCGGAATTGACAAAGTGCATCGTCCACAGCAATTCGTCCCCAACCGGCACCCATCACAACGCCGACCTCTAGTCCAAACTTCCTTCCGCCATGCCCGCCGACACCCTCCTCACTGCCGTCCGCGCTCACTTGAAACTTGAGCCCACGCACAAGGTTCTTATGGAACCAATCCAAAAAGGAGCTTCGGGACGCACCATCATCCGCATCAAACCGGAAGATCACGGCACCTTCATCGGCGTACACTACACCCTCGAACGGTCCGATAACGCCAACTTCCTCCCCGTCGCCCAGTTCCTTACCAGCGCCGGACTCAACATCCCCGAGGTTCTCTACGATAACACCCGCCGACAGGTCGCCCTCGTCGAGGACCTTGGCGACATCGACCTCCTCTCCCTGAAAGACGAGCCCTACGAGGTCCGCGAGCCCTACTACCGCTCCGCCTTCGAACAGCTCGACAAACTCCTCTACGTCCGCCCTCCCAAGGACTTCTCCCTCCAACCCAAATTCGACGAACACATGTACCGGTGGGAGCAGGACTACTTCATCGAGCACTTCGTCGAAACCCACCTCGGCAAGGATGGCTCCGCCCTCCGCGAAGACCCCATCCTCGCCGGACTCCGCAAACGACTCGGCGCCACCTCTCCCCACATGGTCCACCGCGATTTCCAATCGCAAAACCTCCTCCTCAAGGACGGTGAATGCTACGTCATCGATTTCCAGGGCCTCCGCATGGGCCGCCAGGAGTATGACCTCGCCTCTCTCCTCTACGATCCCTACATGAACCACTCCCCCGAAGAGCAGGCCAAAATGTTGGAGCTCTGGGAGGACGTCACCGAGGAAATGCCCATCGAGCCCATCCTCAAGGACTGCGCCGCCCAGCGCCTCATGCAAGCCATCGGAGCCTTTGCCAACCTCGGCCACAATCAGGACAACCAGTGGTATCTTGAGCAACTCCCTGCCGCCGTCGAACAACTGAAGCGCGTCATCGATGACACCCCTCTCGAGGACTCCCTCGGCGAATACCTCTAAGAGCGTCAATTTTCAGGTTCCCCCGCCTCCCCAAGCCGTTCATAAATCGCTTCCTTGAACGCGTCCCGCAAAAGACAAATCCTCTGCCTCATCCCCCTCATCGTGGGGGTGGCCCTGTCCTTTGCCCTGCCAAAAATCAACGCCCTCGTCGAACTCGAGCACCAACTCTTCTGGTTCCCCAAAAAGCAATCGCCGGAAAACACCCTCGCCGACCGCTCCCCGCTCGCAGACTTCCGCATCCGGGTCTACGATGTCAGCCCCACCACCACCGAAGCCCCCCGCGTCCTCACCATCGCGGAACCCCCTTCGGTCACCGACTGGCTCTTCTCCCTCAACGCCCTCCGCACCCACGGTGCTGGAAACCTCACCCTCTCCCCCCTCCTCTCATGGACGGAAGCCGACGAGCTCGAACTCCGCGCTCTCGAGCACGAGATCACCAGCTTCCCCCGCGCCACCCTCGGCCTCGACCTCCGCCTCCAATCCTCCCCCGAAGAATTCCCCCTCTTCCTCGAGCCCTCCACCCTCAAAACCATCCTCGGCGACCCCTCCGCAATCCCCGCCATCAACGCCCTCTCCACCCCACCCTCCGTCACTCAAGGCACCTTCGGATTCCGCCTCCTCGAAAACGCCCAACCCGAGCTCACCCCCGCCGAAATCCGTCTCCCCCTCCTCGCCCGCTGGGGCGATAAAATCCTCCCCTCCATCGAACTCTCCGGAGCCGCCTCCCTCACCGGCCACTCCAGTGCCGATATCGCCGTCGTCCTAGGAAAACACATCCGCATCGGAAAAAACGGCCCCGTCATCCCCATCGATGCCACCGGCAGAACCACCCTCCCCACCGCCATCCCCGGCGAAACAGAACCTCTCTCCACCCTCATCGATCCCGACAAACAAGCCTCCCCGCAAAACGTCGTCATCACCTCCCCTGAAAACTCACCCCACCTCCGCCAACTCCCCACCTCCCTCACCCACCTCACCTCCCGCCTCCCCCGCGACCCCACCCTTTTTCAACGCCCCCCATCCTGGTTCGAAATCCCCCTCCTTATCTTCCTCGCCCTCCTCCTTCAGGCCCGCAAACCCCTCGCCCTCCTCCTCGCCCCCCTCCCTCCCATCCTCGCCTCCACCTCCCAACTCTGGCTCGTCCTCACCCCTGCCCTCGCCCTCCTTCTCACCTTCCTCTTCCTGAAGCTCTTCCTCAAAAAATCCCCCCAACCGAAGGAGAAACCCTCCCCCCCCGCACCCCAATCCGCGAAAAAACAGGCTCCCCCCGCCCCCAATTCCACTCCTCCCAAAAAGTCACCCGCCAAAAAAACACCCAAAAAGAAATCCCCCCGCCGCAAAGGCAAAAAACGAAAGAAGAAGCGTTAGAGGCTGTCTGAGCCAAATCGCGAATTTCGTGATTCCCCATCCTCCCCCCTCCCGCTATTCCTCAGCCATGCGCGAAGACGTTCAGCAGCTTGTCAAAATTCAGGACCTCGACCAAAAGATCTCCACGATCAACAACGAGCTCGAGCGCATCCCCAAGGAGCAGGACATGGCCCGGGAACGCCTCGCCAATGACGAAGCCGCCCTCGCCGCCGCCAAGTCCGCCTACCAGCAAAACGAGATCGCCATCAAAAATGTCGACCTCGACCGCGGCACTCGCAAGACCACCATCGAAAAGCTCAAGAACCAGCAATTCGAAACCAAGAAAAACGACGAATACCTCAAACTTGGTAGCGAAGTCGAACGCTACGAGGCCATGGTCGACGAGCTCGAAACCCAGGAGCTCGAACTCATGGAAAAATCCGACGAGTGCCGCGCCGCCATCACCCAAGCCGAGGAAGCACTCGCCAAGACTCAAAAAATCGTCGACGAAGAAATCGCCGAACTCCAGGCCCGCGCCGAATCCCGGAAAGCGGAACTCGCCGAAACCAAGACCGCTCGCGAACAGGAAGCCACCAAGGTCGACGAGGACCTCATGGCCGACTACGAACGCCTCTTCTCCAAGCGCGAAGGAAACGCCGTCGCCAAAGTCAGCCCCGACCGCATCTGCGATTCCTGCCACGTCCAGGTCATCAGCTCCACCTTCATCGCCGCCAAGTCAGGCGACTCCATCGCCGAGTGCGATAACTGTGGCTCCATCCTCTACCTCGGCTAGCCCCCACCCAAGGCCCCCCAAGCCCACCTTGATTCAAAACGCTTGGGTTGATCTCCCGGGCCCAACGGGCCGGGACCTCCTCGCCTCTCCCTCCTCTCCCTCCTCTCCCTCCTCTCCCTCCTCTCCCTCCTCTCCCTCCTCTCCCTCCTCTCCCTCCTCTCCCTCCTCT
>JBPOGH010000006.1:0-248952 GCA_051252135.1 Verrucomicrobiaceae bacterium | reverse complement strand
CAGCTTGCCTGACCGGGGGGGCTTTGGCGTAAAAGGGCAAGGCCTGAGTACCTTCGGTGCGTCTCAGCGCACCCGTTCGAGCGCCACGACAAACGAGCAACGCGAGTGCGTCCTTCACCCCCAAAGCCAACGGCTTTCAAATCAGCACAGACTGACCAACGGGAAGTCATTCCTTCCCTCTCCGCCTGCGCACCCGTTCAAGCACCCCCACAACCAAACAACGCAACCACGTCCCTTCACCCCCCAAAGCCAACGGCTTTCAATTCAGCACAGACTAACCAACGGGAAGTCATTCCTTCCCTCTCCCGGGCAGCCCCTAATCCCCCTCGATTCCTCTCAGCACACCCTTTTGAACTGAGCCCCACAACCACAAACGAGCACCCGAACAGGAATCGAACAAAAATCTAACAAAGTCCATTTTCCTCTTGCCTTCCCCCACAAAAAAAGAAGTATGACAAATATCCTGCCGCGATACCTTCAAATCAAATATCAAAATGAAAACGACTCTTGCCATCATTTCAACAACCGCCCTCACCACAGTCGCAGCTTATTCGGCTACCGTGTCCTACTCCACCAGCTTCTCCGACAGCGACTCTCCTGCCTTCGCGGATGGCGGTCTTGACGGTCAAAATACTTGGGAGGCTCATCCAAGCTACACCGTCTCCGATGCTGCGGGGACAGGACTCCTCAACCGGATCAATGCCAACGGCCCCGTCCATCTCGGCACCTCCACCGATGTCACCAGCGAACTGGCAGCAGGAAAAACGGTCACTATGACTCTCGGGCTGAATTTTGTGGGCACATTTTCGAACCAAAACAATGGTGCATGGTTGGTCGGCCTCAGCAATGTCGCCACCGGATTGGGTGAGACCTCAGCCGGTACCATCGGGAGCGCCACGTTTCAAAACAACACCAACACCAATTTTTGGATCTCTGCCGTCGGCTTCACCGACAAGTCCGATACCACCATCACGTGGGATGCCTCCTACCACACCCTCACCACCACCATCACCAGGTCAGCGACCACGAACCAATTCGATATCACCGCCGATCTCGATGGCCAGTCGACTTCATACACCATGACTCATGCCGGCCTTTGGACTGGAACGGATACCGCTTATGCCGGATTCAGATTCCGGGGGAACCAGGATGGAAACGTGGACTCTTTCAGTGTCAGCACCGTAGCAATCCCGGAGCCCGGATCCGCACTACTTCTCCTGAGCGGTGTCGGCCTCCTCTCTCTCCGCCGTCGTCGGTAAGACCTCAGGTTGATCCAGTCTTACGACCATCATGAACAAGCTTCAGTCTCTCGCCCTCGCTTCCATTCTCTCAACAAACGTTGTCTCCGCTGATGAGGTAAACTACTCCACCGGCTTCTCAGCCAGCGACTCACCGGCATTCGCTGACGGAGCGTTCAACACCCAGAATTCCTGGGTGGCTCACCCCAGTTACTCTCTCTCCGATACCGCTGGCACCGGCCTCCTCAACCACGTCAACGCCAACGGCCCCGTCCATCTCGACACCTCTGCTGATATCACCAGCGAGCTCGCAGCAGGCAAAACAATCACCCTGACTCTCAAATTCAACTTTGTCGGCACCTTTGCGAACCAAAACAACGGCGCCTGGTTTCTCGGACTCAGTGATAGCGCACTCGGAATGGGTGAAACCCCCGCCGAAACCATCGGCAGTGCCGTCTTCCAAAACAACTCCAACACCAATTTCTGGCTTTCACCCCTCGGCTTTAGCAACGAAGCAAAGTTCGATACTAACATTCCTTGGGATTCCGATTACCACACCCTCACCACCACCATCACCAGATCCGAAACCACCAACGAGTTCGACATCACCTCGGAGCTCGATGGCCAGTCAACCTCATTCACCGTCACTCATGCCGACCTCTGGAACGGCACGGACACCGCCCATGCCGGATTCAGATTCCGCGGCAATCAATCAGGAACCATCGATTCCTTCAGCGTCTCCAGTTCCGGCGAAGGAAATACCGGCGGCGGAAACACCATCGCAATCGATAACACAACCTACGACAGCGAAACCGGCCTCACTCTCACCTACACCTCACCCATTGGCCCGGTCGACGTCTACCGAAATACCTCAGGAACCCTCGACTCCGCAAGCTTCGAACTCCTCGCCTCCAGTCAGACTGGCGGAACCTACGTCGATGACACCATTGACCCCGCCGTGACCCCCTTGGCCTTCTACATCCTCGTCCCCGAAGGTGACCTCCGCTTCGATCCCTAAGAACTTCAACAGCGCCCAAGGCAGACCTCACCTACGGCCTCAAGCCACCCGCAACACCTTCTTCACCACAATCATCGTCGGAAGGTAGGCAATCAGATAAACGCCCAACCACCCAAAATCATAGGGTTCACCATCCTTACTTGGAAAAGGCGCCCAAAACGACCGCTTCTGCAGCGCCCGAGGATAAATCGCCTTCAACGACAGCACCGGCCCCTCCCCCGGAATCGTCTCCGCCAATGCAGGCTCACTGAATTTCCCCATCGAGAGCTTCAGCTCGGTAGGCTCACCATCCCCCGTCTTCAATTTCACCAGATGCACCCCCGCCGCATCAGCCGGCACGTTCACTCGCCACGATATCTTCTGCGGTTCAGTCGGCCTCGCCAAAAATCGATCCAAACTCGCCAACATCTGCTGATGGGATTGCGCCGCACTCGCCTGAAGCTCCCAGGGATACCCGGACGTGTCGTTCGACATCGCCCACTCTCCTCGAATCGTCTTCAACGTCTCCCGAATCGGCGGCAAGGTCTGCGTCTCCTTCCCCGTCGAATCCATCTCCAGCGCCTCCGGAATCTCTAGCGTCAAGGGCTCCGGCCAATCACCTTCCACCTCCGCAAGCACACTCACAATCTGCCCCGGCTCGGCATTCCACGAAGCCGGATCCAGTCGCGACGGCAACCACAGAAAAATCAACATCATCGGCCCCAACACAAACGCCAGCGACGTCATCGCCGCCTTCAGAATCCGCATCGTCACCGGAGCCGCCAGACGACCCATCGCCTCCTTGCGAACACTCCCCTTGGCATACTCTCCGCTGGCCGCACGCAGCGCCGCCGCACGATCCCGCGCCACCAGCAAGCGCGGGTTGTCCGTAAACCGCTTCTGCAACAGCAGCGGAACCACCGCAAAGAAGACCGCAATTGCCGCCACCGTCAACGGCATCCCAATCCCCTTCACCAGAGGCCACAAGACCACATCCAAAAATCCAAACAACGGGTCCTGCAACCACGGAGTCGGTAAAAACCACACCGCCAGCAAAAGGACCGACCACCCCAGTCCAAACATCACCCCAAGCCGCCCCGCCTTCCTTTCTTCCGTTCCGGGAAGCGGAGGCTGTAGCGCACGCTCGATTCGGGGGTCATCGTTTTCCCCAAAAGGCGATGCCGACCCCGCCCCGCGAATCACCCGACCTTGGTTCGCATCAAGCGTCAGCTCTTCTCCGCCTTCAAAAAGTTGCGTCGCATTCTCTAGCACCACCGCCGGCAGCCCCAATTCTCGCGCCACGATCGCCCCATGCGATAACGCCCCGCCACACTCCAGAATCAATCCCGCAGCCCCCACAAACAAGGGCGTCCAGGAGGGATCGGTCGAAGGACACACCAAAATGTAATCCTTCCCAAGGTCCCCCGCCGACTCCGGAGAAAGCACCACCCGTGCCGCCCCCGTGCACACACCCGCCGAGAGCGAATGCGTATCCCAGCAGGACGCATCAGCATCAACCGCCGGAATCCCCAGAGTCTCCAAATCATCTCCATCAATCACCCGCGCAAGCGAAAGCCCCGCTTCCGCACGACGCTGCAAACGCCGATCCGCAATCCGATCCTTCGGCACATAACCGGTCGCCAGGGCCTCCAGCATCTCCCCATTTTCCAAAAGAAACACCTCGTCCCCAATCCCCAATCGCTCCCCAATCTCCAACGCCACCGGCCGCAGCATCGCATACGCCCGCATCAACAAGCACTTCCCGTCCTCACGAAAACGCACGTAACGCGACGCCAGCTCAACACGCTTCTTCAGCTCGTCCCGCTTCTCATCCGATAACTTCTCCGCCAGACGCGCCAATGCCTCTCCCGCCTCTCTCTGCCTCCTCGCATGAAGCTCACCAAGCGAATCCTCATCCGCCATCCTCGACGCCATCGCATCCAGATCTCCCGGACGTTCGTGCCACCGCGGGTTGGCCAAATCAAATTCGCCCGGACCCCGAAAACCAAATTCCTTCAGCCAATCCTCCCGCGAAACCTTCCCCTGCCCCACCAGCTGCAAACGCTCATTCGACCGCAAGGTCTGGTCCGCCGTCTCGCTCACCACCAACCGGTTCATCAAGGCATGCGGGTCCTCGTCCCACGAAAACTCCTCCAGAAACGCCAGCAGATCCGAGGCCCCAAGCGCCTCAATCAAACTCGGCAAAAACGCCATCACTCCAAATTCATCCAGCACCTTGCGCCGACGACTCTCCCACAGCTCAGCCAAGGCCACCCGATCCAGCGACCCCAAATCACGACCCGCTTCTTCCTGACACCAGGCCTCCACCTCCGTCACAAACTCTTCATCGAATCGCTTGTCCAGATTCCCCGCCAGCTCGTGCAAGTTCGCCGTCACCTTCTGAGCCTGGGCCGCCGCCGCACCTCGCTCACGAATCGACCCTTTCGCCAAGGTCGGAGCCTGCTGCGCCGCATCCGGATCAGCCCGCAAATGCGCCACATCGTAAGCAAAGGGATAACCCTCCGAAAACATCTCGGGCATCCGCGCACAATCCATGTAAACGCGCCCCCCGATCAGCTCCAAAAAACCCTCCTCACACACCATCTTCGATGGCTCAAATCCCACCTCGCGATGCATCTCGCCAAACCCGCCCGCACCCGACATGAACTGCCGAATCAAACTCCACGTCAGCGGTGTCGGGTGCGACAAGGTCTCATCCAAATTATGCCGCACCCAAGGACCGCGTTCTTGCTCGATCTGCGACGCCAACTCACCCCGAATCACATCCGGCAATCCGTGCCGCAACGCCGCTTCACGCAAGGTCGTGATCGCCCGCGACTGCAGCAGATAAACCTTCCCGCCCTCTACCGCCCACTCGATGTCCTGCGGACCATCAAAGTGACGGGCCGCCCGACGCCCCAGTTGCCAAAGCTCCTGAATCTCCTCGTGCTGGATGCACGCCCGCGACTGATCATCACGAGGCACTCCTTCAAATCCCTTTCCTCCCGGCGAAAGCTTCGTTGTCTTCTCGGCGACCTCATACTTCAGCACCCGCCCATCCTCACCGCGCAAGCGAATCCGATCCGGCTGCACCGCTCCGGACACCACCCCTTCACCCAGCCCCCAAGCCGCCTCAATCAGCATGTCCTCGGTCGCTCCCGTCTGCGGATTGGCCGTAAAAAGAACCCCCGCAGCCTCGGCCGGAACCAGTTTCTGCACCACCACCGCCATCGCCACCGTTGCCGGATCAATCCCCTGCTCCCGCAGATAAGAAAGTAAACGATCACTCCGCATGCTCTCCCAACAACCGGACACCGCCTTCAGCAATTCATCCGCTCCCGAGAGATTCAAAAAAGTCTCATACTGCCCCGCCATCGACGCCTCCGCCATATCCTCCGCCGTCGCCGACGACCGGGCTGCCACCATTGGCGAACCCATCGCTTCATAGGCCGCGCGAATTTCAGCCTCAATATCCGGAGGCACAGCCGTGCTCCCGCCCGCCGCCCGATACGCAGTCGTCGTCACCACAAATCCATCAGGCACCGGAAGATCCGCCGCCATCAGCTTCGCCAAATTAATCGCCTTTCCCCCGGTCAGGGAAAGCTCACGAGCCTCCGACAGAGGAACCACAAAAGGTGACGTCATCATTGTTTTCCACCTCCGATGTAACAGCGAAACCCGCCCGTCTCACTCCCCACAAACAAACGACCACCCACAACCAGAGGCGAGCTGATGCTCAATCCCTGCTCGCCAGGCTTATCCTCGGCATTGATGTAGATTCGCTCAATCGATTCACCCGTTTCCAGATTCATTCGACCCAAATAACCATTCTGACTCACCGCAAAAACCTCCGTCTCCGTCACCGCCGTCGCCGCAAGAACAGGAGCCTTCCCGCTCACCTTGCTTCTCCAAACCGGCTCCCCGGTTTTCAGATCAAGAGCGATCACTTCACCGCTCGCCACCGGACAGATCAAACGCGATGACGCCGCCACCGCACCGAGAACCGCATCAGGCAACTCCGCACTCCACAGCTCACTTCCATCATCCACCTTGATCGCTTTCACCATCCCGGCCGGATTCGGGTCACGGAAAACAAAGTCACCATTTCCTCCTCCCGCAAACACCACCCCGTCACCCATCGTCACTGCTCCCGTCACCGGGTGGGACGATGGTGCCGACCAAATTCTCTCGGGCTCCCCTTCTCCATTCGGCGGCACCTTCAAGGCCACCACCGCTTTTCCATTGAAACCGCTTCCGATGTAAAGAATGCCATCCTTGAACACCGGCGAGCTTTCCGGATCATTCACATCCACCCGCCAAAGCTCTTTCCCATCGCTGATCCTCACCGCCATCACGAATCCCGAATGACTGATCGGCTGATGGGTCTCGGGATCTTCAATCGCTCCCGCGCCCACATAAACAATGTCACCATCAATGCACGGCGAGCTCTCAATGTGCAAGGACACCTCATGGGTCCAATGCACCCTGCCCGTCGCCGTCTCGATACAAATAAGCCGACAATTGCTGTCCGGGTGAAGCCCCTGGCCGATGAGAAGATACTTCCCGTCCCCACTGATCGCCGGAGAACTGAAGAACCCTTTAAAAGGTTCGTCGTCCGCCTGATCAATCGTCCAAATCTGACGACCCGTCGCCGCGTCCAAACAGAACACCGCCCCAAAACTCTCCGGAGGGTCCAGTGTGCAGGACGCCCCAAAAACCCGATCACCCCACACCGCCGGACTGGAAAGAACCATCGCTTCACGATCTTCCTGCTCCACCCCGTCATCATTCCATCGCGGATAATAACTCCACGCCAACTGCAGCGCCCCGTCAATCTTCCCGTCCACACTCCCCAATCTCTTGGGCCCACCACAGAGGATAAAGGGCTCCGTCCCCACCGGCGTCGCCACCGCTTCCGCAACCGCCTGCTGCGGCCCCAATCGGTCCGCCGCAATCCGGGCCAAGGCCACTCGCGTCCAGTCGACCGTCACGCCGCCATCGGAAGCTGCCGTCGTGTTCCCCACGCGGGCTCTCGCAGAACGCTCACCACCTTCAGGTGCCGGACTTGGCCAAAACCAAATCACCGCCGTGATCGCCGCAATCGCTCCCACCACTCCAAAAAACCGACCCGGTCGGTCCTTGCAGGCACGGATCATTTCACGGGGTTTAAAAAGCAAGGCCACAAACGAAGCCGCCCCCGCCAACATCGCGGGAAGAAGGGCTGCGCCGGCATTCACGACGATGGGAACGACTCCCAACGGGGCTACATATTCAAATATTACCATTTGTCTGATTCGGATTCTTCTCCGCGATCCACATTGATCGCCACTCTCGCCTCTTTGCTGAGGTCCACCTTCTGCTTGCGCACCAGACCGTCCGAATAACGAACCTCCAGCTCGCACACTCCGGCCTGCCGCACCGCAAAAGTCACCCGGTTCGGCCCACAGGAACCACCGGAAACGTTCGACCCCAAATCACGCCGACCAATCACCCGACCGGATTCATCGAGCAACCGCAACCGCGCATTCACAATCCCTTTCGATCCCATCACTCGCACTTGCAAAAGATGGGTATTTTCCAACACCTCCACCTCACGCTGGGGATGCTCAATCGGCTTCCGCACTTCCAGGGTGTCGTTCAAAATAATCGTCACCTCACCATGACCATTGCCCACCACCAGATCAGGGGCACCGTCATCATTCAAATCGCCACTCGCCGATGACCACCCGCCTCGCTCACTGGAGGGTCCCTTAAAGACGTGCTCGTAGTGCTTGTGCGTCGGAGCCAACATAAACGACCCGTAACCCCGGTTAATGATGAAACGGTTGTGCCCGTTCTCCGCCCGACTCACCGTGAAAAAGTCCATGTGACCATCGAGATTCAAATCCTCTCCAATCGTCGACAGGTGATTGTTCGATCCCTCGCTGATTTCATTCCCCCAGCGCGTGATATCCTCAAGCTCACCATCCTGATTCGCAATCACCAGCCAGCTCTCTTCCATCGGCACCACCAGATCAAGATGGTCCTGCTGAATCACCGGCATGAAAACCCCTGCTCCCGTGAGTCCCGTCTCATCCTCCGCCCCGACCGTGAATTTAAACTCAACGCCATGATCCTTCGGCGAAAAGACCCCCTTCTCATCCTGAAGCAACAAAATCCCCTTTCCCGTCGCCAGGAAAAGATCAATCCGACCATCACCGTTCCAGTCGCCCGGCGTGACAAATCCATCTGCTCCCGCACCACATTCGGAACGATCAAGTCCAAGTTCCTTGGTCACCTCAACAAACGCACCACCCGCCGCTCCCGGATTCCGAAAAGCCTTCAGCCCTCCACCCGTCACACTCGCCAAAACATCGGGAAATCCATCGCCATTCAGATCGGCAAAGGTCGCCGTCTTGAGATTCTCAGCCAGGGACTCCGGAAGAAAATCGGTCTTCTTGAAGCTGAATCGATTCTCCTGAAACTGCCCCAGATAAAGCACCGCACCAGCCAGCAAGTCGTTCAAGCCATCCGCGTTGGTGTCCGCTAGCGCACAACTCCCGCTCTTCGACTCCAGCCCCAGATTGCTCGTCGCATTCACAAAAACCATCGGATCGGTCTGAAGGTAAACACGATCACCCTCTGCCGAACACGCCACGATGTCTTCATCGCCGTCCCCCTCGATATCAAACACCGCCACTGCACCCACCGGGGCATCAAGCTTGTCTAACAAAATGTCTTCCTTGAAACGCACGTAGGCCTTGCGGGGAAAATGATCCCGCCCCGCCGCGATATCTTCAAGCATCTCGACCAAGCGCGGCGTCGCTCCATTCCAGGTTCCCGCCAAGGTGTTGATCTGCTTCCCGTCCACTCCCGCGGCACCCTGACCCGTCCGATCAATCTTCCAAACTCCGGGCTCCTGCACCTTCCCCAGATAAAATGAGTTGGCATAGAGCATCAAATCCTTCGTCGCCCGCTTGCGCCCCGCAAAGACCGCAATCGGATCTCCCACCTTGATATCACCATCCGACACCGCCCCCTCCAGCACTCCGCTCATTTCGGCATCAAACTGAAGCGATATCTCGGAGCTGGCCTCGGCCTTCCCCTTGATCGTCTTCACCACCTTGCAGTTGAGCGTCGACGTAGCAGTATCGATCTCCAGCACTTCAAGCGCCAGCACCCGACTGTAGCGGGTCTGAAAAAGATCATAAGGTTGCAGCCCGGCATTAATGACAGCCTCGGCAGGCATCACCATTGCCATCGGAACAGAAAGCGTCAGCGCCGCAGAGACCCATCCGCAGCGACGGAAAAGAAACGGAAATTTCATATCTAAAAAAACTAAGGTTTGATGACGTAAGTCGTCGTAAAGGTCGGACTGAATCCCACCCCCAATTTGTAGGCCTTCACCATCAATCGCGTCGTCTTGGTCAGCGTAATCGGTCCTTCATAAGCGGGAGAATCCTTGGTCGGCTCCATCCCGTTCGTGCTGTAGCGCATTTTCGCACCCGGCACCTTGCTGGTTACCGTCACCGTCACCGGCTCATTAAAAATCACCGCGACCGGTGTCCTGATCGTGTTCTTTCCCTTCCCAAGCTCCTTGATTTTCGTCGTCTCCGGAGTCGTCCGAAGTTGGAACGGATCGGCATCGGCCAAATACTCGTCCATCGACTTCATCGCCGTCACCGTCAACGCGAACTCGGACTTCATATCGCCCCGCGCATGGTAGTAGGAATTCGGATTCGCCTTCAGCTCGGAAAATAACTTCCCCTCCGCTGCCGCACAATTCGGCCCGAAGCTCACATTGCTCCATTCCTTCCGCTGCTCCGGATCACTAAGCCCGATCCCTTCCTCCGACACGTAATCAAAAACCGTGTTGTCGAAATCGACATCGCCCGCCAACTGCATCGCGATCCCCTTCTTCCCACTCGCCTTCTCATCGGGATTGCTCTGAAGCTGCCCTTTTCCATTCGAAAAATTGGGAACCGAGGTGATCGAACTCACCACCAACCGCGCCTTCTTCGGATCAGCCGAGTAAACCCGAACCATCGATCCCAGTGCGGCATACAACCCCGTCCGTCCCGGCACATCATTCTCCGCAAAACCCAAGAACATATACGCATCACTCGTCAACGGCCGCTCCGGCGACCCCGCCTGAATCGTGCCGTTCCGGTAAACGTTAATATTGAAGACCGCCTTGTTGTTCCGCGAATCAAACGGAGCAATTCGCCCGCCCGACTGAATCTCCAAAATGCCTCCATCGTAAATCTCCAAAGCACCCTTCCCCGTGATCCCGCTCCAGCGGAAATCGCCGCTCACAATGAGCTTGCCCCGCTGCAGCATCACTTCGTCACTGATCGCCGCATTGCCCAAAAACTCAACCGAAGCCGTCCCCACCTTTGCGATCTGAAACTTGTGCGAAATCTGGCTCGAACACTGTTTCGCAGCCGCCACCCGTGTCGATGGATGCGCTAAGGTCTGCCCGTTCTCAGGCGATGGAAATTCCGCGCCAATCAAATGCACATAGGTGTGCTTCGTTCCCCGGATCGAAACGTAAAGCACGCGCCCTCCTGGCTTCACTTCAAGGTTTCCCCATATCTCCACCTCGTTCCGGTGACCTCCGCCAAAGCGCGCCCCACTCTCAATCGTCACGTGCCGAACCTGGTTCGTCCGCGATCCCTTCACATCGTAAATCTTGTCTGACTTCGGCAACACAATATCCGTATTCCGGTCAGGCGCCGATTCCGCCGGCTTCCCCGACTCGGTCTTCCAGTTCTTGGCATCCGCCAGTTGTCCGCCGGTTCCGGGATTCGCCCAGATCAGCTTCGGCGCATCGGGCCACTCTTCGGTTTGGTAGGCCGGCTTCACCGCGGCCTGCACCGCAGCAGTCATCAAACTCAAGGCCGCAAGGGCCATCAATGGAAGTGTCTTCATAAAATGTTCAGTAGGTTAAAATCAAAAAGTCATCGCGCCTTGCGCGAAATAATAAGTTCGGGGGGAGTCGGGCTTTCCTTCGAGCCAAACCAGATATCTTTGTTCCCCGCCTTCTCCAGCGTCACCACCAGGGTGTAAGTCCCCGCCTCTTTCACCAGGGAGGAAACGTCGACCTCGATCACCTGATCCAAACCCACCCATCCTTCCCGCGTCGCAATCTTACGACCCGGCTTCGGCGCAACCTCCTTGGAAAGCGCATCCTCCGTCCAGTCATCGTGACTCCCCTCCCACACCGTGAGCTCCCCTTCTCCCGGATCGACCGACTGCGTCATTCGCAGCCTCGCTCCCAAAATCTCGCCACTCTCCGGCACCTCAAATTTTAAGTAAGTCGACCGCCGCGGCTTCTCCACCTTGAGATAGGCATCATTCAAATAACGACCCGCATCGGAGCACGCGTCCGCAACCGGCAACAGGCGAAGCTCACCCGGCATCAGCGCCCCCGGCATCAACCCCGCCTGATCCATCGCCTCCAGCTTGCCCTCCCCGTTCACACAATATTGCCCCGCTTCCACTTCCACCGCGTCCTCCGAAGCTCGATCCGCATAACGAACCAAGCCCTCGTGAACCTTCACCCGCGTCGCCGTCGAGTTCACTTCCAGCCCAAAGACCGTTCCCATCACCTCCACTTCAGCCTTCGGCGTCCGGAAAATCACCGGAGGAGTTCCAGGCTCCCGCTTATCCGCCTCCACCAAAACCAACCCGCGATTGATGATCACCGCCGCTGTCTCGTTCGGAGCAAAAATCTCAATCTCGGTCTGCACCTTCAGGCTCACCGTCCCCACCCCTTCCAGCCTCAGGGAAGCCTGCCCCTGATTGCCGGTCGAAATCCGATCCCCCGCCTGCAGCCGCGTATTCCTGCTCATCGGCAATTCCTTGCCATCCCGCCACAGCACCAATTCGTCACTATCGGACACATGCACACAGTGACCCACACTCTCCCCCTCACCCCAATGATTCCACGCCAGCTGCGAAAGAAACGCACCCAGCACCACTGCCGCCGCAATCCCCGCAATCCTCCGCCAACCAAATCCCACCCGACGCACTCCGGCCATCGATGAATCCCCACTCTTCTCTTTCAACACCAATGCCGACTCCCGCATCAAGGTGTGCAGTCGCAACTCACGCTGAAAACGACGACGATGTGCCGGCACTTGCTCAATCGACTCACGCAATTTCACCAAACCGGATTCATCGAGTTCTTCCTCAAAGTAGGCCGCCAGCAGTTTTTCAAATTCCTGTTCCAAGATCATCGCGTCAGTTAGTTGGATTCTTGAATCTCGGTGTTAATGCAATGACGCAGCTTCATCCGCAGCCGCGCCAAGGTGGTCCGCAGCGAACCAATCGGAAAAGCCGACAACTCAGCCAACTTCCCCGCCTTGTGATTGTCTCCATACCGCAACACAAAAAGCCGCCTCATCCGCTCCGGCAGTTTTGCCAAACATTGATGCAAGGCCGCCCGCTCCGCCTGCCACACATCTTCGTCTTGCTCCTCAACGGCCAACTCCGATAGCGCATCGAGCACGTCCTGACTCGCCGACGTCGGCTGACGCTCCGAAGCCCGCCAATGCCGCCTCACCACATTCCGCGCCACCCCGGATGCCCAAGGCAAAAAATCCCGCGTCGCATCGAATTTCTCCGCCCCCTGCAGAATCTCCAGCACCGTCTGCTGGAAGAGATCCTCAGCCAAATCAAAATCACGCACCATCGCCACAATCACCGCCATCATCTTCGAGCGGTTCTCTGTGATCCCTAGAAATACGTCAAATTGTTCAGGCTCGGCCATATCGCATCTTTCTACCCGCAGCTCAATTCACCACGCGGTTCACCCCCAATTCACCAAATCCGGCAAACCGTGCACAAACTTTTCTCAGAAATGTCACCTTCCTCCGCTTTTCTCCTCTTTCTAAAAAAAACATCACCCCAATTTGTGCACGTTTCTCCCCCTCCCGTGAATAGTAGCTAACACAACGACGATATCTCAAAATGACTTTTCAATCATTCACCTCTCGGACCGCCCTGCTTTTCGCCTCAAGCGCCCTCCTCTCCTCCCTCTCTCCGGCTCAGGAGGCACCCGCCCAAGCCAAGAAATCGCACGTCTTGATGGCCACCGACTTCCCCATCGAAGGCACCAGCTTCTACCGTGATCGAAAATGGCTAGCCATCAACCCCAACACCCACAAGCAGGCCGAAACCCGCACCCCCTTCCCCTTCCCTTCCGGCACCTACGATGTCGTCCTTCACGCCGTCGGTGAGAACGACGGCCAATCCCAATACTCCGTTTCCCGAAATGACGAAACCATCGGCAGCTTCACCTGCCCCGTCAGCTCGGATACCTTCGAAGAAGGAAAACCCTTCAACGCACTCTGGGAAAAAGTGCAAATCGCCAAGGGCGACGCCATCTCCGTCACCGCCAAGATCGGAACCGATGGCGCCGAATTCAGCCGCGGACGCTGGGCCAGCCTCGTCTTCCTTCCCGTCGGCATGGGTAAAGCCGGGCTCGCAGCCGTGAACCCTCCCACCAAGTCACCCAAACCCAAAAAGAAATCCCCGCCGCCCGCCAAACCCATCGATCGCTCCAAGCACTTCAGCGACCCCGCCAAACGCTTCCCGGATGGCGATGGCGCCGTCCGACTCACCGGCGAACTCCTTCAGTGGCACAAGGTCACCCTCACCCTCGATGGCCCCTTCGCTCACGAGCTCGACACCGCCCCCAACCCCTTCACCGACTACCGCATGACCGTCGAGTTCACCCATGAATCCGGCGAACCCACCCACACCGTCCCCGGCTATTTCGCAGCCGATGGCGATGCCGCCAACACCGGTGCCGACCACGGCACCAAATGGCGCGCCCACCTTGCTCCCGACAAGACCGGAGTCTGGAACTACAAGGTCAGCTTCCTCAAAGGCGACGGAGCCGCGGTCAATGACGGCGCCGGCACACCGCTCGAAAACTTCGATGGCCAGGTCGGTCGCTTCACCGTCGATGCCACCAACAAGGTCGCTCCCGACATGCGCTCCAAAGGCCGCCTCCAATACATCGGCGAACACTACCTCCAATTCGCCGGAAACAAGGAGCTCTTCATCAAGTGCGGCGCCGATGCCCCCGAGAACATCTTCGCCTACAAGGACTTCGACGGCACCTTCAAAATCGACGGCATGAAGGACGAGCTCATCAAAAACTGGGCACCCCACGTCCACGACTGGAAAAATGGCGACCCCACCTGGCAGGACGGAAAAGGAAAAGGCCTCATCGGAGCGATCAACTACCTCTCGTCGAAAGGCATGAACGCCTTCTCCTTCCTCACCATGAACATCAATGGCGACGACCGAAACGTCTTCCCCTACACCACCTACAACGACCGCCTCAACATGGACGTCTCCCGCCTCGACCAATGGGAGATCGTCCTTTCCCACGGCACAGCCAAAGGCATGTTCCTCCATTTCAAAACCATGGAGACTGAAAACGAGATGCTCCTCGATAAAGGAAACCTCGGCCCCCAGCGCAAACTCTACTACCGCGAGCTCATCGCACGCTTCGCCCACCACCCCGCCCTCAACTGGAACCTCGGCGAGGAAATCAACCAGGCCACCACCGAACAAAAAGCCTCCTGGGCCAAATATCTCCACGATAACGACCCCTACAAAAATCACATCGTGATTCATAACATGGGCTACCCCCACTACGACCTCCTCGGCCCTGACTTCGCCCTCACCGGCTTCTCCCTCCAGACCAACAAGCCGGACTTCTCACGCGTCCACAGCCAGACCCTCGAATACATCAACCGCTCCGCCAAGGCCGGTAAAAAATGGGCCGTCGCCTGCGATGAACCCGGAGATGCCTCCCACGCCCTCATCACCGATCAGGAAGACCCCGGCCACCGCAACGCCCGCGTCAACGGCCTCTGGGGCTGCTACACCGCCGGCGGATACGGACTCGAGTGGTATTTTGGCTACAAGCACCCCCACAGCGATCTCACCTGCCAGGACTGGCGCAGCCGTGACCTCTTCTGGGATCAGTGCAACCACGCCCTCCGGTTCTTCGAAAACGAAAAACTCCCCCTCCTCAAGATGGCCAATGCCGACCATCTCGCCGAAGGAGACGCCTACGTCTTCGCCGCCAAAGGTGGCCCCTACCTCACCGTCCTCAAGACCGGAGGCACCATCACCCTCGACCTCTCTGACGCAGACGGCGACCTCACCGCCCGCTGGTTCAACCCCCGCACCGGCACATACACCGATGGCGGAAAGGTCCAAACCGGCCAGAAATCCAAAATCGGACCTCCCCCCTCCGAACCCAAGATGGATTGGGTCGTCATCTTGAAATAAGCGACCTTCACCTTCCCGCTCGACCTCGTCATCTCCGCGCTCTAGCGTGAGCGCGAACGATGATCAGTAAGATCGACCGCTATCTCATCCGCGAAGTCCTCGGGAGCACCGTCTTCGCCGTCGTCGTCCTCAGCGTCGTCCTCATTCTGGGCAACGTCTTCAAGGAGATTCAGGACCTCCTCGTCAACAAGGGAGCCCCCCTCTCCTTCGTCGCCATCTTCATCCTCCAGCTCCTCCCCTTCTCCCTCGTCTTCACCATCCCCTGGGGATTCCTCGCCGCCGTCCTCCTCACCTTCGGACGCATGTCCGCCGATCAGGAAATCACCGCCTTCCGAAGCAGCGGACTCAGCCTCTTCCGCATCGCCACCCCCGTCCTCCTCATCGGCCTTGCCCTCTCCGCCCTCCTCCTCTGGCTCAACGCCTCCCACGCCCCGCGGGCCAAAGCCGCCATCAAAACCCTCCTCTACGACGAAATCAAAAACGACCCCCTCCGGCTCCTCGATCCCGGCGTCGTCCAGTCCCGCCTCAAGGGACAAAAAATCTACATCGAACAACGCGGCGACGACAAAACCCTCCTCGGCTTCCACGCCTACCAACTCTCCGCCGAAGACCGCAACGCACCCCCGCTCGGATACCTCTACTCCAAACGCGTCAATCTCGACCTCGACTCCGAAGCCCGCCGATTCGACCTCCAGCTCAACACCGGCTACGGAGAAGTTTACGACAAGGATGGCAACCTCCAGCAATTCTTCACCGATAAAGCCGAACCCTGGGTCCTCACCTACCCCCTCATGAAGCGCCAGCTCAAGCCCAACATGATGGACAATCAACAGATCGCCGAGCTTCTTAAAAACCCTCCCGAGGAAGTCCCCGTCGAAACCCTCCCCGCCTACGCCTACGAGCGCGACCGCCGCTTCTCCTTCTCCCTCGCCCCCCTCGCCCTCGCCTTCATTGGCATCCCCCTCGGCATGACCTCCCGACGCAAGGAGACCTCTGGCGGCATCACCCTCAGTGTCATCATCGCCTTCGGCTACTTCCTCATGCTCATCCTCGCCGAGGAAACCCGCGCCGACCACCTCGCCCTCTCGCAAACCCTCCTCTGGCTCCCCAACATTCTCGGCGTCGGACTCGGCATCTATTTCCTCCGGCGCGCCTCCCGAAGAGGATAAAACATCGCCCTCCCGGAAACCTAATACCAAGTAGAGTTTCAAAAGAGCCAAATGCCGGAACGATTTTCTGTAATGGCAAGGCATGACGAGCGAGTGGTGCGGGCACCACGACCGAGGAACGACGCCGCTATTGCTGAAAAGCGCCCGGCTTCTTCCCCAAATCGCGCAGCGCACTTCTCAAACCTTTTAAAACTCATTTGGGTCTTTTGGAACTCGGATTGGTATAACCTTGCAGGTTCAATGCTCGGGGATTTAGGCTGTCCCCATGAATGGGAAGGTTGGTCGTAAGGTTCGTTCCCTCTACCGAAACTTCCAGGAATGGGTCGCCGAAAACCCCCTCCGCCTCTTCCCCTTCCGCGACTCCCTCCAGGGATACGGAAAAGACACCGCCCGCGCCGATTTCCGGGCCGCCGTCAATGTCGCCCTTCTCGCCGTTCCCCAGGGCATGGCCTACGCCGCCATCGCCGAGCTTCCCATCCTCTACGGAATCATCTGCTCCGCCGTCGCCGCCATCGTCGCCCCCCTCTTCGCCAGCTCGCGACACACCATCCTCGGCCCCACCAATGCCACCTCGCTCATGGTCTTCAGCTTCTTCGCTGCCCAGAGCATGAGCATGGACCAAAAGCTCAACGTGATGCCCATGCTCGTCCTCCTCGTCGGCATCCTCTGCCTCATTGGCTCCATTCTCAAAGCCGCCGAGCTCCTCCAGTATATCAGTCAAAGTGTCCTCGTCGGATACATCACCGGCGCCTCCCTCCTCATCATGATCAATCAGGGAAAACACCTCTTCGGCGTCGCGGAACAGGTGGAACCCGCCAGCAACTTCTTCGGCATGGCCGAAAGCCTCTTCGATGTCTCGGACTCCTTCCTCTGGCAACCAGCCGCCCTCGGACTCGGGGCCATCGCCATGTACCTCGCCCTCAACCGCTTCCTCCCCGCCCTTCCCAACTTCGCCCTCACCCTCGCGGTCACCTCCATCGTCTCCGCCCTCCTCTCCTCGACCAACCCCGCTTGGTCCCAGGCCGTCACCACCTTCAACCCCTACGCCCTCAGCGACCTCCAGCCCAAGCTCCCCCAGGCATCCGAAGCCGGCATCCTCTCGGATATCTCCGGCCTCCTCGGCGTCGCCTTCGCCATCGCCTTCCTCGCCTCTCTCGAAAATACCGTCATGTCCAAGTCCATCGCCTCCCGCACCGGGCAGCGCGCCGAGATCAACCAGGACATGCTCGCGGTCGGCATGGCCAATGTCGCCTCCGCCTTCACCGCCGCCATGCCCGCCTCCGGCTCCCTCACCCGCTCCGCACTCAACTACGAGTCCAAAGCCCGCACCGGCGTCTCCTCCCTCCTCTGCGGATTCTTCTGCCTCATCGCCATCTTCGCTCTCGCCGCCCTCACCCCCAACCCCGTCTCCTACATCCCCAAGACCGCCCTCGCCGCCCTCGTCGTCACCGTCGCCGCCTCCCTCATCAAGTGGAAAAATATCCGCATCTGCCTCCTCTCCACTCCCGATGACGCCGCCGTCCTCATCGTCACCTTCCTCGCCGCTCTCCTCGCCCCTCTCTACGTCGCCATTTTCCTCGGCGTCTTCCTCTCCATCTTCCTCTTCCTCCGGAAAGTCTCCCGCCCCCACCTCGTCGAATACGAAATCTCGGACGACGGCGAACTCCGCGAGAAAGACCTCAAGCACGACCGCAAAATCCCCGCCATCTCCATCGTCCACGTCGAGGGAGCCCTCTTCTTCGGAGCCAGCGAACTCTTCCGCACCCAGGTCCAGCGCCTCACCATCGATCCCAACCTCAAGGTCATCATCCTCAGGCTAAAGAACGCCCACCACCTCGATGCCACCAGCGTCATGGCCCTTCGCGATCTCATCCGCTTCGTCCGGTCCCAGGAACGACACCTCATCATCTCCGGTGCCACCCGCGAGGTCTACCGCGTCCTCAAAAGCTCCGGCGTCCTCGACACTCTTCAAAAAGGATGCCGCCGCGAGGAAGGCGAAACCAACCTCTTCTTCTACGCCCCCAGCAACCCCAACATCTCCACCCGCGACGCCCTCCTCCGCGCCCAGGACCTGCTCGGGACCAAGAAAGCCGACGTCAAAATCTTCTTCGATCCCGCTCACGACAAGAAGTAGTCTCTACAGACCCTCCGCCTCCGTGCTCACCGCCACCCGGTAGAAACGCTTCATCCCGCCTGCCAAGCCATCCACATCGGTAAAAATCACCTCGTTCGTCGTCGCTTCCACATCCGATTGAATCTGCGTCCACGCATCGGGAGCCTGACCCAAGGTCGTCGATGTCTGCAGGTGATAAAATCGACCCACCACCGCAGGCACCGTGATCACCACATCATCTCCACTCGCCACCGCACTTTGGATTCTAAAGTTCGACCCCGAATCCAGCGGATTCGTTCCCGCGATCTCTTCCTGAAGATTCCCCGTCCCGTCGCCATCCTCATCCCCGTTCCCATCCAGAAGAATCAACGCCGAATTTACCAACCCCGCATTCGGTGCCCCCGCATCGGATACCCCGGCCACCGCCGACGCAATCCCCGCCGCACTCACCGCCTTCACCTCGGCCCGGTAGATTTCGCCATAAGCTCCCGTAAAGGAAAACTGGTTCGAGCCATCCGTCACCGTCCCGCTCGCCACCACACTTCCCCCGCCGTCACGCACCGTCACTTCATAAGCGGAAATCACATCATGCACCGGATCCCCTCCAGCCGATGACGGATCCCACGAAAACGTCCCCGTCGTCCCCAACTGATAGTAGCTCGCCAGCGGCAGAGGCGCTGGCGGAGCCGTCACATCGTAAACCTTCAAAAATTGTGCCTCAAAAGGAGCCGTCGTCCACTCGCCCGCAGTCCCCGGCACTTTTGCCAAACCGACAAAGGCACCATCGTTGATCAGCTCGGACCGCGATTTCCCCATCCCCATCGAAGCATCGCCCCACAACCAACTCTCGTTCCGTCCCGCCGACTGCCCCAGATAGGCCGCCCGGTTCTTCACGTTGTAGGTCCGCCCCGCCGCCAGCCCCAACAAATCGGCAAGACCCGCCGGAATCTTAAATGTGTCGGACTGCGCGTTATCCCGATCCAGATTCGCAAAAGCCAACATCACATCACTCGCCGCCGGACTCGCACTTCCTGCCTCATACTTCGCCACCGCGTGAATCGCATTGTTGAATCCATTCCCGTCCAGGAACCACCGGTTCGGAGACCGGAGCGCCGGAGACTCCTCTCGCGCCCGATTCGCCCCCGCATAAACATGGTAGAGCTGATCGTTTCCAAAATCAGCATCGCTCCACACCGGCATCATCGAGTTCCACGTCTTAAAGTGCGGCACAAACTTCCCGAAGTTCTTCTCATAAAGATCAAAACCAAAAGTCGTCGAGATCCCCAACTCCTGCCCCGGAAAAATCATCGGAGCCCCATCCATCGAGGCATGCGCCAGATAATTCGCACACGCCACAAAAGGGTCCGCATAGCTGTCCTCGTCATGGGAAATCGTCGCCAACAAAATCAACGCCTGCCCGTAGGCTGCCCGCCGATCCTCGTAAGCCTGCTTCAGCGCCGTCCTGCTCTTGTTGAGATTCTTCACCCCGAAAATGATACTCTCGTTCAAAATATCGAAGTGCCTCGAAGAACGATACGTCACCGCTCCTCCATCAAGCGATTCCGCCATGAAGACAAAGGACCACTTGTGACTGCGCGCCACATTGATGATATATTCCCAGCACTGTGGCGGAATCCCCTGCCCGAAATCACAACGCAATCCATCGATCCCGCGCGCATCAAAGACCGCCCGCGCCGCCGCATCACCATCCGCTGAGGTCGAATTTCGGTTCTCCCCCGCAGGACGACTCTGGCTCAACCAATACGGCGCATACTGCGCAAACGCCCGCCACGTCGCTCGCGTAAAGCCATCAAAGCTCCCCCCGTCGCTCCCATTGAATTCATGGGTCGTATAATCAAACCAATCGCCCTCATTGTTGCGATTGATTACCTCCGATCCATCCTGCGCCCCCACCAAAGCCGCATACCGGCCGAAGAAAATATCCACCACATCAAGCCACTTCCCGAAGTCCGTCCGGTCCGGCCCCGGCGCGATGTTGTTGTCGAAAAAACTATTGTAGTAAAACGCCCGCTTCCGGTAATCGCCATTCCGCGAAAACACCCGCAGCTCACGATCATGCACCAGATCGGTCTCCGCCCACCCGCTCGCACCCTGCGCGGCCATCCAGTGGTCGCCCCAAAATTGAAATCCATTCTTCAATGCCCCCACCCCCGCCGGCCCCACCTCAAAATCCCACGCCGCATGGTTGAATGCCGCATCCGGCATCAACGACATCCCTTCCGCATCCGCCGCCGCCACAAAGCTCACAAAGGACTGCCGCGCCTTCTCCCGCCCCACCGCCACCGAATCCGCCGCGTCGTAATTTGCCGAGGTCCGGGGATCGATCTCGAAGAAATTTTTCACCGCATACGGCGATCCCAAATCATAAGCGTAGTTCACATCCTCATAGTTCGCCCCTCCTGTCCTCACCAAGGTCGACGCACTCTGGCTCGGATCCCTCGCATTGATATTCGCTGCACTCAGATGACGGCCTTCCTCGCCATAGGGATGAAAAGGCTGAAACCACAACCAGTTGATCCCCAAATCACCCGCGTAGTCCTGAATATTCCAATTGTTCACCCGACCCGATGACGTGTGCAGCGCACCCGGCAAATCTGCCAAATCCTCCCACGTCGACCGATCCCCCACCGCCGTCCCGCTTGCCTCAATATTGAAAACATTCAGCTCATACATCCGGATGTCCCGGGCCACCACCGGAGTCACCACCACCGCATGATCCCGTAACCCATACCACTGCCAGTTCGGATTTCCCGATGTCTTGAAACGCGCCGTCAGTCGATACGCTCCCGTCTTGCTCGCCGGTATTGTCACACTCCACGTGCCATCCGATTCCGGATCACTCATATTGTGGGGAATAAAATAATGCCCCGTCGCCGGATCGGTATCGCCAACCGAGTCCGTGATCGTGTTTCCGTTCACCGGCAGGATCCCGTCATGCTCACCATCCCCGTCTTTGTCGGCCGTCGCCAAATCCCGACGATTCAAATTCGTAAACACCTCCACATCCGTCACATCCGCAACGCCCGGTGTGAATTTCACCTCAATATCCGCACTTGTCCCCGCCACTTCGTCCACAAAGACATGACTCGTGCTGTATTCCCCGCTCCTCCAGTCATACCCCGGCGCCCGCACCTCCAGCGTCCCCGCTCCAAATGTGGGCAAGATCGTCGCAACACTGATAAATAGGGAGAATTTTCGGAACATCATGGGATTAAGGACTGCCTCCAAATGTCACCCTTCCCCCCACCGTTTAGCAAATGGCATTTTCTCTTTCCCTTCTCCCCCCCCTTCGCCAGTCTCCCCCCGTGGCAGAAGAGTTGGCAGAAAACCTCAGCAAGGTCGAACAAGCCGTCTTAAATCGGGAGGCGAAGGACCTTGTCCATCTCGCCGGAAATCTCCACCACGCCGACCTCGCCCAGGTCTACGAGGACCTCGATGACGAATCCCGGCACTTCTTCCTCGAAACCCTGGGGGCCACCAACTTCTGCGACGTCCTCGCCGAACTCCCCAACACCCTCGTCGAGGAAGCCCTCGACTCCTTCCACACGGACGATCAACGGCAAATCCTTGCCAGCATCCCGGATGACGACCGCGTCGATATCCTCCAGGACGTCAGTGAGGAAAAACGCCGCGCCTACCTTGGCCTCCTCAATCAGGACGATCAAGACCGCACCCGCACCCTTCTCCGCTACGATGAAGAGACCGCCGGTGGCCGCATGACCACCCAGGTCGGCACCATCTTCGCCCAAATGACGGTCAAGGAGGCCCTCGACCACCTTCGCGGCGGACTCGAATCCACCGAAACCTTCGCCCGCATCTTTGTCCTCGATCGGGACGAGAAGCTCATCGGTAAAATCCGCCTCCGCGATCTCGCCTTCAATCCTTGGGACACGCCTGTCTCAGACCTCTACACCCCGGAAGAGCACGCCGTCCTCGCCACCGCCGACCAGGAGGAAGCGGCCAACATGCTCGCCCGCTACGACATGGCCCTCGTCCCCGTCGTCGATGAAGCCAATCGCTTCCTCGGAGTCATCACCGCTGATGATGTCATCGAAATTCTCGCCGAGGAATCAACCGAGGACATCGAAAAAGGCGCCGGTATCTCCGGTGAACAATCGGAGGTCTCCTACCTCAACACCACCGTCTTCACCCACTTCAAGCGTCGCTTCGGCTGGCTCCTCATCCTCGCTCTCCTCGCCATCGCCTCGGGCTACGTCATGCTCCGCTTCGAGCACGTCCTCAACAGCGCCTTCCTCCTCTCCCTCTTCCTCCCCATGGTTGTCGCCGCCGGCGGAAACACCGGAGGACAAGCCTCCACCATGGTCATTCGCGCCATGGCCCTCGGTGAGCTCGACCCCGCCGACACCAAACGCGTCGCCATCAAGGAGCTCACCCTCGGCTGCCTCCTCGGCTCTCTCTTGGGCGGCGTCATCGCCATCGTCGCCATCTTCATCCTTCCCGCCTTCCAACCCGACCTCCCCGCCGGCATCGGCTTCACCGCCTTCGGCCTGGCCGTCGCCTTTTCTCTCACCGCTCAAATCGCCACCTCCACCGTCATCGGAGCCCTCCTCCCCATCGGTGCCCGAGCCATCAAGCTCGACCCCGCCGTCATCGCCGCTCCCGCCATCACCACCATCGTCGATGCCTCGGGAATGGTCATTTATTTTACGGTGGCGCGGACCTTCCTGGGTCTCTAAAACAATGGAGTGAAATTCATTCCACTCTTCCTTCTTTCCGCCACCCTCCTCTCCGCGCATGAGGGCGCGCACCATCCGGCCACCGCCCAGATGACCAACGCCGCCACCACTTTTCTCGCCAGCCTCAACGATGAGCAGAAAAAAGCCGCCGCCATCGGATTCAAAAACGAGGAACGCGAAAATTGGCACTTCGTCCCCATGGATGATCGCAAGGGCGTTCGTTTCGGCACCCTCAAACCCCACCAACAGCACCTCGCCTTCGGACTCCTCGGCACCGGACTCAGCCAAAAGGGCCTCCTCACCGCCACCCAAATCATGACCCTCGAACAAATCCTCGCCGATCGCGGAGAGGACCCCGAGGTCCGAAACACCGAAAAGTATTTCATCGCCATCTTCGGCACCCCCTCCCACGACAAGCCATGGGGATGGCGCTTCGAGGGCCACCACCTCTCGCTCAACTTCACCGTCTCCGGCGAGCGCGTCGTCGGCTACCCCGCCTTCTTCGGAACCAATCCCGCCGAACTCAAAAAAGGCCCCCTCAAAGGCATGCGCCCCCTCGGTGAAATCGAGGACGCCGGCCGGGCCCTCGCCCTCGCCCTCAAAGCCGCCGGTCATTCCCCTCTCTTCACCGACAAAGCCCCTCGCGATGTCCTCACCTCCCAGGACCGCGTCGCCAACGCCCAGGAACCACTCGGGGCAAAATCCGCCGATATCGATGGCGAACACCTCAAGCAACTCCTCTCCGTCATCGATCTCGTCGCCAGCTTCCAGCGCCGCGAAGTCAGCTCCGAAACCTTACGCAAAATCCACACCATGCAGCGCAAGGACCTCACCTTCGCCTGGGCCGGATCACTCGACCGCGGAGCCGCCCACTACTTCCGCATTCAGGGAAAAGACTTCCTCATCGAATACGCCAACACCCAAAACGACAACAACCACGCCCACCTTGTCTGGCGTGATCTCAAGAACGACTTCGGCCGCGACACTCTCAAGGAGCACTACAAGGAAGGTCACTAATCGATTACCAGGATCGTCCTCAACCTCACCTCCTCAAGGCCGCCCAGCGCGGCCTTTATTTTTTCCTGCAACGCCCGTGTCAACGGTCGCGGACTCTCCACCACCACCTCATAGCCACCCCCATCCATCCGAAGAACCGAGACCAACTTCATCCCCTTCGGCAACACCGGCTCAACACGTCGTTCAACATGCGTGCTTTGGGAAAGCCCCGTAAACAAAAACGAGGTCAGCGGCACTAGCAGCCCCGCCATAATCAGCATCAGCACAATCAACCCCCGCCGCGCCCACTCCCCGTCACGCCCCCGTCCCCGCACCCCTGCCAACACAAAGTTAAAGGACGCCCCAAGCACCACCGCCACTACATTCGTCCCAAAGAGCAAGGCCGCTCCTGTCGAGGTCGAGGTATCCCCCAGCACCAGCGCAATCCCCACCGTCGCAATCGGAGGCACCAGCGCCGCCGCAATCGCCACCCCCGCCAACGCCCCGCTCAGCTTCGGCCTCGCAATGCAGTAAGACGCCGCAATCCCGGAAACAAAGGCCACTCCCAAATCCAACAAATTCGGCTTCCCCCGTGCCTCCAGTTGAAAGGTCATCCCCAAATCAAAAAACCGCGCAATCCCTCCCAACACCAACCCAATCAATAGAGCCAACACAAACCCTCTCACCACCGCCCCAATCGCCCGATTCCACAACGGCCAATGTCCTTGCGATAACGCCAACCCGCCACCCACCAGCGGCATCATCAGCGGAGCCACCAGCATCGCCCCGATCACGACCGCCGCTGAGTTCAACAACAATCCCATCCCCGCGATCGCCGTCGCCATCGTCATCAGGGACGCAAAATCAAAACTCCACCGCGACTTCGACTCCACCTCGTCAAAGAGCGCCAACCGTTCATCCCGGTTCAACTGCGGAATCTTGATCTGAATCAACCGCCCCACCCAATCCCGGAACCGGTGCCCCACCGCCCGTTCGGCCCGCACCACCCCCACCAATCGCCCCGTCTCACTCGCCAACAACCGCTCCGGCAAGGTCCCAAAAAGCTTCCCCCTCAAGGTCTTCTCATTCGTCGCCCCCAGCAGCAGCATCGCATACTCGCCACTCGCCACCTCTTCCTCCAGCGCCTTCGCAAAATGATCCCCCAGCACCACCTTCGTGTGCAGCAGCGTCGGATCCAGCCCCGCCCTCTTCACAATTTTTTCCAAAGCCGCCTCCCCCACCGCCATCGAAATCTCATCCACATCCGGCCTCACCTGAAACGCCACCGTCTCCGGACCCGCCCACGCATGCGCAATCTTCAGCGCCCGCCTCGAGTTCCGCCCGCCCGCACACGGCACCAGCACCTTCCCCTCGTGCGGCGCCTCCTCGCCATCAATCCGCACCACCAGCACCTGACAGGGCAGATGCTCAAAAAGCCACCCCGAAAACTTCCGGTCCGGCGCGTCGCTCTTCACCCCCGCGCTCTTTCCCACGATCAATAACTCGGGCTTCGCTTCCGCCACCGCCGCTTCCACCAATCTCCGCCGTCGCGGCCCGTTCATTTCCACCACTTCCGTCACTCCCACTCCTTCCAAATTCTTCGCCCACCCCGCCGCTTCCTCCCCTTCCGTCGCCACCCAAATCTTTAACTCCATCTCCATCCCGCCCGCAATCCGCAGCGCGATCTCCTTCAGCACCGCCGCCTTCTCTTCCTGACGTATGACCAAGACTACCGACATCACTTCTTCCCAAATTTACGGGCCAATTCTTGAAAGGAAATCTGCACCAGCGTCGGCCTCCCCGCCGGATCACAATACGGCAAATCACAGCGAAACAATTCCCTCAAAAGCTGATCCACTTCCGCCATCGACCACTTCTGATACCGCGCTCCCGTCACCGCCACCTTCTGCGCAAAGCCCTCGTAGGTCAGCCGCTTCACTCTCCCTCCGATATCGTGATCCAAAATCGCATCCACCAACTCCAGCACGAACCCCCGCGCCTCATCGAGCTTTAGAAACGACGGCACACTCCCCACCTGCACCGTCCGACCGCCGAACGCTTCCAGCGAAAATCCCGCATCATCAAAATGCTCCTGATGCCGCATCAACAAATCAACATCCCGCGCATCCAGCTCCAGCAGCTCCGGCACCAGCAAGCCCTGACTCTCACAACGCTCACCCTTCTCCAGAAGCCGCTCGTAGATAATCCGCTCCCGCCCCGCCGATGGCTCAAACAGCACCAAGCCCTCCTCGCCTTCCATCAACACGTAACGATCCGCCACCGCCCCGATCACCCGAAACGCCGGAGCCTTTTCCTCCTCTTCCTCAACCGCCAATTCCTCCTGCCTCTCACTCGTCCACACCACCGCCGGCTCCGCACGAACATCAACTCGCGGAGCCGAACCCACTTCCATCCGATCTTCCAAAACATCGCCCACCTCACGCTCCGGCATCACCACCGGGCGAATCACCGCCTTCGGTTGCAGCGCCTCCCCCACCGCATCCATGATCGCCAGCCGCACCTGCGCCGCATTGCTAAAACGCACCTCCCGCTTCGCCGGATGCACATTCACATCCACCAGCGTCGGATCCATCTGAATCCAAAGCCACGCCGCCGGCTGCAGCCCCTCACTCAGCGCCCCCTTAAACGCCTCACGAATCGCCCGTGAAATCACCGGGTCTTCCACCGGCCTCCCGTTCAGAAAAACAAATTGATGCTTCCGGCCCGATCTCGCGAACTCCGATGGCAAGATCGCCCCCTCCACCGAAATCCCACGTCCCTCCCAACGAGGCACATCAATCAAGGCCTTCCCCGACTCGCTTCCCGTCATCGCCTCAATCCGCACCCGCCGATCCGAGATCGCCGGCAGATCAAACACCACCCGCCCATCCTTCCGAAACACCCAACCCACCCCCGGCGTCCCCAGCGCATGCAGCCGGATCTGATGATCCACATGCGCCGCCTCCGTCGTCTCCGCTCGCAAAAACTTCTTCCGCGCCGGCACATTAAAAAACAAATCCCGCACCTCAATGCTCGTCCCCACCGGACACCCCACCGCCTTCGGCTCATGAGCCGCCCCCCCATCCACCCGAATCTCCGACCCCTCCACCGCATCCGCCTCCCGCGTCGTCATCGTAAACCGCGACACACTCGCAATACTCGGCAGCGCCTCCCCCCGAAATCCCAAGGTCATGATGCTCGCCAGATCATCCGAACTCCGCAACTTGCTCGTCGCATGCCGCTCCAGCGATTTCACCGCATCCCTCGGGCTCATCCCGCATCCATCATCAATCACCCGCATCAACGCCACCCCGCCCCGCTGAATCTCCACCTCAATCTTCCGCGCACCCGCATCCACACAGTTCTCCACCAGCTCCTTGATCACACTCGCCGGACGCTCGATTACCTCCCCTGCCGCCACCTGGCTGGCAAGAGTATCAGGCATCACCTCCACAGTCGGCATGCCCGCAGCATACTGCCCCCATAATTCGGAGCAACCCCCAACCGTTCACACTACAAACTGGCCAACCCCACCAATTCTCCCCAAACTCCCCCCGTGACTCCTCGTTCGGGCATCCTCCTCCTCGTCTCCGGCCCCTCAGGCTCCGGAAAAACCACTCTCTGCCGACGCCTCGCCGATGAAGAGGAGGCCCACTATTCCATTTCCTGCACCACCCGCCCGCCACGCGATGGCGAAGTCAACGGCCGCGATTACCATTTCCTCACCCACGACGACTTCAAATCCCGCATCGCCGCCGGCGATTTCCTCGAGCACGCCGAAGTCCACGGGAACCACTACGGCACCCTCAAGTCCGAGGTCCTCGACTACATCTCTAAAGGCACCGATGTCGTCATGGATATCGACGTCCAGGGCGCCATCCTCGTTCGCGCGTGCGATGACGCCGACATCCAAACTGCCCTCACCGATCTCTTCGTCATGCCTCCCAGCGAGGAAGAACTTCGCGCCCGCCTCACCGGCCGCGGCACCGATGCCGAAGAGGTCATTGCCCTCCGCATGAAGAACGCTCTCGACGAAATGCGCCACTGGCCGGAATACACCTACCGCCTCCTCTCCGCCACCCGCGAGGAAGATTACTCCCGCTTCAAATCTCTCATCGTCGCCGAGCGCCTCCGCATCTCCCGCCTCTCGACCCCGCGTGCTCTTTAATAGCTACCAGTTCTGGGCCTTTTTCGCCCTCGTCATCCTGATCTACCGCTTTCTCGGTCATCGCGCCCAGAATCATTTCCTCCTCTTCGCGAGCTACCTCTTCTACGCCTGCTGGGATTGGCGATTTCTCGGACTCATCCTGCTCACCACTGCGATTCATTTCGTCGCCGCGCTCAAGATCGCCCAAGCCCCACCTGCTTCGCAGAAAAGGTGGCTCATCTTCGGCGTCGCCTCCTCTCTCGGCATCCTCGCCCTCTTCAAGTATGCCAACTTCTTCCTCGAAAGCACCTCCTCCCTCCTCCAGACCCTCGGCTTCCAACCCCATCTCGGCACCCTCGCCATCATCCTCCCCGTCGGCATCTCCTTCTACACCTTCCAGACCCTCTCCTACACCATCGACGTCCTCCGCAAGGAAACCACGCCCACCCGTTCCTTCTTCGATTTCGCCCTCTACGTCGCCTACTTCCCCCAACTCGTTGCCGGCCCCATCGAGCGCTCCTCACACCTCCTTCCGCAGATCACGCAACCGCGAAAACACAACGCCGATGACTTCACCATCGGACTCTCGCTCGTCCTCGTCGGTCTCTTCTTAAAAGTCGCCGTCGCCGATAACCTCGCCTTCGTCGCCAATGGCGTCTTCCTCGCCCCCGCCGACCAACTCACCGGCACCGACGCCCTTGCCGGACTCTACGCCTTCGCCTTCCAAATCTACGGCGACTTCGCAGGCTACTCCTTCATCGCCTGCGGCATTTCCCGCTGGCTCGGCATTCGCCTCATGACGAATTTCCGCCGCCCCTACCTCGCCCAATCCCCTTCCGATTTCTGGAACCGCTGGCACATCTCGCTCTCTTCCTGGCTCCGCGACTACCTCTACATCCCCCTCGGTGGCAACCGCCAGGGCACTTCCAAGACTTACCGGAACCTCATGCTCACCATGCTTCTCGGTGGCCTCTGGCATGGTGCCGCCTGGACTTTCGTCATCTGGGGCCTCCTCCACGGACTCATCCTCTGCCTCTACCGCCTCGGCAGCCCGCGTCTAAAAATCCCCCGCCTCTTCGCCACTCTCCTCTTCTTCCACCTCGTCTGCCTCACCTGGCTCTTCTTCCGCGCCGACTCCCTCGCCCAAGCCACTTCCCTCCTCCTCAAAATCTTCTTCGAACAACAACTCAGCCCCTTCTCATCCTACGCTTTCGGCTCCCTCGCCTTCTTCTGCCTCCCCCTCGTCCTCGCCGAAATCTGGAGCGACCGACACGACCACCGCCGACTCCACCACCTCCCCTGGCTCACCCGCGCCCTCGTCTACTGCTACCTCGTCTGGATGATCATCTCCTGCGCCCCCGTCGTGCACAGCGATTTCATCTACTTCCAATTCTAATGAACGTCACCACCTTCCGCCAAGAGCTCAAAGTGCTCGCCGTTCTCGCCTTCTTTCTCGTCGGCCTCGAACTCTACTCAATAAAGATCGCCCCAACCCTCGATACCGACCGCGCCCACATCCACGACATCCCCACTCTCACCGCCTCTCTCCCCCCGGAAAACGGCACCCTCTTCCTCGGCAACTCCCTCATGAAGCACGGGCTCGATCCCGACCTCCTCGCCGCACAGCGCCCCGACCTCCCCTTCATCAAAATCTCCCCCGTCGCCACCGCCGCCCTCGATTGGGAACACCTCCACCAACGCTACCTCCAATCCAATCCCCCCGACCGACTTGTCCTCGGCTTTGTCGCCCACCACCTCAATGACTCCGAGCCCGTCAAACTCCGACGCCTCGCCCGCCACTTCGCCACCGCCAACTCCCTCCCCTCTCTCTGGCAAAACGAAAACCTCAATTTCCACCAACGCACCCAATCCCTCCTCGCCCACACCACCGCCCTCATCGGCGACCAACCCGCCCACCGCGAGCGCATCCTCGACTACTTCATCGACTGGTACCGCCTCGGACTCCGCACCAACCAGGACTGGGTCACCCCCAAAATAACAACCTCCTCCCGGTCAGCCACCTTCCAAAGAATCACCCGCTTCCTCGACGCCTGCCAAGCCAACGGCACCCAAGTCATCCTCGTCCCCATGCCCCAACCCGAGCCCTGGCCCCTCGACCCCCAAATCCCCCAACTCATCAAAAAATACAAGCTCACCCTCCTCGACGCCCGCTCCCTCCCCACCATCACCCCCGACGACTTCTCCGACGGCTACCACCTCGGCGAATCCGGCTCAAAAAAATTCACCCACTGGCTCGCCCAAACCCTCCCCTGAAAAAACGAGTCGCCCTCCCCCAAATCTAACCGATACTCTCCCTAACATGAACATCGTCCTCGGCATCACCGGCTCCATCGCCGCCTACAAGGCAGCCGACCTCGCCAGCCAGCTCACCAAGCTCGGCCACCAGGTCCACTGCGTCATGACCAAGGCCGCCACCGAGTTCATCACCCCGCTCACCCTTCAGGTCCTCTCCCGAAACCCCGTCCTCACTTCCTTGGAGGACGAAAAGAACTCCTGGAAACCCGGCCACATCGAGCTCGCCGACAACGCCGACCTCTTCCTCGTCGCCCCCGCCTGCGCCGACACCCTCGGCCAGTTCGCTCACGGCATCGCCCCCGACCCCCTCTCCTCCATCTACCTCGCCCTCCCCCGCGAAACCCCCGTCCTCATCGCTCCCGCCATGAACGGCAAAATGTGGAACCACCCCGCCACCGGGCGCAATCTCGAGCAGCTCAAAAAAGACGGAGTCCACTTCATCGACCCCGCCGAGGGCGACCTCGCCTGCGGCTATCAGGGAAAAGGCCGCCTCGCTGAGATTGACGACATCATCATTGCCGTTCAAGAGCTGGCCAAATGAAAGTCCTCATCACCGCCGGCCCCACCCGGGAGCCCATCGACCCCGTCCGCTACCTCACCAACCGGTCCTCCGGTAAAATGGGCTACTCCCTCGCCGCCGCTGCCGCCAAGCGCGGCCACCGCGTCCTCCTCATCTCAGGCCCCACCGCCCTCGATGTCCCGGAGGGCGTCGACTACATCCCCGTCGAATCCGCCGCCGAAATGTATCAGGCCGTCGAAGGCCACCTCAGCCGGCACGACATCGCCATCTTCGCCGCCGCCGTGGCCGACTACACCCCCGCCGTCGTCTCCGACAAAAAAATCAAAAAGGACGGCGACCAACTCACTCTCGTTCTCGAAAAAACAAAAGACATCCTCGGTTCCGCCCGCCCGGTCATGAACTACTCCGGCGCCCTCGTCGGCTTCGCCGCCGAAACCGAAAACCTCGAGGACAACGCCCGCTCCAAACTCCAGCGCAAAGGCTGCGACCTCGTCATCGCAAACGACGTCTCCCGCAAGGACATCGGCTTCGATTCCTCCGAAAACGAAGTCCTCCTCGTCTACCCCGACCGCACCGAAACCCTCCCCAAGGATAGCAAGGAACACCTCGCCTACCACCTCATCGAATTGATCGAAGACCTGCCAAAGTAGTTCTCACTTCCCTTTGGGAGTTACAAATGAAGAGGTATCCATACTTCTAAGGTTCCCCCTAAGCCCTCTGAATTTGCCGTGTTCAAAGAATGCCGTTGATTCGAGCTCTCCATCACGAATGACGGTAGTTTCGCCATGCATAACTTCACCACCGTCAGGCAAGATGTAATAGGACTCCTTCTTCACCCTTCCAAACTCAAATGTTTCCCGCTGGAGAAGTTGAGTATCCCCGGATTGATTACTGCCGCACGCAGCAATGAAAATGCCGACAAAGATTACCAACACCAATACAACCTTACTCATACAAATTGTTTCCTAATAATGCCCCCTCGCTTGCACAATAATCAACGCATCTCCTTCCACGCGATAAACAAGCCGATGTTCGCCATCGATTCGCTTCGACCACCAGCCCGATAACTCATTCTTCAGCGGTTCCGGTTTCCCGATCCCTCCAAAAGGATCCCGCTGGCTTTCCTCAATCATCCGCAGCAGCCGTTTCGCCACTTTCGGGTGAAACTGCACCCAATACTGCAAGTCTTCGAACGCTTGGCTCTTAAATTCCAAGCGCATCCTTCAAATCATCAACGGTTTCAAAGACCAGATTCTCTTTCTGGGGCTCGGCAACCGCCTCCCGCAAGCGCTTCGCATTCTCTGGCGCAGACAACAACTGGTCCGTCGCATCCCGCGGACTTAAGGTTTTGCTCAAAATAAAATCCTTAATCGACATCCCCGCAAAGGTCGCAAGCGTCTTAATCTGGCGATGCTGCTCAGGTTCAATTTCAATACTCAGTCGGCTCATACCTCAATATTATCAAAATTGAACATTTTGTCAATTTTGCACACCTCCCTCATCTCACTCCTTTCTCAATCAAACGTTGAATCCTGCCCTACCTCCGCCATTCTCTCCCCGTGACCGAACTCGAAACCGCAGTCCACGCCGCCAAGGAAGCCGGAAAGCTCCTCCGCGCCAACTTCCATCAAGATAAGGATGTCGATGAGGCCCTCGCCCACGACCTCAAGCTCGCCCTCGACAAAGAGTCCCAGGATCTCATCACCGACATCATTCTCAAAGAGAATCCCGGCCATGCCATCTACGGCGAAGAAGGCCTCGCCGGTGACCAATCCTCCCCCCACCAGTGGATCGTCGATCCCATCGATGGCACCGTAAACTTCTTCTACAGCATCCCCCACTTCTGCATCTCCATCGCCAAGCGCGTCAACGAGGACCTCGTCCTCGGCGTCATCTATGACCCCATGGTCGACGAACTTTGGACCATCGAAAAAGGAGGCCAACCTCTCCTCAACGGCCAGCCCGTCGCCGTCAGCCAACGTGAAACCCTCGAAGAATCCATCCTCTTCGTCGGTTGTGGCAAAGACGAGGAAGCCCTCAAAACCGGCCTCGAACGCTTCCGCAAAGGCTCCCTCCGCGCGCGCAAAATGCGCATGATGGGCTCCGCTGCCCTCGGCATGGCCTACATCGCGTGTGGGCGGCTCGATGCCTACGTCGAAGCCCGCATCTCGCTCTGGGACATCGCTGCCGGCGTCCTCATGATCGAAGCCACCGGCGGAAAAGTGACCCTCACGCCTCATCCCGAAAAGCCCGATGTCTACTCCATCGTCGCTTCCAACGGAAAAATCCCCATCGAAGAAATCCTATGATCCGCACCGGAATCGGATACGATGTCCACCAATTCGCCGAAGACCGCCCCTGCATCCTCGGAGGCGTGGAAATCCCGCACACCCATGGCCTCCTCGGCCATTCGGATGCCGACGTCCTCTGCCACGCCATCGCCGATGCCATCCTCGGAGCCCTCGGACTTCCCGATATCGGCCACTACTTCCCCCCCGGCGATCCTTCCTGCAAGGATATCTCCTCCTTGAAAATCCTAGTAAAGTGCGCCGACCTGTGTGACGAGCTCGGATACACCATCGGAAACATCGATTCCTCACTCATCGCCGAAGCCCCAAAAGTCCTGCCCCACGCTGACGCCATGAAGCAAAACATGGCCCAAGCACTCCGCATCACCCCGGGTCAAATCGGCATCAAAGCCACGACAAACGAGACCATGGGCTTCGTCGGCCGTGGTGAGGGCATTGCTGCTCTCGCTTCCTCGTTAATCTACTCCAGGGACCTCGTCCTCCAATCAACATCGTGAAACAAAGTCTCTACGACATCTGGCTCTCCAAGCTCAAGAAGCGCGCCGCTCCCAGCGGCACCGTGAGCCAGTGGTCCCTCATCCTCTCTCAAAATCAGGGAGGAGCACCCGAAATCTGGAGCGAACATCTCCGCGCCATCCTCGACGAAGAAGAACGAGCCTCCCTCGAACTCATCCTCGATCTCGACCAAATCAGCGCCCCCGCCAAAAAAACCAAGCTCCTCGACGACCAATCGTCCCTTTGGTAGCCGCCACAAGGCAGGGATGGCTCTCCGAGCCGTCCGGCAGATTCGAGCTCGATTAATAGGCAGCTTACCAATCCTTTTTTGGTCGGCGGATTCAGAAGTCCACCTCTCCCACCAGGCCCAAGGCCCCTAGGCCATTCTCCCCCTTGGTAAGCCCCCACAAAAAAAGCGACCCCGTCAACGGAGTCGCTTCTGAATGAAAGATCGGGGTCAGCTTACTTTCCCCACGCCTCAAGAAGCGCCTTGCCCATTCCGGATGGAGTCTCGGCCACCACGATCCCGGCATCCGCCATCGCCGCTTTCTTGGCCTCGGCCGTGCCTTGACCACCGGAAACAATCGCTCCCGCGTGACCCATGCGACGTCCCGGAGGCGCCGTGGCTCCTGCGATGAATCCGGCAACCGGCTTCTTGCAGTTCTCCTTGATCCACGCCGCCGCCTCTTCTTCCGCTGATCCGCCGATCTCGCCGATCATGATGATCGCTTCGGTCTCGGGGTCCTCGTTGAAGAGCTTGATGATATCAAGATGGGACGTTCCGTTGATCGGATCTCCACCAATTCCCACACAAGTGCTCTGACCGTAACCCAGTGAGGTCACCTGCCAGACGGCTTCATAAGTGAGAGTTCCGGAGCGGGAAAGAATCCCCACGTTGCCCTTTTTATGAATGTAGCCGGGAGCGATGCCAATTCGGCAACCGCCGGTTGAATCAGGACCGGTTCCGGGAGTCACCACCCCCGGGCAGTTTGGCCCGATCAGGCGGGTCTTGGACCCACGCATGTATTCCTTCACCCGCATCATATCCATGACAGGGATTCCCTCCGTGATCGCCACCACCAGATCAACTCCTGCATCGACAGCCTCAAGAATGGCGTCCGCCGCAAAGGGAGGAGGCACAAAGATTGCCGAAGTCGTAGCTCCGGTTTCTTTGACCGCGTCGGAGACTGTGTCGTAAACCGGCACCTTGTGATCTCCGTGTTCAAATTGCTGACCGCCTTTTCCAGGCGTGACACCCGCAACAAGCGCAGTGCCGTAATCGAGACTAAGACCGGCGTGGCGTCCGCCAAATCCACCGGTGATTCCTTGCACCAGAACTTTGGTGTCTGCGTTAACTAAGATAGACATTTTGTAAAAGTGTTAGGGGTTAGACAGAAGCGACTGCTTTTGCTGCGGCATCCGCCAGATCATCGGCACCCGTGATTGCGAGACCGGAGGCACTCAAAGTCGCACGGCCTGCTGCCACGTTGTTTCCTTCAAGACGAACCACCAGCGGAAGCTTAAGCCCGGTCTCCTGAACTGCTGCCACCACGCCATTGGCAATGATGTCGCAGTCCATGATTCCACCAAAGATGTTAATGAGGATCGCCTCCACCTTCGGATCGGACTGAATGATGTTAAAGGCACCAATCACCTGCTCCTTGGTCGCGCCACCTCCCACATCTAGGAAGTTGGCAGGATCACCGCCGGCAAATTTGATCGCATCCATCGTCGCCATCGCCAGTCCGGCTCCATTCACCAAACAGGCAATGTTTCCATCGAGACCGATGTAACTGAGGTCAAACTCGGAAGCCGCAACCTCACGGGGGTCTTCCTCTTCCGTGTCTCGGTAGGCAAGCACCTCCGGATGACGGTAAAGCGCGTTGTCGTCGAAGCCAAACTTCGCATCAAGCGCCAGCACCTGACCGTCCTTCGTTTCAACCAGCGGATTGATTTCCACCATGTCACAATCAAGTGAGACGAAAAGCTTGTAGAGATTCTTAAGCAACTTGCCGAACTCCTTCGCCGCAGGCCCTTGGAATCCCAGAGCCGCCGTCAACTTGCGCACCTCGTAGGGCTGCAAGCCCGCCAGCGGGTGAATCAGCTGCTTGATGATCTTCTCGGGACGATTTTCGGCCACCTCCTCGATGTCCATGCCACCTTCAACCGACGCCACAATGACCGGGCGGCTCGTGTCGCGATCCATCAGCATCGAGAGATAATACTCATGCTTGATATCCACCGCATCGGCCACCATCACCTTGCGAACCAAACGACCCTCGTCGCCCGTCTGCTTGGTGACCAAAGTCTCGCCGATCATCTTTCCGGCAATCTCGCCAATCTCGGCCGCATCCTTGGTCAGATGCACTCCGCCCTGGAAACCATTTTTAAAGGTGCCTTTCCCCCGACCACCTGCGTGGACCTGGGCTTTGACAACCATGAGATCAGACCCGATCTCCCGGGCAATCTTCTCTGCTTCTTCAGCTGTCTCAGCCATTTGGCCCCGCGGACTGGGGACCTCAAAACGGTCAAAAAGCTCCTTCGCCTGATATTCGTGAATATTCATGCCCTAGATGCGGGGACGCTAACGCCCAGCGGACCACGTGCAATGCATTTTTCATGCCCAAAAACATTCCCTGTCAGACAAAAGCCCCCCTTGCGTCTCCGCAAGACTCGGTGTATGGCTTCGCCCTTGGCGGTAAGCCCCGCCGACAACTTTCATGATTAAGTGGACTCTTCAAAAAATCGTTGGATCGAAAAATCAACGTGAGATCAAGCGCATGCGGCCAGTGGTCGCCAGGATTAACGAACTGGAGGAGGCCTATCAGAGCGAAAGCGAAGAGCAAATCCGGGCCCGCGTCACCGAATGGCAGACCTACCTTCACCGCTTCCTCCCCCTCGATGTCCCGGCCAAGCGCCAGCTCGAATTAATGGAAGCCGAGACCGTCGCCACCATCGCCAATGACGTAAAATTGCGCATCGACGCCCTCCGCCCCGATTTCCCTTCTCTTCCTGAAGTCGACGGCTCCCTCGAATCCATCGACGCCGCCAAGCACGCCTTTGCTGAGATCGAGGACGACTTCCCCGCTCTCCGCGACAAGTATCTCGACCAAATCCTCCCCGAGGCCTACGCCACCGTAAAAAACGCCGCCCGCCGGCTTTGCGGCAGCAAAATCCCCGTCTGCGATCAGGAACTCCCCTGGGAAATGGTCCACTTCGACGTCCAGCTCATTGGCGGCATCGCCCTCCACCGCGGCATGATCTCCGAAATGATGACCGGTGAAGGTAAAACCCTGGTCGCCACCCTCCCCGTCTTCCTCAACGCCCTCACCGGCCTCGGCGTCCACGTCGTCACCGTCAACGACTACCTCGCCCGACGAGACTCCGAATGGATGGGCGCTGTTTTCAAGTTTCTCGGCCTCACCGTCGGAACCATCCAGAACCAACTCCCTCCCCCGGTCCGCCGCGAGCAATATGCTTGCGACATCACCTACGGCACCAACGCCGAGTTCGGCTTCGATTACCTTCGCGACAACGGCATGGCCAACTCGCGCAACGACCAGGTCCAGCGTGGCCACTACTTCGCCATCGTGGACGAGGTCGACTCCATCCTCATCGACGAAGCCCGGACCCCCCTCATCATTTCCGGCCCCGCCGTCATCTCCAACACCGAGGAATACAAGCGCTACCGCCCCCTCATCGAGCAGCTCGTCAAAAAGCAGAACCACCTCTGCAACGACCTCGCCGCCGAGGCCAAAAAAGCCATCGAAGAAGGCGATGAAGAAGTCGCCGGACGCGCCCTCTTCAAAATCAAGCTCGGACAACCCCGCAACCGCCAGTTCCTGCGCTTCATGGAGGACCCCGACACCCGTCGCCTCATCGAAAAAACCGAACTCTCTTTCTACCAGGACACCCAAAAGAAAGAACTCTACGCCCTCAAGGAAGAGCTCTTCTTCACCATCGATGACAAGGGCCGCGACGCCGACCTCATGGAAAACGGCCGCTCCTTCCTCTCTCCCGACGAGCCCGAGGCCTTCACCATCCCCGACCTCGCCTCCGCCTTCGCCGATATCGATGCCAACCTCGACCTCTCGGATGAAGATCGCGTAAAGGAAAAGGAAAAGGTTCAGACCCGCATGGATGGTCAGGGCACCCGCGTGCACGCCATCTCCCAGCTCCTCAAAGCCTACTGTCTTTACGAAAAAGACGTCGAATACGTCGTGAAAGACGGCAAGGTCATCATCGTCGATGAAAACACCGGTCGTGAAATGGCCGGACGCCGTTGGTCCGACGGACTCCACCAGGCCGTCGAAGCCAAGGAGCACGTCGAGGTCGAGCGCGAGACCCAGACTTACGCCACCATCACCATTCAAAACTACTTCCGCCTCTACGAAAAGCTCGGAGGCATGACCGGAACCGCGGAAACCGAAGCCGCGGAATTCCACGACATCTACAATCTCGACGTCCTCCCCATCCCAACCCATAGGGAGAACCAGCGGATCGACCACAACGACCAGGTCTTCAAGACCCGTCGCGAAAAGTTCAACGCCGTCGTCTCCCGCATCGAGGAATGCCACAAAAAAGGACAACCCGTCCTCGTCGGCACCGCATCCGTCGAAGCGTCCGAGACTCTTTCCCGCATGCTCAAGCGGGCCAAAGTCCCCCACTCGGTCCTCAACGCCAAATATCACCGTCAGGAAGCCGAAATCATCCAAAACGCAGGCCAACTCGGAGCCGTCACCGTCTCCACCAACATGGCAGGCCGTGGAACCGATATCAAACTGGGCGAGGGCGTCCCTGAAGCCGGCGGACTCTTCGTCGTGGGCACCGAGCGCTACCAATCCCGCCGAATCGACCGCCAGCTCCGCGGACGTTGCTCCCGTCAGGGCGACCCCGGTGAGTCCCAATTCTTCATCTCCTTCGAGGATGACCTCATGCGCAACTTCGCCGCCGCGGACCGCATGACCAACATGATGGAACGCTTCGGCATGGAGGATGGCGAAGCCCTCGAGCACAAATGGCTCAACCGCTCCGTCGAGACCGCTCAAAAGCGCGTCGAGCAGATGCACTACCGCAGCCGGAAATACGTCCTCGATTTCGATGACGTCATGAACAAGCAGCGCGAGGTCGTCTACGGCTACCGCAATGAGGTCCTCAACTCCGATGACCCCCGCGAACTCCTCATGGAGCTTGTCGACCGCATGGTCCCCGCCCACGTCGCCCACTACACCGAGGAACGCGACGAAGGAGCGCCTGATTTCATCGAAATGCTCCACTGGGTCAACATGACCTTCCCTCTTCACCTCACCCTTGAGCAGGCCCAATTCGAAACACGGGACCTCGATGGAAACTCCGAATACCTCCTCGGACTCATCCGTGAGGCTTACCAGAGAAAAGTCGCCGCCGAAGACCAGCGCTTCCTCGACTCCCTCGAACGCCACATCCTTCTTCAGGCCATCGACAAGAAATGGCAGGAACACCTCTACGCCATGGACTCCCTTCGCGAAGGCGTCCAGCTCCGCGCCCAAGGTCAGAAGGACCCGCTCGTGGAATACAAAAACGAAGCCTACAAACTCTTCGTCACCCTCATGGACAGCATCGATGATGCCGCCCTTGGCAACCTCTTCCGCTTCACCACCGTCGCTCCCATGGAGTCGGTCCTCGGCAACCGCCCGCAACAGACCTCAGGCGGCACCGAAGATAGCGTCACCCAGGATAACATGGCCGTCTCCGGATCCTCCGGAGCCACCACCTCCGCAGCGCCCAACGAAGGTTCCCTCAAACTGAACCTCCCCAAGCGCCGCCCCTCCGTCAAAGCAGGCCGTAACGAGCCCTGCCCTTGCGGATCCGGCAAAAAATTCAAGCAATGCTGCGGCCGCATGGCCGAGTAAGCTCCAAACAATCATCCCCAAGGATCAAAACAAAACCCGAGGCACTCCCTCGGGTTTTTTGTGTCCATCCTTGTTGCCCCCTCTACATCCCGCTTTAGTCGGCTCATGAAGATTCCCATCCTCCTCGCCGGCCTCCTGTCCCTCTCCCTCCTCTCCGCACAAACTGCAGCCCCTGCAAAAGAAACCCTTCACTCGGCCCTCAAACCCGAGCCTCGGGGCGCCGGGTGGATGAAACGCCACGAGAGCATGAACAAAAATGCCGCCGCGAACCAATACGACATCCTCTTCATCGGCGACTCCATCACCCAGGGCTGGGAAGGAGCAGGCAAATCCACCTGGAAAAAACACTACGCCGATAAAAATGCCCTCAACCTGGGCATCTCCGGGGACCGCACCGGGCACGTCATCTGGCGCCTCCAAAATGGCAACCTCAAGAACCAGCAAAACGCCAAACTCGCCATCATTATGATCGGCACCAACAACACCGGCCACAGCCAGCAGAATCCCGCTGAAACCGCCGAGGGCATCACCAAAATCGTCTCCCTCGTCAAAGAAGGCTGCCCCAAGGCCAAAATCCTCCTCCTCGGCGTCTTCCCGCGCGGCCAGAAGCCCGATGACAAACTCCGCCTCATTAACGACGGAATCAACAAGCTCATCGCCAGACTCGACGACGGAAAAACCGTCCACTACCTCGACCTCAGCCCCACCTTCCTCAATGATAAGGGAATCCTTACCAAGGAAGTCATGCCCGACGGCCTCCACCCACGGGAAAAAGGCTACGCCATGTGGGCCGACGCCATGGCACCCAAAATCAAGGAGCTGGGATTCTAGAAGCCATCTCATAAAAAGCGCTCCGAATTCCATTTGAATAAACCGCGTCCCCGGTACATCTTACAGCCGTAACACGTGGGGGCGTTCCGGTTTCGACTGAATATTGGATACGCTGGCTGCATGTAGAGGTTGATCGGTTGGCCTCTTAAAAAAGCCGTTCAAAACAAATAATTGCAGACTCTAACGAGCTCGCACTTGCTGCTTAATTGACAGCAACGTCCCAATCCTGACGCCTGTTAGGGTGCGGGGCGACTACTTAACAGGCTGGCGCATCGAGTCGGACATCCGGGCAAGATCGTGAGAATCCACAGGATGATCGGAACAATGAACGGGCCGGGTGAGGCTCATCGTTCTTAAAGCAGCAAACGCCCGGCTAAACATGTAGACGCCTTTGTAAAAGGTATTTAGGACAGGGGTTCGACTCCCCTCGCCTCCACCACCCTCTTGAGGGGCTTTAAAAAGGCCCTTCAAGAGGGTGCCCGCTTTTCTCGGCATCCTGTTCGATACAGACACGAAAAAGCCCTGCAGTTTCCCGCAGGGCTTGAAAAAAGAAACTTCCGTCAAAATCGACGATTAGCGACGACGACGTCCCAAAAGCCCAAGGGCACCGAGAAGGAGGACGGCAGACGAAGGCTCGGGAACCGCAAGAATGCCGGCGTCGGAACCAGTGGACAGAACAATATTGTCGAAGAGGAAATCAGCACCCAACTTCGCATCGGACTCACCCGTAAAACCAATTTTGTTCACCCCGGTCGAAGGATCAAATCCTGCGCCATTGTTGTTCGCATCGGTGCTCACCAACACCCCGTCAATGAAGGTGGCGATGCTGCCGGCAGGCAAGGTGGTATTCGTCTGGTCACCGAAGGTATACTGAAGCGAGTTCAAGATATCGACATTGATGAGAAACGACACCGCTGTCGGCCCCAACAAGGTGTGCTTGGTGCTACCGTTGACCTTGATCGCAGAGCTTTCTTCAAAAGAGATGGTATTCAACTGGTTGCCGGAGCTACCAATACTGTCGCCCGAGTCCGCAAATCGGAGGTTGATGTCAACGGAACCTCCCGTTGGCGCAATATTGTTCATCACATCGAGATCAAGACGAAACGCGCTCGTGATATCCGCCCCACCGAACACACTGCTATTCCAGACAACTTCCGGCTTATCTGTCCCGCTGAGATCGGCGATCCGAAGGGCATCGCCCGTCCCGAACGCGCCGGAACCCACTACGGTATCAGCGATGAAGGTCGTTCCATCGGTCTCGTGGCGCTCGTTGAAACCGGCTTCCGAAGAAGCATCAGTGTAGAGCGAGTAAATGGCTCCATGCACTGCAGGCGCGAGGAGAATAGCCAAACTGGTCGTCGTTAGTTTTTTCATGGATTTGGTTTTTCTTATCTAAGCTGGGTTCTCCGCTGGCGCTTCAAACTTGTGGATCCTTTCGATCCCCATTCACAAAAGTGAGCTTAAAGGTGCTTTTAACGAATCCCCCCCCCTCTTGGCAATTCCTTTTTGTCGCATGATATTGCAAAGACCACGACCCTGTGGGAACGGACCGTCTCCTGATTGCCTATCGACCCTCGGGCTCCCCACCCTTCAGGAATTTGACTCCAACGTCGGCAGGCTTCAGCGGAGCCAACGATGCCTCCCCACTCGCTCCGGTGATCTCGTCAGCACCAATATCCCGACCCAAGGCAGGTCGCATCCGACCGGCAATATCGCTCGCGACAACCAACTCGATCTCCACCGCCGCATCAACCGCCGACCCCTTGGCTCCGGGAATCAGCCGCTCGCCCACCTTCGTCATCAGGGGGTCTTCAGTGATCGCAGGCACCTTCGCTCCCACGGGAGCACCGTGAAAGACGTTTCCCTTCCACTCCAATTGATCCGGGGAGAGCTCGGCAAGCACCAACGGACCCATGCTCCCCACCACGAGATTGTTTGCCAAAAGCCCGGTCGGTGCCCGTGATCCTTTCGCCTTGTTGAGAAAGAGGCTGCGCTTGCAATCAATGATCGAGTTGTGCGCCACCACAATCCCGTCGACCGCTTGATAACCATTATCCTTTCCTCCCGACGTCTTTTTCCCGCCCAGAATCGAGAACGCGGCATTCCACGTCGTCCCGTTCAAGCCCTGCATGGAGTTGTTGATAATGACATGATGGCTGTCCGTAACACGGATGCCTCCCGCGTCCGTCGCCCCGTCACCGAAGAAATAATTGCCCTCCACCCGCGCGTGATGACCGTGACGCAAGACCAAGGCGCCATTGCACTGCCGAAAGGTGTTTGCGCGATAAGTGTTGTAGCTCGACTTGTTCGAAATGATCTCGTTCTCCCCATCGCAACGGAAAAAATAATTTCCTTCAATGACACAGGTCGCAGGCTTGTTTTGATCTCCGCTGAACCCAACCCGGATCACCTCATTGTCCGTCCCCTCCTGCGGCGCCACATTCGCAAAATAATTTGAGGCGATCCGGTGCCCTGCCGTCTCCTCGTCCCCCAGGCTTCCCAGTTCCACCGTAACAAGGGCACCCTTGCTCTTCTTGCCACTGAAATGACAATGTTCGATCGTGTTGTTTTTGCCGTAAATTAGAACCCACTTCGAGGATTCATCTTCGGCATTCAAATTCGTCAACGCGCAACCCGTGAGCTTCGAGTTCTCCGCACCGGCCCCATTGCTGCCTCGAAATTGAATCGGGTTGTAACTGTTGGGTTTACCGTCTCCTCCATCGAAGTGGAACCCTTCAATCACCCACCATTTAACCCCGATATTGAACTTGGATTCGCCACGCAGGACCACCCCTCCCGGCTTGGCCGCCCGGAGCGTAATCGGATCCGCTTCCGTGCCATGCACCTCACTGATCGCAAGCTCCTCGTCGGAATACTCGCCATCGGCCCATTCAATGATGTCGCCCGGAACCAATTTGCCCGATTCGATGACCGCCTCCACTTCTTCCGCCGACCGCACCGGGTGGGTAGCGCCATGAACACTCTGAATGGCAAAAGCCAAAGCAATCGAGATTGTATAATTGTTTTTCATCGTTGGAAATCTGTCGTTCACCTTACCCCCGCCAGGTTGGCCCCGTGGTCTTTGGCAATTCGCGAATCGTGATGGCGTTACCCGGATCATCGCAACCCGCAATCCCCGGCCGACGGGGCTTCCCGTCAATATCCGCTTCGACTTTCGAATCTGATCCGCTCAACAGTGCCTCGACATCTGTCGGCCTAAGTAGTCCGTCCGCACCGCGGACCATCTCCATATTCACACGCTCGATCTCGACAAGGTCCGCACCACGGGTCTTCCCCGACTGATACTGGTTACCCGCCCAGGTAAAATTGACCGGTTTGTGCGGAACACGAAAGAGCTCCCACTTACCGGGGATAAACGCGTTGTGGCTCACCACGCAGTCGGAAGGAGCCACTGTCCCCTTCTTGCCCGGACTCACCCCAAACTCCATCGACACCTTGCAATCGATCAGCGTGTTGTGGGCGATGATGGCATTTCGAACAGGAGCAAAGCCGTTCAACGGGCCATCGGGAACACCGTTCATCAGAGAGATCGCGGACCGCTCGGAATCTCCGCGTAATCCCTCAAAGTAGTTGTTGATCACCCGATGATCACTCCCGATCAATCGCACCCCTCCCGTTCTGTTCACCTCGTGACCAAGGAAAACGTTTCCCTCTACAACACACCGATGACCATGCCGCAGGGTGAGCGCTCCCTCGCAGCGATCAAAAAGGTTGTAGCGATAGATATTCTCGCAGGATTTGTTGGAAACAATCTCCGCCTCGCCATTGCATCGCTCAAAGTAGTTCTCCTCCACAATCGTCCGGCTATTGAGTTCCGAGACCTCACTCGTTCCAATTCGAACCGTCTCGCCACCATTTTCGCCCAATTCGGGACGATGCCCAAAGTGGTTGTGATCAATCCGGTGCTCTCCCGGCGTTTCATCAACCCAGACAACCAAAGTGGTCCCGGGGTTCTGTTTCCCGGAAAAGTAACAATGGTCCACCCGGTTACCGCTTCCATATACGTTCAGCCAAATCGATCTCTGGTCTCCTCCTGTCTTCGTCTGCTCGAAGGAACAATCGGTGATCCGGCATTGATGCGCGTGCCGTTCACTATGGGTCCGGAACTCGAAAACGTCGGGCACTTCCACCGCATTTAGGAATCGAAAACCCGACACCACCACATGCTTGCCCGACACCCCAAATTTCACTTTTCCGGAAAGCACGACCTTGCCCGGAGATTCCGCGCGAATGGAAATTGGCTGCTCTTCCGTCCCGATCAATCCCTCGAATCGCAACTCCGGATCTGTCCAAATGCCATCGCTAAGCACGATCGAGTCTCCGGGCCCGACCTGCTTGAGCACCGGTTTCAACTCGGTCTCAGGAGAAATAAGGATGTCAGCCCCGGGGGAAAAGCCAGTGCAAAGGGAGAGGAGACCGCAAAGAGTGGGTATCGTTCTGGTCAGAATCATAAGAGAGCAATCCCGAGGGAGCTGCGAATTCAGAATACTATTTGCCCCTTTTTGCGCAAGAACTTCAATTGCCCAACACCGCCTCCCCTGGCCCCAAATGAGACTGTCCGGTTTTAATTCTTCCCAAAATGAAAATCAGTGGTTCCCTTCCCCACTGGCCCAATGATGAAAATAGCTCGGGAAATAGACGCCGCCTTCGCAACCTGTTGGCGCGACTGAATCATCAAAATCTCAAGCATGATGACGATCAAACCCTTCCTAATAGTCCTGCTGGCGACCATGGTCGCCGGACCGGTATTGGTGTCTGCGCAGTGCACTTCCCCCTACACTCTTTCCAAGTTTCAGGCGGCCATTGCCGAATGCAAATTACAAGCTCCCACCAGCTCTCAAGCCGCATCAAAACAAGAGCTCATTGATGGCTATTGCTCAAGCTGGTTCGAACTTTTGGATACCGACAAAATGGCATTCTACCAAACGGGAGCCCTCATGCGATCCGAGCTACGATACCTCGAAAACTGGTTCGCCCATACCTCCTTTCAAGCCGCGCATGCAAACGTCAGGATCATCTCCCAGACCTGCGACCAGGTAACGATCCTGCAAATTCACGATGATGCCAATGTCGGCCCTGGACCGAACAAACCCTTGTTGCGCATCTACCGGCACCTTGCGAAAACCCCAACCGACCACATCTGGGCGGCTATCAAGACCGATGCCACCGGAGACAACACCACCCATGTCGACCTGGGACCCACCCCCGCCGGGTATTTCGACTGCGACGTAGCGATCAACGCGGGCACCATGCAGATCGCCATCAACGGGACCACCCTCGACACGAGGGATATCTCCTACTGGACCTTCCCGAGCTATTGGAAGGCAGGCGCCTACCTGCAGGACGCCGGTGAAGCCACCGTCTATTTCAACGAGCTCACTTGGGCGGAAAACATCACCCAATACACCTTGTCGACGAACACCGTTGGACAAGGCACCGTAAATCTTGACCAAGCGGGCGGGACTTACCTCGAAAACACCGCTGTAGAACTCACCGCGACCCCAAATGCGGGTTGGCAGTTTGACGGCTGGAGCGGTGACCTGACCGGAACCCAAAACCCGGACACCATCACGATGGACGCAAACAAGTCCGTAACCGCCACCTTCAGTATGACGCCCTCTCCGGCAGGTTGGTCCCCTTTGACCAACGATGACTTTGAAACCGGCTGGGGGAACTGGACGGGTGGCGGAAGCGATGCCTCCCTCTCCCCCGATTTCGCCATCGGCTCGCAGTGCTTCTCCCTTCAGGATGACTCCTCGACTTCGGTAGCCACATTGACCAACCCGCTGGACCTCACCCCATACACCCAACTCAGGATCGATTTCAGCTACGTGGTGCAAAGCTTTGAAGGCTCCGAATCTTTCCATGTCGAATTCTCAAACGACGACGGTGCAACTTGGACAACCATCAAATCTTACGTCAATGATGTCGATTTCGTGGATGACGGAACCCGCTACAACCCATCTCTCACTCTCGACAACACCACCTATAACTTTACGTCCACCGTGAAAATTCGCTTCCGCTGTGAGTCCTCGGGCAATGGTGACGATGTCTACATCGATAACGTCAACCTCTCCGGATTCGCCCCCCCTCCAAACAATCAGGAGGTCGTCATCGAATCCCTCACCTCCCCCGGCGGCCCCTTCCCCGGTGAAACAGACCTCAACGTTATTGGCCACGGAGCCGATCCGGACCACGACTCCCACTTCAACGTTTTCGAGATCTGGCGCGGCTCCGATCCCGGTTCCGTCGATCAACCCACCCCGCTCATCCTCGAAGAATTCTTTATCTCCACCTCCAACCGGGGAAGCGTCATCATTGAAACCGACTCTGCCATGGATGATGCTCTCGCAATCGATGTCGAAATCTCCAATGACCTCCTCTCCTGGCGCAACATCACCAACAATCGCCAGGTAATCGGAGATTCCGGCGGCATCCGCACTCTCCGCTTCTTCGATTCCATTGCCCTGCCTGACGATTCCAACTTTTTCATCCGCTTTAGCAGCGACCCCACAGCCTCCCCTTAAATAATGACCACTGATCGACGTTCCTTCTTCAAGACCATGTCCTTGGGCTCTCTTGCAACTGCCGCGGCCTCTCCAACCCTGCTTGCGCAAGAAGCTCTGCAAACCGCAGCGAGCCCTGTTTTCAAACTATCCCTCGCCGCCTACGCCTTCAAACGGCACTTTGCTTTTTTCAAGGGAAAGTCTCAGACACCCCAAGAGGGAAAAGCCATCGATATGTTCGAGTTTATCGACTACTGCGCCGACCTCCAATGCGGCGCTGAACTCACCAGCTACTTCTTCCCGCCCGATGCCGACGAAGCCTACTACCGGAACCTGAAACGACATGCTTTCCTCAACGGCGTCCCTATTACCGGCACCGCAATTGGAAATAACTTCACAATCCCCAAAGGCGGGGAATTGGATCTCCAAATCGCAGAAGCCAAAGGCTGGATCGATCGTGCGGCTATCATGGGTGCTCCTCACATCCGGTTTTTTGCCGGCACCCGAAACGACCTCGAAAAATCTCCGGCGCATATGGAAAACGCCATCGAAGCACTTCAAGAATGTGTCAATTACGCCGCGAAATCCGGAGTATTCATCGGCGTAGAAAACCATGGGGATTTATCCGGCAATCACATTGTCGAGATTGTCAAAGGAATCAAAAGTGACTGGTTTGGCGTTAACCTTGATACGGGAAACTTCGTTTCTGATGATCCCTACGCCGAGCTGGTGCAGTGCGCTCCTTACGCCATCAATGTGCAACTGAAATTCAAAATGAAGACCCCAAAAGGCCGACTCTATGACGCGGACCTTGGTCGGGTCAGTAAGATCCTGCAGGATGCCCGCTATCGTGGAAACATCGTCCTGGAATATGAGGAAGAACACCCGTTCAAGGAGGTGCCTGCCGCGATGACCCTGATGCGCAGGTTCTTCAGATCAAACTAGTGGTTCGTTCAGCGTCCCCAATCCTTAATCGGTGTTTGCCCGTCCCTCTCCCCCGTCAATTCTACGGGCCAAAAATCAACCATCGATTTCCACCTTTGTTCACGACTCCAATTAGAGCTTGCCATCAGGCTGAAATAAATGTCTGTATGTACCGAATCGGACAAATTCTCGGACTGAATTCCCCCCCGATTTGCACACAACAACAAATTGACTCCATGAATAAATCGATCCCCTTCTGTTTGGCAGTGCTCCTCGCACCATCAGTAATAAGAGCTCAAGTCGTCGTCGATGACAATTGGGCCGATGGCGATCGGGCGAAGACCGGGGAGCTGGATGCCGACTGGTGGTCATCCAACCATGCAGGCGGAAACTCGGTCGAAGCCGACGTTAACGAACTTGGACTGATCTCCGGAACCGCGGGGCGTGGAATCCACGCAACCTTCACCCCCATCGTCTTGGCCGTCGGTGACACCCTGACGGTGACCTTCACCTTCACCACACCTGCCACCGTAGGGACGAACAGAGGAACCGCCTTGAAGGCCGCCTTGATGGACTTCAACGACCCGGGCTTGGCTGCAGACCTGAATTCCAGCTCCAGCGATGTGAACCCGCTCTACACCAACCTACCGGGTTACATGGTCGATTTTGACGTCAACAAGACCGACACCGAAACCGATGCGGACAACACAAGCATCCGAAAGCACGACACCCCAAATACCAGCGGGCGCTTCCTTGGCACAACGGGTGAATGGTCTCTGATCGGGGGCAGTGAAAACCCAGGCTACGCCATTCTTCCCAATACCGAATATGTCGGCGTCATGTCCCTTTCCAAAACCGGGGCAGACACCTTGGACATCTTCGCATCCCTTAGTCAGGGAGGAACACTTCTGGATAGCCATACCGTAACCGATGAAAGCGGAACCGCCAACAACATCGGCATGCTGGGATTCTGGGTGAATTCCAACACCTTCGGTTCCACCAATTCCTCCGGCGATCCCGACAATGGAATCACCTTCTCCCACGTCACCGTTGAACGGACCCCCCACCCTCCCGTCGTCGTGGAAACGATCGCCACCAGTATCGACTACATGATCGTCGAAGGCACCGAGTCGGTAACGATCCAATGGAACGCCGAGATCGGCGCTACCTATTTGGTCTTCGGTTCGGATGATCTCTCGACTTGGGAAGAACTCACGGACCTCACCGCAGATGCGGAAACGGAGAGTTTCACCGAGGAAGTGATCGATGGAGGACATCGCTTCTACCGCATCGAGAAAGAGTAACTCGCGGACAGGAACACAAAACCTGCCCATTTTAAAAACGGAGAACAACCGGGATCCCCTAAGGAAAACTTGCTAGGGGCCGCCTCAAAACTGGATCGGCGTGAAGACGATCTCCGGGACATACTGGATCCCTGATGATCACCTCAAAAGATTGATCCGAAGCGACAAACCTTTGAGCTGAAGAATTCTTTGAGCTGAAGAATTCCGCTGTTCCGGGCAGGCCAATTGCCACCTCCTGCGGTGAAAATCAGACCACTGTCTGAAGCTCCCCGGAGGCGAAAATTTGACTTGCCTTCAAAAACTAACGAACAATCATTTGCACTGAAAACTCCAGTTCCCCCCATCAATTAACTTCTGCCGACTACCCAATTCCCCTAAGTCCGCAAACCAAAAAACTCCCCATGAAAAAATCACGTTCCTTTTATTCCCTGTCCGCTGCAATTCTACTGGTGCCATCATCAGTGAGCGCCCAAATCATCGTTAATGACAATTGGTTGGATGGAGACCGCTCCAATACAGACAACCCCGATGAAGTGGATGCGGACTGGTGGTCATCCAGTAACGCGAGCGGGAATTCCGTTGAGGTTGAAACCGGATCATTGGGATTGGTTAGTGGAGGTTCTGGCCGCGGAATCCATGCGACCTTTGCCCCCCAAACGTTGGCCGTAGGCGATACGCTTGTTACTACATTTACTTTTACCACCCCTGCTACCGTAGGCACTGACATTAGTGGCGGCTTCAAGATCGCACTGATGGACTTCAATAACGCAGGCCTTGCTGCCGATTTAACATCGAGTAGCTCCGAGCCCAATCCGCTTTACACCAGCCTCCCGGGTTACCTGCTTGAATTCGATGTGAACCAATCGGACGCATCGGACGACACCGGCATTCGAAAACACGATGTCCCTAACACAAGTGGTCGCTTCCTGAGCACAACGACGGAATGGACATCTCTGGGAAGTAGCTCCGACGCCGACTATTCAATCCTCGCCAACACCGAATATACCGGGGTCATTTCTCTCATCAGGACCGGAGAAGACAGCATGCAAATCTTCGGCTCCCTCAGTCAGGACGGAGTTCGTCTGGATAGCTTTACCGCTACCGATTCCAGCGGGATCGCCAACAATATTGGAATGCTCGGATTCTGGGCAAATTCGAACGCCTTCGGATCGAACAATTTTTTCGGGGATGCCGACAACGGGATCTCGTTTTCCAATGTCACCGTCGAACTGAATCCACAGGTGAATATCAAGGTGGGAATCGACGATAGCTTCGCCGATGGAGATCGGGCGAGCACGGAAGCAAATGATGCGGCCTGGTGGTCGTCCAGTTCACCAAGTGGCAACTCTGTCGAGGTTAGCCCCGGAGAATTGGGACTGGTCACAGGAACCTCCGGTCGTGGTATGCATGGAACCTTTCCCCCGCAGACCCTTGAGATTGGGGAAACCTTGGTAGCCGCCTTGACCTTTACGACCCCGGCAACTGTAGGTGTCAGTAAGAGCGGTGCGTTTAAAGTTGCCTTGATGGACTTTAACAACCCTGGCTTGGCCGCCGACTTGTTGTCGTCCTCATCCGAGGCGAATCCTCTCTATACTGACTTCCCGGGTTACATGCTCGACTTTGACATCAACTTGACAGGAGCCGACCTCGGCAAAGAGGACGTCACGATCAGGGAGCACAACTCACCGAACACGACCGGTCGTTTCCTCGGAACAACCGGTGAATGGACTTCGCTGGGAAACAGTGGTGATGCCGGATACGCCTTTGAGCCCAACACGGAGTATGTCATCGAAATGTCCGTCAAACGGACCGCTGAGGATAGCGCGGATATTTTTGGCTCGCTGAGCAAGGGCCCAGCCCTTCTTGATAGCTACAGTGCAACTGACGTCAGCGGCATCGCTAATAACTTCGGCGTGCTCGGTGTTTGGGCGAACTCGGACACCTTCGGCTCCTCGAATGTGGGCGGCGAAGCAGACAACGGACTCACGTTCTCCAACGTCAAAATTGGCCTGATCGAGTTGCCCGTTGAACCGGTGGAAGCCGGCCCTATGATCACCAATGTCAGCTACAACGCCGGATCTGTGACCATCGAATGGGCTGCCAAACCCGGTTCCACCTATATTCTCTTCGCTTCCGACGATCTCACTTCGTGGGAGGAAATCACCGACCAGACCGCCGGGGGGGAAACCGACAGCTACACCGAAACAGGAGTAACGGATCCTAACCGATTCTACCGGATCGAACTTCTCGAAGAGTAGACGGGGCTTTCTCCCGCCTCTACTCAATCGAGCGAATCCAGCTCACATAAGCCTGAATGGCCTCTTCCGGTTCTTCGATACTCGGATGCCAACGCTTTTCGTGTTCGAAAACATACCAACCATCGAATTCCTTTTCTTTTAGGAACCGAACGGCATCAGCGATCGGCAACTCTCCCCTGCCCGGCAAAACATAACGCCAACCGTCTTTCATCGCATTCTCATGCTCCGGTTCATAGACGGCGTCTTTCAGGTGGACACAGGGAATCGAGTCACCCATCGCGGCATAGGTCTCCCGGAAAGACTCCGATCCGATCCGCGTGGAATGACCGATATCCCAGAGGATGCCCAGCCGATCGCGCCCTACCACATCGAGCATCGCGTTGCAGTCATCCGAAGAAATCCAAATGTCATGCAGCTCAAGCAACCAATCGATCTCCGAGGCTCCATCCAGATCAAAGATTCCATCCATGCATCGTTTGGCGACAGCGAGTCGTTCGCTGCGATCCACCAACGGGTCCCCATTACCAAAGGTCCGGACTTGGGCAGCCCCTAGTCCAATGGCTACTTCGATCGTCCGTTTCGCTTCTTCGATATTTTCCTCAAAGCGAGTAGGATCGCACAGACTGATACTGGAACTGATACCGGAGGTCACCAGTCCATGATCTTCAATCAAGCGCCTCGTTGCAGCATTACCGCTTCGAAACTGCTCCTGCAGGGTGACATCCAACCCCTTGTCCGTCCCCCGAAAGTCTACCCCATCGAAGCCGGATTCGGCGGCCTTTTGCACAATCGTCTCCAGACTCCAGTCCGGGCAGGCAAGTGTCGTAAAGGAGAGCTTCATTTTAAGATGATTGAACCCTGACCATGGAACCTCAGGCGCTGCTCGCGATCACCTCGGCGAATCACACCTTGGGAATTGATCTCCGCAGAAAAATCGATCCTCACTTCACCGGAAGCCAGCATTTCCACCGCAAACGTGCAGGGCGCATTCATGACAATCTCCAATCCGTCTCCGGATTCAAAACGTGTCGCTTCAACCAGCCCCGCCTTTTTGAAACCGGAATCCGCGAAAGAGATAAAGGCGTATAATGCATCCGTCTCCCAACTCCCTTCTCCGACCGACTTGTCAGCCACATTGCACAAGTGCCAATCGTTCGCCTCCTTGGCTTGAATAACAATGGTCTCATTGGATTTCCTTACAAACTCGTACGTTCTCGCTTCCGCATCTTCCGATCGAGGCTCCAGCAAATGCATTGCCACAGCCCTATCTGTTTTCTTCGACTGAACGAAATACGGGAATGGAGCATAATCGCCTTTGATGTAAGTCAACTCTCCTTCCTTGATCTCCTGCTTGTAGCCCTTACCAAAAAACCATTGGTCCAGGGAACACGCTGTTCCGTAGGTATCCGTTTTATAGCTCCAAACACTGTGAACATTGTCTCCCCCCAGGGTCGCACGACCTCCGTGCATCACGATCTCGACAGATTTCTCCGATGGAAGGCTCACGACATCAACCAAAGCAAACCGGTCGTTCTCAATCATCGAAACGATTCGGGAATGCGTTCCCCCTTCCTTGTAGCTCGCGGTCTTCTGCTCACTGGTAAACCCGGGAGCGGACATACGTCCGGTTGAGTAGGGCCCAACGCCAGGCGCAATATCAACCGGAGCCTGCCCGTCGACCATCACCACATTGTGGGCTTCCGCCGTCAAATACCACTCCTTACGCATGGCCTCACCATAGCTCTTGCGTGTGTATCCACCATCCGAGGACATCATCTGGTTTTCTGCAAACAGGATAAAGCTGAGATGGTCGAAATGTTGATGATTGTCTGCATCCGCAACCCCCTGAAAAAGCAGGAACCGGTGCTCGTTGCCCCCTCCTTCCCAGTCGGTGCGAAAGACCGTCTGCCCCGAATCCAAAAACTGGTTGGGGTCAACGTTTGGAGCGATTGGATCTATGTCCGGATCATAGGTGAGATACTCAACCAAGGGCTTCGGGTAATCCCAGGTCGCTCCGGTGTAGTTAAAGGTTGTCACTTTTTCCGACGCGTCGAAAGGAGCGAGATCCGTGTTCAAAAAGTTCCACTGTAGAAGACTTCCCAAAGGTGCACTGGAATGCAGATGAGTTGCTGATTTCTTATACGCGGAGGCAGCGAGGTGCGACGCAAAGGGACGAATGAAGCTATCCTCTTGATTCGGCATCCAACCCTTTCCATTACGAATCCGCAATGGCCACTCAAAAGCCGGCTGGAAAACGGGAAACGGATCGTATTCCGTGGTGTTCCGATAGTGATAAAGGAACGGTAAAAAATTCAACTTTGAAAACAGGTAGTAGTGCGAGCCTTCACGGTAAATCCCGTCGCCTCCGAAAAAATACCGGGTGTTCGCATTAGCCGCCTTGATCGCGGTTTCCAACCAGGTTTTGGCCTCCGGTTCACTTGAAAAAAGAAGCGCCATCGTCCCCAGACCCCACGCCGGCTTGGAAAGGTGATTATGAGGACTGGAAGCCCATGAGAACAGATGCTCGTTCATATAGGCCGCGTGCTTGATGAGATGACCTCGAATTTTCTGATCCTGTTCCTTGGTGAGCTGGGGCTGAACCCAGTCGTAGGCTGCCGCAAAATTCTGCGCCCACACCCCCTGATAGATCTCATCGACAGCACTTCCTTTGACGATCGGGTCGAGCTCGTAAAGCGGCCCGGCATAACCACGCTCTAGTGCCTCAATCGCACTTTCCAAATAGGCCTGTTTTTCCGGCGTCTCAAATAAGGCCATAAAGGCATTATACATCGCCGCTTGCGTCAGAGTCCCATAGTACTTGTGAACGATTTTCTTATCATCCTCCAAGGATGGAATTGGTGGCAACTCCGCGAGCAAATACTCGCTCGTCGACACTTCGTTCCAAAATTGCGCAGCGTGTGTATCGGTGTCTTTTTTTGCCGCAAGTTCAGCAATCTCAGATTCGCTGAACCACAATGAGGGATGAACCTCTTTCGCTGGCATCGTCACCTCTTCCGGCAATTCGAAACCGGTATACGAATCGTGATAGGGCTTTAACTTAAGGGCACCAGCCAAAGTCGTGCCCAACACCAGAAAGCCTGCCACCTCTCTTGCTATTTTTCTAACATGCATAAACACCTCCATTAATATCCAAAGTTGCTCCCGTAATAAACCCATCGAACTCCGAAGCCAGATACAAAGCCGCTCTCGCCACGTCGTCCGCGATTCCGGCCCTCCCGAGTGGGATTGTTGCCACCGTCGCATCGGCCGACTCCTTGGTCGTGTGAGTGTTATGAAACGAGGTTCCCAGGATCAACCCTGGTGCCAGCGCATTGACGCGAATCCCCTTGGGAGCAAGTTCGGTCGCCAAAGCCCGCGACCAAGTCAGGATCGCCCCCTTGGAGGTTGAATAGGCCAATGACCCGGGGTGGCCACCTTTGCGACCAGCCAGGGATGATAGGTTCACAATACTGCTCTCTCCGCTTGCCTCCAGAAGTCTGACTACTGCCTGACTCATATTCTGGGCCGAGGTCACGTTGACGTCCCAAACGGTTTTCCAGTGCTTCTCATCGACCTCTCCGTGGAAACGGCGCTCCACCAAAGAACCGGCGTTATTGATCAGAATCTCAAGTCCTCCGAAGGCTGATTCAATTTCAGCCGCGATGCGCTCGGCGTCCTCACGAAGGGTAAGATCCCCCTGCACCGCGATCGCTTTGAGTCCTTTCGCTTTGGCTTCATCGACGAGTGCCCTGGCCACGGTCTCACTCGAAAAATAGTGAACAGCCACAAAGGCTCCCGCTTCAATAAATCGACGGGTGATAGCCTCGCCAATCCCCTGCGCACCTGCAGTCACCAGGACTCGTTTTCCTTTCAATTTTTCAGTGGTCATTTGTTCGTATAAAATAAGTTGTTAATCCAGTTTGGGCAGAAATTTATCCTCCACACACCATTCCCCCAAAGAGTCATGGGAAAAGCGCCATTCGCCGGCGGCCAGACGATCCACCTTCCAGGGAGCACCCTCCGCCCGGACCTTGCCGGACCAGGACAGGCAGACAAGATAAGTCTCTTCTGCCGCCTTCATTGTCTTTTTGAGCAGAAGCGTCGCATGAAACGGTGCCTGAATATGCCTGCGCGGGCCATCTGCATCGCTCAAGCGGGAATCAACCTCGGTGTTCTCAAAACCGAAGACGCCCTGCAGCGCAACACCATGTTCGCCATTCCAGATCTCGCCTGCCAACCCACCGTGTCCTGTCTCCAATTGCGTCGCATCCCCCGAGGAGAGCGCATAGGAACCGTGCCGCAAAATGGAGTCCTGTTTCGCGATACATCGATGAACAATCAATTGCCAATCACCCTGCCACCACATCCGGGTTTCAACCGACACCTGAAACTGCTCGAACTTCCGGCCCAGACTGTAAAGACATGCCATCCGGTCGGATTCCACGATCGCAGGAGCGGTGTAGTGCCGACCATAAATAACATTCCCTTCTGGGGCCTGCGCGGTCAGGCCCGAATCCAAAGGATAGAGATTCCCATCGCGGACAATCGTAAAACCATACGACGACTTGTAACTGAGCAGCCCCCACTTGTAAGGACCAAACCGGGTGTTCGTAGAAGCAATCTGTGACCCCACGTTGACGATCTCGACCTCGCCGTTCGTATTCCGCACCACCAAACTTGGCGGCTTCAAAGCCAGTGCGCTATCCCCCTTCGATGCAGGGCAGGTCACCTCCTCATCGCTCCAGAAAGCATCGTCCGGCCCAAGAAGCAAGGGTGCGAACGCTTTTGCCGCCCAATACGTGGAGCCTCCACACGAGTAGACCTCTACCATATCGATAAATTCGTCATACCATCCCAGGGACAGGCAGCCCTGGGATTGCGCGATCGGCTTATCGGTGAAAAATTTCAGATTCCGCTGACAAAGCGACCGGGACAAACCGGGCTCCAGCGGGCTCACTCCAAGGGCGTGAGCAAGACCGATCGGCGCCGTCGCATTAAACCGGTAAGTAATCGACCGCCCAAATGCAGGATGCTCTCCGCTCTCCGCAAAGAAACGAGGGTAGTCCTCCAGAAAACGCCCGCACCGTTCACCCCAGCGCCGACAGCGCTCCTTGTCATTCTCCCCATAAAGCGAAATCCACCAAAGAACATAGTAATGCCACGCATAGGCATTGTAGAAATCAAAAGCCTGATTCATTCCGTCCATATACCAGCCCTCACTGGCATACATTCCATCAAGCTCCTCAAACCAACGATCAATCACCAGCCGATAGGCCTCGTGCCCTCTGCCTTCCCCAATAAGAAATTCCATCACCAGAATGCCAAAGAACATATGGTTGTTCCAGTGGTGTCCGTTACCCACATCGGACTCGAGCCAAAGTAATACCTGCTGTTTCTCGGGATCAGTCAACGTGCTCCAAAGATGCTCACGACTCAACTCAAGACCGATCACCATCAAACCCATTTCGACCGAGTGCTGGTGAAAGTTCGCCGAATGCCCCCAGAACTCCGGACTCTCCGGATCTGTCCCGGCTAACAAACCTTCGCGGAACCACTCCTTCGCAGTCGCGGTCATCGCGTCGTCATTGCTGTCCGAATAAGCCTCCAGAGATTTTTGCCAATGGGCCCAAAGTAAAAGAGGCCGGGCAAACGATTCCAGTCGATCCGCGTTTTCATCGTGGTCACTTGCCATGCCTTCAATCGGCATGCTGGCCTTCCCCTTCTCCATCAATTTGATGAGAGGAGAAATCAAGTCCTTGGCCTGGTTTTGCCACCACCGGTAATCCACCGGGACTGACTCCCGTTTCGGCCCAAAATTCTTCATCAATGATCCGTTCAAATTCGCTGTATCCATGATATTTTAGGTAGACCGTTCGTAAATTTCCGCAGTCACCGGACTAAGGATATCTTCGCCCCGTTGATAACGTCTTAAATTCTCCAAACTGTAATCGGCGGCGTCTTTTCGCCGATCCGTCGTTGGCCCGCCCAAATGAGGGAGTAACATAATATTATGACACCCCCGGAAGCCATGGTCCGCAGGCAGCGGCTCCGTTTGATAAACATCGAGCCCAAATTGGAGCTCTCCTTCAAGGGCCACCTTGAGAAGGTCTTCCTCATTTACCAGGGCCCCTCGCGCAATATTAACAAAAGTCCCGCCTTTGGGAATTCGACGCAACATCGCCTCATCAATGATGTTCTCCCGCTCGGGGGTTAAGGCCTCGATCTCAAAAATGACATCGTTTTCGCTGAACAAGGCCTCCAGCGATTCGGAGAGCACGACTCCATCCTGCTCGTAAACCTCCATTGGAACGCCTTCCGAATAGGCCGAAATCCTGTCGGTAAATGGCCTCAGAAGCAGGACCAGTGCTTTCGCGACCGCTCCGTATCCGTGAATCCCAACACGTCTCTCGAAAAGGGATTGGGTCTGCGTCGATCCATCCTTCCAACCTCCGCGGTTGTGCATCTCTTCATTCCAAAAACTCGCCCTTCTCATACAGGATAAAGCCAAAAGAAGAGCGCACTCCGCCACGGTCCGGCTGATGGAGGAAGCCCAATTGGAAACGAGCAGGCCTGCCTCGATCATCTCACGCGTGACCAGCTTCCGGATGGATCCGGGGAGGTAGCAGACGTATCGTAATCCCGGAGCCACCTCACTTAAAACGTCATCGGGCAAGGCCGGTGTCTTCCACCCGGCCACAAGGATTTCGGGATTGTGTTCGGAAAGAAGCCGACGCCACTCATCAGCGGACATCGCTTCGCCATCTATAACGAGACAGGGCTCAACGAGCCTCTTCAACGTATCCAATCGACCGTCGACGAGGAACGTTTCAATCTCGGTCTGGGTCAACACCACGAGGTTTTTCGAGATCATTTTAATTGTCGGTATCGGGTGGGGTACATTCCAAAATTCGAAGCCGGTCGATCGTTTCAAAGGTGATCGGACCACAGGACGCCGCCACGAAAAACCGATCAAAAGGCTCAAGCTCCCACGAACTTTCTCCCAAGGTCATCCGACCGCGACCTTCCATCACAATTCCGATGTAAGCTCCCCTCTCTTCTTTGGAGATCCGTTCTGCGATCCTTGTCTCGCGGGCGGAGAAACAATCGGTGTGTTTCTTACCAATCAGCAGATGCTGCTCGGACCCGTCGGCAAACCGCCTCAACAGCTCTGGCCGACATTGGAATTTATCGGCAGATACAGGGGTGTGATTGAAAACGGTGAGCGCAAAATCCAAATCTTTTCCCAAAAACCGGGACTCCTCGGGCAACACGAATCCCCCGCGCTCGAACTCGAAACGAACAGCCAGATCACTCGCCTCCATCAGCTCCACCATCAAAATCCCTTCACCCAGAGCATGCGGAAATCCGCCGGGGATGAGAAAGACATCGCCCGGCTTCACCGGAATCTTATCGAAACACGTTTTGATCGCATCGATATCTTGATTCTCAATCCACTCCTTCAAAACCTCACGCTCCGGCGGCCTCTGGAACCCGGCATAAATATAGGGTTCTTCAATCCCTTCCCGGATCGCAAGAATCACATACGCCTCCGTTTTCCCGCTCGTACAGCCGAGAAACTGCTTGGAAAACGCTGCCGTAGGATGAACCTGAAAATGAAGCCTGATCGCCGAGTCCAGAAACTTGACCAGGATTCGCGTATCCAGACCATAAGCCGCATAATGATCACTCCCCAAATAATAAACAGGATCCTCCGCGACCAACTCAGTCAACAAAACTGATTCGCCATTGGATCGTGTCACACGCGAGATTCCCTCCTCCCCAAATTCACGATCAGGGTTTTTCGCCGCAGTCAGGGAACCAATCCAGTCCTCCGGAAAATGACTGTCTTGGGGCTCCGCCTTTTCCTCGATCTCGTCAAGAATCCGTCCACCCTGATAAGTGCGCCAAACCCGGTTCGCACCTAACATCAATATCGGTTCGCGTCCTTCGGTCATTTGGAAACCCCTTCCTTGCTACCTTTTCTCAACAGATACCCGATCAAAATCAGAACCCCGCCGCAGAAAAGGAATGCGATTCGCCCGGTCATTGGATTGGGGATCAATGCCAACAATGCCACAAAGCCGCCATAAATCAGCGAGAGCATCCCCAAAGAATCGCCTTGGTTCGAATCCATCTCTTCGGATCCATCCTCACCGGACTCCACGGGCGTATGCAAGTTCTTGAACAAGGTTTCCACCTCTTCTTTCCTGACCTTATCGGTCGGCTCCCGATAGAACATCATCGTCGAGAGATAAAATACCGACCCGACCAAAAGATTGATCACAACACCCATTATGAGGGTGATATCCGTCGCCTCTCTCCCGGAAAACTCCACCCCTAGTCCTAGGAAGCCGTTCACCCACTCGGCATCCAAATACGTTTTCACCAAAAAGGACGTCACCAGACCCACTAAAATGGAACTCCAGCTCGCCCAGTCCGGAACTCGCTTCACGATAATCCCCCAGATCAACGGGACCTGCATGGGTATCGCTACCAAGGCACCGAACTGCATCATAAGGTCAAAGAGCGCCAGCTCCTTCATATTGCTAAACTGGATACCCGAGAAAATAATCGCCGCTCCGAAAATAAGAGTCGAGACCTTCCCCGCAATCAGCAGCTCCCGCTCCCCGGCTTTCGGCCGCAGACGCGGGAGGTAAAAATTTCGCACAAAGATTCCCGCGTTCCGGTTGAGACCGCTATCCATGGACGACATCGTGGCCGCAAAAATACCCGAAAGCAGCAGCCCCAGCATACCAACCGGTAGAGTATTGATACAGAGCGCCACGTAGGCTGCTTCCGAACCGTTCTTCAGCTGCGGGAACATCGCATCAATATCCGGATACAAAATAGCGGATGCCATCGGGGGAATAAACCAAACGATCGGCCCAATGATAAAGAGCGCCGAGGCCAGCAGAGCCGCCCGACGCGCATGCCAGGTATCCTTGGCGCAAAGGTAACGCGATGCGTCCATCAGGTTGTTGGTCGAGGCGAACTGCTTCACGATAATGACGATCACCCATACCCAGATCAAGGTCGGGTAATTGGTCTCTCCGCCAAAGAGCCGGTCCGCAGGAAAACGCTCGATCAAGGCCCCTGCCCCGCCGACTTCCTTCAACGCATAAAATGCAGCCACCAGCGAGATCGGCATCAACACCAGAACCTGCATGAAATCCGAGGCCACCACCGCCCAACTTCCTCCCGTCACGGAAAGAATTAAAACCACCAGTCCGGTGACCAGAATCGTCGTCGCAATATCGAAGCCAAAGACCGCTGAAAAGAACACCCCCAGTCCATTAAGCCAAATCCCGGCATACAAAGTCCCGATCGGCAGCTGGAGCCAGGTAAAGACCTGCTCCGAAGCCTTCCCGAACCGTTGGCGCATTGCCTCCACCGGAGTGATGACGCGAAGCTGTCGGAATTTTCCGGCGAAGTACAAATAGTTCATCAGGAACCCCACCGCGTTCCCGAAAAAGATCACCAAAATCAACAACCCGTCCTCATACGCCTTACTCGCCGCTCCGGTGAACGTCCACGCACTGAATTGAACCATGAATGCGCTGCTGCCAGCCATCCACCACACCATCTGTCCCCCTCCCCGAAAGTAATCGGAGGTGTTCGTGATGTAGTTTCGGAAGAGAACACCAATCCCCACCATGAAAATAAAGTAAAAGGCAACGACCCCGTAGTCGAAATAACTTAACGCGTTTTCCATCAGAATATTGGGTTCAAATCAAATTCGAATTCAACGGTGAATCAATCCACCAAAGAGTTCGACTCTTGGACCGAACAGAATTGTTCCTCCGGACCATCACGTTCGGGATGCCGTCCATTCAAACGTCATCCCGATGGTCCGTAATCCTTATATTTCCAGATGATTCATCAAGCTATTTTCACCAAAACGGACAATTCAGATTCCGGCAACCTCAAAGAACGCTGCCAACTCCCCAGAACCCGCCCTCCCGCTACAAAAAATCAACAAATCCGTCATCGCCTTTCGCTCCTTCCCTTGATTCCTTCCCGCTCTCCCCGATGAAACTTTCAACCCTCCTCCTCACTCTCTTGATCGGCTCCTCTGCCCTGGCAGATAAGCCCCTCCTTCTCCAAAGTGACTCCGGAGAACAATTGAAGGTCCACCTCATCAATCTCGAAAACGGCACCGCCCTGCTCCGCCGCTCCGACGGCCGGGAATTCCCCACCCCCCTCGCCGTCCTTTCCCCGGAATCACGCCATCTCGTCACAAGCACCTGGGGAAAATACAACGCCATGCTCGATCAGACCATGGAGCCTCTCAACAAAGCCCTCGGCGTCCCCCTCTTCGCCAAACCCGGTAGACTCTGGAACGAACAAGCCTCCGATGTCGCCACCCGCCTCAAATGGCCAGCCGAATCCAAAACCCCCTTCACCAGCAGCTACCGCCTCTACACCCGCCCCGATTACATGTTCGCCGGTGCCCACCCCTACACCGTCGTCGCCTACGGCGATGACAAAGGACGCACCGAATCCTTCTCCCTCATCTACTCCAACAAGGGCGACTCCCTTAGCACCGTCGGCAGCGGCGAGGATCATTTTACCGATAACGGAGAAACCGTCGACCGCTCCACCCTTGAGGGCGCCATGCAATATGACACCAAAATGATCTCCGAAGCCCTCACCAAAGTCTTGGGAAAAGGCGAATTCCAACGCTTCGCCGGACAGGGAAGCAAAACCGTCAAAGTCGAACGCTGGGATTGGAACGGCCACGCCTTCCTCCTCACCCACGCCAAAGACGAATACGTCGGCCTCCGCATCGTCACCACCGACTTCGCCGACGACAAAGGCCGCGCCGACCGTATCAGCGATGGCGATATGCGTATCCGGCTCAAAAACAACGTCGTTCAAAAAGACAATGGCGATGTCTACGTCGACAACATCCCCATGGTCGACCAAGGCCCCAAGGGATACTGCGCCCCGGCCACCTTTGAGCGCGCCATGCGCCACGCCGGGGTCGAAGCCGACATGTATCTCCTCGCCACTCTTGCCACCTCCCCCGGCGGCGGAACCTACACCGGAAAGCTCTACGATGAAGTCGCCTTCACCACTCGCAGCAAAGGCGGCCGCACCGCGCGCGAGATCGACCTCCCCTCACTCGAGCCCAAGAAGCTCAAAAAATACATCGATAAAGGCGTCCCCGTCCTCTGGCAAATGTGCAGCCTCCCGCTCTACAACTCCACCGCCAACATGCGCACCAAGGTCCGCACAAAAATCACCGACTGGTCCAAATACGCCTCAGAAATCTCAGCTCAAGCAGAAGCCAACATCCCCAACCTTCAGGACAAAGGGAACTACCACATCTGCATGATCATCGGCTACAATGAGCTGACCAACGAGATCGCCGTCAGTGACTCCTGGGGTCGCCACTACGGCATCCGCTGGATTCACGTCGATGAAGCGGAAGCCGTCAGCAGCAGGTCCGGCTTCGTCATCGACCTATAGTTGCTGGCCCAGCAACCGGTCCTTCAACCCCTCGGCCCGCGCCAGCACATCCTCCCCGCCCACCACATTCACGTGGCCCAGCTTCCGCCGTTCGCCCGGTTCGCTCTTCCCGTAAAGGTGCAGTTTCGCCCCTTCCGTCGAAATGATCGCAGCCGTGTCCAGCTCCCGGGGATCCCCCCGCCACATATCTCCTAACAGATTCACCATCACCGTCGGACTCAGGAGCTCGGTCGACCCCAGCGGTAACCCGCACACCGCCCGCAACTGCTGCTCAAATTGCGAAGTCACACAGCCGTTCATCGAAAAGTGACCCGAGTTATGAGGCCTTGGCGCCATCTCATTCACCAGCACCCGCCCGCTCTTCTCCACAAAAAACTCCACCGCCAGCAACCCCCGGTAATCCAGTTCGCCCACCAGCCTCTCCGCAATCGCCCGCGCCTCCGCCAGCACCTCACCGCTCACCCGCGCCGGAGCAATCGTAAAGTCCAGCACATGGTGCCGATGCTGATTTTCCACCGGTGGAAAAGACACACACTCACCTGCCGCTCCCCGCGCCACCAACACTGAAATCTCACACTCAAAATCCACAAACCCCTCCAGCACCGATGGCTGCTCCTCCACACCGGCCCAGGCCTCTTCAAGCTCATCCGCAGAACCCAGCTTCACCTGGCCCTTCCCATCGTACCCAAAAGCCGCCGTCTTCAACACCCCCACCGGACCCACTTCCGCATAAGCCGACTCCAAATCAGCCAGCGAATTCACCAGCGCAAAAGGCGCACACGGAATGTCATGCTCCCGTAAAAAAGCCTTCTCCCGTGAACGGTGCTGACTCGTCCCGATACTCTCGGAAGAAGGATAAAGTGCCACCTTCTCTTCCACCCCGCGCAACGTCTCCAACGGAATATTTTCAAACTCCACCGTCGCCACATCCACCTGCGAGGCGAATTCCGCCAACGCGCCCGTATCATCAAAACCCTTCTTGATCAACACATCCGCCACCCCCTCCGTCGGCTCCGCCGTCGGCGTTCCACTCCACACCACCGTGCGATAGCCCATCCTCCGCGCATCAAGACACAGCATCCGCGCGAGCTGCCCACCACCAAGAATTCCGAGCGTTCCTCCGGGTAAAACCATGATCTCTTATGCTTGAGGCGGAAGTGTTTTCGAAAGCACCGTGTCACGCTGGTCATCGCGGAACTGCTGCAACTGCTCCGCAAGTCCGTCATCCGCCGTTGCCAATATCGACACCGCCGAAAGCCCCGCATTCCCCGCTCCGGCTTCGCCGATCGCAAAAGTCGCCACCGGAATCCCCTTCGGCATCTGCACAATGGAAAGCAACGAATCCATCCCGCTCAACGCCCGGGATTGTACCGGAACCCCCAAAACAGGAAGCGTCGTCATCGCAGCCACCATCCCCGGCAAGTGCGCCGCTCCCCCCGCTCCCGCAATGATCACCTTCAACCCGCGATCCCTCGCCGACTTGGAGTAATCCACCAGCAACTCCGGTGTCCGGTGCGCACTCACCACCTTCGCCTCATACGGCACTCCAAATTGCTCCAGAACCTCTACGGCTTTCTCCATCGTCGGCCAATCGGAATCACTTCCCATCACCACGCCAACCAAGGGCTGCTTTGTATCGCTCACAGATCGAGTATCAGCCAGCCACCTTCCTTTTGGCAAGACTCACCTCAAGCTGTGATCGGATCCGTCAGGGAACGCAGCCGACCGTCGTTGAGACGGTAGATCCAACTATGAATATCAATCTTCTGCCCACGCGCCCACGCATCCTCAAGAATCGTCGTCCGGCTCAAATTCCTCGCTTGCTGTTGCACATTCAGTTCACAAAGACGATCCAGTCGCTCTGCATCATCCAATGCCGACAATTCGTCCTCATGGGCCGCCGCCACCGCCCCAATCCCTTTGATCCAGTTATCGATCAATCCGTGCCGCTGCCCATCGACCGATGCCGCCACTCCGCCGCATCCATAATGCCCGCACACAATCACGTGCTCCACTTTCAGCACTTCCACCGCATACTGCACCACTGAGAGGAGGTTAAAATCCGTCTGACCCACCACATTGGCCACATTCCGGTGCACAAAGACCTCACCCGGACGCAGTCCCGTGATCTGATTTGCCGGCACCCGACTGTCCGAGCACCCAATCCACAAATACTTCGGTGTCTGCTGCTCAGCCAAACTCTGAAAAAAAGTCGGATCGTTTTCCTCAACGCTCTTCGCCCAACGCTCATTGCTCTCAAAAAGTGATGCCAATGTCTTCATGCACCCGAAGCTATCGGGAAAAATTCGTGGTCACAAGCCCATCATCACCCTTAAATCACCCATATGGACTCCCTCTTCACCCCGGAAGAAACACCGTCCCAAACGCCTGCCTACGACCCAAAGGCTCCCCTCGCCGCCCGCATGCGGCCCATCTCCCTCGAAGAAATCGCCGGCCAACGCCATATCCTCGCCGAGGGCAAACTCCTCCGCCGCGCCATCGAGGCCGACCGCTTCACTTCCCTCATCTTCTACGGCCCCCCGGGCACCGGGAAAACCACCCTCGCCAGCGTCATCGCCCGCACCACCGGCTCCCGCTTCGAGTCCCTCAACGGCGTCGAATCCAACGTCGCCGAAATCCGAGCCAAGATCGAAGCCGCCCGCACCTACTCCAAGCTCCGCGATCAGACCACCATCCTCTTCATCGACGAGATCCACCGCTTCAACAAAGCCCAACAGGACACCCTCCTCCCCCACCTCGAGCGCGGCACCGTCCGCTTCATCGGAGCCACCACCCACAATCCCTATTTCTACATCAACTCCCCCCTTGTCTCGCGCTCCCAGGTCTTCCAGCTCGAGCCCGTCCCCCTCGAAGAACTCCTCAAGCTCCTCGAACGCGCCCTCGCCGATCCCGACCGCGGCTTCGGAAAGCTCGACATCAAAGCCGACCCCGAAGCCCTCCGCCACATCGCCGAGAAAGCCGATGGCGACGCCCGCAAAGCCCTCACCGCTCTCGAGCTCGCCATCCTCACCACCCCGGCAGACGATGGCAGCGTCATCCTCGATCTCGCCATCGCCGAGGAATCCATTCAGCAAAAGGCCATCCTTTACGATGCCGATGGCGACCAGCACTACGACACCATCTCCGCCTTCATCAAGTCCATCCGCGGCTCTGATCCCGACGCCGCCCTCTACTGGCTCGCCAAAATGCTCCACGCCGGCGAAGACCCCCGCTTCATCGCCCGCCGACTCGTCATCTCTGCTTCCGAGGACATCGGCCTCGCCGACTCCTCCGCCCTCCAGGTCGCCATCGCCGCCCAACAGGCCTTCGAATTCGTCGGCATGCCCGAAGGCCGCATCCCCCTCGCCCACGCCACCGTCCACCTCGCCACCGCCCCCAAGTCAAACGCCTCCTACAAAGCACTCGGCGCTGCCATGGAAGACGTCCAAAACGGCGCCACCCTCTCCGTCCCCGTCCACCTTCGCACCCGCTTCCGCAAACAACTCAACGAAGAATCAGCCGAAAATGCCGGAGGCCAAAAGGACAAGGAAGCCGCCCGCGCTGCCATGCAGTATCTCTACTCGCACGACTACGACGGCAACTTCACCCCCCAAGCCTACCTCCCCGAAGGCCGTACCTACTACCACCCCACTTCCAACGGCATGGAAAAACGCATCAGCGAACGCCTCGACCACTGGCGCAAGCAGTTTGAAACCGGAAAAAAGCGCTAACATCTAAGTCTCCGCTTGCTCAAACGTTGTAAAGTCTATGCGGCTGTTATTGCTTCTCACCTTCGGCCTTTTGGCCACCTATCCAGCTTGTGCGGAACTAGGAGCATACCGAACGGCCTTACTTGATGAGGCTGTGAAATTGATGAAAACGGAAGAGTGGGCTAAGGCCGAAGAAAAACTAGCGACCCTGAGCGAGTTTCGGGCCACTCCTGGGAACTTAAAACCCTCAATTTGGGGACCCATTTGTTACTATCGTGGCATTTGCGCGTTCAGACAAAAGAAATGGGATCAAGCCGCCCGTTTTTTTGAGAAATGCTATACGAAGTATCCTTCAACAAGAACGGACAAGAATCCTTACCACCTCCGGACCCTGCGGTGCTTGGCCGATTCTCTTCACCATTCTGGCGATTTCGAAAGAGCGTCCAAAATGTATCGCAAATACATCTACGAGATTGAGGTAGCCAAAAAGACCCCATAGCATTCAACAATCTTCACCTACTCTCCAGCATAAGAACGACCAATTCCCACTCCTTGGCCCACCCCTATGCGACGCTAAACGCCAATCTTGCGTATATCTCATAATTGGTATACACTACTTCTGTGAAAACGACCACCGTCTTCAAATCCGGGAACTCCCTGGCCGTGCGACTCCCAAAAGGATTCGACCTCCCCGTGGGGCGCATCCGGATTGAAAATCGAGGCAACTCCATCGTCCTTCTCCCGGAAACCTCAGGGTGGCCTGAAAACTTCGATGAGCTGTTCGGCGGCGACCCCAATCAAGACTGGGAACTCCCCGCCCGCCCAAAGGACGACCGGAACATCGCTTGGTAATCTCCATGTATCTCCTCGATTCCGACACCTGCATCGCCATTCTGCGCCGTAATCCCGACGTGGTCAAAAAGCTCAAAGCCCACGCTCCCGACCAACTCGCCATCGCCATCCCGACCTACTACGAACTCCGCATTGGCATCCACAAGTCTGCCGACAATCGAGTAAGAAAAGAGCAACAACTCGACACCCTTCTCTCCTACCTTAGGATCATCCCCTTCGAGACCGCCGAAGCTGAAATGGCCGCCCAAACCCGTGCCCTTCTGGAACAAAAAGGCACCCCCATCGGATCAATCGACTACCTCATCGCCGGAACAGCTCTTGCCAATAATCTCAAACTCATCACCGGAAACACCGATGAATTCCGCCGTGTCCCGAAACTCAAATTAACCAATTGGTTCTAATTCCATCAAAATCTCCCAATCCATCTTCACCGCCATCGACTTCGAGTCTGCCGGCACCGCCAAAGGACGCACCGACGCACCCGTCCAAATCGGCTTGGGAAGCTGGTCCCACACCGACGACATTCACGATCCCTACGTCTCCTTCCTCCAGTGCGATCAGGACATCACTTGGTCAGCCCAAAAAGTCCACGGCATCACCACCGATGACCTCCTCGACGCCCCCCCGCTTCTCACCCTCTGGCCCCTCCTGAAACAACGCCTCGGCCAAGGCCCCATCGTCGCCCACGGACACGGCACCGAAAAACGCTTCCTCCGCGCCTTCCCCGGTCACCGCTTCGGCCCCTGGATCGACACCCTCCAGCTCGCCCGCGCCGCCTGGCCCGATCAACCCTCCCACTCCCTTGGCGATCTCTGCACCGCCCTCGGCCTCACCGATTTCGCCCACCACGCACCCGAGCGCGATTGGCACGACGCACTCTACGATGCGCTTGCCTCCCTCGCCCTTCTCAAGCACCTTATCGCGGAATTCGATCTCGCGGAATCATCCCTCGATATCCTCCTCCGTCCTGACACCTCAACCTGGCATCGCCTACGTCACTCATGAACCAAGTCCACGTCGATCTCGGCAACCGCTCCTACGACATCCTCCTCGCCCCCGGCATCATCGCCGAAGCCGGCGAACGAATCAAAGCCGCCGGTCTCAAAGGCCGCGCCGCCATCATCACCGATTCCAACGTCGCCCCCCACTACCTCGAAAATGTCGCCGCCTCCATGGCCGCATCCGGATACGAGGTCACCACCCACATCTTCCCCGCCGGCGAAGCCTCCAAATCCATGGCTCAAACCGGCGAGCTCTGCAATGAACTCACCCGCGCCAAGCACGACCGCTCATCCTTCGTCGTCGCCCTCGGCGGTGGCGTCACCGGCGACCTCGCAGGCTTCGTTGCCGCCATCTTCTACCGCGGCATCCCCTTCGTCCAAATCCCCACCACCATCGTCGCTCAAGTCGACTCCGCCGTCGGCGGAAAAACCGGAGTCAACTCACCCGAAGGCAAAAACCTCATCGGCGCCTTCCACCAACCCCGCCTCGTCCTCACCGACCCCGACACCCTCCTCACCCTCGAGCCCCGTGAGTTCCGCGAAGGCTTCGCCGAAGTCATCAAGCACGCCGCCATCCGCGATGCCGACATGCTCGCCGACCTCGAAGCCCTCGATCCCCTCAACCAACACGTCCCTGCCGAGCTCATCGCGCGCAACGTCGCCATCAAAGCCCGCGTCGTCGAGGAAGACGAAAAGGAAACCTCCGGCACCCGCGCTCTCCTCAACTTCGGCCACACCATCGGCCACGGCATTGAGGCCTCCGTCCCCTACGGCACCCTCCTCCATGGCGAAGCCATCTCCCTCGGCATCCGCGCCGCGCTCCAACTTTCCGAGGACCACGCCGGACTCACCCGGGCCGAAAGCGACCGCATCCTCGCCCTCCTCAAGCACTTCCAGCTCCCCCTCGAACTGCCATCCGACATCTCCTCGGAGGTCGTCCTCGAAAAACTCGCCCGCGACAAAAAATTCTCCGGCGGCAAAAAGACCTTCGTCCTCCTCGACAAACTCGGCCACGGCATCACCTGCGACACCGTCCCCACCGACGCCATCCTCCCCGCCATCAACCACCTCCGCTCCTAAACCATGGAAATCACCACCTACACCGGCGGCTCCGTCCAAACCAACGGCTACCTCGTCAAAACCTCCGCCGGCCTCTTCGTCTTCGACGCCCCTGAAGGAATCAACGACTTCATCGGCTACGAAAACCTCTCCGCCGACCACCTCTTCCTCACTCATCAGCACTTCGACCACGTTGAAGACGCCGACATCATCGCCGCCAAAAAATACTCCTACGCCGCCTACGATCCCGACCTCGTCATGGATCAACGCGCCCGCGAGTGGGGCCTCCCCGTCAACGTCCCGCCCTTTACCATCGACCAACTCCTCAAAGGCGAAACCTCCATCACCGTCGGCGAAGTCACCATCGACATCCTCCACGTCCCCGGCCACTCCCCCGACTCTCTCGCCTTCCACTTCCCCTCGGAAGGAGCCCTCTTCGGCGGCGACGCCCTCTTCCAGGGTGGCGTCGGACGCACCGACCTCCCCCAAGGCGATCACGACCTCCTCATGGCCTCCATCTCCGAAAAACTCTACACCCTCCCCGAGGACACCCGCGTCTTCCCCGGCCACGGCCCCGCCACCACCATCGGCCAGGAAAAACGCAGCAACCCCTTCATCCGGGGTTAAGCTGAAGAATGAAGCCATCGGATTCTGCTGCCGAAAGACTCGCAGGTCGATTGATCCTCGGCCTCGTGTCCAGCGCTTGGATCATCGCAATCCTCCGTCTTAAACACATCCCTCAGCAGCACTTCGAACTCAGGCTGGGGGACATCATCGACGTAGCCTGGTTATTGAGCTCCTGTTGCGCCATCACCCTCACCATCTGGTTCTCGTGCCGAATGTCGATAAGGGAACCCAATGCGCCCAATCCCAGGTTCCGCCTCTATTCATTCCTCATCGCACTCATCGGCATCAGCCCGATCATCACTTTTTTCCTCCCCTTTATTTACTAACGAGAAAGGCCTCCCGCAATCAACCCTTCCCTAATACCGGCACAAAAAAACTGGCCCTCTACCCCGAAGGAAAGAAGGCCAGCCGGTCATAAAAAACAGACTATTCTTTCTGTTTTAAATTTGAGTTTTAGAAGTAGAAGCGAGTTCCGATGTTGATCTGCTTCGCAAAGTCGTCGCCGCCTGGGAAGACGTCGTCGAAGGCGTAGTCAGCACCGATCGAGAAGCTCAATGCGATGTTCTCACGGATGAAGTATTTCACACCTACGTCGAGTCCAAGAGCGATCGAGTCTGCGTCGAAGGCACCGGAGTCAAGCTTCGCCCAGTTGGTCGAGAAACCGACGAAAGGAACCCACTTGGAGTTTTCGATCAACCAGTTGTATTCCGTGAAGAGACCAACACTGAAGTTGATGTCACTCTCGACACCCTGGACACCGGCGTTGAAGCCGAATTCCCAGCGGTCTTTGATGAACCAACCGTAGCTAAGGTTGAGGTTGTAGGCTACGTCATCAGCATAGTTGACGTTACCGGACACACCAAATTCCTGGGTGCCTTCGGAAAGCATGGGAAGCATGCCGTCGCCCACATTGAGCACGCGGCCTGGGGTTCTGAGCATCTTCTTGCCAATGCTATCTTCGTCGCCACGTACGGCCACAGCGTTGTCGCCGGGAACCATGTAGTCACCCGCGAAGGCAACTGATGAGAGGGACAAAATGGAGCCGGTAAGGGCAATGTTCTTAATGGTGTTTTTCATTCTTTATCTTGGGGTAGGGGTTTGGCCCCGTTTGGAGAGCTTCCTAATTTTTGGATCACTCTTGCCCCCTCTATCGCTCGCAGCGTGCCAACCCTGAAACAACCCCCTTAACACACTCACAAAGAGCCACTTACGGAAAACGCACCCCTCTTAAGACTCGTGGAAAGCAATGGCTAATTGCATCCAAAACTTACTAAAATGTCCAATTACAAGACACCTTGCAATCTGAAACCACCAACCCAAGTCGGTTTCAGGCCAAAGGGAGCTCTCTAACCCTGCGGCTTCGAGGGCACCCGCTTCGCAATCCCCTTAAGCAGGCGACCGAAAATGTCAGCCCCCGTGATGATTCGCTTCATCTCCCCCGTCCAATAAAGCACCACGTCGTTATCCACCACGTGGTCATCCTTGTGCTCCGCCTCCACCACAAAGTCCCCCAGCACATCGTCAAGATGCACACTGTCATCAGTTACAATGATGGGCCGGTGGCAATGCTGGTAAGGATCGGCCTCATTCCCCTTCACAAAGAGCTCCGTGAGGAAACTTGTCGTATCCAGCACCAAAACAGGCGCGTCCGAATCCGCATCCTCAATCACCGCCCAGGAATAGGGATGGGTTTTCAAGGATTCAATAAAGGTCTGCCCCTCCGGCGAATCAAGCGGCGGAATAGTAGGGAGATCAAGCCGACAGGGAAACCTGTAGATCGTCCCTTCCGTGATGGGATTTCCTTCACTGGAGATACGACGATCATCAAGGTCGAGGAAGTTCAGCGCACCCTGACCCTCATTCGCACTGATCTCGGAGGACGATTCATGAATGTGCTTCTCCAGAATGATCTCCAAATCCCGTTCGCGGAAAAAGGTCGGACCCTCCGGCCCGATCCACCCATCCAAAATCAAAGCACACGCCTTGGTCACCGGAAACAGAAGAATTTGGTAAAAGCGCATCACCGGGGAGAGCAACGCCCCCACCCTCATCGCGTGCCGTGAAAAATAAGCCTGGGGAATAATCTCTCCGAAAAAGGTAATCCCAACCGTCGAAAACAGAAAGCCACCCACCCCCGCAAACACACTCTCACTGAGAAGCGATAGCAGCACGTTCGCACTGACATTTCCCCACAAGATCGTGCAAAGCAAAAGATTCGAGTCTTCCCGTAGCCGCAACACCTTGCTCGCTGACGCACTCCCCTTCTCCGCTTCGGCTTCCAGCCGCATCCGCCCCAGCGAAAAGAACGCGAGGTTCGCTCCCGAAAACATCGCCGAATGGAGAATGCAAACCAGAATGCCCAACCAGATTAAGTAATCCATATTTTAGAGCTTCGTAATCACCATGCTGGCGAGATTCAAAACGAGGAAGAAGCCACACATGTCAGTGCACGTCGTCAGGATCGGTCCGGAAGCCAGCGCAGGGTCTGCTTTGAACCTCTTCAATACAAGTGGAATCAACCCGCCCAGCAATACCGAGAGAATGGTGTTGAGCATCAGCGCCGAGCCCACCACGAGCCCAAGAAAGACACTGCCCTTCCAAACGGCCGCCAGCGTTCCCAGCACAACTCCCAGGATCACCCCGTTCGTCACCCCCAATAACCCCTCCTTGATCAGCACCCGGAGATAGTCCCGGGGCTGGATGATTCCGAGCGTCAGCTCACGAATACTCACCGCCACCGCCTGGTTCCCCGAGCATCCGCTCATATCCGAGACCATCGGCAGAAACACCGCCAGCGCGATCACCGCCTGTAGAGTATCTTCGTAGGAGGCAATGACACTCGCCGCCAAAAGATTGAGCACAATGTTGGGCCCCAGCCAAGCCAGACGGCGGGCACAACGGTCCTTCAAGGGCATCGACCGAATCTCCTCACCACCCACAATACCGGATGCCTTCAGGAAATCCTCGGTCCGGTTCTCGGAAAGCGCATCCTGCACCGCTTCTCGCGACACCACACCTCGCAAACGACCATCGTCATCAACCACCGGAAGCCCCAGATAGGCCTTATCATCAAAGATGTCCTCCAGCTCTTCCAGCTTGGTATTAACGTGAACCGACACCGGATCCGGAAGCATCAAGGCCTGAATCGGTGTCACCCGTCGGCCCAATACAAGACTCCGCAGCGTGAGAACTCCGACAAGGCGTTTCTCCTCATCCACCACGTAGAAATACTGCACATCCGCATCGGAATACTCCTCCGCTTTGTCTCCCAAGTCCGCCAGCACATCCTTCACCGTCACCGTCGCCGGGAAGCTCACCACCTGGTCGGACATCATTCCCCCCGCACTATCCCACTCATAGCTCACCCGCTCCCGGAGATCGGCCGATTCATCATGGTCGTCAATCTCCGCAAGAATGGCCTCACTGTCCTCCTCATCAAGTTCCCGCAGCAGGTCTCCGCCAATGTCGGCATCCATCTCCTCCACCACATCCGCCGCAATCCCGGCCGGTAGTTCTTCCAGGAGCTCCACCGCCTGCGCTTCCGCCAGGTTCTCCAGAAGATCGGCAATTTCCTCCGCCGGGAGAAGCTCACAAAGCAACTCCCTCGTCTGCAGATCCAGCTGCGCAATGATACGACGCTGATCATCGGGAGATGCCTCCGAGATGATGTCATGCGCCGCCAACTGATCCCCCGCGTCAACCGCCTCGGTGAGCCGCTTGTATCGAGGAGTCGTATTCTCTTCAGGTTCCAGGAGTAATTCTTCAGACATAAATTGATCGGTTCAGGTACTTCGTTTCGTTCGTAAATTGGTCATTTCCGATCCCTCCATTAGGAAATACCCAATGCGGAATCTACGCTCACCTTTCGGTTACTCGGGAGTCAAGAGCTAGTCATCGTCCGATGAGTCACCAGCTTCCATAAAGGGGTCATAAGGCACCGGGTGATCCTCTTTTCCGCTCACACTGCTGTTCGATCGGGCGATCCCGTCCCGGGCTTGGTTCAAATCTTCGTGGACCGCGATGTGAAACAGCGCATCACCTTCGTCCGCCACCCCCTCATTCGTCCGTCCAATCAACACTCCCTGCCGTGCTGCCACAATCGGCGTCTCATCCCCCCCAAAGGGATCGGCGACAAAACCAAGAACCTCGTCCCGTTCAACAGTCTGCCCCAATGCCACCAAAGGCGTGAACACTCCTCCAATCGGCGCACGCTCCCAATAGCTCTTTTCACAAACAACCGTGTGCGTCTTCCGGGAGCGCCCGTCAGGATTAAGATTCTTGGACTTCCGTGCCGGAAGCATATGCAAATGACGCATCACCGAAATAACTCCCTGCTTTCCAAACCGGATCGACGGCGCATCGAGACGGAGAGCTTCACCACTTTCAAAAAGGATCATCGGTTTTCCGTTCTCATGGCACGTCGCCCGAAACGATCCGGGACGAAGGTTCGACGTAAGCGCCACCGGTGAACCGAAGGTAGTCGCCAACATCAGCGATTTCTCGTCGCCCGAGGTCGTCCGAATCTGCGGCAAATTGGCACGATTCACCGCACCGGTGTGCAAATCGATGACCGCATCGCAACGCGTGATTAACTCGGTGGTAATCACCCTGGCCAGACGAGCCCCCAGCGAACCTTTCTCCGACCCCGGAAAGAGCCGGTTGAGATCGCGGCGGTCCGGGAGATATCGCGAACGGTTCAAAAATGCCGGAACATTGATAATCGGAACGGCGAGCAGGGTTCCCCGCAAGTTCTTCAGCGTAGAGCTGCGCAAAATCCGGCGTATGATCTCCAGACCATTGATCTCATCCCCGTGAATACAGGCCGTCACCAACAGCGTAGGCCCCGGCCGGCGGCCATGCACCACCACCACTCCCAAATCCACGGCAGTATTGTTGGTAAACACCCCGATCGGGAGATCCACCTTCTGCTTGGTCCCCGGTTCCACCTTCACATCCCCAAGGACGAAAGACTCGCGCTTTGCTTTTGAATTCATTCTCGATTGGCTTACCCCTTCCCCTTGGTCTTAGTACTTCCAAGACCGGCATTGGCAGCAATAAACTCAATAATTGTGCCCGCGACATCTTTTTTGGTCGCCGTCTCAATCCCCTCAAGACCGGGTGACGAATTCACCTCCATCACCACCGGCCCGCTATTCGAGCGAAGCAGGTCCACCCCTGCCACATTCAACCCCATCACCTTGGCCGCCTGCACCGCCGTAGCGCGCTCGGCCGGAGTGATTTTGGTCAGCGCCGCATTACCACCACGATGCAAGTTCGAGCGAAACTCGCCCTCCGCTCCCTGCCGCTTCATCGCCGCGACCACTTTCCCTCCCACCACAAAGCAACGAATGTCCGCGCCTCCCGCTTCCTTGACGAATTGCTGCACCAGAATATTGGCATTCAGACCACGGAAGGCCTCAATAACCGATTCCGCCGCCTTCCTCGTCTCCGCCAGCACCACACCCACTCCCTGCGTCCCTTCAAGCAACTTCACCACCACAGGCGCCCCACCACACAAATCAATCAAGGAACCGGTCGCCTTGGTGTCATGGGCAAAGGTCGTCACCGGAAGCCCCACCCCACGGCGGGAAAGCAGCTGCATGCTGCGCAGCTTGTCCCGGGAACGCGAAATCGCGACCGACTCATTCACCGAATACGTCCCCATCATTTCAAATTGACGCACAACCGCCGTGCCGAAGAACGTCTGGGATGCCCCAATCCGGGGGATCACCGCATCGTAATTGTTGAGCTCGCGATCACCGAGATAGATAGAGGGACGCTTGGTCGCGATGTTCATGTAGCAACGAACGTAGTCGATCACATCCACCTCATGGCCGCGCTCTTTGGCCGCTTCCACGAGGCGGCGGGTCGAATAAAGGTTTTTGTTCCGAGAGAGAATTCCGATTTTCATAATAGTGTCTGGTTGGGAACGACAGAGGTCTGTTTCCTTGATCACCTCCTAAGGCTGGATGTGTGCCAACCACGGCATTTCAATCTCAAATCCTGCCCCCATAAGACTTACGGCCCGTTCCACCCCTCCATTACCCCTTTCATTCCCCTTCCCGGATTGGACACTATCTTTACAAGCTGTCCACTTGTCTACCGGCCTCGCACTCCGAATTCGACCACCCCAATCGGATTTCTCCTCTCCCAAACCGTCTCTCATCTTCCCTTTACACCAGCCACACCCGTTCCCATAGTTCGGCATGCGTTGCCTCCTGCCTTTTCTTCTTCTCGCCGCGCTCTCTCCCCTGCTTCATGCCATGGGGAAAAAGCCGGATCCCATCACTCTCACGTTCCACATGCAGAGCCAGGAAGAAGAAGGGCCCAAGATGGTCTTCTCTCTCCCGGTCTACGGACAGAAAATATTCTTCCGCCGCAGCCCCGAGGTCGTCACCAAGGACATCAAGGGCTTTTCTCCTTTCGCCGCTGAAAATGGCGGATTCGGAGCCACCCTCGTCCTCTCCAAAGCCGCCGCCGCCCGACTCGCGGCCATCACCACTCAAAACCAACGCAGTTGGTTCGTCGCCATGTTCAACGGGCGCGCCCTCGATGCCGTCCTCATCGATCAACCCGTCCGTGATGGCCGCCTCGTCGTCTGGCAGGGAATCACCCTCGATGAAGTTCATCGGTTCGACCTCATGGTTCCACGCATCGGCGATACTCCGGAAGTCTGGGCCGCCCGTAAAAAAGCCGTCAAAAAACAACTGAAGGCCGCCAAAAAGTAATGCGCCCGCTGCTCCTCCTCATCCTCCTTTCCTTCCCGCTCCTCCACGGTGCCGAGCCCCTCAAGCTCACCCTCCCCACCGACAACCGGGCCCTCCTCGAAAACAAACCCGAGGACTACTACATGTGGGTCCCCCGGACCTTCGAGGGCGAATCTTCAAAGCCATGGACCGCCGGTCAATACGGATTCGTCCGCACTCTGATCAACACGGAATCCGAAGGAATCATTCCAACCAAGTTTCACGAGGGACTCGACATCAAACCCCTCAAGCGGGACTCAAGTTTTCGCCCCCTTGATAAAATCTACACTATCGCCGCAGGCACCGTCGTCTACATCAACCAAACGTCCGGTGGCAGCAACTACGGCAAATACATCGTCATCGAACACAACTGGGGGGACGGCCCCTTCTTCAGCCTCTACGCCCACCTCTCCGAGATCAATGTGGAGATCGGCCAGCGCCTCCTCGGCGGCGCCCCCATCGCCATCATGGGATACACCGGAGCGGGAATCTCACGGGAACGGGCCCATCTCCACCTCGAGCTCAACATGCTCGCCACTGAAAATTTTGACGACTGGCATCAGGCCATCTTCAAATCAAAAAACCCCCACGGTCCCCATAACGGGATGAACCTCATCGGAATCGATATTGCATCGCTCTTCCTTGCCCTCCAAAACAATGCGGACCTAACCATCCCGGACTTTCTCAAGGGAGCCTCCCCCTATTTCAAGGTCGCCATCCCCCGCCAGGAAGCTCTCGAGATCACCACCCGCTACCCTTGGCTCATGCGCGGAGATCACACCGCTCCCAGCACTTCCTGGGAACTCTCCTTCACCGGATCGGGAATTCTTCTCTCCGTCAGCCCCAGTCACCGGGCGGTATCCAAACCCACCGTCACCTACGTCCGCACCACCCGCTCAAAGCACTCCTATTACACCCGCGGCCGCCTTCTCGGTGAAGGTCGCCGCGCCAGCCTCAGCAAATCCGGACTCAATTTCATCTCCCTTTTTACCAACACCCACACCAAAACAAATCCCTCATCCGATGACTCCTGAAGAAAAAATTACCGAACTCGGTCTCACCCTTCCCGAAGCCGCCCCTCCTGTGGGCTCTTACGTCAACTGCGTCCGCACCGGAAACCTCCTCCACATCTCCGGAGGCCTCCCCATCATTGGAGAGCAAACCTTCAAAGGAAAAGTCCCCACGGAGTGCGACGTCGAAACCGCACAAGCAGCCGCAGAAGCCGCGCTCCTCACCCGCCTCGCCGTCATCAAGGCCGAAATGGGAAGCTTGAGCGCTGTTAAAAAAATCGTCAGCCTCAGCGGATACGTCAACGCCGAACCCGATTTCACCGCCCACCCCCAGGTCATCAACGGTGCCTCCGACCTCCTCGTCAAAATCTTCGGTGAAGCCGGCAGGCACTCCCGCGCCGCCGTCGGAGTCTCCTCCCTCCCCCTCGGCGTTTCCGTCGAAATCAGCCTCGTGGTCGAGGTCCTCTAAAAGATGGAACTGCCGGAACGTGTCAGCCTCCCACTCGATCTCGATGAGTTCCACGAGATCATCGACGTCCGCGCACCAGCCGAATTCCGGGAGGACCACCTTCCCGGTGCCATCAACCTCCCCGTCCTCTCGGACGAGGAGCGGCACCACGTCGGGCTCCTCCACGCCCAGGACCCCTTCGCCGCCCGTCGCCTCGGCGCCACCCTCATCACCAAAAACATCCACCATCACCTCGAGGGATATCTCGCCAACAAACCCCGGGACTACGCCCCCCTCATCTACTGCTGGCGCGGCAACCTCCGCTCCCAATCGATGGCCCTCATCTTCCGTTCCATCGGATGGCGCTCCCGTGTCATCGAAGGCGGATACAAAGCCTGGCGCAAGTGGCTCATCACCGACCTGAAAAACGTCCTCTCCCGCGAACAACCACCCCTCATCGTTCTCGCCGGACTCACCGGTTGCGGGAAAACAAAACTCCTTCACGCCCTTAAGGAACAAGGCGCGCAAGTCCTCGACCTCGAAGGTCACGCCAACCACAAAGGCTCCATCCTCGGTGACCCCGCCACCGGCGAGCAACCCGGCCAAAAAGCCTTCGAACGCAAACTCTGGCAGGACTTCCGGCACTACAACCCCGACCGCCCCGTCTTCACCGAGGCCGAGTCCAACCGCATCGGCAGCCTCCACTGCCCCGGCCCCCTCTGGAAACGTCTCCGCGAGGCAGAGGTCATCAAGGTCAGCCTCCCCCTTCCGGATCGGGCCCGCTTCCTCGCCTCCGACTACCCCCACTTCCTCGATGACCCCGATCGCCTGAAAACCCAACTCGACGGACTCCGGCGACTTCGCGGACACGGACAGGTCGACCGCTGGCACACCCAGATCGACTCCGGAGATTGGACCGCCTTTCTCGAATCCATCCTCGTTGACCACTACGACCTCGTCTACCGGGACCCCGGTTCGGAAGAATCCGTCTACCTCCCCCCCTCTCATCAGCTTTCCCTCCCCGCTTTCACCTCCACCGTCTTTGAAGAAGCGGCCACTTCGCTAATCGCCGCGCACGACCCACACCATGCTGATTGATGCTCACAATCATCTTCAAGACCCACGGTTCGCAGGACAACAGGAAACCCTGATCAAAGAAATGAAAGCCGCGGGCATCGCCGCCTGCGTTGTCAATGGAACCGGCGAGCACGACTGGCCTGCGGTCGCCCAACTCGCCGAAAACCACCCCGGCTTCATCATCCCCTCCTTCGGACTTCACCCCTGGAAGGTCGGCTCCCACTCCCCGGACTGGCTCTCCACCCTTCGCGACTACCTCTCCCGTTTCCCAAATGCCGCCGTCGGAGAATGCGGCCTCGACCGTTGGATCAAAAATCCCGACCCCGCCCAACGCGAAGTCTTCGAAACCCAACTCGAGCTCGCCCGCGATCTCAACCGCCCCTGCACCATCCACTGCCTCAAAGCCTGGGGCGCACTCCTCGATACCCTGCACTCCCTCACTTCACTTCCACCATTTCTCCTCCACTCCTTCGGAGGCTCCGCAGAGGTCGCCGCCCAACTCACCGGACTCGGCGCCTATTTCTCCATCTCCGGATACTTCCTCCACGACCGAAAAAAGGCCCAACTCCAGATCTTCAACACCATCCCCCCGGAGCGCATCCTCCTCGAGACCGACGCACCCGACATGCTTCCGCCCTCCCGCGCCATTTCACACCCCCTTCCGGAACTCAATCACCCGGCCAATCTTCCCTCCATCTGCCGGGAGGTGGCAAAAAGCACCAAACTCCCTGTCGATCAATGCATTGAAAACACGAAATCCTTTTTTGCTTTGCGCGGATTTCAACGTTAGGTTCCATCACCTCGCAACGTAGAAAAACCAATGACATTTCGCTCACTGACAGCTCTCCTCTTTACCGCTGCCACCACCGTGGCCGTCGCCCAAAATGGCGACAACAAGAACCATGACAAAATGGGCGACATCGTGCCGGAGGTTCTCATTCCAAAAGCTCCCGTCCTCTCCGTTGAGGACGCCCTCAAGTCCTTCACCATCCATCCGGACTTCACCATCGAAGCGGTCGTTGCAGAACCTCTCGTCGATAAACCCGTCGCCCTCACCTTCGATAATCGGGGCCGAATGTGGGTCACCGAAATGCGTGGCTACATGGCAGACATTGACGGCACCACCGAGGACATCCCCGAAGGCCGCATCGTCATCCTCGAGGACACCACCGGTGACGGCTCGGTAGACAAGCGCACCGTCTTCCTCGAAAAACTCCTCCTCCCTCGCTCCATCGCCCTCGTCCCCAATGGCGTTCTCTTCGCCGATCAGGAAAGCCTCTACTTCGTCGCGCGTGATGGCGACAAGCCAAAGGGTGACCCCGTCATCGTCGATCAAACCTATGCCAAAGGAGGCAACGTCGAGCACAAGCCCAACGGCATGATGCCCGCTCTCGACAACTGGATGTACAACGCCAAGTCCGACACCCGATACAAGTGGATCGATGGAAAACTCGTCTCTCAAAAAACCACCTTCCGTGGCCAATGGGGCATCTCCCAGGACAACTTCGGCCGCCTCTACCATAACTCCAACAGCACCTTGCTGATTGGCGACCGCATCATGCCCAACCTTCTCCTTGGAAATGACGCCGTCAAAATCAAGACCAACATCTCCAGCCGCGCCGGTTCCAACGCCGTCTTCCCCGGACGCGTCACCCCCGGCCTCAACCGCGCCTACATCTCCTCCCACAACGGATACGATAGCAACACCATCAATCCCAAAACCTTCAAGCTCACCAACGCCACCGGAGCCTGCGGCCCCGTCATCTACCGCGGTGACCAATTCCCCGCCCAATATCAAAACTGGGCCTTCGTCTGTGAATCTTCCGCCCAATTGGTCAAAGCCATCGAGGTCTCTCACACCGGCGGCAAAGTCACCGGCACCCACCCCATCAAAGGTAAAGACTTCCTCACCTCCGCCGACGAGCGCTTCCGTCCCGTCAACGCCTACACCGCGCCTGATGGCAGCCTCTACATTCTCGACATGTATCACGGCATCATCCAGCACAAGACCTACATGACCACCTACCTCCGCCGCCAGACTCTGAGCCGCGGACTCGAGGGCCCGGGCTTCGGACACGGCCGCATCTATCGCGTCAAAGCAAAAAACCAGCCCCTCAAGCCCATGGCAAACCTCGCCGAGGCCGATGCCAAAGCCCTCGCCATGGCCCTCCTCTCAGGAAACGGCACCCACCGTGATCTCGCCCAAAAGGAAATCCTCAACCGCAAAGCGGCCGATGCCATCCCCTTCCTTCGCAAGCTCATCCGTGGCGACTTCCCCGCCCACTCCAAGGCCCACGCAGTCTGGACCCTCGAAGGACTCGGCGTTCTCAACACCGCCGATATCAACGCCGCCATCGAATCCGCTAACGAGGACCTCACCGCCTCCGCAGCCTATGCCGCGCTCTCCCTTCCTCGCGCTGAGCTATCCCACCTGACCCCGGTCGCCAGCAGCCTCCCCGAGACCCCTGCCATCCTCCCCTACAAGGCCCGCCTCCTCGCCACCATCCCCGTTGCGGAAGCCCAGGAAGCCCTCGTTGATCTCCTCTCCAAACACAAAAAAGCAGCCTTCGTTCGCGAGGCCGCCATCGCCGGACAAGGCCATCACGGCAAGCTCTTCGTCGCCGCCAATGATGGCAGATTCAAGGACAAGCAATTCGACGCCTGGATGAAAGACACCCTCAATGGACCAAAAAAGGAAGTCGATCCCGCCAGCCTCCTCAAAGGCCTCCACCTCGCCTCCTACAAGCGCGGTCAGGAAATCTACCTCGGAAAAGCCGCCTGCATCGGCTGTCACGGACCCGATGGCGAAGGCCTCCCCAACCTCGGCCCCACCCTCAACGCCTCGGATTGGGTCACCGGCCCCGAGGACCGTCTTGTAAAAATCCTCCTCCACGGCCTCCAGGGCCCCATCCACATCAATGGCAAAAAATTCACCCCCCAGGCCTTCATGCCCGGCCTCGGTCAAAACCCCACCATCTCCGATGCGGACATTGCCGATATCGCCACCTTCATCCGCAGCGGCTGGGAGAACCGCGCTTCCCTCGTAACCGCCGAAACGGTCACCAACATCCGAAAGGACACCGAGGCACGCAACAACCAGATGTACAGCGAAGCAGACTTTAAGAAGTAATCCGCTTCCCCCATCCTCCCCCGCCCGGAGTCTCCAGGCGCAACGCATCACCGAGATTGACCTCAATCACGGTGATATTCTTTAACGCCTTCCACTCCACTTCTCCGTTGCGCTTCAACCACTGCTTTCCAGCCAGGCCATCACCACCGCCTCCCATCCCCCTCGGCGCCGTGTCCCGACGCTGCGTCAGCAACGACACCGTCATCCCTTCCAAAAACTCAATCTCACGGACCAACCCATCCCCTCCCGGAAATGCCCCCTCTCCCCCGCTTCCACTTCGCAGAGCAAACTCCCTGATCCTCACCGGATACCGCGCTTCCAGCACCTCCGGATCCGTCACCGCCGTATTGCTCATGTGAACGTGCGCCCCACTCCGCCCACCCCACCCCGGACCCGCCCCTCCTCCACCACCCAAGGTCTCATAAAACCCAAAATGCTCATTTCCAAAAAGCAGATTGTTCATCGTCCCCTGCCCATTGGCCTGCATTCCCAATGCCTCCAGCAACACATCCACCACCCGCTGGCTCGTCTCCACATTTCCCCCCACCACCGCCGGACACTCCTCGGGATTGACCGACAACGGAGGATTCAACACCCCCTCGGGAATGATGATTTCACACTCCTCGAGCAGCCCCTCATTCAAAGGAATATCCTCCCCCACCCATAATCTCAGCACATAAAGCACCGCACTCCTCACAATCGCGGGAGTCGCATTCAAATTTCGCGGATGAACCCCGCCCGATCCCGAAAAATCCACCCGCAAGCGATCCCCCCACTCCACCCTCACTGCAATCACCGTGCCGTCATCAAGCACATCGCGGGCCTCGTAAACACCCTCCCCCTTCGACATCTCCAACAGCTCGGACGAGCGTCGATAAAGCCCCTCCATTCGCGCACTCACATTCTCCACCGAACTTTGGGAAATTAACTCCTTCAAGGCCTTCACCCCGTGACGATTTGCCGCCACCTGCGCCGCCAAATCCGCCTGGTTATCATTCGGCGATCTCGACTCACTCCAAAACCCATCCCCGATCTCACTCAGTAAAGTCGGTGGAATCACAATCCCTTCTTCAGCCAAACACCTCGCATCCGGCGGCATCGATCCCGGAGTCTTTCCACCTATCTCCGCATGGTGCGCCCGATTCGCCACAAACCCGCACAGCTCCCCGTCCACAAAGACCGGACTGATCACCGTCACATCAGGAAGGTGCGAGCCCCCAAACGCCGGATGATTCACCACCACCACATCCCCCTCTTCCCACTCCCGCTCCCCCGAAACCATCCGCACGCACAATCCCAAGGCGCCCAGGTGCACCGGAATATGAGGCGCATTCACCACCAGATACCCGCGGGCATCCAACAAAGCACAGGAATAGTCCAACCGCTCCTTGATATTGGTCGAGAGCGCCGTCCGCTTCAGCAACACCCCCATCTCATTGACGATGGATTCGAATCGTCTCCGGAACAATTCATCCTGCACCGCAGGAGAATTCTCAACTCGCCTCCCCACCTCACCCACCTTTTCCAGCAATAGTGACCCCAGACTTCCCTCCCGAACCCGCCAGCCTCTTTCCACCACCGTGGTCGCAAACGAATCCTGAATGATTCGCACCTCTCCCGTCACCTCGCCTTCTTCAAAAGCCTCCTCCGGCCCGGACTCACCCGGAGCAGCTACTTCCACCCGCACCGCCACCAGCTCAATCATCCGCCCCTCCGGAATGCCAAATCCGTAGACCGCCTCATATTGCACCTCAAATTTCTCTGCCACCCGCTCGACCCCCTCCACTTCCAGAGTCGAATCCTGCCCCTTGAGCCTCAATTCAAACAACACCCGGACCACTTCCCCCTCCTGCCCCAACAAATCAAAAGCCTCCCCTTCCAACTCCTCCACCAATCCCCCCTTCATCATTTTCAGTGGAGCCAACACCTGTCGCACCGCGATCTCCCGGTGCCGGGACCGATGCAATCCCCACGCACTCAGCAAGCCCGCATCCCCCGGAATCAAGACCCGCTCCATCCCCAACGCACCCGCCAACGCACACGCATGCTGCGGCCCCGCCCCCCCAAAGGCCACCAACGTGTGATCCCGGCAATCGTATCCATCCCGGGTCGATACCTGCCGCATCGCCTCCGCCATATGCTCAATCGCAATCTGCCTCAGACCTCCCAGCAATTCATCCCGTGATCCCGCCGTGTCTCCAATCTCCTCCATCAACTCTCCAAGACGATCTTCCGCAGCACCACGATCCAACGGAATCCCCGCCTTTCCCTCATCCATCAACCCCAGCAAAAGATTCACGTCCGTCACCGTCAACGGCCCCCCACTTCCGTAACACGCCGGCCCCGGGGTTGAGCCCGCACTCTCCGGACCCACCTCCAGCCCCCCATTCCGCCACTGGCAAATCGACCCCCCGCCCGCAGCCACCGTCTCGATTCTCACCGCAGGAGCCAACACCCGCACCGGTCCAATCTCTTGCTCATAGCGCAGACCCGCCTCTCCGGAGACCCGAGCCACATCCGTACTCGTCCCCCCCATATCGAAGGTCAACAAATCACCACCACCACCAATCGCCAGCGCTCCCGCCACCCCTCCCGCCGGACCACTCAACAAACTATCAATCGGCCGAAATCGTGACACCTCCTTCAACTGCCCCGCACTCGTCATCAAGGACAACGGGACCTCCGGCAGCCTCTTCTTCAGATGATCTGTGAACGCACCGATCACCGGTTCAAGATAAGCGTTTGCCACCACCGTCTCGGTCCGGGGCAATAACCGGATCACCGGCGCGATCTCATGCGACAGACTCACCTTCCCGATGCCCTCCCGTCGTAAAAGCTCTCCCACCCGCCGCTCATGGCGGCAATTACGATCCGCATGCAGCAGTGAAACCGCAACATGATCAATCCCCATTGACTTGAACTCCCCGGCCGCCCGCACCACCGAGTCCTCATCCAATGGCACCAACTCATTGCCGCCCCGATCCAATCGCCCGCCGACTCCCCTCACCACTTCAAAAACCATCTTCCCCACCTTGGGTTCCCGCTCAAAAAGATCAGGCCTCCGCTGATCCCGAATCCTCAACAAGTCCTCAAATCCCCTCGTCGTCAAAAGAGCCACTCTCCCCCCTTTGCCTTCCAAAAGAGCATTCGTCCCACGGGTCGTTGCCACCCGAAGATCACAGCTCGGAAACTCCCCTCCCGCCTGGGTTCCGGTTAGCAATCTCGCAGCCACCACCGGTGCATCCTCCCCCGTCGATAGCTCGATCACCTCATCGACCTCGACCCCGACTCCAGCCACCTTCAGATGCGCCCCCTTCGATTCCAGAATAGCGCCTCCCCCGCTCACCCCATACCCCTTGAGCCCGTCCCGATGATCACAAAATGATCGTTCGCAGCGTATCCAACCGTTGGACGACACCTCCACCACCCGCGATCGCAGAACTCCCGACGAGAGCACCTTACAACGAAAGATCTCCCCCCCCGGACTTTTTGCCCAGCCATCCGTGAACGTTCCTCCTACGTCGATTCGAACATGCCAATTGCCCACGGCCCCGACCCTAGGATTTCACCGGCTTCGACGGAAGGGTAATTCCCCTGAGCACCTGCCGCACAATCGACGCGAAGGACACCGTCAAATCGTCTCCCTGGGAACGGGTCACAAAACTCGGGACCTTCCCACCCTCGATCCCCAAAAATTGATCCAGCATCTTGGGGTCAAATCCCGGCATCAATTCGGACCGATGGTAATGCATCGTCACCGGAATATCTCCCAGCTGCCGATGATGGCGCTTTAAATTAAATGCCACTGTCTGAAGCGATTTTCGAATCTCCTCCGCACGGTTTGAATCAACAGGGGCCACAAAAATGATCCCATCCACCCCATCGAGAAGCATCTCGGTAATCGCATTAAAATCCACCACACCTGCCGTCGTGTAGGCACTCAATCCCAGACTCCATCCGGACTCCGGAACTCCGCTCCACTTCCATGATGCCCGATAAACGTCCGTCTCTCCCACTTTCTGGTGGTGCAGCGGACCCGAGCCCTCCTGTTCGGACCACGACCGCAGAATATCAATCTTCCCTCCACCCGGTGGCCCCATCAGGGCAAGCTTCACCCGAATCTCTTGAGAGCCTTCAAGAATATCCGGCATACAATTACTGCACTAGGAAGTCAATCGGGCCAGCTCGCGCGTGACGATGATCAGGGTCTCCCGCACTCCGGCGGCATAACCTCCATCCTCGTGAAGAACCGCAAGCGTCTTCCCTTCCTCCTCAATGATGTCGACATCCCCACCCGTCGAACTCAAGCCGATCGAATGTTCATCGCCAAATCCCATCTGGGAAACACTGTTGCGAAGGACTCGCATCGCATTTGCCTCCTCCGAACCAACGACCCGAAGATTCCTCACTCCGGGAAGAGTCCGCGCACGCTGCAACATCTCATCGGCGGTAAGCTCGTGGTTCACTCCAAAAATTGCGCGAAGCACCAACTGGGGCGTTCCTGCATGGGCCACCTGGGATGGTCCCTGATGCGGGGACACCTGCCTCGCAGGAGCAACTTCCTGTTTGGCCTGAACAGGAGCCGGGGCCGCCTGAACCGGAGTCGCGGCGGGAACCACAAACTCATTTTGCGGAGCTGGAGCGGGAGCTGCACTTGGCCCGGGATTTCCGTTCGCATAAGCCGCAAGTCCGTTATTCCCGTTCGCTTGGGACGGTGGCGGACTCACCGGGGCAAACGCAGTATCAACGGGATTGACCGGGGCAAAAGGATCGGAACTTGGACGCTGGGCAGGAGCTTGCTCAGGGCGCGCCTGCTGAAACATCTGCGGAGCTGCTGCAGGGGCCTCGTGTTGCGGCTGCTGTTGCGGCGGCGCCTGATACTGGGGCTGGGGTGCCTGATATTGAGGCTGGGGTGCCTGATGTTGGGGTTGCGGAGCAGCCTGTTGTGCGGCGGGCCGCTCGCCCGTGCTCTGTTCCACCGCCTGAAATGGACCGCCGGAACCAGGTGACGATGGTCGCTCAGCCAAAAAGCCCTCTGAAGCACCGGCAACTACCGGCTCAAACGGACTTCCCTGGGGAGATGACGCACGTTCGAACGGAGAAGCGCCATTGGAGGTCGCCTGACCATTCGCGGCCCCATTCTGGGCACTCGCTTCCGGAAACCTGCGCTCGGGCAATTTTGCCGGCCTTCCGGCTCCTGAATCGACCAATCCAAAGGGCGATTCGTCCCCCACTCCCGCAAAAGGGGAATCTTCCCGCGCCGGAGAAGCTGCCTGAAATGGATTGGGCGCGGAATTGCCGTTGGACTGCGGCTGCACAGCGGCGGCGGCAAAAGGATTATTGGGGTCGGCGTACATAATCGGGAAGCAGGAGCTTTAAGTTGGTGAATAGTTTAAACCTCTTAAGTAAAGGGAACAATCTTTAGTTACTCACCAATAAGGACCGTCAATTGGACCAAATGTTCAAACATTTATTCAACCCGCCCCTAATCTTTTTAGTTTTCTGCGAATTGAGACCTTCGCCGCTGCAGAAATACGATCCACGAAAAGAACGCCATTCAGATGATCGGTCTCGTGCTGAATCGCCCGGGATAGCAGCCCATCCGTCTCAACAATGATTGTCGATCCATCCAGCAACTCAAGATGCGCCTTTACGTCCACCGGCCTTTTCACCTCTGCATTGATCCCCTCGATACTCAGACACCCCTCCATTGAAGATTCTTTTACCGACCCCAACTCCAGAGTCGGATTGATGAAAACCAGGGGCATGAGCTCACCCAGATCAGTATCCTTCCCATTCACCCGCAAATAACTGATGCACTCCGGATCATGTGAAACATCCACCACCGCCATCCGAATATCGCGGTCCACCTGCGGCGCCGCCAATCCCACCCCCTCCGCATCTTTCATCGTTTCAATCATGTCATCGGCAAAAGCACGAAGGTCCTCGGTAACTTCGGTCACTTTACAACACTTCTTGCGAAGCACCGGATTGCCATACTGGGTAATGGGAAGAATCATGTCTGGGGAGTTTTCTCGGTTTCAGGGTTCGGTTTCAAAACGCGATAAATGATCTCGTTGTCGCCATAGCCTGCTTGCAATGCCGCGCTATGGGCTGCAAGAATTTTTCCCCACGGACAACCTTCGTCGGCCCTGAGAACCAACTTCAACCCCGATCGAAGCTCCCGGTTGGCAATGAGAGTTTCCTTCAGAAACCCCTCCACCACCATCAACCCGTCAATCTCCGCCTCTCCGGCCTTGTTAAGTGAGAGCACTGTTCGCGCTTCCATCACCGTTTTGACCTTGAGTGAATTGGCGGTTGGCAGGGATACCCTCATTTCCGACCTGGGAACCTTTTCGGTCAGGTCATTCATCGTCACGATAAAGAAAAAGAGCAAGGTCACCAAAATGTCGATCAGTGAAACGATCGGCACCGTAATGGGCTTTTTTTTCGGACGATAGAATTCCACAGCAGCAACAGGTTATTTATCGCGAAAAAAGACGTGTTGGTGGCAGGCGGATACCACCGTCCCCAGAAGCACTTCCAAACGGGCCGAAAGCGTCTCGATCTTTCGGGAAAAGTAGCTCTGGGCGATCACAGAAGGCACCGCTATCGCAATCCCCACGATCGTCGTGCTCAGCGCAGTCGCAATCCCCCGTCCAATATTATCCTTATCATCGAGATCAGCAAATACCGTCACCAGGCCACTGGCCGTCCCCAGCAACCCAAGCAGAGGTGCAATCGTTATAATCACCTCCAAGACCGGCATTCCCGAATTCATCCTCACAATCTCCTCCCGGGCCGAAGACTGCACCGCCTCCTGCACCTCACCCTGCGTTCTTCCGGCATTGCGCAAGGCCACTCCGCAAAGTCGCGCCAACGAATTCTCCCCCCTCGCAAACTCTTCCTGAAGATTGGTCAACGTTCCCGCTTCAAGATGCTCTTCGAAACGATCCACCTCCACCCCGAGACGATCCGGAAGGATCCGGAGACGGGTCAAAGTAAGCGCCTTGAGGACAATAACCGTAAGCGCGGCAATTGAGCACAGACCCAGCAGCAGCATAAAAAAGCCGCCTCCGCTGAAAAACTCCCATGTGGAAGAAAAGGCTTCGGAAAAATTCATGGGGTTCTAGTAGTTGAAAGTAACGTTGAGCTCAAGGGTATCCCCCTCCAGTTCCTTACGGACATCCTGGGGCATCGGAGGAAGATCGGCAGCAGAAAGCGAATTCAAAATGATGCCCCACTGAATATCGGATGCTCCCAGCATCTCCATCCTGCGCTGCCCGGAGACCTTCCCCTTCTCGTCGATCACAAAACGAATGGTCACGTGGCCCGGTGCCAGATGGGAGCGAAATTGAAAATTCCGGGCCTGCCACTCACGCTCAATCACCCGAAATATTTGAGCCTCATACCGACCCAAAGGACTGTTCTTCACGTCGAGCGATCCACGACCTGAAGCATTCAACGTCCCCCGGACCCGCGTCTTCGTTTGCTTGGTCTCAAACCCTCCGCTTGCCCCTCCCTGCTCCTTGGCAAGCTGCGATTCTTCCTTCATCTCCCTCTCCAGCGCTTCCTCAATCGACTCTTTGGGTTCGAGGGTTTTTTCAGGACGTTCCACGAGCTTATCCTCCATCCGTTCCTCCACTCCATCGGTATCCCTAAAGGAATCGAACAAATACTCCTCTTCCTTCATCTCCTCGACCGCCTCCGCAACCTCCTCGTTGATCTCCTCCTGTGACTCCCGTTCCTTGCCGGGGCCTGCTGCTGCCATATCATCTTGCTCCAACGTCTTTCCCACTTCATCCCCGTCTGAAAAATCAGTAGTCGCCGTCTTGATATCCCCTTTCACTTCCCGATCACCGGAAAGAGCCACCTGATCCTCATCCCCCGCCACTGCATCGGCATCACTGCTTGCCATTGTGTCCCTCTCCCCGATGAAATCGGCATCCTCCGGTGCTTCTTCCTCCTGATCCGGTGAGGTCGTCGCAAACTCGGGATCCTCGGTCTCAGCTTCGGGTGCCGGACTCTCCTCCTTCACGACCGCCGCCTCAACCGGGGCTGCCGGATCCTCCTCAAAAAATATCGTCAACTCCGTAAACTCGCCCGATTCATCCTCTTCCTCAATGCGGGGATCCACCTCTTTCCCCGAAATCACCTGAAAAATCAACAGAACGACGAACACGAAAAAAATAGCCACATGCACCCATACCGCCACCAAAATGGCAATCAGCAGTTCCCGGGTTGATGACGTCCTCGCGGTCACGATGGCAACAGAATCACTCTCCTTGGCCCGCTAAGCAAACTCTTATCTGCGATCAACCCGTCAAATTTACCCGCCTACTCGGGCACCTCGATGTACTTGCTCCGGTGCACCCAGACACTCTGCACCAACCCCAGCAAAAACATACAGATCACCACGAAGGTTCCCGAATAACTCACCAATGGCAGCGGAATCCCCGTAATCGGAGTCAGCAGAATACACATCCCGATGTTCTCAAACATGTGTGCAAAAAAGAGCCCGACAACTCCCCCCACAATAATCCTCCCGGCCAAGTCCCGACTGTAAAACGCGATGAAAAGGCACTGAATCAAGAGCAACGCAAAGGCCGTGATCAACAACAAGCCGCCACGGAAACCCTGTTCCTCTGCAATGACGGCAAAGATATAATCATTGTGAGCTGTCTTCCACGGAATGTAGCGCTTGTCGTGAAGGGAACCCCGCTCCTCGGTAGCACCCCAGCCCAACCCCTTCCAGCCCGCCTTTCCCACCGCAGTTGAGACCCAAAACGGAGCCCATGTCTCATCCGTTTTCTTCACCGTTCCCTCCTCCAGAGTCTCCAAATATATCTCGATCCGCTGGGTCCCCCGTTCCGAAAGACTGGGCAATAACACAAAATAAGTAATCGGCATGATTCCTACAACCAACGCAGTAAGAAAAATCAAATATCGCCAGGGAATCCCCCCGACAAGAAGGGCCACCACCGCTACCGGTACCCAGACCAATGCCGATCCCATATCACCCAGCTTCACCACCATCAGAAATGGAATGCCCGTTAACACCGCCACCAAGCCCACCCGCACCATCGGAGATCCCAGCAATTTATGAATCTTCGGCAAGTCCTGTGAGAGTGTGGCAATCGTGATAATCCCCGCCGCAATGGCCACCTGCGCAGGCTGAAAACTAATCGGCCCAAACGTCAGACGATGGACCTCATCGTCCACCTGCATCGCCATCGCCATCAACACCAGACCCACCACATACATGGGCACCCCAAGCCAACGAACCCAACGGTAGTCAACCAACGCAGTCCCAAAATAGACCACCGTCCCAATCATGATCCACATCTTGTGCCGGGAGGCATAGAGCTCCCCGCCCGTCATTGTTTCCGTTCCGGGAAGATGCCGGGCCGCACTCTCAATGGCAAATATCCCAAAAATCAGGAGCCCATACATCGTAAAGACGAGCACCCAGTTCATGCCGAGAATTTTTCGAAAAAGCGGAGTCACAAGCGGAAGTTGGCAGCAGTGTAGAACCTACTTTCCCTGAGTCGAGCAAGGGACCAAAAAAAAGCAGGTCGGAATCACTTCCAACCCGCCTTTTCGAACCAATGAAAAAAACTGAATCTAGCGCTGGGCTACCGTGGCTTCCTGTCGCTCGGAATTGCTCTTCTCAAGAGCTGAGCCACTTTGCTCCTTGGCCCAGGACGAAAATGCCTTCTGACTCACCACTTCCATCAACCCACGCATATTGGCATGCCCCTCTCCGCATAGCTGCCCGCACACCACGTACGTCTCCAGCTTCTTGATGGGCTTGAACCACATCGGAATGTCCGTTCCGGGAATCGCATCCTGCTGGATGCGCATGGGAATGATCGAATAGTTGTGAATCACGTCGGTCGAAGTGATCTGAAGAATGGCATTACGATCAACCGGCAGCTTGAGCACAGGTGCTACAAAGTCGTCCCACCCGTTGGGATCATCAGGATCAATGCAGGGGTCACCCACTCCACTCACCAAATGACGGTCAATCCGACCGAAAATTCCGTCCTCACCGGGATAGTGATACTGGAATCCGAACTGGTAGCCAATCACCCGAACCCGCACCGGGTCGGTCTTTTGCACCTCATCGAACTGGTCGGTCCGCTCCCACCACAGGGGAAACGCAAATCCCAAAAGAAGCACCGCTTCGATAATCACCACCCCGATCTCCAGGTGGGAGGAAACATGGTTGGTCACACCGTGATAGCTCGCCTTGGGATTCTTCGAGGCGCGGAACTTCCAGCAAGCGACAAAAAAGAAAAGCGTCCAACCAACAAACAGGATGGCCATGAACCAGTGAACGATATCAATGAGGTGGTCGACATTACCACCGTGCTCCGAGAAGTTCTCGGGAATTCCGAGCCATTTGGGCCAGTTAAGAGGAATGAACATGGGTTTAGAAAATTAGGAGTTTTGAACAGGTGGAACGTAATCGTCCATGTAGCGGGCATCGAGACCGGCCTTCTCACGGCGGGCCATCCGAACAATAAAAAAGAGCGATCCAAGAGCCAGCGGGACAATCATAATCAACATCACAAGAATCGCCCACCCGGCGGCATTGCCTTCACTATGCTTGAAGGCATTTGCACAGGTGGCACAGGCGGTAATGGCTGTCTCGGAAATCATGACTTCGACGTGGTTAAACGATGATATTCTTGGATTTGCGGTAAAAAGAAATTCCGTAGAAAATAAGCCCCACTGCAGCCAGTAAGGTCACCCCACCGAACACCTGAACTTCCGTTCCGGACTGTCCCTGATCAAAGAACAGCGCCCACACCCCGAAGCCACCGCAAAAAATTGCAGCCAGACTGATGAAGATGAGGTGAAATCCTTTGAGAGACATAACTTAAAATATTGAAAATTAGTGGGATACGTTGGTTGCCGGCTTCCCTGGATTGTAGAATCCGTCTGATGCCTTGCTGTTTCCAAACTGAATCGGATCACTTTTCGCCCACCCGATCAACGCCATGCAAAAGAACGCCATCAGCAACGCCAATCCATAGAAAAAATAGATGAGCGGCTTCTCGTGGTTGAGGTGCATGAAGATAATCATCACCAATGACGCCTTGAACGTGGCAATCACCAGACCAATGATTGCATCGACGTGATCAAAACCACGCCCGCCAAAATCGAGCATCTCGACGGTAGCAACCGCAACCGTGACTACCGTGAAAAAGAAAAGGAGGAGCCCGATGAAAGTATACAGCTTCACCGACTTCTTAATTGCTTCTGGAGAATCAGCCATGTCAGAAAAAATTGGAAATAAAGTTACAGAAAGAGATTACATCAAGTAGAGGATCGGGAAGAGGAAGATCCAGACAAGGTCAACAAAGTGCCAGAAAAGACCACCAATCTCGACCCGGTTGGCAAGCCACTCCGGATTGCTCTCATACATTTTGCGGCCAAAGAAGAGATAATATCCCAGCACAAGCGCTCCGCCGATCACGTGAAGTCCGTGAAGCCCGGTGATCGTAAAGTAAATCGCATAGTAGGTGTTCCACTTCGGAGTGAAGGTAGACTCGAAACCGACCTTGCTCCGTGGAATCGTAATCGTCGGGAAGTGATCATGCATTGTCTTGTGATTCGGACCCGCAAATCCCGCAAACCAACCCGGCTTAACAAGCTCTCCGGCCTTGGCCTTGTCATAAATGCCCTCAAAACCCGCATTGGAATAGGAAACCATCTGATCCCAGTTTACCCGATACAACTCGGACTCGGTCGGAACATGTCCATCTCCCTTCTCGGCAAGGTCTTCCTTAAGCCAGCGAAGCCACTCCTGATGGGCATCCCAGATCTCCTTGACCTTTTCATTCTCAAGAATCCAGCTCCCGGCAATTGCTGCGTCGGGGTCAATGCCCTCCTCAACCGCCCGTTGTGCGGTGAAGCGAAAATCAATTCCGTCGATCGCCATCTCAAGCGCACTCAACTCCTCATTAAGCACACCCATAATCTGGGTGTCATCACGTAACTTGATCTGCTCGCCGGAACTTGCCACGACCGCATCTGGGTCAAAGTAAACGAGAACCGGAGGATCGACTTTGAAAGTCACCGTGCCGGCAGCACCTACAAGATGACCCTTCATATCTGCAGCAGATTCCTTCTGTCGTGCAGCCCACTCATCGGTCATCACGACCTTCCAGCCGGCGTCCTTGTTTCCGAGCTCATGACGCATGTAATCCCAATCCCCTTTCAAAAAGGCGGTGCGCACCTTGGCGTCGTGGGCCCGTCCATCGATGAATGCCTCCTCAGCTGCATCCAGAGCTTCACGGGACAATGCTGCCCCATCGGCCAAAATCTCCTTGGTCTGCCCGGGCTTCTTGTGGTCCTTCACTTCATAGTTGCCGACAAGAGTAATCTGATGATCCGATCCGGCCTGCTCCAAAATATCCTGAAGGTAGGAATCATGAACCGGGCGGGTCAGGGTGAATGTCAACTCACTGGCTTTGAAGAAAATCTGATTGAGATAGATCGCATCTTTATCACTGGCATCAGCATGATGAAGCTCATCATTTTCACCAACTGTCCCCTTGTGAAGGTGTCCCTCCACGATTGCAAAGTCGTTCACCGGACCGTCGTCCAAAATCCGAACCGCCTGGTGGGCAAATTTGGCCTGATACTCAACTGTCTTAAGTCCCATGAAAGCAGCCGCGCATAAAAGCGTGATCGCCATGTAAACCTGGAACTTTCTCCACTGCCGCAGCTTCAGCGAAGCCCAGGCAAAAACCACCGTCACCGAGGAACCGATGAGAATGAAGGTATTCAGCAAACCGGGAAGAATCGGAAGCGTCCGCTCGGGCCAAGGGTAATCGGCGTAGAGGCGGAGGAACAGATAACCGGAAAAGAGACCACCGAAGAGGGTCACTTCGGATGCAAGGAAGAGCCAGATTCCAACCTTCGAGTTGAAGAGTCCGGTGTCCTTACGGGCGTTAACTACAAATGGAATTTCCATGGATACGAAAGGTGCGCGGTTTATGCTTGGGTTCCTTCTTCAGCCGGGGATTCGGCGGGCTTGTCCGTTGCTTGATCACGCTTCGGCTCCTCCCACTGCGGGAAGAAGTCCTTATCATGGTCGGGACGGCTGTATTCATAAGGCCCGCGATATACGGAAGGATCAAAAGTGAAGTTCCCGTGCCCCGGAGGCGTTGGGGTGGCCCACTCAAGAGTGGTGGCATCCCACGGATTGTCATTCTTGATTTTCTTACCCCAGAAGTAACTTACGAACATGTTCACGAGGAACGGAATCTGGAAAATTGCCAGCGCGATCGCCGAAGCCGTCATCACTTCATTCAACGAAATCTTCTCCAGCACCGTCAGGCCAAAGACGTTGGCGCCCTCGGCTCCCTTTTCCAGATAAGCATCTCCCCCGTTATACCAACGACGGTGGAATCCGGCCATCCCCTGCGTAAGCATCGGGAAGAACAGGAAGTTCATGCAGATCAACGAGGGCCAGAAGTGAAGGTGGCCCAGGAAGTTGTCCATGAAACGACCCGTCATCTTGGGATACCAGTGGTAAACCCCGGCGAAGAGACCAAAGAGAATACCGGGCGCTACCACGTAGTGGAAGTGACCAATCACGTAGTAGGTGTCATGCAAGTGAAGGTCTGCCAGGTTGAAGGCCAACGGAAGGCCGGTCAGACCACCGATTCCAAACATCGGAATGAAGGCCGCGGCCCAGATCATCGGCATCGTGAAGCGGATGGAACCACCCCAGAAGGAAATCAGCATCGAGGTCAGCAAAATCACCGAAGGAATCGAGATCAGGACTGTCGTCGTTTGGAAGAAGGTCGAGATCACAGGACCCATTCCGGTGAGATACATGTGGTGCGCCCACACAATAAAGGAAAGGAATCCAAGAACCACGACCGCCCAAACCATAGGCTTGTATCCCCAAAGAGGCTTGCGGGTGTGGCAGGGAATGATCTCCGCCACGCAAGCAATTGCGGGAAGAAGAAGAACATACACCTCGGGGTGTCCGAGGAACCAGAACAGGTGCTGGAATAGGAGCGGGCTTCCGGAACCGGAAATGTCCATCACACCGTCGGTCTTGGAAAACAATCCGGTTGGCATGAAGAAGGATGATCCCGCCACACGGTCCATCAATTGCATGATGCCGGCCGCTTCAAGGGGAGGAAACGCGAGGAGAAGTAGAAACCCGGTCACCAACATCGCCCATACAAAGAAAGGCAGGCGCATCCAGGTCAAACCCTTCGCACGCAAGTTGATGATCGTCGTCACAAAGTTCACCGATCCCAAAAGTGATGAGGTAATCAGCAAGACCAACCCCAGCAACCACTGCGTTTGCCCGGCCAGGAATTGGTTCACAATCTGTGAATCCGCGTAACCGGCGAGCGGAGAATAGTTCGTCCAGCCGGATTTGGCCGCTCCGGACTCCATGAAGAAACTGGCGCACATCACAATGCCACCAAGAAGATAGACCCAATAGCTGGCCATATTCAGCTTCGGGAAAGCCATATCGGGCGCGCCAATCTGAAGAGGGGTGACGTAGTTACCAAAGGCCGCAAACCCAAGAGGCACAACCCCAAGGAACACCATGATCGTTCCGTGCATCGCACCGAACATGTTGTAGGTCTCCCCTGTCACCTTGCCATCTTGCAACCACCGGGCTTTCCATCCGTCGGAAAAGATCCAACTGAGGTAGTCGGGAAGTGGCTCATGGGGATACGCGATGCTCCAACGCATCACGATCATGAGGAAGAAACCAAACAAGAGGAAGGCTCCAGCGGTCAAACCATACTGGATTCCAATCGTCTTGTGGTCGGTGGAGAAGAGATACTTCTGCCAAAAAGGAGGATTGTGGTGGTGATCGTCGTGATGATCGTGGGAGTCGGCACTCATAATTTCAGTGTGTCTCGTTAAAAATGGTTATTCGGCAGCTGCTTCTTCAGCAGGTTCAAGAGTCTCGGGATCGAAGAGGGTCGCCGGATCAAGCGGCTCACCTGGAAGCATTTTGTCGTGGTTCGCTTTCAGCTCGGCCACATCGACCTGCGCATTTCCTCGCTCTTTGGCGATCTTAAGCGCCGCTGCAGCCATTTCCGGACTGACGATGGGTGCTTCATTGCCCCACGAGTTCCGGATGTAGGTCATCACCGATGCGAGTTCCTTCGGTCCAAGTCCATCGCTCATCGCGGGCATGTTGCTGTTATAAGCACTACCGGCCACTGTAATCGGTCCCTTGAGACCATGGAGAATAATCTGTGAAAGTTGATCGGTGTTCCCGGTCACCCACTCGGAGCCAGCAAGTGGAGGAATCCCGTTTCCGCCACCACCGTCGGCACCGTGGCAACCGATGCATTTTCCGTATACCTTGGCTCCTTCTCTAGCCAAAAGATCGCCAATTGGTTCGGGAAGGAGAATCTTCTCCTTTCCGCCCGGGGCTTCGGCTTGCCGGTATCCTTGTTTGAAGAGTTCATCGTAGTTCAGAAAACCACCACCCTTACCAAGCACGGAACCACCGACCAGGAGGACGAATCCGCAAATGAGAAGCATCCAGAGTCCAACCGGCTCCATTCCGTTTTCACGGAGTGATTTCTCACGACCAACCGCAGCAGCTTCGCTGGAGATGTCGGCGTGAAGTTCGGGGACGTGGGTGCTCTCGTCGAGGTCGGGACGAAGGTCTGGGGAATTGGAATTGTCGGCCATGGCTTACTCTGCGGGCTGGACGGGATTAAAATTGAGGCTCTTGGGCAACGGCTGGCCAAGGGTGTCCTTTTTGAGGGAAAGAAGATAACTAACGAGAGCGCGGGCGCGGTCTGTGGGAACCACGGCAACATCACCTCCGGTATTAAGAGGAAGGGCCTGTCCACCACCAAGATTCACTGCAACCTCCGAAAACAACCCCGGTTTGGAAGGACAAACCGAATTCGCCTCAAGGTCCTGCGATCCTTGGCGATAAGGTTGAACTCCACGTGGATTGTAGAGATGCAGATACAACCAGGTTTCCGGCGTAAGGTCGCCTCCCTTGAGGTTTGCCTCAAGTCGACGTCCGAGGTTGGAAAGATCGTGACCGACCCGCATCACTCCCACGTGGGCAATCAATTCATCATTGTAGTCCGACTCAATGGTCTCACGGCGGGTGTCGGGATGATCAGGCGTCTTTTCAAGACCGGCCCAGTCATCACGCCAAACATCTGAACCCGCATAGGTGGGACGAATCAGCTGGCTGTGGCAATAATAACAACCTTCTGCTCCATAAATCTCGGAACCTTCCTTGATCCGCCCGTCACGTTTGGGCAAATACTCCCCTTCTCCACCATCCACATCCTTACCCTCATACTTGACGGGCTCAAGTGAGCGCATGTGTGAAAATGGAACGACAATCGCAAGGAGCCACGGAAGACCGAAGCTGGCGAGAAGGCCGAAAATAAACGCTTTGAATTTCATGTCTAGGAAGTCGCGGATCCGTAGTTATCGATTTCACCTTCTGGTCCGTGAGGACTCTCGGCATGGTGGGCCTTAAGCAACGTGGGGTGCGAGGACCGGCGTCCCAGGCGCGCCCACATCAGAAGCAAGTGAAGGCAGAAGAAAAGGTTGGAGAGAAGCAGGAAACCCCATGCAAGGGTAACACCCCAGCCGTAGCTTTGGGCACGGCGAGCTCCCTCGATGAAGGATTGGGTCGAATCCTCAATCGCTTGCCCCTGAAGCAGGCCTCCTACAATCGCGCAGATCACAACGGAGGCAACTCCGTAGAGCGAGAGATAGAAATGCCAACTGATGAACCGGCGACTGAGCCACTCACGACGGGTGATTCGGGGAACAATGAAGTAGATCGCTCCAAATGCACAAAGCGAAAACACCCCGTAGAGACCGAGGATATCGAGGCCGTATCCGGTGTAGCTGAACTGAATCAGCTCAAGACCAAACCCATGCATCGCGAAAGAGAGAACACCGTAGCACACAAACCCGATGATCCCGGCAACAGTGAATCGAAGTGACGGACTGGCTGCTGCGACATCACCATGCCCGCGCACCGTGTTGAGAATGTTGATTCCAACTGCAATCGCCGGAATAAGAATCAGGACCATTGCCGCTGCGCCCACATAAGGCAGGAACTGGGGAATGGGAGCACCAATCAACTTCTGCATCCCGGCCCATGGTCCGATTACCGCAAGGGACCAGAAACCAAAGAGTGCAATGTTGTAGCTGTATACCGGCCTTCCCGTAACCTTGGGTGCCAGAAAGTAGGCACTCGCGATTGCCACCGGAAGGAAGAAGAGAAGGAAGAGGCTCGACTTGAACCAAGCCGCAATTCCCGCCGCCATCAAAGGATGCCCGTCAAAACTGAAGATGAAGAGGTTTGCGGTGAGATAAATCCAAGGGAACCACAGAAGCGCACCCAAAAGATACCACTGGCTCACATAAACATGACCTGCATCGCGGACCTGAAACTGAATCAACGACCAAACGGTGATAAACAAATAACTCACCAATAGCACGGGCCAGACACCCGTCGGGAATTCCATCCACGGAACACCGGTTCCCATCCCCAAAAGAATGCCTACCACCCCGACAAGAACTCCCGCATTCCAAATGTGGCCTGCGGTGAGGATCAATCCGGGCGCCGTGCATTCCTTGCGGGAAAGGCGGGACATCAGCCAAATAATCATGCCGAAGGCAGCCTGCGCTCCCCACCCGTATACAAGGGAATTAATGTGAGCCGCATCCACTTTTCCCGCATCGAGGAATGGACAGCACGAGAGAAATTCAGGCATGTGCTTCTTCGCAGAAGCAATCAGCCCCAATACCGCACCCACAGCGAGCCAGACGGCACCGCTCGTGAAAAAGAACATCACCGGATGACGAAGAGAACGGTCAATCGATGACCGCAACGCAATGTCATTGGCATCTGAAGATGGAGAAGTCTCAGCCATATCGAAATTAATTGGTAACTGCCGCAGGAAGCGGCATCGCTCCGGCGGAGGGAGCTTGATTCAGGGTTTTGGGAGCGGACTCAAGTTGTTGCTCGAGCTTGTCGGAATTGAGAGCAGCAGCTTGCGCCTTCTCGATCTCGTTGCGGGTTTCCAGACGACGGGATTCCACCATTTCATAGGCGGTCTCGGTATCGGAGTGAGTCATCGGGCGCAGAATCACACAGGCGATTCCGAAGCACCCAACCAAGAGAAGGGCGATCCAGAACGCGGTGAAACGTTTGAGTGGATTATCGCGGGTATGATCCATGGCTTAGTTCGAAAGGTTGGCGGACTCGAGGATACGAGGGTCGCGGTGAGGGTAAAGGGCTGCGGAAGAGAGATTGCGCAGGAAGAAGAAGATGAATCCGCAGACAACGATCACAAGCGCGAGGATGTCTCCCAGCCACGATCCGCCGATCCACAACGAGGCTGTGTGGTCCGCACTGGTAAGCAGAGTAACTGACGGACCACGCTCGGGAATGATCATGTGGTAGACGTCCAACAAGTGAACGAAAAGAATGTAGCAGGTGATGAAAATCAGGAAGCCGGGCTTCTTCTTCACATCGGAACGAAGCAGCATCAGGAAGGGTGCACCAAAGTGGAAGAACACGAGGAACAAGCTGAGAAGGTTCCAGTTTCCGGTGTTCCGCAAGATGAAGTAACGGGTCTCTTCCGGAATGTTGGCATACCAGTAGAGGAAAAACTGCGAGAAGGACACGTATGCCCAGAAGACCGTGAAGGCAAACATCAGCTTACCCATGATGTGATGATGCTCCTTGGTCACCACCTTGTTGAGGTAGCCCATCTTTTGAAGAATCACCGAAGTAAGAATCAACACCGCCATCGCGCTCAAGGCCGAACCGGCGAAGACATAAACTCCGAACATCGTGGAGAACCACGAGTAATCGAGAGCCATCACCCAATCGAGGGCAAGGAAAGTCATCGAGACCCCGAAGATGATCATGCCCCATGAGGAGTAGGAGCGTGCTTTGAAAAGATTACCCACACCTGGCTTGGGATCGGTGTCCTGCGCGATCGAAATCTTACGCAACAACCAGATCACCCCGCCAAGGCCAATGAAGTAGAAGAAAAAGCGGAAGTGCCAGAAGCCGGGGCTCAGGTAGAAGGTCTTCTTGGCGAGAAGGTGGTCATGTGCATCAGAACTGTGCATGAGCGCTTCGCTGCTGGACATCTCGGGATGGTCTGCAACGGCGTTTCCGAACGCCGTCATCCATTCCCAAAGATACTTTTGAACTCCCGGGAAAAGAAGAGGAATTGAAAAGAGAATCATGAACGGGAACACGAATCCCAGGTTCTCCATAAGACGACGGACCGAAGTCCCCCACCCCGAATTGGACAGGTTATGCAGGAGCGTCCAGAAACATCCACCGAAGGTGATGGTCAGCACGAAGAAGAGCGCAAAGAGCCATGAAAAGGCGTAGGAACCATGAGCGGTCCCGTTGCCGGTCAGGAGAAATACGATACTTCCCAGAAGGCCAACGCCGGCAATGCCGCCCGTCACCATTTTCACCATCGCGAGCTTCCCCTTGTCGAGGTGTTCGCCGTTGGTCGGAATGTCTTTCGATGTTACGAAGTGAGCCATGTCTTGATCACCGTTGAAATTTATTTGGCAGCAGCCTGAAGTGTGCGGAGGTAAGCCACGATCGCCCAACGGTCACGGAGTGGAAGGTTGTGCTTATAACCTCCCATGTTTCCCTTACCGTTGCTGATCACGTTGAAAATATAGCCATCCGGGTGGGATGACTGTGGAAAGTTGTGAATGCTCGCCACAACCACGTTGGATTGGGAGAAGTAGTGACCAACGACACCTTTGCCATCGCCGGAGTCACCGTGGCAGATGGCACAGTGAACGCCATACATGTCCTTGCCCCGTCCAAGAAGCGCGGTCGAGGCCGCCTCATCACCGAGGCTCAGCTCGGAGGGCATCCCGTTTCCATAGGTGCCTTCATGCTCGCCGGTGGCATAGTAGCCATCACGCCCTGCAGAGAAGTCGACAGCGAAGACGCCATCATCACCCGAATTGGGAACCGTTCCCGGGATTGGCTCGCGGGAACCCATGCCATCTTCGAAGAAGGCGCTGGGCTTCTGGGCCTTCACTTTGTCCTGTTCGTCCATGTCGGGAAAGACACGGATTGGAGCTTGGGAAAACTTGTCACCACGGAATCCAAAGATTCCCACCACCAATAAGGCAACGGCAAGGTAGGCTAGGAAGAAATATTTCATGGCTTACTCGGAGTCGTCCTCCACCAGTTCAATGTTTGCGCCACCGATCTCAGCGAGAAGCGCTTTCGTTCCCTCGGCGGAAAACTTCGCATCACGCGCTTCAATGGCGATGAAGAATTTGTCATCGGTCGCTCCGGAGAATTGCTTGCTCGCGAAGAGAGGATGGTTCCAGCGGGGCAGTCCCATCAATCCGAGAAGACCGAACAGTGTGGTAAAGCCCGAAAAGAGAATGGTGAGCTCAAACATCACCGGGAAGAATGCCGCCGTGGTGAAGATGTTTGCCGGCTTACCCTGCACAATTGTTGGGTAGAGCCCCACTTGGGTGGAATAGGCCAAAACGAACGCGGTGCAAAATCCCGTCAATCCTCCGAAAAATACAAAGTAAGGGAGAATGGAGCGCTTAATACCCATCGCATCATCCAATCCGTGGATGGGATACGGGGAAAAACAGTCCCACTTCTTAAATCCGGCATCGCGGACTTTCTCGGCAGCCTTGTAGAGCTGCGAAGCGTTGTTGAATTCGGCCAAATAGCCGTAAACTCTGGAAACTCGGGTGCTCATGCGTCTGCAGTCTTGGAGTCTTCCTGAGCAACTGCGTCCTCGGCAGCACTCTGGGAGTCATCTTGAAGTTCGTATTGATAAGCGGCGATTTTTTCCACCCCGTCGTCAGGGTGCTCTTCCTTGTCTTCGTCGTGAGGATCACTTTCAGGGAGAGTCCATTTCACCTCGGCAATGTTGATGCACGGGAGGAAACGGAGGAAAAGAAGGAACAGGGCGAGGAACATGCCGATCGTTCCCACAAAGGTCAGCACATCGACCGCACTTGGGCTGTAGGTCTTCCAGTCACCGGGAAGCCACATCCGGGCCAGGGTAGTGACGATGATCACAAAGCGCTCAAACCACATCCCGATGTTCACACACATCGCGACGGCCATGACCACCCAGAGGTTTTCACGCATCGATTTGAACCAGAAGATCTGAGGAGAAAGAACGTTACAAGACATCATGGCGAGGTAGGCCCACCAATACGGTCCGGAGAGTCGGTAGAGGAAGGCAGCCCCCTCGTATTTCGCTCCCGAGTAGAACGCGATGAAGAGCTCCATCAGGTAGGCATATCCCACGATCGTTCCCGTGAGCAGGATGATCTTGGCCATGTTATCGATGTGTTTCATCGTAATCATGTCCTGCAGGCCGTAGATGAAACGAGCCGGAATCATGATCGTGAGTACCATGGCGAAGCCGCCGAAAATTGCCCCTGCCACAAAGTAAGGTGGGAAAATGGTGGTGTGCCAGCCGGGCACCACCGAAGTGGCGAAGTCGAACGAAACCACCGAGTGCACCGAGAGCACAAGCGGCGTGGAAAGAGCGGCCAGAAGGAGGTAAGCCATTTCGTAGTGGCTCCACTGACGGTTACCGCCGCGCCATCCCAAAGCGGCAAGACCATAGGCGAACTTACGAATGCCGGGCTTACAGCGATCACGAATCGTGGCAAGGTCGGGCACCATGCCAAGGAACCAGAAGATCAGGGAAACGGTAAAGTAGGTCGAAACCGCGAACACGTCCCACAGAAGTGGTGATTTGAAGTTTTGCCAGATCGCATTGGCATTGGGAATTGGAGCAAGGAACCAGGCCATCCAGACACGTCCCACGTGGAAGGCCGGGAAGATACCCGCGCACATCACCGCGAAAATGGTCATCGCTTCCGCAGCCCGGTTAATCGAGGTGCGCCAGTTTTGACGGGTTAGGAACAAAATCGCGGAAATCAGGGTTCCGGCATGTCCAATACCAATCCAGAACACGAAGTTTACGATCGGCCATCCCCACATCACGCGGTTCGTGTTTCCCCACACCCCTACCCCGGTCGAGACAAGGTAAGTCAGGCCGCCAACCACGCCGACAAGGGCGATGATCGCGCTGGGAATGAAAAGGATCCACCAGAGCAATGGCTGGCGGTTTTCGATCACGCCGCAGATTCGTTCGGTGATCCATCCGTAGGAACGCTCGTTGAGAATCAATTTCTCGCGTTCCAGGACGGGGATTTTCACCGCGCTGGCGTCGTTTGTAGACTGTGTGGCCGCTTCGGACATAGGTTCTGTCGCAGGAAAGAATTAATGAATGTTGATGGTGGCCTGACCGAGGTATTTCGCATCTGGCATGTCCTTATTCGGATTCTTCACACGAGCCAGGTAGCTCGTGCGCGGACGGGTGTTGACGTAGTTGAGCAGATCGTAGTTGCGCAAGCTTCCAACGATTTTCGCCTTATCCCACTCTTCCTGGGTTTCGTAGGTCCGGGCGATGGAATCAAAGTCGTTCCCCTTCGCTCGGACCACCCTTGAATTACGATCCAGGAGGTTTCCGAATGAAATGGCTTCTGTTGGGCAGGCATCCTGACACGCGGTTTTGACGCTGTCGGTAGCTACCTTGAGGTCCTTGGCGCGATCAACTTTCACTTGTGTGGAAGGAAGCCCGGAAGCGAGCGTGTTTTGCTTCTGCTGTTGCTTCTGCTTGATCTTGGCGGACTCGAGACGCTGCACACAGTATGTGCACTTCTCCATCACACCGCGCATGCGAACGGTGACGTTCGGATTCCGCTGAAGATGAGGAGCCTCACCCACCTGCTTCTTACCGAAGGGACCCTTGTAAAGGTTGCCCTTGATGAGCGGGTTGCGCTTGTTGTAGTCGAAGAAATTGAAACGTCGGGCCTTGTAGGGGCAGTTGTTCGCGCAGTAACGGGTTCCGATACAGCGGTTGTAAGCCATTGAGTTGAGACCCTCCTCGGTGTGAACCGTTGCGTTAACGGGGCAAACAGTCTCACAAGGAGCCATTTCACACTGCACACAGGCAACAGGTTGGGGAACCATCGCCGGGTTCTGCTGCGCCCAATCCGGGGTCGCCTCGCCGGTCGGATGACCATGATCCACTTCCACCTCCATGGAGGAGAAGTAACGATCCATGCGAATCCAGTGCATCTCACGACCCATCGCGACCTGATCTTTGCCAACAACCGGGATATTATTCTCCGCCTGGCAAGCTACGAGACACGCATTGCAACCGGTGCAGGTGTTGAGGTCGATGGCCATGCCCCATTGGTGGACATCATCGGAAAGGTGGTTCTTCTTTTCCTTATCGTCTTTTGACCAAACCCCGCCTTTGGGATCATAAAGGGAAATATTGGGAGGAGCATGGGAATCGATCCCCTGCTTCTTGACTTTGCTTAGCTGCTTTTCGAAGTCACCTTTGCCATTGTCGGCAGTGGAGATTTCGCGGGCAATCGCACGGCCATACATCGAATGGTGCTCCTGAGTCAGAGCAACTTTGTAGGCTTCTTCGGTCGGAGAAACTTTTGCACCGGCCGCAAAATAAGGAGTCTCGGCACTGCGCAGTGCATAGGCGTTGAATCCGGCATTGAGCCCAACGTGCCCTACCACAGGCTGGTTTTCGTCGAGAGCGATGGCGCTTTCGCGACCGTCGTCTGCAGCCTGTCCGTATCCTAGTGGAAGAGTGATCGCATTGTCCGCATGACCGAATGCGATCAGCACAGGCACTTTCACCTTACGCTCACCGATGGTGATGGTAATGAACGGCGCGCGGGCATGTTCACCTTCCCCGATTGGGGCCTCGGCAGCACGCTTAAATGGCTCGGAAAACGCAAAGCTCCCCTTGGGTTCAAGAGCGATAACCTTGTCGTAAATACCGAGGTCTTTGGCAGTCTGCGGTGAAATCTGAGCGGCGTTGTCCCAAGTCAACTTGGTGACGGGATCAGGAGATTCCTGAAGCCAGGCATTATCAATATAGCGACCGTCCAAAACCGATGCATCGGTTGCGAACACCACTTCGATATTTTCAGCAGATGGCTGGGCTCCGGCTTCCACTGAAATGGCAACCGATTGAGCGGAACCCGCTGCGTAGGAGGTCCCTTCGGCAAAACCGTTCTTGAGCGCCTCGCGCCAATCCTTGTCCTCCGCCTTACCGGAAAGTGCGCCAAAGGTCGTCTTCACCTCACCCATTGCCGGCGAAAAATCACCCTTCGCAAAATCACCCCCATTGAGGACGTGAAGCAACTCCAGCTCGGACACTGCCTGATACGGCATGAAGATCATCGGCTGGATAAGAGAAACAACTCCTGAAGCAGAGCGGGAATCACTCCAGCTTTCAAGGAAGTGGCGGGCAGGAATGTGCCAGTTGGCCTTCCATGCCGTAAAGTTGGTGCGCAGTCCGAGGTGAACAATCGCATCCACCTTCCCGGCAAGGGCATCGAAACCGTCGAAATCGTATGCGGGGTCAGATGGCGTGAGGAACACGATGTTCTTCACCGCTCCACTTTCAACCTTGGCAGAAAGGTCGGACATCGAGCCATACTGACCGAGGTCTGTACTGACAGCCTTGACCGCTTCGGAACCGAGCTTGGCGTTGATTGCCGTTGCGATTTGTTGAACTGCTTTGGTCTGGCGGGTTCCCGCGACCACAAGCGACTTGGCACCGGACTTTTGGAGATCGGCTGCACACTGGGCAACCCAAGTATCGTAAAGACCAGCGTCACCACCGGGGAAAAGAGCTGCCTTATCAGCGTCCGTTGCACCACCGGAAACACTCACACCAAGGGCCTTGGCAATATCGGCTGCCACAAGAGCGACCCGACTTGGCGCCACACGCAAACGGTGGTCAGCCATTCCACCCGTGATGCTGAATTGCGTCTCCACCTGGTAAAGACGGTTCATCTGGTCAGGATTGATATCCCCTTCTTGATCGTAATTTGCATTGCCACCCTGACGGCGCTTGGAAAATTCGCGGCTGTTGCCTACGGGATCGGTGCCAAGGAAGTCACAGTCGAGCGAAAGAATCCGGTCTGCTTTCGAGAAATCGACCACATTCGCCGTCCCGGCCTCAAGATCACCATCAAGCGCCTCGTAGGACACAAGCGTAGCACCTTTTCCTGCCAACTCTTTGGCGAGGCGGTTGCGGGTCGGAGAGTCATCCGAACCAAAAACTAATGCGGTCCGGGAAAGATCAAGAGCCTTAAGTCCTGCGCCAAGTGCGGCAAAATCACTCACCTGACCGTCCTTCAGGATATCCTGGGAACGCGACGGAGAATAAAGGTCGAGAATCGAAGCCTGAACAAGAGCATCTGTTCCGGCGGCATCGGGATGATCGGTTGCCGGCTCCAACTTTTTGGGACGACCTTCAACCGTGGTCACCAAAAGCGGCACCCCACCACCGACACGCGGCATCGTCGTTGCATAAAAAAGAGGCTTGCCGGGGATCACCCACTCGGGCGCCTTTTTATAAGGCACAATGTAACTCTCGGGGCGCCGGCAGGAAGCCAGACTCAAACCCGCAAGAGCGGACGAAGCCCCCATAAGCTTCGTGAAGTTACGACGGGAAAGGCCCTGCTCCTCCTCGGTGAGTGTATCACCGTTGGGGAATTCGCGCTCAAGGTCGTTGCGGAAAGACTTGGAGCCCTCCTTTTCACCGACACTACGCCAGGCCTTCGAAGCATCACCCTCTTTGGGTGGCTGCGGGTGATTCAAGACACGCTTGCTCATCTGGAAGATTGGAAAAAGATCGGAAATTAACGGTGACAAGTCGCACAGGACTCTTTCGGACTGATGCCCCAATGGGCGACGAGGAACTTACCAAACTTTTCGGGATCGGTGATGCGCTCACCGTTCTCGTCATTGACTTCGTTCTCTTTAAGATAGGTGGCCGCATCGTAATCGAGGTTGAAGACCTCTTCGAGCGGACGGACATGCTTCTCGGGGGCACGGTGGCAATCAAGACACCACCCCATGGAGTGCGACTCGGCCTGGTAGACCTTTTCCATCTTGTGCACATCCCCGTGGCAACTCTGGCAGGAAATGCCGCGATTCAAGTGAGCCGAATGATTGAAGTAGACATAATCAGGAGCCTTATGAACCCGGACCCACTGAATCGGCTCACCTTCAACCGGATTTCCGGCAGCATCCTTCAGAGGCAAATGGTTCTCGTCCACTGCCATGGCAGCGCGAAGACCGGCAAGCTTTGGCGACCCCTTCTGAACATGCTGGTGACAATTCCAGCAAGTGTTCGCCGTTGGCACGTTCGCGTGACCGGAATGCTCGGTGAAACTGTGACAGTAACGACAATCCATCCCAAGCTGACTCACGTGCAGATTGTGATCATAGTGAATAGGCTGAGTGGGCTGGTAGCCGACTCGTTGTGCTTTCGGTGTTCCGTAGTAGGTGAAACCAGCCACCAAACCGACACCGACAGCCCCCAGACACACCGCAATTTTCAGCGGGAGGAGATTAGCCCAGCGAGGAAAGAAATTAGCCATGCGCAGACGAGTTCTAGGAGCTTGTGATTTTTTTCACAAGCCCTATTTGTGATAAAATTCACAAGGACCTCGAATCACTCATTATCAACATTTTACAAGCCCGAAGACCGTCCCGCAAAGAACCGGTCTCCACTCACCTTCCGAAGAGAAATACCCAACCAAAACACCATCCGCAATCTAGGAGAGCATCTCCCCCCAGCTCACATCCTCATTTTTGCAACCGCTTTTAGCAGTTGGAGCACAATTCACACCTCTGGGAATCCTCACCAAAATCCCTCGCACCCTCCTGTCAAAGCCCTATGAAAGCTGCACCCGGGCCGGAATCACAACCACTTCCATCCCCGCATCGCGCGCAGCCCGAATCCCCGCGGGAGCATCCTCAAACACAACACAACCTTCCGGCGCCACCTCAAGACGACTCGCCGCCTCAAGAAAGATATCCGGAGCCGGCTTGCCATTCACCACATCATCCGCAGTCACCACCTCGTCAAAAAGGTCGGAAACACCCAGGGACTGCAGCGTCTTTTCCACCACCAGGCGCGTCCCCCCGCTCGCTACCGCCATCGGCACCTTCCCCCGGTTCGCACGGGCAAACTCAATCACCTCATCAATGAACTCCACCTTGGAAAGACTCCCCATAAAATGACGCCGCTTCGCAAGCGCAACCGCATCAGGATCAAGCTTCAACCCCTGCTCACCGTTGAGAATTTCCACAATGTCCCGCGTTGGCCTGCCACCCATGGCATAAAAAACATCCTCGGGAAAAACACCCGGCGCCCCGTGATCCGCCAGTGCCTTACACCACGCATCAAAGTGCGCTGGCATCGAATCAACCAGGGTGCCGTCGAGATCGAAAATAAGTGCCTGATAACCGGCTGACGGAAGGGAAATTTGCGAATCGTCGTAGCTCACGGGCCAGCAAATGCGTCATTCGCAAAGCTCTTGCAAGACACAAATCCACATTCCCGTGACAGATTTTTCACACCGTCCAGGACTCATTTTGATAAACGCCGGAAGGCACTGTTTCTGAACCATTTGCCCCCCCCTTGAAAGTCACCTTCCCGATAACCTCAACCGTCTCCCCAAAGGTCAGAGCGCCCTCAATCGAAACCTCCTCGGCCCCAATCAACGAAGGCACCCCAAGAGCATCAAGCGAGTCCACCAGACGGTATTCCGACGAGAGATTCACCACCGGAGGCCTCCCTTCACGCGACGGCGCCAATTCGATACGCCCATCCTCACGAATCTCATAAGCATCGGATCGCAGCGCCAACAAATCGGCAGTCGACTTCACCGGAGCAAAACGCGAACGCGGCACATCAACCGCAATGGAACCATCAAAGCACTCAATCGCCGATCCCATTGCCGCCTCCAGCTGATACACCGGCGTAGAAGCGGAATCCCGCGGATCAACAGACTTCCTGTTCTGAATAATGGGCAACGGAAGCACACCCCCGTCCTCAGCAAGGACCTCCTGCAAAACTTCCAGATTCACCCAAATATTGTTGGTGTTAAAATAGCGGTACTTTCCAATATCCTGAAAACTTTCCAAATCGGCATCGGGACATTGTGCCACTTCCCTCAGAATCAACCGACCATCCGATTTACGCTCCGCCAAATGCCCGCCCTTCCGATCGGCATCCGTTCGACGGGTCACCTCCATCATGAAAGGCGCCCCACTTTCCGCAAAATGCGACAGCAAGGTCGGATCAAGCACCGCTCCAAGATTGTCACTGTTGGAAAGGAACGCGTATTTCACCCCATCAGCCAAAAGCCGATCCAACCACCCGCTCGCAACAAGCGAAGGATACACATCGGCATGCCCTGGAGGGCACCATTCCAATTCCGGATTTTTCGGATAGTCAACCGGCTTCAAGTTATCCTGACGAAGCTTCGGCGCCCAACTCTGCAACAATTCCAGCTGCGCGGGATCCCCGATCGCCGGGACGGATTCACGGAGATAACCCTGCGTATCATCGCTGCTCGCGTGACTGTTCATGAGAAGAAACCGCACTTCCCTGCCCGTCTTGGCACGTAAGGAAAGAACCTGCCGCGCCATCAAATCCAGAAAATTCACCCCCGGCCGCACCTCCAAAAGACTCTTCACCTTCTCCAACCCCATGCTCGTCCCCAACCCCCCATTCAACTTAATGATGACAGCCTTCCCCACCAGTTCAGGATCAAAATCTTCCCGCACCGGAAGACCCGAATAATCAACCACCCCCTGCGCGGGCGAAATCGACTCCTCCGAAATCAACGGACTCTCTCCTCGCGAAACCACCCCAAACGCTCGTTCAAAACACTGAATAGCAACATCACTGACCCCTTTTCCCTCCATTTTTTCCCGAATCATCGCTAGCTCGTTACTCATTCCAGAATCCTTATCAGGCTTTTGTTTATCGACCAACCTTTTGCTGAAATCCTCACCCAAATTCCACTCATGAGCCCAACTCATCGGAAGTTGTGGCACAAAAACTGCTAATAAAATTTGCAGTCTCGAAGCCGCGCGCTATTAATTGGCTCGCACCCATGTCTTCCGTCGGACTCCACCAATCGCTGTCCCAGCAGCAAACTCTCGCGCCGCAAATGCGCCAGAGCTTGGAAATTCTGCAGGCAAATACCCTGGAGCTCTCCCAGCTTCTAACTCAGGCCATGCAAGTCAACCCGGTGCTGGAAGAAGTGATCGACCACGACTCTTTCGATGAGATTGTTGAAAGTGAGACCACTGACTCCGATAATTTTGATGACTGGCAGGAAACTTATGACGATGACCTCCGGGACCTTGCTATCATGGAACGCCGCTCTCAGGGCACCGATCACGATGCCGCAGAACGCCGTGAGCACTTCTACAACTCCATCGTCGCACCCCTCACCCTTCAGGAACATCTCGCGGAACAAATTCGTGAAAGCGGCCTAAATGATGAACGACGCAAGGACGCCATCGTCGTCGTCGGAAATCTCACCGAGCACGGCTATCTCGATGCTCCCCTCGACGAGCTCACCATCTCCCTTGGCATTCCGCTGCGGCGACTCGAAAAAGCGCAGGCCTTCATTCAGACTCTCGACCCTCCCGGAGTCGGTGCCACTGACCTCAGAGAATGCCTCCTCCTTCAACTCTGGCGCCTGAATCTCGCCGGAACACTCGAGTGCACCATCGTCGATGAACACCTCGATGAGCTCGCCAAAAATCACTTCCCCCAAATTGCGCGAAAACTTCACATCCCCATCGAAAGGATCACTGAAGCAGTAGAACACATCCGCGCTCTGGATCCCACCCCTGGTTCCCGCTTTCTGGAAGGTGGTAACCCCTACATCCAGGCTGATGCCATCATTGAGATGGATGACGAAGGAGAATGGACCGCCAATCTCACCGGCAACTACCTCCCCCGCATCCGCATCAACGATCAATACAAAGACCTCCTCGCCAACTCCACCGGAGACAAGAAAACCAGAAATTACCTCCGAGATCAGATCCGCGATGGCCGTCACATCATCCGCGCCATTGACCAGCGTCAGGAAACCATCCTCGCCATCACCCGTGAAATCATCGACCGGCAGGCACCCTTTCTTCAAAATGGCACCCGCTTCCTCAAGCCAATGACCATGAATGACATCGCGGACAAGATCGGCGTCCACCCCACCACCGTCTCGCGTGCTGTCGCCGGAAAATATGTCGACACCCCGCACGGCCTCATGGAAATGCGCAAGTTCTTCGCCACCGGCTACAGCACTGCCGCTGGAGATGACATTTCCAATGAAGGCGTTCGCGAAGCCCTTCATGACCTCATTGAAGGAGAGGACTCCGCCAAACCACTCTCCGACTCCAAACTCGAAAAACTCCTCAACGAGCAGGGAATCAAGGTCGCTCGTCGCACAGTTGCCAAATATCGCGAGCAGCTCGGCATTTTACCCTCACACTTGCGCAAGAAATACTAGCACCTCCCCGAGGTCCGGTTAGATTCCCGCCATGACGAACGACGAACTGCGCAAATCACTCGCGGAAGTAAAGTACCCCGGCTTCTCACGCGACATCATCTCCTTCGGACTCGTAAAATCAACCGAGGTCGTCGAGGGCACCGCTCAAGTCAAACTTCAGATTCAAACCCGCGATCCCAAAATCCCGCAGACCATCTTTCAGGACTGCCACGCCGTCCTCGACCCCCTCTTCAACGGCCCTGAGCGCGTCCGCATCGAGATCGACGTTCAGGACCCTCCGGGCTCTCCCGGCGGCGAATCCACCGGCCACCAGAAAATCCCCGGAGTCAAACGCATCATCGCCGTCGGCTCCGGAAAGGGCGGCGTCGGAAAATCCACCGTCTCTTCAAATCTCGCCATCGCACTTTCAAAACAAGGTCTCAAGGTCGGCCTTCTCGACTGTGACCTCTACGGCCCCTCCGTCCCCCTTATGTTCGGCGTTGTCGACCACCAGCCCTCCGCCAACGATCAGGACCAAATCATCCCCATCGAAGCGCACGGACTGCAACTCATGTCCATGGGCTTCCTCCTCAGCGACCAATCCCCCGTCATCGTCCGTGGACCCCTCGCCACCCGCTACACCCAGCAATTTCTCCACCAGGTCGCCTGGAAGGATCTCGATGTCCTCATCCTCGACCTCCCTCCCGGCACCGGTGACATCCAGCTTACCATCGTCCAGTCCGTCGCGCTCGATGGCGCCGTCATCGTCACCACCCCGCAGGAGGTCGCCATGATCGACGCCCGTAAGGCCGTCTCGATGTTTGCCAAAGTCAACGTCCCCATCCTCGGCTTAATCGAAAACATGTCGTACTTCGAGTGCGACCACGGCCAGCGCTACCACCTCTTCGGACAAGGCGGCGCCCAGCGCGAGTGCGACCGCATCAAAGTCCCCCTCCTCGGCCAAATCCCCCTCGAGCCCGTCATCGGCACCCGCTGCGATGGCGGAGAACCCGTCGCCAGCCTGAGCCCCTCGGAGTCCAAGTCCTCCGCAGCCTTCCACGATTGCGCAACAGCCTTACTCAACCACGTAAAGGGCCAGTAACACGGACTTAGTGATTCCCTCCTCTCTTGGATCGGGTCAATCTGTTTCGAGTGAATCCCTACCTCCGCACACCCGAAAAGGTCATCGACCCGCCCACCACCATAGCGGGCACCCTCAAGCGTCTTGGGCCGGGATTTATCCTCACCGCCTCCATCGTCGGATCGGGCGAACTCTTTGCCACCACCCTCTTTGGAGCAAAGGTCGGCTTCGTCTGCCTCTGGGTCATCCTCTTTTCCTGCCTTGTCAAAGTCGCCGTCCAAATCGAATTCGGACGCTTCACCATCGCCTCGGGTAAAACCTCCATGCAAGCCCTCGGCGATCTTCCCGGGCCACGCATGGGTCGCACCGGATGGGCCGTCTGGGCTTGGTTCGTCATCCAATCACTCAAAGCCCTTCAGGTCGGAGGCGTGGTTGGTGGCGTCGCCCTGGCCCTTCACGCCCTCATCCCGGTCCACCCGCTCTTCTGGGCCGTCATCGCCGCCCTCGGAGCCATGGCCATCATCTTCCGTGGCATTTACACCCCCATTGAAAAGTGGTCCATCATCATGATCACCCTCTTCACCGCCTTCACCGTCGTTTCGCTCATCGCCCTCCAATGGACCCCCTTCTCCATCAGCTGGTCGGATCTCGGCTCGGGCTTCGGACTCACCCTGCCCGAAGGAGCCCTCCTCGTTGCCATGGGAGCCTTCGCCATCACCGGCGTCGGAGGCGATGAAATCCTCGCTTACAATTACTGGCTCATCGAAAAAGGCTACGCCGCACACACCGGCCCGGAACCCACCAATCAGGAAGAACGCGCCGCCTGGCTCGCCCGCGCCCGCGGATGGATCCGCGTCATGCAGATCGACGCTCTCGCCGCCATGGTCTGCTACACCCTGATGACCGCCATGTTCTACCTCCTCGGCGCTGCCATCCTCAACTCACAGGAAATCGTCCCGGAAGCAGGAGACCTGCTCGAACACCTCTCCCGCATGTACACCGACACCCTCGGCAGCTGGGCCCGCAATGCCTTCATGATCGGCGCCTTCGTCGTCCTCTTCTCCACTCTCATCACCTCCCTCGCCGCTTGGAGCCGCCTCTTCTCGGATGCCTTCGGACGCTTCGGCTGGATCGATTTCGAAAAAGAAGCCGACCGCAAAAAATCCATCGCCCTTCTCAGCGTCCTCTTCCCCGTCATCTGGACCCTCCTCTACTTCACCTTCCAGACACCGGGCCTCATGGTCATCATCGGCGGTTCTCTCACCACCCTCATCCTCTTCATCGTCGTCTACGCCACCCTCGTGATGCGCTACCGCTGGCTCGCCCCGGAACTCCGCCCCGGTCGAAAATTCGATGCCATCCTCTGGCTCAGCGCCCTCTCCATCGCCGCCGCCGGCGTCTACTCGGCGGTCAAATTCGCACTGTAAGGAAACCATGAGCCGCACTTCGAAACTCCTGAAAATAGCAGCAACGGTTTCCCTCATCGCAGTCCTTATCTTGGGGTTTTCATTTCAACATCAAGTTGATCTTTACTCTGGAAAGATCCGCTCCAATCCTTCCGTCTGGGGGATTACCTTGAAAATTGGACGGGAAAGAGAGAGCGAAATTTCAAAGATCTACCAAATCGACCCGGTGAGAACCGAGTGGATCAACTGTCCCGATTGCGCGCGAATGCCCCAATTTGAAATCAAAGCACTCAGAATACATGTCTTAGGAATGGCGAATGCTGACTCCATCTCGGAACAAGAGCTGGGAACTCTCATCCTTCGCAAACTTGCCACAACAAGAAGTGCTACCGCTCTTCGCAGGCACTTGAGCCGGGTAGACGAGGCCTTGTGCGCACTTGGCGATCACGCCGATTTCTATGATTTGACGCTCGAAAACTTCAATACTGTCTGGGACGCCCCCGAGAAGATCATTGAAGCATCCAAGAAAGAAGATACGGCATACTTTCTCCAATGGGAAAAGAAACGTTACAACGGAAATTGGATCCCGAACCCGGCATTTGAAGGACCTTAGTCAGCCCACCCTATCTTCAACTCCCGCGCAAAATACGATGCGAAGCCACCTCATCAGTGCGTTATAAAAAAGACCAGTCGACTCTAGATCCCGTCGATCACGCCGTTGAAAATCGCACTCGGACGCATCGCCGCGATCAACTTCTCTTCATTCGGAGCGTAGTATCCCTCGAGCTCAACCGGCTGCCCTTGCACCCCATTCAGCTCCGCGAGAATCGTCTCTTCGTTCGCAGCAAGCGCCTCGGCAATCGGTGCAAATTCCGCACTCAAATCCGCATCTTCAGTCTGCGCTGCCAGAGCCTGGGCCCAGTAAAGTGCGAGGTAGAAATGACTCCCCCGATTGTCTAGTTCGCCCGCTTTTCGCATTGGAGACTTGTTCTTCAGCAGAGCCTCCGTCGTCGCATCATCCAGCGTCTTGCCCAGCAACTTCGCCTTGGCCGAGCCGATGTGATCCAGCGAGACCGCCAGCGCCAAAAACTCGCCCAGCGAATCCCACCTCAGGTGGTTCTCGGCCACAAACTGCTGCACGTGCTTCGGAGCCGATCCACCGGCACCCGTCTCAAACAACCCGCCGCCATTCATCAGCGGCACGATCGACAGCATCTTCGCACTCGTCCCCACCTCAAGAATCGGGAACAGGTCGGTCAAATAATCACGCAACACGTTACCGGTCACCGAAATCGTATCCTCACCCTCTTTCAAGCGGGCCAAGGTCTCCTCTGCCGCCTCCACCGGAGACAAAATCCTCAAATCAAGCCCCTCAATGTCAAGCTCACCCAAATATGTGCCCACTTTCTCGATCAACTCGGCGTCATGCGCCCGGGTCTCATCGAGCCAGAAGATCGCCGGAGATCCCGTAGCACGCGCGCGGGACACCGCCAGTTTCACCCAGTCCCGGATTGGTGCATCCTTCGCCTGACAAGCGCGCCAGATGTCCCCTTCGCCCACTTCATGCTCAATGAGCACCTTCCCGTCGGCATCGATCACCCGCACCGTGCCTGCTGCCGGAATTTCAAAAGTCTTATCGTGCGAGCCATATTCCTCGGCCTTCTGGGCCATCAGCCCCACATTGGGAACCGTGCCCATCGTGGTCGGGTCAAATGCCCCGTGCTTCTTACAAAACTCGATCGTGGCATCATAGACTCCCGCATAAGAGCTATCCGGAATCACCGCCAGCGTGTCGCGCACCTTCCCTTCCGCATCCCACATCTGACCCGAGTTCCGGATCATCGCAGGCATCGATGCATCGATGATCACATCACTCGGCACGTGCAGATTCGTAATCCCACGATCAGAGTCCACCATCGCCAAATCCGGCCCAGCCGCATACGCAGCCTGAATATCGGCCTCAATTGCCGCCTTTTTCTCCTCAGGAAGGTCCGCAATCTTGGAAACAAGGTCACCAAAGCCGTTCTTGAAATCAATTCCCAACCCGTCCAGCTCGGCACCGTGCTTCGCCAGCAGGTCCTTGAAGTAAACTTCCACCGCATGGCCAAAGATGATCGGGTCCGAGACCTTCATCATTGTCGCCTTCATATGAAGCGAGAAAAGCGTCCCCTCCTCCTTGGCTGCCTTGATCTGCTCCTCAAGGAAGCTCACCAACGCCGCTTTACTCAGACAGGTGGCATCAAAAATCTCCCCTTCCTGCAGTGCAATACCGTCCTTGAGCACCCTTGTCGAACCATCGGCACCCGTCCACTCGACCTTCACCTCGGTCGCCGCCTCGGTCGTGATCGACTTTTCATTCGATCGAAAATCTCCCGCACTCATCGTTGCCACCCGCGTTTTGGAATCACCACTCCAGGCACCCATCGAGTGGGGATTTGCCTTTGCATATTCCTTCACCGCCTTGGGAGCACGGCGATCCGAGTTTCCCTCACGTAAAACAGGATTCACTGCCGATCCCTTCACGCGGTCATAGCGGGCTTTGATATCCGCCTCTTCCTCATTCGAGGGCTCCTCCGGGTAATCCGGAAGCGCGATCCCCTGACCTTGCAGCTCCGCAATCGCCGCCATCAACTGAGGAACCGACGCACTGATGTTCGGAAGCTTGATAATATTCGCCTCGGGAGTCTTCGCCATTTCACCAAGCTCACTCAGCGCATCCGCAATCCCCTGACCCTCCGGAAGCTTGTCCGTAAAGTTCGCCAAAATCCGGCCCGCCAACGAAATATCACGCGTCTCCACCTCAATCCCCGAGGACTTCGTAAACGCTTTGATGATGGGAAGCAGCGATTGCGTCGCGAGGTAAGGAGCTTCGTCGGTTTTGGTATAAATGATCTTGGACATGACTTCGGGCTGGCTTTGCTGAGCAGCGTTTAGGCCAAGGAGTTCTCCCGGTCAAGAAAGGCCGAGTATACAAAAAGACGCCGTTTCCGGAGAAACGACGTCTTTAAAAAATTTAAGCTACGCTTACTTAACCGCCAATATCGGTGCGTCCGGTCAGGCTCGCTCCTTCCTCCATGCTCAGCATCTTGGTTTTAATATCCCCGTTAAGCTTGGATTTCTCCTTCAGCTCGCAACGATCCGAAGTGATGGTTCCTTCTACCCGACCATAGAGCTTCACCTCGCCAGCCTTTACGTCGCCTTTGATGTTCGCGTTCTCGCCAATCGTGATCTTGCCCTTCTCGGACTCAATCTCGCCATCGATCTTACCGTCGATGATCATGTCGTTGGAAAACTTGATCGATCCTTTGATTTCGATCCCTTGGGAGAGGACATTCGTTGCGTTAGCCATTTCGGTGGAAACTCCAGCACTTGCGGGGCAGGGTGACAATTCAAAAAAGAAGCAATCTTTTTGACAAAGCCGCCCGCAGGCATGATCCCTCCGCCGTGAGTTTTTCGCAGCAGTTCGAGCACCTGATGGCCCATCCCACCCCGTTGATGGAGCGCTTCAACCGCCTCCTCGCACCTTGCGATAACCAAACACTCGAAAACAGAGCCCGCCAAAGCCAGCAAATCACCCGCCGACACTTCGGCAAAACGATGCGCCTCTTCGCCCCGCTCTACGTCTCAAACGAGTGCGTCAACAACTGCCAGTATTGCGGTTTCTCCCGCGACAACCCCATTTTCCGCACCACTCTCACCATTGAGCAGGTCGTCACCGAGGCCCGCCACCTCCACGCCCTCGGCTTCCGCAACATCCTTCTCGTCGCCGGTGAACACCCCAAGTTCGTCTCCGAGGGCTACCTTCAGGAGTGCGTCGATGCCATCAAGGACTTCATCCCCACCATCGGCATCGAGGTCGGCCCCATGGAGGACCACCAATACGGTGAGCTGGTCGATCACGGAGCCGAAGGCCTCATCGTCTATCAGGAGACCTACCACCGCGAAACCTACCAGGTCCTCCACACCGCCGGCCCCAAAAAGAACTTCGACTGGCGCCTCGACTGCCCGGAGCGCGCCTACGCCGGAGGCTTCCGCCGCATCGGCATCGGAGCCCTCTTCGGCCTCGCCGACTGGCGCCACGAGGCCATCGCCCTCGCCACCCACCTCGACTACCTCATGCGCATCGGCTGGAAGGCCCAATTCAGCGTCGCCTTCCCCCGCATGAAACCCCATGCCGGAAACTACGAGTATACCCCGGACGAAAACCTCTCCCTCTCGGACCGGCACCTTGTCCAGCTCATCACCGCCTTCCGCATCTGCTTCCCCCAGGTCGGCATCGTCCTCTCCACCCGTGAGCCCGCCGCCCTCCGTGACTCCCTCTTCGGACTCGGCATCACTCATATCTCCGCCGAGTCAAAAACCGACCCCGGTGGATACACCGGAGCCGGAACCGACGACCTTCACCTCACCGTCAAGGGCCGCCGCGTCGAACTCGAAGCAGATCAAACCTCCTCCTGCTCCCGCGCCACCGGCCAGTTTGAGATCGACGACAAACGCCCCGCTACCGAGATCGCCCACCTTCTCCGCGCAAAAGGATTTGATCCCGTCTGGAAAGATTGGGACGCTGCCATCCTCACAAAATGATGACCCTCACCATCAACGGCGAAACCCAAAAGTTCGACGCTCCTCTCACCCTTCCCGCCCTCCTCGACTCCCTCGGGCTGGCTGGAAAACCCGTCGTCGTCGAGCTCAACCGCCGGGCCCTCTCCCCCTCGGAATTCGATCAGGAACTCAGCGACGGCGACCAACTCGAGATCATCACCATCGCCGCAGGCGGATAGACTCAAATCCGGAAACGCCGCGTCAGATAATCCGGCGGCACACTGTCCGTCAGCCATACCCCGTTCTTGGCCTGATAAAAACGGAACCCGTGATCCAGCATCACCTTCGTCCCGATCTCAAGAATCACCGGCACCCCTTGCCGACCTCCCGCCTCGTGAGCGATCTTCGGGTCGCTGGTGAGATGAACAAAGTCCCGCTTCATCTTAAGCAACCCTCCCCGCTCGATGAACTCCATAAAGCGATCAGCCGTTCCGTGATAAAGATTCTCCGGCGGATTCTTCTCCTCCAATTCCAAATCAATATTAAACGAGTGTCCCTCGTTGGCCCGGATCAACTTCCCGTCCTCGGAAAAGGAAAACCGCTGCTGGGAGCTATTGGTAACCACCTTTTTTAACATCTCCAAATCCACCGCCTTCCCGCTCCTCTTCAGACACACCAGCAATTCATCCACCTCTGCCCACCCTTGCTCGTTCAGCGCCAATCCAATCGATCCCGGATCGTGACGCAGTACCAAACTCAACACCCGGCTCACCTTGTTTTCCAACTTGCTCATCTGTCGCCATTCTTTCCCTCAATGCCTCAGAAAGAATCTTTTTCTCCCCGCCAAACCGTAAAAAACTCTCCCACCCCCCGCAATTTTTCCAAGGAAGATGCTTCTCACCTCACCCTTGGACTGTCAAACTGCAGTGACTCCCCTGAGACCTTATGGTTTCCCAATCATCTCGCATGAAAGCACTTTTTCTCCATCTCGCCCTTGCCATCTTCTGCTGCCACACCGCACTGGGAGTCACTGAAATTATCGAGAAAGCCTTCCGCGAAAAATACCCCGATGTCGAAGAACCAAAGTGGGAAGAGGAATCCGGTGGTTCCTGGGAGGCCCACTTTGAAGTCAACGGAACCAAATTCCGCGCCGACTTCGATGCCGAAGGAAATTGGGTCGAGACCGAGCACAACACCACTTTCGAGGAACTTCCCGCCGAAGTCCGCTCCGCCATCGTCCTCAAATACGACAAGAACAACATCCGCGGAATCGAGGGCGTCGATAGCAACACCCACGGAATCTTCTACGATGTCGAATTCAAAAATGGGGCCAAGAAACAGGACATCATGTTCGATTCCCGGGGCAAAGTCCTCGATCCCGTAAGACCCCCGACCGAAGAAGGCTTCTTCCAGCATTGGGTCAATCAAACCAAGCGCGACACCAAACTCTCCAAGACGGGCTGGACCCTCATCTACAAAGCCCTCTTCAACTTTCTCACCATCTTCATCTATGCCTACATGATCTACTACCGGAGGCATCATGATCATAAAATGTTGTTCCTCCTCCTGGCCTTCAACCTCTTCCTCTTCCCCATTTTCCTCTCCAGCTCCCTTGTTACCGCTGGCTTCGGTTTCACCATCTTCGCCCTCCTCGCCCTGGTGCGACTCCGAAGCGAGGCCTTCGACAAGGCGGAGATCGCCTACCTCCTGGGAGCCATCTCCCTCACCTTCGTCAACACCATGATGCCAACTGTTGTCGACGTCCCCTCGGCCATTGTCATCCTCCTCACCGCATACTTCGCCGACAAGCCATCGGTCTGGCGTGATGGCTTCCATAAAATCGAAGTCGACTACCGGATTTCCGAAAAAGAAAAGGTCCTCGATGACAACTACCTGCGCAAAGCCCTCGCCGATGAATACCTCATCGACGTTCGCCAAATCTCGGTAAATCGCGTCTTCAAAAATGAAGTCCGCCTCACCCTCATGTATCGCGACCTCCCCGAAAGCAAACGCTCGGAGCTTGCTGTCGTAAAAGAACAGGAACGCGAGCAGGCAGCTATCGAGAAAAAGGCCAAGGAAGCCGCACAGCAGAATTCCCAATCCGAAGAATAAGCCCCATCCGGCTTTCTCCATCCTGCTCCTCAGGCAACCGCCCGGAGATCATCGGAAAATGATCCCCGGCCATCAATCTCAGTCCAACTCGGACCCGGATTTTGCAGCCTCCATCTCAAGGATCACACCATTCACCGGAACTCCCTGAATCCGGTAACCGGAATCACCCCCTCGGGACGATCGATCAAAGTCCCCTCGGCCCAACACCCGAACTTCCACTTCACCAACCCCAGGCCCACCGCCTGATTGAGCATGCTGTAACCCACTGGGGAAAACAAAAATGGGCTACCTGGGAAGATGCGAATGGTCATGCTGGGTTGATGTGAGCCTCCAAATCGAACATCCACGTATCCGGACGGGTGCACATCCCCGAAAAGGACGGGGCGGGCCCCCAATCCGGCCCCATCACATTTACGACCAAACTAAAAAAGCCCCGCTCGCGTTAACGAACGGGGCTTTGAAGTTTGTTAGCTGAGCGCTTAGCTCATTTCACCACGAGCCATTCCCTTTTCCTCGAGAGCGGCTTGCGCTGCGGCAAGACGGGCTACGGGGATACGGAATGGTGAGCAGGAAACGTAGTCGAGTCCGGTGCGGTGGAAGAACTTCACCGAATCAGGATCTCCGCCGTGCTCGCCGCAGATACCGATCTTGAGTTTCTTCTTGGTCTGACGACCCTTCTCAACGCCGATTTCAACAAGCTGACCGACACCCTCTTGGTCAAGAGCTGCGAAGGGGTTGTTGTTGAGAACTTCCGCATCCTGATAGGTTGGGAGGAAGCTGGAGGAGTCATCACGGGACAGACCAAGTCCGGTCTGGGTGAGGTCGTTGGTTCCGAAGGAGAAGAACTCAGCGTGCTCGGCCACTTTATCAGCGGTGAGTGCAGCACGGGGAATTTCAATCATCGTTCCCACGGTGTACTTCAGCTCGCTCTTCTTAAGCTTAAGCCTCTTGCGAACTTCGGCAGCGGTCTCATCGATGACCTGCTTCTGGAGCTCAAGCTCACGTGCGTAGGCCACAAGTGGGACCATGATCTCAGGGAGAACCTTCGTGCCCTTGGCCTGAACCTCTGCCGCAGCTTCGAGGATGGCCTCGACCTGGGTAGCGGTGACTGCTGGGTAGCTGATACCGAGGCGGCAACCACGGTGACCAAGCATCGGGTTCTCTTCGTGAAGAGAGTGAATCCGCTTCGTGATCGCTGCAGCGCTCATTCCAATCTTCTTGGAAAGGTCCTTCTTCTGGGCGGCATCCATGGTGCCGATGAACTCGTGAAGAGGTGGGTCCAGGAGACGGATGGTCGCCGGGCGGCCGTCGAGGGACTTGAAGATGCCCTTAAAGTCCTTCTTCATAAAGACCTTGATCTTCTTGAGTGCCTTGGCCCGACCTTCGTCATCGTCGGCAAGGATCATCTCACGAACGGAGTCGATCCGGTTGCCCTCGAAGAACATGTGCTCTGCACGGGTAAGACCAATGCCTTCCGCTCCGAACTTGATGGCCTGCTCAACCTGCTCCGGAGTATCGGAGTTGGTCCGGACGCCAAGCTTACGAAGCTTGTCGGTCCAGCTCATGAGCTCCATGAACTTTTTATAGGTGTCGGAACGCTTGGCCGCAGCCTTGTTCTCGATCAATCCCTGGATGACCTGGGAAGGTGAGGACTTGATGTTGCCTTTGTAAACGTTTCCAACGAATCCGTTCAGCGAAAGCTCATCACCCTCTTTAAGAGTCACGCCGTTTCCGGAGAGAGTCTTCTTCGTGTAATCGATGGACATTCCGTGAGCACCGCAAACACAGACCTTACCCATCTGACGGGCAACGAGTGCCGCGTGTGAGGAAGCTCCACCCTCGGTGGTGAGGATGCCATCAGCCGCGATCATTCCCCGAAGGTCCTCGGGAGAGGTGGCCTGACGGACAAGGATGACGTTCTGCCCCTTGGCCGCAGCCTTCACGGAGTCTTCAGCGGAGAAGTAAATCTTACCGGAAGCTGCACCGGGACCGGCAGGAAGCCCATTACCAACCTTCTTGGCGGCCTTCTCGGCAGCGGAATCAAAGATCGGTGCAAGGAGGTGGCTCAGGTCATCCGCAGGAATGCGCAGAATCGCCTCTTCCTTCTTAATGAGACGCTCTTTCACCATGTCGAGAGCGATATTCACTGCTGCGAATCCGGTGCGCTTGCCATTACGGGTCTGCAACATCCAGAGCTTGCCTTCTTCAATCGTGAACTCAACGTCCTGCACATCGCGGAAGTGCTTCTCAAGCTTCTTACGAATCACGAGAAGTTCTTTGTGTGACTTGGGAAGGTCCTTGGCCATCTTGGCAATTGGCTTCGGTGTGCGAACACCGGCCACGACGTCCTCGCCCTGTGCGTCGATGAGATACTCACCGTAGAACACGTTCTCGCCGGTAGCCGGGTCACGCGTAAAAGCAACACCGGTTCCGGAAGTCTTACCGGTATTACCGAAGACCATGGCCTGAACGTTGACAGCAGTTCCCCATGCCGCAGGGATGCCGTATTTCTGACGGTAGACAATCGCGCGGTCATTCTGCCAGGAGTTGAAGACGGCGTTAACAGCACCTTTAAGCTGCGCACGTGGGTCTTCAGGGAAATTCTTACCCGAGCGGTCCTTGATGAGCTTCTTGAACTCGGCAACAACTCCGCGGAGCTGCTTTTCATTAAGACCGGAATCGTCCTTCACCTTGGCCTTGGCCTTGGCTTTATCGAGGATGACCTCGTAGGGATCGTGGTGCTCACCGGCGTGGGCTTCCACTTCCATCACAACACTTCCATACATCTGGAGGAAACGGCGGTAGGAGTCCCAGGCAAATTTGGGGTTGCCGGTCTTCTTGGCGAGAGCTTCAACAACCTGATCGTTGATACCAAGGTTGAGAATGGTGTCCATCATGCCGGGCATCGACTCACGGGCTCCGGAACGGACGGAAAGGAGAAGCGGGTTCTCAAGGTCGCCGAACTTTTTGCCCATGGCCTTCTCGACCTTGGCAATGTTTTCCTCAATCTCCGCATCGAGAGTCTTGGGATACTTCTTGCCGTTGTCGTAGTAGTAGGTGCAGACCTCGGTCGTGATGGTGAAGCCAGCAGGGACGGGAACACCGATGCTGCTCATCTCGGCGAGGTTCGCGCCCTTACCTCCAAGGAGGGATTTCATTGAACCGTCTCCGTCGCATTTTCCTGCGCCAAAGTAGTAGACGTTCTGAGGTTTCGTGGAGGCCTTCTTAGCAGCCTTTTTTTTGGTAGCCATGGTCGTATTCTCTTAGTGAGTTTTGATCAAGTTGAACCGTCGGGATTGTGAAAGGCCCCTACGGAAAGGCGCGCACCTTACCAATCAAACCCTTACTGTCAACTCACGTGTTCCACGGGTTTCTCACCCCTTCGACAGCCGAACCCGAGAAACTATTTTCCTTCGCCCACCCACGCCCCTAGCCTTGATGCCAGCCGACCAATTTTGATTCTTCATGACCAAACACTCACGAAACTTCGAGGTGACCAAATTCAGCCCCGCCGGACCCACCCCCGCCCCCGACCAAATTGCCGTCGAAGAACCGCTCCAGCTCGTCGTCGATGGCCGCCCCCTCGCTGTCCTTATGCGCACCCCGGGCGACGATGAATTCCTCGTCATCGGCTTCCTCCTCACCGAAGGAATCATTTCCAAAATATCGGACATTTCGGACATCGATCTCGAAGCCCGTGACAACCACGCCCTCGTCTTCCTCATCGACGATCACCCCATGGATTGGGATCGCCTCACCCGCCACCTCTTCTCCGCCTCCTCCTGCGGCCTCTGCGGAAAAGCCTCCATCGATGCCATCCTCCAAAACCATCCCCCGCTCGAGTCAGGCCTCTCCATCGCCCCCGACACCCTTCTCACCGCTCCGGCAACCATGCGAAAGGCTCAAAACACCTTCGACTCCACCGGCGGCCTCCACGCCTCGGGTCTCTTCGCGCCCGACGGAACCCTCCTGATCCTCCACGAGGATATCGGCCGCCACAACGCTCTCGATAAAGTCATCGGCCAAGGCCTGCGCGACGGCGTGGACTTCATCCAAACCTTCCTCCTCCTCTCCGGACGCATCTCCTTCGAGCTCATGCAAAAATCCCTCGCCGCCGGCATCCCCCTCATTGCCGGCATTTCCGCCCCCTCCTCTCTCGCTGTCGAGTTCGCCCAAGACTCCGGGCAAACCCTGGTCGGCTTCCTCCGCCCTCCCATCTTTAACATCTACCACGGCGGTGCTCGCCTAAAAGAGTCCCCCTAAATCAACTTCATCGCTTGCTTGAGCGTCCAGATTTGCCACACTTTCAGAATGCCGGGCACCACCAATCAGGACCTCATCAATCACTGGAAAAACGAGCCTGCTCCCCTGCTCCCCCTCCTCCACGCGTTTCACGATCGCGATGGCTACCTCTCCGATGATGCCCTCCGCGCCGTTGCCAGCGGACTAAAAACTCCCCTCGCCGACCTCTACGGCACCGTCACCTTTTACCACCACTTCTCCCGCGTCCCCGGCGGCCTCGAGGCCCCGCGCGTCTGCACCGGAAATATTTGCTGCCTCCGCGGCGGAAATGAAATCCTCGAAACCCTCAAATCCCAAGGCCAAGCCGCCACCGAAATGCCCTGCTCCGGCCGCTGTGACGCCCCCATCCCCGTCCTCACCGGACACACCACTCTCTCCGGCGAAACCGCCGCCGATCTCAAACCCACCCCCTCTCCCCTCCCCGTCCCCAATCCCGGTGACATCGAGGAATGCCTCTTCTCCAACATCCGCAAGGAAGGACACAACACCCTCACCGGCTACCGCGCCAACCGCGGATTCACCGCCCTTGCTTCCGTTTTAAAAGGCGAACCCGACACCGTCATCGACACCATCTCCGCCTCCAAACTCGCCGGCCGCGGTGGAGCAGGATTCCCCACCGGACTTAAATGGAAGGCCGTAGCCGACTGCGACCGCCATCCCAAATCCATCGTCTGCAATGCTGACGAAGGCGAACCCGGCTGCTTCAAGGACCGTGCCCTCATGGACTACGATCCCTTCGCTCTCATCGAAGGCATGATCATCGCCGCCTTCGCCACCGGCGCACCCCGTGGCTTCATCTACCTCCGCTACGAATATCCCGAGACCAACGCCCTCCTCGAGAAATGCCTCGCCGAATGCCGCGAGGCCGGACTCCTCGGAAACAACATCCTCGACTCCGGATTCGAATTCCACCTCTACGTCCGTCGCGGCGCCGGTGCCTACATCTGTGGAGAAGAAGGTTCCCTCCTCAATTCCCTCGAAGGCAAACACCCCTTCCCCCGCAACAAGCCCCCCTTCCCCGTCACCCACGGATTCGAGGACAAACCCACCGCCGTCAACAACGTCGAAACCCTCTGCGCCGTCCCCCACATCATCAATAACGGCCCCGACTGGTACCACTCCCTCGGCCTCGGCGATCACATCGGCACCAAACTCATTTCCCTTTCCGGCGATATCCAACGCCCCGGCAACTACGAAGTCCCCTTCGGTCTCCCCTTAAAAACCCTTCTCTACGACTGGGCCGGCGGCCCAAAAGACGGACGCTCCATCCAGGCCGTCACCATGGCAGGCCTCTCCGGCGGCTTCCTCGGTCACCAAATCCTCGACGACCTCACCCTCGATGACCCCTGCATCCGCTCCCACGGCTCCTTCCTCGGAGCCGGAGGCATCATGGTCTTCGATGACTCCCGTGACATGGTCAAGGCCGCCCACGACGCCATGGCCTTCTTCGCCCACGAGTCCTGCGGCAAGTGCTTCCCCTGCCGCATCGGCACCCAACGCCTCACCGAGCGCTTGAATGGCGACGCCAAAGACCTCTCGCTCACCGAATGGACCGATGAAGTCAATGACATCGGCGACGCCATGAAAGCCACCTCCGCCTGCGGCCTCGGCATGGCCGCCCCCCACGTCACCGAATCCCTCCTGAAATACTTCCCCGATCAGGTCGCCGCCGCCACCTCACCTACCTCGTAATTTCTCCCTGAAACCCCCGCTTGATCGTGCTATTGTTCCCTAAACCTTCAATGCCATGAAATTTCCCTTCCTTCTCTCAATTCTTTGCCTCGCTTCCGCCCTCGCCGGACCTCTGACCCTCAAGGACACCAAGGGCCGTGAAATCGTCGTCCTCGTCACCGACTACGATAAGGACACCGTCACTTTCGAAAAAGGCACCAAGCAATACACCGTCCCCTGGGCAACCTTCGACGAAGCCTCAATCAAGCTCATCAAGAGCACCAAGCTCCCGGGTGCCGACAACAAACGCCAGGAGCGCGAAGAAACCATCATCCTTCCCGAGATCGGCGAAAAGAAAATCATCGTCCCCGCCGGCAAGCCCCTCAGCAAGGATGGCACCCTCGATCTCTACCCCGGCGACACCATCCACCTCGAGTTCGCCCTCGAGGACGGAAAACTCACCAAACCCGAGGTCGTCGCGGAAATCGCCAACCCCGAGCGAACCATCACCTTCGCCTTCACCCAAAACGCCGACTTCGCCACCCTCACCCGCACCACCGGCATCCAGAAAACCGTGGGCATCGACTGCTACGAGCTCGCACACGGCTCCGAGGAATTCTCCCGCTCCACCCACGTCGTCCCCACCGAAAAAGGAAAAAGGGACGTCTACTCATGGCCCAGCAACATCTGGCGCCTCCAAATCAAAAACATCGAAGTCTCCGATAAACCAGCCGACGAAGTCTTCGCCGAACGAGCCACAAGGTAGTATCTCCGCTCCCATACCCTTTCCATGATCAACGATCCCAATTCCACCGTCGCCGCGCAGCTCTCCATCACCATCGATGGACAGCAAACCACCTTCAACGAAGGCGAGACGATCTACCAAATCTCAAAACGTCTCCAAAAAGACATCCCCACCCTCTGCTACGATGACCGCCTCGATGCCTTCGGCGGCTGCCGTCTCTGCGTCGTGGAAGTCGAGGGTATCCGCAATCCCGTCGCCTCCTGCACCACACAGGCTAACGACGGCATGGTCGTCAAAACCTCCCCGCCCCACATCGAGAAGATGCGCAAAACGCTCCTCGAAATGGTCGCCTCCGAGAACCGCCAGGTCGATGTCGACCCCCTCCGCGGCCTCGCCTCCCAGGAACTCTCCACTCTCGTCAACAAATACGGCGCCCGCAACGGCCGCTTCGTCGGCAAAAAATCCGGCACCACCAATCTCCAGGACGCCAACCCCTTCATCCTGCGCGACTACGAACTCTGCATCTCTTGCTACCGCTGCGTCCGTGTCTGCGCCGAGCAGGAGGGCGACTACGCCATCACCGTCGCCAACCGCGGCTTCGACACCCAAATCACGACCGAGTTCAATAACGACCTCCGTGACTCCGATTGCACCTTCTGCGGCCAATGCGTCCAGACCTGCCCCACCGGAGCACTCGCCGACAAAAAAGCCCTCCGCGCCGAGGACCTCGTCGAACCCATCAAAAAAACCCGCACCGTCTGCCCCTACTGCGCCGTCGGTTGCTCCATCGACCTGATGACAAAAGGCGACAAGATCGTCGGCGCACAACCCGCCATGGACGGCCCCGCCAACAAGGGCGCCCTCTGCATCAAAGGCCAGTTCACCTACGATTTCATCCAGCACGAGGACCGACTCCAGAAGCCGCTCATGAAGCAGCCCGATGGCACCTTTAAAGAGGTCGACTGGAACACCGCCCTCACCGCCGCCGCCAAAGGCTTCGCCGACGCCCGCGCGAAATACGGCCGCCACTCCATCTACGGCATCGCCTCAGGCCGCGCCCCGCATGAAGCCGCCTACACCATGCAGAAGTTTATCCGGGCCGGCTTCGGGACCCATCACATAGACAACTGTAGTCGTGCTTGACACGCTCCCACCGTGGCCGGTCTGGCCGCTCAAATCGGAAGAGGCGCAATGTCCAATCCTCTCAAGGACATGGACAAACCCGACACCATCTTCGCCATCGGCACCAACATGACCGAGTGCCACCCTGTCGCCGCCACCGGCCTCAAAAAAGCACTCACCAAAGGCGCCAAACTCATCGTCGCCGACCCGCGTAAAACCCGCCTCGCCGAGCTCGCCCACCTCCACCTCCCCATCCGCGTCGGATCCGATGTCGCCCTCCTCCTCGCCATGGCCCACGTCATCGTGCGCGAAGGACTCACCGACAAAGAATTCATCGCCGACCGCTGCGCCGACTTCCCGGAATTCGAACAACACCTCAAGGAATTCACCCCCGCCTGGGCTTCCGAAATCTGCGAGGTCCCGGCCGATGACATCGAGCAAGCCGCCAAATGGTATGGCGCGGCCAAGCTCGGAGCCATCTACTACACCCTCGGCATCACCGAGCACATCTGCGGCGTCGACAACGTCCAGTCCCTCTGCAACCTCGCCCTCCTCACCGGAAACCTCGGCAAGGAAGGCACCGGCATCAACCCGATGCGCGGGCAGAACAATATCCAGGGCGCGGGCGACTGCGGAGCCGTCCCGAATAACTACCCCGGCTTCCAGCCCGTCACCTCGGAAGAGTTCCACAAAAAGTTCTCTGAGTTCTACCAACAACCGGAAATGGACCTCGGAAACCAGATGACCAAGGTCACCGCCCTCAACCTCTGCGGAGCAGAGGAAAATGGCATCCACGCCATGCTCATCGATGGCGAAAACACCGTCGTCACCGACCCCGATAAAAACCACTGCGAAAAAGCCCTCAAGGCCCTCGACCACCTCGTCGTCATCGACATTTTCCTCACCGAAACCGCGCAAATGGCCGACATCGTCCTCCCCGCTTCGGCTTGGGGCGAGACCGATGGCGTCCAGGCCAACACCGAGCGCCGCGTCCAGCGCCTCCGCGCCGCCGTCCCCTCCTACGGCGACTCCAAGCCCGACTGGTGGATCATCTCCGAAATCTCAAAGCGCCTCGGCACCCCCGGCTTCAAATACGAATCCGCCAAAGACGTCTTCAACGAACTATGCAGCTTGAGCCCCATCTACAAAGGCCTCAACTGGGATAACATCGGCGATGGCGTCTACCAATGGCCCGTCCCCGAAGAAGGCCACCCCGGCACCCCCATCCTTCACAAGGATGAGTTCAAAGACGGCAAACCCGGCCTCTTCAAAATCATCGGCTACCGCGACCCCGCCGAAGTCATCGATGACGACTACCCCGTCTGGCTCACCACCGGCCGCCGCCTCCAGGCCTACCACACCCGGACCCAAACCGGCCGCGCCAGCGGCATCGACTACCTCCTCTCCGAGGAAACCCTCGAAGTCCACCCCGACGACGTAAAAGACTGGGGCCTCACCGACGGCAAATTCGTCAAAATGGCCTCCCGCCGCGGCGAGATCGAACTCAAGGTAGAAGCCACCACCCGCTCCCCCCGCGGCACCGTCTTCACCTCCTTCTCCTTCGCCGACACCAACGTCAACATCCTCACCGGATCCGGCTACGACCCCGTCACCCAAACCGCCGAACTCAAAGTCTGCCCGGTCCGTATTACACCTTGTTAGACGCTAATCATTTTCAGATTTGTTCTGCGGAAGTTCTTTTTGATCCAGAGTTTCCTGATCCTCCTTTGCATCGTCACTATAGTCGTAAGTGTAATTATCAGCAAAGTAGTCATCATCGGCGTACTCGCCATAGTCGTAAGTATAATTATCGGCAAAGTAGTCATCATCTCCATATTTAGCTCCGTATCTTCGCCCTTGATAGTACCGTAAAACGGCTAATACCTCTGGACTACCTTCAGTAAGAGCTTCTTCAAATTTCTGTTGAGCTTCCGGATCATCTTTAAGGAAGGCTTCATTATTCTTCAAAAAATCTATCGCAAAAGCTCGCTCATGCCGCAGCCAATTCAGGGCAGCTTCGGTAAGCTCCTCCTCTTTTAACTGAGGCCTCCCGATCACCTCTCTTGCGTGCATTAATTTCTCATAGGCTTCTCGCCTTAAGCGCTTCGATAACTCAAAGACTTGCACTTCTTTCAGATGACTTCTTTCGAACCCAGCCTGAAGCTCCACCATCGCCTGATCTGACTTGGCTTGCCTACCAGCTTGCTCCTCAGAAAACTCAGCTTGCCTCTCTGCTTGTTCCTTAGAAAATTTCTCGTTTTGCGAACCAATGAACCACGCAAAAAAACCAGCAACAAGCGCAGGCCCAAAACAAATCAGACAACACTCTTTCAAGCCCTTCTTCTCAGGATGGACTTCGATTACAGGCGAAATCTGATTAATGACCTGAATCGGAGATTCATTTTCTGCACCAGAATCTTGGGCCTCATTTTCAACAGCAGCATTCTCGCTGACGCCATCCGCGCTTACTTCATTCTTAGAGTCTACACTTTCGTTCATGCCAAAGACAATATCAGGTCAGCACCCCAGTTTGACATTACAATTTCTCTTAAGGGTTGTAAGGAAAGGAGCAACGGCGCCTCGCAGTTTTATCAACCAAGCCCCACAACCCCCAGCTAGCCCACGGCGAGGCACCCTGACTCCTTTCCACCATGCTCTACGACCCCGATAAGGAAGTCCAAAAACACGGCGGAAAACCTCCCCATTGGCAGCAAGACGACTCGTGGATCTTCATCACCTGGCGTCTCTTCGACTCCATCCCTCAAGCCCTCCTCAAGGGCTGGAAAAAGCGCCAAGAAATCTGGCACCAGCACCACCCCAAACCTTGGGACAAAAAAACCGAAGCTCTCTTCCACAAAACCTTCTCCGGTAAAATGGAACGCTGGCTCGACCAAGGGCTCGGCTCATGCCTCCTGCGTCATCCGGGCATCGCAAATATCGTCACTGAAACCCTGCACCACGATCACGACAAACTCTATCACCTCGATAGCTTCGTCATCATGCCAAACCACGTCCACCTCTTCGTCCGGCTTCAAGACCCCCCCCTCGAAAAACTCATGCAAACCTTCAAAAGCGTGAGTGCCCATCGGATCAATAAGCATCTCAATCGCAGTGGTAAAGTGTGGCAGAAAAACTATTGGGACCGACTTCTGCGAAGCGAAGCTCACTACCACAAAGTGCGAAACTACATCCCCGCAAACCCCGTGAAGGCCAAGCTCTCACCAGACGACTTCCTCCTCTGGCCGGGCTAAAGGAGCAACGGCGCCCCGCCGTTTTATCAACCACGCTCCTCAACCGCCTGCTAGACCACTGCGAGGGCGCCGTAACTCCTTTCCATACCTGACTGAACAAGATCACATCTGGAATTCCAACCGTAGCAACATCCCTCCCTTTCTCCGTGCAACACAACAGCGAAGGAATACATCTGCTCAAACTGCTCTTTCTCCCTAAGCAGATTGTCAAAAGTCCATATCCTTTCACAGCCCTTGCTCTTCCCGGACTGGCAGATCAGGGAGTCCGAAAAATCACCTTCAACTTTTCCTAACTCACCAAGGCTTCAGCCGCCTCTTTGGGATTCTCCAGCTGAGTTAAACAAGCCCCATCCCATCCGTGTTTTAATCACCCTTTGAATCTTCGACAGCAGAACTAATTTCTGCTACCTTCCGCCAGTGGAAAAGATCATTACAAAGAAATCCCTGAGCGAAGAAGGCATCCCGCCTCTTTACGATGACCCACGGGAATCTCTCAAAATTTTCGCCGAAATACTCAAGCGCGGCCGCCTTTTCTACCCTGAAACCGATGACTCTTCACCCCGACATTCGCGAGTTTATCGCATTGTGCCTCTCGCGGAAAGTTGAGTTCCTTCTCGTCGGTGGCTACGCACTCGCCTTCCACGGCGCTCCGCGCTTTACCGAAGATATCGATCTCATGGTTCTCGTATCCCCGGAAAACGCAGACAAGCTTGATCAAGTCCTCAATGACTTCGGCTTCAGTGGAGCCGGGATCTCACGCGATGATTTCCTAGAAGTCGACCAAGTGATCCAACTCGGTCGCGCCCCAAATCGTATTGACCTCCTCACCGGAATCAGCGGCGTCACCTGGAAGGAAGCGTGGAACTCACGCACCACAATCGATTTCGACGGCCTGAAAATCCCACTCATCGGAAAGGATACTTTAATCACTAACAAAGTAGCAACAGGACGCCCCCAAGACATTGCAGATGTCGCCCGCTTAAGAAAACCATAGCCGGCTCGACACACTCCCTTCACTCTCCATGAAAGCCCTGTCCATCCTCCTCACCATCACCTCCCTCCAGCTCTCCTTCGCCCGAGCCGACGAAACACCCCTCAAATTCCAGCCCAAAACCCTCCTCAAGCCCCTCCCGGCCATCGTCGACGCCCCCATCAAATCAAGGGAAGAGATGGAAGGAAAAATCAACAACGAGGAACTCGTCCTTGGCGTTTCCATCAACGGAAGATCCCGCGCCTACCCCATCAACATGCTCAACGGACCGAGACGCGAAATCATCAACGACACCCTCGGCGGAAAAAGGATCGCCGCCACCTGGTGACACCTCTGCTTCAACGGCATCGTGTATGCCGCCGAAATCAAAAACCACCAGAAGCCTCTCACCTTCCAGGTCTCGGGCAAACTCTGGCAACGAAGCCTCGTCATGCGCGACCTCCAAACCGGCTCCCTCTGGGCCCACCTCCTCGGCGAGTGCATGGACGGCCCGCTTAAAGGATCCTCCCTCACTCCCATCCCCGCCGTCATCACGTCATGGCAGGATTGGAAAAAGTCCCATCCCGAAACCACCGTCCTCTCCCTGAAGCGCTCCGCCAAAGCCTACAACGCAGACGTCTACCGCAATCCGCAAAAACACGTCATCGGACTCGAACACCTCAAAGCCACCCGGGCCTGGCCCTTCGATGTCTTAATCAAAAAGCCCGTCTATCAGGACAAGGTCGACACCGAAGAAATCGTCACCGTCTTCCTAAAAGACAGCGCCACCGGCTTCATCTTCATACGCAAATCCGGAGACGATCTCATCGAATTCCTGCCCACCCTCAAAGACGGAAACCTCGTCAGCAAAGACGGAACCCATTGGGATCCCTGGCAGGCCAAAGCCATCTCGGGCCCCAAAAAAGGTCAACTCCTCGAGCGCCTCCACGCCATCCCCTCCTATCGTAAAGCCTGGCTCGACTTCCACCCCAATTCCACCATCGCCAAGTAACGCCTTCAATTCTCCCCCTAAATCATTCCAAGTTTTTTTCTGTAGTCACCCAGCCCCCTTTGCAATCCTGATAACATGATCTTAAACCTCACCCTCCTTCGAGGAATTCTTTCATGCGTGACCTTCTTGTTGATCACCCCCCCCCTTCAAGCGGTTGAGCAAGTTGACGCCATCGAAGTCTGGGGTCACAACAACCAGCAGCAGCTGGAAATTCCAGAAGGAATGATCAATGTGAAAGGACTTGCTGTCGGTTCCGGACATCTCTTAGCCATCAAGAACGATGGCACCGTAGCTGCGTGGGGCTACAATGCTACGGGGCAATCTGACGTCCCTCCCGACTTGGAAGACGTAGTTGCAGTCGCAGCGAGTTCGCGACACAGCTTGGCCCTGAAATCCGACGGCACCGTCGTTCAATGGGGAGATCCTTATCCCACCGATACCCCTGTCCCCCCGGGGCTCAACAATGTCCGGGCCATAGCCTCATCACTGAGTTTTGGGATGGCCCTGAAAAACGATGGCACCGTAGAAACGTGGGGAACAAGCGCCGTCCTTAAGCTTATTGAAGGAAATTTTCTAGTGAGAAGACCACCTGCAGGGCTGAGCGGCGTCACCGCAATCTCGGGAGGCGGAGATTTTGCTCTCGCCCTAAAATCTGATGGCACTGTCGTAGCATGGGGACTTGGCTTGATTGTAAATAATAGTCAGGCGGTAGAGCCACCTCCTGTCGACCTGGATAACGTCGTACAAATCTCTGCAGGCTTCCGACACGCCCTGGCCCTCAAGTCTGACGGAACAGTCGTCGCTTGGGGCGACAATGGGTCCGGTCAATCTGATGTCCCAACAGACCTCACCAGAGTAGTGGAAATCTCAGCGGGCACTGATCACAGCCTGGCCTTAAAATCAGATGGCACCGTCGTCGGCTGGGGATCGGATTCCAATGGCCAAATCTCGCTACCCTCGTCCCTCAATCAAGTCTCCTCCTTGGGATCGGGAAACCTCCTCAGCGCCGCTATCACCAAAAAGAACGCCTATCAAGTAGACTTCAAACGAGGCGACCATGGCGTCATCAATAGCGGATCGATCTCCCAAGTCATCATCGAAGGAGAATCAGCCACCGCTCCCATTCTCTCTCCTGATGCCCATTGGAGCGTCCTCGACTGGGGAACTCCCCTCTCTAACATTACGCAGGACCAAACATTCACCGCGCAGTATCAATTTAATATCCCACCCAGCGCCGGAGTCCATTTTAGGGATCCGATCGAAGCATTCGTCGAACTCCCCAGCTATGTCACGGTCGCCTTCCGACTCACCGATCAAGCCGGCCGAGGGCTCAACGTCCCTCACGACATTGTCACGGGCGACGACTTTTTTGAAGTCTTCGAGGATGGACAACCGCTCTCTCCCTCCGAATCCTTCCTGCAAGTCGCCAAAATTGATGAAGCCTCCGCGGAGATCAAAACCGTTCTCATGCTCGACAACAGCTTCAGTGTCGCTCCCAACCTCGCGCAAATCAAAACTGCCGCCAAAGGAATCATCGCAAAAGCGATTCCCGGACAAACCTTTGCAATCTATAGCTTCTCGGGATCTCCGCTGCTTCTGCAAGATTTCACGACCGATGTCGCCGCCCTCGAAGCTGCCATCGACTCCATCGGCTTTGGCCAACCCACAACCAACCTTTACGGTTCCGCCATCGAAGGCCTTTCCCGCTGGAGCGACAGCTACACCAGCGGAAATGTCACTCGGGGATTCATGGTGCTCCTCACCGACGGAAGCGATCAATCAGGTCTCAACACTCTAAACGAGGTCCTAACCGCCCGGGGCGACAAACAAATCTACACCATTGGACTTGGCAGCGAAATCGACCAAGCTTCGCTCAACCAAATCGGTAATGCCGGCAACTACGAAATCGAAGACGTTGCCGAGCTCGACAACGTCTTCGACCTCATCCAAACCGAAATCAAAAACGACACCAACAGCTTCTACTGGCTCAACTACGTCAGTCCAAAACGAGGCAACAATACCCACAGCCTCCTCGTCTCCTTGAAAGACAATCCATGGCGCGGACAAGACTCCGTCCTCCGGGTCGATTTCAACAGCGATGGCTTTTCCGACGTCAGCCCGCAAGTTCTCGTCAACCGAGGAGTCTTCACTCCCGAAGGACTGAGTTCCATCACCCTCACTGATCCCGAGGGCATGACTATCAACGCCGACACCATGTTGGGATTCGTTGATTCAAATTACCAGTGGACTCTTGCAGATCCCTCTCTAGCGAACATTGTTTCGGTAACCAATGGCGAAGTAGTCCTCAAACCATTGGTCGCTGGAACAACCACCTTGACCGTAACCGATCTTGCCAACGATGCCATTGTCCCCAACTTCTTCTTCGCCACCTTGCCGGTGACCATAGCCCCCTCAGCTCTTCCCCAACTTTCATTCTCCGCTTGGACTGAAAATTCTGGACTGTCCGGAAATAATGCCCTCCCTAATAGCGATCCAAATAACGACGGAATCGATAACCTCTTGTCTTACGCTCTCGGTATTGATCCGGTGAATGGATTAAACGGCTCTCCCGGAGCATCCTTACCAAGCGCATCAGCCGCCGCGCCCGCCGCCCAAATTTCCTTTAACATCCCCTCCCCTATCCCAGCTGGCCTAACCTACGTGGTTGAAGAAAATTGTGATTTATCAAAGGCTACTTGGACCACTATCGCTTTATCAAATTCGAATGGCACATGGACCGGGGCTACCAACTCGTCCGACAACGGCAACGGATACCAAACCATCACCGCCGATTCTTCTCTACCCATTATCTCAGTCCCTAACTGCTTCCTCCGAATCCGGGTGATTCAAAACTAAATTTCGTTTAAGTTCGAATCGGTCCAAGGTTCCCAAGTGTCCTCAAAACACATTCATCTCAATTTAGATGCCCAACCAACCCCACTGGATCGACCTCTTCCGCACCTTCCTTTCCACCCAGGAAGAAGGCGACCCCGCCCACGACCTCCAGCACATCGAGCGCGTCGTCCTCAACACCTGCCGCCTCGCCGAAGCCGAAAACCTCTCGCTCGAAGTCCTCCTCCCCGCCGCCTATCTCCACGATTGCGTCCACGTCGCCAAAGACTCCCCCCTGCGCTCACAAGCCTCCCGCCTCGCGGCCGATCACGCCGTCGAGTTCCTCCGCCAAAACGACTACCCCGCCGCTCACCTCGACGCCATCCACCACGCCATCGAGGCCCACAGCTTCTCCGCCAACATCACCCCACGCACCATCGAAGCCAAAGTCCTCCAGGACGCCGACCGCATCGATGCCCTCGGAGCCACCGGCCTCTCCCGCTGCCTCATGCTCGGCGGCCACATGGGCTCTGATCTCTACAACACCACCGACCCCTTCTGCCAATCCCGCACCCCCGACGACGCCAACTTCTGCGTCGACCATTTCTTCGCCAAGCTCCTCACCCTCAAGGACACCATGCAAACCGGGGCCGGAAAACAACTCGCCGAAGAACGCACCCAATTTCTCGTCACCTTCCTCGATCAGCTAAAAGAAGAGATCGGCTCCTGACTCTAGCCTTCCCGCACCACCTCATTCTCGCCACAGTTTTGAGATGTGGAAGCACGCCCCCCTGATCCTCGCCCTCTCAACTTCCTGGGCAGCTGCTGAAGCCAAACTCTTCTCAGGATCGGAAAATGTCCAACACTACGGCGAGCCCGCAATCAACGGCAAACTCACCCTCACGCCCTTCAACGGCTTCTTCGACAAAGGACACTTCAAAGCCACCGGCACATCTCCCTCCCCGGAGGCCGAAAAACAATGGATCGGCTCCCAATTTGAAACCCTGATCCCAATCAAACTTGGAGGCTCCGCCTACTGGCACATTTGGTTCGATAAACCCGGAGAAACCACCCTCTCCCTCGACGGAACGGGCCAATGGACTGCCCGACTGGGAACCCAATCCACGAGAATCACTCCCGGTAAAACCATCAGCATTCAGGCAACCGCCGCAGGAAAACAAGTCCTCTCCCTCACCCCCAAGTCCGAGCCCGATTCCTCCTCAATCTCCAGAATTACCTTCAACTCCCCCGGCACCAAACTCCTCCGCGCCCGCTGGCGTCCTGCCGCCGCTCACAATCGCTACCACTCCAGCACCGCCAAAAACCCCACCATCTGGGTCTTCGAATCCCAAAGCGTCGGCCAAGGATCCCACTACTCCCCCATGACCACCAACTTCGGTTACTTCGGAGCCACCTTCTCCGCCGATAACCAAGCCGCCGGAGGCGTCAATTTCTCGATGTGGGCCGCCAGCCAAAACGCCGAAAAGCTCCCACCCTTAAAAACGATGCCCCACCTCCTCGCCACCGGAAATCCCGATGCCGATTTCAGCGGCTTCGGCCACGAGGGCTCCGGTGTCAAAATCCGCAACTGGGAACCCTACGCCCACCACCCCAAGTCCGTCATTCAAGCCCTCCGCATGGAGGTCAACGAGGAATTCGAAACTTACTTCGGCTACCTCTACGACGACCGCTCTCACCATTGGCAGCTCTACGCCGTCGGCCGACGCCCTCTCAAAAACGGAAAAATCCCCGAACTCAAAGCCACCTCCTTCTGCGAAGTCCCCGGCCCTCCTCAAGTCGAACGCACCGGCGACCTCATCCGAAAAATCCGCCGCCGCGGTTGGTTCTATGGCGATGACAAAAAGTGGCATCAAGCCGACACCAGCACCTTCACCAGCCGAAAAGAAGTCATCAATAAACTCAACACCATCGATCACGATGGCTGGTTCATCCTCGGAACCGGAGGCCTCGACTTCATCACCCCCAACCCAATCGCGAAAACAAACACCACCTTCCCCACCCCCGATTACCTCCAGCCCGAAAAAGCCGCCCAACTCTTCGCACTCCCTGTCACCTACCAACGAAGAAAAGCCGTCGCGCAAAAAACCTCCGCCAAGGTCTCCTACCGCATCGCCCCGCTCAAAGACGCCACCGCCACCCTCCACTTCGGCACCACCGACTGCCTCACCTTCGTCAAACGCGACCTCCACGGCACCGAGAAAAAAGGCCTCAGTTCCAAGCTCTACTCAGACGATCGCGTCTGGCAGCAAAAATCTCCTCCTATGAACTTCAGCGGCGACACCGTATCCTTCAACCTCAGCGATCTCGAACCCGACACCACCTACCACGCCCGCGTCCTCATCTCCCACCTCGGCGGTAAAAGCTGGGACTTCGAATCCATCTCCTTCACCACCGAAAAATAGCCCTGCCATGAAACCCTTTCTTCTATCCCTTCTCTGCGCATCCGCCATCCAAGCCGAACCTGCGGACGAAGCCAGAAGCGCAAAATCTGAACGCCCAAACATCATCCTCGTCATGACCGATGACCAGGGCTGGGGCCAAACCGGCTACAACGGCCATCCCGTCCTCAAAACCCCAAACCTCGATGCCATGGCCGCCAACGGCCTCCGCCTCGACCGCTTCTACGCCGCGCCCAATTGCTCCCCCGCGCGCGCCTCCGTTCTCACCGGACGCAGCAACGACCGCACCACCGTCCTCAACCACGGCCACGCCCTCCGACGTCAGGAAAAAACCCTCCCCGCCGCCCTCCAGCAAGCCGGCTATGCCACCGGCCACTTCGGAAAATGGCACCTCAACGGCTACAGCGGACCCGGCGCCCCCATCCTCGCCACCGACTCCCACCACCCCGGCGTCTTCGGATTCGACACCTGGTATTCCGTCACCAATTTCTTCGATCTCAACCCCCTCATGAGCCGAAACGGCAGCTTCGAGGACATGGAAGGCGACTCCTCCGAAATCATCGTCGACGAAGCCCTCCGATTCATCTCTGAAAAATCGAAGGAGCAACAACCCTTCTTCACCGTCATCTGGTACGGCACCCCCCACCTGCCCTTCCGCGCCCTCGAAAAAGACAAGGCTCCCTTCAAGCACCTCCCCCCCGCCGCCCAGGAACACTACGGCGAGCTCGTCGCCATGGACCGCTCCATCGGCACCCTCCGCGCCGGCCTGCGTAAGCTCGACATCCACGAAAACACCCTCATCTGGTTCAACAGCGATAACGGAGGCCTCCAGCCAAAAAAAGGCGTCACCCCAACCTCCGTCGCCGACCTCCGGGGCTTCAAAGGCAGCATCTACGAAGGCGGAATCCGCGTCCCCTGCGTCATCGAATGGCCCGCCGGCATCCCCAAGTCCCGCCGCACATCTCACCCCGCAGGCATCGTCGACATCTTCCCCACCATCGCCGACATCCTCGACCTCCCCGATTCCTCCATGCTCAAGCCCATCGACGGCCTCAGCCTCCTCCCTCTTTTTGAAAAGGAAACCGGCCCTCGAAAAAAGCCACTCTTCTTCCGCCACACCGATCGACTCGCCGTCATCGATAACGACTTCAAACTCCTCAAGGACAAAAAGAACGTAAAAAACTACCAGCTCTACAACCTCACAAAAGACCCTTCGGAATCCAGCGACCTGATCCAATCGGCTTCACACATCGATGTTGGCGGCAGTCTCTCACTTCGACTCGAAGAGTGGAACCAATCCGTTGACGCCAGCCTCGCCGGAAAAGACTTCCCCGAAGGCACCTCCCCCGACCCCATCCTCACCCGAAACTGGACCACTTCCCCTGCCTACGCCCCCTTCATCGAACAGTGGAAAAAACGCCCCGAGTTCCAAAGCTACATCGAGCGCATGGTTCCAAAAAACAAGTCAGCCAAATGAAAAAGTTCCTCCTCTCTCTCGCCCTCGCCACCCTTTCCGCCCAAGCGACGCCTACGGACGACGCTGGGAGCGCAAATTCTTCGCGTCCCAACATCCTCTGGCTCTCGGCCGAGGACATCAACGACCACTTCGGCTGCTACGGCGACCCCCACGCCATCACGCCCCACCTCGATCAACTCGCGACCGAGGGCGTCCGCTACACCAACGCCTACACCGCCGCCGGAGTCTGCGCCCCTTGCCGCTCCACCATCATCACCGGCATGTATCAGACCACCATCGGCACCATGCACATGCGCAGCAGCGCCACCATGCCCGAATCCATCAAGGCCTTCCCCAACTACCTGCGCGACGCCGGCTACTACTGCACCAACAACTCCAAAAAAGACTACCAGTTCAAGGAATCGGAAAACACCTGGGACGCCAGCAACGGCAAAGCCCACTGGAAAAACAATAAGGACAAAAACAAACCCTTCTTCGCCGTCTACAACTTCACCGGCTGTCACGAAAGCGGCATCGCCGGAGACTCCAAATACAAATCCGTCACCAAAAACCTCTCCCCCGGCGAACGCCAGGACCCGGCCAGGTTCACCAACCTCCCACCCTACTACCCCGACACTCCCACCGTCCGCGAAGACTGGAAGCGGAACTACGAGCTCATCACCGCCATGGACGCCTGGGTGGGCGATCACATCCAGCAGCTCAAAGACGCCGGCCTCTACGAAGACACCATCATCGTTTACTGGTCGGACCACGGCGTCGGCCTCCCTCGCGCCAAGCGCTGGCTCTACGACTCCGGCACCCGCGTCCCCCTCATCGTCCGCATCCCCGAGAAATTTCGTACGTCGGGGCAAGCCCAACCCGGCACCGTCGATGACCAACTCGTCAGCTCGCTCGACTTCGGCATCACCACCCTCAACCTCGCCGGACTCCCCGCGCCTAAGATCACCCAAGGCCGCGCCTTCCTTGGCGAAAACCTCTCGCCTCCGCGCGACTACATCTACGGCGCCCGCGACCGCATGGACGAGCGCTACGACATCATCCGCTCCGTCCGCGATAAGCGATACCGCTACATCCGCAACTACGAGCCCCTCAAACCTTACTTCCAATACATGAACACTCCTGAAAAAGGAGCCACCATGAAGGAACTCCGCCGCATCGCTCAAACCGATCAAATGCCCCCCGCCATGAAGCTCTTCATGGCCGACCGCAAACCTGTCGAAGAATTTTACGACCTCCAAAACGACCCGCACGAGATCAACAACCTCGTCAACGATCCCGCCCAAAAGGAAAACCTCACCCGCTTCCGTAAAGCCCACACCGCTTGGATCAAGGACACCCGCGACCTCGGCCTCATCCCCGAACCCGAAATGGAAATCCGCGAGAAACAATTCGGCTCCCGTTACGGCATCCTCGCCGAGACAAAAGACACCACCCTCCCCGAACGCCTTGGCAGCATGGCCAACCTCGCCTCCTCCGGCCCTCAGGCCCTCCCTAAACTCCTTGCCGGACTCAATGACAAGGACTCCTCCGTCCGCTACTGGGCCGCCACCGGGATCGGAAACGTCGGCATCCGGAGCGAAGAGTCCGTCATCGCCTGCCTCGCCCTCCTCGAAAAGGAAACCTCCACCGTCGTCCGCATCGCCACCGCCCGCGCCCTCCTCCGCATGAAAGCTGAAGAAAAGGCCGCCCTCGCCGAACTCTCCAAATCCCTCGAGTCCCCCGAGCAATGGTCCCGCCTCCACGCCGCCATCGCCCTTGATGAAGCCGACGAGCAAGCCCGCCCCGCACTCCCGGCATTGAAAAAAGCCCTCAAAAATCAGCCCAATAAATACATCGTCCGCGTCACCAACAAAGCCGTCAACGACCTCGAAGCCACCTCGGACAAGGTCGAGTAAATCACTCCACCATCTCCACCTCAATCCGGTCCAGCCCCACCATATATCCTGGGACTGCTTCCGGGTTTTTCCCTGTGATGTGAATGTCGATCTGCATCGGCTCTCCCGGACTAACATTCACTTTTTCAAAGCGCACCGGCTCGCCCGGCAGCACCTTCTTTGAAAACCAATCCGCTTCCTGAAGCTGCCCGTTAATCGCGATCTTTACCCGCGCGTAATCCACCGCCGTCGTCGGAAACAAGGTCACATTCTTCGTCCCCGGCTTCAGCGCTTCCACCTTCAGCGTCAGCACATCTCCCGGCTTCCCGCCCGTCCACCAAAGCTGGTTGTTCCCCGACCACCCAGGCCCAAATCCCGCCATCCCCTGATCTCTCACCAGCCCCCCTCCGGCATGCGCCGAGCCCACCAACTGCTCGACCTCCACCCGAATCACTCCTTTCGCCGGCGGCCCCACCGCGCTCTGCACCACCTCCCGCTTCTCTCCCGGCAATGCCACCTGCGCCGGACTCGCAAGATAAGCCACCAGGTCGGCCACCTCCTGCAAGGGCAACGCCTCAAACAACCCCGAAGGCATCAGCGACTGCGGATATTCCATCCGGCTCTCAATCTTGCCAACTTCAACCTCCACCACCGAGCCCCCCGGCATCGCCAACCTAATCACCACTTCCGTCTCCTTCCGGATCATCCCACTCACCGTCGAGCCATCCTTCATCTTAAAAACATGGAGCAAATAATCCCGTCCCACCACCGCACTCGGCGCGAGCACGTTCTCCAAAACATAATGCAGATTGGTCCGATTCGACCCCGTCAAATCCGGCCCCAACGCAATCCCTTCCCCAAAGAGCTGATGACAACTCCCGCACGTCACGGTGTATACCTGCCGCCCTCGCGAAGCATTCGCCTTCTTCATCGGCCCACTCAATTTCCCCTCCCATTCCTTGATGCTCTCACCCAACTTCGCCAGATCCACCTCTGCCCCGGCCCGCGCCCAATTCTTTTCCACCAACGCATCGATCTGCTCGTTATGAAATCTCCCGAATTGATCCAACATCACCGGCGAGATCAACGAAGCCGAAAGCCCACCCGAATCCACCGCCTTCAGCAACGCCAACGCCATTTCCGGCCGTGTTGCCAACAGGTTGATCGCATCGTTCCGCTCGGGCAGCGCAAATTTCGGAAGCGCCTCAACAATCGCCGCCGCCGTATCCGCACCTGGAAAATCCCGCAGCGCCCGCAGAGCCACCTTCTGCAAGCCCCGCTCACCCAGCACCTCCAACGCCAGCTCTTTCAACCCCGCATCCTTGCCTGCCAAAAGCAACTCCATCGCCTCCTCCCGCTTCGCCATCGCTTGCTCCCCATCGACCACCACCTGCCGCCACTTTGGAAAAAATGCCTCATCACCAAAGCGCACCCCAAGCCGCGCCACGAGATCAAAGAGCGCCGCGTTCCGGGCAGCAAATCCCTCCCCCCGCGCTTTCATCGCCGCCCAATTGTCAGGCATCTCCACCGCACCCCCGCTCTCCAAAGTCCGCAACAATTCCCTTCCCAACCTCTCAAATTCTCCAGCCGACCCCGCCCTCTCGAGAGCCGTCATCATCGCCACCCGTCCCTCCGGAAGCCCTGACGCCCGCTTCAACACAAATCCTTTCAAGCCCGCCCATGGCGTCTTCGACACCAACCCCAGCGCCCGCACCGGATCAGCAACGACCAAGGGCTCAATTCCATACCAGCTCAACAAGGGAATATTCCGATCAGCCTCACTCCGATGATGCCCGATCAACCCCTCCGCAATCTCCCACCGCTGCTCCAAAGGCAATCGCTGCAGAAGCGAAGCCAAATAACGACGCACCACCAACGAGTAATCATCCTTCGCCATCCTCACCAATTTCTCATGAATCGGCGCCGCCAGCGCTCCTTTCCCTTCACCCAACAACTGAACCGACCACCCCCGGATCACTTCTTCCCCATCATCCAGATTCACCAAAAGTTCCTCCTCCGACAACACCCCGCACACATGCTTCGCCCAAAGTCCCCGCAGCCGCATCGGCACCGAGTCACGATGCCTCTTCTCAAAATCATCCAGCCCGGCCCGCACCAGTTCCACCTCAAACGTCCCTGCCACCGCTCTCTCCTGTAACAGCCGCTGCGCCATCCGCGCCCGCACCGCATTCCCCGATCCCAGCATCGCCACCAACGCCCCGTCGCCCAACGTCCCCAAATCAGGAACATCCTTCTGCACATCCCCATACCTCACCCGGAAAATCCGCCCGTTGCTCCGGTCCCAGATCTTCACGTCACGATGATGACACGTCTGCGGATCCACCCAGTCCGAAAAATACAACGCCCCATCCGGCCCCTGCATCAATCCCACCCCGATGAAGTCGTGATTGTTCGTCAGCAAAAAATCCGGCCGATGCCGCGCCACAAACCCCGACCCGTCTCGCTCAAGCTCCTCCCGCACCATCCGGTGCCCGTGCAAATTGTGAAAAAACGCCTGCCCACGATAACGCTCCGGAAACTCCTCCCCCTGATAAAGCACCAGCCCACAATGCGCATGCCCGCCACCCAGCGCCGAAGTATCACTCGGTGCCGCCGGAGCGTTATCCTTGTTCACTCCCCAAAAGGCATGATCGCGAATGTTCCCCGCAAAGTGCGCATGATCCGCAATCGTCTTAATATCATCGTAGGTGTGCGCATCAAAATGCTGCCCCGCCTGCCGCCGGTATCGCCCCCCTTGTGACAAATGGAAGAAGTGTGGAATGACACAAGCACTCACAAACCAATCCCCGTATTCGTTAAAATCCACCCCCCACGGATTGCTCGTCCCGTGCGCATAAACCTCGAACTCCTGCGTCTCCGGATGAAAACGCCACACCCCCGCATTGATTGGTTCACGCTCGCCTTCCGGAGTCCCCGGCTTCCCCACCTTCGAGTGCGTAAACACTCCGTGACACCCGTACAACCAACCGTCCGGCCCCCACGTAAAGGCATTCAGCGTCTCGTGCGTATCCTCATACCCCCATCCATCTAACAGAACCTCCGGCTCCCCGTCCGGCACATCGTCTCCATCCCGATCCGCAATAAAGAGAAAGTAAGGAGCCGCCCCCACATACACCCCACCAAAGCCCACCTCGATCCCGCTCACCAAATTAAGCCCCTCCGCAAACACCTTCCTCGATTCAAAAGTCCCATCTCCATCCGCATCTTCGAGAATCAAAATCCGATCCTTCCCCTCACCCTCGGGTGCTCTCACCGGATAGGTGTGCCCCTCCACCACCCAGATTCTCCCCCGCACATCAAAGCACATCGCAATCGGCTGCCTCACCTCCGGCTCACTCGCAATCAAATCAACCTCAAACCCCTCCGGCACTTCCATCCGCTTCAACGCCTCCTCCGCCGAAAGCCCCGACCCGTAATCTTTCTGCGAACGGCCACCCGCCACCTTCCACTTCTCCAGTCCCTCGTGCCGCGCTCCCGCCTGCTGCAAGTGGACAATCAGACCCTTCTTGTTCGCCGTCACCACATCAAGCGTCCCGTCCCCGTTCAAATCTGCCACCGGCAACCCCACGCCCACCCCTGAGTCGTCATCGATCAAGTGCGGCACAAACTCCAACTCCCCATCAGCCCCCACCGTATTGCGAAACCAATACAGCACCGGAGCTTCCAACCCTCCCACATCCTTCCCCTGATGCGCCAAATAACGCTTCCCCGTCACAAAATCCATTCGCCCATCACCATCGACATCCGCCTTCTCCAACGCATGCAGCTGCGAAAACGCCACCCCATACGCACCCTCCGTCGAGCTCTTCCCCATCAAATGATGCCGCTCAAACCGCCCCCCCTCCAGCTGCTCAAACCACCCCAACCCATGCCCGTGCGCGTTAAATGAACTCACCACATCCCCGTCCCCGTCTCCATCGAAATCATGCACCAATATCTGCGCGCCCCCACCGCCATACGGCACAATCTCCCACGCATGCCTCGTCCACGCCCCACCATCAACCGGCTGCTCATACCACGACATCTTCTCCACCACATCCAAGCGCCCATCCCCGTTCACATCACCAACCCCCAACCCGTGACCAAAGGGCGTCGCTGCCTCGCCCTTCCCTGAAACCGCATGCCACGCCCACGGCTTCGTCACATCCTCTCCCGCTTTATAAAAGCCATATTCCCCCGACCGCGCGCACACAATTTCCTCATGACCGCCCGCAATCAAATCCGCAAAATACGGCGCTTCATTCGCCACCTCCGTCGCCACCACAAACATCGGCCACTCCTCCGACTCCCCTCCCGGATTCACATAAAGCCGCGCCTCCTTCCCCGGAAATCCAAACACCAACAAATCACTCCGCCCGTCCCCATCGAAGTCCCGCACAAAGCTGAAAAAATGATCCGAATATCCCCTCTCGCCCACAAAAGGCTCCCCCTTCGTGTAACGCCTCTTCTCCCCAAAACCCGGCCCCTTCAGCCACCACGGACCATAAACCAAATCCACCGCCCCGTCCCCATCCACATCGCCCACCCCCGCGCCCTCCGCATAAAACTCTCCCACCAACTCCCTGCTCACCCAGGCCTCAGCTGAAGAGGCCACCCCAATCGTCGTCCCAAAGAATGCTGCACAAATAAACCGGTTCATAAATGGATCACTCTTCTCGAGAGCTTCCCAATCTACCCAATCAACCAATCTCCACCAGCTTAAGCTTCTCCTTCTTCGTCAAACTTTTCACCCGCAACTCTTCCTTGCAAGCCTCCGACCGCGTCCCAACCTCAACCTGATAGACCAAACTCAACGGCCCCTTCCCCCGCGTATACTTCGCCCCCTTCGGAGCACCTTCCTCATGCTCCGCAAACCGCCGCTCCACATCGGTCGCGATCCCGGTGTAAAGCGACCCGTCGCCGCATTTGATCATGTAAAGGAACCAAATCGATTCACTCATTTCGCCTGCTTCTGCTTCCGCTTCTTCTGGGGAGCCTTGGCCTTCTTCGGTGGGGCAACCTCCTGCGGCTGGTTCCACAAACGATACGGATCATTCAATCGCCGCATCTCTTCCAGCAGCAGCGCTTCCATTTCAGCAAGCTTCCCGACATGGGCCGGATCGCCCGCAAGATTCACCAACTTCGAATCATCCTTCCCGTGCTCGGCAAGATATTCGTGAGGATTCTCCTTCAGATTAAAAAGCTGCGTCTCGCGCACTTTCCCATCAAGCACATCGTATTTGATCAGCTTCCAGTCACCCTTCTTCACACTCCGCATCCCCGGCTTCGTGCCACCGGAATACGTTCCATAAAGCACATCACGCATCACTTCCTTCTCCCCTTTTAACACCGGCAGAAAACTTAACCCCTCGTTGCTCGACGGCGCATCAATCCCCGCAAAATCACAAAGCGTCGCCAGCACATCGAGCAGGTAGATATTTCCCTCCGCGCGCGCTCCCGCCTTCACTCCCGGCCCCTTCACAATAAACGGCACCTTCCACGTATGCTCATACAGGTTCTGTTTCCCTTGCAAGCCATGACGCCCGATCGCCATCCCGTGGTCCGCCGTATAAACGATATACGTGTTCTCCAATTCCCCCATTGCTTCCAGCTTCGCGAGCACTTTGCCGATCTGAATATCGATATTCTCAGAGCAAGCAAACTCCCGACCGATCTCATTACGAATCGTCCGCTCATCCCGCTTCTCCCAAACACCCTTCACTGCCACTTCATCCCGCAAATTCGGATGCCCGTGTTCAAAAGGATGCTTCGGCAAATAATTGATCGGCAACTGCGGCTGCTTCTCGTTCGCCGGTGGAAGATTCTCACGGTCCGTATGATTCACCGCTCCATATTTTTCCAGCAGCTCCGGCGTCCCGTCCCGCACGTCATGCGGATGCGAAAATCCAAAGTAGATCAAAAACGGATCCTCGTCCTTTGCCGCCTCACGCTCATTCAAGTAATCGAGCACCTGCTTCGCATGCCAACCGCTACCGCTCTCCTCGGTCCCTCCCCGCTTTGTCGCATCGCGAACCACCGTGAACTGCTTGTTCGCATCCGCATAGCTGTTCCCCCTCTTACACGTCCGCATCGTGTCGTAGCCCGCCCGGTTAAACACCGCCGCCATCGTGTTCTTCTCCACCCCTTCCGGACAAAGCCCGTCTCCCACCAGCTTCGTCGCATTCGGCAAATGCCACACCGTCCGGCCACACATCACCATGTGACGACTCGGCGTACACACCGCACCCGAAAACGATCCCATGTGATGCGCCCCATCCAGCACCATCCCCTCCGCCGCCAACTTGCTCAGCACCGGCGTGTCCAGAACCGACCGCGGATTGTAAATTTTCAAATCCTGAGGCGATTGGTCGTCGGCAATGATAAACAGGATGTTGGGCCGCTTCGACTCCGCACCAAACGAAGTCTGAACCACGGCAACACAACTGATCAAGGGAAGTAAAAGGGAGCGAAGTCTCATTTCAAAAGAAGCTACGGTCCCAAGCCCCCCAAGCCTATCCAAAAGATGGGAACTTCTTGCCTCCCACCCCCCATCTCCTATCTTCCCAACAATGGTGAAAAAGTTTCTCCCGTCCCTCCTGCTCGTGGCCGCCGCCTGCCACGCGGACACCACCCATCAATATCTCTTCATGGGGCACCCCCGCGACGACGAGCCCGGCGAGATCGTCCAGCAGCTTGTCGAGCGCATCGACTACTCCGCCTACAACCTTCTCCTCCTCGGAGGCGACTACACCTGGCGCGGCACCGGAACCCGCGCCACCGTCGACTACCTTGAGGAAATCTTCACCCTCTCCTCCCCCAACACCCTCACCGCCTTCGGAAATCACGACACCCACAACAAGTCCTACCTCACCGATAAAACCGGCCGCTCCGCCTTCTACGCCCATACCGAAAACAACATCGCCTTTGTCGTCCTCGACACCACCGCCAACAGCCAAAACATCACCGGAACCCAGCTCACCTTCCTCGAAGACGCCATCGACTCACTCACCACCGAAACCCACCTCGTCCTCGTCCACCACCACCTCATCTGGCTCTCCGACTACGCCCCGCTTGCACACCTGCAAGGCAGCCCAAAAATCGGCGCCAGCTCAAACAACCTCTCGGGAAAAAATTTCCACAGCACCGTCTACCCCTACCTGGTCCAAGCCCAAAACAATGGCATCGATGTCATCTGCCTCGCCGGCGACCGCACCGGAACCGACACCGAGGAATTCTTCATCGACCACACTACCACCGATGGCGTCCGCTTCATCGGAGCCGGACTCAAGGAAGAACTCACCCCCACTCTCCGCACCGTCGTTGTCCTCGAGCACGACCTCCCAAACGGCACCCTCACCCCCGTCTTCCAACACCTCTCCGATCTCCCGACCATCCCCGATGAACCGGTCGTCATCAGCGAGGTCCACTACAACCCCGCTCCCGCCCAGGGAAACGACCATTCCTTCATCGAGTTCTACAACCGCGGCACCCAGCCCTACGACCTCTCCCTCGCCAGCTTCAGCATGGGCGTCACCTTCACCTTCCCTGACAACACCTCCATCGCCCCCGGCGAATACCTCATCGTCGCCGCCACCGCCTCCAACTACTCCCACCTCCCCATCCGGGTCTTCGACTACTCCGGCACCGATCGCCCCGTCGATGGCGAACCCATCATTCTCCGCAATCAACTCGGCCTCATCATCGACTCCGTCCCCTACCAATCATCCGGCGACTGGCCCGCGTCACCCGATAACTCAGGCCCCAGCCTCATGCTCATCGATCTCTCACTCGACAACTCCCTCCCCGCACACTGGGCACCCAGTGATCAGGACGGCGGCACTCCCGGACTTCAAAACATCGCCATGCCCCAACCCTCCCAGCTCACTTCTCTAAATAACGAAGTCCAAATGCTCTGGACCAACGTCGTCCCCGGAGCCACCTATCTCGTCCAATATTCCGAAACCCTCGACCCCGACGACTGGCACCCCCTCGGCACTCCCATCACCCCCTCCGGCAACACCCTCGGCGCCACCGATCCCGCCCCCTCCCAGGCCATCAAATTCTACCGCCTCGGACGCTCATTTTCTCCCTGATCCGGAAGTTGGGGATCCTGATGACCGGTCGAAAAATCAACCGATCATTCATCTAACTTTCCCCCCTAATTATTAGGGAAAACAGCCACCTTACCATTATAAAGATCGGGTAATCTTACACCCTGTTTTCCTTATTTGGAACATAGTTGTTTGTTACAACAGTTGTGCCGAAAGAGTGATTACCACCCGCAAGGCATCCGCCCCCCGGATGCGAGCGATTTCACCCCACTTCTCAAGGTGGCTTGGAAAAAAAACGCATCAGGAGGGCACACCCCCAAACCATAAACTGATGAAAACCAACAACAACACTGGTAGAGCTCGACGTGGCTCAACCTGCGGCAAAACCCTGGCCGTCACCTTGCTCCTGTCCCCTTGGGCCGTTGCTGCAAGCTATTCATGGACCGGAGACCACGATTCCAACTGGAGCGACTCCCGAAACTGGGCTCCATCAGGAGTTCCTGGAGTCAATGACGACGTCACAATCACGGACGGCAATGTCAATGCCGGCGGTAGTCGTACCGTCAAAACCTTCTCGCTGCACAATTCCACGGTCTCCAACATGGACACGCTGACGGCAACCACCGCAACTCTCAACGGAACAAGCCACCTGACGGTCGCAACTGCCAATCTCGCCCACCTCAACACCACTGGAGGAACCATCCAAAGCGCGACCATCAATCTGACCTCCTCCTCAACTTGGACAGGACTAACGATTCGGAATTCATCTCTAAATCTAGCCGAGGGAGCCTCCGTGAATCTCCCCTCGGGAGTATCGGATTTTTTCCATACGACCTTCAACAATCAGGGCACCGTGACGATGAGCGGCGGACAACTTCGGGGCTACGAGACCGCCGTCATTGAGAACCACGGCACTTGGTCTCTCCAAAATACGGAAACTCCCTTCACCAGCCTCTATGGAGGAAACATCTTCAACAACCACGGAGTTCTTCAAAAGAACGGAACGGCTCCTGTCACCAACTTGGGCAACAGCTGGACCTTCAACCTCATGGGTCAGACCCGCGCCAACAGCGGAATTCTAAATTTGGCAACCACAACAAACCTCCCCAACGGTGCCGAATTGACTGGTCCCGGAACCATCGACATCGTCGGCAACACCCACCTCTCGGGTGTGGTGACTGAGACAGTCTCAAGCCTTCGCCTAAACTCCGGAGGTCAATTGATCTGTAGCGAAACTGCCGCATTCAATGGGACCCTCGACTGGCTCGATGGCACGATTTCGGGAACATTCCACATCGCAGGAGGCTCCCAACTGGAAGTCAAAGGGCCGGAGATCCACCGCTTGAATATACTTGCAGGTATCGAAAACCACGGAGTCCTGCGCTGGCATGGAAGCGGACCGATTAACGCTTACGAACGGAACACCATTCACAACCACGCCGACGGCACGATCGATATCGCGGCCGACGGAACACCATTCACCATCCTCTACGGTGGTAGTCAGCTTGAGAACGATGGCACCGTCATCAAATCCGCCGGATCAGAAACCGCCACCTTCAAGTCGCTCGCCTTCCGGAACAATGGATCATTGGTATCGAACAGCGGCACAATCGAACTCCAACCGCTCACCGAGTTGACCGATGGCTCGACTCTTTCCGGAAGCTCTTCAATTCTCTTCAACGGAGACGTCAGACTCAGTGGAACGGTCACCGAAACAGTCAACTCACTTTGGATGATCGGTGAAACCCTGACTGGAACAGCACCTTGCTCATTGGTCGGAAGCCTCGACTACGAAGCCGGCACTTTGGCGGGGGCGATCGGGATTCCCCACGGTTCTCTTCTCAACATCACCGGAGAAGAATTCAAGAGACTCAACATCAACTCCCGGCTCGATGTTCACGGTGAGCTCCGCTGGACCGGACCAAGACCACTTCAATTCTACGAAAACAGCGTCGTTCAAATTCACCCGGATGGAGTCTGTAATCTCTCAAACGACGGTGATCCATTTGACAGTGTCTACGGAGGGAATGAGCTCATCATCGAAGGCACGTTCCAAAAATCCAATGGTTCCGGCGGCACGACCGTCTGTGACAGCCCCACCATTCGTCACAAAGGAGACATTCTCTGCAACACCTCCACGCTGGAGTTTACCAATACCCTCTACTTCGAAGACAGCAGCACGATCTCCGGAACTGGCCAGGTCAATCTCAACGGAACCATGCACCTACCCGGAACGGTGGAGTTCACCGCTCCCACCACTTGGATTGGCGGCTCCATCACCGGCACAGGTGGTTCCATCAATGGACTCCTGGAGTGGACTGGCGGGATTAGCTATGGTGACTGCGTCATTGGTTCCAGTGGACGGCTCGTAGTCAGTGACGGCACAGGTGCCGAGAAGAGACTCCATGTTCTTGCCACCCTCGAAGTCTCTGGAGCTCTGGAGCTATCGTCCGGCACCTTGATTGCCTATGAAAGGACTCTCATCAAGATCAATTCAGGCGGTCGTTGCGAAGGCACCGGAACGGCCCTCATCTCAATTACCTACGGAGGAAACGTCCTCGAAGTCGCGCCCGGTGGGCTTCTTACCACGACTTCGTCCGGTGACCTTCAGATCAACAATCAACTCGTCAACCACGGCCTCGTCAGTATCCCTGCGGGAACCCTCGCCTGTCATGGTGGAGGTGGCCCCAGCACGGGAACCTACCAGGCCACTTCAGGCGGCACCCTCCTCTTCACTGGAGGAATTCATGAACTGGATACCGACTCCACCATAACCGGATCAGGGGATATTAGAGTCACCGGTGGCACTCTCAGAGCCATCGCCCCGGTCAATGCCATTGCCCACCTCGACGGAGGAACCATTGAGGGGCAACTTCCTGACGGTGAGTTTCGATTCCTCGACGGAAGCAGCTGGTCCAACGGATATCTCGGAGGGCAATCTGTCATCCCGAATGGCGCAACCCTCCATGTCGATGGAAGCGACCCTGAACTCAGACGCCTGAACCTGGGGGCCGCTCTCGACATTCAGGGGAAGCTCAAACTGAATGGAAACGGACATATTCAGGCTTATGAAAAATGCCTCGTGGAAATTGACGCCTCCGGGACCCTGGAACTGACAGACGACGGAAGCCCGTTTCAGATTGTCTATGGAGGAAGCTCCCTCACAAATCATGGCACCATTCTGAAATCCGGTGGAGACGGTGATTCGCTCCTTCAATCGATCCCGTATTTCAGCGATGGAACTATCAATTGCCAAAGCGGTCGAATCGCGATCAATGGGCCATTCTCATTCTGGGATGGAAACACCATCACCGGTCCCGGAAACACTGCCCTGATTGGAGGAACGACGACCTTGGCTGGAACAACAACAGTCGATAGCTCGGTTCTTGAACTGGCCGGCGCGGAATTATTGGGAGTCGCAGAATCCATGGCTTCTCTCACCGGTCAATCGATCGAATGGAGCTCCGGAACCGTCAGCGGAGTGGTTTCCTTTAACGGAGCAGCCTCAACGACCACCGATGGATTCAGAAGGATCAACCTCAACGGAGAACTCCGCAACGCGGGCACCCTCACTCTGAATGGATCGGGAGTCGTCCAATGCTACGAGAACTCGACTCTGCGCAACCTCCCCACCGGAACCCTGAATACTCCTGGAGCGGTATCAATCTCCCGCGTCTATGGTGGGAACCTCTTCATCAACGAAGGCACCCTGACCATCGGGTCACCCACCGGAACGCTCACCGTCGCCCCGCCTTTCCAGCAAACCTCAACCGGACGACTCGTGGTCGGGGTGGCAGGCAACTCACCGGACTTTGACCGCTTGGTCGTCAACAACACGGCCACCTTGGCCGGAACAGTTGTTGCCAACCTGGAAGGAGGATTTAGCCCACCGGTGGATACCTCGTTCGAAGTGGTCGATGCCAACACCCGGGTCGGGACATTCGATCAGGCGATTGCCGCAAGATTTGATGTCACCTACCCAGTCATCGGTGCCCCTCCGGTTTCCCAGCAAAATGTCGTCCTCGTCGTAAAAGCCGGGAACTCCCTCGATTACGACAGCTGGGCTGAAGAGCATTCCCTCTCCGGAGACGATGCCCTCCCGGGAGCTGATCCCGACAATGATGGTGTCGACAACTTCACCGAGTATGCCCTGAACATGAATCCTAACACGATCGACCAATTGCCCTTGGGGCAATCAGTGGCAGATTTCGAAGGAGTCCCCTGTCTTGTCCTCCACTACCGGGTCTGGGAAAATCGGATTGGAGCCGGACTCCGGTACCTCCCCGAGACTTCCACCGACATGATTGACTGGCATCAAAACGGGATGATCGATGAGCTTGATCCCTCCCCTCCGGTCATTGCAGGCTCGGAGGCTCGAATGTGCCGCATCCCCCTCAACAGCTCAAAACAGTTCCTCCATCTGCGATTTACCAATCTCAGTCTGTAAAAAGCCACTGTTATCAAAATCCGCTCTCCTTGATTGGGGGGCGGATTTTTCGTCCCCTCATTTGAGCGCCTCTTTTAACACACACCGCCCTTCCCCCACCTTCCCTCCGGAACGATATCTCCCCAGCAACTTGCGCGATCGCTCCGCCAGTATCCGCCGCACTTCCCGACGCGCCCCCTTCTCCCGGGGAATGACCATATTGTCATAAGCCGTCGTCTGATGACGCATCCACGCGATCACTGCCGCCTCCGCACGCCGCTCCACCGGAATCCGCTGCGTCCGCGCCACCGTCCCGCTCCCCACCGGCACCGCATGCTCCGCCACCGCCTTGGTCAGCGCATTCGCCAATTCCAGATGGTCTTCATCAAAGTTCAAAAACTGATACACCGCTTGCTCGAATTCCTCCGCATAAGCCTCCTCCGCCTTCGCCCGCCGTGCCCGCCCCAACTCCAGCTTCTTCTGATACTTCGGATCGTCCTTCTCCAACTCCCGCTCCGCCTTGAGCCGCTCAATCCGGTCCGCCGGCGCCAGAATCCCGTGCGAAAATTTCTTCCGCCGCTTGATCTCAATCACCGTCCAACTCGGACCCTCCATCTTCACCCGACGACTCAACGCCGCATCCCCCGGACGCAACCGACCCCAACCACCCGGAATCCGCATCGCCTTTCCATCAAGACCGGTCACGAACCCCTCCCGCTCACCCGGACGCACCTCGATCGCCTCAGAATTGCTCTTGCTCATTAATCTTCGAAATCACGCCCTCAATCACTTCATCGTCCGCCTTCAACAAATTCGCCTCACCCGGAAAACTCCCGCTCTGCACGTCCGCAATGTATTCGCCAAACGCCGCCACCCGCTCCGCTTGCAACCTCCGATACTCCGCAGCGAAATCCCGATACGCCTTCGCATGCCGCGGCAAGCGCTCGTCGTAATCACCCAAAATGTCATCGGAAAAAAGAAACTGCGTGTCACAACCCCGTCCCGACCCCAGCGACATCAGAATCATCTTCGTCTTCGATGCCATAAAGCTCGCCAACTTCTCCGGCACACACTCCACCTCCGCCGCGTAGGCACCCGCCGACTCTAGGTCCAGCATCCCCTGATAGAGCGCCTGCGCCTCCTCCTCCGACTTCCCAATCCCGCGATAATTCGTCCATGTCACATGACGCGGAATCATCCCCAAATGCCCCACCACCGGAATCCGCTCCCGCGTCATTCCCTCAATGATAAAGGGACTTGCCGAGCAATAAACCGAGCTCGCCCCCATCTCCAAGGCCTTGAAGCCCACCCGGATCGCCTCTTCCTGCGTCGCCAACCCGTGCGGCGTCGCACAGGAAAAGAAACTCTTCGGAGCCGCCGCCACCAATCCCGGAAGCCGCGCCTGCGATTCCGGCGAATCAAAACTGCAGCTCATAATATCCACCCCCGCCTCCTCGGCCGCCGCTGCCTCTTCCGGCGACTTCACATGAATATGGGTCAGACACCGCTTCCCCTTCAGTTGTTGCAGATCGTAAACGGTGTACTTTTTCCGTGGTCGAAGCATGGAAATGAAACTACCTCTCAACCAAACGCTGAAAAGAGCCTTTTAACTTTTTCCCCATTCCCCATGCCCTTCGAGTTCAAAAACACCTACGCCCGCCTCCCCGGAACCTTCTTCCAAAAGGTCGACCCCACCCCCGTCTCTTCCCCCTCCCTCATCGCGATCAATCACGACCTCTGCGCCGATCTCGGGATCAATCCCGCGTCCCTCGAGACCGACCGGGGACTCGCCTTCCTCTCCGGAAACGAAATCCCCAAAGGCGCCGAACCTCTCGCCATGGCCTACTCCGGACACCAATTCGCCAGCTTCAACCCCCAACTCGGCGACGGCCGCGCCATCCTCCTCGGCGAGGTCTCGGGAAAAGACATCCAACTCAAGGGCTCCGGCCCCACGCCCTACTCCCGTCGCGGCGATGGCCGCTCCGCCCTCGGTCCCGTCCTCCGCGAATACCTCCTCTCGGAAGCCATGCACGCCCTCGGCGTCCCCACCACCCGCGCCCTCGCCGCCGTCACCACCGGTGAACAGGTCGTCCGCGAAGAGCTCGAGCCCGGTGGCATCCTCACCCGCGTCGCCAGCTCACACCTCCGCATCGGCACCGTCCAGTATTTCGCCGCCCGCCAGGACCTCGAAAGCCTCGCCCACCTGGTCGACTACGCCATTTCCCGACACCACCCCGCCGCCACAAACGCCCTCGAACTCCTCCAGGGCGTCATCGCCCGCCAAGCCCAACTCATCGCCCAATGGATGAGCATCGGCTTCATCCACGGCGTCATGAACACCGATAACATGAGCCTCACCGGCGAAACCATCGACTACGGCCCGTGCGCCTTCATGGACCGCTACAACCCCGCCCAAAAATACTCCTTCATCGACCGCCAGGGCCGCTACGCCTACCAAAACCAACCCGGCATCGCCCAATGGAACCTCACCCGCCTCGCCGAAGCCCTCCTCCCGCTACTCGGCGAGGATGAGGATTCCGCCGTCGCTTCCGCAAAGGACGCCCTCGAACAATTCCCTGACCTCTACAAGTCCGCCCGCCTCCAGGTCTTCTCCAAAAAAATCGGCCTCCCCAACAACTCCGACTGGTCAATCAACCAGGACCTCCTCGATCTCATGGCCGACCAACAGGCCGATTTCACCCTCACCTTCCGACACCTCGCCTCCAGCGAACCCGACTTCCTCGCCCAATTCAAAAACCCCACCCCCGCCCAAGACTGGCTCACCCGTTGGAAAAATCACCCGCATCAGATCGACCACGACCTCATGCGCCGCACCAACCCCATCTTCATCCCCCGCAACCACCGCGTCGCAGAAGTCATTAAAGCCGCCTACGCCGGAGACTTCGGCCCCTTCCACCGCCTCCACCACATCCTCAACCACCCCTTCACCGAACAACCCCAAAACGAATCCTTCGAACAATCCCCCGCCCCCGAAGAAATCGTCTGCAACACCTTCTGCGGCACCTAAACCCTTTATCCTCCAATCTTCGGCACTAATCATTTGCCATACATGTCACTGCCCGCTAACACTTCTCCTAAGTTGCCAAACGCCTTGGCCTCTGAATACAGAAACCAACTACAGAACAAAGAAATGAGCCAAATCATTCCTACCATCACCTCCGGTATCGCCGGACCTCTCGGTGTCCTTCACCTCCCACGCCTCTGGCAGAAAGCTTCCCTCGACGCCGTCGGTAAACTTCACTCTGACTACCCTGCAGCAGGAGCTGGCTTCGACCAGATGACCCTCGACGCTCTCGGTATCAACCGCGAAGCTTTCCTCGACTACATCAAGGCAAACAAGCCTTCCTACACCCAGTGTGAGCAGTGGGTCCTCGACCAAAACGGCGGCGCCATCGACGCAGCCAAGATCGACGCACACAACGCCGCTGTTGTTGGTTACAACCACGACGACGCAACCCGCGCCAACATCCTTGCCGCAGTCGGCATCGCTGACAACGGAGCAATCCTCGACGCCGTGAACCTCAACAACCTTGAGGACTGGCAGGATTTCTACGCACAGGAAATTTCCTAAATCTCCCTGAGATTCAATTTTTTCAAAAGCCCGGAGGGATCATCCCTGCGGGCTTTTTCTTTGGACCGCTCTCCTAAAAAACAATCAGCCCTTCTTCCCGGGCTGTCTCCTCGCCACCAATCCCCCGACCACCATCAAAACCCCCAGCGATTGCAACAATACGGGAACTTTGTTGATAGGAGCCAATCCACCGTCGCCCCTAATCGCTGGCGCCATCAAAAAAACGCCCGCCCAAAAAAGGATCACTCCGATCACAATGATTGACCCTGATTTTTTCATCTCTGAAAAACCGCCTCCCCCTACCGCTCCAGCAGCACCTCATCCCCCAGCACCACCAGATCAACCGACCCCTTCAGAGTCTTGTTCAAAAACGGCGTGTTGGAACTCCTCGACTTCATGAACTCCTTCGTAAACGTCGTCTCTCCTTTCGGATCGAACACGATCAGATCCGCACCCTTTCCCTCTGCCACTTCCGCCACCTCAAGCGCCATCATCCGGCGCGGCTCTGCAGAGTAACGCTTCACAATCAAATCCCAGCCAAACTCACCCTTGTCCACGAAACGGTCAAAGAGCGACACCAAAGCCGTGTCCAACCCGGTAATCCCGTTCGGAGCATCCACAAAGGCCTGTGATTTCTCAAACTCGGTGTGCGGCGCATGATCCGTCGCAATAATCCGAAACGCCCCGTCCTTCAGCCCCTGCAGCAACGCCGCATTGTCCGCCGCCGTCCGCAACGGTGGATTCATCTTATAATGCGTGTCGTAATCGCCGATGTCCTCATCGGTAAACATCAGATGATGCGGTGACACCTCACCTGAAACACTCGCTCCCCGCTCATCGCGCCACCACTTGATCTGCTCCATCCCGATCGCCGTGCTCACATGCTGAATGTGCAAGGTCGCCCCCGTCGCATACGCCAACGCCAGATCGCGCGACATTGAAATTTCCTCAGCCAAAGCCGGAGTCCCTTCAATCCCCAGACGATAACTCACCGCCCCTTCGTTCAACGCCCGCGGCCCGCAAAGCTGCACTTCCTCGCAGTGACTCGCAAAAAACATCCCAAACTCACTCCCATACTCCATCGCCCGTTTCAAAAGGGCCGCATTCGGCACCGCATCCCCGTCATCCGTCAGCATCAGCACTCCCGCCTTCCGCATCCCGTCAATCCCCGCCATCTCATGACCGGCCCGACCCACCGTGATACAACCGGATGTCAGCACCGGAATCCGGCACTCCCTACCCGCATCCAAAACCCGCTTCACCACCGTTGCCGAATCAATCGCCGGACTCGTATTCGGCATCATCACCACCCCCGTAATTCCTCCATTGATCGCCGCCTCGGTCCCATCCTTGATCGTCTCCTTATGCTCCTGCCCCGGCTCGCGAAAGTGAACATGCGCATCAAACATCCCCGGCATCACCACCTTGCCCGTCACATCGATCACCCGCGCACCTTCCGGCGTCGCCAGATCGGCACCCACCGCTTTGATCGTTCCGTTCTCGATCCACACATCCGCTCTCACCGGAGCGGCATCTTCCGTGGCAATTTCGCCACCTTTTAAAAAGAGATTCATGATGTTTGAGGTTTCAGGCCGTAAAGAACCGACATGCGAGCCGCAATGCCGTTCTCAACCTGTTGGGAAATCAGACAGCGTTCATAGTCCAGCACCGCATCGCACAGCTCCACCCCACGATTGATCGGACCCGGATGCATCACGTAAATCCCCTCGCCCGCAAGCTGCTTCAGCCGCTCATCGGTCACCCCGTAAAGAGTGTGATACTCACGATCACTCGGAAAAAACGGCGCCGACATCCGCTCCTTCTGCACCCGTAAAAGGTAAACCGCATCCGGCCGGAACTCCCTCATCGCCACATCGTAATTCGTAAACCTCCGGATGTCGGCCGGCCCGCTCTTCGGCACCAAACTCCCCGGCCCCAGAAACGCCACCTCCACTCCCAGCTTCCGCAAAATCGTACTCGTCGATCTCGCCACCCGGCTGTGCAAAATATCACCCACAATCAACACCCGCTTCTTCTCCAGCTCCGGATAAACCTCCCGCAGCGTAAACGCATCCAGCAACCCTTGCGTCGGATGCGCATGGGAACCATCTCCCGCATTGATCACCGACGCTCCCGTCTGCCGCGCAATCGCCGCCGGTTGCCCCGACAAACGATGCCGCACCACAATGTAATCCGCCCGCATCGCCTGCAACGTATCAATCGTATCCCTCACCGACTCCCCCTTCGTCACCGAGGACGACGGCACATCAAAGATCGTCACATCAGCCGACAACCGCTTCGCCGCCACCTCAAAGGACGAAAGCGTCCGCGTCGAGGGTTCATAAAACAACATCAGCACCGTCTTCCCCTTCAGCGCCGGCACCTTCTTCACCGACCGCGTGAACAAATCCTTGAACGGCACCGCCTGATCCAACAAATCCACAATCTCCTCACGCTCAAGCGACACAATATCGAGGAAATCTTTGCGGACCATAATTTCTAATTCTGCTGTTTAAGTTCTACCAAATCTTCTCCGTCCGTCTTCTTCAGACTGACCTTCACATGATCCAGACGCTCTGTCTCCAGTGTCATCCCCACATAACGCGGCTCAATCGGAAGCTCCCGGTGTCCCCGGTCAATCAGGACCGCCAGCTCAATCACTGCCGGACGTCCGTAGTCAAACAACGCATCCAGCGCCGCCCGAATCGTCCGACCCGTAAAAATCACATCATCCACCAAAATCACCCGCGAGCCATCAATCGGAAAATCAATCTCGCTCCCCTGCAATTTCGGATTCTCCCGCAAATGCTCGTAGTCATCCCGATAAAGCGAAATATCGAGCACCCCAAACCGCACCGAAGCACCCTTCTCTTCCAAAATCTTCACCACCCGCTCCGCCACCTCATCACCCCGACTCCGTATCCCGATCAAATCAATCGTCTCACTCCCCGCCGCCTGAAATAGCTGATCCGCCAGACGGCCAACAGCCGCCGAGATCGCCGATTCATCTAGCGCATCGCTCATCTTCTTCGCGGATTCAGCCTGTTGTGCCATCTCTAGAAATGCAAGCGCCCAATATCAGCACGACGCTGGGCCCCGTCAAAAGTCACCTTCGCCGCTTCCGCATGCGCCTTCTCCACCGCCTCCTCCCGCGTCGCGCCACCCGCCACAATCGCCAAAACACGACCTCCGTTCGTCGCCCAACCCCCATCCTGCCTCTTCGTCCCCGCATGATAGATCCGCGCCTCCGAAACTTCCTTCAATCCCCCAATCAAATCACCCGATCTCGAACTCTCCGGATACCCCGCCGACGCCAGAATGCAGCACACACTCCAACCTTCATCAAAGCTCAAGAGCTCCGGCTTCAAATTCCCCTTCGCCCCCTCCAGACAAAATGTCGCCAAATCACCCGAAAGCAGCGGCATCACCGCCTGACACTCCGGATCCCCAAAGCGGCAGTTATACTCGATGATCTTCGGCCCATCCGCCGTCAGCATCAGCCCAAAATAAAGGAACCCCTTGTAATTCAACCCATCCTTCTCCAGCCCCGCCACCGTCGGAGCCACAATTTCCTCATCAATCCGCTTCATCAGCGCCGCATCCGCCAGCTGGCGGCTCGCCACCGCGCCCATCCCGCCCGTATTCGGCCCCTCATCACCTTCCCCGATCCGCTTGTAATCCCGCGCCGGCGTCAAAATTAAATAATCCGGCCCGCTCACCGCCGCAAAGATCGAAATCTCCGGACCCACCAGGCACTCTTCCACCAAAAGCCGACCCGCGCCAAAGCGCCGCTCCTCCATCACCTCCTTCAGAAATTCCTCCGCCGAAGCCTCATCCTCACACACCGCCACCCCTTTTCCAGCCGCCAGGCCGTCAAATTTCAACACCGTGGGATACTTCCCCCCAATCGCCGCCCGCGCCTCGTCCGCCGTCGCACACCCCGTCGCATCTCCCGTCGGGATCGCATGACGCTGCATGAATTCCTTCGCAAATTCCTTGCTCGCTTCCATCTGCGCCGCCGCAAAAGGAGGCCCCCAACAAGGAATCCCCACCTCCGCACAACGATTCGCCAGCCCCGCCTCCGTCACCAAATAACTCTCCTCACCCGCCACACACAAATCGATCCCGTTCCCCGTCATCCAGCCAATCAGGCTCTCCAGATCATGCGCATCCACCGTCCCCGCTCCCTCGATCTCATGAATCGCCTCACTCCCGGGGAAACAAAACACTTCCGGAGCACTCTCCGACTCCCGCAACGACCGAATCAACGCATGCTCACGACCACCCTTACCTACGACACAAATCTTCACGCCGCGGGAAATACCGAATCAACCCCCGCTTGGCAAAAGCCAAAACCACCCGATCGCCCAAGAATCGAAAAAATCATTCCCCTCCCTTAAAAGATGCGTCACCTTTCCGCCGTGCGAATTCTAGGTTTCCTTGCCCTCGGTCTCAGCCTCCTGCTGACATCCTGCCGTCGCCAGTCCAATATCGAGGAGGCGAATGAAGCCAATATCCTCATCGTCGGAAATAGCAACGAGCCCAAAGGCCTCGACCCCCACCTCGTCTCCGGCGTCCTCGAATCCAATATCATCCGCGCCCTCTTCGAAGGCCTCTGCGTCGAGCACCCCTCCCAGGACGGCACCGCCCTCCCCGGAGCGGCCATGAAATGGACCCCCAACGAAGAATTCACCCAGTGGACCTTCCACCTCAACCCCGAAGCCAAATGGTCCGACGGCGTCCCCGTCACCGCGCACGACTTCGTCTTCTCCTACAAGCGCATGCTCTCCCCCGACCCGGGCTGGCCCGCCAAGTATGGGGAAATGCTCTACTTCCTCAAAAACGCCAAGGAATACAACAAAGGCGAGATCAAAGACTTCGCCCAGGTCGGAGCCAAGGCCCTCGACGAGCACACCCTCCTCCTCACCCTCCGGGGCCCCACCCCCTTCCTTCCCGAGATCACCAAGCACTACACCTGGTATCCCGTCCCAAAACACGTCGTCCTCCGCCACGGGGAAATCAACACCGCCTTCTCCTCCCCCTGGACCCAGCCCGGAAACATCGTCTCCAACGGCCCCTTCCAGCTCAAAACCTGGACCACCAACCACATGATCGAGGTCGAGCGCAACCCCCACTACTGGGATGCCGAAACCGTCTCACTCAACGGCATCCGCTACCTCCCCGTCTCCAACTACTACACCGAAACCCGCATGTTCGGTGACGATCAACTCCACGTCACCTACTCCGTCCCCTCGGAGCTCATCCCCTTCGCCAAGGAAACCTACCCCGACTCCCTCCGCCAGGAACCCTACGTCGGCGTCCGCTTCCTCCGCGTCAACACCCTCCGCCCCCCCTTCACCGATCCCAAAGTCCGCCGCGCCTTCGCCATCGCCATCGACCAAACCGCCATCTGCGAAAAAATCATGCAGGGCGGACAAACTCCCGCCTCCGGCATCACCCCGCCCTTCGGCGAATACAAACCGCCCGCCGTCATCAAGTTCAATCCTGAAAAAGCTCGCGAACTCCTCGCCGAATCAGGATACCAGTCCACCTCCGCCTTCCCCGACATCTCCATCCTCACCACCGACTCCGAGACCGGACGCCGCGAGGCCGAAGCCCTCCAGGCCATGTGGAAAGAGCACCTCGGCATCAACGTCCGCATCGTCCAGCGCGAGTGGACCACCTACCTTCAAAAACAATACGATGCCGACTACGACCTCGCCGCCAGCGGTTGGATCGGCGACTACCTCGACCCCACCACCTTCCTCGAAATGTGGATCAAAGACGGCGGAAATAACAACACCGGCTGGAGTTCCGACACCTTCGAAAAATACCTCAACGAGGCCGAAAACACCGCCGACGTCGCCCAACGCATGGCCACCCTCGCCAAAGCCGAGGAAACCATCCTCAACGACACCCCCGTCCTCCCCATCTACTGGTACACCACCAACTACCTCGTCCGTCCCGAAGTCAAAAACTGGCACCCCCTCCTTCTCAACAACCACCCCTTCAAGTTCGTTAAGATCGAAAAGGACTAACACCCACTCCCGATGCTTCGCACCATCTTCTCCCGTCTCACTCAAACTGTCGTGGTGGTTTTCCTCCTCGTCACCTTCACCTTCTTCGCTGTCCGCGCCATCCCCGGGAATCCCTTCGCCGATGCCAAAGCCACCTCCCCCGAGGAGCAGGCCGCTCTCGAAGCCTACTACGGCCTCGATAAACCCCTCCCCGTCCAATACGCCAACTGGTGGAAGAACGTCGTCGTCAACCAGGACTTCGGCGACTCCCTCGCCATGAAAGGCCGGAAGGTCACCACCCTCATTTCCGAGTCCTTCCCCGTCTCCCTCAAGCTCGGCCTCCTCTCTCTCGTCATGGGGATGGGCATCGGCATCCCCCTCGGAATCATCGCCGCCCTCTTCCACAACCGGTGGCAGGACTACCTCGCCATGATCTTTGCCATGGCCGGCATCTGCATCGTCACCTTCGTCCTCGGGCCCATCTTCCAGATCAACATCGCCAAACCCCTCGCCTCCCTCAACGTCGCCGGCTGGTCCCGACCCTCCGACATCATCCTGCCCTCCATCACCCTCTGCTTCGGAGTCGCCGCCTACCTCGCCCGACTCACCCGCGGTGGCATGCTCGACGTCCTCTCCCAAGACTACATCCGCTCCGCCCGCGCCAAAGGAGTCGGCCCGCTTAAAGTCATCACCGTCCACGCCCTAAGGCCCGCCCTCATGCCCGCCGTCACCTTCCTCGGACCCGCCTTCGCCGCCATCATCACCGGATCCTTCGTTGTCGAAAACATCTTCATGGTCCCCGGCATGGGACAATTCTTCGTCCTCGGCGTCACCACCAAGGACTACAATCTCGTCCTCGGCCTCGTCCTCTTCTACGGCATCCTCATGGGCATCGCCAACCTCCTCTCGGACCTCGCCCTCATCTTTATGGACCCCAAGCTTCGCAAAGCCTGATCCCCCTCCTGACTCCATGAGCAATCTTCCCATCAAAGTCGAAAAAGGAACCAGTCTCTGGGCCGACGCCTTCGTCCGCCTCAAGAAAAACAAGCTCGCCATGCTCGGCGGTATTGTGGTCATCACCATCCTCGTCTCCTGCTTCATCCTTGGCCCCATCCTCGGTGCCATGGGCCTCAACGCCAACGATCAGGACCTCTCCAACCGCTTCGCCGCCCCCGGTGAAACCGGTTTCTTCGGCACCGACCAACTCGGCCGCGACCTCCTCATGCGCGTCCTCGAGGGCGGACAAATCTCCCTCCTCGTCGCCATCATGGCCACCGTCATGACCGTCACCATCGGCATCATCTACGGCGGCATCGCCGGATACGTCGGCGGCTGGATTGGTAATGTCATGATGCGCATCGTCGATGGCCTCCTCGCCATGCCTTTCCTCATCATCGTCATCCTCTTCCGTGAACTCATCTCCGGGCACGTCGATGAAATGGCCCGCTTTGTCATCGACGTCTGGGGCTGGGATACCGCCTTCGTCCTGCGCTACGCAAACCTCGTCCCCCTCACCTTCGCCATCGCCGGATTCGGCTGGCTCACCATGGGCCGCATCGTCCGCACCGCCGCCGCCTCCCTCGCCAAACAGGAGTTCGTCGAAGCCGCACGCTCTCTCGGCCTCAGCCACACCCGCATCCTCTTCCGGCACATCCTCCCCAACATGCTCGGGCCCGTCATCATCTACGCCACCCTCACCATCCCCAGCTTCATCCTCTACGAAGCCACCCTCTCCTTCATCGGACTCGGTATCGAACCACCCAACTCCTCCTGGGGAACCCTCATCAAGGAAGGCGCCAACTTCCTCGAAACCGAGGTCACCGTCCTCCTCATCCCCGCCGTCCTCTTTTCCCTCACCCTCTTCGCCTTCAACTTCCTCGGCGATGGTCTCCGTGATGCTCTCGACCCGAAAGCATCCAAAGACTAGCACCCTCAGGTGTCCGGCTTCACGCCCTCAACTTTCCCCATCAAGCGGTAGCGATTCCTCGCCACCAGCCGATACCCCCATTCCCGGAGGAAAAGCGGAATCACCGCCAAGATTACCGAACCCACCCTCCCCAGCCCTCCGCACTCCCAAAGCAACACCCTTACCGCTTCGCTCCGCAAAAAAGTCTCCCCCCCACGCACCACCGCCATCGTCCCCTCCTCAAACTCAAACCCTCGCTCCCGCCCCTCCTCGAGCGAAAGATACCCCAACCGCTCATCCGCATCCAAATGCCTCACCCACGAGACCGACCGGACACAAAAGCCACAGTCGCCATCGTAAAAAACCAACGTCTCTCCCTCCTTGCTCACGACTCATAGCTTGCCACACCTCCCCCAAAAATCGAGGATGATCACCGCATGAGCGATAACCTCCGCATCAACGATCTCCCCAGCGACGAACGCCCGCGGGAAAAGATGCTCCGCCACGGCCCCGGGGCCCTCTCCGGCGAAGAACTCCTCGCCATCTTCCTCCGCACCGGCACCAAAGGAGCCAGCGCCATCGAGATCGGCCGCCAGCTCATCCGCAAATACGGCAGTCTCTCCACTCTCGGCTCGCTCGACATCGCCCAGCTCAGCAAAGAACACGGACTCGGACTCGCCAAATCCTGCCAACTCCTCGCCGCCTTCGAGCTCGGAGCTCGCGCCGTCCGCGAAACCATCCACACCATCCCCCTCAGCTCACCCAAGGAAATCTACACCCACCTCGCCCCCATCATCGGCAATCTCAAAACCGAAACCCTCTACGTCCTCACTCTCGACACCCGCCTCCACCTCAAGCGCATGGTCGAGATCTCACGCGGCACCACCAACCAAACAATCGCCAATACCCGCGACATCCTCAGCCCCGTCATCATCGACCAGGCCGACGCCTTCGTCATCGCCCACAACCACCCCTCCGGCCAACCCCTCCCCAGCGGCGCCGATGACCGCTTCACCAAAGCCCTCCTCGACGCTGCCAAACTTCTCGACGTCAACCTCGTCGACCACCTCATCATCGGAAAACCCGTCAACGGCGCCCGGCCCTACTACTCCTACCGCGAAGAGAGCGATCTTATATTCTAAACCCCATGTCCAACATTCACCCCACCGCCCTCGTCTCCCCCGACGCAATCGTCCCCGCATCCACTATCGTCGGCCCCTTCTCCATCATCGACCCCGGCGTCACCCTTGGCGAAAACTGCCTCATCGACGCCCACGTCCGCCTCTGCCAGGGCGTCACCATGGGCTCCGCCAATAAAGTCGGCCACGGAGCCGTCATCGGCGGCAACCCGCAAGACCTTTCCTTCGATCCCGACATCCACTCCGGCGTCTCCATCGGAAACGGCAACTTCTTTGGCGAATACGTCACCATCCACCGCAGCACCCACCCCGATGGAAACACCATCATCGGAAACGACAACTTCCTCATGGGCGTCTCCCACCTCGCCCACGATGTCGTCATCGGCAACAAAAACGTCCTCGCCAACAACGCCATGGTCGCCGGACACGTCCACATGGGAAACAACATCTTCATGGGCGGCGGCGCCGGCTACCACCAGTTCATCCGCGTCGGCGACTACTCCATCATCCAGGGAAATGGCGGAGCCACCCGCGACATCCCGCCCTACTGCATCGCCCACCAAATCAATCAACTCTCCGGCCTCAACACCATCGGTCTCAAGCGCGCCGGCTTCACCCCCGAAGAACGCAAGGAAATCAAAAAAGCCTACGCCATTCTCTTCCAAACCCAAAAGTCCCGCGCCGACTCCCTCGCCGAAGCCGACTCCCACTCATGGACCCCCGCCGGCCAACGCCTCATCGACGCCGTCCGCTCCCCCTCCCCCAAAGGAATCCTCACCCGCTGACATAAATAAAAAAAACGACGCCCCGCAGGACGTCGTTTCCCCTTTGAAAGGAATCAAACTGATGCCGGGCTTAGCCTCAGCACCCGCCAGCTGAAGGACCACGACCCTTGAAGGTCAGCTCGGCAATGCCGGACTTATCAAGATCACCCAGACCCGATGTCACCATCTTGTCATACTGGGCCTTCGTCGCGTCATTCACCGGAAGACTGATTCCAAGCTCCTTGGCAATATCAGCCGCAATGCCCGAATCCTTCGCGGCATGCTCGGCGGAGAACCAACAATCATGATCGCGATCAATCATGTCCTCGGCATCCGTCTCCAGCACCCGGCTGTTGGCTCCCGTCTGGGAGAAAATGTCGCACACCATCTTCAGATCGAGACCCAGCGCATCCGCAAGACCCAGCCCCTCGGCAAGTCCTGCCGTGTTGATGTTCATCACCATGTTCACCAGCGCCTTCACTTCCGCTGCTTTCCCAATCGGCCCGCAAAGGCTCAGATTCACCGAAAGCTCCTCAAGGATCGTCTTGTGCTTGTCGAACACTTCTTCATCCCCGCCAATCATGAGGAAAAGCTTTCCTTCACGGGCTTGGGAAATGGAAGAGGCCATCGCACCCTCAAGCACCTCCGCGCCGACTTCCTTACCGGCCGCATACACCTCTTTGTGAATCCCCGGCGAAAGAGTCGCGCAGTTCACAAAGGTCTTCCCGGCGGATCCGGTAAGCAGGTTCTCCCCTTCTCCAAGGAAGATCGCCCGCATCGCGTTGTCATTCGTCACTACCGTAAAAATGATCTCCGCTGCCTCGGTCACTTCCGCGAGCGTCGCGCAGTCCTTGGCTCCCAGCTCGCTCGCAATCTCCGCGGAAGCTTCTTTGTTAACATCATAGACCGCGGTCACATCGTGTCCGCAATCCAACTGAAGGTGACGAGCCATATTGGCTCCCATGCGGCCTACGCCGACAAATGCTACTTTACTCATAGTACTGTGTGGTTATTTGAATTCTGGATAAAATGGATTGTGCGCTTTCTCTTCGCCCACCGAAGTCATCGGCCCGTGCCCCGGACAGATCACGGTCTGATCTTCCAAAGTGAAAATCTCCGCTCGATTCGTGGCAAGGGCATCGTGATACGAAATCATCCCGCCGCCCATCGACTGCGCAAAAATCGCGTCCCCCACAATCGCTACCGGACGATCAAGCCCGTGCACCACGTAGGTCGTGCCCGCCGGTGAATGACCCCAGGTCAGTCGTGTCGACACCCGAAGCGTCCCGATCGAAAAGGAATCTCCCGCCGCAAACCGCGTCGCCCCGTCCACCGCTTCCATCCCGTTCACACAAACCTGCGCCCCGGGATGGGCCGCCGTCACCTTGTCGCGATCAATGATGTGATCGATATGGGTGTGGGTTAAAAAAAGATACTTCAGCTCCAGCCCCAACTCGCTCACCGCCGCCAACGCGCCATCCGCATTCGCCCCGGTGTCAAAAAGAGCCGCTTCCTTGGTCTGGGGGTCCCACACCAAATACGAGTTCACCGTCATCGGTTCCTCGGGATCATCGTCAAAAAGCGTGTTGAACTGCTGCAGCCCCTTCAGCTCCACATCCTCCGGACGCCAGGCTCCCTTCGCCCGCTCCACCAGGGTGTTTCCGTCGAGCCCGAGCGATGGCGCAATTGCCCGCACCGCCGCTTCATCAAACTCGCCCCCCTTGAGCTTTTCGATCACTTCCGTCTCCACTCCCGTGAGAAAGGAAAGAACGCCGTCTGCCAATCCCGTGCCCCGAAGGGTCTTACCGATGATGTCTTCAAAATTGTCTTCAAGTTGAATCATAAGTCTTTGTTGTCTGAAAATCTATCGGATCGGATAAAGCGCAATCAACCGCCCCACCTTGCTGTATTCCGTGCAATAAAGCTGACCCTGCGGACCAAACTTCACCCCGTGCGGAGCCGAAAACGCCGCATCGTGCAACCCCTCCGCCTTCACCCCGTTCGTCGCCCACTGCTTCTTGTCCGGATTGTCGAGTAATGCCGAGACAATCTTTCCCTCTTTGTCCATCAACACCAGCCGGCCCTCAATATCACCCACCACCGCCAGATCACCCTGCACATCCACGTCCGCCGGACGACGCAAGGGCTGCGGCCCGTAAAGACCGATCCATTCAAGGTCCATCGTCAGATGCATCATCCGACGCCCGTCCCGATCACAGACCAGAATCCGGGGCTCCTCATACCTCAAATCAATCGCCGCCCCGTGACACGCCGTAAACTGATCCTTCCCCTTCCCCGCTCCACCATACGTCTTCACCAAGGTCCCGTCGGGCTTCAGCCGATGAATCTTCTTCGAACCATACCCCATGAAAAAATAAACATCCCCGTCCGGCCCCACCAAGGTCTCCGTCAGTCCCTTCATCCCGCCTTCCAGCTCGCCCGTCTTCTCGTTCGGAAGCGTCGCCACCACGTTCCCCTTCAAATCAAATTTCACCGCCCGGTTCTTCCCCACCTGCGATCCCCAAATAAATTCTTTCCCGTCTTCCTCCACCGTCGTCAATGAGTGCATCCCATTCAGCCCGTTCCGCAGCGTCCGCACAAACTTCCCGAACCTGTCAAACTTCACAATCCCCGGACCGCCGGTCGTCGACGCATACACATTTCCCTCTTTGTCGAGCGTGAGGTCTCCATGAAGATTCCCGATATTCTTCCCCTCCGGCATCGCCCCCCATCCCGGAACCGTCACATACCGGTATCCCTCAGACCCCGTCTCGGTCGCCGTCGTCACCACATATCCCACCCCTGTCCCATGATCGTGCCCCTCGTGCGCAAGCAACGGCGAAACCAACGCACCAAATCCAAGGAACAAGCTAATCTTCATGACCCGCCCATGCTGTCTGACAACCGAATCCGGAAAAGCAAAAAATACCCCTTAAAAAAAGCCCACTCAGAGCCGAAGGCTCGACAAAAGCTAAAAGCCAATCGCCAACAGCTAATTGCTCCATCTCACGAACACCGGCAAAACCCCTTAAACCCCAATCGGATGCCACGTCGTCTTAATCTCCTGGAAATCCAAAATGTGATACGGACTCTCCTTCAACGGCGCATCCTTCTGATGACTCACCCGCTTGAGATTCTCCGCCGACTCCAAATCGACCAACTTCTTCTCGTCCTTGTCGTTCGAACAAAGCAGCACCGCATTCACATCCATGTGCTTCGCAAATTCCGGAATCAACTCACTCCGATGACCGGTCAAAATATTGACCACCCCCGCCGGCACATCGGATGTCGCCAGCACTTCCGCAAACGAAATCGCCGTCAGCGCATTCTCCCCCGCTAAAATAACCGCGGTATTTCCTCCCACAATCACCGGCGCCAGAGCCGATACCAGCTCGGGCAAACTCCCGCGTCGCGGCGCCACAATCCCCACCACCCCGGTCGGTGCCGGAGCGGAAAAGTTGAAATGCGATGACGCCACCGGATTCACCGTCGAAAACAAGGCCTGATACTTGTCACTCCACCCCGCATAATGAACCAGCAGATCAATCGCCGTCGAAACATCCTTCTCCCCTTTCTCCTCACTCAGCCCCTGCGACACCAGCTCCGCCACAAACTGCGCCCGACGCCCTTCCAGCATCTCCGCAATCCGGTAAAGAATCTGCCCCTTCAGATAAGCCGAGGCCGCCGCCCAGCCGCCACTCGCCTTGCGAGCCGCCACCACCGCTTCCCGAAAATCCTTCCGGCTCGCCCAAGAGGCATTCGCCAACAATTCGCCATCCTTCCCGCGCACGTCGAGAACACGTCCCGACTCCGTCCGTGGAAACTTGCCGCCAATGAAAAGCTTGTAGGTTTTTTTGATCGTCATGTCGGAAGAATTTAGAATTTAAGATAAGCTGCCAGTCCGTGGACTCCGCCTTCGCGGCCGATCCCACTCTCCTTGTAACCGCCAAAGGGCGACGTCGGATCGAACTTGTTAAACGTATTGGCCCACACCACACCGGCATTCAGCCCCGTGGTCATTTTGAAAATCTTGGAACCCTTGTCGGTCCACACCCCACCGCTCAATCCGTAAGGCGTGTTGTTCGCTTTCTCGAGTGCCTCCTGCGGAGTCCTGAAAGTCTGAATCGCCAACACCGGCCCAAAGATTTCCTCCTGCACGATCCGATGACTCTGCGCGCACTCCGTAAAGAGCGTCGGCTTAAACCAATTCCCCTTCCGGGGCAATCGACCCTCCGGCTGCCAAATGCACGCCCCTTCTTTTTCACCCGCATTCACGAGCGCTTTGATTCTCTCAAGTTGCTCCACCGAATTGATCGCTCCGATGTCGGTATTCTTATCAAGTGGATCACCCACGATGAGCGTCTCCATCCGCTTCTTCAGCTTCTTGATCACCTTGTCCGCGATACTCTCCTGCACAAACAGACGGGACCCCGCACAGCAAACGTGCCCTTGATTGAAAAAGATCCCGTTCACGATCCCTTCAACCGCTTCATTGATCGGCGCGTCCTCGAAAACGATGTTCGCGGCCTTCCCGCCCAGCTCGAGCGTGTACTTCTTATCCGTCCCCGCAATCGCACGACGAATCGCCTTGCCCACCGCCGTCGACCCCGTGAAGGCCACTTTGTCGACGTCCGGATGCTCAATCACGGCCTGCCCGGTTTCACCCGCGCCTGTCACGATGTTCACCGTCCCTGCCGGAAGCCCCGCATCTTCAAAAATCTCGGCCAGCTTCAGCGCCGTCAACGGAGTCGTCTCCGCCGGCTTCAGCACCACCGTGTTCCCACAAGCAAGCGCCGGTGCAATCTTCCACGCCGCCATCAGCAGCGGAAAGTTCCAGGGAATCACCTGCCCCACCACTCCCAGTGGCTTCGGCTTCGCACCCGGAAAGGCGTAGTCGAGCTTGTCCGCCCAACCCGCATGATAGAAAAAGTGAGCCGCCACCAGCGGGATATCAACATCACGACTCTCCCGAATCGGCTTCCCGCCGTCCATCGATTCCACCACCGCCAGCTCACGCGACCGTTCCTGAATCAACCGCGCAATGCGAAAAAGATATTTGCCTCTCTCCGCACCCGACAACTGCCCCCACTCACCTTCGAAAGCTTTACGCGCCGCGCGCACCGCCTGCCCCACTTCCTTTTTCCCCGCTTCCCCGACCTTGGCAATCACCTCGCCCGTCGCCGGATTCGTCGTTTCAAATTGCTTGGGCGCTTTCACCCACTTGCCGCCGATGAAAAGATCGTAGCTCTTCTTGATCTTAAAATGATCAGCCGACTCCGGAGCCGGAGCGTAATCGCCGAACACGAAATTGTGTGGTCCTGGTTCTGTCTTAGCCATGGTATCAGTCCTTCGTAAAATAATCTCCGCTCTGGTAACGACCGGTCTCTTGTTTGCGAATCTGCATCAGCAGATCATTCGTCAGCGAGCTCGCCCCAAAGCGAAACCACTTATTGTTGAGCCATTTCTCCCCCAGCACCTCGCGCACCATCACCAAATACTGAAGCGCCAACTTCGCATTGCTGATCCCGCCTGCCGGCTTCATCCCCACCATCTTGCCGGTGCGGTCATAATGATCTTCAATCGCCTGCAGCATCACCAGCGTCACGGGCAGCGTCGCCGCAATCGGCACCTTACCCGTCGACGTTTTAATAAAGTCCGCCCCCGCCGCAATCGCGATGTCGCTCGCCCAACGCACACTGTCGTAAGTCGTCAGCTCGCCCGTTTCCAAAATCACTTTCAAGTGCGCCTCCCCGCACGCTTCCTTGCACGACGCAATCTCATCAAAAACCGCCCGATACTCGCCCTGCATAAACAGCCCGCGCGAAATCACCATATCGATCTCATCCGCCCCCTGGCTCACCGCATAACGCACCTCCGCCACCCGCTCCTTAAGTCGCATCTGCCCCGAAGGAAATTGCGTCGCCACCGCCGCCACCTGCACTCCCGATCCTTCGACCGCTTTCGCCGCCGTCTTCACCATCCTCGGATAAACACAAACCGCCGCCGCAGGCCCCACCGAAGGATCACCCGGAAGTGGCTGCATCGCCTTCTGACACATCTGCTGCACCTTCCCCACGGAATCGGCTCCCTCCAAGGTCGTCACATCGAGCATCGTCACCGCAAGCTTCAGCCCCGACATCTTCGTCTCCTTCTTAATGCTCCGCGCACAAAACCGCTTCGCACGCTCCTCCACACCCACCTGATCAATCGTCGGACTATCACGCCGATCGGGAAACCCAAGAACTCCTGCTTTCACAAAAAAGACCCTACCGCCAAAGCCAACCCAAGAGCAATGCCCGATCTATTGAATCGTCCCCCCAATATGGAGAGTGGGTATTCCTGCCCGCTTCCCCTCAACCAAGAATATGGAGCGTGGGCTTCCAGCCTTACGCCCCCTCAACCAAGCCCCAGTTTGTAGTGCAGGCTTCAGCCGAACATCCGGAACCAACGCCCCTCAACCAACAAAAATCTGCGCCCATCTGCGAAATCTGCGGATTATCCCCCCAACCAAGCCCCTCAACAAAGTTTCGTGTCTTTCGAAAATTTCGTGGTCCCCCCCTCCACAACCCAATCCAAAATCAATACTTCACATCCCTTCGCTTCCGCTCCGGCTGCTCAATCCCCGCCCGCTTCCTCAACTCCTTGATCTGATCCCTTAAGTGCGCCGCCTTCTCAAACTCAAGCCGCGCCGACGCCTTCTGCATATCCTCCTCCATCTCCCGAATCACTTCCACCGCGTTGTAAATCATCTCGTCTTCCGCCACCATCGATTGGTTCAGCTTGTCCCCTTCCGAAGTCCCCTTCCCGCGCTCATGGAGACTCTTCTGCACCGCCCGCACCACACTCTGTGGCGTGATCCCGTGCTTCTCATTGTATTCCTGCTGCACCATCCGGCGATGCTCCGTCACATTGAGTAAGGTCTGAATAGAATCCGTCACCGTATCGCAAAACAGCACGCACTCGCCATTCACATGCCTTGCCGCTCGTCCCGCCGTCTGAATGAGACTCGTCTCGTTCCGCAAAAATCCTTCCTTATCCGCATCCAGAATACAAACCAGTGACACCTCCGGCAAATCCAGCCCCTCCCGCAGCAAGTTGATCCCAATCAAAATATCAAACTCCGCCGCCCGCAGCGCCCGCAGAATCTCGACCCGCTCAATCGCGTCCACATCCGCATGAATGTAGCGGCATTTTAAATCCACCCCCTGCAGGTATTCCGCCAGGTCCTCCGCCGTCTTCTTCGTCAAGGTCGTCACCAACACCCTCTCCTCTTTCTCAACCCGCTGACGACACAGTTCGATCGTCTCATCAATCTGCGATTTCAGCGGCCTCAAGGTGAGCACCGGATCCAGCAAGCCCGTCGGCCGAATGATCTGCTCCACAATCAACTGCCGCCCCCCAAGCGTCACATCAAAGTCCTCCGGATCTTCCGCCGATCCACTCGGCTTTGGCTTAAGCCGCTTCGCAAAAGTCGGATCAAAGTCCTCATCATTCCGCGCCTTGATCGGAATAAACGTCGGGTTGTCCGGCCTCGAATTGATAATCTCAAACGGCCCCGGCGTCGCACTCACATACAACCGCTGGTTCGTCATCTTCATGTATTCGTCAAAGCGCAACGGACGGTTGTCCATCGCACTCGGCAAACGAAACCCGTGATCCACCAGCACCGACTTCCGGCTCTTGTCCCCCTCAAACATCCCCCGCACCTGTGGCAGCGAGGCATGGCTCTCATCCACCATCAGCAGATAGTCATTCGGAAAAAAGTCCAGCAGCGTATACGGCCGATCCCCCGGCTTCCTCCCCGTGATATGCCGCGAGTAGTTCTCAATCCCCTGACAAAAACCCATCTCCTGCATCATCTCCAGATCATACTCGGTCCGCATCCGCAGTCGCTGAGCCTCGATCAATTTCCCCTCTTTCTCAAACCACGTAATCCGGTCATCCAGTTCCTGACGAATCGCCACCATCGCATTCTTGAGCTTCTCCTTGGAACTCACAAACTGCTTCGCCGGATAAAAGACGTAGTTCGTCACCTCATCGATCGCGTGCCCGCTCATCACATCAATCGCCGAAATCCGGTCAATCTCGTCCCCAAAAAATTCCACCCGAATCGCGGTGTCCTCCAGATATGCCGGTCGCACCTCCACCACATCCCCCCGCACCCGAAAATTCCCCCGCTGAAACGCAATATCGTTCCGCTCAAACAGCAAGCTCACCAGCTCATGTAAAAACTCATCCCGTCCAATCTCCATCCCCTTCCGCACCCCATACATCATGTCCTTGTAGTCCTCCGGATTTCCCAATCCATAGATGCAACTCACCGAGGCCACCACAATCGTATCCGGCCGCGTAATCAACGACCCCATCGTTGAAAGACGAAGTCGCTCGATCTCTTCGTTAATCGACGAATCCTTCTCAATGTAGGTGTCCGACCGCGGAATGTAGGCCTCCGGTTGGTAGTAGTCGAAGTACGACACAAAATACTCCACCGCATTGTCCGGAAAGAACGCCTTAAACTCCGAGTACAGCTGCGCCGCCAAGGTCTTGTTGTGACTCATGATCAACGTCGGCCGCTGAATCTCCTGAATCACATTCGCCATCGTAAACGTCTTCCCCGATCCCGTCACCCCCAGCAGCGTCTGATGCCGGTTCCCCGCCTTAACCGACTTCACCAGCTTCGCAATCGCCTGCTCCTGGTCGCCTTTTGGCGTGTATTCGCTCGCTAATCGGAAGTCCACCTGAGGAGCTTAAGATAAGTTTGATACTTGTCCACCCCTGCGCTGTTTGTAACCTAACCCATTCTTAACCGTCTTAGCAATAGGACCCCTGATCATATGAGAGCCTCTCTTTGCCTCCTTCTTCTTTCCGCCTCCGCGAACGCCCAACTGGCGAACCTCTTCACCATCGGCATCGATGACGGCTCCACCAACGAGTTCTCCCAGGAAATCAACGACACCAATCCTCCCAGCGCCACCGCGCTCGACGACCACTACTTCCTCGCCGGAACCGACCCTGCCGACCCTCCCCGCCCGGACGATGAAGAAGTCGCTAACTTCGAGTGGGCCCTCACCACTTGGGACCCCTCCAACCACATCCACTTTCCCCTCACCGCCCTCCAGGCCGGAAATGACGGCATCATCACGGTGAATCTCGACTTCATCTGGTCCGGAATGAGCGGAGGCGGAACGCCCGCCAGCGAGGTCTCCATCAGCTTCAATGGCGGCCCCGCCATCTACACCACGCCCTCCTTCGAAAGCTACCGCACCTTCTCCTTCTCCGTCCCTACCAGCACCATCACCCTCAACACCGGTGCCAACTACCTCACCATGACCCGCACCGGCGGCACCGCAAACACCTGGATCGCCATCGATACCTTCTCCGTCGATCTCGACCCCACCGCCCTTCAGGACGCCGACTCCGACGGCATCCCGCTCCACTGGGAAACCCTCTACCAACTCTCCGATAACAACGCCGCCGACGCTTCCGCCGATCTCGATGGCGACACCCTCACCGCCCTCCAGGAATTCACCGCCGGCACCAACCCCCGCCTCGCAGACACCGACGAAGACAACCTCACCGACCAACTCGAAACCACCACCGACCCGCTCAATCCCGATTCGGACGACGACGGAATCCTCGATGGAAACGAAACCTCCTCTAACCCCGCCCTCGCCGATTCCGATTCCGATGGCGCCTCCGACGGCTGGGAGATCGCCACCGGCTTCGACCCCCAAAGCAACACCAGCACCCCGCCCGCATGGTCCGGCTCCATCGGCATCAATTTCCGCTCCGGTCAGGAAGACACCCGCGGAACATGGCCCACCATCTCTCCCAATGGCATCGTCCCCCAGACCAACTGGAACCATACCAACACCCTCCGCTGGTGGGGCGTCTCCAGCGGCACCCCTCTCCTCACCGGAGATCAAAATGATATCGTCAGCCCCACTGCCGGCACCATCGTCGACTCCTCGGGATCCTCCACCGCCCTCACCCTCACCTTCAGCTATGATGGCGTTCGTACTTCGTCAAACTACGGCTCCCCCGCTGCCAACCTCCTCCACGGTTTCCTCGCCAACGACTCCACCTTCCCCGCCACCCTCAACCTCGGCAACATCCCCTTCTCCAGCTACGACCTCTACCTCTACCTCTCCGCCGACTACATCGGCACCACCAGCACGCTGCGCTTAAATGCCGACCCCAACACCGACCAAACCTTCCGCTCCCGCGCCGTCTCGCCCATTTCCACCTTCATTGAGCCCATGACCTCCCCCGGCCCCGGAGCAACTTTCGCCAATGTCGTCCGCCTTCCCGGCCTCTCCGGATCCACCCAGGCCCTCGAACTCTTTCAGGCTGCTAACAACACCTCCGGCATCGCCGCCATCCAAATCGTCGACACCTCCATCGATACCGACTCCGACGGACTCCCCGACTACTGGGAGCTCCGCCACAAATCAAATCCCGCCGTTTCAAATGCCACCGCTGACTCCGACTCCGATGGCCTCGACCACCTCGCCGAGTTCAACGCAGGCTCCAACCCCAACCTCGCCGACTCCGATGGCGACGGCCTCAATGACCTCGCCGAAGTCAACGCCGGCACCCAGGTGAATTACGCCGACTCCGATGGCGACGGCCTCTCCGACTTCGCCGAGCTCAACGCCCCCCTCCCCAGCAACCCCCTCCTCGCTGACTCCGATTCCGATGGCACCAATGACGCCGCCGAAGCCGCCTCCTTCTCCGATCCCCAGTCCGCCTCACACGCCCTCCCTCCCGTCCCCGCCTACCAATCCTCCCCCACCGGACTCCTCTGGGAAGCGACCGACCTCCAGTTCGTCTTCGACCGCAACGTCCCCATCGAGCTCTCCGGCGGCCACGCCCGCACCGCCATCGAATGGCACGTCCTGAACCGCGTCCAAAGCAACAACTGGCGCACCTTCCGCTTCCGCCTCCGCGAGGTAAATGGCGGCCTCGGATACTCCTTCAATTCCTGGGCCAACGGAGGATTCTCCAACTCCGGAGGCTGGGATAACAACATCACCAACAACGCCGACATCACCGCCTCCCTCGGACTCAGCGGCTTCGGCCCCTGTGACACCACCGACCCACTCACCTTCCGCATGCAGGCGACCGAAAACGCCGGCACCTGGACCCTCGTATTCTCCATCATCAACCAAACAACCGCCACCACCGTCGCCTCCCATACCTTCCCGGATGTCATCCCCTCTTCCACCATCCTCGACCAATCCGCACTCTGGTCTTCCGATGGCATCAACGACCAATCGGACTTCAATCTCGACTACGGCATCTCCCTCTTCCGCACCGCCACCCCCGTCCACCAACTCCCCGGCATGGCCCACTGCGCCGATGCCGATAACGACGGCATGAGCGACGCCTGGGAAATCGCACACTCCCTCAATCCCAACGACCCCGCCGACGCCGCCCTCGACCCCGACTCCGACAACCTCACCAACCTCCGCGAATCCCTCCTCGGCACCCTCCCGAACAACCAGGATTCTGACAACGACGGAGTCAATGACGACGTCGAAGCCGACCAATTCACCGACCCCCTCCTCGCCACCAGCAAGCCCCACTTCTTCACCAGCCCACCCGCCGCCACCACCGACCTCAATGGCAACGGCTTCTCTGACGTCTGGGAATCCCACTTCCAAACCGGCAGCCTGAATCCCGCGCTCGACTCCGATGGCGACGGACAGTCCAACCTCCGCGAGGCCATCGCCGGCACCGATCCGCTTGATGCCACCTCAAACTTCCGCCTCTCCTCCGCCCCCTCATCCACCTCCGGATTCCTCGACCTCCAGTGGCCCAACATGGCCCACAAAACCCAGGCCCTCGAGTCCGCCACCGGCCTCACCTCCTTCACCACCCACCCCGAAGCCCCCGGCCTCATCGGCGACACCTACTCCCTCACCACCGAGGCCACCGGTGATAGCCAATTCTTCCGCGCCTCCATCACCGATCGCGACACTGACCTCGACGGACTCTCCGACTGGGACGAATCCATCCTCGGCTCTTCCGCCACCTCCGCCAGCTCCCTCGCCCGCGCCGTCCCCATTGACACAAATAACGACGGCGCACCCGACACCACCGTCTCCGGAGACCTCGCCGCCTTCCACTCCCTCTACCAAAATCAGACCAACTTCTCCGCCGGCACCCCTCCCCCATCCACCACCCCGCACGACGCCTCCCGCCTCCTCCTCCAGGCCACCTTCGGCCCCACCATCGCCGACATCGAAAAAGTCCGCTCCATGGGCATCAACGCCTGGATCACCGACCAAATCGAAAACCAACCAGCCACCCACCACCGCGACTACATCGAGGAAATCATGGCCGACTTCGATGGCCCCCGCACCAAGCTCGAGCACTATTCCTACAACGAACTCAGCGACTTCGTAAACGGCCACAATGTCCAATCCTCCTTCGCCCGCGCCGCCATCTCCGGCCCCGACCAACTCCGCCAACGCGTCGCCTTCGCCCTCTCCCAAATCCTCGTCATCTCCCGCCGCGATGCCGGCCTCAACAACCGCCCCCTCGCCGTTTCAAAATACTACGACCGCCTCATCGATCAGGCCTTCGGGAACTACTACGACCTCCTCCTCGCCGTCTCCCTCGACCCCTGCATGGGCCTCTACCTCTCCCACGTCGGCAACCAACCGCCCGACCTCGCCCTCAACCGCTTCCCCGATGAAAACTACGCCCGCGAAGTCATGCAGCTCTTCTCCATCGGACTCTGGGAGTTAAATAACGACGGCACCCAAAAACTCGACGGACAAGGCCAGCCCATCCCCACCTACACCAACACCCAAATCACCGAGATGGCCCGCGTCTTCACCGGCCTCTGGTATGGCAAAAACCCCTGGGGATCCGGCGGCTGGCAGGACGCCGACTTCCTCGTCCCCATGGAAATGTTCACCGACCAGCACGACTTCAACGAAAAGACCCTCCTCAACGGCTTCGTCATCCCCGCCCGCGCCCCCTCGCAAGCCAACGGTCTCCAGGACATCCGTGACACCATCCGCCACCTCGTTGAGCACCCCACCTGCGCCCCCTTCATCTCGAAAAGCCTCATCCAGTTCCTCATCACCAGCAATCCCTCCCCCCAATTCATCGAACGCATTTCAAATGTCTTCATCGATAACGGCAGCGGCGTCCGTGGTGACCTCAAAGCCGTCGTCACCGCCATCCTCACCGACCCCGAAGCCCGTGACCCCGGCATCGCCGCCGGCGCAAACTTCGGCATCCTCCGCGAGCCCGTCATCCGCACCATGCACCTCGCCCGACTCGGAAAATTCAACCGCTCCGGCAACGCCCTCTGGTGGGACTACGACACCTTCCTCGAAGAAACCTTCCAGGCCCCCTACTCCGCCCCCACCGTCTTCAACTTCTACCGCCCCGACTACACCCCGCCCGGCGCACTCGATGACGCAAACCTCGACGGCCCCGTCTTCGAGATCACCAACTCCTACACCGCCGTCTCCGTCCCCAACACCCTCTGGGACATCGTCGTCGATGGCTTCGAAATGGGCGGCCGCTACCACTTCACCCCGGACTACAGCGACCTCCTCCCCTACGCCCAGGATCACGAAGCCCTCATCGACAAGCTCAACCTCCTCATCTGCGGCGGATCCATGTCAGCCACCACCCGCTCACAAATCAAAACCTCCCTCGACACCATCGACCCCGACGACCACTCCGGCCGCGTCCGCCTCGCCATCTACCTCGCCATCATGTCCCCCGAAGGAGCCATCCAACGCTAAAAAATAACTCACTATTCCATGACTCCCTTCCAAAACCTCTCCCGCCGCAAGTTCCTCGGCGAATCCGCCTGCACCGCTCTCGGTTCCTCGACCATCATGTCCACTCTTCTCAATCTGAAGATGGCCAACAACGCCGTCGCCGATGGACTCCCCGCCACCGGCACCGACCGCAAAACCCTCGTCTGCGTCTTCCTCCACGGCGGCATCGACTCCTTCAACCTCCTCGTCCCCTCCGACGCCCGCTACTCCCAATACGCCGCCGCGCGCGGAAATGTCGCCCTCGCTGACACCTCCCTCCTCGGACTCAACCAAATCGCCGGAGGCGATGGCCTCGGCTACGGACTCCACCCCGCCACCTCCGGCATCCGCTCTCTCTTCAATGGCCTCGGCGGTGACACCGCCAAACGCCGTCTCTCGTTCGTCTCCAATGTCGGCACCCTCGTCCAGCCCACCGACATGGCCCAGTATTCCAGCGGATCCCACCCCCTCCCCCGCTCCCTCTTCTCCCACATTGATCAGCAGGAACAATGGCAAACCTCCCTGCCCCTGGGTGCCGAAAAACTCACCGGTTGGGCCGGCCGCATCGCCGACTGCCTCCACACCACCCACAACCAGGACCTCACTTCTATGAGCTTGTCCTTCGATGGAAATAACATCTTCCAGGTCGGACAAAACACCCAGCAATTCGTCATGACCACCAATGGCGCGCTCACGTTCTCCCAAAACGACAACGACGCCGACCACCCCTCCTTCCAAAAGAACCTCGTCGTCCGCTCCCTCATGGAACAGGAATATTCCAACATGATGGAAAAGGCCTTCGCCGAGCTCACCAAAGACAGCGTCGAACAACAGGAATTCGTCCAACAGCACTTCGACTCCGTCCCCGATAACTTCATCACCACCCCCATGCCCGATACCAATATCGGCCGACGCCTCCTCGGCGCCCTCCGCATGATCAAGCTCCGCCCCGAGCTCGGCCTCCGACGCCAAACCATCTTCCTCTCCATGGGCGGCTGGGACCACCACTCCGCCCTCCTCACCCCTCAAAACGACATGCTCGCCGAACTCGCCCCCGCCCTCGAAGCCTTCCAAACCGCCATCGAGGAACTCGGCCTCGACGACTCCGTAGTCACCTTCACCGCCTCCGATTTCGCCCGCACCATCCAGTCCAACGGCTCCGGAACCGACCACGCCTGGGGCGGAAACCAAATGATCTTCGGCGGCCCCGTCGATGGCGGAAAAGTCCTCGGCCAGTTCCCCGACCTCACCCTCGGCGGCCCCGATGACACCAGCTCCCGCGGACGCCTCCTCCCCACCACTTCCGTCGACGAATTCTTCGCCGAACTCCTCCTCTGGTTCGGCCTCTCCGGCACCTCAAATTTCGAAACCGTCCTCCCCAACCTCGACAACTTCTTCGACGTCTCCACCATCGACCCCACCGACCAATCCACCTTCCCCCTGGGCTTCCTCAAACCCAACACCTTCTAAAAAATAAGGAGCAAGAGCGTCCCGCTCTGCCCCCCCAACCAAGCCCCCCCCCAACCAAGCCCCCTCAACCAAGCCATCCCATCCATCCTGTCCATCTGCGGTTAAAAAACTCCCCAACCAAGCCCCCCAACCTTCGCAAAATTCGCGTTCAAAAACCCTCAACCAAGTTTCGTCCATTTCGTATCTTTCGTGGTTCCTCCCCTCCCACCCCGTCCACCGCCCACAGTCCACCGCCCACCGCCATGCGCAAACACCTCCTCCTCGTCCTCACCGTCGGCTTCATCCTCGGCCTTCTCTGGCTCCTCGTCTACTCCCTCTCCACCCCCCCCGCGGAACCATCTCCCCAAAAACAATCCACTCCACCCCCATCCACCGAAACCCCTCCCGCCCGCGAATACCCCGAACAAGCCATGGGCGACCGCATCCTCGCCGACTACGCCTCTCCCTCCTCCAATGGCAAGGAAGACATCAAACTCTTCTACAACTACCTCACCAACGTCTTCCTCCTCCTCAAAAGCCGCGACACCCAACAATACGCCATCAACGAAGACCTCTCCGCCCTCCTCCGCGGAAAAAACAACTACAAAACCCCCTTCGTCTCCCCCGACTCCCACATCTTCAACGAGGAAAAAATGATCATCGACCGCTGGGGCACCCCCATCCACATCCACACAATCTCCAGCGACGTCTTCGAACTCCGCTCCGCCGGCCCCGATAAAAAACTCTTCACCCAAGACGACCCCATCTGGCCCATCCCCCAGCCGGAGCAATAACCTCTCCGATCAAAGAATGACACTTCCTGAACCATTCGGATTCTTGTTCATCCTACCCATCATCATCGGGTCCTTCGTAATCGGTCTCCTCATCGCCATTCGCGGCAAAACATCAAAAGCCCGCCTCGCCTTCGGCATCAGCATCATCCTCCTCCCTTGGATCGCACTCTTCCTCATTTCTCAGGGCATCGACGAATGGAACCCCACAATCAAATCTGATTCCGACACCCACGGACATTGGCAGGGCGACAACTACAACATCCGGCTCAACCCCGACGCCACTTTCAGCGCCGACTTAAAAGGACAATCCATCAAAGGAACCTGGCAGCGAGGCGACTGGAACCTCCACCTCACCTCCCAAACCGGCGCGACCACCTACATGCGCTTTGTCGAAGATTCCGGGGAACTTCTCCTCCTCCCGGAACCACCCCAAGACGAATCATTCCGCCCCGGTCCAATCACCCGCAAAAAATGAAACCATTCCTCTCGTTTGTAATCATTACGTCCCTTGCTGTAGTGAGTTGCAGAGACGAGAAAAATTCACCCATATCAACCGATCTCAACAAATCGATTTCAACTCTCCCTCAGAACTTCGATAAAGCCTGGGTCATGCAGTCCAACCTGGATGGTTAGATCGCCCTCGCCATCTCAGGAGACCGCTATTTCTACTGGTTCTATTCGGACATTCCGACTGAGGCCAACTACCCCTACACGGGCACCTTCTCTATTGAGGAAAACACCCTTATTCTGCACACACCAGAGGAGTCACCTTCAGCACTGCCCCTCTACGCCACGCAATGGAAGCTCATCCAAAATGGCTCTAAATCGAAACTCCACCCCATTTCCAATGGAGTCGAAGATCAAACCCACCCCCTCATCTCGATCAACCACTTTGATCCAAATACTCCCTTCAAAAAATAAACCCTTCTCTGCGGAAACCTCCGCATCCTCCGTGACTCCGAGTGAACAAGCCTCCCCATAACCACACCGCCTCCACTCCCACAATTTGCCCACGCCCGGGCCTCCCCCTCAACCCGGGAAATCCCATTCATCCTGTCCATCTGCGGTTTAAATTTCCCCCCTAAGCATGCACCAGAAGGATCGAATCCACCGACATATCCTGGTGTAAAATATCACTCACCACCACCAGCGGCGTCCCCTGCTCCACATCCCGCTGACTTCTCAGCAAGTCCACCGCAGCCGATATCGTATCCCGCGGCTTCTCGGAAAACGGCACCTCAAACGACCGCACCCCGCGCGACAGCGTCAGCGCCTGACACACTTCCGCATCCGGCGTGAACGCAAAAATTGCCGACTTCGGCCGCAGCAACGCCGCCTGATGCGCCGTCGCACCCGACTTCGTAAACACCACCACCAACGCATCCGGAATCGAGTCCGCCAGCCCCAGAGCCGCCTTGATCGTCTTCTGCTTCTCCGTCTTCAGGGTCGCGCTCCCGCCATACCCCAACGCTCCGGACCGTTCAATCCGTCGCGCCACCCGATCCATCAGCTCCACACAGCGCACCGGATATTTACCAACCGTCGTTTCTCCGGAAAGCATGATCGCATCCGCCTCCTCATAAACCGCGTTCGAGACATCCGTCACCTCCGCCCGCGTCGGCGTCGGACTGCTGATCATCGACTCCAGCATATGCGTCGCCACAATCACCCGCCGCCCGATCTCATGGCACCGCTTCACAATCCGCCGCTGAATAATCGGCAACTCCTCCACATGCACCTCAATCCCCAAATCACCCCTCGCTACCATGATCACATCAGACTCCCGAATGATGTCATCCAAATGCTTCATCGCCTCCTGATCCTCAAGCTTCGACACAATTTGCGCCGTCCCGCCCGCTGCCTTGAGCGCCGCGCGCAACTCACGCACATGCCCCGCATCGCGCACAAAAGAACCCGCCACAAAATCCGCATGGCACTCCGCAGCCACCTTCAAATCCGCGTGATCCTTCTCCGTCAACGCCGGTAAATTCAGCCGCACTCCCGGCAAGTTGATATGCCGACGCGACCCCATCGATCCCGACGTGATCACCTCGCAAATCATCCGGTCCTCCGCCATCCGCCCCACCTTCATCAGCAGCTCCCCGTTATCAACCGTCAGCTCCGATCCCTCCGAAACATCCTTCATCAACCCCGCATAATTCACCGTCGTCGACTTCTCAATCGATGGCTCCGATCCCTCCACCCGAAACTCCACCTGATCACCCTTCTCCAGCAAAATCTTCCCCTCCACATCTCCCGTCCGGATCGACGGTCCCTGCAGATCAAAAAGCACTCCCACCGTCCGTCCGACATCCTTGGACGCCTCCCGAATCCGCTTCACCACATCGTGACACCAACCATGCTCCGCATGACTCATATTCAGCCGGAAAACGTCAGCCCCCGCGGCAATCATTTCCCTCAACTTCTCAGGTGACTCTGTCGCGGGACCCAGAGTGCAAATAATCCGCGTTTTCCTCATCTTCGGCACCACAACAGAATGCCATGCACATTCCACACCAACAAGCCTTCCTCAATAGACGCATCAAAAAAGGCCACCTCACTCAACCCAATTCCTAATTCCCAATCCTCAACCTCCCCCGATACTCCCTCGGCGTCACCCCCTCCTTCTTCTTAAACCTCTTCCCAAACTCACTCCCGTCATAAAACCCCACCTCCCCCGCAATCTCCGCCAGCGTCTTGTCGGTCTGCAACAACAACCCCTTCGCCATCTCCACTCTCAGTGAATTGAGATACTCCTTCACCGACTGCCCCATCACCTCCCGAAACACCCGGTTAAACTGACTCACCGAAAGAAACGACGCCTTCGCCAACTCCTCCCCGCTCAACGTCCTCCCATACTCCTGATGCAGCAGCGTCAGCGCCCCCTCCAGCCGATCATACGGACTCATCATCCCCGCCGCATCCGCGATCTCATACATCGCCCCCGCCACCCCGCAAATCTCCCCTTCAGGGCTCATCACCGGCGCTTTCGTCGACACCCACCAATGCAGCACCCCCTTCCGGTCCGGCACCATCCACACCTCGTTCGGCAAGGCCTCTCCCGCCTCGATCACCCGCTCATCCTCCTCCCGATACCGCGCCGCCATCTCCGGCGCATGCAAATCAAAATCCGTCATCCCCTTCCACTCACCACGTCCCAGCCCGTGGAAGTCCTCAAACCTCCGGTTACATCGCACAAATCTCCCCTCCCGATCCTTCACCCAAAACACCACCATCGGAAGATGCTCAAATAACTCCTGCAAACCGCGCATGAGCGAAAAATACCAAAATTCAATCTGTATGACATGGAAAAACGCACTCCACTCACGTATCTTTCCCCAACATGCGATCTCTCATCCTCACCTTGGCCCTCTCCCTCCCCCTCGGAGCCAAAATCGACTTCGCCACCCAGGTCCAACCCATCCTCTCAAACAACTGCTACGCCTGCCACGGCCCCGATGAAGCCGCCGCCGAAGCCGACCTCCGCCTCGACCAACGCGAACTCGCCCTCAAAGGAGGCGACTCCGGCTCCGCCATCACTCCCGGCGACGCCTCCAACTCCCTCCTCATCCAGCGCGTCACCACCACCGATCCCGACGATCACATGCCGCCCCTCGGCAAAAAAGACCCGCTCACCCCGGAACAAATCAGCATCCTCACCGACTGGATCAACGAAGGTGCCGAATGGGGCACCCACTGGGCCTTCTCCCCTCCCACCCGTCCCACTCCCCCGGACGTCAAAAATACCACTTGGCCCAAAAACGACATCGACCGCTTCATCCTCGCCCAACTCGAGTCCGCCGACCTCCAACCCTCCGCTCCCGCAAAACCACGCACCCTCCTCCGCCGCCTCCACCTCGATCTCGTAGGACTCCCTCCATCCCTCTCCGATCTCTCCACCTTTCAAATTTCAAATCTCGACTCCCAAATCTCGAATCTCCTCTCCTCCCCCCATCACGGTGAAAAATGGGGACGCGAATGGCTCGATGTCGCCCGCTACGCCGACTCTGCCGGCTACGAAAAAGACCTCCCGCGCGAAATGCATTTCTACCGCGATTGGGTCGTCAACGCCATCAACTCCGACATGAGCTACGACGACTTCGTCATCAAACAAATCGCCGGCGACCTTCTCCCCAACGCCACCCGGGACGACCACATCGCCACCGGCTACCTTCGCCATTCCATGGCCAATGAAGAAGCCGGAGCCAAGCTTGAGCAGTTCCGCATCGAGGGCATCTACGACCAAATGGATGCCATCGGCAAAGGTGTCCTCGGCATCACCACCCAGTGCGCCCAATGCCACACCCATAAATACGACCCCCTCACCCACGACGAATACTTCGGCATGTTCGCCTACCTCAATTCCATCCGCGAAACCTCCCGCCCCGCCTACTCAAAAACCGACCACCAAAAGATCGCCCGGATTAAAAAGGCCACCTCCGACATCGAGTCGCGCCTCAAGTCCGAAACACCCGCCTGGCAAGCCGACTTCCGGCAATGGCAGTCCGACCTCCTCGCCCTCCCACGTACGGAATGGATCGTACAAGACCTCGCCCAGTTCGGCGACGATGGCCAAAAATACCAGAACCGCCCCGACGGCTCCCTCATCAACCAAGGCTACGCCGCCACCATGATGACCGCCCCCTTCCAGCACCAACCCACCACCCTCGACACGGTCAGCTCTGTCCGCATCGAACTCCTCAACGACCCCTACCTCTCCCTCAACGGACCCGGTCGATCCATGGCCGGCACCGCCGCCCTCTCAGAATACCAACTCAAGGTCAACGGAAAGAACGCCAACTTCAAAAACGCCGCCGCCTCCGTCAATCCACCCGACGCCAAGCTCGACCCCATGCGCTACCCGCTCAATGCGGAACGCGGACCCGACGACCGCATCACCGGCCACGCCGCCTACGCCATCGATGGAAATGACAAAACCGCCTGGACCACCGACCAAGGCCCCGGCCGCTCCAACGATCCCCAGGTCCTCGTCTTCGAGCTCACCGAACCCCTCCAAAACGCCCCTTCCCTCGACCTCAAAACCTTCCTCTCCCAGCGCCACGGCGGAATCAACTCCGATGACAACCAAACCTTCAACATCGGCCGCTTCCGACTCTCCTTCTCCAGCGCCATTCCCAACGCCTTCGACTCTCTTCCACCTCTCGTCAAAGAAGCCCTCACCGCCGAAAAGCGCACCCCCGAACAAGAATCCCGCCTCTTCAGCCACTGGCGCTCCCTCAATCCCAACTTCGCTTCTTACAACGAACAAATCGAATCACTCTGGAAATCACACCCCGTCCCCGCCGTCGCCCTCGTCGCCAGCAAGGTCGCCTCGCCCCGCGTCACCCGCCTCCTCGACCGGGGCGACTACACTCAACCCAAACACGAGGTCACACCCCACGTCCCCGCCTTCCTCAATCCACTTCCTGAAGGCGACCCCCACTCCCGCCTCACCTTCGCCAAGTGGCTCGTCGCACCCGATTCACCCACCGCCGCCCGCACCCTCGTCAACCGCATCTGGCAATCCTATTTTAGCACCGGCCTCCTCGAAACCCCCGAGGACCTCGGCCTCCAAAGCCCGCGCCCCTCACATCCCGAACTCCTCGACTGGCTCGCCGTCGAACTCATGGAAAACGACTGGTCCATGAAGCACATCCACCGCCTCATCGTCTCCAGCGCCACCTACCAACAAGACTCCACCCACAAATCCCTCCTCCGCGAAAAAGACCCCAAAAACCGCCTCCTCGCCCGCGGCCCCCGCTTCCGCGTCCCCGCCGAAACCCTCCGCGACATCCAACTCACCACCAGCGGACTCATCAATCTCGACCTCGGAGGCCGCTGCGTCTTCCCTCCCGCCCCCGCCTTCCTCTTCCAAAAACCCGCCTCCTATGGCCCCAAAATCTGGCACACCGAGATGGACTCCCAGCGCTACCGCCGCGCCCTCTACACCTTCCGCTTCCGCAGCGTCCCCTACCCCATGCTCGCCGCTTTCGATGCCGCCACCGGCGACGCCGCCTGCGTCCGACGCACTATCTCCACCACCCCCCTCCAGGCCCTCGTCACCCTCAACGAATCCATGTCCGTCGAGGCCGCCGTCGCCCTCGGCGCCCGCATTCTCGAAACCTCCATCGCCCAAGCCTTCGAGCACTGCACCTCCCGACCTCCCAACACCGAAGAACTCGCCGTCCTCCAAAACCTCTTCGACCAACAAAAACAAAACATCACCCCCGAGTCCGCCACCCAACTCATCACCACCTACAAACCCCTCCCCCTCGACCTGAAAACCCACAACCCCGTCCACCTCGCCGCCGCCACCGCCGTCGCCCAAACCCTCCTCAACCTCGACGAAACAATGACCAAAAACTAACAATAAGGAGAGTGGGCATTCCTGCCCGCTTCCCCTCAACCAAGCCCCAGTTCGTAGTGTAGGCTTCAGCCGAACTTCAGAACCCAAGCCCCCCAACCCAAGCCCCCCAACCCAAGATTAGCTCAATTCGCAAGATTCGCGTTCCCCCCATCCCCATCCCAAGCCCCCTCAACCAAGCCCCCTCAACCAAGCCCCCTCAACCAAGCCCCCCAACCAAGCCTTCAAACTGAACACTTCAAACTTCAAACTCCCCATGCTCCCCACGCTCCCTCCCAACCTCATCCCCGATATCCAACGCGCCCACTCCCGCCGCTGGTTCATGAAAGACTGCGGCCTCGGACTCGGTGCCATCGCCCTCGCCTCCCTCGAAGCCCGCGCCCAATCCAATCCCCTCGCTCCCAAAAAATCCCACTTCGGCGGAAAGGCCAAAAACGTCATCTACCTCTACATGGGCGGCGCCCCCAGCCACCTCGATCTCTTCGACTACAAACCCGAGCTCGCCCGCCTCGATGGCACCGCGCCTCCCGCTGAGCTCCTCAAGAACTACCAATCCGCCTTCATCAATCCCGAAAACAACCTCCTCGGACCCAAGTTCAAATTCAAAAAGTATGGTCAGGCCGGCACCGAAATGGCCGACATCCTCCCCCACATCGGATCCCATGCCGATGACATCGCCGTCATCCGCTCGATGCACACCGAGGCCTTCAACCACGCCCCCGCCCAAATCCTTCTCCACACCGGATCCCAACAATTCGGCCGCCCTTCCATCGGCTCCTGGGTCACCTACGGCCTCGGCTGCGATACCGATAACCTCCCCGCCTTCGTCGTCATTTCCTCCGGCTCAAAAGGCCCCTCCGGCGGCGCCGCCAACTTCAATTCCGGCTTCCTCCCCTCCATCCACGATGGCGTCCAATTCCGCTCCGTCGGCGACCCCGTCCTCTATCTCTCCAATCCCAAAGGCATCGAAAAACACAACCGCAAGTCCGTCATCGACGCCATCAACGAGCTCAACCAACGCCACTTCGACTCCGTCGGCGACCCCGAAATCCAAACCCGCATCGCTGCCTACGAAATGTCAGCCCGCATGCAGGACGTCGCCCCCGAAGTCACCGATATCTCACGCGAGCCCAAACACATTCAGGAGATGTATGGCGCTCAACCCGGCAAGCGCTCCTTCGCCAACAACGCCCTCCTCGCCCGTCGCCTCATCGAGCGCGGCGTCCGCTTCGTCGAACTCTTCCACGAATCCTGGGACCAGCACGGCGGCCTCGTCAACGGACTCAAAAAGAACTGCAAGGACGTCGACCAAGCCTGCGCCGCCCTCATCAAGGACCTTAAACAACGCGGCATGCTCGAGGACACCCTCCTCGTCTTCGGCGGCGAGTTCGGACGCACCCCCATGACCCAGGGCGGCACCGACGGCCGGGACCACCATCCCAACGCCTTCACCATGTGGCTCGCCGGAGGAGGGATCAAAGGCGGCGTCAACCATGGCAAGACCGATGACCTGGGCTTCAACGCCGTCGAAGACAAAGTCCACGTCCACGACCTCAACGCCACCATCCTCCACCAACTCGGCCTCGATCACGAAAAGCTCACCACCCGCTTCCAGGGCCGTGACTTCCGCCTCACCGACGTCCACGGCCACATCGTCAAACCCCTCCTCGCCTGATCCACAAAACCTTCGCAATTTGACCTTCAGCCCATGTCATGCCTACTATCTGACATGTGTCGCTCTCTCATTCTCACCTCCCTGCTCATCACAACCGCCCTTGGCGACACCGTGATCTGGACCGCCTCCGGCACCATCACCAACCGCACCGGAGTCTTCCTTAATGAAGCCTACCCCAACGGCACCCCCGTCACCCTCTCCATGTCCTACAGCGACTTCGCCGAGTCCGACGGCTTGGGCGGCGCTGTTGGACAAAACGATGTCGATTACCTCCGGAATCTTGATCTAAAAATCAACATCTCCATCGCCGACTCACTCTGGGCTGGCTCAATCTTCTCAGGCATCTCCGGCGCGCCCTACACCCTCTTCGTCAGAACCAATCAATTCCCGATCCCGGAACGATTCGAGCCCGCCCTTCACCAAAGCGAAGGTGCCACCTTCTCCTCATTCCCCCTCAGCGCCGGCGAGTCAAATGACACCATCTCCCTCAAGTTCGGAGGACCCAACACCTTCATGGACTTCGGCATCTGGGTCCGCGGCTTCTCGATCGACCAAATCGACTCCGCCACCGGCACCATCATGACCGGCGGCTTTGACAACCAGCTCACCTTCACCCTCGAGCCCTCCTCCATCACCATCACCGACACCCCAGCCATCGTCCCCCTCGCCCCCACCATCCAATCCGGCTTCGACGGCACAAACATCCTCCTCAACTGGCCTTCTCAGGACGGAGTCGCCTACCACCTCGAGAGGACCACTGACCTCGCCTCCGGCTCCTGGACCCCCGTCGAGACCATCTCCGGAGATGGCACGGTCCTCACCGCCTCCATCCCCAAACAAAGCGAAAACACCTTCTTCCGCATCATCGCCAATCTCAACGAAGGATAAGAGGGCCCGCGATTCACTTCTGAAAGCCACCCGCCTCGGACTTCCTCCGGTCGGTCACCACCGCAGTCGTCTTTGCCCGGAATCGAGCCACATCGACGGTCGAACCCGGCTTTCCGATTTGTCCGCTGATGTAGTCGTATGCCGGATACGTCACATTCCCGTATGAGAAGGTAAATCCCTTCGGACACCTCAGCAACCAGGGCCGGTAGCCAAATTCCTCCAGCGTCGCCTTCTTCGCCCCCGGAATCCGGGCCATCGCCAGACGCTGGTAAACCGATTCATGCACCAATGGTTTGATCGTCCCCACCTTGGATCGAGTGATTGATCCCGGAAACTCCGCAGGGTCGACACGATCAACCCAGAGCGCCTCATAACGCGGCCGATCACTCCGAAAGGAAGCCAACGCCTTCCCCACCCCAAACTCTCTCGTATTGCTGATCGGACCCCTCAAATCCGCATAAACCCGGAAACCATCTTCCACCAAATCATGCTTCTCCAATTTGCTAAGCATCCAGTTTAACGGAATCGCCGAGAGACTCTGACTCTCTTGATACCCTCCCCCCACATCCCCGTGCCCGCCGGCAAACCACACCTGCTCCACCTTCTGATACCTCCGTCTCTCTCTCGGCAAAGTCCACTTGATCACCTCATACAACCCACGCTTCTCATCCAATGCCATCGCATGATACGCCTCCTTCACATTGGCTGGCAGATCATAGGTATACTGCGCATGCCCGTGATAAACTCCGTCTTTCAAACTTCCCGTCGCAAGCCCACGAAACACGTTGTTCCCCATACTTTCCACACAGTCGAAAATTCCCACCAACTCCACCGTCACCTCTTTCCACCCGCTCTCCTCTCTCATTGCCGCCAAATCGGAATGCCCGCCGCCCCGCCGCTTCGAAACATGATCCTTATATTCCCGCAACAACACCCGACCCGCATGCACATACCCCGCATCGTTCACGGTATATTCGGCCTTCACCTCGTCTGAAGGCAATCCACACTCATCAAGCAAATCACAAAGGACCTGGGCCTGCCGCGCCCCACGACTAAACCCAAAGATATAAATCTCATCTTTCGGCCCCCGATAATTTTCACTTAAAAAATTATACGCCTGCACCACATTCTTCGAAAACCCGGCACCAAATGCCATTCCCGACAACTTCAGATCCTCCGCCCCCACTCCCACATCGTAAAAGCACAAGGTCTCCGGACTCCGCTCCGCCGAGATCAATTCAAACAGACGGCGAATATTGGTCTGCGACTGATGATTGTTCGCCGTCCCATCCATGAACACACACAACTTGCGGGACACCTTCACCCCCACCTCCTCTCCCATCCTGGAATAATCCGCTTTCGCCGGACGCTGCTCCGGGTGATGCGCACATGATGAAACAAATACCAATAGAAGGACCCCAAAATACAACTTCATTTGTGATATCTAACAACTCACCTTCTCGGGTCAATACAAACAAACCCGCCCCACCAGGCCCTTTGCTCCAACCGCTTCTTCTGCTACCCGTTAACAATGATCATCCGCCCGCTCAAAAATGAAGAATGGGATCAACTCGCCTCCCTCATTCATCACTCCACCAACAATTGGTATCAACGCAATCTCAACCGCGATTGCTTCCCCCCCGATCAACCGGCCTCCTGCCGCGTCTTCCCCGAAGTCTATGAAGCTCTCGATCCCGGCTGCTGCCTGGTCGCCGAACTCGATGGCACTCTCGTTGGCTCCTGCTTCTACCACCCGCGCGAAACCCATGTCTCGCTAGGTATCATGAATGCCGCGCCCCACATCTTCGGTGCCGCCAAAGCGCTCCTCGCCGAAGTCATCCGCCTCGCCAACGGAAAACCCATCCGCCTCGTCTCCAGCGCCCTCAATCTTGATTCCTACTCCCTCTACACCCGGGCCGGCTTCACCCCCACTGCCATTTTTCAGGACATGGTCTTCTCCAGCCCCCCCACCTTTCCTGAGTCCACTCAAGAAACCCGACCCGCCCTCCTCGATGACCTCCCGGACCTTCTCCAACTCGAAGAAAAGGTCAGCGGCATCCGGCGCGAAAAAGACCTCCGGCACTTCATCGAAAACCAAGCCGGAATCTGGAGTGGCTCCGTCTCCCTTTCAGATAATAAAATCACCGGCTTCCTCTTCTCCGTAAATCACCCCGGTAGCAAAATGCTCGGCCCCGGTATCATGACCTCCCCGGAAGCCGCCCTCGCCCTGATTGCATCCCAATTGCCCCGCTTCGGAAACGACTCCCCCCTCTTTCTCGTTCCAGCCGATCAACCCGAATTGATCTCCACCCTCTACCGCCTCGGCGCCCGAAATTGCGAACTTCACCTCTCTCAAGTCCTCGGTGAGGCCAAATCCACCCAAGGGATCATCATGCCCACCTTCATGCCCGAAACCGGATAATTTCACCTTTTGTCGACATTTTAGGAATAAATCACCCCAAAAACGGGTCCTATGACTGAAATGACGAAATTCCTCATCCTGATCACCTCGATTGGTGCCCTGGCACTCCTCCCCTCGTGCTCCTCGACACCTCCTCCGCCACCTCCATGCTGATCCGGCAACCTTTAAGCCATCCGTGTGATGGCGCAAATTTTCAGGAACGAATGTGTTTGTTCATGTGTGTGGTGTGGCTCGGGAAACCGGGCCACACTTTTTCGTCCCCGATTCCTGTGAAAAACAGGCCTCCCGGCTGAAAAAACGTTTGCATTCGCCCTGAAAAACCAATAGTTCCCCTCCCCCGCCCAACCGCAACCGATACGATTATGACCATCATCCAGAAGATCGAGCAAGAGCAGCTCAAGGAAAACGTGACCGATTTCAACGTCGGAGACACCATCAAAGTCCACACCCGTGTGGTCGAAGGCGGAAAAGAGCGTATCCAGATTTTCCAGGGCATCGTCATCGGCAAGCGTGGCAGCGGCGTGAACTCCGGGTTCACCGTGCGCAAGATTTCCTACGGAACCGGCGTCGAGCGTGTTTTCTGCATCCACAGCCCCCGCATCGACAAGATCGAAGTGGTCTCCAAAGGCAAGGTGCGTCGCGCCAAGCTCAACTACCTCCGCAGCCGCGTCGGTAAGAAGGCGACCCTCGTGAAGAGCGCTGACTGATCAGTTTCTGGATCATCAATCTTTCGAGCTGTCCGGTAAATCCGGACAGCTCTTTTTTTGCACTTCCCGCGAACAGATCTAAATTCCATTCTCCCATCACGTGAAAGTTCCCTGGTACGTCGCCATCATCGCAGTCATCGGAGTCATCCTGCTGACCTGGCACGTCCGCACCCGCGAAATGAATTTCATGACGCCTAGGGGAGTCAACCTCCCTCCCGAGGATTTCGGAGAGGATCTCATCGTCGGTGTCGCATCCCTCCAGCCCAAGATTGCCGAAGGACCAAAAATTGACCTCTCCGACGTTCCCGAAGATCCCGTTGAACCCGCCATTCCCGTCATCACCGATGCCGACCTCGGCGATCTCGAATCAGCCCCCGGATTGGCCGAGTATCGTGACTTCGCGCTCAACAACACCGCCACCCGCTTGATCGAACTCTCCTCAACCCTTCAGGCCCGTGGAGACTTCCAGCGGGCCCTCCTCGCACTCGAGCGCGTCGTCGATACCGTCCCCAACCCGGCTCCGGAGGAATTGGGCAATGCTACCGAAGGAATCGCCTCCCTCGTCCCCACCCTTCCCCGCTGGAATGTCGACCCCGAAGCCGAATTCCCCCTCACCCTCAACGTCAGCTCGTCAAATCCCGCCAGCGAAGAGGTCAAACTGATCGCGCTCAACCTCGCCACCACCATCCGCAAACACTCCGGAGATCAAATCCAGATCACCCCCCGCATCACCAGCGTTAGCAATCCCGGAAACGTTGAAAACCCTCCCCTTGCCCTTTGGTTCTCCACCGGGGCTGAAGACGGAGCTACCACCGCGGTCCTCACCGTGAACGGAGACCCCGCCACTCTGGAAGACGAAATGACACGCGGCGTTTTTCGCTCCGTCAGGTCCCACCTGTCCGGCCACGGCTACCAATTCCCCCCTTCCCCGCCCGATGTCATCCCCCAAACCCTGATCACCGGTCACATCACCCGCCTCATGTGGTATGATCTGGCCACCTCGCTCCACTCCCCTCAGGAGGAAAATTCGGAATAATTCTAAGAACCCCCTCAATCTTGCGTTAATCTATGGCAACTTGAGATAAGCCCAATCTGCAGATGCGCCTCGGTTACCCTCTCCTCCTGATCCTCTCCTCCCTCTTTCTCCGGGCGGAGGAACCTGATCCTGCCCCGCAACCCGGGACTCCCCAAATCACGCAGATCAACGAATCCGAATACCGCATCGGAAAAGTCACGCTCAACAAGAAAACCCGCGAAATCCGTCTCGGCGCCGGCGTCAACACCGTCGATCGCCCCCTCGAGTACCTTCTCGTCAACGGCAAGGGCAAGGTTCACGAAGCCCTCTTCATCACAGACGTCTCCCCCCTTCATCTCAACATCGCCTTCAAACTCCTCGGCTTCAAGGAATCCAAAGAACTCTTCGAAATCGTAGACGAGGACTACCGGCCCACCGGAAAATTTCATGAAGTCCCCGACGAGGTGAAAAAAGCCGCACGCGTCGAAATCCACGTTGAATGGGAACAGGACGGCCAAACGAAAAACGTTCCCATCAATGACCTCATCATTCACAGCGTCACCGAAAAGGCCATGGAACCCGGCCCGTGGCTCTACACCGGATCCTATTTCCACGAAGGCCAATTCAAGGCCGAAGTCGCGGGCGACCTCTTCGCCATCTTCCCCCGCCAACCGCCACTCATCAGCTATCCGGGCAAGGATAACCACAATGACGACATCTGGTTCCCCTTCCCCAAGCGCGTGCCCGAAGAAGGCACCGTCGTCACCCTCATCATCAAACCCTATCAACCATGAAGCATTACTTTGCCGCCGTATTGTTCCTCATCGCCCCACTCTCCGCCCAGGAGGGTGCCCACCTCTCGGTCAAACTCGAAATGCAGGAGACCATCAAAAAGGGAGTCACTTACCTGAAGTCCAAACAAGATCCCGCGGGATTCTTCGGCAGTAAGGATTTCCCCGCCTTCACCGCCCTCGCTGTCCGCTCCATCCTCGGTGACCCCTCCCGCAAAGCATCCGATCCCATCCCCGCGGACATCCAAAAATCCCTCGATTGGATCGTCTCACAACAACAGGAAAATGGCGGCATCTACTCCATCGGCCTGGCCACCTATAACACCTCCACCTCCATCATGGCCCTCATGGCCGCCGACCCCGTAAAGTACAAGGAACCCATCCTCAAAGCCCGGGCTTTCCTCATCAGCCAACAGACCGACTGGGGAGTCAAAGGTGAGCTCGACAGTGAATTCGATGGCGGCATCGGCTACGGCGGCAGCTACGATCACTCGGACCTCTCCAACACCCACCTCGCCCTCGAAGCTCTCTACCACTCCCGTTCCCTCGCTACCGACACCGGAGAAAAAAAACAGCCCGAACTCGATTGGGCTGCCGCTCTCGAATTCGTCACCAAATGCCAAAACCTCCAGACCACCAATAAAGGCGAGAAAGTCGGAAACGATGGCGGCTTCATCTACTTTCCCGGAGATTCCAAAGCCGGGGAAGAAGTCGGGGAAGACGGTAAGGTCGCCCTCCGCTCCTACGGCTCCATGTCCTATGCAGGCCTCCTCTCACTCGTCTACTCGGACCTCACCGCTGACGATCCCCGCGTCAAAGCCGTCGTCCAATGGCTCTCTCAAAACTTCAGCCTCGAAGAAAATCCCGGGCTCGGCGGGCAGGGCCTCTACTACTATTACAACGTCATGGCCAAAACCCTCGCCGCCGCCAACATCGCCTCCCTCGATGGCCCCGACGGCCTCAAGATCGACTGGCGCACCCGGCTCTCATCAAAAGTCCTCAGCACCCAGCGCGAGGACGGCTCATGGGTCAACGAGGTTTCCCGTTGGATGGAAAATGACCCCATCCTCGTCACCTGCTACGCCCTCATGACCCTCGAACAAATCCACGCCTCTCTCCCCGAGTAGCCATTCCGGTCACTTCAAACAAAAAGCCAGCCCCTTCCCGGAGCTGGCTTTTTTAATCATTCTGAAAAGGCGATCTTACCGCCCCCGCCTCGCCACAGGCTTCGGCTTGTCGAATTCGAGATAAGTGATCCCGGTCGTGCGCCCGCTATCATCAAAGGCACTCACCTTCATCGTCTTCACGGTGTAAACATCGTTCACCTTCATAATGTCGGTGATCTCAAATTGCTTCAAAGGAACCCGCTTCGGCTTCGGACCATACCCAATCACCCTCATCAAAGCACTTTGACGCTTGGACACCCAAACACTCACCTCGCGATAACGCCCGTTTTGATTGGGATTGGCAACATGCACTCTCCAGCAATCCTGCCCCTTGATCTTGTCTTCACCCGCAATCCGCGGATTATCCCAGTAAAGAAACTTCAACGCCAAATCTTCATACGAGACATCACTCTTTGCGATCGGAGCCGCAATCTTCGAAGCCGGAAAAACACTCGTCTTCCCCCCCTCAATCTCGCGAAGCTCCTGATTATCCTTGTTCAAACGAAGGTGAAAACGCTCCTTCCCCCCATCCAACGCAAACTGGATATCCTCGCCTCGCAAGAAGAGTGAAAGCGGAGTCTTCTTACTTCCCTTACGAATGAAACCATGAAGGTCCTGCTCCTGTTGCAGGGCAGTGACCTGACGGACCGAGTTCATAATCGCCTCCGCATCCTGCGCCAGCGATAAGGGTGTAACCAAAAAAGAAAAACAAATTGTGAGTAGTGATTTCATGCTAGAAAATTAACAGTTCGCTTGATGAGACGACAAGCGGATTAAGACTATTCGAATCCAAACCGCGCTTTTTTGTGAATAAGGTGTGAAGAAGCCTCCTTTACCCCCCCTTTTTTACCCTTTCGTTGACTTGATGCTTGCGCGACAGGTCGACCATTCGATTCCATCTCTTTACGCCCCCAGCTTTACCAAGCAACCTGCACCAAATGAGTCTCCGTAGCCAGCTAACAGATCTCCTGAACGATCTCCTCCCTTCCAATCCCCGCGAATCAATCAAAGGAACTGAACTCATTCGTCTCGTGAGAATGAAACTGGACGGAAATTACTCCGACGCCTCACTGCGTTACCATTTTTCCATCATGTCGTGCGACCCCAGCTCGCCGATTGCCAAGGTCGAAAAAGGACAGGGCTACTACAAACGGGGCGCCCAAATGCCTGCTCTCTCCGGAGCTCAGGAAATCGTCGCCATGCAACAGGGTCGACTCGATGATCTCAACGACTCGGGTTCGACCAATCAGGCGATGCTTCGTATTCAAAAATTCCGGGCAATCGTTCACAAATACGCCGAGTCCCGGGGCCTCTTCACCTTCGAATTCCGTAAATCCCTCGGACAAACCGCGTCCGTCGGAAACCTCTGGAAATTTCCCGAAATGGTCATGATCGATTGGGAACACGGCGACCTCACCGAAGAGGGCCTCACCCTCGACCCCGCCCATCTCGCCCTCAAGCAGACCCTGGGCCTTCCGCCCTACCGCCTCGCTTCCATCCGCATGCGCATTGAAGCAAGCCACGACCGCTTCCGCGAAGACATCTTCCAGACCATGAGCGCCTCCTTGTGGGCCAACTCGGGCCAACTCTTCCTCGCCAACGGAATCGCCGATGAATCACTCGCCGATCAAATCCGTATGGTCGCCAGTCGCTTTGGCATCGGAGTCACAACCTTCGGCCTCTCCGGAGAAAACCTCGATGACCTCCCCCACCCTTCCCAGATTGCCAATGCCATGCCCCGGGAAACCGAAGCGCTCCTGAGCCGCCTCGATATCGAACGAATCTCCCCAACCGAACGCCGCACCCATTGCGGATGGGACATGCTCGACCTGCTCCGCAAGGATCACTCCGAGATGAACCAATTCCTCGCCTGGTTGGGAGGCTCCCTGGAACACGGCGTCGTCCGCACGTTCCGGGACGACAAACAGTCCTAGCCCCAACTCGTTCAACTCTAACAAAAAGGCCACCGCAATCGCAGTGGCCTTTCTTGTTAGAACTGATGGTGACCAAGCCTCACATCGTCATCCCGCCGTCCACCGCGAGGACCTGCCCCGTGATGTAGCGGGCCTCCGGACCCGCCAGAAAGAGAGTCGCGTTGGCGATATCATCCACCTGCCCAAAGTCCGCAAGCGGAACACGCTTCACAATGTCTTCCTTGATATTGTCAGGCAGCTCATCGGTCATATCCGTCGTAATAAATCCGGGTGCAATCGCATTGCAAGTGACCTTGCGGCTCGCCAGTTCGCGGGCAATCGACTTCGTAAAGCCAATCAAACCCGCCTTACTCGCGGCATAATTCGCCTGCCCCGCATTTCCAATCAACCCGATCACCGAACTGATGTTGATGATCCGCGGCGAGTCACTCTTCATCAACGGACGCTGGAACGCCTTCACCAGGTTAAACGCACCCTTGAGATTCGTATCGAGAACCGTATCCCAATCTTCACTTTTCATCCGCATCAAAAGCCCGTCGCGCGTCACTCCGGCATTGTTGACCAGAATATCCACCCCTCCAAAATCCTCCAAAATGCGCTTCCCGCACTCCTGCACAGCATCAAAATCTGCCACGTCCAATCCGTAATATCTCGCACTGTCCGGATACTCCGCATTGATCGCTTTGGCCGCAGCCCCACAGCTCGTCTCATTTCTGCTAATAATGGCAACTTGAGCCCCCTTGCTGGCAAAGGCTTTCGCTATCGCAAGACCGATCCCGCGGCCTGCTCCGGTCACAACGACACGTTTTCCTGAAAAGTCTGACATGCCTTGGAGTTTCCAGATTTCCGGCAGGAACCAAAGCGAAATCTTCCCCGCGCAGTTCTCTCTTTCGCGCTCCTCCACAATAACGTAACATCACCCCGTGCTCAGTTGTCCCTATTGCCAGTCCCGGTTGATCGAAACTTCGCCAACCTGCCCGGAGTGCGACATGGATTTGGAAAAACTGGCCAATGCCCTGGGCCCGGTTCCCGTCGTCTTCGGTGGCATCTCGGATGGCAGCCAGATTTTCAACCGGACTGACACCAAAAAAATCAAGAAACTCGTCGATCGCTACCAGCGCACATTCCCTCAAAGCCGACTCCACGTGGTCTCCAGAATCTTCGATCAAAAGGTCGAACTCCCCGTGATCATCTTCTGGGTTTTCAATCGCGCCGGACTCTCCCAGGAATCCGCCAAACAAGGCAATAACCGCGACATCGTCATCCTCATCGAACCCAATCGCCGACAAGCCGCCATGATGGTCGGCTACGGCCTTGAGCCCTTCCTGCCCCAACAAGCCCTCGATCGCATCATCGAGCAAGCCCAACCCTATTTCTCATCCGAGGACTACTGCGAAGGCCTGACCATCGCCGTTGAACGTCTGACCGAACTGCTCAAATCCGTATCCCAGGACCTCCCGGCCGCGGTGGGACTTCAGACCGCACTCGCCACCGAGCCCGGCGCACACGACTTCTAAGAAGCTGTCTTAAAAATGCCGCATGAGTGCTGCGAAGGAATTACTCTTCAGGCAAGGCGGGACGAGAATGGACTGGAAGGACATAGCCTGCGCGCAGTGCAGCCCGCAGGGGCGAGCCGGGAGGCGAGAGCAAAGTTGGTAAACATCAACGACTGAGCAACAACGCCGCTTGAAGTGAAAGGACTCGCAGCCCGTCAGGGTTCACCTCCTGCCTCCTCAGCGAAGCTGCAACTCTTTCAAGACCCCAAAATCAGAACCCTCGTTGGGCATTTTTTAGACGGCCTCTAAGGTCGATTCAAGACCGCCGGGGGCGAAATGACATCACCATTCGCACCGCTGCAATCGGCAACAGACCGATCACTGCCGCGGCCGCCGCCACCTTGAACCCCGGATAGATTCGGGCACGGCCGGAATCAAGTGCCTGCAACGAATCTCCCACCACCTGATTGGCGGATACATAAAATGCATCCTGAACAGGCAGTTTCGAATTTTGGGACCGCCGTGCCCTTTCACCAAATCCGGTCTTCACCGGCCCCGGACATACCGCCAGCACCTTGACCCCGTGCTCCCTTAACTCGATCCGAAGTGCTTCACTAAAACTCGTAACGTAAGACTTCGTCGCGGCGTACACCGCAAAATCCGGAATCGGCAACACACTCGCAAGCGAGCTCACGTTCAACACCGACCCACTCCCGGTAATCAATCCCGGCAACAAGGCATGCGTCAAATGGGTGAGCGCTTCCATATTCAGACGGATCATCTCGGCAAGCTTTCCCCATTCCGAAGTACTAAATTCCCCGTAATCCCCCATCCCCGCATTGTTGATCAGCAAGTCGGGACGCAGATTAGCTCTCGCAAGCTCACCCACCAAATTGCTCCTCGACTCCACCTCACTCAGATCACTGGCAAAAATCTTCACCACCAACCCCGGATGCCCGGCCACCAACTCAGCCGCAATGCCTTCCAGCACCTCCTCACGACGGGAGACCAAAATCATGGTCTCCACCCGATGAGCGAGCTGACGCGCATACTCGAGACCCAGTCCCGAACTCGCACCCGTAATCAGGGCGCATTGATAGCGCCGCGCCAGACTGCTCATCACGAAGAACTGCCTCTAGGCAGGCTGTTGGCCGCCCTGATCCTCGACCTGCACAATGCGCAAAGGCAAACGCTGGATCAATTCACCGTCGACAAGGATATCTACCGAGTAAACCCCTGCTTTCGGGAACGAAAGCCCCTGAAATCCAACAATCAAATGACGGGAAAGAAAAGCGACATCCTTGGGGAGCTGAACCGGCATCGCCCCCTTGATTGGCATCTTCTCGTTGATCGGCTTGCCATCCTCATCGATAATCGAGATCGAAAGATCGTGGTCACCCGCATCCTCGGGAGTGAAGCAGAAACGCATCGCGAGAGAGCATTGGGGATGCACAACTGGCGTTGCCTTCGCGGCAAGCGCGTCAAAGGTTCCACTTACCACCATTTTCCCCTGATACTCGGCAGCGAAGTCACACAATGTTGCAATTTGTAGGTCCATATCGTTTTGTAAAAATAAGATGCCTTCTTGGCACGAACCGTTCCTGAACGTTCACACCCCATCCGTAAAGGGGAGAGTTCCAAAATCACCTTATTCCTCCACCGGCAGCGCTTTCGGGATGTCATCAGGATCGATCGGATCAATTGGCTCGGCAGGATCAACCGGCTCGGCGGAAAGAATCTCTTCATCCTCATCGACCGGTTGCGCCACCGGGACAATCATTTCTTCTTCATCCTCCTCCACCACCATCGCACGGGCCGGTGGCTTGATCGCCTTCTTGATCTCATCCTCAAACTTGTAGAAAAAATTACGCACCATCGGCGCTGCCTTGCGTCCGCCACTCACACTCTCATTCGGAGCGCCCTCATACAGCACCGCAAACGCATACTTGGGATTCTCCAGCGGAAAAAATCCCGAAAACCAGGCCAACCCCTGATTCTTCGATTTGGGCCCCCACTGCGCAGTCCCCGTCTTTCCGCACATGATCGTGAATCCCAGACTCGCGTTCTTCCCCGTTCCGTAACTCGCATGCACCACATCCATCATCCCCTCGTGAACCGCAGCCACCGCATCGGGATCAAGGCTGAGATCATTGCGCATTTTGGGAAGCGGCGCTTCCACCACACGACCATGAAAATCCTGAACCTGCTTCACCAACTGAAGCTCCATCAGGGACGAACCATTGGCGATCGCTGCCATTGATTGCGCCACCTGAAGCGGTGTCGCCTCCACCAAACCCTGGCCAATCGACATGTTTGCCGTATCCCCATCCGTCGTCCGGCGCCCCATTGCCGTCTCAATCTCCTCTGGCGTTGGAATCGAACCGGGCCGCTCTCCAACAAGCGGCAAGCCCGTCCTCGACCCGTATCCCAAACGGCGCGCTGTCGACAGAAACGTCTGCGGCCCCGTCCTCATCCCCACTTGATAAAACCAAGGGTTGACCGACTTCGCCAACGCGCGCTTCACATCAATCTTTCCCTGGTGCCCCTTGGAATGGTTCCTGAAAATCGTATTCCCGATCTTAATCTGATAAGGACAATCAATCTTTGTATCCGCCGTCACCACCCCATTCGTGATCGCTGCCAACCCCACCACCGGTTTAAAAGTCGACGCCGGAGGATACTCCCCCTGAAACGAACGACCAAACATCGGCTTCCCGGGATCGTTGAGCAGCTTATCATACTCCGTTTGCGATATTCTGGGGATAAAGGCATTCAGATCAAAAGTCGGACGTGACGCCATCACAAGCACCTCCCCGGTCCGCACATCGATCACCACAAACGCCCCGCGCTTGCACCCCTTCCGCAACACACTTTCGGCATGCCGCTGCCAATCAAGATTCAGGGTCGTCACCACCGTCCCGCCCGGTTGCGGACGTTGCACGGATTGCTCCAGCACCATCTTCCCTTCCCCATCAAAAATCATCTTCTTCAAGCCCGCCCGCCCCGACAACTCCTCATCAAACACCTTCTCAAACCCGCTCTTCCCCTCAACCGAGGCAAACAACGGGTCGCCATCATTGATCGGACCGTCAGGCATCCGCGTCTTGGTTCCCACGTATCCAATCAGATGCGCTGCCAGCGACTCTTCCGGGTAATGCCTCAAATAAACCGGCAATAAGGTCAATCCCTCGGGCAACTTCTCCTGAAACTCCTTCGCTTGCTCTCCCGAAAAGGTTCTCGAAACAACCCGCGGTATCCAACGTCGCTGCAGATAGTAATCCTTAAGCCGGTTGTCGGAGATGGAAAACTCGCCCTCAACCAGCGAATTCGCTTCCGCAATTTTACCCTTCCCCCAAACCAAGGCCTCCTCCGCGCTCACATCCTTGCCCAATTTTGTAAAATCGAGTGCCAAATGATACGCCACCTTCGTCTGCGCCAGCGGCCTCCCCTCACGATCCAAAATCAACCCCCGTGGAGCCGGAATCGCAAGCGTCATTGTCCGCGCATTCTTCTGCGTAAATATCGAAGCCTCCGAGGCGGACAGCTCCCCTTCCGGGGCAACCTCCTGACCGTGAAGTACCGCACCAAGCAGCACAGCCACCGGACTCGTAAATCGCTTCCACATCATGGATAAAACCCTAGCCCTCCTTCGTGACGCTGGCAACCTTCTACCAATTCCACTCGCGAGGATTCCCGCGAACGCTTTTCACGATCTCCGTGGGAAGAAACACCGAGTCCGTCTTCCACTTCGTTTCCGGCTCCAGTTTGAATTTGATCCACTCACTCTTCACCACCCCCCTCGCCTTCACCGATACATTCAGATAAATCGTCACCTCCCCGTCCTCACGGGGCATCACCGTCAGACGTCCGGGAATCTGATACTGCGCAAACGACTTCCCCTCCTCACCCGGCAGCTTTTCAAAGGGCGCATTAATTCCCAAAAATTTCCGGGGATACCATTCATCCCGCTTCGTCATCTTCGTCGACACCCGCACCTTGTTCACCCGCAGATACTCATGCACCCCTTCCTCTCCCTCTGCCTCCACCCGCCACAGAAAGGGACCGTCCAGCGTTCCCGTGCCGGCAGCATAAACCATCGCCGACATCGAAAACCCCGCCTTCCCTCCCATCGGCTTCAATCCACTCCTCACCTGCGCTGAATTCACCTCCACCGGAGGCGTGTCTCGAAACCCGTGATCCTTCATATACATCTGGGCACAACTCCCAAGGATCAGGGGCAAAACTACGGAAACGACAATAGGGAGGGGGTTTGTCATGACATCGTGTACACCAGAAGCCACCCGACCGTCAATTCCCCTCCTCGGCACAATCGCTGCAATCGCCCCTTGCTATCCCGTAAACTGACCTTAAATTCTTCCCGCGACGCATTTTACGCTCTTTCGCTTCACACTCAATTCAACACTCCGGCCGGTCTTCCTATGGATCGCCCTCCAAGAGAGTTCCCGGGCTCCTCACCTTTGGTGGGCCCTCAAAAATGGGTGGAAAGCGAAAATCCGAAAAACAACTCGCACCAGCATCAACATCTCCCCTTCCGGATCCATATTTTATGATTCGGACCATCGGAGCCACACAGACGTCGTCCAGCTTCGCAAGAGTGGATCGTCCGGGTGCTTCACCGGTCATTGGGTGAGAGGCGATGCATGGGAAATAACCCAACACCAGAATGTCTACATCAGATAACAACAACCAAACCGACCAGTCATCTTCGCGGTCGGATAATCGCGGTGGCAACAACCGTAATCGCAATCGTAACCGCAATCGCAACAGAAGCCGTAACAGTGGCGATCGCGATGGCAGGGACAACCGGGGCGGTAACAACGGACGTCAGCGTAACAGCTCACGCCGCCGCACCCCAAAACCCAAGCCGCTCACCACATGGCAGAAGATCCTCAAGTTCTTCGGCCTCTATAAACCCGTCACCGGCGAACCTCAGCGCATCCCTCGTAAAAAAGCTGCCACCTCCGAGAGAGGCGAAAGAAGCGAGCGGCCTCCACGCGAGAACACCCGCACCCCCAAAGGACGCACCCGCAAACGCGAAGTGCCCGATGTCTCCGCCGTTGACTCCCGCCGACTCTACATCGGCAACCTGTCTTACGACGCCGCCGAGCACGACGTCGAAGACCTCTTCAAGGGAGTCGGATCGGTCCGTAACATCGACATCGTCTACAACCGGAACACCCATCGCTCGAAGGGCTACGGATTCGTCACCATGGGCCAAATCGAAGAAGCCAAGCGCGCCATCGAGGTCCTCCATGACCAACCCTTCATGGGACGCACCCTCATCGTCAATGTCGCCAAATCAGACGGTCCTCCACCAAGCGATGGTGCCGAGGTCCCCGAAGAAGAGGAAAAAGAAGAAACGGCGTAACCGTTTCGTAAGTTAATCTTAAAGCCCGTCTGGCAACGCCGGGCGGGCTTTTTTTATCATGCGCTCTCCCGTCTACCTTTGCGGACCCACCGCATCAGGAAAAAGCGCCACCGCCATCCGGGTCGCCCAAGCCCTCGATGGAGAGATCGTCAATGGCGACGCTTTTCAGGTCTATCGCGGATTGGAAGTCCTCTCCGCCGCCCCCACTCCGGATGAACTCTCGCTAGTCCCCCACCACCTCTACGGCATTCTTCCCCTCACCGAATCATTCGATGCCGCACAATACGAAACCCTCGCCCGCCCCGTCATTGCAGAAATCGCCTCGCGCGGAAAACTTCCCATCGTCGTCGGCGGCTCCGGACTCTACCTCAAATTCCTCACCCACGGACGCACCGAAGCTCCTCCCGGCGACCCCGAACTCCGCGCCAAACTCGAAAAAATCCCCGTCGCGGAAATCTACCGCCAACTCCTGGAACTCGATCCAGAAGAAGCCGCTCGCCAAAACTCCGGCAACCACCGCCACCTCAGCCGCGCCCTCGAAATCTGCCTCCTCACCGGAAAGAAAGCCTCCGAACTGAGAAAAAACTTCGCCGAAGCCACCCATGAAGCCGACCTCCGGGGCTTCGTCCTCCAATGGCCCCGCGAACAACTCATCCAACGCATCGCCCAACGCACCCCCCTCATGCTCAAAAACGGAGCCATCGAAGAAGTTCGGGCACTTCCTCAAAACGCTGCTACCGTCAAACAAGCCATCGGGGTCAAAGAAATTCAATCTCATCTCAATGGTGACATCGACTACGAAACCTGCCTCGAATTAATCACCATCTCCACCCGTCAATACGCCAAACGCCAAGCCAACTGGTTCCGTCGCGAATCCTGGCTCACCCCGGTCACATCCGCCCAAGAAATCATCTCCCACCTCTCCCTCCCGTAAATGTCATCCCCCGAGGAACCCCAGGAAGCACCACCGAAACGTCGCCGCAAATGGCTTCGGCGCTTCTCCGTGCTCTTCCTTCTGCTCCTCCTCGCCCTCCTCTGGTTCAGCGGACCCGGATCCCGATGGACGGCCGAAAAAGCCATCGCCTCCCAACTCGAAAAACAAGGCCTCAGTGGCGACTACCAACTCACCGGAAATCTCGCCAGCGGCTACGAACTCCAAAACGTCTCCCTCACCGGCGATGGATTCATCCAAAAATTCTCCGCCGATAAAACCGATCTCGACTACAGCCTCTCCCGCATCACCTCCGGAAAAATCGACGCCCTCACCATCGAAGGCCTCACCCTGCACCTCGACCTCGATCAAGCACCCGAATCAAACAACGAAAAACCCAAAACGGAGAAACCCCTCGTCGATACCCTCAACGGCATCCTCCCCTTCGTAAAACCCGTCGACCTCACCGCAAATAACCTCAACGTCCGCATTAAAAAGGCCGACTTCACCGCCGATCTCTCCATCGGCAGCCTCACCCACCAGGCTCACACCGACACCTTCCTCATCGACTCCCTTCGCAACGACACCTCCCAAACCGAACCCCACACCTCCCCTCCCGTCACCATCACCTGGCAAAAAGACCACCTCGCCATCGACCAACTCGACCTCCTTCCCGAACTCGGCCTCCGCAACCTCTCCCTCAACGCCCCCTCCCGTCTGGACACCACCCTCCAACTCACCGGCTCCGATCTCTCCGTCTCCAGCGATCTCAGGACCACCCACTCCCTCTCCCTCGGAAATACCCCGCTCGACCTCGCCAATGTCGCCCGTCTCGCACAGCAGGACCTCCCCCTCGAAGGCACCATCACCCGCCTCAACCTCACCGCCGCACTTGCAAAAAACGGCCCCCGCATCCTCGACCTCGACCTCGCAGGCAAGAACATCAGCTATCAGGAGAACCGCATTGCCAGTCTCAACCTCATCGCCGACCTCAACGACCAGGACGCCAATCTCGACCTCACCACCGACTTCGCCATCGGAGACGCCTTCGCCGGCGCATTCGCCGCAAAAGGCACCGTCACCCTCGCCGAAGAACTCCCCAAATCCCTCGCCAATCTCGATTGGACCCTCACCTCGGAAGAAATCCCGCCCTTCGATGGCACCGTAAAATGGAATGGCGAAGAAGCCGCCCTCACCGCCAACACCCTCGACCAACTCCACCTCAAGGGCCACTTCATCCCCGAATCCCAAACTTACCGGGCCACCCTCACCTCCCACCTTGCCGACGCCGACAGACTCTTCCCCGGCCTCGGAAAAACCCACCTCACCCTCGAGGCCCTCGGCGATCTCAAGGACCAAACCCATCAGGGAAACGCCACCATCGAATCCCTCAACTACACCGCCAAAGACGCCCCCACCATCTCCGCCTCCGGCCAGGCCGCCTGGAATTGGCCCGAATCCTTCTCCTTCACCGGCCTCACCGTCCAACGCGAGGACCTCACCATCACTTCCACCGCCACCTGGGCCAAGGGCATGGCCACCGTCACCAGCCTCTCCATCAAGGATCCCAACGGCCCCCTCGGTTCCGGTTCGGGAAAACTCCCCCTCCCGCTCAGCGCACGGGACTTCGATGACCTCGCCGCCCTCGATGAAAAAATCGACTTCGACTTCAAGCTCGCACCCTTCCCGCTCGCACGCGCTCAGGACACCCTCCGTGGCACCGCCTCCGCCTCCCTCAATCTCACCGGCACCTTCGCCAAACCACTCGTCAGCGGTGACCTCAACCTCAAACAGGTTCAGGACACCACCCTCGCCGACCTCCCGCCTGCCGACTTCTCCGCCACCCTTCGCACCGAAAACGAAACCCTCTTCCTCAACGGAAATCTCCGTGAACCCGGAGGCGACCTCCTCACCCTCACCGGACGCCTCCCCCTTCACCCCAAACAATGGATCGAGAACCCCGGCTCCCTCCAAAAGGAACCCCTCTTTTTCGACGCCCAAACCCCCCGTCTTAATCTCCAGCGCCTCCAACCCTTCCTCCCCGCCATCCAGGATCTTCAAGGCACCGCCAAGGTCGACGTCTCCGCACGCGGCACCATTGCCAAACCCGAACTCGCCGGTGATGCCGACCTCGCCGTCGACCACGCACGCATCAGTGACTCCCCTGTCAGTGACTTCCGCGACTCCCGCCTCCGACTCAAATTCCGCGAGAACACCATCACCGTCATCCCCTCGGAAATCACCGCCGCCGGAGGAAAAATAAACCTCAACGGCACCGTCACCCTCGGAGAAACCCCCTTCATCAACCTCAACCTCAACGGCTCCAACACCCTCATCTGGCGGGATGTCGATTACTCCATCCGCGCCAACCCCACCCTCACCATCGTCGGCCCTCTTGACTCCGCCCGCATCGCCGGAAAAGTCCCCCTCGTCGAAAGCATCGTTTACAAGGACGTCGAAATCCTCCCCTTCGGCATCTCCACCAGCGAGGCCCCCCGCCCCCAGGTTCCCAATCTCTCCATCGTCAACTCCTCCAAGCTCTACTCCCTTCCCGAGCCCTACACCAACTGGCCCGTCGATCTCCACCTCGTCACTCAAGACCCCATCCTCATCCGGGGAAATCTCGTCACCGGACAACTCCTCGCCGATACCAGAATCACCGGCACCCTCGGCGACATCCAAACTTCCGGAAAAATCACCTCCGATAACCTTAAGGCAGACCTCCCCTTCTCCGAACTCCGCGTCGTCTCCGGTGAAATCACCCTCAGCCCCAACAAACTCACCGAACCGAATCTCGACGTCCGCGCCACCTCCCAGGTCAGCGGATATGAAGTTCAGATCTACGTCGGCGGCACCGTCTCGAATCCCAAGCTCACCATCACCTCCGAGCCCCCCCTTCCGGAAAACGAAATCCTCCTCCTCCTTTCCACCGGCTCCGCCGCATCCGCCCTCAATAACCGCTCCGTCGCCTCCCAAAAAGCCCTTCAGTACCTCATCGAAGGCCTCCGCCGTCGCTACGGAAAAGAAGGATCCAACAGCATCGTCGAACGCCTCCTCAAAAACTCCGACCAAATCAAACTCAACCTCGGTGACTACAACCGTTTCTCCGGCCGCCACTTCACCTCCGCCACCATGGACCTCTCGGAAAAATGGGCCATCACCACTTCTGTTGATGACAAAGGAGCCACCCGCGCCATGGTCGTCTTCTCCATCCGCTTCCGATGAGACTCCTCCTGATCATCGCCCTCTCCCTGGGCTCGCTCTCCGCTTCTCTCCTTCAGCTGGAGGGGCTCCCCGCTGCCCAGGCCAAGGAAGTCCTCGAAACTCTCGAAGGCCGGCTCTACTTCGTCAAATTACGCCCCGCCAATCCCTCCCGGGCCGATGACGCCGCCTTCCTTGTCAAAAACTTCCTCCGCACCAACGGCTCTCCTAACGCTGAGGTCACCTGGTCGCTCCCCGGAAACGACACCATCCTCCTTCAGGCCAAGGTCGGCACCATCCGATACCTCGGCGGCATCTACGTCAAAGGGTGGCCCACCAATGACATCGTCCCCGCCCAGGAACAATTCCTCTCCGCCTTCCAAATCCCCAAACGAAAATCCGCACGCCTCCCCTACCATAAGAGCGCCGTCCTCGAGGGCACCGCCCGCGTCGGCGACCTCCTCAAAAGCAATGGCTACTGGAGCAGCACCCTCGAAGCCCAACGCGGAACCCCCACCCCGGATGGAACCATCCCCGTCACCCTCCTCGTCAACCCCGGCCCCCTCTTCACCCTCAGGGAACCCATCCTCCTCTCCCCCATCCCCCCGCGTCCCGCCCTCCTCGAAGAGATGGCCGCCCTCGATGGAAAAAATGCCACCACCGAAAGAATCAATCGCATCCGCCTCACCATCGCCCACCACTATCGCCAAATCGGATATCCCGATATCGAACTCACCCAGGACACCGAGATCGCCACGGACACCCTCCGCATGACCCTCAACATCACCCCCGGGCCACGCTACAACCTCCGCACCGTCAAAACTGCCGGCCTCCAAAAAACCGACCCCGAAGCCGTCCTCCGCCCCTTCCGCCCCGCCGAAGGCAAACCCTACGACGAAAGCGTCATCAACGATCGCATCAAAAAACTCATCTCCACCGGAGCCTTTAGCCAGGTCCGTCTCGAGGAAGAACCCCTCTCCAACGGCCAACTCGATGCCACCCTCCACCTCAAGGAAACCAACGCCAAAGGCATCTCACTCTCCGCCGGACTCGGCTCCTTCGAGGGACTCATCCTCGGCGCCCGATACTTCGACCGAAACCTCAACGGCACCCTCAAGAACCTCAACGCCGGAGTCGAAGTCACCTCCCTCGGCCTCCTCGGCGAAGTCTCCCTCCAGGACCCCTTCTTCCTCGGCCGTGATCTCAACTTCACCCAACGCGCCTACCTCATCACCCGTGAGTTCGAGGGCTACTCCAAATCAGAAGGAGGCATCGGTGCCGAGCTCACCTTTGACCAATTCGAGCACTACTCCGCCACCGTCGGACTCCAGGGCATCTTCGCCAGCGTCCAATCCGAAGGACTCCCCATCGCCACCCTCGGCCCGCGCGACTACTTCGTCACCAGCCTCTACCTCAATCAAAGCTACGACCGTCGCGATGATCCCGCCCTCCCCTCGGATGGCTGGTATGCCGGACTCGATACCGCCCTGGGCCTCGCCCTCAAAGACGAGTCCGTCGGCTACTTCTCCATGGAAGGTCAACTCAGCTACTACGACACCCGTGGTTCCAGGAGCGCCGTCGCCGCCAACCTCCGCTCCGGCTTCATCCTCCCCACCGGAAACTCCGATGACCTCCCCATCGACCTCCGCCAATTCGAAGGAGGATCCCAATCCGTCCGCTCCTTCGCCCAACGCGACATGGGGCCAAACGTCGGAGGCTATCCCGCCGGAGGCACCGCCTGGTGGATCGCCAATGCCGAATACATCCGCACCCTCAAAGGCCCCCTCAAAGGAGTCCTCTTCTTCGATGCCGGAACCCTCTCCAAGGACCCCGGCGACCTCTTCTCAACCGATATCGAAATGGCCCTCGGCCTCGGCCTCCGCATCGACCTCCCCGTCGGCCCCATCCGCCTCGAATACGGCCACTCCCTCACCCAGGACCCCGGAGAACACTCCGGCACCTTCCACTTCTCCATCGGCGCCACGTTCTAAGGCACGATCAGAAGATCGAACTAAAAATCTGGAAGACCGCCATCAAGCCAACCGGGATCCAGAGGCACGCCACCACCACACTCCGCTGCGGAATCTCCCTCTGCAGCGCCATCTCGCCCACCGCCAAAAAAATGTTGGTCAGCACCAGCACCATCGCAGCGTATCCCAAATAGATCAGCTCCCCGGAAAAGTAAGCCCACATCCCGAGCGCAAAAAATCCAATCACTCCCGCGAGCAACAGATAGCCATAACGCCACGCCGTCACCGGAGAATAATTTGAGACGGTCCCCCCTCCAATCGAGGATCGCCCCTTCCCTCGCGGAAGGTCGGTCTTCAAATAAAAGCCGGCCCGATTGTTGGGACTCACCGGCTTCAGCCCCTTTTTCATCCTCATCATGCCACCAGAATAACATCCGCAATAACCGCCGCCATGGGAAAAACCCCACCGGTTTATAACCTAAACCAAAAACCTCCGCACCTCCGGAGAAAGCAAATCAGCCACCACCAAATCCGCGCCGCACCGCTCCAGCTGCTCTGCCGAAACACTCCCCGTCGCTACCGCCAGGCAAGGCGCACCGATCGCTTGCGCACACGCAACATCCTTGCACGTATCTCCCACCACAATCACATCGTCGGACGTGAAATTTCGCCCCGTATGAACATTCGCCCGCTCAATCGCGATCGGCCCCAGCTTATTCCGGTCCCAGTGATCATCACCGTAGGAACCAAACTGAAAATGCTCCGCCAGCCCGTAGTGAGCCACCTTGATCAATCCACCCCGTTCGATATTCCCCGTAAGCAAACCCAAGGTATGCCCCGCTTCCTCCAGATCGGGAAGTAGCTCATGCACTCCATCTAACACCCGCCCGCCAAAACTTTCGTCCCGCAGGTTCGCCTCCATCAAAGGAAGATAAACCCGGTAGAACTCAGCTTCGACCTCAGCATCAAAGGGCTTCCCAAAATGCTCAAAAAGCCCACGGACAATTCCGCTGTCCGTGCTCCCTGCCAAATCCAGCGGCGGGCCTTCGTTTCCGAAGACCACCTTCACCGCATCTTGAAGCGCAGTGATGCCCGCACCCCCGGTGTTCACCAGGGTGCAATCGACATCAAAAAGGATGAGCTTCCCCATTAGGAATCACTCTTCCTCTTCGCCGTCATTCTCATCTGAATCGACAGCATCCGAATCCTCAACCTCAATGTCGTCCGAATCCTCAAACTCTTCGTCCTTGGCTTCGTCTTCGTGAATGAGTTCGCCATGGGAAAGAAGGAACTTACGCACCCGCTTCTCTTCCGGCAGAGGTGAAAGAACCATGCCAATCGCACGTCCCGCGAGCTTGGGCTCCATGTCCACGTGCGCAATGTGCGTCAGGTCATCTTTGACCTTGTTCATCACCACAAAACCGATCTCACGGTGAGCGTTCTCACGACCACGGAACTGAAGCTGAACACGCACCTTGTGGCCTTCATCGAGGAATTTCTCCGCGCGGGCGCACTTGATGTTGTAGTCATGCTCCTCGGTACGAACCCGGAATTTCACTTCCTTCATCTTCGTCACCGCTTTGCTCTTGGAAGTCTTCTTGAGCTTGGCCTGCTCATACTTGTACTTTCCGTAATCAACGATCCGGCAAACCGGTGGGTCTGCCTTTGCGGCGATCTCGACAAGATCCAGTCCTACGGACTTCGCCTTCGCAAGCGCCTCGTGAGGGGTCATCACACCGAGCTGCTGGCCTTCGCCATAAACAACACGGATCTTCGGGGCGCGAATTTTCTCGTTCACCCGGGTCATGTCCCGGCGCGCTCTTTTGAACTTCTTTTTCTTCTTAGCTATGACTCTAGCGGTTGTGGTTTAGATTTGATTCCTGTGAAGGAAACAAAAGGGGGAGGGTCCGTGCAGCCGGACCATTACAGGACTGCGCATTCATTGTGAGAAATGCGCGGTGACGACTCGACAGCCCGCATCACAATGAGCGGTTGGAGATGTCTTCTTTAAGCCTGGATACGAAATCATTCGTGGAAATACTTCCGAGATCACCTTGATCCCGATGGCGCACACTGACGGAATTTTCTTCCACCTCACGTGCTCCAATGACTGCAAGATAGGGAACCCGGTCCATTCGAGCAAGACGAATCTTGGCCCCAATTTTATCACCGGTGTCATCGATCGTCACCCGCACCCCGGCATCAGCCAATTCCTTCACCAGCGCATTCGCCTCGGTGCTGAATTTCTCCGAAATCGGAAGCACTCTCACCTGCTCCGGCGCCAGCCAGGTTGGGAACTTTCCTTCAAAATGCTCAATCAAAAGACCGACAAAACGCTCCAGTGAGCCAAACGGAGCCCGGTGGATCATCACCGGACGATGCGGCTTGTTGTCCGCACCCACGTAACTCAGGTCAAATCGCTCCGGATTGTTGTAGTCCACCTGCACCGTGCCCAGCTGCCAGTCGCGACCGATCACATCCTTCACCACAAAGTCGATCTTCGGCCCGTAAAAGGCAGCTTCACCCGGCTCTTCGGTATACTCCACTCCCAGCGTCTGAATCGCCTCACGCAGCGCCGCCTCAGCCTTGTCCCAGCTCTCGGGGTCACCCACGTATTTGTCGGAGTCCGGATCACGCAGCGACAAGCGCACACCATAATCCGTCATCCCCAAGGTTCCCAAAACGGTCTTCACCAGACCCAGACATTTCTGAATCTCGTCACCAAGCTGCTCGTCCGTGCAGAAAAGGTGGGCGTCATCCTGGGTGAAACTACGCACCCGCGTCAGTCCACCCAACTCGCCGGACTGCTCCCAGCGGTAAACCGTTCCAAACTCCGCCAGACGCACCGGCAGGTCGCGGTAACTCCGATGCTCGCTATCAAAAATCTTGATGTGATGCGGGCAATTCATCGGCTTCAACAAAAAGCCTTCGATCTCTCCCGTCCGCACCATGTTCATCAGCTCCGAGCAACCCACTCCCTCATCAGCCAATTTCTTGATCGTTTCCCGCTCAATGATCGGCGGGAACTGGCTGTCCTCATAATACGGAAAATGCCCGGACGTCCGGTAAAGATCCAGCTTGCCAATATGCGGCGTAAACACCTGAAAATACCCCTGCTTGTCCAGCTCCTCCGTAATGAAATCCTGAAGCTGCCGGCGAATGATCCCACCCTTCGGCTTCCACAGCGGAAGTCCCTGCCCCACCGAATCATCAAAGGTAAACAAGCCCATCTCACGCCCAAGTCGACGATGATCCCGCTTCTTCGCCTCTTCGAGACGCTCCAGATGCTCATCCAGCATCGTCTTGTTCTTAAAACACGTCCCGTAAATCCGCTGCAGCGACTGCTTGTCCTTGTCACCCTTGTAAAACGCGCTCGCCACCGACATCACCTTGTAAGCTTTGCAATTCCCCGTTCGCCCCACGTGAGGACCGGCACAAAGGTCCCAAAAGTCACCGTTCTTAAAAATCGAAATCTCCTCGCCCTCGGGAATGTCATTGAGCAGATCCACTTTAAAGATCGACTCCACATCACGCTCCGCCACCGATGCCAAACGCCCGCTCTTCGCCAACGCCATCGCCTCGTCCCGGCTCACCACCATCCGCTCAAAGGGCGCATTCTCCTTCACCACCTTCTTCATCTCGGCCTCGATCTTCTCGAAGTCGTCCGGCGTAATCCGGTGCTCCAGATCCACATCGTAATAAAACCCGCCCTCAACCGGAGGACCCGCCGCAAACTGCGCATCTGGCCAAATCCGCGAGACCGCGGTCGCAAGCACGTGGGCACATGAGTGCCGCAGGCGTTCCAGGTCGGACATCTGATGCCGTTCTTCGAGGGTCTTGCGATCTTTTTCGTCAGCCATAATGCTTCGCCCGATGAACCATCCCCCATCGGGAAATGCAAGTCCGGATCCCTTTCCCCCCAACCCTAATTTCTGATAGCATTTGCCCATGAAATCCCCTCCCAGCATTTTTAACGACGTCCTCGGGCCCGTCATGAGAGGGCCCAGCAGTTCACACAGTGCCGCCGCCAATCGCATCGGCCGCATCGCCCGCGCCCTCGTCGGGGAACCCCTCCAAAAAGTCATCGTCCGCTACGATCCCAATGGCTCCCTCGTCACCACCCACAAAGACCAGGGCACCGACCTCGGACTCTACGGCGGCTTCCTCGGTTGGACCCCCGATGACCCCCGCCTCCCCGACTACGAACAAGCCCTCCAACAGGCCAACATCGAGGTCGAAGTCCTCTACGAGAGCTACTCCGCCCCCCACCCCAATTTCTACCGCCTCGAACTCCACAGCACCTCCGGAGAAATCTCCCACCTCGATGCCATCTCCACCGGAGGCGGCATGATCGAGCTTCAGAGCATCAACCAGGTCCCGTTCACCTCCGCCGGAGACTTCCATCACCTCATTTTCCACCTTCCCTCAGAGCCGGAAACCCTCACCTTCCCCACCGCCGAGACCATCTCCTGGCACCCCCACACCCGATCCGGAGGCCTCCTCAACCTCTCCCTCCGCGCTCCCCTCCCTCCCGATCAAATCCATACCCTCTCCACCATCCTCGGAGCCGAAAAATTCAGCCAGCTCCCCGCCGTCCTCCCCATCCTCTCCCGCGCCCACCTTTCCGTCCCCTTCCACCGCGCCGGCGAAATGCTCTCCCACCCGGACCTTCAGAATCTCCCTCTCTGGGAAAGTGCCCTCCGCTACGAGGCCGAACGCGGAGGACTAACTGATGCAGAAGTCATGGCCCACGCAGATCACATCCGCCAAATCATGGAGGACGCCATCGCCACCGGACTCGCCGGAACCTCCTTCCAGGATCGCATCCTCCCCTCCCAATCCCCCGGATTCGCCGCTGCCGAAAAAGCCGGACAACTCATCCCTGCCGATCTCAACAACGCCATCATCCGCTCCGTCACCGCCATCATGGAGGTGAAGTCCTCCATGGGCGTCATCGTCGCCGCCCCCACCGCTGGATCCTGCGGCGCCATGCCCGGTGCCGTCATCGCCGTTGCCCGCAGCCTCGGAAAAACCCCTGAAGAAACCAACCGCGCCCTTCTCCTCGCCGGACTCATCGGCGTCTTCATCACTCTCGATGCCACCTTCGCCGCCGAGGAAGGCGGATGCATGGCCGAGTGCGGCTCCGGCTCCGCCATGGCCGCCGCCGCCATCACCTACCTCGCCGGCGGCACCAACGAACAACAAATGTCCGCCGCCTCCATGGCCCTCCAGAACTGCTTCGGCATGATCTGCGATCCCATCGCCAACCGCGTCGAAGCCCCCTGCCTCGGAAAAAACGTCATGGCCGCCAGCAACGCCCTTTCCTGCGCCAACATGGCCCTCGGCGGATACGACCACCTCATCCCCTTCGATGAAGTCGTCATCTCCATGAACGAGGTCGCCCACCAAATCCCCCGCGAACTTCGTTGCACCAATCTCGGAGGCCTTTCCACCACCCCCACCTCGCAGCGCCTTGCGGAAAAGCTCAATCAAGGCGAACCTTGCTCATGCAAGACCCCCTGCTGATACCAAGTATCGACCAACGTCTCGCCACCCGCGAAAGACCTGCCGGCTCCCCCGTCATGTATCAGACCTGGGCCGACCTCCTCTTTCTCCATTGGGAAATAAATCCCCAAATCATCCGGGAACACCTTCCCAAGGGCCTCCACGTCGACCTTTTCAATGGGAAGGCCTATCTCGGCATCGTCCCCTTCTTCATGAAAAACGTCCGCCCCAAAGGACTCCCCGCCCTCCCATGGCTCTCCCACTTCCTCGAACTCAATGTCCGCACCTATGTCCACGATGACCAGGGCCGCCCCGGAGTCTGGTTCTTCTCCCTCGATTGCGACCAACCCATCGCCGTCCAAACCGCCCGCACCCTCTTTCACCTCCCGTATCAACACGCCAAAATGAGCGCTGAAAAAGACGCCGGAGGATACACCAACTACCGCTGTCGGCGAAAAAGCGAACCAAACGAGGCCCACTACCGCTACAAATCTCAAGAAAAGCCCACCATTGCCCAACCCGGCACTCTCGAGTTCTTCCTCCTCGAGCGCTACCTCCTCTTCTCAGAAAAACGAAACGGCTCACTGTTCTGTGGGCAGGTCCACCACCCGCCCTATGCCTTTTCCAACGCAGATATTCCCGAAAAAAATGGCGCCCCCCTCCTCTGGGAGGGCTTCTCGTTGACCGAAAAACCGATTTCCGCCCTCGTCAGCCCCGGCGTTGATGTCGACATCTTCCCCTTAAAAAGGCTCAATCTGTAGACAGAAAAAGAGCGGCAGGGTCACCCCTACCGCTCTTCACACCTACGATCCCAATCGCAATGGATTGTGTTATCGAAGCTTCAACTGGCTCCTCTCGGAAGAGGGTCCGGCATCGGCTTCTCCCTTTTTCGCAAAGTTTTCCGCATCTTATCAAGCGCAATATTCTGAAGTTGACGAATTCGTTCCCTCGTCACTCCGAATTCCCGACCCACTTCTTCGAGAGTCATAGGGGTTTTGCCACCGATTCCGAAGCGGGCATCAATGATCTTGGATTCGCGCTCATCGAGCACTTCCAGGAGGTCATCGAGCTCACTGTGCATGTTTTTATCAGAAAGTGCGTTGTATGGATCAACCGCCCGCTCATCGCCGATTACCTCGGCGTAGCTCGAGCTGTCATCATCGCCCACCGGAGCATCCAGCGAGGTCGGACGCTGTGAAGCCCGCTTCAGAAGCGAAAGCTTCTTCATGGGAATCCCTGTCTCCTCGCAAAGCTCCTCGTCGGTCGGTTCACGACCATAGGCCTCAGTAAGCATACCAGTGATCCGGCGAAGCTTGGCGATCTTATCCACCATATGGACCGGTAGACGGATGGTCTTACTCTGGTTGGCCAGTGCGCGCTTGATGGACTGCTTGATCCACCATGCCGCATAGGTTGAAAGCTTTCCTCCCTTTTCAGGGTCAAAGCGTTCCACCGCCTTCATAAGCCCGATATTCCCCTCGGAAATGAGGTCCTGAAGCGGCAATCCGTAATTCGCATAATCTTGCGCAATTTTCACGACAAGGCGTAGATTCGCCTTAATCATGTGCTCACGAGCTTTTTTGTCGCCTCGTTTGATCTTCGCTGCGAGTTCAACTTCCTGTGCCGGTGTGAGGAGTTCTGTCTTCGAGATTTCCCGCATGTAAACCCGGAGGCTGCTGTCTGAATCGTATTTCGACATTGTTCTGTTTTTGTTGCGCAGTGCTTTCATGGCATTGGTCCTTTTCTATAAGAGCGTCTCACAGCCGGATTTATTCACGAAAAATGTCACTACTTTGTAATTCCTTGCGGAACCAATAGACATCTTGCACCTACCGTGCCGGATTCCATTTATCCTGGAACAATTCCAATTTTGAGCCCTCCACCTCTCCCCAAGAACACCAATGGGGGCAAAGCTCTCTAAATGAGAACATTACAAGCCTCCTCGAATTTCGAATTATCGCCTCTGAATCTCGATACCCTTCATAAGAATTCCTTATATCGGGCCAATGTGTCCCTGTTCGTGCGTTTTGCCCGCCCCTGCCGTGTCAAATTACCACGATTCTCTTCCCCGCCTTGCCAGTCACGACTCGAATCAACTGTTCCACGGTTACACTGTGTAATCACCATCTGGACTCCAATTCACTCAATCATAGCCCATATCCGTTAGTTTTTCCTAAAAAATGCAGTTAAATTGCAGAGAACGCTCCACCCGGACATTTACCTGAAAGCAAATCAGCCACACAATGTATCTTAAAATTATATCCACAGCCCTGATCGCTTCCGCCTCCTCCCTGCTGGGGCAGTCGATGGTCACCATCCACAGTGAAGACTTCGAAACCGGAGGAGGAAATCTCAACGGAGGAAACAACCACATGACCTTCACCGTCACCACCGGTGACCCAACCTCGTCAGGTAAAGGAAATGTAGGCTCCGGTGATGTCGGTGGCGGGGATTCCCAGTGGGCTGCCGTTAACTCAGTCCCCAACCGCATTCCTCTTCCCACCTCGGCTGAACCCGGCACCTCCACTTTTCGGGTTTCCATGATGGTTTACATCCCGACAGCCACCACCTTCGCCAATGTCGACCGCATGGGCCTCATTCTTCGATGGAATGGTGTCCAGGCAGGATCAGCTAACCAATATCTCGAATACACCACCTTCACTCCCGATACCTGGCAGCTCTTCGAATTCACCGGATTGGTTCCTGCTACCGATGGTGATGGCCAGGCCGTCGCCGACGTCCTCCCCATTATCTCATTCAATGACCGGGACAACGACGCCGCAGCCGGTGTCGCTGCCTACATTGACGATTACAAAATTGAAATCTCGGTATCCGAAGATGATCCCAACCTCCCTCTTGGGTCCGAGCTCGGATTCGGAGACATCGAGCAAAATGGCGGACCCAACACCAAAGTCATTCTACTCTCAAACTCCGGTTCCGCCCAAAACCTCACCATCACCGGGGCAACCTTGAGCGGTGTAAATTCCGACCTTTTCACCCTGCAGGAACTCACCTACCCCTTGACCCTCGCCCCCGGTGAAACCCAGGAACTGCAAGTCACCGTCGATCCGGGCGAATCCCTGGGATTTCTCTCGGCAGCCCTTGAGATCGCCAGCAACGACGCATCATCGCCCGCCCTCACCACCGGCCTCACCGCGAACTCGGTCGAACCATTCGTCGGTCGGGAATTCATCGTCAATGGCGACTTTGAAACCGGAGACTTCACCGGATGGCGCAACAACGCCCGTTTCGATCCCACCACCGACCAGGCCCGCAGCGGAACCAACGCTGCCGTCTTCAACCTCTCCGCAGGTCAACAGTGGGGAGAAGCCCGGATCGAGCACCTCGATTCAGACCCCATCGACTCCATCCCCATCACTCCGGACATGTATGGTAAGGACTACTTCTACAGCGCCTGGTATCTTCTCCCGGCCACCAACCGCATGGCTGCCGACGACACCATCCAAACCATCTTCCGCTGGAATGGCATCAATGGCCCGTCGAACCACACCGCCGGACCCAAGACCGTAGGCTCATTCCCCGCCGATGTTTGGACCAGGGTCACCATGGCCGGAGTCATTCCTGAAACCGACCTGAACGGTGACCCCGTAACCCAGGTAACCATCCTCTGGAGCTTCCGCGATGTGAACTCGGATTCCATTGGAGGTGAACTCACTTATCTCGACGACATCAGCCTCAAGATCGATGCCCCCATCGTGGAACCCTCCGGTCCTCTCGCCATCACCGACATTATCCATGATGCCGGAAATGATGTCGTCACCATCACCTACACCACCACACCCGGAGTTTCCTACCTCATCGAGCGTAGCACCGGACTCAATGTGATCGGTGAACCTGATGGCTGGGTGGAGCTATCTGATTCGGAGTTGGCCGATGAAGATTCGGAGTCCTTCCTCGACTTCGGAGCACCCTCCGCCTCACCGAACTACTTCTACCGCGTCCGCGTCGCTCCCTAGTCCGGACGACTCAACCGACTCCATTCAAGCCCGGGCCTTTCAGCCCCGGGCTTTTTTTTTAGCTCCCTCCTAGTGGGACCAATCCCAATCCTCCAAATGACAAACGGCCAGCGTCAGCAAATCAATGCAGCAAGCGATGTCCTTCTTGTGACTCATTTCAATGACCTGATGAATATGACGGGTCGGAACCGAGATCGCCCCGGCAATCGATCCTCCGGGCGACATCCTTTGCAACCCCGCGGTGTCCGTTCCTCCGGCCTTTAAAATTTCTGGCTGCCACGAGATCTTATTTTTCCCCGCCAAATCCTTCAGATACGCCACCATCCGGGTATCACAGATTGTCGAGCTATCCATGATCTTGATCCCCGCACCATCTCCCAGACTCGTCACCTTCTCGTGCCCTGATGCACCCGGAATGTCATACGCAATCGTCGTATCCAGACCGAAACCGAAATCCGGCTGAATCTTCAGCGTGGACGCATGTGCGCCTCTCAGGCCGACTTCTTCCTGAACCGTGAATACGGCGTAAAAATCGTAAACGGGCTTCTTACGGCTCTTTTTGAGCTTCCTGAGCGCTTCCAGCAGAACAAACACAGAAGCCCGGTTGTCCAGCGACTTCACATTCACACACTCCCCCATCTCAATCAACTCCCGTTCCCTCGTTACCGGACTTCCCACCTCAATGAATTTTTTCACCTCTTTCGCCGGGAGACCCAAATCAATGAAGTAGTCCTCCAGCTTCGGACACTTTGTTCGCTCTTCGGGCGACATAATATGAATCGGTTTCGATCCCATCACCCCCACCAAATCTTTCTTCCCATGCACAATCACCCGTTGGGCGCTCAAGGTCTTCGGATCAAAACCACCGAGCGGATTAAATCTGATGAACCCCTTGTCATCAATATGGGTCACAATAAAGCCAATCTCATCCATATGAGCCGCCGCCATCGTCTTCTTCTTGCTCGATTTCCCCTTTTTCAGTGCCACCACACTCCCCATCGCATCCACCGATACCTCATCGGCCAACTTCCCGTCCTTCAACTCCTTCAAGACCAAATCTCTGATCTTCTTTTCAAATCCGGGAGCTCCCGGTGCCTTACAAATCTTCTCCAGCAAAGTCACATCGATCGACATGCCGGAACCCTAATTCCCCGCTTCTCGTCAACCAGTCCAAAGAACAAACACGCACAAAAAAAGAACGGAGTCCGAAGACTCCGTTCCAGTAATAATTTAGTTCTAAACTAAGTCTAAGACCTAGAATGCGAATGCGATGGAAGCACCACCGTAGACGTCGTCGCCGTCAAATGCGCCAGCAAAACCGTCGGTCTGCTCAGCTGCAACGTAGATGGAACCGGTAAGGTTGTCGCCGAGCTCCTTGGAGAGGGCTGCCTTAAGACCATAAGTGGTGTAGTTGTCTCCGAAAAGACCGGCATCAAGAGTGGTGCCGAAGTTAGCGGAAAGGTCGAGGGTAGCACCGCCGACGTCGAAGGACTTACCAACGGAAAGCTCACCCCAAATGTTGCCGTCCAATGCGTCAACATCGTAGTAAACGGTTCCAGCAACAGTAAGACCGGCAAGCTCGGTGGAAGCACCAAGGAAAAGCTCGGAAGTGTCACCGATAGCAGCAGCAAGAACAGAACCGGAGTAGTCGTAGCGGATGAAACCAGCGGTCACATCGAACGCACCAACAGACTTGGTCATGCTGGCGTAAAGGTCGCGCTCTTCGTGAGCGGAACCGATGTCAGCCTGCCAGATACCTGCATTCCAGGTAGCACCGCAGTTGCAGTCACCCGAGAAGTCGAGGCCGTACTCATACATGCCGCTACCGAAACCGGCGAAGTCGTTAACATTGAGGCCACGGAATACATACTCAGTGTTGTATCCAACGTGGAAGGAACTCTCGATCTCAGCCTGAGCAGAACCCATGGCGAGAGCGGAACCAATTGCAAGAATAGTGGATGTCTTTTTCATGACGGGCGAAGTAGACCAACGATCGTGCCAAAAGGCAACGATTAGTTTCGTGTATTTTAAATCGCACAAGAAGGTTTACCTTCCCAATCTACCCCTCCCTTTGCAACCATACCTACAACGAATCCCCCCCTATTTTCAGCCGTTCATCACCCGTTCCTAAAAATTATGGGAACAAGTTTACTGCAAAAAGCATCATCCGTAACCCAAAAAGGGACCGATTCTCATCGATCCCTTTGTTAGATTGAACTCTTTCTAGCAGAGCATTAGTCGATATTGTAGGCCCGCTCCCCGTGTTCCTCGGAATCCAATCCAAGGGCCTCAACTTCTTCGCTCACTCTGAGACCCACAAGCGCTCTGGTTATCATCACAATGATCACCGTCGCCACCGCGGACCACACGACCGTGATGCCCAGCGCTTTCAACTGCACAACCAACTGCTGCATACTCGTGTAAGCGACTCCGGGCTCAGCGGGATTCTCCGAAAGACCGGTTCCACCAAGAACGCCTTCGGCACCCAGGAAGGCCACCAGGATCGTTCCCATAATACCGCCCACTCCGTGGACCGCGAACACATCAAGGGAATCATCGATCTTCATCTTCTCCCTCACCACGCCACACATGAAGTAGCAAACCACCCCCGCAAGGAACCCGATCACAATCGCCCCCATCGCCCCCACATTTCCGGAAGCCGGCGTAATGGTAGCGAGTCCCGCCACCATTCCGGTCGCAATTCCCACCACACCCGTTTTCCCGGTCTGCCATCTTTCCACAAGACACCACACCAGCGCCGCCGTGGCTGCCGAAAGATGCGTCACCAACATGGTCAGGCCCGCGTCCTCGTTAGCAGCACCTTGCGATCCCGCATTGAAACCAAACCAACCCACCCAGAGCAGCGCCGCCCCGATCATCACCAAGCCAGGACTGTGCGGTGGATGCAACTGCTTCGGAAATCCCTTCCGTTGTCCCAGCATCTTCGCCAACACCAGAGCCGATACACCGGCCGTTGCATGAACCACAATTCCTCCGGCCAGATCAATCGTTCCCCACTGGGCCATAATCCCTCCACCCCAAACCCAGTAGACGGCCGGAGCATAAACAAGAACAAGCCAAAGCGCGGTAAAGACCATCACCGCCGCGAACTTCATCCGCTCAACAAACGCTCCCACAATCAGACCAGGCGTAATAATCGCGAAGGTCATCTGGAACATCACCATCACCGTCTCGGGAAAATCATTTCCCCAATCACCTTCCCCAAGCCCCTCCATAAAGAAATGACCAAATCCACCGATCCAATCTCCGCCCGTGTTATCAAAGGCCAAACTGTAGAGACCGATCGCCCACATTACGGAAGCCAAAGCGGCAATCGCATAGCAGTGCATGAGTACTGAAAGCACATTCTTGCTCCGGACAAGGCCACCGTAAAACAATGCCAAACCCGGTAAGGTCATCATCAACACCAGAACAGTTGCTGTAATCATCCAGGCAGTATTTCCCGAATCGGTGGCGGGAGGACCATCTTGCGCCATCAAGGAGCCGGCTGTCAGAAGAAACATGAGCAGCATCGCCCACACGGATTTTCGATTTGTAGTCATGAATTCGTTGTTTTTCAGCACTCATTTCAGTGCCTTGGCAGAGCCCGGAGCACCTTTCATGCCAAGTATGAATCCCATTCATGCGTCGGTGGCATACCCGTTGCTCAGTCCGTTCGGATTCAACCCAAACCAAAGTAAAAGAATGATCCCACAAAAGAAAACACCACTCCTCTGGCTGGCTGCGCCATTCGTTACAATAACGAATGTCTTTGCCCAGGAAGAGGTCGTGGATGAAACCAAAGCCGGCTACGAAGAACTCCTCGCAGGTCAGGGCGACGCCGCCTACGCCTTCGATTTCTTCACAACTTCCATGCTCTGGACGGTCATTGCCGCCGCAATGGTCTTCATCATGCACCTCGGATTCGCGACTCTCGAGTCCGGACTGACCCAGAAGAAAAACACCGTTAACATCCTGTTTAAGAACGTGTGGATCATCAGCATCGGTCTTCTGACTTATGCCATCATGGGTTTCAACACACACTACCCTGTCGACAGCTGGCAGATTCCCGGCATCCTCGGCATCAATGGCCCCATTGGTGACCTAAATGCTGATGGCGGTGACACCTTCGCCTATGGCGGAGTTGCCCTTGCCATGACCGGATATGGTGACTTCATCTTCCAGGCCATGTTTGCAGCCACCGCTGCTACGATCGTCTCCGGCGCAGTCGCTGAACGGATCAAACTCGGGTTTTTCATGATCTACTCAACGATCCTCGTTGCAGTTGGATACACGGTCGCCGGTTCATGGCACTGGGGTGGCGGATTCCTCTCCGCTCTTGAAGTTCCCTTCAAGGACTTCGCCGGATCAACCGTCGTTCACGGATTTGGTGGCGCAGCCGCTCTCGCAGCAGTCATGATCCTCGGACCTCGTGCCGGCAAATACACCGCAAATGGCGTGAAGCCCATCCTCGGTCACAGCATGCCGCTCGCTGCAATTGGAGTCTTCCTCCTCTTCTTCGGATGGTTCGGATTCAACGGAGGCTCGGTCCTCTCTGCCGCTCCTGGGCCACTCGGACTTGTCTTCACCACCACGGCCCTCGCTGCTGCTGCTGGAGCCGTCGCTTCCATCGCCACTTCGATGATTGTCCTCAAGAAGCCAGACCTCTCAATGGCCCTCAACGGCCTCCTCGCTGGTCTTGTCTCCATCACCGCTGGAGCCGACGTCGTCGGTCCTTGGGGTGCCGTTGCCATGGGCGCTGTCGGTGGTATCCTCGTTGTCTTCTCCATCCTCTTCTTCGATAAGATCAAGATGGACGATCCTGTAGGTGCCATCTCCGTTCACGGAGTTTGCGGAATCTGGGGAACGATCTCCCTCGTATTCTTCGCAACCGAAGGAAACGACTTCAGCTTCGTTTCCCAGCTCATCGGAGTGGTCGCTGTCTACGCCTTCGCCTTCATCTTCTCTCTCATCCTCTTCATCGCAGGCAAAGCAATCTGCGGAGTGCGCGTCAGCGCCGAGGAAGAGCACGAAGGTCTGGACGTCGCAGAGCACGGAGCTCCCGCTTACACCGACTAATCCACCTTTCTGGAATTCACCAAAGACCGCAGGTTCGCCTGCGGTCTTTTTTTTATCCCCCTCGCCCTAACTCATCTCAATCCCACCCTCCGCCATCGCCCACTCCTTCAGCTTCGGATTCTTCTCCAGCTTCGGATCATCACGCAACACCTCCTCCGCCACCTCCCGCGCTTCCCGAATCAAACCGGTATCAGCCAAATATTCCACGAACCGAAGCCCACCCACCCCGCTCTGCTGCGTTCCCAAAACTTCACCCGGCCCCCGCAACCGCAAATCCTCCTCCGCAATCTTGAACCCATCCAGCGTATCAGCCAAAATGTTGAGCTTCTCCAGCGCATCCGCACTCTTTCCATCCGTCACCAGCACACAATAACTCTTATGCTCTCCCCTCCCGATCCGGCCCCGTAATTGATGCAACTGGGCCAGCCCAAAACGCTCCGCATTAAAAATCACCATCACATTTGCATTCGGCACATCCACCCCCACCTCCACCACCGTTGTCGCCACCAGCACCTCAATCTTCCCATCCCGAAAATTCGACATCACCGCATCCTTTTCCTCCGAAGCCATCTTCCCGTGCAACAGGCCCACCTCGAAATGCTTAAACCGCTTCACCCACTTCGGATGCTCCGCCACCGCCGATGCCGCCTTGATCGACTCACTCTCCTCCACCAACGGATAAACCAAATACAACTGCCGCCCCTCCTCCAGCTGCTCCAGCAAAAACTTCGTCATCTCGGACACCTTCGGCTTCACCCGCACCCCCGAAACAATCTTCCCCCGACCCGCCGGCAACTCATCCAACACCGAAACATCCAGGTCACCGTAAATCGTCAAGGTCAAGGTCCGCGGAATCGGCGTCGCCGTCATCACCAGCACATCCGGCATCACCCCGCGCTGAATCAACCGCCCCCGCTGCGTCACCCCGAATTTGTGCTGCTCGTCAATCACCACCAATCCCAAATCCTCAAACTCCACCCGATCGTAAAGCAAGGCATGCGTCCCAATAATGATCTGCGCCTCCTGAATTTCCTCCCGCCGATCCGCCGTCGCCAACCCCACCTTCACTCCCAGCGGCTCCAGCCATTTGGAAAACGTCAGAAAATGCTGCTCCGCCAGAATCTGCGTCGGCGCCATCAAGGCCGCCTGCGCCCCCGAATCCACCGCCAGCAACATCGCACACATCGCCACAAAGGTCTTCCCGCTCCCCACATCCCCCTGCAACAACCGGTTCATCGGACGCCCCATCCGCATGTCCGCCACAATCTCCCTCACACTTCTCTTCTGCGCCCCCGTCAGATCAAACGGCAGCGACTCGTAAAATTCCTTCAGCAGCCTCGTCCTTCGCCCCAGAACCCGACCCGTCATCTCCTGACTCCGCGCCCGACGCCACACCACCCGCAACTGCTGTAAAAAAAACTCCTCCTTCGCAAAATAACGCCGCGCCGCATCCGCCTGCATCATCTCCCCGGGAAAATGCGCCTCCCGATACGCCTCCACCCTCGGGTAACTACGATCCACATCGTACAAAGCCGCCACCTCCTCCGGCTCAACCACTTCCAGCGTCGCAAAAATAATCTCCCGCAAACGCCGCTGCGGAATCCCGCTCACATTCTTGTAAATCGGCACCAACCGCTCCAGATGAATCGAATCCCCCGCCTCCTCCCTCACCACCTCGAACTCCGGATGATCAATCACCACCGCCCCACCGCTCTCCTTCGGCTTCCCGTAAAGAACCACCTCGTGCCCCGCCGCCAGCATCTTATGCAAAAAAGGCATGTTAAACCACCGGCACGTAATCCTCGAAAACCCTCCTCCACCGTGATCCTCAACCACCGCCTCATAAAACCCCCGCCCCCCGAATCCCTTCCGCTGCGTATCCAGCACCCTCCCGCGCAAGCACACCGCCGGCCCGCCCGCCTGCGCCGGAAACGCATCAAAACGCCGGCGATCCTCATACCGCTTCGGCAACCAATCCAGCACATCCGCCACCCCGCCAAACCCCGCCGCCTTCAGCGCCTCCACTTCACGCCCCTTCAAAAAGAGCAGCTCGTCAATCCCCCTCATCACCCATCGACAGAGGCCCGAACCCGTTGAATGCTGATCTGAAGACTGGCCCGCCCCCGGAACACATTTCGATCAATTGTAAACGCAATATCCCACGGAGGATCGGGAAGCTGATTCGCCCCTCCTCCAAAGAAGATCGCATCCCGCTCATCAAAATTCTGCCGCAAAAACAACCGCAGGTGATTGTTCTTCAACCGCCTCGGCGGCTCCGTCAACCACACCCCCTTCGCCATAAAGACCGGCTGCGGATTCGCACTCCCGAAGGGCTGAAGCAAATCATACTTGTCCAGAAATTGCAGACTCAACTCACCCAACTCCACCTCCGCATCAAGGTAGATCTTGGGACGCAAATCCTTCCCGCGGCAATCTTCACTCACATACTTTGAAAACGCCTCACGGAACGGCTTGATCGAATCCTCCTGAATGCTCAATCCCGCCGCCATATGATGCCCGCCACCCGCAATGAGATGCTCGCCGCACTTCGTGATCGCCTCCACCAACGAAACCCCCTCGATACTCCGCCCGCTCCCCTTCCCCACTCCCGACTCATCGATCGAAATCACAAAGGTCGGCTTGTGATACATTCGCATCAGCCGTGACGCCACAATCCCCACCACCCCCGCATGCCACTTGCGTGACCCCACCACAATCACCGGACCATCCGTCTCAATCTCATCCCCGTCCAACATCTCCATCGCTTCCGCAAAAATCTGCTGCTCCACCGCCTGACGCGATCGGTTGAAATCCTCCAGATCCTGCGCGAGCGACTTCGCCTCGTCCGGACATTCCGTCATCAACGTCGCCAGCGCCTGCTCCGGTTGATCCATTCGACCCGCCGCATTCAACCTCGGACCAATCCGGAACCCCACATCCGCACTGCTCAACCGGCCATCCACACCCGCCAACTTCAACAAGGCATCCAATCCCGGCCGCGCCGATTTCTCCAGACTTCGCAACCCGTGACGCACCAAAAGCCGGTTCTCGTCAACCAAAGGCACAATGTCGGAAATGGTCGCCACCGCCACCAGATCAAGAACATCCTTCAAATCAAAATTCTCCAGCGGCCGTTGCTTCAACAGCGCATGAGCCAACTTAAACACCACCCCCGCCGCACAAAGGTAACTCCGCTCGTCACCCGACGCCTTCGGATTCACCAACGCCACACAATCCGGTCGCCCACGCTGCCCCATCTCATGATGGTCCACCACCACCGTATCAATCCCACGCTCCTTCAGTGACGCGATCGCATCATTGGAAACCGTCCCGCAATCCACCGTCACCAACAAACCGGGCTCCCCATTCTCGGAAAGACACCGCTCCACCCCCGCCTTGCTCAGCCCGTATCCCTCCGTGCTTCGGCGGGGAATAAACGCCTCCACCTCCAGCCCGTAAGCCATCAGGATCGTCTGCAGCAAAGTGATCGATGTCACCCCATCCACATCATAGTCTCCGTAGACACACACCTTCTCTCCGGCATCCACCGCCAGAAAAATCCGCTCCACCGCCAAATCCATCTCCTCGATCTCAAAGGGATCGGAAAGCTCGGCCAATCGGGGCTTCAAAAAACTCTGCACATCGGGCGCCGTCACTCCCCGTTGGGCAAGGAGCTTACCCAGGATTCGAGGCATCCCCTCCTGCATCAACTCCTCCCACCCTTCGGGAACCTCCCGAAGAATCCACTCCACTTCAACATCCTCCTGACTCACAGGTTCGCAATTTCACAAGTTGAAAGAATCACGCTCACACGCGATCCTGACCGGCCCCCTAGGACACCAGCCAACAGGAAAGACAACGAACAAAGGACGGACCATCCCCTAATCTCAGGGGCAGCGCATGGTTACTAATCGACAATTTCATGCACCATCAATGCCACCTCGCCAGATCGCTCGCAAGCGAAAGAATTCCCCAACCCCCAATTCGCAGTGGAATCCACCCCAATCACAGCTAACCTCCCCCGTGTCCTCTCCCCATCGCGTCCTCATCATCGGCGGCGGCTTTGCCGGCCTCAACTGCGCCCGCTCCCTCGCCAACGACTCCCGATTCAAAATCACGCTCTTCGACCGCGAAAACCACCACCTCTTCCAGCCCCTCCTCTATCAGGTCGCCACCGCCGCCCTCTCCGCACCTGATATCGCACGATCCCTCCGCGCCATCCTCACCGAGGCCAAAAACGTCTCCGTCCTCCTCGATGAAATCACCACCATCGACCCCGAAAAAAAGGAAATCCGCTCCGCCGCCGCTTCCTACCCCTACGACTCCCTCGTCATCGCCACCGGTGCCAAAACCTCCTACTTCGGAAACGACCACTGGGCCCAACACTCCATCGGACTCAAATCCCTCAAGGACGCCCGCTCCATTCGCCACCGCGTCCTCCACGCCCTCGAACAGGCCGAGCGTTCCCACGACCCCCTCGAACAAAAAAGACTCATGTCCGTCGTCATCGTCGGCGGCGGCCCCACCGGAGTCGAACTCGCCGGTGCCTTCTCCGATCTCGTCCGCCGCGCCCTCAAGGCCGATTTCAGAAACATCGACCCCCAAAATCTCCGCGTCTGCCTCATCCAATCGGGCGACCGCGTCCTCAAGCCCTTCACCCCCGCTCACTCCGAATACACCCGCCAACGACTCGAAGCCCTCGGCGTCGAAGTCATCCTCGGCCCCCGCGTCGATGACGTCCAGGACCGCCGCGTCCACCTCAATGACGACCGCTGGATCGAGGCCGAAACCATCATCTGGGCCGCCGGCGTCCAGGCCACCTCCCTCACCCGGGACCTCGATTGCCCGCGCGACCGCGGAGGCCGCCTCGAAGCCACCCCCAATCTCTCCCTTCCCGGGCATCCCCACATCTTCGCCGCCGGCGACCTCGTCAAAATCATCGATCACCAGGGCAAAGAAGTCCCCGGCCTCGCTCCCGCCGCCCTCCAAATGGGCCAACACATCGCCAAGGTCCTCAAAGAAGACCTCCGCCTCCAAAAAACCCGCTTCGCTGATCGCTATCAGGATCTCCGCCCCGCCTTCACCTACCGGGACAAGGGAATCATGGCCATCATCGGTAAAAACGCCGCCGTCGCCGAAGCCAATCGCCTCAACCTCCGCGGCTTCCCCGCCTGGCTCGCCTGGCTCTTCATCCACATCGCCTTCCTCGTCGGATATCGTAATAAAATCGCCGTCCTCACCTCCTGGGCCTTCACCTACCTCTTCGATAAACCCGGAGCCCGCGTCTTCTCGATCACCGATCACGATTCTTGAAAGAAACCCCTCGGCAATTTCGTGCACGCCCACCAAATTCCTTGCCCTGAAAATCCAAAACGCTAGCCTCGCGTTTAGTCTCAATTATGGGAGGGACCATACTATGAATATACACACACACACTCGTAACCTTTTTCTGGCCGCCGGCTTATTGCTGTCACCGGGATTAGCTCAAGGACAGACCCTAATCAACGGTCTGATTAACTACTGGAATTTCGACGATCAGGTCGAAGACGTCGCCCCGGACGTAGCCGGCTCCGCCAGCACTTCGGACAACGACGGAACCCTTAACGGCACCGTCACCTTCGTCGACGGACAAGCCCCCGGGTTCGGCAAAGCCGGAAATTTCCCCGGTGGTGCCGGAAATAACGTCACCATCCCGGACCCCGATACCGGCACCAATGACATCGACCGCTCCGGCGCCGATCTCACCATCTCGATTTGGGCCAAGCTCGTAAATCGTGACAACAACTGGCAGGCCATCATCGCCCACGGCGAAGGTCAGGACTACCGCCTCGCCCTACGCGGAGGCAACAACCCCGTCCAGGTCGCCTACGCCGGCGGCGGAGCAAGCTCCGACATTTTTACCGCCTCCACCATTGGAGATGGCCCTGCGGGTGATGACACGTGGCACCATATCGTCGCCATCACTGAGGGCTCTTCCACCAAGCTTTACCTTGATGGCGTCCTCGAGGTCTCCGGCGGCACCGGCCCCATCAACGAAAACGGACAAAACCTCCTCTGCATCGGTTGCAACCCCACCAACGGTCGCGAGTGGAACGGCCTCATCGATGATGTCGCCATGTGGAACCGCGCCCTCACTGATGCCGAGGTCCTAAACATCTACAACACCGGAGCCTCCGGAAGCGACCTATCCTCCCTCCTCGTCACCGGAGACGATGATGGTGATGGACTCCCCAATGCTTGGGAAATCCAATTCGGCCTCGACCCCAATGATGACGGCTCCACCGATCCAAACAACGGAGCCAATGGCGATCCCGACGCGGACAACGTGACCAACCTCGACGAGCTCAATAACAGCACCAAACCCAACGACGACGATACCGACGACGACGGACTAAAAGACGGAGTCGAAACCAACAACGGAGAAAACAGCTGGGTCAGCGCCACCGATACCGGAACCGACCCCCTCAATCCTGACTCTGACGGTGACGGACTCTTGGATGGCGTCGAGGACAACGGCGGCACCAATGTCAGCCCCACCCAGACCGGAAGCAATCCCACTATCGCAGACACCGACGCCGACACCATGCCCGATGGCTACGAGATCGATCACGGCCTCGATCCCAATGTCGACGACACCACCCTCGACCCCGATGAAGACACCATCGATAACATCACCGAGTTCGGCCTGGGAACCCACCCGAATAAAAAGGATACCGACGATGACTTCTCGGACGATAACGTTGAAATCACCAACACCACCGATCCCCTCGATCCGGATTCCGATGGTGATGGCCTCCTCGACGGCCACGAGACCAACAACGGACCTGACAGTTTCGTCAGCGCCACCGACACCGGAACCGACCCACTTGTAACTGACTCGGATGCCGATGGCACCCACGATGGAGCGGAAGTCGCGGGCGAGCGGGACCCCACCGTAGCCAACGGACTCACCGGCGGACTTGGCCAAAAACTCGTCGCCTACTGGAACTTCGATAACAACCTCGACGACGTCGCCCACACCCTTCCCGGTGAGAGCATGGTCGCCGATGCTGGTGCCTTCACCGGCCCTGACACCGATGTCTTCTATTCCGCCGAAGGAAAATTTGGCGACAGTGCTCTTGAGCAAAATGGCGGAGCAGGATGGGTCACCGTCCCTGCCAGCGTCGACACCCTTCGCGGAATCGACAATGCCGTCTCTGTCTCCGCTTGGGTCAAGGTTCCCGCCTTCTCTTCAAACTGGCAGTCCGTGATTGCTCACGGTGAAGGAGCCCAGTGGCGCCTCGCACGCCGTGCTGCCGAGACCACCGTCGCGTGGGCCGGAGGCTCGGGTGACATTCCCGGCGCAACGACCGGACCCGATATCGAGGATGATGAGTGGCACCACATCGTGGCCACCTCGGACGCCACCCAGGGCATGACCGCCATCTACATCGATGGTGTCGAAATCGCCACCGGCGCATCGCCCACCATCAGCGATACCTCCGATGGTGGTCTCACCGTCGACCTCTTCATCGGAGCCAACCCCAACCGGACCAACCGGGAATGGAATGGTAAGATCGACGATCTCGCCGTCTGGGGCCGCGCCCTCACCACCGATGAGATTGCCGAAATCTACAACGAAGGATTTGGCAACAGCATCGGTGACCTTCTCGGAAACGCCGCAGGACTGGCCATTACGGACATCACCTTCGACCCATCGGCCGGAGACAATGGACAATTCAGCCTCACCTGGAATTCCAGAACCAATGCTCCTTACAGCATCTACCTCTCACAAGACCTCATCAACTGGGACTTCGAGGTAGCTGACGGAGTGGTCGGGCAGGACGGATCAACGACCTTCACCTTCGACCATCCGAATCCGGGATCCACCGAGCTCTTCTTCCGCGTGGAGCCCCCACGTCCGTAATCACTTCCGGACAAAACACCTTCAAGGCGCTGGCAGAAATGCCCGCGCCTTTTTCATGTCCTCCTACCAATCAACCTTCACCTCCTGCCGATGACCACCCCGGTCATCGTAAGCCACATATCCGTTCTTCTTTCCGAATTCATACACCTCCTTCGTCACCTTCACATCGTAGCAACAATACTCGGCAATCTTCATCATCGGACCAAGCTCGCCGGACTTCTTGTACTCCTGCCACCACTTCAGCGCATCCAGACCATCCGCCGTCTTCGCCGCACCCAGCGTCGCTTTCGCCACCGAGTCCAGCTTCAGCCGAAAACCCAGAGTCTCCTCCAATTTCAGCATCATATCACAGTTCACCGTCTGATCCGCCAAATCGTAAATCGTGTAGCCATGCAGCACCGGGTAATCGAATTGCACATGATTGTATCCCACCACCAGCTCCGCTTTCACCAGCTGATCAATCAGCGCCTCCACCTCGTCCTCCCCAAAAATGTGATACTGCCCCGTCTCGGTTGAAAACGTCACCCCCACGGACATCCCCATCTTGTCCTTGTTCGCAGCACCACCCACATCCCCAAAGCTCCGCTGGGTCTCGAGATCAAAGTAAACAGTTCCTGGCACGCCCCCGTGATAAGCCATCCCCCCCATCCCCGCAAGTCACTTAGCCTGCCGCGCCATCGCTTCATTCCATGCCTCATCCCACATCGGCTTCACCTCCGGCCACACCACCACCACATTCGCCGCCAGAATCAAGACCAGAGCCGTCACCGCAATCCCAATCCGCCCGCCGCTCAGCACCCCCATCTTCACCCGGTATTTCAAAACCAAATCCCAAAAGGGCGCCCCGTGCTTCCGCACCGCCCACAATGCCAAAAGATGTCCCAACACAATCAGCAACGGCTGCTTCATTCCCACGCCCAACACCCACACCCGCATCGATCGCATCACCGATGCACCCAACCCAAGCCGATTCCCCTTCCCGTCCTCCAGCGACAACCGGAAGATCCACTTCCCCGCCGTCGTCCCGAAAAGATGCAGCAAAATCCCCTCCACCAACAATGCGGGCACAAAATGCACCGCAATCACCCAGCCCGAAATCTCCACGTCCGGCGAGAGCAACATCGGAATCCCCCCCGCCCTCAAAATCAACAGAATAAAGAACTGATAGAGCCAAATATCAAACCATCGCGCTCCAAGCCGGCTCCACATCTCACCTGCCCCCATCCGGGTTGGCAACGGAGGCGGCTTGGGCACCTCCGGCACCGACCGCTCAAACTCCCCCCTGATCAGATCCACTTCTTTCGCGGGCTGCCAACCATCCGCCCCCTCATACCAAACCCGTGTCTCGCCCGTGACCTCCTTGTTCCGGATCAATTCGCGAAAATCATAATCCTCCAATGGCCCCTTTTTTTCTCCGTCCTCAATATACCAAAACTGCATAGCCTCTTAAAGATTGCGGAGTGATTTGGCCGGATCCCGAAAGGCCGCCATCATCGCTGGCACCAGGGCCGCCAACAGACAAAGAACCACCGCCACCACACAAATCACCACCAACTGATCCGGGATCACCCGCGCAGGCAACTCCGTCATCCCATGAAAATCCGGAGGAAAAGGATCAACCCCCACCGCCCGCAACCCATCCACAATATTCTCGCGGAACCGAATCGCCAACAACCCCATCCCAAGCCCCAACAGGGAACCGCAGACTCCCACAATCAACCCCTGATAAAGAAACACGTTCACAATCTGGATCGGCCGCGCCCCCAGCGCCTTCATCACCCCGATCTCCTGACGCTTCTGCACCGTCACCGTATACATCACCGCCATGATGCTGAAGGCCGAGAGCAACGTGATGAATGACAACGCAAAGCTCATCATGATCTTCTCCGTCTTCACCAACTGGAACTGCTGCGCATGCGTATCCATCCAGCTCCTCACAAACCACTCGTCTCCCATGCGCTTAGCCAGCTCCTTCGCCGCCACATCGGCATGATAGGGATCCTCGGTGCGGATCCCGATCGCTTCCACCATTCCGCCCAACCCCTTCAGTTCCTGACCCACACTCAACGGCACAAAGGCATGCGGACCCTGGGCCCGCTTCGTATCGTGGTACACCCCGTAAACCGTCACCTCTTTCGGCAACACAAATTCCTCGATCTCTTTAAACGCCTCAAGATCCGCCTTCTCCAGATCGATCTCCTTGAGCTCTGCCAACTTCGCCAGCGCCCGCCCCTGCGTTCCCTTCTCAAAATACTCATTCCCCCCGTCATCCTTGCGCACCGGCTCATTCAGGATCCCAAACAACACTTCTTCCAATATCTCCCGCTCCGCCGTCCGCATCGGCTCTCCCTCCGTCTCCTCAAGCGGCAAAAGAACCTGCACCTTGCGAAACTCCGCCGTCAGCTCATCGCTCTTCACCACTTCCTCATCACCCTCCACTGTAAACAGACTCTTCAATGCCTCCTCAAACGGCCCCAACTCATCCTGATAAATGTCCCACGCCGAATCCTGCTGCGACACCCGGTAAACCCCCATCACCGAATCAATGTTGCTCGATGCCAACAGCCGCAGCTTATCCCCCACCTGCAGCCCCAGCCCATCAGCCAACTGCCGGGAAATCACCGCCACCTCATCCAATCCCATGTCCGCGCGACTCTCGGGGAAGTCTTTCACATCCAAAAGCTCCTCCAGCGCCTTCACCTGCGTCTCATTCTCCGTATTGATCGCCCGAAAGGCCACCGGCTGCCGCCAACCCTTCGTATCCAGCAACACATAACCCTCAATCAACGCATACGCCCCCTCCACCCCCGGCTCCTTCGCCAGCTCCAGCTCCAGCTCCTCCCATCCCGAAATCCCCGAGCCATATCGACTCTCAACCCGCACATGCGGCGCAAAACCCAATAAAATCTCCTTCAGATTCCGCTCAAAGCCCGCATGCACCGAGAGCACCACAATCAACACCATCACCCCAAAGGAAACGCCCAACAACGAGATCAGCGTAATGATCGACACGAAAGTGCGCAGCGGATTCAAATACCGCAGCGCCAGAGTCCAACTAAATGATTTCAACGGGGAAAGAGTTACCCCCTCCACCCCTCGCCCGCAACTCCGCACTTCACACCGGAAACGGAAAACCCCAACATTCCGCCCGTGATCAAGTTCCTCCATACCCGTATCCGTGTCTCAGACCCCGCCGCCTCCATCGCTTTCTACCAAAAACTCGGCTTCGAGCTCGGCGAACAAAAAACCTCCCCCCAAGGCAACCAACTCGCCTTCCTCCACCTCCCCGGAAACGACCACTTCCTCGAACTCACCTACTCTCCCGACTACAAAGTCGAATTCCCCGAGGACCTCATGCACACCGCTGTCGGCGTCGAAAGCATCATCGACTACTGCGATCAGCTCGAAAACGACGGCATCGAAATCTGGCCCGGCGGCTGGCGCGAAAAATTCTCCTCCGGCGATCGCAAGATGGCCTTCGTCACCGATCCCGATGGCTACGAAGTCGAAATCCTCGAACGCCCATAGGCTCTCCAGGTTTAGAATTTCTAAATCTAGAATTCAGAGTTTTTCCCATGCACCTCCTCATCGACAATTCCAACACCCGCACCAAGTTCGCACTCGATGAGGGGGACACCCTCTCCACCTGGCGAGCCGTCATCCCCACCGCCGGCATCTCACCCGAATCCCTCGCCGCGGCGCTCGACGGCATCTCGTTCGACAAAGCCACCCTCTGCTCCGTCGTCCCCGCCGCAGCCGCAATCATGCAGGACTTCCTAAAAGTCCCCCTCCACCAGGTCTCCCACCGCTCCCGCCTCCCCATCGCCATCGACTACCCCCGCCCCGAACAAATCGGAGCCGATCGCCTCGCCAATACCGTCGCCGCCGTCGCCAAATACGGCGCACCCTCCATCGTCATCGACTTCGGCACCGCCGTCACCTTCGATGTCGCCTCCCCCACCGGTGCCTACCTCGGCGGAGCCATCGCCCCCGGCACCGCCTCCCTCCGCGACTACCTCCACCGCAGCACCGCCCTCCTCCCCTCCATCCAGCTCTCCGAGCCAAAAAGCGCCATCGGTAAGAGCACCGAGGACGCCATGCAGATCGGAGCCGTCATCGGCTACCGCGGCCTCATCCACGGCATCCTCACCTCCATCTGCGCCGAGCTCGGAGGCACCCCCACCATCATCGCCACCGGAGGAGACGCCTCCCTCATCTCCAGCGGAATCCCTGAAATCTCCCACCTCGATCCCGACCTCACCCTCTCCGGAATCCAACAAATTGGTCGCACAAATCACGAAAAATCGAATTGAGGCGTGTCACCGGTCCGCATCGTTGTCTAACCTTTCCCCGAATGAGTGACACCCCTCTTGCTATCGGTATCGACTTTGGCGGAACTTCGGTAAAAACCGGAGTCCTTTCTCGCAGTGAGGTCATCGATGACGCCCAACCCATCGACACCCAGCAATTCGATGACGCCGAAGGCCTCATTCAGGAAATGGCGGCCGTCATCGGGCGCCTTCAGGCACGCCATCCAAATGTCGCCGCCGTCGGTGTCGGCGTCCCCGGATTTGTCGACTTCAAGACCGGCCTCGTTCACAACGTCACCAACGTCAAAGGCTGGCAACGCATCCCTCTCACGAACCGCCTCGAGGAACTCACCGAACTCCCCGTCACCGCGGAAAATGACGCCAACTGCATGGCCTACGCCGAATGGAAGCGCGGATCCGGACGTGGCATGACCGATCTCGTCGCCCTCACCCTCGGAACCGGAGTCGGCGGAGGCCTCGTCGTCAATAACCGGATGGTCCGCGGTGCCCAATCCGTCGCCGGTGAACTCGGACAGACCTCCATCCACTACGCCGGACGACCCGGCGCCTACGGAAACCTCGGAGCTCTCGAGGACTACATCGGCAACCGCGAGATCGCCAAAGATTCCGTCAAACTCTACGCCGCCGCCGGCATCACCAAAACCGAGGAGGACTGCACCCCCGCCAACCTCTCCACCGCCGCCCGGGAGGGGGACGAAATCGCCCTCAAAATTTGGGATGACGTCGCCGCCAAGCTCTCCACCGCCATCATGAACTGCTGCTGGCTCCTCAACCCGCAAGCCATCATCATCGGAGGCGGTGTCGCCAAAGCCGGCCCCACCCTTTTCGACCCGCTCGACAAGTGCCTCCGCAGCCAACTCAGCGGCCCCTTTAAGGAAAACCTGAGCATCCTCCCCGCCCGCTTCGGCAATGAAGCCGGCATCGTAGGAGCCGCCACCCTCGCCCTCGAGCAAGCCGGCTACCAGGTCGACGCCCTCTAACAGAGGGCCCTAAAGGTCAAGCTCCACCCAACTACGGCAACCGCCGTACTTCTTCGCGTAGCCAAACCGGATCGGTTCCGCCAGCTTCTCAATCTCCACGTAAGCCGCGTGGATGCTCCCCGAAGCCATCCCTTTTCCTTCCCAGAAAAACCGATCCCGGATCACCTCTTCCTTCCAGATGTGACGATCCGCCAGCTTCGCCACCTCCTCCCAATCCGTCAAGGTCACCGCCTTCGTCACCTTCACCCTGCTCGTGATCACCACCTCTTCCCCAATCTCCCACTCCGGCTTCGCCACCACCCCCGGCACCGTCACAAAATCGCCCTGCGCATGAAATCGCGTCGGAAACAGCACAAACTCCTCATGCGCAAAGGAAAACCCCTCCCGCCCCTCGTGAATCCCCCCCTTGCGTAAAATCACATCCTGACGCCCGTCCTCCAGCGCCTCACACACCACATCCCATTCTTTAAAAGCAATCACCCCCCTCTTTATCCCCCCTCCCCAATCCCCGCAAGTCTTCCATCCCAAGAAGGTTTAAGGTTTCAAAGTCCCCCGTTTCCCCTTTCAATCCCCCCGTGAGCGAAACCTCCACCTCCCTCTTTCCCCTCGGCGACCTGACTCTCCGGGAAGGCGGCTCCGTACCCGGCGCACACCTTGCCTACTCCACCTGGGGCACCCTCAACCAGGACAAATCAAACGCCATCCTCGTCTTCCACGCCCTCTCCGGCACCCACCACCTCACCGGCTCCCACCCCTCCTCTCCCGAAGGATGCGACCTCTGGACCGAAGAACTTCACCAGGGATGGTGGGAGGAAATCGTCGGCCCCGGTAAGGCCATCGATACCGACCGCTTCTTCGTCATCTCCACCAACTACCTCGGCGGCTGCTACGGATCCACCGGACCCGCTTCCATCAATCCCGAAACCGGCAAGCCCTTCGGCTCCACCTTTCCCCACCTCAACGCCAGCGACCTCGTCGACGCCAACATCCCCCTCCTCGACCACTTCGGCATCGACCGGCTCCACTCCGTCGTCGGACCCTCCGTCGGCGGACTCCTCGCCCTCACCCTCGCCACCCGCTACCCGGATCGCGTCACCAACGTCATCCCCATCGCCTCCGGTTTCAAAACCACCGTCCTCAACCGGCTCATCCTCTTCGAACAAATCCTCGCCATCGAGAACGACCCCTACTTCAACGGCGGCGACTACTACGACACCAACTCCCCCCGCATCGGCCTCGCCCTGGCCCGCATGATCTCCCACAAAACCTTCGTCCACCTCGACACCTTCGAGCAACGCGCCCGCCGTGATCTTGTCCACGAGGAAGAAATGCTCTCCTGGTTCCAGGTCCGCGACACCTTCCAGAGCTACATGCTCCACCAGGGAAAAAAATTCACCGAGCGCTTCGACGCCAACACCTACCTCCGCATCATTGACATGTGGTCCCGCTACGATGCTATCAAGGAAGGCCAGGCCGACTCACCCGAAGACCTCTTCGCCCGCTGCCGGGACGCCGGACAAAAATTCCTCATCTTCTCCATCGACTCGGACTTCTGCTTCTACCCCGAAGAACAAGCCGAGACCGTTGGCCACCTTGAAGCCGCCGAGGTCCCCACCATGCACATCACCGTGCACTCCATGAAAGGGCACGACTCCTTCCTCCTCGAACCCGAGCTCTACACCCCGCACATCCGCGAGATGCTCGCATAAAAAACGACCTCCCGGTGCTCACTTCGGCAGCGAGGCCGCCGCGATCGCCTGCCCGTGACGCTTCATCGTCTCGTCCGGCACCACAAAGGACACCCGCTCCGCCAGCTCCGGATACTCCTTCGCCAGCGTCTCCTTCGCCTTCCCAATCATCACCTCACCGCCTTCGCCGGAGGTCACCCGCCCCAGCAGCAGCAGATTCTCGATCTCATAAAAGTCGGCATAGTGATCCAACGCGTGCCCGAGATCACTCCCGATCCGCTCAAAAATCACCCGCGCCTTCCCATTCCCCTCCTTCATCAGCTTCTGCACCTCCACCAACTGCTCGGGAAAAGGCATCTCCCCAAAGTCAAACCCCAGATCCCTCGCATGCCGCGCCACCGCCTGCTGGGAAAAATACTGCACCCCGCACCCCCGGTCACCCGACCACTCATCCCGCGGAGCATCCGGACCTCCATCCACCGGCACAAAAGCCAACTCGTTGATCCCCGGCGTCAACTGCCCCTTCGGGTCACAATAACCCACCGCCATCGACGTCCCCATCGCGATCCCCAGCACCGAGTGAATCCCGAAGTTCATCGCCGCCGCCAACGCCGTCACATCCCCGTCATTGATCACCTCAAAGGGCACCCCGCCCCACTCCTCTTTCAACTTTCGAAACATCGGGCGCACCTCCGCATTAAACACCGCCCCATCGGTCACCCCGCGAAATAACGACGCCACCCGCACCTCGTTGTTAACATAAATTCCCGCCGCCGATCCCCCGATCGCGTCCACCCGTGGAAGATGCTCCGCCGCCCGCTTCAGCGAATGCCGGATCCCTTCCAGATGATAATTCGGATCACTCTCAAAGTAAGGATCCCAGGGCACCTCCTCGGAAAAAACCACCTCCCCATCGATCACCGCCGCCGTCTTCCGGTCCGACCCTCCCAAATCAAAACCAATCCGGCACCCCTTCAAATTCCTCCCCAGCCCGTTCACCCCCACCCGATCCCGCGGCAACGATTCCTCACTCTCATGCCACTCAAAGGACATCGACTCACCCGATAACTTCGCCCCCATAAAATCCGCATCAAAATGCCTCCTCCCCTCGCAGGAAAAAACCGACCCCAAATACCCCACCAACTCCTCCGCTCCCCAAAAATGAACCCGTGATCCCCCCTTCATCCACAGCAGCGTCTTCAACACCCGCTCCACATAACGCTCATTGTCACCCCGCCGCTCCCCCTCATGCCCAAACAGCCAAAATTCCTCCCGAAAACAAGTCCCGTCCTCCCGTGCCAATGCCAGCACCGCCCTTCCCCCACCCGCACTCTCCTGAGCCTCCTTCTGAAACTTCCGGTTCCACTCCTGAATAGGGATAAACTTACTCATAACACTCAATGGACCATGAACCACACACGTCCGACCCACTGTCGAAAACGACACATCAAGAGTCAATCTTTCACTTCCGCTTTTAAGATCTCCCCGATCAAAAAGACAGAATTCGCCCCCCGCTCACCCATCAAACGCCCGCCAGATCCGCCTCAATCGCCTCCAGCACATCCTCCTCCGGCTTGAAATCAGCCGCGTGATAAGAACTCCGCACCAAAGGACCGCTCGCCACATGGCGGAAACCCTTCGCCAACGCGATCTCCTTCCACTCCGCAAACTTCTCCGGCGTGACATACTCCACCACCGGCAGGTGCATCGGCGTCGGACGCAAATACTGACCCAGCGTGAGCACCGTCACATCGGAAGCCCGCAGATCATCCATCGCCTGCTCAATCTCCTCAGGGCGCTCACCCAGCCCCAGCATAATTCCGCTCTTCGTCGCCACCTTGCCATCGGCCATTTCCTTGGCCTTCTTCAGCACCGCCAGCGACCGCTCATACTTCGCCCGACTCCGCACCAGCGGCGTCAGACGCTCCACCGTCTCCAGATTGTGATTAAAAATGTGCGGACGCGCCGTCATCACCAGATCCAGCGCCCAATCCTTGTCATTAAAGTCCGGCACCAACACCTCAATGATGATTCCCGGGTTCGTCTCACGCACCGCCTGAATCGTCTCCTGAAAATGCTTCGCCCCTCCATCGTCCAGATCATCCCGCGCCACCGCCGTGATCACCACGTGATTCAGCTTCATCCGCTTCGTCGCCTCCGCCACCCGCTGCGGCTCATCCGCCTCCAGCGCATCCGGCTTCGCCGTCTTCACTGCACAAAATCCACACGCCCGCGTGCACTTCTCCCCCGCGATCATAAACGTCGCCGTCCCCTGACCCCAACACTCCCAACGGTTCGGGCACTGCGCCTCCTCACACACCGTCACCAGACTCAAATCCTGGATCATCGACTTCGTATCCCAAAACACCGGATTGTTCGGAAGCCTCACCTTAATCCAATCAGGCTTCTTCTCCAGATGAAGGGACGCATCCATCTTCATCCGGGGACCAAAATTTTGCCGGGAACCGCAACCGCTCACGCAGGCAACCTAATCAGAGATTCCCCCGAAGCAACCCCGGATTCACCTCTTCACTCCCCCGTCCCCTTGGCCGATTTCCATTCAAATTGCCCCCGCCTGCTCAAAAGCATCGCGATGACCCCTCCTCCCACAAGAAGCCCGAAGGGAAACAGCAAAAAGCAATAGATCCCCGATAACATCAGGCTCGTCCAAAAAAACCACCTCTTGCAGCACTCGCCTCTCCAAATCACCAACCCAACCTTCATCGCCCCCACCAGCCCCAACACAACACTCGGAGCAATCACCAACAAAACTCGGGCAATATCCCCCGTAAGCCGCGAAGGATCCGCACTCCCGTCATCAGCCAACCTTCCAAATACTCTCATCATTAGAACGGCCCCAATCCCAAGCCCAAAAATGGGCATCGCATACCAACACAACGCCGCAATCCCCACCCGCTTCTGCGCAGGACCCGGAGTAACCAACGGCTCGGCTTGAGGAGACTGATAGGGATCAACCACCCCCCATACCTGACCCATTTCAGCCCCCTCGCCTAGCTCTACTTGGTCAAAACCCAACAAACGACTCACCAAAGTCAAAATCAAAACTCCCCACCCCTGCCCCCCAACCAAGAGCCCCCCATCCAAAAGCCCCCCCATCCAAAAGCCCCCCCATCCAAAAGCCCCCCCATCCAAAAGCCCCCCAACCAAAAGCC
>JBPOGH010000005.1:0-249447 GCA_051252135.1 Verrucomicrobiaceae bacterium | reverse complement strand
AGGAGCTGCAGCCCTTTTGGAATCTGGCAGCGTTGCTCAGGGAGCCGCTGATCATCAGCGTCGCCCTTCGCGCCTTGTCAGACTTCAAAATGACTTGCAGCAGCGAACTCCCTCTTTCATCAGCGCTTCCCTAGGGCGGAAAAATTCCTAGCGGCGCCGGAGGAAGAAGATTCCGGAGAGGAGGAGAAGGGTGGCGGTGCCGGGCTCGGGGACGGCGTTTGCGGCGATGTAAGAGTCGATGGCGCCCGAGTAGTTGCCGAGGTAGGCGTAGGCGCTGACGTCGCGCTCGGGGAGGGGGTCATCGACGGTGCCGATGGCGGAAGTGATGCCGACAAGCTGGAGTCCGCTGACTCCGTCATCGACAAAGAGAGGGGAGCCGGAGTCTCCGCCTTGCTGGAGGGTTTCGTAAGTGGTGTAGGGTTGGGGGGTGGTGTCGCCGGAGAGGTTGTAGCGGGCGAGGAGGACATCGGTGGGGCGTCCGGAGATATCGACTGCGGCCGCGAAGCCATCGATGAGATTTCTGCCGACGGCCTGGTTGGTGGTGCCGCCGGTGGCGCCGTAGGAGGCGCCGGAATTGGAGGTCACGCCGCTGAGGTAGGCGTTTTTGCCTTCGACGTTGGCCCCGGCGATGTCTGAGATGGTTTCGGTCTCGTAGGCGTAGAAGGCGATGGTGGAGGGGACGGGAGTGCTGAGGACGCCGAGGGTGATGTCCGACCCGCTGATGATGGAGGTGCTGGCGACGGTGCGGACGACGGGGGTGGCGGTGGGGTCGTTACCGGGGTAGAAGGTGACGGTGCCACCGGGAACGGTGTGGCTGGCGGCGACGAAGACGTTGTTGCTGAGCATGGTGGCCCAGGGGAGGATGCTGCCGCTGGCAGGGGAGGAGGCGGTGGCGGAGAGGCGGCCGACGCCGGAGAGGTCCTTGGAATTGGCGATGAAGGAGCCGTTATTTGCGAAGCGGTCGTGGAGCGGGGCCGAGAATCCATCGATGATGATCGCTCCGTGGAGAGGGGCGATGAGAAGTGAGAGGAAGAGAAGGTTTTTCATCGGAATGAGATTTAAGGGAGCAGGCTAGCGGAAATGGGGAGCGAAGCAAGCTGAGGGATCTGCGCTATCACCTTCTCTTTTATCAGGGGTTCCCCGGCCTTCGTCCATTTTAAACTCGGGGTGGGGTGAGATCGTGATTTGACGAACGGGTGGGGTCCGGCTTGACTCTGGGCGTGCCGGAAGAAGAGAAGAAATCACGACGGATCGATTGGAAGAAAACCTTCGGGCTCTACAGTTATCTTGGGAAGTATCGGAAGATTTTTATTCCTTCGGTGATTGCGTTGTTTTTGACGGGTGCGATGTCGCTGGCATTTCCTTATTATTTGGGGAGTTTGATCGGGAGTCCGCAGGAGGCGATGCAGAGTGGGGTGGATGCGGAGCAGGTGAGTGCGCGGATCGATCAGGTGATCCTGACGCTTTTGATTATTTTGGGGCTGCAGTCGATCGTGGCCTACTGGCGGGTGCGTGGGTTTATCAAGGCGGGCGAGAGTGCGTTGTGTGATTTGCGTCAGGATGTGTTTGCGCGATTGGTGCGGCTGCCGATGCCGTGGTTTATGGAGCGGCGGACGGGTGAGGTGAGTTCGCGTTTTTCGGCGGACTTGGCGGTGCTTCAGGAGACTCTGATCACGACGGTGCCGCAGATGGTACGTCAGTCGGTGACCTTTATTGGGGGGCTGATTTTCATCTTTATCGCATCGGTGAAATTATCGCTCTTTATGTTGGCGATGATTCCGGTGGTGGTGCTGGTGGTGGCGATTGTGGGGCGGAAGATCCGGAAGTGGTCGAAGGATGCGCAGGATCAGTTGGCGCAGAGCAACATTGTGGCGGAGGAAGCGGTGCAGGGGATTGCGGATGTGAAGTCGTACTCGAACGAGGAGTTTGAGGAGGGGCGTTATCGGGCGGCGCTGGATTTGTTTTTGGACACGACGCTGAAGGGATCGAAGGCGCGCGCGGCGTTTGTGAGTTTCATCATTTTCATTCTGTTTGGGACGATCTCGGTGGTGGTGTGGTTTGGAGCGGGGATGATGGCGGAAGGGAAGATCAGCGGTGAGGAGTTCACGCGGTTTATTTTGTTCAGTATTTTTGTGGGGGCTTCGTTGGGATCGCTGCCGGAGATCATGAGCCAGCTGCAGAAGACGCAGGGTGCGACGGAGCGGATTCGGGAGATTTTGGGGGAAGAGATGGAGGATGACCGGAGTGCTGACGGGGTGGCGTTGACGGGGGCGATGTCAGCGAAGGATCTGGTGTTTTCCTATCCGACACGGAAGGAGACGAAGGTGCTGAACGGGGTGGATTTTGAGATCGCCGCGGGTGAGCGGGTTGCGGTGGTGGGGCCGAGCGGGGCGGGGAAATCGACGCTCTTTTCCTTGATGCTGGGTTTTTACGAAGGTGATGCGGGCGGGTTGTATTTTGACGGGAAGCCGGCGGGAGAAATTCCGGTGGGGGATCGTCGGGCGGCGATGGCGGTGGTGCCGCAGGAGGTGTTGCTTTTTGGCGGGACGATTCGGGAGAATATTGAATACGGGAAGCCGGGTGCTTCGGAGGAGGAGATCATGGAGGCGGCGAGGAAGGCGAATGCGCATGATTTCATCAGCGAGTTCCCGGAGGGATATGATGCGATGGTGGGGCCGCGCGGGGTGAAGCTGAGTGGAGGCCAGCGGCAGCGGATCGCGATTGCGCGGGCGGTGCTTGCGGATCCGAAAATTCTACTTTTGGATGAAGCGACGAGTGCGTTGGATTCCGAGAGTGAGAGGCTGGTTCAGGAAGCGCTGGATGAGTTGATGAAGGGGCGGACGAGTGTGATCATTGCGCATCGACTGGCGACGGTGAAGAGTGCGGACCGGATCATGGTGTTGAGTGAGGGACGGATTTCCGAGAGTGGGAAGCACGAGGAGTTGATGGCGAAGCAGGGAAGGTATCGGCTTTTGGCGGAGACGCAGTTGTTATCGTAAAGGGGAGTCCGGGTGTCGGTGGGGTGGTGCGGGATTTTTGATTCCGGAAAGACTGCGCGCATGTTTGGAGGGTTTTGGGCTTCCGGAGTTTCGGCAGGGGCCGGATGCAATCACGATCGCAGGCACAAAATTTGTGGGCAGCTGCGCTTGGTGGATAGGGCGCTCGTCGCGCGAGTCTATTTTTAATGAATACTGCAGTCATCCTTTTTACTTTTCTTGTTAGTGCGGCAGGTCTTTATGCGGATCATCCGATTCCGGCTGATAGTAAGAGTCCCTGGGATTATCGAGGTGAGCCGCGAACGATTACGCGGGAGTCGCACGATCAGTTGTTTGCCTGCAAAACGTATGAGGAATTGGTGAAGGCTTTGGCGGTGGCGATCAAGGACCTGGAGCATGAGCCGGATTGTGCAACTCCCCTGTATGTAGCGAGCGGGTGTCGGTTGGCGCAGATCAGGGCCTATTATTTGATGGGGGAGACGGAAAAGGCCGACAAGTTGCTGGAGCGTTATGCGGTGGTTTACCGGAAGGCTGACGGGACGCCAGATTTTGGGGAGGTGGAGGTCAAGGTGGAGGAGAAGGAGTAGATGGAATCCCGTGCTGAAAGTTGAGTTTGAGCCAGAAGATTTGATCGAGTAGTTTTTGGACAATCTGGAATCGTTCGGAACCATTTTGTCCGGGTCGCCAGTTCCTGAACGCTCTTTTAAAAGCAATGAAACTAATCTCTCTCATATTTACTCTTTCCAGTGTGGTGTCGTGGGGGTCGGGGACTGGCTGGATTACGGTGCATTTGCCAACCCATGTTCTTTTTGTTGATGAAGGGCCTCCAGGAGGGGTGACCGAGGTGCCGTGTGTGACTTCAGCCTCATCCTCGTTTGAGAGAGTCATCGGTTTGATGAATTCTCCTTATGTTCCGCACCACACTGTTTGGAATGTTCCTGCAGATACCAATCTGATTACGCTCTACGGGCTCATCGTCTCAGGGGCGTATGACATGAAGAGCGATCCTAAGAATCCGAAGCTCGTCATCACCATTGACTGTGCAAATTCGGTTCGCCCGAAAGGGTATCCGTTTTCGATCGATGAGGTTGTTGAGAAGGTGAAGGCGTGTGTGACGCTGAATTTTAATCCCGAGACGATTAAAGTTCGTCCGAAAAGAAACAAAGAAGAACGAGTAGGCGCCGGGCAACCGGCTATGGCTCCGGAGTTGAAGCCGGAGGGTGAGGAGAAATCTCAACCAGAAGCGAAGGTGCGCGCCCGGTAGCGGGTGGCTGGTCTCAAACGTGAATCGGAAAAGTCATGAAGCGGAAATTGATGGTGTTTTTTTTGGTGGTGGTTGTGGGAGGGGTGGTGCTTTTTTCGTTGAAGGGGGGCCGAAATCTTTTTTTCGAGTATTGTACGACGAAGGCGTATGGTTTTCCTTTTCCGTGGAAGATTGAAAATTGTGAGTGCGATGGTCGGGGCGGAGAGACGGTTTATCCCTTGGGGAATAGGGTGATCAATGTGGGGTTTGTAGTGATGAGCGCCGTTTTTGTGGGATTGGTGACGCCCGGGAAGAAGGGTGGGTAAGGTGTCGCCGATTCAGGGCTTGGTTTAGGGGGGGAGGAATCAGGGCGAGGCCCTGATCGGGGAAGTGCGTCTGCAGGCAGACGGGGGTGTTCCCAGGGTTGAAACCCTGGGCTTCGTTGTGTCGTCCTTTCAGGACTTTGGGAGTGGAGAGGTGACGGGGGTGGTTTGGGAGATCTTGGGGCGGGATGGAGTGGAAGCCGCCGGACCTTTCGGAGAAAGGTCCCTGCCTTTTAGGGGGCGAGTTGGGTGAGTTGGGTGAGGGTGTCGGGTGGGAGGGGCGGGAGGTCGAGGGCGGCGAGGGCGCTTTGGTAGTCGGGGAGGTTTTTGGCGCCTAGGCAGATGGTGTGGTGGGCGGGGTGTTGGAGGGCCCACTGGATGGCGGCTTGGGCGAGGGTCATTCCTTCAGGGAGGAGGTCGGCCATGGCCTGGAAGCGGGAGAGGTTTTCGTCGGCAACCTTGTGGGTGCGGTTGTCATCGCGGTGCCAGGTGGGCTTTTGAGTGAGGTATTTTCCGCTGAGGCGGCCTTGGGCCATGATGCCGCGGAGTTGGGTGCCGGTGTGGTGGCGGGTGGCGAAGTCGGTGATGTCCGGGCGGGGGTCGAGGAGGCTGACGGGGAACTGGAGGACGTCGAGGAGGTCGTGGGCCTGGAGGGCTTGGATGAGTTCGAGGTTTGCTCCGGAGATGCCGAAGAAGCGGACTTTGCCGGCGGCGCGGGCTTTTTGGAGGATGTCGAGGGCTTGGGGGAGGTCTTTGGGATCGGGGGCGCAGTGGTAGAGGAAGATGTCGAGGTAGTCGGTGCGGAGGCGTTTGAGGGAGCCCTCGAGGCTAGGGAGAATGGTGGCGGGGGAGGAGTCGTCGATGCGGGTGTTGCCGGGGCCGATGCGGTAGCCGAACTTGGTGGAGATGACCCATTGGTCGCGGTGGCCGGCGAGGGCTTCGCCGGTGCGGCGTTCGGCTTCGCCATTTCCGTATTGTTCGGCGGTGTCGATGAAGTTGAGGCCGAGGTCGTGGAGTTGGCGGATGAGGCGGAGGACGTTTTGCTTGCCGGGGTCGGGGTGTCCGTCGGGGACACCATTGAAGGTGACGGGGCCGGCGAGTTGCCAGGTGCCGATGCAGATGGGGGAGACCCGGAGGTTGGTTTTTCCGAGGGTGGTGCGGTGCATTTGGGAAAACCGGAGGGTGCTGGTTTGCAGGTGATTGGGGGCTTGAGCGGTTGGCTTTTGGCTTTTGGCTTTTGGCTTTTTTGCGAGCCTGCGGCTCGGTTTTTTTAAGGAGAATTATGCGACGTAGATGGCTTTTTCTTCCTGTTGGGTGAGGATGCCGATCTCGGCGACGATGGGGGCGCCTTGGGCGAAGAGGAGGTCGCGGGCCTGGTCGAGGTCTTTGGGATCGATGGCGAGTAGGAGGCCGCCGGAGGTTTGGGCGTCGGCGAGGAGGAGTTTCATTTCTTCCGATACCTCGGGTGCGAAGGTGGTGAATTCTTCGGCGAGTTTGAGGTTCTTTTTAGTGCCTCCGGGGACGCATCCCTGGCGGATGAAGTCGAGGACGTCGGGGTCGATGGCGGGGATGCCGGAGGAGTCGAGGCGTGCGGTGACGCCGGACTCGCGGCAGAGGTGTGAGAGGTGGCCGAGGAGGCCGAATCCGGTGACATCGGTTCCGGCGCGGGTGAGTCCGGCTTCGGCGATGGCGCAGCCGGGGGTGTTGAGGGAGGCCATGTGCTCGGAGGCTTTTTGGGCGAGAGTGGGGGAGGCGAGTCCTTTTTTGATGGCGGTGGAGACGATGCCGGTGCCGAGGGGTTTGGTGAGGACGAGGTGGTCCCCGGGTTTGGCTCCGGCATTGGAGATGGTGCGGTGGGGGTTGACGAGTCCGGTGACGGAGAGTCCGTAGAGGGGCTCGGGGTTTTGGACGGTGTGGCCGCCGGCGAGGGCGCAGTTGGCCTCGGCGACCTTATCGGCTCCGCCTTTGAGGATTTGATTGATGACATCGAGGGAGATTTCATCGGTGGGGACGGCGACGATATTCATCGCGGTGATGGGGCGGCCGCCCATGGCGTAGACGTCCGAGAGGGAGTTGGCGGCGGCGATTTGTCCGAAGAGGTAGGGGTCGTCGACGATGGGGGTGAAGAAGTCAAGGGTTTGGACGAGGGCGAGGTCATCGCTGATGCGGTAGACGGCGGCGTCATCGGAGCTCGCGGAGCCGATGAGGAGGTTGGGGTCGGGGATGGTGGTGAGGCCACGCAAGACTTGCGTGAGTTCGGCTTGGCCGAGCTTGGATGCTCATCCGCCGCAGGAGGCGAGTTCGGTAAGGCGTTTCATGTTATGGATTCTAGATGCTCTTGGGGTTTTCACAAGGAGGATGAGGCAATTGGAGAGGTGGATATTTGCAGGGGTATGGGGATTTGAGCGTTTGGCGGTTGGCTTTTCGCATTTAGCGTAATTTGCGAGCCTGTGGCTCGGGAGAATTAGAAAGGGGGGGATTGATAGAAATGTCGTTGAGGGATGGGGTTTCGTCCGTTACCTGTGGCGTGTGAACAGTGAATCTCCCCAAGGCGTTCTATCAGTAGTGGTGCCGATGTATAATGAAGCGGGCACGCTGGCGGAAGTGCTTGGGAAGGTTTTGGGGCAGCCGCTGGTGGGAGAGGTGGTGTTGGTGGATGACGGGTCGACGGACGGGACCTGTGATGTGGCGAGGGAGTGGGAGGCGAAGGAGGAGCGGGTGCGTTTTGTGAAGCACGAGGAGAACCAGGGGAAGGGGGCGGCGTTGCGGACGGGCTTTCAGAATGCGACGCTGCGGTATGTGATCGTGCAGGACGCGGACCTGGAATATGATCCGGTGGACTTTCAGAAGGTGATTGCGCCCTTGGTGAATGATGAGGCGGATGTGGTGTATGGCTCGCGTTATTTGAAGAAGGACACGCGGCATGTGATGCGGTTTTGGCACACGATGGGGAATCGTTTTCTGACGACGCTCTCGAATATGATGAGTGATCTTTACGTGACGGACATGGAGACGTGCTACAAGGGGTTTCGGCGTGAGGTGATTCAGGCGATCCCGCTGAAGGAGAATCGATTTGGCTTTGAGCCGGAGGTGACGGCGAAGCTGGCGAAGATGAAGCTGCGAGTGATGGAGACCTCGGTGTCCTATTATCCGCGGAGTTATGATGAGGGGAAAAAGATCGGCTGGAAGGACGGGGTGCGGGCGATCTGGTGTATTGGATATTACAATGTGATCGACCGGGAGGTGATCGAGTGGCAAAGAGCGGCTGATGCGTGAATCCCTGGGGCGATATTTCTGGCTGGGCTGGGTAGCGGTGATGGCGTGGTGCCTTTATCGCTTGCTGGTGAATGAGGCGTGGATTTTGGATGACGAGATTGCGCATTATTTGATTTCGAAGGGTGCGTGGGATGATGCGTCGCAACTGTGGCATCCGTGGAGCCGGCCGGGGCGGAACTTGCTGCATTTTATTCCGGCGCACTTCGGGTTGACGGCGGCGCGGGTGTGGACGTTGGCGCTGGCGGGGCTGGCGCTGTGGATGACGGGGCGCGAGGGACGGAGATTGGGGATGAAGGGGCTTTGGGCGTTGCCCTTGCTGGTGGGTTTTCAGTGGTGGTTTCCGGAGTTGAGTTATCCGGTGCTGACGCAGACGCCGTTTATGGTGGTGTGGATTGCGGGGGTGTTTTTTGCGATGCGGAATCGGCTGGCGCTGGCGGCGGTGTGCTTTGGTTATTTGGGATTGGTGCGGCACGAGGGGATCGCGTTGACGGGGCTGTGGGGGCTGTGGGTGATTTTTGCGGAGGATGGATTTGCGCGAATGCTGGTGCAGCGGAAGTGGGGCGAGGCGAGGTCGGCTTTTCCACGGGCGGTGTGGCTGGGGATGTGGACGATTCTGCCGATGGTGGTGATGAACGTGGCGACGGGGCTGACGCGGGGCGAGTGGCCGGTTATGATGTTCTTTGAGTCGAAGCCGACGGAGATGTATGGTTCGGGTCCGCTGTGGCTTTATTGCCAGCATTTGGCGACGGGGGCGGGGATTCCGGTGTTGATTCTGATGTTGATCGGGGTGTTTAAGAAGGGGTGGGACTGGAATTGGGATCTGGTGCTTTACGCGACGTATCCGGCGTATTTTGTGCTGCACAGTGTGATCTTCTGGAAGGGGATGTTTGCCTCGGGCGGGTATTATCATTTCATTATGCCAATGGCTCCGTTTGTGGGTTTGGTGGCTTTGCGCGGGTTCAATGTGGTGCGGGCGAGGGCGCCGAAGTGGGTGGTTGTTCTGACTCTGGTGGCGGTGGTGTGGGGTGGTTTGTTGATGCCCCAGCAGCAGTTCATCATGGGGGACAGCCATATTGAGGGAATGCCGAAGGCGGCGAACACGCTGAAGCCGATTGCGCCGCCGATGAGGCAGAGTCGGTTTGGGCAGGGGCTAAAGGACGCGGCGCAGTGGATGCGGGAGAACGGAGAGGGCGAGCGTTGGTTGGGGCATCACACGGCGGTTGATTTTTGGCTTCAGGACGAGGAAGTGGGGGAGGTCCTGAGTGTTTGGGATGATCGGACGCCGGAGAATCTGGAGCCGGGGACCTTGTTGATCTGGGACGCGCAGTACTCGGTGCAGGAGACCTTTGGGTTTACCGAGGAGCGGATTGAGGCGGCGGGGTACGATGAGCTTCAGAGATGGGCGCATGGGACGGTGCGAATTTACCGGAAGCGGTAGGGCGCGCGGGGTGTTGTGTCGCCCCTTTGGGGCCGGGGGCTTAGAGGTTGGGGATGCGGTTGAGGAGGCTTTTTGTCCAGGTGATGCCGGCATCGATGAGGTCCCAGGAGATGTTGGCCCAGTTGAAGACGAAGTCTCTCCAGGTGAGGCCGGGGGAGGCGGCGCAGACCATGGCGGTGAGGAGGATGAGATTGAAGAAGATGATCACCATGAGGGAGAAGAAGGTGCCGTGTTCCTTGAGGTCGGGCTGGTCCTTGGGGATCATCCAGATGGTCCAGACGATGTGGAAACACCAGGAGGCGCCGAGGAGGACGATGAGGCCTTCCTCGCTGTAGGGGATGGGGGTGGCGAGGGAGAGGAAGCCGTAGACGGCGAGGAGGATGACCGACCAGAAGGGGACGAAGTAGGGGGAGAGGGCGATCATGAGGTTCGACTTGTTCGTCATGATGTAGCCGCCCTCGGTGCTGACGCGCATGTCGCTGATGCGACCGAGGTGGAGGTAGACGAAGAAGGCGTGGGTCATTTCGTGACCGAGGACGTAGAGGTAGAGGAATTTGTCGGCGAGGAGTCCGGAGAAGAACCAGGAGAGCATGAGGCCGACGCCGACGGCGAAGCAGACGAACTCTTTGGTTTTGTAGAAGTGGTGGAGGAAGTCGACATCGCCCACGCGCTGGAAGAGGGTGAGGATGGTGACGAAGCAGAGCGGCATGATCATGAAGGCGGCGAGCCAACGAAGGATGCGCCCGGTCCACGGGAGGTGGAATTCGTCGAAAGCGAACTCATTGGCAGCTCCGGCGATGGCGGCTTGGGCGGTCATGCCGGCGCGGCGTCCCGAGCGGACGTTTTGCATGTCTTTTACCTTCCGGTCGATGCGCTTGAGGGTATCGCCGAAGGAGCCGCGCTTCGCGTGGGCACGGCGTGGCCGCCGGGTATTTTTCCCGGAGTTTAGGCTGAGACGTTTACGGGCCACGAGTTCGTTTGAATACCTAAAATATCGGCAAAGATAAAGCGAAAGGTTGGGAAAGTCGATTGAGTGGTGTTTTCGGTGGTCGGTTGGGTGGGGCTTGGGTAGGGTCCGGCACCGGATGAAGCCGACTACGAACCTTGCTACTGCGACGACTCCGGATGGGGCGACTTTATTGCTTCAGGAGCATGACGGGGAATATTTCCTGAAGGTGGGGGGGGTGCCGTTGATGAGCACGACGGCGTGTTCCTCCGAGCAGACGATGGCGGAGCTGGCGTGTGCGGGGGCGGCAGGGAAGGTGCGGGTGTTGATCGGGGGATTGGGTTTTGGGTTTACCTTGAGGCGGGTGCTGGAGTTGGTGCCGGAGGATGCGGTGGTGGAGGTGGCGGAGCTGCTGCCGATTATCGTGGAGTGGAATCGTGAGTATTTGCAGCCGGTGAACGGGAAGTTGCTGGATGATCCGCGGACGGTGGTGGATGTGCGGGATGTCTTTGAGATCATCAGGGAGGGTGGAGCGAACCATTACGATGTGATTCTTTTGGACGTGGACAACAGCCCGGACCCATTGGTGGATGAGGGGAATGCGCGCTTGTATGGAAACCGAGGGCTGGAGATGGTGGCGAAGGCGCTGAAGCCGGGAGGACGGGTGGTTTATTGGTCGGCGCACCCGGACAAGGGGTTTGTGAAGTCGATGAATCGCAATTTTAGGAATGTGGAGGCGATTCCGGCGAAGGCGTATCCGAAGGCGAAGCGGTATACGCACACGCTTTTTGTGGGTGACCGGAAGTAGAAAATTTTTGATTATGAACCAGATTCCCCGATTCGAAGAACTCGATTATCAGAAGACGCCGCTGGGTGATTTGATCCTGCGCCGGCGCACGGTGTTGTCGCTGGAGAACGAGGAGGTTTACGAAGTGATTTTGGGGGACGCGTTTTTGATGTCGTCGATGTTTACGGTGGTGGAACAGGCGTTATCGCATCTGGGGTTGGAGGCGGCGGAGAAGTCGTTTCCCGGGACGAAGCTGGATGTGGTGGTGGGGGGATTGGGTTTGGGTTATACGGCGCGGGCGGCGCTGGAGCATGAGAGTGTGGGATCGCTGGCGATTGTGGATTATTTGAAGCCGGTGATTGAGTGGTTTCAAAAGGAGCTGACGCCGTTGGCACCGGGGCTGAATGCGGACGGGCGGACGGAGTATGTGCATGGTGACTTTTTCAAGCTGGCGACGGCGGTGGGGGATGAGCGGTCGTTTGATGAGCGTGATCCGGAGCGGAAGTTTCACGCGGTGCTTTTGGACATTGATCATTCGCCGGATCATTTGCTGCATGAGCGGCACGGGGAATTTTATGAGGCGAGCGGGTTGAGGAAGTTGGCGGCGAAGCTGCATGAGGGCGGGATTTTTGCGCTGTGGTCGGACGATCCGCCGGAGGAGGGGTTTATGAAGTCGCTGGGGGAGGTGTTTGAGAGTTGCGAGCATCACGTGGTGGGTTTTCACAATCCGATCCAGAATGAGGATTTTGAGAGCACGGTGTATGTGGCGCGGAAGGGGTGAATGATCCTCATTGCATGATGGGGTTGGCGGATTAGGATGGGGGATATGAACCCCGTTGTTTTTTCCCTATCTCTGATTTTGTCCTCCATTTTGTCGGGTGAGGAAACGTGGCCCCAGTTTCGGGGAGCCGATGGGGTGGCGGCGATTGATGGGGCGGCGATTCCGATGGAATGGGGCGAGGGGAAGAATGTGAAGTGGAAGACGGAGCTTCCGGGGCCGGGTTCGTCGAGTCCGGTGTTTTGGGGGAACCGTCTTTTTGTGACGTGTTACACGGGATATGGAATCGATGAGCGCAACTTGGGCGAGCCGGAGGATCTGGGGCGGATGTTGCTTTGTTTGGATCGCGCGAACGGGAAGGTGCTTTGGAAGAAGGAGGTGCCGCTGGCGAATCCGGAGGATGATTATCGCGGGTTTCTTACGGAGCATGGTTATGCCAGTCCGACGCCGGTGACCGACGGGACGCATGTGTTTGCCTTCTTTGGAAAGTCGGGGGTGCACGCGTTCACGATGAATGGAGAGAAGGTGTGGAGCAAAGAGGTGGGTGATTCGTCGAGCAACCGGCGGTGGGGTTCGGCGGCGAGTCCGATTCTTTATGGGAACCTTTTGATCGTGAATGCCTCTGACGAGGCGGAGTCGATCATGGCCTTTGACAAGGCGACGGGGGAAGAGAAGTGGCGGTATGAATCGGGGCAGCTTGAGCTGACTTACAATACGCCGATTTTACATTCATTGGATTCGGGCAAGGTGGAGTTGGTGATCGCGGCTCCTGATGAATTGATAGCCCTTGATCCCAAGACGGGGGAGAAGTTGTGGTGGGCGAAGACGGAGATTCCGGGAAACATTTCCCCGAGTGTGGTGAGTGCGGAGGGGCTTCTTTTTACGACGGGAGGTCATCCGAAGAAGGGATCGATTGCGATCAAGGGGGGAGGGTCCGGGGATATGACGGACAAGATTCTTTGGCGGAGCAAGACGTTCTCCTATGTGCCGAGTGCGGTTTTTCAGAATGGTCATCTGTATTGGGTGAATGACGGGGCGGAGGTGATCTCGATGAATCTCAAGTCGGGAGAAACGGTGACGAGGCGGGAGGTTGAAGCGATCAAGAAGCGGAAGAAGTTTAGCTTTTATGCTTCGATCGTGAGGGTGGGTGACAAGTTGATTGCGGTGAGCCGGAGAAACGGGACGTTTGTTTTCGAGGCGGACAAGGAGATGAAGCTGGTGGGGATCAACTCGCTTGGTGATGAATCGGATTTTAACGCGACGCCGGCGCTGGCGAAGGATGCGCTGTATCTGCGCTCGAACGAGGCGGTTTATTGCATCGGGAAGTGATTCCGGTCAATGCGGGTTGAGATTGTCGAGACATCGACTATGGTGACCGGTTCACCCGAACATTTATGCATTATGCCAACTGTTAGACTTTCAGGAACGATCCTCGGACCCGAGGACCAGGGGCGCTCGACGCGGGCGCAATTGCTTTTTCTCCTCTTCAATGCGGGGTGGGACATCAACAATTCGAATGGGAACGAGCGGATCACGCTCTCGAACATTGAGGAGAAGATTGTGGAGTCCGATGCCTTTGTTTTTACCCCGGGGGCGACGCTGGAGGACATGTTCAAGGCGGTGTCGATTTTTGTCGGGTATCAGACGCTGGATGAGAATTTATCGGGGAAGCCGACGGTGATTTTGAATTCCGACAATTCGTGGGATTCGCTTTTTGCGGTGATCGAGCGCCTGCATGTGATGGGGACGATCAAGCAGGACTATCGTGAGTTTTTGTTGGGGGCGACCTCGGCCGAGGAGGCGATTGAGTGTCTTGATTCGGTGAGGTCGTCGGGACTACCGGATGCGGGACGTGAGGAATCCGAGGAGGAAGACGAGGTGGTTCCCAATGATCTTCCGGCGCCGGATGATTTGTTGGGGAACGTGTGTGTCTTTTGTTCCGCGAGCCTGGAGGATCCGGATTACATCGCGGATGGCGAGGCCTTGGGGCGGATGCTGGCCGAGAACCGGTATGGTTGTGTTTCCGGAGCGGGTAAGACCGGGATCATGGGGGCGGTGGTGCGTGGATCGGTGGAAGCCGGTGGATGGACCGCGGGATCGAATGTGCCCCACATCATCAAGCTGGAAGGGTTGCCGGAGGGGCTTTCGCAGTTCTGGCTGCGGCCGGACATTTATACGCGGATGGAAGTGATGATCGAGAACTCCGATGCCTTTGTGATTTTTCCCGGTGGTGCGGGGACGGTGCAGGAGTTGATGGCGTTGATGATTTTCAAGCACCAGAAGAACCCGCTGATGGTGGGGAAGCAGGTGATTATTTTCAACCGAAAGGATGAGAGTGGAAGCGGGTTCTGGGAGCCATTGATTCCGTTGCTGGAATTACTTTGTGAGCCTGATGAGTTCGTGGTGGCCGAGAGTCTGGAAGAGATTCGGGGATTCGTGGCGGACGGGCTGGGTGAGCTAGCGGGGTAAGGGGGAGTCTTTTCCCGGGTGCCCCGGAGTTTGGGGGCGGCGATTCCCCGGTAGCAAATCGAGAGTTCTGGCGTGTGCCTAGAAGCCGCTTTCTTCCGCCATTTTCACAACGCCGACGGTGAGGATGAGGTTGGCGAAGCGGCGTTGCTCGCCGGTCTGGATGATGAGGGTGGTGGATTGGTCGCGAATCTGATCGTAGAAGGCCCAGCGTTCCTTTTCTTCCCAATCGACATTTGCGAGATGTTTTTTGTAGGTCTCGTGAATATCAGCGTTGGCTTCAGGGGGCTTCGCCATGACGGTTGCGCCCTGAATTGGGCAGACCTCAAGAATGCCTTCGAGCACGGTGACGGCATCGAGGAGGCCCGGTTTGAAGTTGAGGTGGACGAGGGTGGAGTTGGGTCCGGTCATTGCGCCGACGGGGAGGTTGCCATCGGCGATCACGACTTGGGCGAAGTGACCACTGCGGGCAAGGGCCTCCATGATCTGAGGGTGGATGACCGGGGTTTTGAGCATCTTGCGATATTGTTAGAGAGGGGCTTGCGTGATCGTTTGTCGGGGCAATGATTTTTCAAATGCCGCGGAGTTCGCGGTTGGAGTCGCCAACTTTTTGGGATTTGACGCCGAGGCGTTTGAGCATGCCGACGTAGAGGGAGGAGAGCTCTTCGCCGCCGGTATCGAGGTGTCGTCCGGTTTTGAGTTGGCCGTTGGCGCCGCCGGCGAGGATGATGGGGATGTCTTTGGTAGCGTGGGCATTGCCATCGCGGATGCCGGATCCGAAGAGGATCATGGAATTGTCGAGGAGGTTGGCATTTCCCTCGGGGATGTCCTTCATGCGTTGAAGCATGTAGGCGTATTGCTCGGTGTGCCAGGTGTTGATTTTTTGGTATTGGTCGAGCTGGCCCTTGTCTCCCTTGTGGTGGGAGATGGAGTGGTGGCCGCCGCTGACGCCATCGAGGAAGGAGAAGTTTTTGCCGGAGACAGCGTTTCCAAACATGAAGGTGGAGACGCGTGTGGAGTCGGTCCAGAAGGCGAGGACCATGATGTCCATCATGAGGCGGACGTGCTCGGTGGCGTTGAGGCGCTGGCGTGAGCCGAGGTCGTCATCGCCCTTTGCGCCGGTGGCTTTGGTGATGGCTTTGTTGAGGATTTCGAGTTGGGAGATGGCGGCGGGGGAGAGCTTTTGGCCGGCTCCGAGCTTGGAGGCTTCGTTTTCCATGCGGCGTTCGATCTCGCGGACGCTTTCGAGATATTGCTCGAGTTTGTGAGAGTCTTCTTTTCCGAGGGTGCGCTGGAGGGACTTGGCGTCATCGAGGACGATATCGAGGACGGATTGATCGGGGGCAGCGTTTGTTTTACCGGATTTGTCGCGGTTGCGGAAGAGGCGGTCAAAGGCGACGCGTGGGTTGATCTCGCAGGGGAGGGGGACGTCGGGTTTTTTCCAGGAGATGTGGGATCCGTAAAGGCGGGTGAGGTTGACGTTGCGATCGACTCCGGAGCTGACGGGCTCGGTGCCGAGTTCCATGGAGGGGAGCCTGGTGTTGCGGCCGATGGCCTCGGCGGCGATTTGGTCGATGGAGATGCCGTTGGCGCTGACGTTTGAGCCCTGGGTGGACTCGATGGTGGTGCAGGTGAGCCAGGAGGCGGTTTTGAAGTAGTGACCGTCGCCCTTTTTCGAGGGGGAGTTGCTGAGTCCGCTGATGACGGTGATGTGTTCCTTGACGGCTTCGAGCGGGGAGAGGATGGGGGAGAGCTTGAAGCTTCCGCCTTTTCCGGAGGGGGTCCACTTGTCGGGGCGGACGCCGTTGGGCATGAAGAGGCAGGCCATGCGGACGGGGTCGCTGGTGGCGGCTGCGGATTGGCCGTAGGCGGCCATGGGGCGCATCGCTTCAAGGAAGGGGAGGGCGAGGGTGGCGCCCATGCCTTTGAGGGTTTGGCGGCGGGAGAGCTGCCAGCGGTTGGATTGGATGTTGGCCATGGAATTGGGAGTGGTGGGTTGTGGGCGTTGGCGGGAATGGTAGTCAATTTTACCGGGATTCGCCACGATCTAATTCGGAGATGATTGCGCCCTCTTGATCGCGTGCGTCCCAGGAGGCGACGATCTTTATACTCCGGGTGAGAGGGCAATTATTCAACGATAGAACAAGTCGGATGGGTCGGTAGTAGTTGGGATGGTGTTTTTTCGGCTGATCGGATGTCTGGGAATGACCGCGGGTTTCATTTTGGGAGCCGAAGGTGACTGGGCCTATTCTCCGGTAGAGAACCCCAAACTTCCTGATGTTGAGCACACCGAGTGGATGCGGGAGCAGTTGGATCTCTTTGTCTTGAGCGGGATCGAGGAAAGAGATTTTAGTCCTACGGACGCTGCGGATCAACGGACTTTGGTGAGACGGGCTTATCTTGATCTGCACGGTCTGCCACCGACGACCGAGCAGATTGCGGCATTTGTCCGGGATGAACGTGACGATGCCTGGGAGCGACTGATCGACGAATTGCTGGAGTCGCCGAGGTATGGCGAACGTTGGGGTCGCCATTGGCTTGATGTCGCCCGGTACGCCGACACGAACGGGATGGATGAGGACATTGCCCATCCTTCGGCCTGGCGGTATCGGGACTACGTCATTTCCTCCTTCAACGAGGACAAGCCCTTCGATCAATTTATCATTGAGCAATTGGCGGGCGATCTCCTTCCCGCAGATGATCTTGCGGCGAAGCGAGCGCGAACGGTGGGCTTGGGATTTCTTTCGGTGGGCCCGAAAATGCTGGCATGTGATGATCCTGACAAGATGCGGCGCGACATTGTCGATGAGCAAATGGACACGATGGGTCGCGCTTTTCTTGGGATGACAATTGGTTGCGCCCGATGTCACGACCATAAAATTGATCCCATTTCGATCAAGGAATACTACGGGCTTGCGGGGATTTTCATGTCGACCAAGACGCTCACGAAATATTCGGTGGTGGCGGAATTTCATGAGCACGATCTTTCGGAAGAGGATCATCAAGAGAGATGGCAGGAGGTGCGTCGCCTGGAGGAATTGCGGAAGAAAAAGGAAACTGCTGAAGACGAGAAGGAGCGTCTTGGAGTTGAAGTCGGATTACTGAGGAAGGACCTTCCCGCTCCTTTTAAGGTCATGGGCGTGACCGAGTATCCCACTCAGGATGTAAAGGTTCACTTGCGGGGAGACTACCTCACACTGGGGGAAGAGGTTCCCCGTGGTGTTCCTTCGGCTTGGACGCATGGAGAGAAAGTTGTCATGCCCGAGGAGGAAAGCGGGCGACTTGAGCTGGCGCGGTGGATTGCATCGGCGGAGAATCCGCTCACTGCCCGGGTCATTGCGAACCGACTTTGGCGTTGGCATTTTGGGCGGGGGATCGTGCCGACTCCGGATAACTTTGGTGGCCTGGGGGAACGACCGACACACCCCGAGCTTCTGGATCATCTTGCCTGGAAGTTTGTGGAGTCCGGTTGGTCGGTCAAAGCGATGCATCGGCTGATGATGAATTCGGCGACCTACCGTCAAGCGGCTCAGGCTGATTACGCCCTTTTAGAGAATGACCCGGAAAACAGACTCTTTGCGCGATGGCAGCGCCGGCGAGTGGAATCAGAAGTGATTCGCGATAGTATTCTCATGAAGTCGGGACGCCTCGATTTTACGATGGGAGGATCGATGTTGGTTGTGAAGCCCTCGAAGTATGTTGATCGCGGACAACTCGATGCCCACGCGCTGGTTCCGAGGCGGACGGTGTATCTTCCGGTCTATCGCAGCACGGGTTACGACGGGCAAAAGGCCTTCGATGCCGCTGACCCCGCGGTTTCCGACGGAAATCGTCGCAGCTCCACGGTCGCCGGACAGGCGCTTTATTTGATGAACAGCGAGTTGATGCATGAATCTTCCCGCGCGCTGGCGGAGGTGATGATCGCAGCCACGGCCGATCAGGATGCGCGCTCCCGTAGTTCCTGGTTGATCAGGCACTTGCTGGGTCGGGAGGGGACGGAGGAGGAGTGTCTCCAGGGTGAGGAATTTGTGAGCTACTACGGCGACGAAAAGGAAGCTTGGGCGGCCTTTGCGCGAGTGTTATTTTCCAGCAATGAATTTTTATACGTAGAGTAGCTTATGAATTTGTGTGGTCAGCGAGCGGGAGTCCCGCTTTCCCGTCGGGAAATGTTACAGCGATCCGGAACGGGATTCGGAGCGCTTGCGCTGCAGGCGATGCTATCGCGGGAGGCTGCCGGGAAGAGCGAAGCGCCGCCGCTTCCCGGAACCGCCAAGCGGGTGATTTTTCTCTTCATGCACGGTGGTCCATCGACGGTTGATTTGTTTGATCCCAAACCTTTGCTGGCACGTGACAGCGGTAAGCCTTTTCCGCTTGGGGCGCCCCGGATCACTTCCCATCAGACTGAGAACCTTCTCCTGAAGTCGCCCTGGGCCTGTCAACAACATGGCCAAAGTGGAGCGCAGGTTTGTGAATTGTTACCGAATATCGCCTCCATCGCAGACGAGCTCTGCTTTGTGAAATCGATGCATTGCTCGAACTCGCGGCATGGTGGGGCGCTATTGGAATTGCATACCGGGTCGGACACCTTCACGCGCCCGTCGATGGGGTCGTGGATCAACTATGGGCTTGGGAGCGAGAATGAGAACCTCCCCGGTTTTATTACGATCAATCCCAGCGGGAGTCATGGTGGGGCCGGGGCCTGGTCCTCGTCATTTCTTCCTGCGAAGTTCAGCGGCACGCGCGTCAGTGGAAAGGGAGCGGAGATGAAAGTTCCTTTTATTGAAAATCCGCTTCACGACCAAGCCAAGCAGCGCAAGGAGTTGGATTTGCTCGCTTCGTTCAATCGCGAACACCTCGCGCAGCGTGGTGCGGACAGTGAGCTGGAATCGCGGATCGCCTCTTACGAGCTAGCTTTCAAAATGCAAATGGAGGTGCCCGGAGTGCAGGATATCTCCAGCGAACCGGCGCACATTAAGAAACTCTACGGGGCGGATATCGAACCGACGAAGGCGTTCGGCGAGCAATGCCTCATGGCGCGGCGTTTTAGCGAAGCGGGGGTTCGTTTTGTGCAAGTGACACATCGTTACTGGGATTCCCATGGCAAGTTAAAGAAAGAGCACGAGAAGCTTAGCGCGGAAATGGACCGACCGGTCGCGGGGCTGATTTCAGATTTGAAACAACGCGGGCTTCTCGATGAAACCCTGGTGCTCTGGGGCGGCGAATTTGGGCGCACTCCGACCGCACAGGGGACGGATGGCCGCGATCATAACCCCCATGGGTTTACGATGTTCATGGCGGGGGGCGGGATCAAGCCGGGAACGGTTTACGGTTCAACCGACGACTACGGTTATTATGCCGAGGACAAGCCTGTTCATTTTCACGATCTCCACGCCACGATTCTCCATCTTATGGGGATTGATCATCAGGAGTTCACCTATCGTTATGCCGGTCGGGATTTTCGGCTTACCGACGTGGCGGGCAAAGTGGTGAACGGGATCATTGCGTGAGGTTGGGTTTGCAAATCGCGATTCCATGAGGGCGCTGAATTGTGGGGGAACCGCGTCATGGATTATGTTTACTTTGGAATTTCCGTGGCTCAGGGTTTCCGAAGTGACCGATCACTCTTTATGAGCGTTACCAACCGAAACAATGTTGTCGTGAAAGGGAAGGATGGCCATGCGGCCATGCTTTTTGCCCATGGGTTTGGCTGTGATCAGAACATGTGGCGGCTGGTGACTCCAGCCTTCGAGGACGATTACCAGGTGGTGCTGTTTGACCATGTTGGTGCGGGGAAATCGGACTTGGCGGCCTATTCAACCGAGAAGTACGGGAAGCTGGAGGGTTATGCCGAAGACATCGTTGAGATTGGCAAGGAGCTTGGGCTCAAGGATGCGATTTTTGTGGGGCATTCGGTGAGTGCGATGATTGGGGTCATCGCTGCCGGAATGGTTCCGGGGATGTTTAAGGCGCTGGTTCTTGTGGGGCCGTCTCCCTGCTATATCGATGAAGAAGGTTATCGCGGTGGATTTAGCGAGGCTGAGATTGAGGAGTTGCTGGAATCACTGGACAGCAATCACTTTGGGTGGTCGATGTCGATGGCCCCGGTCATCATGGGGAATCCGGATCGGGGGGAGCTAGGGCAGGAGCTCGCAGAGAGTTTTTGCCGGACGGACCCGGAGATTGCGAAGCACTTTGCGCGAACGACTTTTCTCTCGGATTACCGCGAGAGTTTGGGAGCCACGGAAGTTCCGTCATTGATCCTGCAATGTTCGAATGATGTGATCGCGCCGCTTGAGGTCGGGGAGTACGTCCATTCGCAGATGAAAAACAGCACCTTGGTGGTGATGAAAGCCACCGGTCATTGTCCGAACCTGAGTGCTCCGGAAGAAACCATCGAGGCGATCAAGTCCTTCCTATGAGTGAATCGGGACATAAGGAACTGCATGAGGATTTTGAGGACTTCTTTGAGAATGCCCTTTGCGGTCATTTGATTATCCATCCGGATGGTCATATTCTGAGATGCAATTCGCGGATGGCTGACTGGCTGGGCTATGAAAAGGGTGAGATCGAGGGGCAACGATTTGCTTCGTTCCTTTCGATTGGCGGGAAGATTTTTCATGAGACGCATCTGGCGCCGTTGTTGAGAATGCAGGGGTATTTTGACGAAGTCGCACTGGAGCTAAAAGATCGAAGTGGCGGACGCCTGCCGGTGTTGGTTAATGCCTGCGAACGACGCGATGCGTCAGACGAGCCCTTATACGTGCGATTGACGGCCTACAAGGCGACGGACCGCCACATCTACGAAGAGAATTTGCGGGAGGCCAAGAAGCGTGCGGAGAATCGGCTGACGGATGCGCAGGAAACAGCATTGTTGCGCGAGCAATTTATTGCGGTTTTGGGTCACGATCTTCGCAATCCGCTGGGGGCGATAGGGATGGGGATAACGATTCTTGCGGAGGCGGAGTTGACGCCCGGGGAGTGCAAGATGCTGGGGGTGATGAATGAAAGCGTTGAACGCATGACCGGATTAATCGAAGACGTGATGGATTTTGCGCGGGGCCGTCTCGGTGGAGAGATGACCTTGAATTGGGAGAAGCTGGACCTTCAACCCGTTTTGATGCAAGTGGTTGAAGAGTTGCGGGTGGCTCACCCCGACCGCCGGATTGTGGCAAATGATGTGCTGACTGAACCGGTGGACTGCGATCCGGGCCGCATCTCCCAGATTCTCTCGAATTTGGTGGGCAATGCACTGACGCATGGAGATCAGGAGAGCCCGGTTACGGTGAGATGGTCGATCGACGGGGATGATTTTGTGCTTTCGGTGAGCAACAATGGAGAGCCGATTCCGGAGGGATCGTTGGAAACCATTTTTGAGCCGTTTAAGAGGAAAGAGAGAACAAGCAGTGAAAAGGGACTTGGATTGGGGCTCTATATTGCATCCGAAGTGGCGAAGGCGCATCGGGGGAGTCTGAGGGTGGATTCGAGTGAGGAGGAAACGCGGTTCACCCTTCGAATGCCGCGAGCGCATTCAGAGGTTTGAGAGATCACGCAAGAGACGAGAAACCCGGATCGGCATTTTGGGCATTGAAATCTGTCTCGACAATTATCGCGATTTTAACGATCAAGGGGGGCTCTCATTAACGCTATCCTCCCATGAAACTCGATCCCAGCCATTGTCTCCTCCTCGTCCCGTTCACTCTTCCCCTGGAGGCTGCCACGGTTTCCTGGTTGGGTTCTTCGGGACAAACTCCGGAAGCGGTGGGGTATACACTCTCTAACAGTTCGACTCCCGAGGTTCCGGTACTTTCGGCATCAACGTTGACCTTACAAAATGACGACGTCATTGAGCTGATGAGTTATTCAATGAGTGGTCCAGACCTGAGTATTCCGGCCCAGACGGTGATCGATTTTGAGATGGCTTACATCTCCGGCTTCACCAACCAGAATTTTCGCGATACCGGTCTTGTTTTCGCGACGGTGTCATCCGGTGTGAATATGGGGTTGTTTATTGGCGATGATGAAGTTTTCTTTCTCAACGGGCAGACCTCAAGGGGCCCCGAAAACACGACTCTCGATACGCACGCGTTCCACCAGTATCAGCTGGTCATCGACGGCACGACGGCAGGGAGCACGGTCAATCTTTACCAGGATACAAACCTGGTTCTTTCCGGTTCAACCTACGCTTATGCACCGGCCACTACGGAAGTAATTTCTTTTGGAGATGGCACCACGAATGCGAACGGAGAGACGCAATGGAGGTCTTTCATCCACAATGCCGGGGTTCCGGAACCATCCAGCAGTTTACTGGCCTTGATCGGGATGAGTGCATTTTTGTTGGGCCGCCGCCGCAGCCATTTTTCAAGTCTGGAACTCGAGCCAAGTGGGGATTATTAGATTCGGCCTTCCTCGATGTCGTAGACATCGAACCAGTAGTAGACGATTTTTCCCGCGGGAATGAACTGAGGAATGTAGCCTTCGAGAAATTCCTGTAATTCGATGGGCATTTCGGAGACGCGCTTGCAGCGCATGTCATTGTTCCACTGGATGACGTCCCGGCGTTCGCGGGGCGAGGCGTTAGCGGAGATCCATTCTGCGACGGCGTTGTCTTCAGCGCCTGTGGCGACGAATGTTTTGAAGTCGTCGGCGGAAATTCCGGTGAAGTTGAAGAAGAAATTATCCAGGGGGCAATCGTAGTGATATTCGCCGTTGGTGCCGGCGAGTTCAGCGCGGCATTTGTCGAGAGTGCGAGCGGCGACAACGTAGCCGCCGAGTGTTTCGCGAGGGCTGCGAGGAAAGTCGCCATTGGCGAGATCGGGGGCGAGGGACTTGAGATCGTTTGGAGACATGGAGGGAAGGTAGGCGGGGAAGCTGAATCCGCAACTTCAAGCCGTGGTTTTGCCCGGGGAAGTTCCTTGATGGGGAGGTTGCGGGAGAGAAGTCCAGAGCCCTTGGGTGGAGCGGTTTTTTCACGGATCGGTAGGGCGCGATCATCAACATTGGAGGAACAGCTCTTAGGATAGTGGCTCAGGCTTTTTGAACTTGGGCTTCCTCCCTTGCGCTATCGTGATCCCTGCCAAATACTCCCCTGTTATGTCTCTTCATGAACCAACTTCTGCAGCTGCGACCCATCCGATTCCCCAGGAAGCCTTTGATTGGTATGATGAATATGCGCATGGGGTGATCGACCGGAGAACCTTTATGGCGCGACTGGGCACGTTGACGACGGCGACGCTGACGATGGGGATGATCCTGCCGGTGCTGATGCCGGATTATGAGGCGGCGGAGCAGGTTTCCTTTAATGATGAGGCGATCAAGGCGAGCTATCTCACCTTTGCTTCGCCGAAGGGGCACGGGGAGGGGCGGGGTTATTTTGTGGTTCCGACGGCGTTGGAGGGAAAGGCGCCGGTGGTGTTGGTGATTCATGAAAATCGAGGGCTCAATCCCTACATCAAGGATGTGGCGAGGCGGCTGGCGAAGGCGGGGTTTGTGGCCTTTGCCCCCGATGCGCTCCATCCGAGTGGGGGCTATCCGGGGAATGATGACGAGGGTCGGGCGATGCAGGGGAAGTTGGACCGGGCAAAGATCGAGCAAGACTTCATTGCGGCGGCAGAATTTTTAAAAGGGCATGAGCTGAGCAACGGGAAGCTTGGGGCGGTGGGTTTTTGTTTCGGGGGCTATGTGGTCAACATGTTGGCGGCCACTCTTCCCGAGAGTTTGAATGCGGGTGTTCCTTTTTACGGGACTCCGGCGGCAAAAGAAATCCGGAAGAAGGTGAAGGGGCCGTTGCTCATTCAGCTTGCAGAGTTGGACAAACGGGTGAACGGGAGTTGGCCGGAGTATGAGGCTGACCTGAAGGCCAATGGCGCAAAGTATGAGGCGCATATTTATCCGAAAGCGAACCACGGATTTCACAATGATTCGACGGGGCGTTATGATGAGGAGAATGCGGAACTGGCGTGGAAGAGGACGCTGGCGTTCTTTAGTGAGAACCTTTCCTGATTAATCGACATCATCGCCCCGGCGGTAGGCGGTGGTTTCGCCATCGGCGTGGTAGATGAGGAGGATGGAATCTTCGCCAGCGACTGCTTGGAAGAGGTCCATCATGAATTCTTCTTCGCCGGGCCAGGGGTAGACGAAGAAGAGGTCGACTTCATCGGGGTCGAGTCCGTCGTAGATGGGGGTGACATCGATCGTGCCACCGCCGGAGATGGTGGCTTGGGGGAGGAGGAGGTCTTTTCCGCCGATGCCTTCACATTCCTCATATCCTTCGGGGAGGTAGCTGGTGCAGAGGAATTCGACCGGGATATCGAGATCGTAGGCGAGTTGGGTGGCGAGGTCGGCGAGTCCTTGTTCGAGTTCGATTCCGTAGGCTTCGAAGCCGAGGAGGGAGGCCATGCAGGTGGCGATGCCGAATCCGGAGCCCCATTCGCAGAAAGTGTTTCCGCGTAGCCAGTTTGATTCTTGGAGTGCGACGATGGCGGAGTGAATTTTGGTGGGATTGCTGGGGAGGTAGCGGGGGTAGCGACGGTGGTGGCCGGCGTCGAAGAATGCGTCGCAGCGGCGGTCGGCCTCGGCCAGCATGGTGGCGATATTTGGAGGAAAATCGCAGGGCTTGGGGGTGAGGGGGAGTTGTTCGAGGGGCACCTTAAGAGGGAGTTTACGACGGTCATAGACCGACGCTACAAGGGGGGATTTTTACCGGGTGGCGGAGCGGTTTTGGAAGGGGCGGGATTGGACGACTTCGAGGATGAGGTCTTGGGTGGAGTAGTCTTTTTTGGCGATGTTTGCGACGATTTGGGAGACGGTGGCTTCGTCGTAGTATTCGAGGCTGCGGCCGGTGGCGTAGGAGATGAGCTTGCGGGTCATGTTGCTGGCGAACTTGTCTTTGCCGAACATGACGAGTTGTTTGAGTTCGTGAGGGGTGGAGAACTCGATGTCGCCGGGGAGGACGGCGGTGCTGTCGATGGGTTTTCCGTTGGCGTCTTTGGTGCGCCAGCGGCCGATGGCATCGTAGTTCTCGAGTCCGAAGCCGAGGGGGTCGATGCGGGCGTGGCAGGAGGCGCAGGCGGCTTTTTCGCGGTGGGCGGCGAGTTGTTCGCGGAAAGTGAGGCCACCGGCCTGGGTGTCATCGGCGGGGAGTTCTCCGGCGTTTGGTGGCGGGGGTGGGGCGGGATCGCCGAGGAGGGAGTCGAGGATCCAGACGCCGCGGTGGACGGGGCTGGTGCGAAGGGGGAGGGAGGTGGAGGTGAGGATGGCTCCCATGCCGAGGACGCCGCCGCGGTTTTTGTTATGGAGAGTGACTTTTTGAAGCTTCTTGCCAGTGACCTTTTCCTTGAGGTCGTAGTGCTTGGCGAGGGTGGCGTTGGCGAAGGTGTAGTCGCTATCGATGAGCTCGGTGATGGGGCGGTTTTCGCGAACGAGGTGGGTGAAGAATTCGAGGCCCTCGTAGTACATGGCGCGGCGGAGTTCGTTGTTGAACTCGGGGAAGCGTTCGGGGTCGGGCTCGACCTCATCGATCATTTTTTTGAATCCGAGCCATTGTCCGGCGAAGTGCTTGGCGAAGGCGTCAGACTTGGGGCTGTCGATCATGCGGAGGACCTGGGCTTTGAGGACTTCGGGATCGCTGAGTTTTCCTTCATCGGCGATGCGGAAGAGTTCGCGGTCGGGCATGGAGGACCAGAGGAAGTAGGAGAGGCGGGTGGCGATCTCGAAGTCGGTGAGGCGCCATTCTTCTTTTCCTGATTGGTCGTGCTCGGCGCGGAAGAGGAAGCGGGGATTGATGAGGAGGGCGGTGAGGGGGGCGCGGAGGGAGTCGCTGTAGGAGAGTCCGGATTGTTGGCCTTTGGCGAAGGCGGAGAGGAGGGGGGCCATGTCTTCATCGGAGACGCGGCGGCGGTAGGCGAGAGTGGCGTGGTAGTTGAGGACCTTTTCGGCAGTGGACTGGGCTTGGTCGGGCTTGGAGGGGGAGGCGAAGATGACTTTGCCTTTTAGAGCAGGGCTGGAGTAGACGGAGGCGACGACTTTTTTAGCGGCATTGAGATATTTCTCGAGGAGGCTGGGCGAGGAGAAGAGGGCGTCGGCCATGTTATCGAAGCCTTCGCCACCGGCGCCATCGGCAGGGAAGTTTGCGCCGGGGTTGAAGTTGACGCCGAAGAGGTCGCGAACGGTTGCGTTGTATTCGTTCTTATTGAGGCGGCGGAGGGTGGTGCGACCGGCGAGCTGGGGGACGTCGCCGGATTTGATGCGGTCGGTGACTTCAGAGAGGGTTTTGATGAAGGCTTTGCGTTCGTCATCGGAGGGGAGGACGTCATGGTCATCGGGGGGCATGTCCTGGTAGTGGACCTGGTCGATGATGTTCTCGAGGAGGCGGTATTTTTTGAAGGCGTCGTCGAGTGAGTTGAGATCGTGGAGGACGATGTCGCCTTTTCGTTTGTCCTCGCCGTGGCAGGCGATGCAGTGTTTTTCGAGGAAGGGGCGGGTTTTGGCGACGAAGTCATCGGCGGAGAGGATTCCGCTGAGGAGAGAAAGGAAGATGACGGGCCAGAGACGCATTGGGCAATATACGAGGAGAAGGTTTGGAATGTGTCAAAGGGGTGAAATTTGTGCAAGGCTGTCGGGGTAACCTTCTCCTATGAAATTGCGCTCTTTCGTCCCTTTGTTGTTGATGCCCTGGATGAACCTTTCGGCGAAGCAGCCGAATGTGCTGATTTTGTATGCGGATGATTTGGGGTTTGGGGATTTGGGATGCTACAACAAGGACTCGAAGATCCCGACGCCGCATCTGGATCAGTTTGCGAAGGAGTCGATGCAGTTTACGGACGGGCATTCCTCGTCGGGGATTTGCACGCCATCGCGTTATGCCCTGCTAACGGGGCGGCATCATTGGCGGGATTTTCATGGGATTGTGAATGCCTTTGGCGGATCGGTTTTCAAGGCGGAGGGGCTGACCTTACCGGAGATGATGAAGGAGAAGGGGTATGACACGGCGGCGATCGGGAAGTGGCATTTGGGTTGGGATTGGGAGGCGATTAAGAAGCCGGGCGCGAAGGCGGTAACGGTGGTGGACGGGAAGCGGAAGAAGCCGCAGTTTGGGCCGGAAGATTTCGATTGGTCGAAGTCGATTCCGGACGGGCCGTTGGCGCATGGGTTTGATTATTACTTTGGTGATACCGTGATTAATTTTCCGCCCTATTGCTGGATCGAGAATGACAAGGTGGTGAAGGCTCCGGACACGTTGATGGACACGGCGAAGTGGAAGAAGATCAAGGAGGGGAATTGGGAGTGCCGGCCGGGGCCGATGACGAGTGACTGGGATCCTTATGAGAATATTCCGACGACGACTCGCAAGGGGGTGGAATATATTAAGAAGCAGGCGAAAACGGAGAAGCCGTTCTTTTTGTTTTTTGCGTATCCTTCACCGCATGCGCCGATCATTCCGAATGATGAGTTTGACGGGAAATCGGAGGCGGGGCCTTACGGGGATTTTGTTTATGAAACGGATGACTCGATTGGGCAGTTGCTGAAGGCGCTGGAGGAATCGGGGCAGGCGGAGGAGACGATTGTGATTTTCTCGGCGGACAATGGATCGGAGCGTTATGCGTATGCGCGGGATGAGAAATACGGGCATTGGTCCTCTCATCCGTTCCGCGGGCTGAAGCGCGACATTTATGAAGGCGGGCATCATGTGCCGTTTATGGTCCGTTATCCGGGGGTGACGAAGGCGGGATCGGTGAGCGATGCGTTGGTGTCACAGATTGATGTGATGGCGACGCTGGCAGCGGTGACAGGATTTGAATTACCGGAAAAGAATGCGGCGGAGGATTCGCATGATTTGTTGCCTCTTCTGAAGGGTGAGGTGGAGTCGGTCCGGACGAGCCATGTGCACAATACGAACCAGGGGGCGTATGCGATCCGGGTCGGGGAGTGGATTTTAGTGGTGGCGAAGACGGGGTATCACTCGGGGAGGAACGCGGGCTGGGAGGAGCGGCACGGGTATCCGAAGGATGATAAAGGGCCGGTGGAGCTCTATCATTTTAAGAATGATCCGGGTCAGCGGGTGAATCTGGCGGCGAAGCACCCGGGAAGGGTGAAGGCGATGACGGCGCTGCTGGAGAAGATTCGAGAGCAGGGGTATTCTGCTCCCAGATTACGCCGATAGTGCTTCCCTAGTTGGGGGACCACCAGGCGTTGAGGGCTTTGGTGAGGGCTTCGACTTTTTCGGGGTGTTTGGGGGCGAGGTTGGATTTCTCGAAGGGGTCGTCCTTGAGGTTGTAGAGCTCGGGTTTGCCTTCGCGGTTGTCGGGGCGACCGGTGTAGCGTCCGTGGTAGGTTTTTTCGAAGGTGGCGTCGTTGTTATGGAGGATGAGTTTCCAGTCACCCTGGACGAGGTAGCGGGACTCGCAGTTGGTGGTGGTGTTTTGGAAGTCGAACATGTCGTGGTTGCCATCGTAGCCGTAGACGATGTTGCGCTTTTTGAGGGCGTCGGTATCGCGGAGGTCGAGGCCGGTCATGGTGTCGGGAGTTTGGACACCGCAGGCTTTGAGGATGGTGGGGGCGAGATCGATGGCGGAGACGAGGGTGTTCTTGTCCATCCTGGGGGCGATCGTTCCGGTCCAGCGGACCATGATGGGGGTGCGGATGCCGGTGTCGTGTGGTTCCTGTTTGGACTGGGGAGCGTAGCGGGCGTCTTCTGATGATTGGATCCAGCCGTTGTCGGTGACGTAGAGGACGATGGTGTTTTCGGCGAGGCCGCGGGCGTCGAGTTCGTCGAAGAGTTGGCCACAGGTTTGATCGAACCACTCGACCATGGCGTAGTAGCGGGCGACGAACTTATTGGGCTCGAGTGCGAGGTATTTGTGGTAGAGTTCCTGTGGTGGGTTGTGCGGGGTGTGGGGGAGGAAGGGGGCGTGCCAGATGAAGAAGGGTTTTTGTTTTTCTTTGGCTTCATCGAGGAAGGTTTTGATGGGGGCGATGCCGTTGCGGGAGATTTTGAGGCCCTCGTCGCCGTGGCGGCCGCCGCGTTTGGGGTCGGCGTGGGTCATGGCGTGGGTGAAGCCGTGGCGTTGGGGTTTGCCTTCCCAGAATTTTCCGGTTTGGAGGGAGAGGTAGCCGGCATCGGTGAGGGAGCGGGCGAGGTTGGGGTGTTTTTGGAAGGAGGCGTAGAGGTGTTCGTGCTTGGGGGCCCAGTCCGGGTGGATGCGGGAGCGTTGGCCGTTGACTCCTTTGTCGGTGCGAAGGTCGTTTCCGGTGATGCCGTGGTGGGGGGTGTGCATGCCGGTGAAGATGGAGGCGAGGGAGGGGCGGCAGAGGGGGGAGGTGACGTAGCCGCGGGTGTAGGTGAGGGATTCGGCGGCGAATTGATCGAGGCGGGGAGTTTCGATGATGTCGTGTCCCATGAAGGAATAGTCGTTCCACGATTGGTCATCGGAGAGGATGAGGACGACGTTGGGTTGTTCGGCGGCCCGGAGGAGGGTGAGGGAGCCGAAGAGGGCGATCAGGAATCGTTTCATTATGGAAAAGGAAGCGGATTGGGGGAGCGGGGACAAGCCTTCAAGAGAGGAAGGCACAAAAAAACCGGGCAGTCTAGCGACTGCCCGGCTGGGAGATTTTTTAACAGACTAACGACGGCGGCGGATGAGGAGTCCGGCGCTGAGGAGTCCGAAGAGAGCGGAGGAAGGTTCCGGCACGGCATTGAGGCCCATTTCCTTAAGAGCGTTGGTGAGAACGATCTGGCCATCGGAGGTGAGGCTGGGGTCGATTCCGCCGGAGCCCACGTGGAGGGACATGAAGATGCGGTCACCGCCGTGGGTGATCTGGGTGGTGGTGAAACCTCCCGGGGTGATGTCCGCAAGGGCGGAGCCGGATGGGTATCGAGCGATGGCGTTGTTGCCGGCAATTGTTGCGAGAATGGTTCCGCCGCCGACGCCACCGGTGCCGCCGACGCGGTCGATGTTTCCGGAGGCACCGTCGACATTATAAAGGTCGACTGATGTTCCGCTGAGTCCTGCGAAGAGGGGGTCTGCGGGAACGACGAGAGTGGTTTCGTTGCCAGCTGAGGAAGGCTGGGGGAGGTCTCCGTTATCGGTCCAGCCCAAGCGGACGTCCCGGAGCATGAAGGAGCTCATGAGAAGCATGTTGTTGGGGAGGCTGTTCCAGGAGTCGATTTCAGTGACGTTGTTGCTGTAGTTTCCGCTGTTGGTATTGCGGCTGAAGATGACGATGTCGCTTCCAGTGGTCGCGGGAGCTCCGGTGGCGTAGGAGTCTGTCGTGACGGAGTCGACGTTGCTGAAGTTTGTCGTGACGAAGGAGATGAGCGGATCGGTGGGGTTATCCGAAACGATGAAGACGTTGACGGCCTGGACGTTGGAAAGCGACAGGGCGAAGGCTGAGAGTCCGATGGTTTTGAGCATGGAGGTGTTCATTCTTTTTTGGGAGGCTACGAGGGAAGGACGTTGGTTCGACTCTCCCGATTCGGGCGGATTTAAATTTTTGGAAATCAGTTGTCAATGAGTGAATAGCGGAAGCCCTTTTGGTTAATTTTCTCTGATTATACGGATTGATTTGATAGTAGGCTTCTTTGTTTTATCGGCCCGATGGTTCATTGGGTGGGACGCAAGGTGAGGTTGGCGGCGGAGAAGATTCTGGTGTCGTTTTTTCCGAGTTTGGAGCCGCTGGTGTGGATGCCGCCGGTGAAGCGGTCGGTGGAGAAGTTGAGGGGGATGGAGACGGAGTCACGGGTGATGTTTTCCGATTGGATGAGGGGGCCGCGGAGGTTTCCGGTGATGATGAAGTCGGTGGCGAGGTTGAGTTTTTTTCCGATGGCTCCGCGGTTGGGTTTGAGGGTTGCTTCGGAGAGGGTGGCATCGCCGATGGTGCCGGAGACGGTGCCATTTTGGTTAATCTCAATGGCGACGGGGAGGGAGGGTTGTTTGACCCAGTCGACGATGACTTTGGCTTCGCCGCTCCAGGAGCCGGTCATTTCGGGGGCGATCTTCCCGGTGTCCGGCGAGCAGGAGACGAGGGTGAGGAGGAGGACGGGGATGAGGAGGAGTTTCATGATGATTGGCGGAGGGAGTTGAGGATGTTTTGGCAGCCGTCCTCGAGGAGGTCGGCGACGAGCTCGAAGCCGGCGGTGCCGCCGTAGTAGGGATCGGGGACTTCGGTGTGGTCGTGTTGGGTGCAGAAGTCGGTGAAGCGTTTGACGCGGGCGAGCTGGTCGGGGGAGTGGGCGAGCCTGGTGACGTTGGTGAAGTTTTCGTCATCCATGGTGAGGATGAGGTCGAAGGCGTCGAAGTCATTTAAGCTGAATTGACGAGCACTGCCGGTGACGAGGTAGCCGCGTTTTTTGATGGTTTTGGACATGCGGGCGTCGGGGGATTTTCCGGTGTGCCAGCCTTCGGTGCCGGCGGAGTCGCAGAGGATGGTGTCGGAGAGGCCGGCGTCTTTGACAATTTGGCGGAAGATGTTTTCGCCGGCGGGGGAGCGGCAGATGTTTCCGAGGCAGACGAAGAGGACGTGTTTCACGGGGGGCAGGGTAGGCACAAACCCGCTGTGTTGACAGCGAGAAGGGGAATGCCCAGATTGGAGGGGTGGAATCATTGGCACTGGAGATATCGGGGATGCGGAAGACCTACGCGGGCGGGGTGGAGGCGTTGAAGGGGATTGATTTGGAGGTGCCGAGGGGGTGTGTGTACGGGTTGTTGGGGCCGAATGGGGCGGGGAAGTCGACGATGGTGAAGATATTGACGACCTTGATTCGTCCGAGTGGCGGGACGGGGCAGATGTTGGGGAAGCGGATTGGGGATCGGGGTGCGTTGGCGAAGGTGGGGTTGTTGCCGGAGCATGCGCGGTTTCCGGATTATTTGACGGGGCGTCAGGTGATTGAGTTTTCGGCGGGGTTGAACGGGGTGTCATCGGGGGAGGTGAGGAGTCGGACCGATGTGCTGTTGGAAAAGGTGGGGATGGCGGAGACGCAGGGTCGCAAGATCAAGAGTTATTCGAAGGGGATGAAGCAGCGGATCGGGATAGCGCAGGCGCTGGTGAATGATCCGGAGATTATTTTTTTGGACGAGCCGACGGATGGGGTGGATCCGGCGGGGAGGCGAGAGATTCTGGAGATGGTCCGGGGGTTGCGGGGTGAGGGGAAGACGGTGTTTATCAATACGCATCTGCTGCCGGAGCTGGAGCAGGTGGTGGATCGGGTGGCGATTATGTCGAACGGGACGCTGCTGGGGGAGGGGCCGCTGGAATCGCTGAGATCGACCGAGGTGGTTTATGAGATCGAGTTTGCGGGGGTGCTTTCCGAGGGGGCGGAGGGGAAGTTTGCGGGTGAGGGGGTGAGGTTTGAGCCGGGGAGGATTGAGGTGAAGACGGGGAAGGCGGCGGAGGTGCAGCCGTTGATTGATGCGCTGCGGTCCGAGGGACTGGTGATTGGGCGTGTTTTCCGAAAGGAGCAGTCGCTGGAGGATTTGTTTCTTGAGTTGGTGGCTGCCTCGGCCCCGAAGCCACCGCCGTTGTCATGAAAGCATTTTACGCGATTTTGTTAGATTCGTTCCGGATGTTGAAATCGGGGGCGATCTTTTGGGTGACGTTGGGGATTTCGTTGTTGGTGGCGTTGCTTTATTTGTCGATTGGTTTTGATGAGAAGGGGGTGACGCTGTTCTTTGGGCTGACGGACATTGAGAGCGAGGTGCACCGGAAGGGGAGTGCGGGGGCGGAGATTCTTTATACGGGGATTTTCATTAAGGTGATTGTGGGGTTTTGGTTGTCGTGGGTGGCGGTGATTCTGGCGTTGATCTCGTGTGCGTCGATTTTTCCGCAGGCGATGGATGAGGGTTCGGCGGGGATGTTGCTGACGAAGCGTCCGTCGCGGCTGATGGTTTTTGGGGCGAAGTATGCGGGGAGTTTGTTGTTTATGCTGATTCAGGTGGGGGTGTTTATCGTGATCGTGTTGGTGGCGATGCGGTGGCGGTTGGGCTTTTGGAATCTGTCCTTGTTTTGGTTTTTGCCGGCGACGCTGCTGATGTTCAGCTTTTTGTATTCGTTTCTGGTGGTGATTGCGGTGAAGACGCGGTCGGTGCTGGCGGCAATCTTGCTGACGATGGGGCTGTGGTTGGTGTCTTGGATTGCGGAGGCGGTGGAGAGTCAGATGTATCAGATGGTGCGGATGGGGGAGATTGCAACGGAGCAGGCGAAGCAGGTTCGGGACGAGCCGGTGGTGACGGAAGAAGGGGGGGAAGAGGCTGTGGAAGAGGAGGATTCCGAGACCGGGGAGGATCTGGAGTCGCTTGTCCAACTGAAGGGTTGGTATCAGAAGGCGAAGCTGGCTTATGGGTTCTTTCCGAAGACGTCACCGATGATTGATGCGGCGAAGAATGCGTTGGTGGTGAACGGGGAGCGGGGGTTTCGGGAGAGCAGTTTGTTTGAAATGATGCTGGGGGTGGAGGTGGAGGCGGAGGACCGGGAGGAGTCTCCGGATGAATATTTGCAGGTGGTGGATGATGTGGCGAAGCGGCATTCGCTGGCGTATACACTGGGGACGTCACTGGCGTTTGAGGCGGTGATGCTCTCTTTGGCGGCGTGGATGTTTTGCCGACGTGACTTTTGATAGATACAGTTGCAACTTGCATGCTTGTGTCATGGTGGTGGCAATGAGAGAGTCGGGCCCATGCGAGTTCCGGTTCTTTTTTTGCTCTCCAGTCTTTTGCTTCCCGCGGGGGAGCCATCGGAGGTTGCACTGAAGGTGTTGCAGGCTGCCCGGGACGGCAAGGTGCGGGCGGGGAGCCTTGAGGAGCTGGCGATCTCGCCCTTTTGCGGGCCGGGGAAGCGGGAGATGATCGGGGAGCGGTGGCAGAATGTGTGGTCGTGGGCGAAGGCGGAGGAGGCGATTTTTGTGGCGGGGCAGGAGAAAGTGGATGGAGATTTGGCGGGGGTGATTGTGGCAGGGCGCGGGGAGTCGGGGCCGGACGGGATGCGGATTTTTGCGTTGGGACTGAAGCGGGAGAAGGGGGAGTGGAAGGTGGCTCCGGTGGAGGGTTCCTTTGAGAATGTGGGTTTGGGATTTGATGATGAGGTGAGGGAGAGGGCACGGGTTTTGGAGCGCTGGATGGCTCGGGAGCGGGTGAGTGGGGGAGCGAAGTTTCGGGAGAAGGAGCTGGAGCGGTATCGTGAATCGCTGGAGGGACTGGTGGATGCGGAGACGCTGAAATCGGCGACGCCGGAGGAGGTGATGAAGCGATTTCTAGCAGCGGCGCGTGAGCGGAAGACGAATGAGTTGCTGGTGTGGCAGGGGATATTGGAGCGGACGATGCAGGATGATCGTGACTGGGAGCGGATGATCCGTTCGACCGAGGTGGGGATGGCGGACCGGGACCGGCAGCGGGCGTGGAGGTTGCTGACTGATCCGGCGGTGTTGCAGGTGGAGGTGGAGGTCCTGAAGGATCAGGATTCGGCATCGGTGCTGATGGGTTTTATTTCCAATTTTGAGACGGGTCTGGATAGCGAGGAGAATCGGGTGTTGCGGTTTACGCTGAAGAATGGCGGTGCGGGTTGGCGGGTGGTGGTGCCGACATTTTTCACCTATTCGGATGAGGATGCCTCGACACATTTCACGGCGCACCGGGAGGAGTTCAATTGGCGCGATGAGGAAAAGAGCGCGGAGTTGGCGACGATCTTTGAGAAGAAGCATGCGGCGCTGCGAGCGGAGTCGCCCGAGGCGTTGATGACTGCATTGGCGAAGCATCTGGAGAAGGGTTCGTTGCGGGAGGCGCTGCGTTATTTGATTCGTGATGAGAATCCGGTGGTGGAGGTGGATGAGGATGACGAGGAGCCGGATGAGGAGGCCTTGCAGGCGGCAGCTGATGCGGGGGAGGCCCGGATGACGCGGTATCACCAGGCAACGCGGTGGTGGGCTCATCTTTATGGCAAGGCGGATTCGATCAGGGCGGCGGTGACCAAGCACCATGTGAAGGATGGGGTGGCGCTGGGGCTGATGCGGGTGGAGCGTCCGGGTGATTGGGAAGCAGGATTTGAATCGGTGTGGATGGAGAAGCAGGGCGATGGTTGGGCGTTTGTCCCGGACAAGAGTCATTTCAAGAAAGGGGAGCGGGCGGCGAAGTATGCGGAGGTGGTTCAGGAGCTGACGCGGACATTTTTTGAAGACGAAAAGGAGCTCAAGAAGTCTTATGTGAGTGAGGTGATGAAGGAGGTCGCGACATTTGATTCCACGGCGGAGGCTCCGTCGGAGAATGAAGCGGTGGAGGCGGCGAAGGGGTGGCGGGAATTGCTGGGGGAGGGTGATGTGCGGATGTTGCTCAAGGGGTCGGGTGTTTTTGCGGCTCCGGAGAAGGGGACGAAATTGTTACGGGATTTGACATCATCGATGCGCGGGGTGAAGGCGGCGGTTGAGAAGGACGAGTTGTTGGCGACGAAGAAGGAGGGTCGATTTCAGGGGGTGAGCATGATGGTTGATGCGGGGCGCGGGCTGGAGATGCATTGTCCTCTGTTGATTGTGGCAGAGACGAAGGAAGGGCCGCGGGTGATGATTGATGTGGAGCTGTGGCTGCCGACGAATCGGGGGAAGCGGATGCGCAATGCGTTTACGCTGGTGGAGCTTAAGAAGAATTTGGCGGGGGAGGATTACGAGGCGATCAAGAAGTTGTTCGCGTGGCATGAAGAGGTGGCTGATCCCGTCTGGGAGGCCTGGGACAAGGAGCGAGAAGAAAAGGATCAATGATAAAGGCTGCGTTTGAAACGGCTTCCAAACTGGAAGCATCGGTAGGAGAAGTGATGCTTGGTCAGAAGGAGACCGTAAGGCGGGTTCTGGCGTCGATGATGGCGGGGGGACACGTGTTGCTGGAGGATTCGCCAGGGACGGGGAAGACGACGCTGGCAAAGGCGATCGCGGCTTCGATTGGAGAGACGGCATTTCAACGGATTCAGTTTACGCCGGATTTGTTGCCCTCGGATATTCTGGGGGTGAGTGTGCTGGATGCGCGGACGTCGACCTTTGAGTTTCATCAGGGGCCGGTGTTTACGGATATTTTGTTAGCGGATGAGATCAACCGGGCGTCGCCCCGAACGCAGAGTGCTTTGTTGGAGGCGATGGCGGAGGGGCAGGCAACGATTGAAGGGGTGCGGCATGATTTGGGTGAGTTGTTTTTTGTGATTGCGACGCAGAATCCGGTGGAGTTGCGGGGGACCTATCCGCTGCCGGAGGCGCAGATGGATCGTTTTGCGCTGAAGAGATCGCTGGGGTATGTGTCGGTTGAGAATGAGCTGGCGATTCTGGAGGCGCAGAATCAGGAGCATCCGTTGACGCGATTGAAGGCGGTGGTGACGCGGGAGGAAGTGCGTCAGGTGCAGGAGGCGGTGAAGTCGGTGTCGATTACCCCGGACCTTCAGGAATACATTGTGCGGCTGGTGGCGGGAACGCGGGAATTGCCCGAGGTGAGGCTGGCGGCGAGTCCGCGGGCGTCATTGGGGCTGAAGCGGATTGCGCAGGCGATAACGCTTTTTGAGGGAAGGGATTTTGTGGTGCCGGAGACGATTCAGGCGTTGGCCGCGGATGTGGTGGCGCACCGTCTGGTGCTGGAACCCGATGCGGCGTATGCGGGGCGGACGGGACGGGATGTGGTGGCGGAAGTGATGGAGTCGCTTGCGGTGCCGGTGTGATCTTGCGGGGAGGCAGTTCCTATGGTTTTGTTAAGGTGATGGAAATGACGGGAGGTAGCCGCTTTTTTTACCGGTGGCTCTGCAAGAACTACCGCTCCGGAAGTGCGGTCGGATTTTTTGTAAGGAGACGGGTTACGCCGCTGGCGTGGTTTTTGATGGGGCTGCTGCTGATCAGCATGATGCTGGGTGCGAATGTGAACCAGAGTGTGGTGGTGATGTTTTCGGCGCTGCTGACCGGGCTTCTGGGGGTGGGGTTGATTTGGGCGTTTTTGAGGAGGGCGAAGGTGTCGGTTGTGCGCGAGGTGCCGAGGTCGGGATCAGTCGGAGAGGCGCTGAAGTATTCGGTGCGGGTGACGAACGAGGGCCGGAGTATTTTACGGGATATTTTTCTACGGGAGACGGGTGATGATCCCCGGCCGACGGAGTGGGAGTTTTTGAATTTGAAGGAGCCGGGTGAGGAGAAGAGGAACATATGGGATCGGGTTTTTGCTTTTTACCGATGGAAGTGGCTGACGGACCGGGGCGGGCGTTGGAGGAGTTTGGGCCGGAGCAAGGGGTTGGTGGTGGGGCGCGGGAAGTCGGTGGAGACGCGGTTGTCATTGCTGCCCAACCGGAGGGGGGTATTGCGATTGAATGATGTGCGGGTGGAGCTGCCGGATCCTTTTGGATTTTTTCGGAGGTGCCGGAAGACGAGCGGGTCGATGGATGAGATTGTGGTGATCCCGAGGCGTTACCGGTTGCCGGAACTGCGGTTGCAGGGGAAGTCGGAGTTGAAGGTGGGCGGTGAGACGGCATCGAATGTGCGAGGTGAGGGCGGTGAGTTTTTGGGGTTGCGGGAGTATCAACAGGGTGACTCGTTGCGCAAAATCGACTGGAAGGCGTGGGCGCGGACAGGGGAGCCGATTGTGAAGGAGAATGAGGAGGCGAGGTTTCCCCGCTACGGGTTGGTGCTGGATACGAGCTTGAGGTCGAGCGGGCCGGGTCTTTTTGAAGAGGCGGTGTCGGTGGCGGCGAGCTTTGTGTCGACGATGGATCGGAACCGGTGTCTGTTGGACTTGATGTTTGTGCACGATTCGCCGGTGGTGTTTACGGCGGGCCGCGGGGTGGCGAGGGCGGAGAAGCTGATGGAGGTGCTGGCGCGGGTTGAGGGGAGTGAGGTGGAGAAGTATGATCAGCTGAAGGGGTTGGTGTTGCGCTATGCGTCGGAGATGACGGCGTGTGTGGTGGTGCTGAGCGGGTGGAGTGAGGAGCGGCGGAATTTTGTGGAATTGTTACGACTTGCCGGGCTGGAGGTTCATGTTTATGTGATTGGAGCGGGAGAGGCTCCGGAGGAGGCGCGCGGGATGCATTGGCTCCGCTGGGATCACGTGCAGGAGGATTTATTGATGAGCTGATGGAAGAAGAAAAGGTCATGTTGAAAGCTCCGCCCCGCTTGTTGCTGGGGGTGGCCTTTCTTTTTTGGGGTGCGATGGGGGAGTATCCTTTTGTGGGGTTGGTGACGGCGATTTTGATGGAGGCGCGGCATTGGACGAACCTGCGTTGGGAGTTCGGGGAGAAGGGATTTGTGCGGGCGTGGCAGCTTTGTGTGATTGTGCTGATTGTGGTGGCGGTGCGGTTTTTCGCCTCGGATGAGGAGCCGACGGCGGAGGCGTCGCTGGAGTTGCTCTCGTGGTTGCCGTTTATCTTTTTGCCGTTGGGTTTGGCGCAGCAGTATGCGTCCGATCGGGGGGTGCCGCTGACGTCGTTCTCGTATTTTGCGCGGAGGAAGATCAATCAGGACCGGCGTGAGGGACGGGCGGTGAAGGTGAAGCCGTGCCAGATCGGGTTTCCGTTTGTGGGGTTGATCCTGGTGTCGTCGGGATTGGGTCTGCGGAGTGTGGTGGGATTCGGGGTTGGGGTGGCGGTGATTTTTGGGATTGGTTTGTATTTTATGCGTGAGCGGCAGGTGAGGCCGGTGGCGTGGGGGATGGCTTATTTGGTGTCGGTGGTTTTAGCGGTGGGTCTTTCGTGGGCGGTTTATGAGATTTACGGAATCGTGAGCTCGGGGCGGTATGCGCAGAGTGAGAACTTTGAGGATGCGCGGGAGGTGGAGACATCGATGGGGAAGGTGCGTGATTTGCAGCTGAGTCCGAAAGTGGATTGGCGGTATTATCAGGATGAGGGGAAGGCGCCGAAGCGGCTGCGGATGGCGGTGTATAATATTCCGGGACCGAATTTTTGGAAGGCCGGGCGGCGGTCATCGGCGCTGCGGGAAAAGATCGATGTGGATCGGGATGTGGGTGGTGACTTTGAGACTTTGCACAAGCGGGAGCAGGATCATTTGTATGAGCCGGGTGATGAGGAGAAAGACTGGCCGGTGAGGGGCCGGGTGGTGGGGTTGGTGGATGATGGGGCGTTGATTCCGATGCCCAGGAATCCGCGGTATTTTCGAAACCTTTCGGTTGAGGGAGTGGAGGGAAGTTCGCTCGGGACGGCGCGCTTGAGTGATCCGGCTCATGGCGCGCTGGAGATTGAGATCGTCTCGGGAGAGCCGGATGTGATTTCGACGGGGGCGCTTGATCCGACCTTGAGGGATATGCTGCTGCCTCTTAATGAGCTGAAGGGGGTGACCGATTTTTGGGAGAGGCTTGGAGTGGATGATCTTCGGAAATGGACTCTGGAACGGCGTGGCAAGGTGGGGAGGGATTGGGAGCCTCCGACGCCGGATCGACGAGAGCAGGAAGTGCTGTACACCCTACTGCGGGCGGCGTTTATGAGGGATTTTGAATATTCGCTGGAGCTGCGGCCGAATCGAAACAAGCCGGCGGTGACACATTTTTTAACGGAGATGAAGAAGGGGCATTGCGAGTACTTTGCGGCATCGACGGCGCTTCTTTTGAGGCGGGCGGAGATTCCGACCCGTTATGTGGTGGGTTATGCGGTGGATGAACAGGGTGATGAACCGGGGGAGTGGATTCTCCGGGGGCGGCATGCGCATGCGTGGGCGCAGGCTTATCTGGGTGGGACGTGGGTGAATGAGGCGGAGGAGGGGAAGGAACCGGTGTGGCGGTGTCGTGGCGGGGAATGGGTGGAGTTGGATTTTACTCCGCCGGATTGGTTGGGGGATGCGATGCCGGAGATGACCTGGGGGCAGAAGGTGTCCGATTGGTGGCAGATGTTTCAGGCCGATCTCATTGTGTGGTTTGCGCGTCCGACGGTGGCGTTGATCACGAAGGTGGTACTTATCGGGGGGCTGATTTTCATCATTTTGAATGTGATTTATCGTTTGTGGACGACGGGTGGTCGGCGAGGAGGAATGAGTGCGACGAGTTGGGAGAGGCGGGCGGTGGAAGGGAATCCGCTGAGGGAATTTGAGCGGTGGCTGGTGCGGCGTTTTGGTTCCCGACCCGCAGGGATGCCGATGGGGGTGTGGCTGGAGCAATATGCTCCCGAATTGGTGGCGACGTATCAGGAACTCCGGTTTAATCCCGGGAGTTCGGAGCCGGGGACTGAGGAATTGGACCGGCTTGTGGAATCAGCGCGGGAGAAAATCAAGCTATCGGCGGCGACGGCGAAGAAGGAAGGTGCTTCCGAGGGTCACAAGGAGAGTTGATGATGGTTCGGGGACGGCGGTGAATCCGATTCCGCTGCGTTTGCCGGGGTCGCCGGTTCGGGTGACGATGTATTGTTGGGAGCTGCCGAGTTGGACCTGCCAGGATGCTTCCGAGACATCGTGACTGGTTTTGAATTCAAGCCGGAGTTGGGAATTGAGCGGGTCGGTGATGCCCCCTGTTCCGGGGTCTGTTTCGCCTGTGCTACCGACGACGGATCCGCTGTAGGTCTCCAGAGTGGTTGATCCGGGGACGGAGTTTGTGGTGATTTGGTCGTTAAAATCAAAGAGTTCCTCTACCTCAAGATCGCCGATCCAGTCGACATCGTAGAATTCGTCGGTGGAGAGGAGTCCGATGGCGGCGCCTCCGACATCCGAGGGTTGGTTGTTGATTGATTTGATGGCGAGGCGTGAATCGGTGGGGGTTCCCGAAGCGGTGAGGGGATTGTAGGAATCCTCTTCAAAGAATGAGATGGCCAAGGCGACGTTTCCGTTATCGGCGAAGGTGCCGCCATCGGAATTCCGGCCAAAGCTGCCGAAGCTGGCGGAGTAGAAGTCGGCGGACTTATCGCCATGGATCACGAAGGCGTTATTTTCGGCTGAAGCCTGGAGGGGGTTGTTGCTTGAAGCGAGGGTGACGACGTAATCAACGGTATCGATGCCATCGAAGATCTTGCCATGGCTTAGCAAGCTTCCTACGGGGAGGGAGTTAGCGGATCCATCCGATCCGATGTTTGAGGTGTCGAGAAAACTGTTTACGTGGACTCCGTCGCCGGAAGTTCCGGAACTTCCGATTTCTTGAGTCCAGGAGAGATGAAGAGTTTGCGCGTCGGCCGCCGATGCAAAAAAGAGGGCGGAAAGAGAGACCGGAAGACCGGACTTCGTGATGGGCAGATGGGCTAAACGGTTGCTCAACAAAGAAGGAGAGGTTTATTAAGGCCATCTTTATATTTTATTTTATGTGAATATCAACAAAACCTAATTCACATCATTAATAATAATTTCAAAATTTCATCCAACGCGCCAGCAATAGGAGGTGATTGGAGTGCGTCCCGCTCGGTGACTAGGAGCGTTTTTTGACCTGAACGAGCACGGAGATCAGGAACAGCGTGGTCAGGGCGAGGGTGATGCTGGCGCCGGGCGGGAGATCGAAGTGAAAGCTGGTGATGAGGCCACCGGCACATCCGATGGCTCCGACGAGTCCGCTGAGCGGGAAGAGGGCGCCGGGGGTGGAGGCGAGGGGGCGGGCGATGGCGGCAGGGGTGACGATGAGGCCAACGGCGAGGACGCAGCCGACGGCCTGGAGGGTGGTGATGAGGACGAGGATGAGGATGACGAAGCTGAGGTAGTCGAGGGTCCGGGTTTTTACGCCCAGGCTTGCGGCGACCTCGGGATCGAAGAGGTTGATGACGAGGGCACGACGGAAGAGGGTGAAGAAGGTGATGGCGATGAGGCCAACGAGGTGGCTCATGACGAGGTCGAGATCGGAGAGGGCGATGATGTTTCCGAGGAGCCAGTTATCGAGTTCCTGATTGGAGCCAATGTTGTTGAGGACGATGATGCCGATGGCGAAGGCTCCGGTGTAGAGGACGGCGAGAACGGTCTCATCGTTGATTTTTGAAATTCGGGAAAGAAGGATGGTGAGGAGTCCGATGATGACGGCGGCGACGAGGGCGCCCATGAAGGCGGTGATGGCGGTGAGGGTGGCGAGAGTGGCAGCGATGGCGACGCCGGGGAGGAGGCTGTGGCTGAAGGCGGCGAGCTTCAGGGGGCTCCGGTGGAGGAGGACGAAGGCGCTGGTGTAGCCATTGACGAAGCCGATGATGATGGCTGCGACGAGGGCGCGCTGGAAGAGGCTGAGCTCGAAGAGGTCGGTCATGAGCAGCAGGAGGTTTTGGTGGGGTCGGTCACGGGATGGGAGTGACGGGGGTGGCAGGCGTGGAGGGTTTCACGGACCTGGTCACTTTTCATGACGGTTTGGGCATCGCCGAAGGTGAGTTGTTTGGTATCGAGGACGAGGGCGTGGGTGAAGATATCGGTGACGCTTTCGAGTTGATGGTGGGAGGCGATGATGAGGTGGCCGGTATTGGAGAGGTCGATGAGGCTGGCGGAGAGGTGGCAGCGGCTCTCGATATCGAGTCCGTTGAAGGGTTCGTCGAGAAGGAGGACGTGAGCTTCCTGGGCGAGGGCGCGGGCGATGTAGGTGCGTTGTTGCTGGCCGCCGGAGAGTTGGTCGATTTGGCGATCGGCGATTGGCTCGAGCTGCATGGTGGCGATGGCGCGCTCGGTCATGTCGCGATCTTTGGAGGAGAAGCGTTTGAAGTGTCCGAGGTGGGGGAAGCGGCCCATGGCGACGATATCGCGGACGCGGAGGGGGAAGTTTTTTTGGTGGTGGTCGACCTGGGGGAGGTAGGCGATTTCCCGCTGGGCTTGGGCGATGGGGGCGTTGCGCCATTGAATATCGCCTTCCTGAGGTTTGAGGAGTCCGGCGAGGAGTCGGATGAGGGTGGATTTGCCGGCGCCATTGGGACCGAGAAGGGCGAGGCGCTGGCCGCAGTGGGCGGAGAAATTGACCTCTGCGAGGGCCCGTTTGGCACCGTAGGAATAGGCAACGGAGGTGAGGTTGAGCTGGTGGTGTTCGTGGGCCATCAGGGTTGTTCCTTCCAGTTGAATGTCACTTCTTCGAAGGCGTTTTCGGTTCCCCAGATGGTGTGGTTTTTCATTTCGAGACCATCGGGGATGAGCTCGATGAAGAGGGCTGATTCGGGAGTGCCCGGGGGCCATTCGACATCGATGGTGAGGGGGATGGTTGGATCGAGTTGGAGTTCGGCTTCGGATTGGTCTCCGCCGATGGTCACGTCGTTTAGGGTGACTTTGGTAAAGGGGTGGGCCGAGCGGATAAGGACATCGGTGCGGATGAGGGCGGATGATTGTTGTTCCGTTGGAACGGGGGCCTGCTCGACAGGATCGGGCGAGAGGACTTTTGCGAGCGGGACTGCCATCGCGAGCAGGGGGAGGAGCGCGAGGAGGGTGCTCAGGATGGGGTTGATGGTCATTATTTGAGGCCGTTCACGATGTTGGTGACATTGGTGCGGATCATTTTTTGGTAGCTTGCGACCGATCCGTCGGCGATGAGGGGGGCTCCGATTTTTGAGCCGGACTCGCGGGCGATTTGGGCGAGGATTTTGGGGTTGGCCTGTTGTTCCGGGAAGACGGTGGGGATGCCTGCTGCTTTGAGTTCGGCGATGGAGAGGGCGAGTTGTTTGGCGGGGACTTCCCCTTGGGCGCTGAGGCCCTGGACGAAGGTGGCCTTGAATCCGTAGGCTTTGCAGAAATAGCCGAAGGCGGCGTGGGCGGTGACGAGGTGACGGCGGGCGCGGGGAATGGTGGAGATTTGGGTTTTGACCCATTGATCGAGGTCACGGATGGCGGCGCGTGCGGTCTTGGAGCGGGCGGCGTAGTAGGTGGCCCCCTCCGGATCGACGGCAGCGAGTTTTTGTTCGATGACGCGGAGGGCGCGTTCCATGTGGCGGACGTTGTGCCACCAGTGGGGATCGATGCCCCCTTCCGCGTGGTGGGGGCAGCAGGCGTAGATTTCGTCTTCGGCCGAGATTTTTTGGGAAGGGATGGTGCGGCCGACCTCGATGATGGTTTGTCCGCCGGTGAGGGAATCCCCGAGGTCACCAAGGTAGGGTTCCAGTCCCTTGCCGGAGGCGAAGACGAGTCTGACGTTTTTGAGTTTTTTAATGTCGGCTGCGCGAGGCTGGAACTTGTGGACGGCCATTCCGGGCTTGCCGATTTCGACAATACGAACGCGATCACCACCGACTTGTTTGACGGCCTCGGTGATGAGGGGGTGAAGGCTGGCAACATCGAGGGCCTGGAGCGGGCCAAGGATGGCGAGGAAGAGAGCAAGGAATCTCATAACGCAGGTAATTTGCGTTATGAGAAGGGCGAGTCAACTGCTAATGCAGTTGTGTTGCATTAGTTAAGGGTGACCTTGACCCGCATGAAGTCCTTGGGGTCAGAGGTGATTGGAGTCATGAGGCGGTAGACTTCGGTGACTGTGCCGTCGCCGAGAGGGACGGAGGAGATTTTTTGGACATCGGCACTGGTCCAGCCGAGCAGGTTGGTGGCGTGCTCGACGGTAAGGACGGCATTGTCGACCGGAAGGTAGCGTTGAAGGGAGAGGGTGAGGTATTCCTTGGGGCCGTCACCGAGATCATAGGTTGCGAGTGCAACGGTGGGGTGGACATAAGTTCCTGAGCCATCGCGGAGGACCGCTTCGAGGAGATTATTGATGCCGTTGTTGTTATCGTCGCCATTGGGGAGGCCGGTGAAGAGCTCGGTATCGGAAGCGTTGGGGTTGCCGAGGAGGGTCTTGCTCAGGCGCCAGGAATTGGGGTCGTTGGGCATCGTGCTGTCGACGAGGACGAGGGTGTAGCCATCACCATCCGCGGATTCGGGCCATCCGGAATCATCGATGTAGGTCAACGAGAAGAGGAGGGTGGAGCCATTGAGCAGAACGTCGACGGTTCCGGTGTTGTTCGACAGTTGTCCGTCCCAGGGTCCGAAGACCGGGATAGCGGGGTAGCGTTCCGAGAAGCCATCGATTCTGCGGGCGATGACGATGGTTTGGCCAGAGCCGAGGATGCGGTCGTTCGGATCGCTGATGGTGGCGAAGTCGAAGATGACTTCGTTTGCGAGGGTGACGTCGGTGAGGTCGATGGGGTTGGCCGAGGTGTTTCTGAGTTCGATGAATTCGAAGTCGTCGTCATTGGCAAATCCGGCGGTTTGTTCGGCGAGGGTGGGATCGGAGGGGTGGTAGTTGATTTCGCTGATGACGAGGTCGCCGGGTCCGGGTGCTCCGGCGGTGGCGAACTCGGCGGAGGTGAGGGCGGACCAGGTGGTGGAGTTGATGCGGACCCGTGCCTGGACGAGCGATGCTGAATTGAGGATGACCGAGCTGCCCGAGGAGGCGCTGGCGGAGATTGCGCCTCCGACTTCACGGGGATCGGATCCGTCGGTGGTGTAGTAGACGGTTCCCGAGCCATTGGTGTTGTTCATCATCAGGGTGAATCCGGGATTGATTTGACCGCCGTGCTGGGAGAAGACGGGAGCCTCAGTGTCCGGGTAGAGGTCGTCGATTTTCAGCTGGGCGAGGACTTCGAGGTTCCGGTCGGTGGTCCAGTTTTTGAGTTGGTTGACGGCAGCGGCCCATTCGGTTCGGTCGAGCGGGTTGCTGGAGCTTTTGGAATCTCCCCAGCGGGCCGCTTCGGCGTCGATGACCTGATCGACGGTGGCTTCACGTTCTCCGAAGCGTGCGAGGACGGCCTGATTGGTGTAGACTCCGTCATTGAAGAACTCGCGATGGATGATGTCGGCGAACTTCATGCGGTATTCCAGATTGTTGGCGAGGTATTGGTGGATGTATTGGGGGTTGGATTTATCGAAGCCCTCTTGATCCGCGGTTGATCCAAACCAGAAGGGGCCGGTGCGGTCCTGGCGGCTTGTGGCATAGGAGCCCAGGCTGTGCTCCATGTCATGGGCGAAGAAGGACCAGCCGCGGTCATCGGTTTCCCGGTTGCGGACGGCGAACCAGTTGTTGGAGGCTCCGATGAAGGTTGAGAGGGGGGCATCGAAGGAGCCGTTGTAGAAGACGACCATAATGTATTTGATGAGGTTCTCGACGTCGATATGGGTCGGAACCAAGGGGTCGGGGATTCCGGAGCTGTTGAAGCCCTGAATGGCGAAGTAATCGCTGTTGTTCGTCCCGGAGGCCTTGGAGACATTGATGGCGAGATTGTATCCGGCCATCCAATCGGCGTTGTTTCCATCGGTGGCTTCGGTGCTGTAGCCTGCGCTTGAGCCGGCGGATTTGATGGTGTCGTAATCGTTGTCGTTTCCTCCGAGGTATTGCTCGGCGAATTCGGCTTCGGCGCGTTCCTGGGTCATGAAGAGGCCCCAGTAGACGCCATTGAGATAAAGGTGGATGTAACGTGAGCGGGTGTGGGTTTCGCCCAGGTCCCTTTGGGTGTCGCGGGCGAAGACCTCGCGCATGAAGGTGTTTTTGTTGCTGTTGTCGTTGTTGCCATTGACATTTCCGGGGGATTTGAAGGACCAGGAGTAGTTTTGTGCGGTGCGGATATCGATGCCTCCGAATTGATCGGTGCCGGATGGTCCGAAGAGGGGGAAGTTGAGGCTGCGGTTTCCGTAATCACGGCGGAAGAACATGCGGAAGGCGTGTTTGGGGTTGCTGGTGCTGCGTGAGGCGCCTCCACGAATACGGATTCCGAGGTCGGACTGGAATCCGGTGGTGAGTCCGTCCGGGCTGACATAGCCGGGAGGAAGGATCATTTCGAGCGAAGCGGGGCGTTCCCAGGCGATGCCCCGGTTGCCGGGGCGCACGTAGATGCCGGTGGCGGGATCGGTGAGGTTTCCCTGATCGGTGACAATGGACCAGGTGGGGATGCTTTCGAGGGCTTCGATGATTTCCGCTTCGCTTGAGCTCACGGCCGAACCGGGGTCCATGGCGTAGTCCATGATTTGTCCGTTGACGGAGCCGGTGGGCCAGCCCGGGGGATTGGTAGGTTGGCTCACGACATCGGCGGTGAAGATATAAGTGTGGGTGTCGATGTTTGTGGGGAGGAAATCGGTCTTGGTGCCGATGGCCCGGAGGGTGGTGGTGGTGGCGATGGAAATGGGGGCGGTGTAGAGGGTTCCATTGGTGGCGGAGGGTTCCGAGCCGTCGGTGGTGTAGTAGATTTCCGCGTCGGTGGTGGAAGAGGTGATGGCGACACTTTGGGTGGAGGTGTAGAATCCACGATTGACGGAGAAGGAGGTGTCCCGGACGTAGTCGAGATAGGTTACTCCGGTGTTAGGGCCATTGGGAGTGGGGGTGGCGAAGTATCCGTAGGTGAGGAGGTCGGGGAAGATGCCGTAAGAGATATCGAGAAACTGGTTCGGGTAATCGTTGAACTCGCTAAGGATGGTGGTGATGCCGCCATCGACTTTCACCAGGGCCAGGTATTCACCCTCGGTTTTTAGGCTGAAATTGGCGTGGGGCTCGGTGGTGCCGATTTTTCCGGTGGCGAAATAGCGAACCGAGGCGCCGGGAGCGATGGTTTGGTTGGGAATGGTCCACTTTTGGAGATCGGCAGGATCATCGGTGAGGAAGTAGTTTCCATTGATGGTGGTGGTGGTGGTGGTTTCGTTGGTGAGTTGGATCCAGTCGCTGGCATCGCCATCCTCATCGAGGAGGGTTCCGTTGTTTCCGGCCAGAAATTCGGTGATGATCGGTTCTCCGGGGATGACGACGGGAACGGTGATGGTTTTGGTGGTCGATCCGTTGGCATTGGTAACGGCAAGGGTGTAGGAGGTGGTGGAGGACGGGGAAACGACCGAGGTTCCGTTGAGGGCCACCGGGGTTCCGTCGAGTGTGGCCGAAGTGGTGTTATAGGTCTGCCATTCGAGAGTGGTGCTTTCCCCTGCGCTGAGGAGAGGAGGGGTGGCATTGAATTGTTCGATGATCGGCTGATCGGTGACAGTGACGTTGACAATCCGGGTGTTGGTGCCGGTGGGGCCGACGGCGCTGAGTTTGTATTCGGTATCCACTGAAGGGCCGGGATCGAAGGTGTAGGATGTTGTTCCGGTGACATTTCCGACGCCGGGGGCGAGGATGAGGAGGGTGGCCGAGGGGTCGACATCCCAAGTGAAAGTGAGGGGGGTGCCGGCAGGAACGGAGGTGTGAGGGGTGGTGAAGAAGTTGATGGTGGGACCATTGGAGCCGACAACGCCGGAGCCGGTATCGGCGAGTTGGACGTAGAATCTGCCGTCATTGGGATCGGCGGAGACGGCTTCCCAGCCCTGGTTGTTGATGAGGGCGGTGGTTCCGGCGGGGCATTGTCCCAATTTGAAAAGCTCGTTGATTTGGTCGAGTGAGTAGAGGTAGGTGGAGTTGTTTCCGAGTTCGTAGATGGCAGCAGCCTGGTGATCGTTGAGGGCGGAGTTGAAGATTCCGACGTCGTCGATGAGGCCCTTCCATCCGCGCCCCGGGCTCCCGGGGTTGTTTCCGATGAACATTTCGCTGCCGGAGTCGTTGATATTGGGCGCGCTGCCGGTTTCGATGAGGACGCCATCGATGTACAGGCGGGTTTCGATACCGGCTTCCGAGACTCCGAGAATGTGGTGCCATGCGCCGTCGTTAACGCTGCCACCACTGATATCTCCCGAGCCACCGGCGTAGGCCATTTCGGAAGTGCTGCCGCGGCGTGCGAGTCGCCAATTGGAGTTCTCGCCTTTGGCGATCAGGGCCTGCCAGTTGGTGTCGAAGGTGACGACGCGGAACCAAGTAGAGATGCTGATGGTGCTGGAGCTGCCACGGAGGTCGGCGCTATCGGGGACGGAGACGTAGGTGTTTCCTTTTGCTTCGATGGCTTGGCCGAATTTACCGGGATCGTAGTCGGCTGCGCCGATCCAGGAGCCGTTGTCGGTGCTGGAGCCAGCGGCGGCGGTGTCGTTGAGGTTGTCTTCGAGGGCCCAGTAAGAGACCAGGGAGTCGGTTGAATTGGCGCAGAGGATTCCGGGAATCAGCGCAAGGAGTGAGAGAAGTTTCGTCATCGTGTGTCTCTCAAACCTAGTCATTAGGGATGAGATTACAAGCTGGAGAGACAATGTAGTTACATTTTCTGAAAGGGAGGAAGTGGGATTGACTTCGCTGAGGTCTGTTTGTGCTGATTTGAGGTTTTGGGCCGGGGGGATTTGGGAGTGCTTGAATGGGGTGGCTTGGGCTCCTTGTGGTTTTCATCCCCGGCTTGTGGAGGAAGTGGGATTGACTTTGCTGATGTCTGTCTGTGCTGATTTGGGGTTTTTCGGCCGGGGGGGATTTGGAGTGCTTGAATGGGGTGGCTTGGGCTCCCCTTGGTTCTCATCTCCACTTGCGGAGGAAGTGGGATTGACTTCGCTTCGCTCAGTCTGTGCTGATTTGAGGCCTTTGGCCTGGGGGGGATTTTATCAGCTCACTGCGTTCGCTGATAGGAGCGCTCGAACAGGGTCGCTGAGGCTCCCCTTGGTTCTCATTTCCACTGCGTACGCCATAAGCTCCCCCCGGGCAAGCCGGGGGGAGCTTATGGCGGAGGAAGTGGGATTCGAACCCACGGATACATCACTGCATCACTCGATTTCGAATCGAGCGCCTTAAACCAAGCTCAGCCATCCCTCCGGACGGGCGGGAAGCTATCAAAGAGAGCGGTCGGGTCAAGTCATGCGGGCAATAAAAAACCCGGGTGTACGAGACACCGCGGGTTGAAATTCTTTTGGAGGCTGAAATTAGCCTGCCTTGCGCACCTTTTTGATGATGCTGGCGACGGTGGGGGAGGGCTTGGCGCCGACTCCGAGCCATTTGTCGGCCATTTCGAGATCGAGCTTGTAGTTTTCACCTTCGATCATGGGATCATAGGTTCCGATTTGCTCGATATAACGTCCATCACGGCGCTTGCGGCTGTCGACGGCTACGATCTTGTAGTAGGGGCGGTCCTTAGAACCTTTGCGGGAAAGACGAAGTGTTACCATAAATAATAAGGCGGTGGGGCGCGGAAGCTGGTAGATAACGGTCTGTTTGCCAAGGATTTTTTCACCTTTTCTTGCAGGATGGCGGGATGGTGGAAGATTGTGGGGCTGGATTGCGTTGGGCAAAACCTCATGACAAAGGGTTTTGACCCTGGTGCTTAAGTTCTATTTAATATCTCCATGAAGTGTCCCCGTTGTGTCCAGCGAATCCATCGCGCGGCCACTTCGTGCCCGCATTGTGGCTTCTCGATGGTTGATGTGGATGATCTGTTTGGGAACGATGATGTGTCGCTGCAGAAGCTTTCCGATGCGGCGGGGGTCTTGCGGATGAAGGAGCGGGAGGCGATCCGGAAGGTGTTGCAGGGATTTGAGCATCGATTTCCGCAGTTGTTTGTGTCGATTTATGTGGGGGCTTTTGATGAGATTCCGAGTTTGAGGCAGTTTGGATTTTGGCTTCTCAATCGGTCGGCCTATACGGATGTGGGGGTTGATCGTCCGAATGAGAATGGGATTTTGTTGGTGGTGGATGTGAACGGGAAAACGGCATCACTGACCTTTGGATATGCTCTCATGCCGTATTTGGATGAGGAGAATACGTTTGAGGCGCTTTCTGCAGCGCATCCGTTTTTGCTGCAGGGGGAGTATCTGAAGTCCTTTAAGGTGATTGTTCAACGGATCGAGGGCAGTTTGAAGAAGGGTTGGCGGCGGGTGAAGCGTGATCCGGAATCGCTCCTGGCGGCAAGCGGGCAGGCGCCGAAACGGGTTGATCATATTTTGCAGAGAATCAGGGAGGGGAATCAGGAGGTGGAAGTTGAACCCAAGGTGGAGCAGGAATTATGAGGAGATTTCTGGCCGGGGTGGTGATATTTTGGGGGATTCCGTTGTTTTCCCAGACGATTGAGTTGCCTCAGTGGGAGGAGAAGGATCTGGAAGCGGTCCAGAACGGGGAGGTGATTCCCGGGTCATCTCTTTTGGGGAGCCTGGCGTTGGAGCGGCTTTTTGCGGAGGGGGGAGGGTCGATTGAGCTGGATCCGGAGCTGATGGATATTCCGGAGCCGGAGGAGATTGAGGAGGAGTGGCCGACGACGATCGCGGAGGAGTTTTTCGATCCTTATTTCAATCAGGCGCCGGAGGGGTATTTGATTGATCCCCAGAATTTGCTGACTCCGCAGGAGAGCCGGGATCGTCAGGGTTTTTTGTCCTACCATGCGAAGGACTCGAAGTTGGATATTTATTTTTACCTGTTTGATGCGAAGCAGGAGTTGCCGGAGGGGGAGAGTGTGGAGAAGGTGATGGCGACGCAAATGAAGGGGAAATCCCCTTCGGCGGTTGTGTTTTATTTTCTCGGGATGCCGGAGAGGACGATGATTGCGTATTCTCCGGAAGTAGTCAGGGCCACGAGCTCGGAGGATCGACGGAATGCCTTGATTCGATCGGTGGAGGAGGCATTGGATCGTTCGGAGGCGGTTGCGCAGATTGAGAGTTTTTCGGTGCAGCTGTCGATTCGGCTGTATTGGATGGAGAAGGGGTTGGCTGAATTTTCCGAAGAGGAGCCCGGGGTGGTGCATCCGATTACGAGTGACCTGGAGGGGGAGGAGAAGTCCCCTGAGGGGATTTCGGCGTTGTTGGCAAAGAGGGAATTTCAGCTGGCGGTTGGCGGATTGGCATTTCTGATGAGTGCGGCAGGGTTGGGATTTTTGGGGAAATGGTTAGCAGATCGAAAACGAGTTTATGTGTTTCCGGAGTCCGAGGGCAGTCCATTGCTGGAAGCGCCCCATGCGGCGGGTGTGGGAGCTCTGATTACTTACAGTAGTCCGACTTTGCCGCCATCGCTTCAGAGGGATGAGGTGCCCGATTATCTCCAGCGGATGTGAAGTTTGCGTTTTTGCGCTTGTCAACCTGAGTTCCAGTGGGTTGCTTCGTGCCACGAGATTTCGAAAGGTTTTGAAGTCCGGCTGGCTGTTCATCCTGTACAGGTAAGGGGGTTTTCCTGTCGAGCGTCGGTCGGGCTTCTTTTTGTACCTTGGGCAGGAACTGTGTTTGTCCATTGCCATCGGGGGAGTTCGGGCGTATTTTGTGGCCGATGACGAAGTGGATATTTGCGGCAGTGATTTTTGCCGGGGGACTGGAAGGCCGTCCTTACTTTAACGATCAGAAGGCTCCGGAGTCTTTGGAGGATCTGGCGAATATTCAAAAGAGTCTGCAGGCGAATCTGGCGAAGACGCGGGCGGCGACGGTGTGTCTGGAAATCGGGGAGGGATCGGGAAGCGGGGTGATTATTTCCGAAGACGGTCTTGTTTTGACGGCGGCGCACGTGTCGGGCGGGGTTGATAATGATATTACGGTGGTGCTGGAGGATGGGCGGAAGTTGAAGGGGGTTTCGCTTGGGCTGAATTCCGAAACGGATGCGGCGATGCTTCAGATTACCGATCCGGGGCCGTTTCCCTATGTTGAGGTGGATAGGGAGGATTCCTTTAAGTTGGGCGATTGGGTTTTTGCGCTGGGGCATTCCGGGGGATTCGATGAGGCGCGGGGGGTGAATGTGCGGGTGGGCCGGATTGTGCGGCAGGCGGACTCGACGGTGCAGTCCGATTGTGTGTTGATTGGGGGGGATTCGGGAGGACCGCTTTTTGATATCGAGGGGAATCTGATTGCGATTCACAGTCGGGTGGGTGCGTCAAAGGAGGAGAGCATGCATGTGCCGCTGCGTGAGTTTCAGCGGAAATGGGATGAGATGCTTAATAGCGAGTTTGTGGGGGAGGGTGCCTTTGCGCAAAAGGGGGAGCCGGGGAGCGGATTTTTCGGGGTGAAGGTGGAGAGTGCGGAAGGGGGGCTTCGGGTGACCGAGGTGTTTCCGGAGAGTGTCGCAGCGGAGGCGGGGCTGAAGGAGGGGGATTTGTTGGAGGAATTTGACGGGGTGGAATTGGGAAGCGAAGAGGCCCTGTATGAAGCTCTTGAAAAAAGGGGCTCGGGTGAGTCCGTATCATTTCGGTGGAAGCGAGGAGAGGAAGTCACCGAATCCAAAGTTAAACTCGCAGAACGACCATGATCCGCTACCTGATGATCTTACCGCTTTTACTGGCGGATTCCCTTTTGGCCAATTCCCTGCCTGCCGAGCAACGGAAGAATAGCAAGTTGGTGCAGAATGCGGTGGAGCCGGTGCGGGTGGTGCTTCAGAAGAGTAGTGCGGTGTTTTATGATGAAATGACGCGGCTGAACTTTGTCTATGGGACGGTGATCAGTGAGGACGGTTATATTTTGACGAAGGCGAGCGAGCTCAATGAAGGGAGCAAGTTCACGGTGCGGATCGATTCCTCGCTTTATCGCGATCCCCGGATTCTGGCGGTGGATGAGACCTGGGACCTGGCATTGGTGAAGGTGGATGCGACGGGGCTTACGCCGGTGCCATGGGCTTCATCAAGTGATCTGCCCCATGGCACGTGGGTGGTGTGCAATGGAGCGACGCAGCGGAAATATCGTCGGCCCAGAGTAGGGATTATCAGTGCCAACAAGCGGGAGATTCCCGGAGGAACTCCGGCGGTGCTGGGGGTTGCGTTGAAGGATTCCGACGAAGGGGTGGTGGTCTCGATGGTGAGTGAGAAGTCAGGCGCGGAGAAAGCGGGCCTGAAGAAGGGCGATGTGATTTTGGTGGCGGATGGAAAGCCGATCGCGAAACACGATGAGTTGATCGAGGTGATCAAGGCGAAGTCTGCCGGGGATTTTTTGCCTCTTGAAATCAAGCGGGGGGAAGAGGTGTTGAAGTTCGAGGTTGAGTTGATGGCACGCCATGAACTTTACGGGGGATCGCAGAGTCGTAATGATCAGATGAGCGGAGGGGACACCCAGCTTTCGCGGCGGCGGACGGGATTTCCGATGGCGATCCAGCACGAAATCGTGTTGAGCAAGCGGACGGTGGGAGGGCCCTTGCTGACTCTTGAAGGGCAATGTGTGGGGATGAATATCGCTTATGCGAACCGGGTGGAAAACTATGCGCTCCCGGTTGAGAATCTTTTGGAAGAAATTCCGAAGTTGATGGAGCAGGCGGAAGCGGTGCTCGAAGAAGAAGCGGCTCAGGAGAAGGAAGTCGAGCCGGTGCGCGAATAGCTTTAGGATTGTTGTGCGCGGTGCTTCTTGAAGGTGGCAAGAGTGGCGAGGCGCTCGCGGCTGTGATCGAGGATGGGCGAGACGTAGTCCGGGGCGATGGGTTGACCGTTTTCGGGTGGGGCGATGAGGGCCTTGGCAGGGACTTTTTCGAGTTCGGGGACCCATTTGCGGATGTAGTCGCCCTTGGGGTCGAAGCGTTTGGTTTGGGACCAGGGATTTTGGATACGGAAGTAGGGGGCGGCGTCCGCTCCGGTTCCGGCGCTCCATTGCCAGCCTCCGTTGTTTGAGGCGATCTCGCCATCGAGGAGGTGTTGCATGAAGAATTGCTCGCCAAGACGCCAGTCGATGTGGAGGTCTTTGGTGAGAAACATGGCGACGATCATGCGAACGCGGTTGTGCATGAATCCGGTGGCGAGGAGTTCGCGGATTCCGGCGTCGATGATGGGGAATCCGGTGTTTCCTGTTTTCCAGGCTTCGAATTGTTCACCGGGTTCATCCCACGGGAGGCCGCGCCAGACGGGGTTGAATTCCAGTTCGAGGACTTCGGGGAAGTGGTGGAGGATGGCGAAGTAGAATTCGCGCCAGGCGAGTTCCTTAAGGTATTGAAGCGAGCCGCATTCCTGTGCCTTTTGGTAAAGTTCGCGGATGGAGAGAGTGCCCCAGCGGAGGTCCTGGGAGAGGCGGCTGGTGCCGGGGACGGATGGGATGTCGCGGTTTTTTTCGTAGGAGGGGACCCGTTTGAGGGCGTCCTTCATGCGGAGTCGGGCGGCTTTTTCACCGCCGGGGAGGATTTGGTCCCCATCGGACTCGAGATTCCAGGTGCTGAGGGAGGGGAGGGGGAGGGATGAGAGGTCGGGAGGGGTGTTGAATTGCGAGGGTTTCCCGACAGGTTTTGGTTTTTCGGCGGCGAGCCAGGGTTTGGAGAAGGGGGTGTAGACGCGGTATGGGGTGCCATCGCCCTTGAGGATTTCTTCCGGACTGTGGAGGGTGGCGTCCTGATGGGGGTGACAGGCGATGCCGAGATTTTGGCAGAGGGTGGTGACTTTTTCCTCGATGGCTTTGCCGAAGGGGTCGACGTCGCGATTGAAGAAAAGGGCGTCGGCGTTTGATTCCTTAAGAAGTGTTTCGAGTTCGGCGAGTGGGTCGCCTTGCCTGATGATGAGGTGTCCGCCGAGGTGCTCGATATTTTTCGCGAGGGATTCGAGGGATTCGCAGAGGAATTGTTGTCTTTTGGGGCCGGTCCAGAGGTGGTGGCCTTTCCAGTCGCTCAGGATATAGGCGGGAATGAGGCTGTCAGACTGCCGGGAGGCGGCGAATAGGGCGGAATTGTCGCTGAGACGGAGGTCGCGGCGGAACCAGTGGACGGCTCGGGAGTAGGGGCGGGGCATGGGATCAGGCGTCGTCGAGAAGCTTCTGTCCCTTCTGAATGGTCGTCTTGCTGAGCTTTCCATTAACGCGGCGGGAATTATCAACCAGTTTGACCAAGGCTTCTTTGGCGCTTTCTGCGGCGGTGAGGGATTTGCGGGGGCCGCCGTAGGCTTTATCGGAGAAATATCTGGTAAAGGTGGTGCCGGCGCGGCTGAGGCAAAGCCGCCAGCCTTCGAAGGCGGCGTTCTCGTAGGTAAAGCGAGTGAGGTTTTTGCGGGACTTCATTATGATCTAACGGCTAACATGTTACCAGTAGCGCAGGTTTCGCTATTTTCATCCAAAATCGGCAATGGGTGCGGAAATTTCCTTAATTTGCAGAGAAAAAAGCATTGCTTAAGCCCTTCAAAGCTGATTCTTTCCCGCCCCGCGAGAAATTCCAACGACCGTTGGTCCTCTGCAGGATTTCCCTGATTTCCTGAAACTCGCCAGAGGGTAACCCGGTCAACCTACTTACAGAAATGTCAGAAGAAAACGCTGAGAATCAGCTAGAAGAAACAAACGCCGTTAAGCTTAACCGCTTCGAGCTCCCGAATCGCCTTGTCAAAGACGAGGACACCGCAACCGAGACCTATGCTCGCTTCACTGCCGAGCCCTTTGAACAGGGATATGGTCACACGATCGGTAACTCTCTCCGTCGCGTCCTCCTTTCCTCTTTGGAAGGAGCTGCGATCACTTCCGTGCGTATTGCCGGAGTGCAGCACGAATTCGCCACCCTCCCCGGAGTGGTCGAAGATGTCACCGACATCGTGCTGAACCTTAAGAAGATCAAGTTCAAGGCTCACTCGAAGGAGCCCCGTGTTCTTTCCATCAGCCTGAATAAGGCCGGTGTGGTCACCGCCGGTGACATTGAGGAAGACAACAACTACGAAGTGGTGAACAAGGATCAAGTGATCTGCACCCTCGATAAGAAGATCAAGTTTGACTGTGAATTTGAAGTCCAGGTCGGACGTGGATTCAAGACGGGTGATGAGAACAAGCGTGACGGTGCTCCGATCGGAGTGATCGCGATCGACTCGATCTTTTCGCCTGTTTCCCGTGTTAAGTATTCGGTGGGAGCGACTCGCGTGGGTCAGATCACTGACTACGACCAGCTTGTCCTCGACATCTGGACGGACGGTCGCATTGAGCCACACGACGCACTTCTTCAGGCTTCGGCAATTCTTCGTCATCACCTCGACGTGTTCGTCAATTACGACGACAACGCAGTGGAGTTTGAGGAAGCTCCAGCCGAGCAGTCCGAAGAGAATGCCGCTCTCAAGAAGCTTCTCAACATGAGCGTGAACGAGATCGAACTTTCTGTTCGTGCCGCGAACTGCCTCAACAATGCCAATATCACCTCTGTCGGACAGCTTGCGCTTAAGACCGAGGCTGAAATGCTCAAGTATCGTAACTTCGGTAAGAAGTCGCTTAACGAGATCAAGGACAAGCTTCATGAGCTTGGACTTGGACTGGGCATGAACCTTGATCCATCTCTCCTCTCCGGAGCCGCTCTCGGTGCCCCAATGGCACCACGTCTCGGTGTCGAAGAAGAGGCCCCTGTGGGACTGGCTGATTTGATCGCCCAGAACCTCGACCAGTAAACCACCTCTTACATCAGAAAGAACTTAGACCGATGAGACATCGTAAGAAAACCGTCAGACTCCAGCGCCGTGACGGACACCGTTCCGCCCTCCTGGCCAATCAGGCATGTGCAATCATTCAGCACGGCCGTATCCGCACCACTCTTGCCAAGGCAAAAGCGATCCGCCCCATTGTGGAGAAGCTTGTGACTCTTGCCAAGGAGGACACTGTTCACTCCCGCCGGACGGCCTTCCGTTTCCTTCGTCAGAAGGATGCAGTGAGCCGCCTCTTTGGCGAAGTGGCTCCCGCAGTAGGTGATCGCCCCGGTGGTTACACCCGGATCACCAAGCTGGGTGCCCGCATGACCGACTCCGCCCAGATGGCATTCATCGAGTGGGTCGACCTTGAGAACCTTGCTGATCCCGGTATCGAGGATATTGAAGAGGCAGGCGAGGAGTAGAATCCTTCTGTCATTTCATTTAGATTTAAAGACGACCGTTCCTGAAAAGGAGCGGTCGTTTTTTGTTACGGGCTTGAATATGATGCGATAAGGGCGCAAGGGGAGCGGGTTGTTTCCCATGTCGCTCCGATCCCGTTCCCGCACCTTGGCCGACCGCTTGCGGGCGCGGCTGGATGTGGGTCAGCGGTTCATGGTGTTTTGCGTGGTGTGCGGGTTGTTGTGCGGGTTGGTGGCGGTGGCTTTTCACTTTGCGATTCATGGTCTTTTTGACCAGGTGTGGCGTTTGGCGGAGAGGATGAATCCGGGAGGGTTTGTTGCGGTGATGTTGTTGGCGCCGACGTTGGGAGGGTTGGCGGTGGGGTTGGGGGTGAAGTATCTTTCGCCGAACTCGGCGGGAAGCGGGATTCCGCAGACGAAGGCGGCGTATTTCAACAATGGGGGGAAGATTTCGGCGCGGGATGGTTTTTGGCGGTTTGTTTTGGGAACGCTGTATGTGGGACTGGGAAACAGTTTGGGGCGGGAGGGGCCGACGGTGCATGTGTCGGCGGCGATTGGCTCGCGGATCGGGCGTTGGGGGTTTCGGGACCGGCAGCGGCAGCAGGCGTTGGTGCCGGTGGGGGTGGCGGGAGGTGTGGCGGCGGCATTTAATGCGCCGATTGCGGCGATCATGTTTGTTTTTGAGGAGTTGATGGATGGGTTTTCGATGAAGGCGTTGGGGGGGATTGCGGTGGCGGTGGTGATTGCGGCGGCGACGTCGCGGATGATATTGGGAGAGAATCCGATCGTGAATACGCACCTGTCGCCGGATTACCATACGTCGCTTTGGATGTTGGTGGCGTTGCCGTTGGGCTTGGTGGCGGGGTTGTTTGGGACGGCATTTACGGCGTCGATTGTGGGGTTGCGCGGGTGGGTGAGGGAGAGGGAGGCGGTTCCGGTGTGGATTCGTCCGGCGGCGGGGGGATTGGCGATGGGGTGTCTTGGGTTGGCGGGGTGGTATTTTACGGGCTTGCTGGGGGAGGCGTCGCACGATGTGTTTTCGGTGGGTTATGACAGTCTGGAGCTGGCCTTTGAGGCGAAGCTGGCGATTGGGATACTGGCGGTGCTGTTCGTGTTGAAGGGATTGGCGGTGGTGGTGAACTATGCGACGGGAGGGTCGGGCGGTTTGTTTTCGCCGACCTTATTTTTGGGCGGGATGATTGGGGGGATGATGGGGTTTGGGATGGCGGCTTTGAATGGGGCGGTGCCGATTCCGGGATATCCGGGTGATCAGGAGGTGATCGGGGGATGTGTGTTGTTGGGGATGGGGGCTCTTTTTGGGGCGGTGATCAGGAATCCGCTGACGTCCCTGATCATGATCTTTGAGATGACGGGGAATTATTCGCTGATTCTGCCGATCATGGGGGGGAATTTGCTGGCGTGGGGGATTGCGACGCGGCTGCAGCGGACGCCGATTTACGATGCGCTGCTGATGCAGGACGGGATTTCCTTGAAGCGGATGCCGAGTTATCGGGGCGGGCAGGATTACGCGCAGCTGCCGATTGCGGCGATCATGACCCATGATGTGGAGACGATTCCGCTGGAGGCGAATGTGAGTCAGACGCGGACGGAGTTACGGCGCCGTAATTTGCAGAAGCATTCTTATCCGGTGGTGGCGGAAGACGGGGGGCTTTGCGGACTGGTGACGCGGGGGGAGCTTCAGGTGTCGACCCCGGAGACGAAGATTGCGGAGATTGTGGACGAGCAGGTGCTGATGACCTTTACGCCTGATGTGTCGATTCGGGATGCGGCGAATCGATTGATCGAGAATGATTATCAGCAGGCTCCGGTGGTGAGCGCGGTGGACCCGAGGAGGCTGGTGGGGGTGATTACCTTAAATGATATCACGCGGCAGCAGAATGCGGCGGAGGTTTAGAGGGCGGCCTCGTCCTGGAGCCAGGCGTCCATGCCGCCGGCGACGTTGGTGACATCGGTGAAGCCGTTTTGGAGCATCCACATGCCGGCGCGGGCGCTGCGCATGCCTTTGGCGCAGTGGACGTAGTATTTGGTGTCCTTGGGGAGGTTGGCGGCGACGGCGGGCCATCCGGAGAGGGGGAGGAGTTGGCTGCCCTCGATGTGGGCCATGAAGAATTCGTCTTGCTCGCGGACATCGAGGAGGATGCCATCGAAGCCATTGGCAAGGATGTTGCGGAGTTCTTGGGTGGAGATTTCGGGGAGTCCGTCGTTATTCATATCGCAGGTGTCTGAGTAGGCCACGGGGGCGGTGATGGTGGGGTTGGTTCCGCAGAGCGGGCAGGCGGGGTCGGGTTTGATTTTAAGTTCGCGGAAGGAGGTGTCGAGGGCGCGGTAGTGGATGAGGCGTCCGAGGGGAGGGGAGCCGAGGTGGAGGAGGAGTTTGATGGCCTCCATGGCCTGAAGTGAACCAATGATTCCCGGGAGCACGCCCAGGACGCCGGCTTCGGCTCAGGTGGGGACGGTGCCGGGCGGGGGAGGTTCGGGGAGGAGGCAGCGGTAGCAGGGGCCGCCGAGGTGGGGGGCGAAGACGGTGACTTGTCCTTCGAATTGATGGATGGCTCCGTGGATGAGGGGTTTTTTAGAGAGGACGGCGGCGTCGTTTGCGGCGAAGCGGGTGGGGAAGTTATCGGAGCCATCGAGGAGGAGGTCGTAGTCCTTGAGGAGGTCGAGGCTGTTGGCGGCGGTGAACTTGCCGGGGTGCTCTGTGATTTTGACGTGGGGGTTGAGGGCGTTGATGCGAGCGCGGGCGCTGGTGAGCTTTGGGGTGCCGACGTGGGCGGTATCGTGAAGGATCTGGCGGTGGAGGTTGGTGAGGTCGACGAGGTCGGGATCGATGAGTCCGATGTGGCCGACTCCGGCGGCGGCGAGGTAGGTGACGGCGGGTGAGCCGAGGCCTCCGGTGCCAATGCAGAGGATGGAGGCGTTTTGGAGACGTTCCTGTCCGGCGGGACCGATCTCGGGGAGAATGGTCTGGCGGGAGTAGCGGGCGTCTTCCTCCGAAGTGAGCGGCATGGGGAGAACTTGTGGGTTGGAGGAGGGGTTGTCAATCGGGCCGCTTGCCGCGTGGGGGGGGAAATGCTAACAGTTCTTTGTGCTCGTTGCGATTGTTGCCCATCCCAAGAAGCCTGATGCGCCGATGGCGGTAATGCGTGTGCGGGATAGCCTGCGGAAACGGGGGATCGAGGTGGTGCTGGAAAGCGAGACGGCGGGGTTGATTGGAGAGGCGGGAGCGGATGATTTTGAGAAGGGAGCGGATCTTGTTATTTCGCTGGGGGGGGACGGGACTCTTTTGGAGACGCTGCACCGGATTGCGCCGACGGCGATTCCGATTGCGGGGGTGAATATCGGGACGCTGGGATTTTTGACGGCGTGCACGGATGAGGAAGTGGACTTGTTGAGTGACGCGATAGCCGATGGAAAGATTCAGCTGGTGGAGCGGACGATGCTGAAGGTTGAGATGACGGAGGAGGGTGGGGGAAAACACGAATTTATTGCGCTGAACGAAGCGGTCCTGATGCGTGGTGAGACCGGACGACTGGTCTCGCTGGAGGCGCGGGTGGATGGCGAGTTGTTGAACGAATACAATGCGGATGGATTGCTGGTGGCGACGCCGACGGGATCGACAGCTTACTCGTTAGCGGCGGGGGGGCCTCTCATCGGGCCGAGGTCCGGGGTGTTCGTGATCACGCCGATTTGTCCTCACAGTTTGAGCAACCGTTCGCTGGTGTTGAGTGAGGACTCGGTGATCGAGTTGCTGCCAACGGGACGGACCGAGGAACCGATTTTGTTTTCGGTTGATGGTCGCGATATTTTACGGATTGAGAAGGGGAGTATGGTGCGGGTGACGAAGCATCCGCAGTGTCTCAATTTGGTGAGGCTGCCGGGGCACTCGTTTTACGAGACGCTGCGGAAGAAGCTGAGGTGGTAGGTCACTTCACCTGGAGGATGGCTTCGACCATTTGCTGGGTTTCCTCGATGTTGTGCTGGGGGTGGGGAGGCATCGGTTGTTGGCCCCAGACACCGACTCCGCCGGAGAGGATTTTTTCAGCGAGGGTGGGGATGGCCTTGGGGTCGTCTTTGTATTTTTTGGCGACGTCCTTGTAGGAGGGTCCGATGGATTTGTCCTTGGTCATGTGGCAGGCGAGGCAGGTGGAGCCGCCGATCATGGCGGAGCCGGGATGGCCCTCGGGGAGGCCGACCATGCGGGGGTCGTTGGCGGGGACCTCGATGGGTTGGGGCTCGGCGGAGTAGGTGACACGCTTGAGTTTGCCGTCGTTACCATCATACCAGGCGGAGCCGTATTCGAGGATGTAGAGTTCGCCCTTGGGGCTCATTTCCATGTCGCCGAGGTGGACGAAGCGGAATTTTGAGAGCCAGGGTTCGTTGGAAACAATGTCGCCTTTTTCATCGAGTCTGATGACGCGGATCCAGTTGCTGGTCCAGTCATAGACGATGAGGGAGGAGTCGAAGGAGTCGGGGAGTTTGGTGGGGGAGTCGGGATATTGGTCTTTGTAGAAGACGGGTCCGGCGCAGGCGGAGGCGCGGGGGTAGAACCAGAAGGCGGGTTGTGCGGGTGGGAGTTTGCGGAGGCCGGTGTTGTTGGGGGAGTCGTTTACGGGTGCTTGGGGGTTGAAGGGTTTTCCGAGTTTCTTAGTTTCGAAATCGTAGTCGGTGTAGGGTTTGTTATCGCCGCTGAAGTAGGGCCAGCCGAAGTTACCGGCCTGGCGGGCCTGGTTGATTTCATCGTATCCACGGGGGCCGCGTTTGGAGTCCTTACCGGCATCGGGGCCGACTTTTCCCCAGTAGAGGATGCCATTTTTTTGGTCGACTGAGATGCGGTAGGGATTCCGGCAGCCCATGACGTAGATTTCGGGGAGGGTTTTGTCGGTGCCGGGGGGGAAGAGGTTTCCTTCGGGGATGGTGTAGGAGCCATCGGGGGTGGGTTTGATGCGCAGGATTTTTCCGCGGAGGTCGTTGGTGTTGGCGGCGGAGCGTTGGGCGTCGTACCATTTGCGTTCGTCGCGCTCGTCGATGGGTGCGGAGCCATCGGACTTGAAGGGGCAGGTGTTGTCTCCGGTGGAGAGGAAGAGGCAGCCGTCGGGGCCGAAGGTGAGGGAGCCTCCCTCGTGGCAGGTACCGTTTTCGGGGTCCTGTTTGACGGTGAGGAGGACTTTTTCATCGGTGAGGGCGGAGCCGGTGAAGGTGAAGCGGGAGAGGTTGTGGGCGGCTTTCCCGGTAGGGGAGTAGTAGAGATAGAGCCATTTGTTGGTGGCGAAGGCGGGATCAAGGGTGATGCCGAGGAGGCCGCACTCACGGGCGTGTTCCTTTTCGCGGACTTCGACATCGAGTTGGGCGATTTCTTTAATTTCTCCGGAGTCGGGATTGACCACTTTGACTGCTCCGGTGCGCTCGATCACGAAGACGTATCCCTGGGGGGCGACGGTGATTTCCATGGCGTCGACAAAGCCGGTGGCGATTTCATCGACCCGGAAGTGCTCGTCGGCGGGGAGTTTGGCATCGGCGAGGGAGAGGCCGGGAAGGAGGCAGGCGAGAAACAAGTGCTTCATTGGAGGAAGATGGAGGGATTTTGGTGAGGGTGCAAGTCAGGGAGTAATTTGCCCGGATAATGAAGGCTGGTGCCACCGCATTTGAACAAGTAAGGAATAGGGGATGAGGATCTTTGGGGTTATTTTTGCGATGGTGCTACAGGCGGGAGCGGAGGAGGTGTTGATGCCGATGGCGCAGCTGGGGAAGGCGGGCTTTTTGCATGCGGGGAGTTTATCGGAGATTCGGGTGTTGAGTGACGGTGAGCGGGTGCTGAGCACGTCGAGGGACGGGACGACACGGCTTTGGAATCTGGAGAGTGGTGAGGAGTTGCAGCGGTATTCCAAGGATGCGGCTTACGATGTGTGGGGGGTGGCGGTGCTACCGGGGGAGAAGGAGATTGTGGCGGCAGGCGGGGGTGGTCATGTGGTGCGTTATGATCTGGAGACGGGGAAGGAGTTGATGAGCTACAAGCATGAGGAGACGGCCTATCGGGTCGACGTTCATCCGAACGGGAAGTGGATGGTGGTGGGGGACAGTAAGGGGTTGATCAAGCTGTGGGAGATCGGGACGGGGAAGATGCTCCGGGATTTTGAGGGGCATACCAAGGATGTCTACACGGTGGTTTTTGATGGGACGGGGGACTTTGTGATTTCGGGATCGGAGGACGGGAAGGTGAAGCGGTGGGAGGTGGCGACGGGGAAGTGTGTTGATACGATTAAGAAGAAATTTGGGGATGTTTATACGATTGTGCGATCGCCGGACGGGAAGAGATTTGCGGTGACTTCCGAGGATGAGAGGGTGGGGGTTTATGAGTGCGATTCGTTGAAGGTGGTGTGGGAGACGAAGCTGGAGAATGAAGCGCAGGTGGTGGCGTGGTCACCGGACGGAAGGTATGTGGCGGCTCCGTGTGCGGATTATCAGCTTTATGTTTTTGATGGGTTGAGCGGGGAGATTGTGAGGAAGATTGATACGGAGGAGCGGTCGCATACGCCGGTGGCGTTTTCGGAAGACGGGAAGGTGATTATTTCGGGGGACAGCAAACTTTTGTATCTTCATCGAGCCGAGACCGGGGAGCGGGTTGTGCCGACGCTGGGGATTCCGCTTCATACGAATTATGTGAACAGTGTCGCGATCGGGCCGGGGGGGACGAAGGTGTATGCGAGTGGTTCGTCGGATGGTTGGAATTTGTGGAATCTTGCGGAGGGGACGCGTGAGCAGGTGACGGGGGCTGCGACGGCGATGGCGGTCTCACCCGATGGCACGCTGGTGGCGGTGGGGGATGAGAGGGGAGTGATTCAATTTGTTGATGGTGAATCGGGGGAGAAGATGCGGTCGGTGCGTCACGGGGAGCGGGTGCAGGTGTTGGCGTTTTCGCCCGATGGGACGAATTTGGTGAGTGGTGGTGACGATGATCGGGCGGTGCGATGGAGTGTGGCTGACGGGAAGCGGCAGCGGACTTTCACGGGGCATGGGGAGGATATTGTGGATTTGAGTATTTCAGCCGACGGAATGACGCTCATCACGGCGAGTCAGGATAAGACGGTGGCTTACTGGAATATGGGAGACGGGCAACGGCTGAGGAATCTTGAGGTGGGCAAGAGGGCGCCTGAATCGATCGCGGTGATTGATCATGGACGGTCTTTTTTGCTGGGGATCGGGGAGGAGAATTTGATGGGGCGGTTGCTGAAGCCGATGGCTCCTCCGGTGCCGGTGGATGAGGCGCGGGTGAAGGTGTTGGTGGGGCAGTTGGCGGACCGTGAGTTTGCGAAGCGGGATGAGGCGACGAACAGCCTGGTGGCGATGGGGGCACCGGTGCTAAAGCTTCTGGGGCAGCTTGAGGTGGATGATCCCGAGGTGCGGTCGCGGATGCGGGGCGTGGGGGATTTGATCAGCGGGAAGGCGGAGGCGGGAGCGATTGAGAAGCTGGCAGAGTTGGCCGATGATACAGGCGAGCTGGCCGCCGATCCCTTACAGCGGTACTGGGTGGCGATCACGGGGGACGAGGCAGACGCGGCGCTGGTGATCGGGGAGGTGATTGATCAGAAGATCAAGATTCTGCAAACCCTCAGGACGGGGCATTCGCCGGTGTCGTTGGCCTTTAGTCCCGATGGGGGACATTTTGTGGCGGGGAACCGGGATGGGACGGTGGACGTCTTTGAGGTGAAGAGGGAGTGATCAACCGGTCTCGCGGAGTCCGGAGGAGATGGCGTTGATGGTGAGCTGGAGGGCGAGGAAGTCGCGGTCGAACTTTCCGTCCCCGGTCTCGACGACGCTGCCGCCGGCGCGCCAGCGTTGGAGGAGTTCGATCTGTTGGTCGTGGAGGACTTTCAGGGGAACTTCGCGGAGGGCGAGGGTTTTTTCCATGCGCGGGCGACGGTCGTCAAAGGTGCGCCCGAAGAGTTGGTGGACCATGGATTTGGTTTTTACGAATTCGTCGAGGATGCGGCCGAGGATTTGATCGCGGAGATCGGGATCGGGGCAGAGGTCTGCGTATTGGCGCATTGTTTCCGGGTTGGCGGAGGCGAGGGAGGATTCGATGTTGGTGAAGACGTATCGGAGGAAGTCGAACTCGCCGAGGCTGTCCTGGATTTGGGCGAAGGCTTCTTCGCCGATGGCTTCGAGTCCGGATCCGACGCCGTACCATCCGGGGAGGTAGAAGCGGGCCTGGGTCCAGGAGAAGACCCAGGGGATGGCGCGGAGGTCTTTGAGGGAGGCTTTTTTACCGGTGCGCCGTGAGGGGCGTGAGCCGAAGACGCCGGTCTCGAGGGCATCGATGGGGGTGGCGGTGCGGTAGAACTCCATGAAGCGGTCGGAGTCGAGCAGGCCGCGGTAGGCTTTATCGGACTCGCGCGAGAGGGCATCGAGGGCGCTGCGGCATCGGTCGACGGAGAAGGCCTTTTGGTGGCTGAGGCCGACGGAGCGGGTGACTCCGGCGACGAGAAGTTCGAGGTGGAAGTGGGCGTTGCCCTCGTGGCCGTATTTACGGGGGAGGACTTCGCCTTGTTCGGTGATGCGGATGGGGCCGCCGAGGGATCCTTCGGGAAGGGCGCGGAGGAACCAGCGGGTGGGTCCGGCGCCGCGGCCGATGGTGCCGCCCCGGCCGTGGAAGAACTGGGGGGTGACTCCGTGGGCGCGGCAGGAGGCGGTCATGCTTTCCTGGCCTTTGAAGATGCCCCATTGGGAGGCGAAGACGCCGGCGTCCTTATTGGAATCCGAGTAGCCGACCATGGCGGGCTGGAGACCGGATTGGTGGGGGCCCATGATATCGAGGTATTCGGTAAGGATTCCACTGGCAGCGGCGAGGTCATCTCCGGTTTCGAAGAGGGGGCTGACGGGGAGTTTTGAGCGCCAGAGTCCGTTCTCGTGACGCTGGGCGAGTCCGGCTTCGCGGGTGAGGACCTGGACGAGGAGGAGGTCGGAGACGGAGCGCGTCATGCTGATGATGAGCTGGCCGAGTCCTTCGGGGCCTTTTTTACGGAGGTGGGTGGCGAGGAGGCGGAGGTAGGCGAGGATGCCGTCGGCCTTTTCGCCGGCTTTCTCGTAGCGGGAGAGGAAGGGGCGGGGGTTTTTGAGCTCGGCGATGAGGAGTTCGCGGCGTTTTTCCTCGGACCAGGTGCCGAAGTTTTCGGCATCGGGAATTCCCATGAGGGTGAAGAGTTGGGCGGCGGCTTCATCGTGCGATTCGGAATTGTTCCGGATGTCGAGTGAGGCGAGGTGGAGACCAAAGACCTGGGCCCGGCGCATGAGGGGGAAGACCCATTCGTGGGCGGCGCGGAAGGCTCCGGCTTCCTCGAGGGTTTCGTGGGCGAGGGTGAGATCGTCGAGGTATTCGGTGGCGCTGGTGTATTTTCCCTGGGCGAATTTTTCGCGAAGGAGGTGCATGTAGATGCGCCAGGGCTCGAGGTGGTGGCGCTTGCAAATTTTGTGGCACGCGTCGCCGAGGGATTCCTTTAGGGAGTCGATGGCTTCGAGGAGGCGGGCCGGAACCTTGGCGAAGGGCGGAGCGAGGGTGAGTTTTTCGGCAGCGGACTTGAGCGAGCGGCGGTGCAGGTCAAGGGCGTGTTCCTGGAGTTCGATGAGGGTGTTGGCGGTGACCTCCGGGGTGACGAAGGGGTGGCCATCGCGGTCTCCTCCGATCCAGGTGACGAAGCGGAGTTTGGGGTAGGCATCCTGGGACCGGAGTTTGGAGATGTCCCATCCGGCGTCGGCCCAGGCGAGTTCGAGCGAGCGGTCGAGGCGGTTGACGACCTCGGGGAAGATTTCGCCGAGGTAGGGGAGGGCGTTGCGGAGTTCCTCCTGGATGTCGGGTCGCTGGACGAAGATTTCTCCGGTGTACCAGAGGGTTTGAAGTTCGGCGCCGAGGGTATCGGCAATGCGGCGGCCGTAGTGGGGGTCCTTGCGTGCGGTCTCGAATGTACGAAGTTCTTCGTAGATAGCCTTGTGGCGTTGGCGGACGGAGGGGCGTTTGGCTTCGGTGGGGTGGGCGGTGAGGACGGGCTCGACCTTGACCTTCTTGAGGGCGGCGATGGCCTGGTCCTCGGTGAGGCCGTTTTCCTTAAAGCAGTTGATGACGGAGGGCCAGAGTCCGTTGATGGCGGTGGCTCCGTGTTGGGCGCGGCGGAGGCTGCGGAACTGCCAGGCGACGCGTTCTTCGACGATGTTGAGAATTTCGAAGCAGATGGAGAGGAGTTGTGCGCCTTCGCGCTGGTGATCCGGGGCGATGCGATCCGGGAACGAGTGGTCTCCTTTCCAGGGGACGAGATTGCGAAGCTCATCTCCGAGGGGGAGTGAGTTGGCGAGCATGGAGGTGGTCTCGGCGAGGGTCTCGTCGAGTTCACGGAAGCCTTCGGCGAAGTAATTGGGAGTCTTGATGTTGTCAGCCATCCGGGGAGAGGATGGTCCGAAATTGCGGGGGGTGCAAGGATGGGTGAACTTTTGGGTTCTTCTGGCGGATGAGGGTGATTAGGGTGGGGCATGCGTAAAATTCTCGCTTCGATTATGACTCTTGCCGTAGCCCAAGCCGCCACCATTCCGGTTCTGATTGGATCGGGAGCAGGGGGCATCTATTATTCCGAGCTAAATCAGGAGTCGGGAGAGCTTTCTCCGGCGAAAAAGGTGGCGGATCAGCCCGGAGGGGGGTGGTTGATGCTGCGTCCGGATAAGAAGGTGGTATTTTCGACGGCGAAAGTGGACGGGAAGGGGGGGGCGTCGGCGTGGAAGATCGAGGGGGACAAGCTGAGTCTGATCAACGCGGTGAGTTATCCCGGGAAGGGGTTTTGTCAGTTGAGTGTGGACGGAACGAGCCGGATGCTGATGGGGGCGGATTACGGAGGGGGGTGTTTGGCGTCCTTTCCGTTGACGGAAGAGGGGAAGATCGGGGAGCATGTTTCCTTTTTTGAGCATCAAGCGACGGATGTGCGCGAGGCTCCGCAGAACCAGTCACGGGTTCATGCGACGTGGCCGGGGCCGAATAACGAGTATGTTTATGTGCCGGATTTGGGCATTGATCGGGTGAAGATTTACAAGATGGATCCTGCGTCGGCGAAATTGTCACTGTCGGGGGAAGGGGTGAGTCCGAAGGGTTCGGGGCCACGGCATATGAAGTTCTCGAAGGATGGGAAATTTGCGTATGTGCTCAATGAGCTGACTTTGAGTGTCACGGTGTTCAGGCGGGATGCCTGGACGGGTGGGCTGAGCGAGGTTCAGACGGTGAGTGTTTTCGAGAAAGATGGGCCGGATGATAAGAAGGAGGACAAGATGAGTTGTTCCGAGATTCTGGTGTCGAAGAACGGGCGGTTTGTTTACACGGGAAACCGGGATTTGGTGAGCGCCAAGCGGGATTCGGTGTCGGTTCTGGAAGTGCAGGAAGACGGGACGCTGAAGCATCTGCAGACGGTGTCCTCAGGGGTGTGGATTGTGCGCAATATCGCGTTGAGCCCTGAGGGGGATTATCTTTTGGCGTCGGGGCAGAGCTCGAACGAGGTCTCGGTGATCAAGGTGGATACCGCGACGGGGAAGATGAAGCCGACGGGAAACTCGATTGAGGTTCCGGTGGCGATGTGTGTGGTTTATCCGTAGGGACGGAGGGCTTTACCGCGGCGGTTACTTCCGGGTTTCGCCGCGGAGCATGGCTTCGATGAAGCCATCGATGTCTCCATCCATGACGGACTGGATGTTGCCTGTCTCGTGCCCGGTGCGGAGGTCTTTGACCATCTGGTAGGGCTGGAAGACGTAGGAGCGGATTTGGCTGCCCCAGCCGATTTCTCCTTTTTCGGAGTATTCGCGGTCGGCATCAGCGCGTTGTTTGTCTTCCTCAATTTGGTAGAGTTTGGCGCGGAGGGTTTCCCAGGCGAGTTCGCGGTTGCGGAGTTGGGAGCGTTCCTGGGTGGAGCGGATGACGATGCCGGTGGGCTTGTGTTTGAGGATGACGGCGGTCTCGACCTTGTTGACGTTTTGGCCGCCTTTTCCGCCGGAGCGGGTGGTGGAGATTTCGACGTCGGAGTCGGGGATTTCGATGACGATGGAGTCATCGATTTCCGGGGTGACATCGAAGGAAGCGAAGGAGGTGTGTCGTTTGCCGGCGCTATCGAAGGGGGAGATGCGGACGAGGCGGTGGACGCCGCGTTCGTTCTTAAGGTATCCGTATGCGTATTCGCCGTCGACTTTTAGCGAAGCGGAGGAGATGCCGGCGCCGTCGCCCTCCTGGTAGTCGGTGGTGGTGACGGTGTAGCCGTGATTTTCGGCCCAGCGTTGGTACATGCGGAGGAGCATGCCGGCCCAGTCGCAGGCTTCGGTCCCGCCGGCTCCGGCCTGGATGGTGACGTAGGCATTGGAGGGGTCGGTTGGGGAGTCGAGGAGGGTGATGACCTCGAAGCTTTCGACGCTTTTTTCGAGGTCGGCGAAGCTGGAGTTGGCTTCTTTGGCGGAATCGAGGTCATCGAATTCCTTGGCGAGTTCGATGCTGGCGCGGATGTTCTCGAAGTCCTTTTCGATCTTCAGGAAGGGGAGGAGCTTGTCCTTGAGGCGCTTGGTTTCGGCGAGGACGGAGCGAGCCTTGTCCTGGTCGTTCCAGAATTCGGGATGGGCGGCCTGGTCTTCGAGTTTGGAGACCGCGGCGGTGAGAGCGGGGACGTCAAAGGTACCTCCTGAGTTCGGATACCCGGTCCTCGAGAGACCTGGTATCGACCGCCAGGAGGTCAGCGATGGTTTCGTTTGCCATGTGTGAGGAGTGGGTACTGGTGAGCAAGATGCGGGTCAATTGAATATTGAATTTGCGGTTGATCGCCGTGATCTTTGGGGGGCATGGAGCGCGCCCGGGGCACGATCATCCGTCTCACGCGCCTGACTGAGACGAGTCTTATTGTGCACTGGCTGACCGAGGATGCGGGTTTGATCAAGACGGTGGCGAAGGGGGCGCGGCGGGCGAAGAGTTCGTTTGCGGGGCGAATTGATTTATTTATCGAGGGGGAGTTGGAGTGGACGCGGAGTTCGCGCTCGGAGCTGCACGGGTTGAGGGAGGTGCATGTGGTGGATTATCGGGCGGCGTTGCGGAGGAGTTACCGGGATTCGGTGGTGGCGGCGTATTTTGGGCAGTTGCTGGAGATGGTGCTGGAATTGGATCATCCGGTGCCGGAGATGTTTGACCTGTTGCAGCGGGGATTGGGGTATTTGGTGGAAAAAGGGGCGGATCGGCGGGGTTTCTTGCATTTTGAGGCCGAAGTGGCGCGTTTGTTGGGGTTGGGGGATACGAGCCAGAGTGCGATCCTGCGGGCGTATGGGAGGCTTCCGACGTCCCGAGATCACTGCCTTGATCTTTTGTCCTGATCGTGATTAAAACGCTGGTGCAAAATCACCCTTGCGCCAATATGTCATCAATCACCATGGAATCCGGAACGGCCAACCTCCTCCACATGCTCGAAGATCGGGTGCGAAATTTGTTGGACGAAGGCAAAATCGACGAAGCCCGCCACGCTGCCGAGACGGCGGTAGAGAAGGCGCGGACGAGCATGAGTGATGATTTGTATTCCGAGGAGGAGCTCTCGCTGGCTCTGGAGGTGCAGGGAGATTTGTTCCGGCAGCTGGGGGATTACGATGATGCGATGGAGAATTACGACGAGGCGCTCTCGATTTTGAGCAAGGGTCGAAACAACGAGGAAGCGGTGGGCCGGGTGTGTGCGAGTCAGGCGGTGATCCATGATCTGGAGGGTCGGACGATGGAGGCGAAGTCCAAGTATGAGCGTTCGATCGCCTGCTTTGAGCGGATGAGTCCGCCATCGCTTCTGGATGTTGCTGATTTGAGCAACAATCTGGCGTTCATTTACGAGGCCGAGGATAATTTTGATCAGGCAGAAACGCTGCTATTGAAAGCGCTGCGGATTTCCCATGAGACGTTGGGGCAGGAGCACGAGCAAACGGCGAGTATCTGCAACAATGTGGGCAGCCTTTACTTCAAGGCGGACTATCTCGAGCAGGCCCGGGAGATGCACATGATGGCGCTGGAGACGCGGACGAAGCTTTTTGGAGATCACAATCTGGATACGGCGCAATCCCATGCCAATTTGGCTCTCGTCTTTGTTCAAAGTGACGATATGGATGCGGCGAAGCGTCATTTTGACCGCGCGCTGGATGCCTATGAGGGCAATATCAAGGAGTGCACGGCGGAGTATGAAACGGTTGCGGCAAACTATGTCGATGTGCTTAACCACATCGGGGAAGAGAAGGCGGCCGGAGCGATTGAAAAACGGGCCGCCAAGGCGCTGAAGAAGGCTTCTTAATCAGCGCCTTTTAAGAATCCCTACTGGGGGATGACGCGGAAGAACTGGCGGTCGGCTTCACCATCGAAAGTGAGCTTCAATTGATTGAAACTTGCCCCAAGAGCCGAGGGACCGGTGGTTTCGGTGAGGCCTTCGGTGACCCAATTGATGAGGTCGCCACTGCGTTGACCCATGAAGGAATAGGTGGGGTCGTCACTGCGGACGTTGAATGAAACGCTGCCCTCGGTTGAGTCGATGATGTTGCCTGGTTGTGAGGAGCCGAGGGTGGGGTCGCCTCCGAAGAGGTATTCCTCGAGGTTGTTCCAGCCGTCATTGTCATTGTCATCGGTTTGAGCCTGGGCGCCGATTCCGAAGCCGGTGGCCCAGTTGGCGTAGGTGGATGGGATGAAGATGTAGGGAGTGAAGTCCTGGGGGCGGGTGGTGGTTCCGCCGAAGGGTGGGGTGAAGACGTTAGGCGCTCCAAAGGTGGAGGCGCTGGATGAGTCATCGTATCCCTGTTGGTCGGTGCCGCTGGCGTTATCGGTGAAGGCGATGGTGGGTCGGGGATCGCCTTCGAGTTCGAAAATCTCGGTGCTGCCGACATTGATTGAGGGGATGACGCCTTCACCGACGGGGCCGAAGACGACGAATCCGGTGTTATCCAGGATGCGGAACTGGGTGTTATTGGAATCGATTTCGATATTTGCGAGGGTGACTCCGGTGACTAGGCTGCCGTCGCCAAGGTAGATGTTGCTCCAGCCCCAGCCGTCGGTATCGAAGCGGTCCTGGCGGAGGATGTCGGTGTTGAGTCCGCCGGCCGCGGTATTTTTGGCGATGAAGGTGAGAATGGTGCCATTGCGAACGGCAGCCCAGCGTGAATCAGCAGTCAGGCTGATGGTGGTCCGGGGCACGAGGACTTTGGAGTCTCCGACTTGGCCGATTTCGATGGTCCAGCCACGGAGGTCGGTGGTGCCGGTGGTGCCGTCGCCAACGACGACGAGCTCGAACCAATCGCCGCCGTTTCCGGTGACGCGGCCGAAGTGGGCATCGGCGGCATTGGGTGCTCCGTCTTCATCTGCGAAGGCGGTGCCTCCGTTGAGGAATTTGGTGTCGCTGACGGCGTTGTATTCGTTCAAGAGAACGGCGGGAGCGGGGTTTACGACAGTGAGTTGGTAGGCGTAATAGGAGCGGTTGAGAGTGGGTTGTCCATCATTGGCAACGATGACGATCTCATAGGTGCCCATGTCCGAGGTGGTGAGCGGGCGGTTGTTGACGATGGAGGCCGATCCGGTGCCGCCATCGGTGAAGGTGAGGAAGGAGGGAAGGGTGAGGGCGGAGATGGTGACGCCCTGGGCCTGGGGGTCGATGGAGGTGATGGTCTCGTTGTATTGTCCGCGGACCGCAAAATGGGAGGGGAGAGTTCCAAAGGTGGGGGGGGAGTTGCTTTGGATGAAGGAGGCAAAGGACTGGGTCATGGTGTTGTTGCTCCAGACATTTGGGGAACCGAAGGATGAGGAGGACCCGTCATCGTAGAGGCCGAAGAGGGGGTCGACGGTGGCGGAGGGGTTTTGCTCGAGTCGGTAGACTTCGGTATCGTTGATGTTGATCAGGTCGTCGGGGATTCCGTTGGCATTGGAATCGGAGGCGCCGACGGACTCGCCGCTGGGGCCGTAGACGTGGGTGCCATCGGGAGCGAAGATGGAGATGGTGGTGTCACTGGAGCCGATGGCGGGAATGGCGGGGTGGGTGCTGGCGCTCTGGTCAATGAGGATGGGGTCATACATCCAGATATTGCTCCAGATGGTTCCATTGGAGGTGAGCTGGCTGTTCATATTGAGCTCGGAGGGCTGGGTGTCACTGAGAGTGAGGATGGTGCCGACGGGGATTTCCGAGAGGGCGATGTTTTCCGAGAGCTTGATGATGCGGGTGCTGTCAGCGCTGACGATCTCGATTCTTCCGCCGCGGATATCGAAGGTGGGGCCTTCACCGGGGATGCCGAGGACGACGAGCTCGATCCACTGGCCACCATTGCCGGCGACCTGGCCGAAGAAGGAATCGGTGGCGGCCCCCATGGCGCCTTCGATGTCGTTATTGAGGAACTTGTCAGGACCGACGGCATTATACTCGTTGAGGATAATGGGGCTGGTGGCGGGGAGGACCTGGATGGTGTAGGTCTGGGTGGAAGGGGTGGTGGCTCCGCTGTTATCGGCGGCCTGGACCTGGAAGGTGTGGGTGCCTACTTCGGCATCGGTAGGGGTGCCCGAGAGTTGGGCTTTGCCGCCACCGAGATCGGTGATGGTGAGCCAAGCGGGTTTGGAGATGGTGGAGATGGTGATGGTGTCGGCGGGATTGGGGTCCTGTGCGGTGATGCGAAATTCCGAGGTGCTGAGGTTCCGGTTAGCGGGCCAGTAGGTCTTGAAGGGGGCGATGAAGACGGGAGGGAGGGGGGAAGGAAGGGGGGGTGCGGAGCCCGGAGAGCCGGTGTCGGCAGGAGCTTGGCTGCTTTTTTTGGCACCAAATTCGCCATCGATGCTCAGGCCGCCGGGAACGGGCGAGCCATCGACGAAGAATGCAAAGGATTGTCCGCCGGTGGCCGCGCCGAAGCTGAACGAGTCGACCACGACATTGAAGGCATTGTAGAGATAGAGGGTGTCGCCATTTCCTCCGCTGAATCCGGCGAAGCCGCCGAAGTCGGAAGCGACGAAGATTTTCACGGAAGCCGGAATGCCCCAGGCGTTGCGGAAGGGGGTGATGGAGGCGGTGGTGGCTTCATCCAGCATGATGCAGGAGGCACCGGCGGGGAGGGAGTAGGAGGGGAAGACGTGGGTGGAGGGAATGTTACTCTCATCATCCCAGCGGTATCCGGAGAGATTGACGGCGGTGGTTCCGTTGTTGGTGAGTTCCCACCAGTCACCGTCGATGGTGGAGTTGGAGTGATTACTGGAGGACATCACTTCGGTGATCACAAGGTCGGCTTGTGCGATGAAGGGAAGGAGAGCAAAAATGAGGTGCTTCATGTTGTTGGCGCGGGTTCTATGAAATTAGCACAGGTCTTGGAAGTGGGAAAGAGGGGAAAGAGAATCGGATTGTGGAAGGGGCTGGAAGAGGGGATGATGGAGGCATGATGACAATTTTGGGAGCGCTTGGGACGGGGATTCTGGTGGGGTTGATTTTTTCCGGGTTGAAACTGCCGCTTCCTGCGCCGCCGGTGTGGGCGGGGATTGCGGGGATTGTGGGAATCTTTTTGGGGGGTGAGATTTGGAAAATGATCTCGGAGCGCTTCCTGGGTTGAGCCGGGCGGGAAAGGCCGTCATGCTTCTTTTGAGATGTTACCCCAGGAGATTATTCGGAAGAAGCGTGAGGGCGAGGTGCTCTCCCGGGAAGAGATTGCCTTTTTTTCGAGGGGGATTGGTGACGGATCGATCTCGGAGGGTCAGATTGCGGCGTTTGCGATGGCGGTGTTTTTTCAGGGGATGACTCTGGATGAGCGGGTGGCGCTGACGGAGGGGATGCGGGATTCTGGGGAGGTTCTGACATGGCCGGGGATGGATGGGCCGGTGATTGACAAGCACTCGACGGGCGGGGTGGGTGACAATGTTTCGCTGATGTTGGGGCCGCTGGTGGCGGCCTGCGGGGGGTATGTGCCGATGATTTCGGGGCGGGGACTGGGGCACACGGGGGGGACGCTGGACAAGCTGGATAGTATTCCGGGGTATCAAACGATGCCGAGCAACGCGCTTTTCCGGGAGGTGGTGAAGGGGTGCGGGGTGGCGATTATCGGGCAGACGGGTGATCTCGCTCCGGCGGATAAGCGCTTTTATGCGACGCGGGATATTACGGCGACGGTGGAGTCGATCGATTTGATCACGGCTTCCATTTTATCGAAGAAGCTGGCGGCGGGGCTGGATGCGCTGGTGATGGATGTGAAGACGGGGAGCGGGGCCTTTATGAAGGATTATGCCGATGCTCTGGCGTTGGCGAAGAGCATTGTGGGCGTGGCGAATGGTGCGGGGGTGACGACGAGTGCGCTGGTGACAGATATGAACGAGCCGTTGGCGGGCGCGGCGGGGAATGCGCTGGAGGTGCTGGATGCGGTGAAGTTTTTACGGGGAGAGGGTGAGAGGTCCCGGCTGGAGACGGTGGTGGTGGGTCTTTCGGCGGAGCTGTTGGTGCTGGGTGGGTTGGCCAGAGACCGGGAGGATGGGAAGAAGCAGGTGAGGAAGGCGCTGACGTCCGGACGGGCGGCGGAGGTTTTTGGGAAGATGGTGTCCGGGCTGGGTGGGCCGAGTGATTTGATTGAGCGGGCATCGGAGTATCTTCCGGTTGCACCGATTCGGCGGGAGGTGGCGGCTCGCGAAGGCGGTTGGGTGGCGCAGATTGATACGCGCGAGCTGGGGATGGCGGTGGTGGAGTTGGGCGGGGGGCGGAGACGGGCCGAGGATGGGATTGATTACGCGGTGGGATTGAGCGGATTCATTGATCTGGGGGGCAAAGTGGAGGCGGGAGATCCGCTGTGCGTGGTGCACGGGCAGAGTGAGGAGGAAGTGGCGCGCGCGTCCGAGCGGGTGCGTCAGGCGATCGCAATCACCGAGGCGCAGGCGAGTGGCCAGCCGGTGATTTACGAGGTGGTCTCGAAGGACGATTGAGGTCGGCTCAGGGGACGAGCATGGAGGACTGGCATTGGGGGCAATCGATCTGCTGTCCGCTTTGATCCGAGGGGACGGAGAATTTCTGATTGCATCCGGGGCAATGGAACTTGGTGACGGCGGGGTCCTCCGTTGCGGATGCGGGTGCGTCGGGCATTTGGGGAGGGGTTGCACCGGTGGAGGGCAATTCAGGGGGGAGGGCTGCTTTGGATTTTTTGGGCCAGTAGAGGAACCAGCCAAGGCCGAGTCCGGCGGGGAGGAGGAAGGCGCCGGCCCAGTTTGGTTTTGCGCCGTCGTCGATCATGACGAAGTCCTTGGTGAGGTTGGGATTGAGGTTGCGAAGTTTGCGGACTTCCTTGTCTTTCATATCCAAGCCGAAGCGGACCAATCCGGAGACGTCTTTTTTAGGGAAGAATTGATCGGCGTTTTCGATGAGGAGTTTGAAGGCGTCTTCTTCGCTCTCGACGGCGGCCATTTTTTCAAGGAGGGCGATGGTTTCCTTGTCTTTCGTAGCGAGAAGGATGTGGACGGGTTGTCCGCCGTTTCCTCCGTCGGTGGTGGTGACGGGGATGAAGACTTCGTCGATTGAGGTATCAAATCGTCCGGAGGAATAGGCGGCCTCGGTGAGGTCGAGGTGGCAATCGGTGAGTTCGAGCCATTTGGCATCGGGTTTATCCGCGATGTATTCCTGAATGGTGAAGGTGGAGGCCTTGGTGTTGGTAATGCTGGTGTAGAGGGACTGGCCTCCGCCCCAGATGAGGGCGATCACGGCGATGAATAAGATGGCTTTCATGCTTTTGGGAGGCTAGAGGAGTCGTCTAACAGGACAATAAAAAAACCATCCGTGCGGGCACGGATGGTTGGGGAAAGTTGATGGAGGGCGCCTGTTTTATTCGGCTGCTTTGACCATGCCTTTGGCTTTTTCGACGCTTTCTTTTGAGAGTTGATCGGCGGTGGCGCGGATGGTTTTTCCGCCTTCGGTTGCGAAGAGGAAGATTTTATCATCTTCGATTCCGAGGAGTTTGGCGTTGATGGGTGTGCCCTTGGAGCTGGTCCATTCTTCGACTTTGGAGCCTTCGGCTTTGGCGATTTTGGGAGCGGCTCCGCCGAGGGCGAAGGTGCCTTCCTTGATGGAGTCGCGGATTTTGTCTTTGGTGTCGGCGAAGATTTCGCCGTAGTTCTGGCTCTTCATCTGGGGGTGATTGTAGGAGCCGTAAATTTGGGTCATGCCGGGATCGGTGAAGATGACGATGGGGATGGATGCTCCGCCGGTGCGGTAGGCATTTTTGACGAGGGCAGGGAGAGCGGCGGTCTCCGAGGTGTCCACGACGATGCTTTTTGAGAATCCAAGAACTGCTTTGCTAGCCGACACACTGACGGCTCCGGGGCAGGCCACTCAGGTGGCGACTCCTTTTTTCTCGGCGATGATGAAGGCGATGGGCTGTTTGGCCTGGGCGGCCTTTTTGGCGGCGAGATCGAGCTGCCCGAGGTGGTGGGAGCCTTTCGGGATATCGAAGCCGAACGCGGAGGACGCGAGGGCGAAGGTGAGGAGGATGAGGTGTTTCATTTGCGGGGAGAATGCCGTTTTAGAGGGAATTAGTGAAGAGGAAAAGCGGAGGGGCTTGGAAAGCGGAGGGAACCGGTTAAGATCGGTGCAATGGTTCTTGCTGCAAGTAATGAAGTGGCGCCGGTGGTGGCGTTGTTGGGGATGGTGTTGGGGAGTGTGGTGCTGGTGTCACTGATTTTATTGAAAGCGCGTCAGTCGCTGCTGGTGGGGTATTTTATTTGCGGGGTGGTGTTGGCGAATACGGGGGCGACGCGCTTGCTGGGGGATGCGCCGGAGGAGGCGATCATGATTTTGTCCGAGTTGGGGGTGGTGTTGCTGATGTTTACGCTGGGGATTGAGTTTTCGCTGCGGGAATTGATGCACTTAAAGAAGGTGGTGATCGGTGGGGGAGGAATGCAGATGTTGGTGACGACCCTGATTGCGATGGCGGTGGGTTGGGGGTTTGGGCTGGGGGGAGCGGGCTTGCTGGTGGTGGGGTTTGCGATGGCGTTGTCATCGACTGCGGTGAGTATCAAATCGTTTCAGGATTTGGGGCAGCCGGATACGCCGGGGGCGCGAATGGCTCTGGGGATTGCGATTTTTCAGGATTTGGCGGTGATTTTTTTCATGGTGGTGCTGCCGGCATTGGTGGGAGATGGCGCGGGTGGGATGATGCCGGTGTTTGTGGCGTTGGGGAAAGGGGTGTTGTTTTTGGGTCTGTGTTGGGTGGCGAGTCTTTATGTGATTCCGCATCTGCTGCATGCGGTGGCGAACTCGCGGAGTCGGGAGTTGTTTACGGTGACGGTGGTGGGGATGTGTGCGGCGATTGCGTGGGGGGCGAATTGGTTTGGGTTGAGTCTGGCGCTGGGGGCGTTTGCGGGCGGGTTGGTGGTGAGCGAGTCGATTTATTCGCACCGGGTGTTGGCGGATGTGTTGCCGTTTAAGGATTTGTTTTTGACGGTGTTCTTTGTGTCGGTGGGGTTGTTGATTGATCTGGAGGTGGTGATGGAGTCGTGGTGGATTGTGGGGCTGGGGGTGATTGGGATTTTGGTGGTGAAGGGGGTGATTGTTTTTGTGATCAGTCGGCGGATGGGGTTGCGGGTGCGGCAGGCGCTGGCGGCGGGTGCGGCGTTATCGAGTAGTGGCGAATTTTCGCTGGTGCTGATGGGGCGGGCGGCGGACTTGGGCGGGATTAGCCCGGAGCTTGAGCAGATGCTGCTGGCGTGCACGGCGGTGTCGATGGCTCTGGTGCCGAGCCTGATGCGGGCGGCGGGGCCGGTGAGTCAGCGGGTGGAGAAGTGGTCGATTTTTAGAACGAAGGACTGCAAGCCGGAGCTGAAGATGGCAAGTTCGATGGGGGCGTTAAGTGAGCATGTGGTGATCTGCGGTTATGGTCCGGTGGGTCAGGCCTTGCATGAGGCGATGGACCGGTTGTCGGTGCCGGTGGTGGTGATCGAGATGAATCCGGAGACGGTGAGGACGCTCCATAAGCAGGGGGTGCGGGTGCTTTTTGCGGATGCGACGCAGGTGGAGACGATGGCGTTGGCGCAGGTGGGGAGTGCGCGGGCGATTGCGTATACTTTTCCGGAGCCGAGTCTGGCGATTGCGGGGATTCGGTCAGCACGGAGTCTTAATCCCGGGATCGTGACCTATGCGCGGGCGAAGTTTGCCAACGGGGTGGAGGAGCTTCAGAAGGAAGGGGTTCACCACATTCTCCATGACGAAGTGACGAGTGGAGAAGCAATGGTGAAGGCGGTGCTGGGCTGCTACGCGGTGGAAGTGGAGGAGTAGGGGCGCGAGGCGAGTTGAAGGTTCGCAGGTGGATGGATGTTTGAGCGCTTCGCCTTTGGCGGTTGGCTTTTGGCTTGAAAGGGGATGCGCGGATGGGCGGGGCAGGATGCCCGGGCTCCTTTGGGTTAGCGCTGGGTCATGGGGAGCGCCTTTTGCAGGTGGGCGAGGAGCTTGGCGTGGGCGGCATCGACGTCCTTTGCTTTGAGGGTTTTGTCGGAGGCGCGGTAGTGGAAGCTGTAGGCGATGGACTTTTTGTCGGCGGCGATTTTTTCACCGGAGGGGTCGCTGAAGTGATCGAAGCAGGTCGCGGAGACGAGGAGGGGGTCGTTGTGCTTGGCGAGCGCTTTTTCGATGTCGGCATTTGAGGTGCTGACGGGGAGTTCCATGGCGATGTCGCGGCTGGACCCGGGGAATTGTGGGAGGGGTTCGACCTGGAAGAAGTCTTTCTGGAGAGGGAGGATTTTTCCGAGGTCGAGTTCGGCAAGGTAGAGAGCTGCGTTGGCGCTGATCTCACGAGCGCGTGAGGGGAGGACCTGGGCGTAGGTTCCGATGGGTTTGCCACCGAGCTGGATGTCACCGGCGAGGAGGAAGCCGTCGCGCGGGCGGGGGGAGAATTGGACTTCAGTTCCGCCGAGGAGGGCCTGAACGGCGGCTTTGAGATCGAAGAGATCGAGCTTGCGGCCGTGGCTGGCGGTCCATGAGGGAGGGAGGGCTTCGCCGCCGAGGAGGAGGGCGATGGAGTCGGACTCGAGGTCGGTGGCTTTTCCGCCTCCGGCATTTCGGAAGTTGCGTCCGGCCTCGAAGAAGCGAAGGGACTTGGCGCCCTGGCGGATGTTGCGCTCGGCGATCTGGATGAGGCCGGGAGTGAGAGCGGGGCGGAGGATGGCGTGATCTTCGCTGAGGGGGCGGGCGACCTTGATGAGGTCGCCGTCAATGAGGGGACGGATAGGGAGGCAGTCGCGGAGTTGTGATTCGGCGATGAGTTTGATGGTCTGCGTTTCGAAGAAGCCGAGGGCGACGAGCTTTTGCTTGAGGCCCATGAGGCGGTCGTAGTCGCGGTCGAACTTGCTTTCATCGACGGCGGTTCCGCCGGTGCGGGAGGGGACGTTTTCGAGGCCGTGGACGCGGGCGACTTCTTCGACGAGGTCGGCGGAGCGTTCGAGGTCGGCCCGCCAGCTGGGGATGTGCCAGGTGTTGCCTTCACCTTTTGTCAGGCCGAGGCGGGTGAGGATGGCTCCGGCATCGTCGAGGGAAATGCTGTTGTCCATGAGCTGCATCATGCGGTCGACATCGAGCTCGACATCGGGAAGGGCTCCGGGGAGTTCTCCGGCGGTGACGGTGTGAGAGGCGGCCTGGCCACCGGCGATCTCGATGATGAGGGCGGCGGCGAGGGCGGCGGCGGGAAGGACGTTTTGGGGATCGACTCCGCGCTCGAAGCGGTAGGAGGAATCCGAGGTGAGGAAGAGACGGCGTGAAGTACGGCGAATCTCCGAGGTGGTGAAGTAGGCTGACTCGAGAAGGATGTCGGTGGTGGAGTCGGTGACTCCGGAATCGAGTCCACCCATGACGCCGGCGAGGGCGAGGGCGGTGCCTTTTTCATCGGAGATGAGGCAGTCCCCGGGGACGAGGGCGTAGGTTTCCTCGTCGAGAGCTTTGAAGGATTCGCCGTCGTTTGCCTGGCGGACGTGGATGGCGCCGGAGACCTTGGCGGCATCGAAGGCGTGAAGAGGTTGGCCGAGTTCGTGGAGGACGTAGTTGGTGATGTCGACGACGTTATTGATGGGGCGGAGGCCGATGGACTCGAGTTTTTTGACGAGCCATTCCGGGCTGGGGGCGACCTTGACTCCGGTGATGGAGAGGGCGGAGTAGAAGGGGCAGGTGGGGGAATCGGTGCGTGCGACCGAGGGGTCCTCCTTGAGTTCGGTGGGGTGGCTTTTTTCGACCGGCTTGGTGACGGTGTGGAGAAGAGCGGCGAGCTCGCGAGCGAGGCCGGAGTGGGAAAGGAGGTCGGGACGGTTCGGGGTGATCTCGACCTCGATGAGGGTGTCGGAATCGAAGAGAGATTTCACGGGCGTGCCGGGGGCGGCATCGGTCTCGAGAATGAGGAGGCCGTCTTCCTTGTCGGTGAGGCCAATCTCGGATCCGGCGGCAAGCATGCCCTTGGATTCGACGCCGCGCATTTTGGTCTCGCCGATGACGAAGCCGCCGAGGTCCGCGCCGGGGAGGCAGCAGGGGACTTTGTCGCCGACTTTGTAGTTTTTGGCGCCACAGACGATTTGGCGGAGGGAGCCCTCGCCGGCGTCGACTTGAGTGACCTTGAGCTTGTCGGCATCGGGGTGCTGAACGGCTTCCTTGATCTCGGCGACGACGATCTTGTCGCTCTGCACGCCGACGGGGTGGAGGCCTTCGATCTCGATCCCGGCGAAGGTGAGGAGGTCGCAGACTTCATCGAGAGTGCGGGTGCCGAAATCGAGGCGTTCTTTGAGCCAGTTGAGCGAGACGTTCATGCGGGGCGAAGGTTTGTGGGATGAGCGGGTTTTTCAATGGCGAAATGAGGAAAATCGGTGGTTTTGGGCGTTTTTGATTTGGAACGGGCTGGCGAATTGGTGCGGTGGTGGTGTTGGTGATTGGAATGAGGGGCGAGAAAGGTGTGAGTAATTTTGTCGAGATTAGTCTCGACGATTCCATGAACTGGGAGCATGCCGCGCCGCGCGGTGCCGGCGAAATGTTGGCACTTAACCTGCAAACCAAAACTCCCATGCCTCCGAAAAAGAAAACTGCTACCAAGAAAGCAGCAGTGAAAAAAGCTGCCGTTAAGAAGGTCGCCAAAAAAGCTACGAAAAAGGTAGCGAAGAAGGCGACGAAGAAGGTTGCCAAGAAAGCTGCAAAGAAAGTCGCCAAGAAGGCGGTGAAGAAGACGACAAAGAAAGCTGCGAAAAAGGCGGCCAAATCTGTCGTGGCAAAAGCCCCGGTCAGCGCGAAAGTTTCCCACGAGGAGATCGCGAAGAAAGCCTACGAACTTTATGAAAGCCGGATCAAAGCCGGATTTTATGGAGATTCCCAAGGTGATTGGGCAGCTGCCGAGAGATCGCTTTCTGCGTAAGCTGCGAATCATCAAACTCAAAAAGCACTACCTCTTGCGAGGTAGTGCTTTTTTCGTGTGTGTGCTCAGCGTGCTGAGATTCTTATGCCTTCTTTACCTCAACCCACTGGCCAGTGCGAGCGGATTCTAAGACCGCGTCGCAGACATACTGGGTTCCAAGGGCGTTGCGGAAGTCAGGGTAGGCTTTTTCAGCGCTGGGGTCATCGAGGCTTTTCATGAACTCGACGGCGCCGTGGACGAAGGAGTGCTCGTAGCCGAGGCAGAGGCCGGGGACCCACCAGTTGCCGGTGTAGGGGTGGTCGCCATCGGAGACGTGGACGCTGGACCAGCCGCGTGTTTCGCCGGGGACGTCGTGGTCGAAGTAGGCGAGACGGTTGAGATCGTGGAGGTCCCAGGAGAGGGATTTGTTGTGTCCGTTGATCTCGAAGGTTTTGAGTGATTTGTGGCCGCGGGCGTAGCGGGTGGATTCGAAGATGGCGGTGGAGCCATTTTCAAAACGGGCGAGGAAGGCGCAGGCGTCATCGATGGTGACGGGGTGGACTTCTCCGGTTTCCTGGTGGACGCGCTCTTTGATAAAGGTCTCGGTCATGGCGGAGACGGAGACGATGTCGCCGTTGATCCAGCGGGCGCAGTCGATGTTGTGCGCGAGGAGGTCGCCGGTGACGCCGGAACCGGCGGTGGCGGCATCGAGTCGCCAGAGTGCGGCACCGCCTTGGGGGAGTTCCTCGGACATGGTCCAGTCCTGAAGGAAGTTGGCGCGGTAGTGGTAGACGCGGCCGAGATCGCCACGGGCAACGATTTGCTTGGCGAGAGTGACGGCGGGGAGGAAGCGGTAGTTGTACCAAACGAGGTTGGGGAGGCCGGCGGCTTCGATGGCCTCGACCATCTTGAGGCCCTGTTCGCCGTTGAGGGCGAGGGGTTTTTCGCAGAGGATCATCTTGCCGTTTTCGATGGCGGCGAGGGCGATGTCGTAGTGGGAATCGTTGGGGGTGCAGATGTCGATGGCGTCGACGTCGTCGCGTTTGACGAGTTCGCGCCAGTCGGTTTCGGTGTCGGCGTAGCCCCACTGTTCGGCGAAGGCTTTGACCTTGTCCTCGGAACGGCCGCAGATGACCTGTTTGACGGGGACGTGGTTGGTGTCGAAAAAGTGCTCAAGCTGGGAGTAGGCGTTGGAATGGGTGCGGCCCATGAAGCCGTAGCCAACGACGCCGATGCGGACAGGTTTTTTGCTCATCTGTGTGACAGGTTAGAAAAGGGAGGGGAGGGGGCAAGAGGAATTTGGTTTTTGAACATTCAGGATGCGATGCTCAAGGACCATGATGGAAGGCTTGGGTTTTGGGTAACCACGAAAGATACGAAATAGACGAAACTTGGTTGAGGATTTTTGACTGCGAATCTTGCGGATTTTACGAATCTTGGTTGGGGGGGCTTGGTTGGGGGGCTTGGTTGGGGGGCTTGGTTGGGGGGGTAGCGGGCGGGACGCCCGCTCTCCTTATTGGAGGCTCCCTTTTGATCCTCACTTCGAGTAGAGGTGAAACGTGCCGAGTTTGAGTTCAGCGGGATTTTTCTCGATGTATTTTTTTGTCCAATCGAAATGCTTCTGAGTTCGGATGAGTCGGTCCCAGTAGTCGGCTTGCCAAAGAGTTCCCGATTGCTTGAGAGTCTTGTTGATCTCTTTGGATGTGAAGCTTTTGAGGGAGTGGACAATTTGGTCGAGAGATTGTTCTTCGATGGGCTGGAGAAGCAGATGCACGTGGTTGGGCATGACGACGAAGGAGTCGAGATGGTAGCGGGTGCCATCGAAATGATGGAAGGCGTCGGCGACGGTTTTATGGTGGTCGGCGAGGCAGCAGGAGCCGTGGGCGTCATCGAGGTGTTGCTCGAGAGTCATGGTGAAGCGGCGATGGAAGTCGGCTTCAGTTTTTTGATCCCATGGTTTGGGATGGCAGGCGAGGAAGTCGCCGCGTTGGCCTTTCCATTTATTGAGGACGGGGAGGGGGATGGAGTCGGCGAGTCTCCAGGTGAGGAAGATCCAAGTTTGGTCTTGTTGCCAGTGGGTGAGGTTGTGGTGGGTTTTGGCGACTTCTTGAGATTTGTCGAAGAAGTCGGGCATGGTTTTGGGAGGCTGAGGGGGCTCGGTTGAGGACTTGGGTTTTGGTGAAGCGGGCGGGACGCCCGCTCTCCTTATTGGCTATTGGGCGTCGCGGACTTTGAGCATGGTGTCGAGGATGGTGTTCCAGGTTTGTTGCTCTTCGAGGAGTTCGTTGGAGAACATGCAGCCGTCCCAGCAGATGTGCTCGATTTTGCGGTCGGCGTGGTCTTTGAGCCATTCGGCGGAGCAGGCGACGATGTCGAGTTTACCGTTGGGGTCGTCGGCGGGGCAGTGGCGGCCGGTTTTGTCGTGCGCGCCGGTGCCGTGGACGGAGCCGTCGTTTTGGGCGACGTGGAAGTCGATGGTCCAGGGGCGGAGTTTGTCGACCATGGGGCGGTAGGCGGCCCAGAATTCTTCGTCGGTGTGGTCTTTTGAAACGAGGGCGTGCTCGGGGGCGTTGTGGCCGAGGAGGTAGAGGTAGGTGTGGGCGAGGTCGGACTGGAAGCCGACGGTGTCGGGGAGGCCGATGGCTTCCAAGAGGTCGAGGGTGTCCTTCCAGGAGTGGATGCCGCCCCAGCAGATTTCACCTTCCATGGCGAGGCGTTCGCCGTGGTCGGCTGCGACGGCGGCGGCGCGCTTGATGGTGTCGGCGGCGAGGGCGGTGTTGGCGGCGGGGTCCTTGGCCCAGTCCTCGACGGATCCGGCGGTGTCGATGCGGATGGCGCCGTATTGGCGAACGCCGTGGGCTTTGAAGATGTCTGCAACGCGGCAGGCTTTTTCGACGGCGAGGACGAAGTTATCCCGGTCGTCCTTTGAGCCGAAGGCGGGGCCTCCGACGGTGCCGGCCCAGACGGGGGCGACGAGGGTGCCGACTTTGAGATTTTTGGACGCGATGAGGTCGGCGATTTTTTTCAGTTCGTCCGCGGAGGCGTCGGGATCGGTGTGAGGGTGGAAGAGGAAGTAATCGACGCCGTCGTATTTCTGCCCTTGGGCTTCGGAGTTGTCGGTGAGTTCGAGCATGCGCTCGAGGGAGATGGGCGGGTGGTCGGTGCCTTCTTCTTTTCCGACGAGGCCGGGCCACATGGCGTTGTGTACTTTGAGAGAACTCATGTTGTTGGACAAATTAGGAGGTTGGGAAAATGGGGCAAGGAATTAGCGGCCTTTTGATTTGATGATGACGCGGATGATGGCGACCAGGGTGGTGATGCCGGAGATGAGGACGATGAGGCCGAGGGCGACGAGGATGGGGAGAAGGTAGGAAGTTTGATTTAGGACTTCTTCTTTGGCTATCGTTGGATTGGCTTCGAGCTTTGCGGTGGTTTTTTTTGCGAACCAGACCGTGATCCAGGAGAGGGTGAGGCTGAGGACGAAGGCGACGGCGCTGAGGTTTCGGATGGCTTTGAGCCGGAGCAGTTTTTGTTCGGAGAGGCTCGAGGGGCTCATTGCAGCTTGAAGGGGATGGGGGCGGAGAGGGTGTAGGGGACGGGTTGGCCGAGGCCGTTTTTGGCGGGGTGGAAGCGCCAGGAGCGGGCGGCGGAGACGGCGGCGTTATCGAGGGTGGTGTGGCCGGAGGATTTGGAGATGCGGACGGAGGTGACGCGGCCGTTGGTGCCGACGGTGATGGAGAGGACGGTGGTGCCCTGGTGGCCGGCGCGGATGGCGGAGCGGGGGTAGGAGGGTTTGCGGCGGCTGATGGTGGAGGGCTTGGTGGCGATGCGCCTGGCTTCGGCGGCGCGCTTACGGGCGGCAGCGGCGACGGCATCGCGCTTGGCTTGGGCGGCGCGGGCGGCTTTTTCGCGGGCGCGTTTTTCGTCCATGCGTTTTTTGGCAAGGGCGCGGTCGCGGGCGGCTTTGAGGTCGCGCTCGCGTTGTTCGGCGGCGGCTTTTTCTTGCTGGCGTTTGAGGATGGCGGGATCGGGCTTGGGAGGTTCCGGTTTGACGGGCGGCTCGATCTTTGGCGGAGGTGGGGGGGTGGGTTCCGGCTCGGGCGTGGGTTCCTGGACTGGTTCGGGTTCCGGGGTGGGTTCTGCGACGGGATCCGGGGTGGGGGGAGCGGGTTGGAGGATGGAGAGGTCGAGGCGGGTGGGGGGAGCGGGTTGTTTGGGCTCGGGGTGTTTGGGGAGGGCGATCCAGAGGAGGGCAGCGGCGTGGAGGCCCAGGGTGAGGAGGGCGACGCAGGTCCAGATGAGGATATGACTACTCCGCGGGGACATCTTTCTTATGGTAGGCGAGATCGATGATACCGCATTCCCGGGCGGTTTCCATGACGGTGATGAAGGTGCCGAGATTTGAGGCCTGGTCGCCGCGGATTTCGAGGGAGGTGACGCCGGTGTGTGCGATGACGTCGCGCAGTTTGTTGGCGAGGTTATCGAGCGGGACGGTTTCGCCTTCGAGTGAGATTGAGTTGTCGGGAGAGATGGTGAGGGTGAGCGTTTCGAAATCCTGGTCGACGGGTGAGCTGTCGATGGGGCCGACGGGGAGCTCGACGCGTTGGTCGGGCTTGATGAATTGGCTGCTCACCATGAGGAAAATGAGGAGCTGGAACACGACGTCGATGAGCGGGGTCATGTCGATCCCGGCGTCAATGCGGCGTGTGCGGGTGATGGCCATTTTTAGCTCTCGTTAGAGCGGGTGAAGTACCACTCGCGAAGGTGGGAGGTGATTTCGTTGAGGTCGTGGACGAGTCGGTCGACACGGGCTTCGAAAATCTTGGCCATGGCCATGGCGGGGATGGCGACGAGGAGTCCGGCGACGGTGGTGAGGAGTCCGGTCCAGATGCCATCGGCGAAGTCGGCGGGGGAGACGGTTTCGCCAAGGGTGGCGATTTTTGAGAAGGCGATGACCATACCCCAGACGGTGCCGAGGAGGCCGATGAGAGGGGAGATGGCGGCGATGAGGGCGAGGATGCGGAGGCCGCGCTCGTGGGAAGCGATGAGGCGGGAGGCTTCGCGCTCGCTGACATTGAGGCAATGTTCCTCGCCCTGGGGGATGTCGGCGGTGAAGGCGGCGGCGACATTGAGGAGCGGGTTGGACGTCCTGGAGGGGGCCGTTTGTTCGCGGAGTTGAGTGATGGAAGAGCCGACGCGGTAGCGGTGGAGGGAGTAGAAGATGAGGCGCTCGAGGATGACCGCGACCGAGATGAGGGACAGGATGAGGAGGGGCCACATGAAGCCGCCGCCTTTGATGAAGAGGTCCTGGAGATCGAAAGGCATCGGGCGCGATGTTGGGAAATACAAGGCGCGAGCGGAAGGCTCAAATCGATGAAGATCGAATGGGGTCAGCGGATGAGCTGGAAGGTGCCGGGTTGGGCGAAGTGGTCGTCAAAGGAAGCGGCGGCCTTGATCTTACGCTTCTCGATGATGGCGAAGGAGAGAGTGTCGACATAGGACCAGTGCTTGTCCTTGAAGTCGCGGAGGTAGGCGAGGGTGAGTTGGCGTTCCTCCGGAGTGGGGGAGAGGTGGCGCACGATGGGGTTATCGAGGAGGTCCCGCATGATCTGCTCGCGTTTGGGGACGGAGCGGACGAAATAGGCGTGGGTCTCGGCGAAGATGTGGTCCGTGATGACGAGCGTTTCCCGCCGCCGGAAGAACTCCTGCATCAACTGCAAGGCGCGAGAGTGGTGGAGATCGCGTTCATTGCGGAAGGCGATCCAGAAGGAGGTGTCGACGAAGATCATCCTTCGTAGCTGCCGTAGATGAGAGAATCGGAAGTTGTGGACGCGTCCGGAGCGCCGGAGAACTCCGGATCCACGACTGTTTCCTCGAGGAGGGGGTTATTGCCCCAGTTTGTTTGGGTTGGGTTCATTTGTTCGTCGATGAGATGGCGGATTTGGGCGGCCATGGAGAGACCGGAGAGCTTTGCTTGATTGGTGAGGTAGGAGCGCTGGGCTTCAGATAGGTGGATTTGAGTGCGGATCAGATCATGCGATTCATCGGCGGGTGGGGGAGAGGTGGACCCATACGAAACGAAATCCTCTTCCACCCTGGGAGGAAGCGAGTCCTTTTGAGGATTGGGATCGTTATTGGGAGTGGGCATATACACACCTACATTTGAATGTGTGAGGGAGACAAGAGAAAAATGCAGAAATTGGTTGCTATTGAGACTCAGTCGCAATAGCAAGAGCGCGACATGAGACTACATCATACATTGTCCGCTCTTGTCATCGGAATGGCTGCCACGTCGGCGTCCGGTGTCACCCTTGAAGAACTTGCAGCGCGGCTCGATTCGCTGGAGAAGAAGGTGCAGAAATACGAGAATCGCTATGGTCCGTTAGAGGATCCGAAGCGCGATGTGATTTCCGCACCTGACCGGGTGCCGACGAGATCGTCGGTGGTGGCCGCGCCATCGCAAGGCGGGGAGAGCATTGATTCGGCCTTCATGGGAGGAGGAACCGGTGGCGGAGGCTGGTGGGAGAAAACCAGCATTGGCGGGTATGGGGAAATGCACCTGAACATGGGTGACAAGGATGAGATTGATTTTCACCGCTGGGTGCTTTTCGTGAATCATCGTTTCAATGATCGCGTGAAATTGTTCTCGGAGTTTGAGCTGGAGCACTCGCTGAGTGGCAATGGCAAGCCGGGTGAAGTGGAGCTGGAGCAGGCTTACATTGAAATGGACCATGACAATGGTCTGAGTTCCAAGGCGGGTCTCTTTCTGGTGCCGGTTGGGCTGTTGAACGAGGTGCATGAGCCGAACACCTTTTACGGAGTGGAGCGGAACAATGTGGAGAAGAACATCATTCCGACGACCTGGTGGGAAGGTGGAGCGGGTCTGACCAAGAACTTCGACAGCGGAGTGGGGGTCGACTTTGCGGTGCACTCCGGGCTCGATGTGGGTGGGGACATGAACATTCGTTCCGGTCGTGAGAAAGTGGCGCAGGCAATTGCGACCAACTGGGCGGCGACGGGGCGGGTTCGCTACGACAATGGAAATGGATTGAGCCTGAGCGGTTTCGCCAACTTCCAGAGTGATATTGCGGGTTCGACCGCGGAAGACAACTCGGCGCTCCTTTTGGGAGCGGCTGCGCAGTATCATAACGGAGGATTTGGAATCCGTGCGCTGGCTTCCCATTGGGATATTGACGGGGCGTCATTTGCGGCGGCGGATGCGGATAGCCAGTGGGGCTACTTCGTTGAGCCCTCTTATCGCTGGAATTTCAACAATGGAAGCAGTGTGGGGGTCTTTGGGCGCTACAGCCACTACGAGTATGCCAAAACAGGCCGGATTGAAGCTGACGAGTATACCGTTGGGGTGAACTACTGGCCTGTTGACAATGTGGTGTTCAAGGTGGATTACAACCTTCTGAAGGAAGAAAAGGGCGGTGTTCAGAATGATACAAACACAGTTAATCTCGGTGTCGGCTACAGCTTCTAGGCTGCGGTCGCTCTTTTTCGTGATGGCGTTCCTCCTGAGTGGGGGGAACGCCTTTTCTGCTGAGCGGGTTTATCTGAAGCCGTCGGATTTTGTGCGGACGAGTTTGGGGAGTATTCCGGCGACAAAGGCGGTGACTCCCAACGGGGTGCAGCTGAAGCAGGTGCAGGCGATATTGGGGAAGCGCTACAAGACGTCATCGATTCGATATTGGGAGAAGGGGGGGAAGACGGCGTTCATTTTGGAGGAGATCGGGAAGACCGAGTATATCACGACGGGGTTTGTGGTGTCGGGTGGAAAGATTGCCTCGGTGAAGGTTCTCATTTATCGGGAATCGCACGGATCGGAAGTGGCTCGTCCGGCGTTTACGCGGCAGTTTAGCGGGGCATCGCTGGCCGGGAACGGGCAGTTGAGCAAGGGGGTTAAGAATGTGGCGGGGGCGACACTCTCGGTGCGGGCGCTGACGAAGCTGGCGCGATTGGCGCTTTATCTGGATACGATCAAATGAGTGATTCTTCTCCGAAACGGCGGCGTCGGGTGGCGCGACAGTGGCATCGCTGGCTGGGCGTGCTGGCGGCCTTTCCGCTGCTGTGGTTATCGGTGAGCGGGCTATTGTTGAATCATGCGGAGCGGCTGGGCTTTCATGATCAGGAAGTGACGGCGGGATGGGTGTTGAAGCGTTATCACCAGATGCCGGAGGGTGAACCGGTGGGATTGGAAGTGGGTGACCGGATGGTATCGGAGTGGGATGGGATGATCTTTGTGGATGGGGAGATTGTTGAGCTGCCGGGTGAGTTGGTGGGCGCGGTGGGGGTGCGGAATCATTTGGTGATCGCAACGCCGGAGCGGGTGGGGGTTTTTGATGGGGCGGGTGAGATGATCATTGATTTGGATGAGCTGTCGCTTCCCGGGGTGCCGGTGTTGGCGGTGGGTGAGGTGGATGGATTGTTGCAGGTGAGGGTGGATGGAAGGTGGTGGGCGTTTGGGGATGATTACCTTTCGTTTGAAGAGTCAGGGATGGAGTTGAAGGCGGATGGGATTGTGGAGTTGAGTGAGGAAGAGAAGGAGTCGTTGAGTGAAGCGTTGCGGAGTCGGTCGGGGATGCCGATGTCGCGGGTGATTCTTGATGCGCATTCGGGGCGGCTTTTTGGTTGGCCGGGATGGGTGCTGACGGATCTGGCGGCGGTGAGCGTGATCGTGCTGACGATCATGGGGCTGCGGCTTTTCCCGAAGAGGAAGTCATGAAGCGGCGGCAGGCATTGTGGATGCTGGGTGGGCTGGCGTCGTGTGGCGGGAAGGAGGAGCGGGAGGTGATGTGGCGTGGGATTTGTTTTGGGATTCCGGTATCGATTCGGTTTCGTGGGGTGGGGGAGAAGGAGGCGATGGCGATGGGTGATGAGGGATTCAGGTTGGCGCAGGAAGTGGAGCGGGCGGCTTCTCTTTGGGATGAGGGGTCGGAGTTGAGGCGGCTGAACCGGGAAGGGCGGCTTTTGGAGCCATCGGCGACGATGGTGGAGTTGCTGGGGAAGGCTTCGGCTCTCTATGAAGCGACCGGGGGTGATTTTGATCCGTCGATTCACTTGTATCTGGAGTGGGTGAAGGGGGAGTATGGCGCGGGGCGGGAGCCGGATGAGGAAGAGGCTGTGCGGAGGCGGGCGCTGGTGGATTTTTCGCGGGTAAAATTGACCGAAGGGGTCGAGTTGCCGGAGGGGATGGCGCTTTCGTTTAACGGGATTGCGCAGGGGGTGGCGACGGACCGGGTGGCGGAGTTTTTGGAGGGGAAGGTGGCGTCGGCGCTGGTGAACTTTGGGGAGTATCGGGTGGTGGGGGAACAGCCGTGGGAAGTGGAGGTTGAGGGGGAAGCGATTGTGCTCAAGCAGGCTCTGGCGGTGTCGAGCGGGAGCGGGGAGCGGCTGAGTGCGACGTCAGCGGCGAATCATTTGATTGATCCGAAGACGGGGGAGAGTCCACCACCGAAGAGGGTGGTGGCGGTGGAGGCGCGGGAAGCGTGGTTGGCCGATGGGCTCGCGACGGTGGTGGCGATGGGGGGCGAGGTGCCGGATTCCTTCGAGGGGGCGAAGGTGTATCGGTTCCGGAAGTGAGGGGTGAAGTGGAAGCAGCCGGACCTTTCGGAGAAAGGTCCCTGCCTTTAGTCGATCGAGCCCCACCAGGTTTTGTTGGGCTTGAAGTCGGGGGCGAGGAAGTTGGCGTGTTGTTTTTCGAGTTTCGCTTTTCCTTTGGTGTGGAGGTTTTCGAGGTGGGCGCGTTTTTTGGCTTCGTTGAAGCGGGGGTCGGGTTGGGGGATTTTGGCTCCGACCTCGTTGAGGTGGGCGGTGAGTTTTTGGGAGAGGGTTTTGACGAGGTCGGGGTGGTAGCTGGCGAGGTCCTTTTGTTCCCCGATGTCTTTGGAGAGATTGTAGAGTTCCTCGCGGCCGTCCTCGTAGTATCGGATGAGTTTGTAGTCGCCCTCGCGGACGATGCTGGAGGGTTCGCCGCCCTGGTTTCCGTAGTGGGGGTAGTGCCAGTAGAGGGCGCGGTCGGATGATTGGCCTTTGAGGGCGGGGACGAGGGAGCGACCGTCGATGTGTTGCTCGGGGAGTTGTTTGAGGCCGGCGAGCTCGAGGAGGGTGGGGAAGAAGTCGGTGCCGGTGGCGAATTGGGCGGAGGTTGATCCGGGCTTGGTGATGCCGGGGGCGTTGATGTAGTAGGGTTGGCGGATGCCGCCTTCCCATTGGCGTCCTTTTCCGCCGCGGAGGGGGAGGCAGGAGGTGGCGAAGGCGTCGCCGGAAGAGACGCCGCCATTGTCCGAGGTGAAGATGACGATGGTGTTGTCGGCGAGGCCTTTCTTTTCGAGGGTTTCGAGGACGATGCCGACGGCGTCATCCATGGATTCCATCATGCCGGCGTAGATGGGGCAGTCCTGGACCTGGCGGACGGCCATGGTGCGGTCGATCTTGAAGCGCTCCTTAACGAGTCCGGCGGCAGTGGCTTTTTTACGGTACTTTTCCCAAAGTTCGGGGGTGGTCTGGATGGGGCCGTGGACGGAGTAGAAGGAGAGGAAGGCGAAGAAGGGTTTGTCGGATTTTTGGGTGATGTAACTGGCGGTTTCGTTCGCAAGGCGAATGGGGAGGGATTCGCCGTCGGGGCCGTCGGTGAGGACGGGGTTGTTGTAGGGGGAGAAGAAGCCGCCGGGAGGGGAGCCGCGGTGGTGTCCGCCTTTGTTGACCTCGAAGCCGTGGTCTTCGGGCGCGGAGCCCTCGCCGCCGATGTGCCATTTTCCGGCGAAGAAAGTGCGGTAGCCGCCGTCCTTGAGCGCTTCGGCGACGGTGGTGATGTCGGTGGGCATTTTGTGGACGTATTCGGTGGGAAGGACGCGGTCGTTTCGCTTCCAGTCCATGCCGGTGGCGGCGCCGATCCAGTCGGTGATCTGGATGCGGGCGGGATATTGGCCGGACATGATGGCGGCGCGGGAGGGGGAGCAGACCTGGCAGGCGGAGTAGCCGTTGGTGAAGCGCATACCGGAAGTGGCGATGCTGTCGATGTGCGGGGTTTCGTAGAAGCTGGAGCCTTCGCAGGAGAGGTCCTTGATGCCGAGGTCATCGGCGAGGATGAAGACGATGTTGGGTTTGGCGGCGGCCAGGAGGGGGGTGAGGAGGAAGAGCGAGAGGAGCTTCATTGAAGGAAAGGGAACTGTATGGAGGGGGGATTTTCAATGGGGAAAGCTCCGGGAGGGAGGAATGTGAAGCGGACTGTACTTGACTCTTTTGGCTGTCGCGCTGACATCCCCGCGCTCCAACGCACATTTTTAGCCATGCTTACCATCAAAAAACTCCGCAAGTCCATGGGTGGTCGTGTCCTCTTTGAGGATGCTGACATGATTATTAACTGGGGAGAGCGTGTTGCGCTGGTGGGCGCGAACGGCGCGGGGAAGTCGACCATTTTCAAAATCATCCTGGGTGAGGAGGAGAAGGACGGCGGGTCCATTATGAAGGAGGAGTATGCCATGATTGGCTACCTCGAGCAGGAAGCGGGCAATCCGGGGGAGGCGACCATTTTGGAGATCGCGATGGGGATTTCGGATGAGCTTCAGAAGGTGATGGCGACCCTTCGTGAGGCGGAGCGTGACGGGACGACGGATTCTCCGGAGTTTGCGAAAGCGCAGGACCGATACGAAGAGCTCAACGGGTTCCAGATGGAGCCGAAGGCGAAGAAGATTTTGGCGGGACTGGGCTATGCGCAGGAAGATTTCAAGCGTCCGGCAAACGTCTTTTCGGGTGGTTGGATCATGCGGGCGCACTTGGCGCGACTGTTGGTGGAGGAGCCTGATCTCCTGATGCTGGATGAGCCGACGAACCACCTGGACCTGAACTCGTTGATGTGGTTCCAGCGTTACCTGAAGAGCTATCCCGGTGCGCTTTTGATTATTTCGCACGACCGTTCGTTCATGGATGGCGTGATTGAGAAGGTCTATGAGATCGATCAGCAGCAGCTCACGCCGTATGAGGGGAATTACTCCCGTTATGTGGAGCTGAAGGATGAGAAGTATGACCAGCAGATGCGTGCCTTCCAGAACCAGAAGAAGGAGATTGCGAAGATTCAATCATTCATTGATCGCTTCCGGTCGGTGGGATCGAAGGCATCGCAGGTGCAGAGCCGGATCAAGATGATTGAGAAGATGGACAAGCTTCCGAAGCCGCGGAAGCAGCGTAAGCTTTTCCACTTTCACTTTCCGCAGCCTCCGAGATCGACCCAGCGGGTGATCTCGCTTGAGAACGTCGACAAGGCGTATGGCGACAAGGTCATTTACAAGAATCTGGATGTCCATATTGAGCGGGGAGATCGCATCGTGTTGGTGGGGCCCAACGGAGCGGGTAAATCGACGCTGATGAAGATGCTCGCGGGCGCCGAGAAGGGCGATGCGGGTAAGCGGAATGTGGGGACGACGACCAAGATCGGTTATTTCTCGCAGCACCGGGCGGCGACCTTGAATGAAGGCAACACGGTCTTGAAAGAGGTCTGCGATGCCGGTGGCGGGATGCGCGATGATGAAGCGCGGGCGATTTTGGGCTCCTTCCTGTTTAAGAAAGAGGACGTGGCGAAAAAAGTGGGCGTCCTTTCCGGAGGGGAGAAGAGTCGTTTGTCGCTGGTGAAGTTCCTGGTGGATCCACCGAACCTTCTCTTGATGGACGAGCCGACGACGCACCTGGATTTGACTTCGATTGAGGCCTTGGTCTCGGCGTTGAAGCAGTTCGAGGGAACGCTGGTGTTTATTTCGCACGATGTGCACTTCATTCGCTCCTTGGCCCAGCACACCTGGCACATCGAAGGGGGTGAGGTGAAGAAGTATGCGGGTGACTACGACTACTACCTGCAGAAGTCCGGGGCATTCGGGGATGATTTCTTCGATGTTTAGGGTAGCCTTTCCCTGATGTCAGGGGAGCGGAAGATGGTGCACATTGATATGGACTGCTTTTATGCGGCCATTGAAGTGCGGGATGATCCTTCGTTGGCGGGGAAGCCGGTGGGAGTGGGCGGGAGTTCGGGGCGGGGGGTGTTGACGACGGCGAATTATGAGGCGCGGAAGTTTGGGTGTCGGTCGGCGATGCCGGTCTTTATGGCGAAGCAGCTGTGTCCGGAGATTATTCTGACGCCGGTGAGGTTCGATGTTTACCGGGCGGACTCGGCGAAGATTCGGGCGATCTTTGCGCGTTATACGGAATTGATTGAGCCGCTATCGCTGGATGAGGCGTATCTTGATTTGTCGCATCGCAGTGAGTCGGGGGCGGCCTTGGCGCAGGAGATACGGAGTCGGATTTTTGAAGAGACGGGGCTGACGGCATCGGCGGGGATTGCGCCGAACAAGATGATCGCGAAGATTGCGAGCGACTGGAACAAGCCGGACGGGCAGCTGGAGGTGAAGGCGGGGGAGGTGGATTCTTTTATGAGGGGGCTGCGGGTGGGGAAGATTCACGGGGTGGGGAAGCGGGGGCTGGAGACGCTGACGAAGATGGGGATTGTGACGTGCGGGGATTTGCAGGAGTTTTCGAAATTTGACTTGGCGGACCGGTTGGGGCGATGGGGGATTGAGCTTTATGACCGGTGTCGGGGGATTGATGAGCGGGCGGTGTCGACGGACCGGACGCGGAAGTCGCTTTCGAAAGAGCGGACATTTTCCAAAAACATTGCGGATTTTGATTGGTTGGCGGATGTGATGCGGGAGGTGCTGGCGGAGGTGAGGGGGTCGGTTGAGAAGAAAGTGGAGCAGGAGATCAAATCGCGGGTGGTGAAGCTGAAGTTTGATGATTTTACACGGACGACGGCGGAAAAGGCGGGATCGGAGATGGATGAGGAGGTGTATTTGGACCTGCTGAGGCTGGCGTGGAACCGGGGGGAGGGGAAGGCGGTGCGGCTTTTGGGGCTGGGGGTGCGGCTGGAGACGGATGAGGAGCAGCCGGAACTTCTTTAAAAAGGTTGGTTAAGAGAGGTTTGAGGTCGCCAACAAGTTCCGGGATTTGGGATTTCTCCTGCGGGGAAGGGTGGCTATCGTTGGGCGATGTCCGACTCCTTTGTTCACCTTCATTTGCACACCGAATTTTCGACCCTGGACGGGGCGTGTCGGACGAAGGCGGTGGCGGAGCGGGCCAAGGAGCTGGGGATGCCGGCGGTGGCGATGACGGATCACGGGAATCTGTATGGGACGATCCAGTTTTATAAGAACTGTCATGCGGCGGGGGTGAAGCCGATTCTGGGTTGTGAAATTTACCTGGCTCCGGAATCGATCGAGCACAAGCAGGAGATTCCGGGGCGGAAGAGATCGACGCACATGACGTTGCTGGCGGAGAACAATGTGGGTTGGGTGAATTTGCAGAAGCTGGTTTCGGTGGGGCATCTGGAGGGGATGTATTACGGGAAGCCTCGGGTGGATCGGGAGATTTTGAAGAAGCATGCGGAGGGGATTATTTGTTTGTCGGGGTGTATTTCGGGTCCGGTGAACGAGTGGATTCTGAAGGATCAGAATGATTTGGCTTACGAGGCGGCGGAGGAGATTTGTGAGATTTTTGGGAAGGAGAATTTTTACTTTGAGGTGCACAATCACGGGTTGGAGCCACAGGAGAAGGTGCGGAAGGTGCTGTATGAATTTGCGGAGCGGATGGGGGTGAAGACGGTGGCGGCGAACGATGTGCATTTTTTGAATCGGGAGGACCACGAGGCGCACGATGTGATGATCTGCATCGGGACGGGGCGTCTGATCATTGATGAGAACCGGATGCGATATTCGCCGGAGGTTTATTTTAAGACGGCGGAGGAAATGCGGCGGCTTTTTGCAAGTCATCCGGAGTCGTGCGATGCGACGCTGGAGATTGCGGAGCGGTGCAATGTGGAGTTTGTGCTCGATCCGACGTCATCGGAAAAATACCCCGAGTTCCCGACGCCGGACGGGTCACCGCGCGAGGAGTATTTTCGAAAGGTCTGCTATGACGGGCTGGCGGTGCGTTATGGCGAGGAGCGGGCGAAGACGGACAAGGTGCTGCATGACCGGTTGGACTATGAGATCGAGACGATCACCTCGCTGAAGTTTGCGTCCTACTTCCTGATCACGGCGGACTTTATTAACTGGGCGAAGGATCAGAAGATTCCGGTGGGTCCGGGTCGTGGGTCGGCGGCGGGGTCGCTGGTGGCTTACACGATGGGGATTACGGATATTTGTCCGATGCGCTTTGGGCTGCTTTTTGAGCGATTCCTGAACCCGGAGCGGGTGAGTCCTCCCGACGTCGATATCGACTTTTGCCAGACGCGTCGGCCGGAGGTGATTGATTACGTGCGGAAGAAGTATGGTGAGCGTTGTGTGTCGCACATTATCACGTATGGCACGATGGGGGCAAAGTCGGTGATTCGGGATGTGGCCCGGGTGATGGGGGTGAGTTATGGGGAGGCGGACATGCTGGCGAAAATGATTGAAGCGAAGCCGGGGGTAAAGTTGGCGGGGGAGTTTAAGGAGAAGGCGGAGCTGCGGGAGATCATCGAGTCGTCATCGACTTACCAGGAGCTTTGGGATTACGCGCTGAAGCTGGAGGGGATGACCCGGAACGTGGGGGTGCATGCGGCGGGGGTGGTGATCGGGGACCGGAATCTGGATGAGCACGTGCCTTTGACGCGGGGCAACGAGGGGGAAGTGGTGACGCAGTATGACATGGGCGCGATCACGGATGTGGGCCTGCTGAAAATGGACTTTTTGGGTCTGAAGAACATGACGGTGATTCAGGAGGCGGTGGATCAGATTCACACTTTTGAGCCGGACTTTGATATTTATAAGATATCGATGGAGGATGCCCCGACCTTCAAGATGTTGAATGCGGGTGATACGATGGGGGTGTTTCAGCTGGAATCCGGTGGGATGGTGGAGACGTGCCGGAAGTACGGGATCAACCGGATCGAGGACATTATTGATCTGCTTGCGCTCTATCGTCCGGGCGCGATGCAGTACATTGACCAGATGATCGAGGTGAAGGAGGGGCGGTCGCAGCCGAAGTATGAGCATCCGCTTTTGGAGGAGATTTGCGGTGATACCTACGGGGTGATGATTTACCAGGAGCAGGTGCAGAATGCGGCCAAGATGTTGGCGGGTTACACGCTGGGTGGTGCGGATATTTTGCGTCGTGCGATGGGTAAGAAGAAGCCCGAGGAGATGGACAAGCAGCGCCAGATTTTCGTGAAGGGGGCGTTTGAGACGAATGACATTGATGAGCGAAATGCGAACCTGATTTTCGATAAAATTGCGGGTTTTGCGGGCTACGGATTTAACAAATCGCACTCGGCTTGTTACGGCTTCATTTCCTATTGGACGGGCTATCTTAAGGCGAACTATCCGGTGGAGTTTATGGCGGCGCTGTTATCCAACGAGATCAACAACACCGATAAGATCGGGGTGTTTGTTTCGGAGTGTCATCGGATGAAGATCGAGTTGCTGCCGCCGGATATCAACAAGTCGAAGCTGCGCTTTGCACCGGAGGAGATACTCGGCGGGGCGAAGGGGATTCGCTATGGCTTGGCGGCGATCAAGAATGTGGGGGCGGGAGCGATGGCACTGGCGATTGCGGAGCGGGAGAAGAACGGGCCCTTTGACTCGTTGGTCGACTTTTGTGATCGGCTGGACTCCAAGGTGGTGAACAAGCGGATTTTGGAGAACCTGGTGAAGGCGGGTGCGATGGATTGGACGGGAGAGACGCGGGCGGGGATGACGGCGCGTCTGGAGCAAGTGGTGGCGAGTGCGAGTAGTGCGCAGCGGGATCGGGCGGCGGGACAGGTAGCGCTTTTTGACACGATGGACTTTGCGGGTGGCGGTGATGCGGGAGGAGATTCCGATCATCCGGAGGTGGAGGAGTGGAGCAAGGATGAGCGCCTTGAGCATGAGAAGGAGTTGCTTGGATTCTATGTCACGGGGCATCCGTTGGACAAGTTCCGGGGGGTGGTGGATTCCGATCGATTCAATCGATTGGGACTATTGGATGAGATTGATATCGGGAGGGACAAGCGGGCGCGCTTTCCGTTTGCGGGAATGGTTCGCAGTGTGGAGCACAAGATGACGAAGGCAGGGAAGCCCTTTGGGGTGGTGGTGATTGAGGACTTTACCGGTTCCTCCGAGATGGTGTGCTGGAGCGAGAGTTATATGCCCGCGCGAGATGCCGGGTTGATGGCGGCGGGGCAGGTGATCCGTTTTCAGGCGCAGGTGACGGTCGATGACCGGACCGAGCAGCGGAGGCTCATGGGATCACAGATCAAGGAGCTGAAGGCGCGGCGGAAGAAAACCGGCGGAATCCTTGAGCTGACGCTCTGGACGGGGCGTCACGGGTCGGAAGACTTGCAACGGATCAAGGGGATTCTCGAGGAGTATCCCGGCAAGGTGCCGGTGCAGATTCACTTCCAGAGTGGCGCGGGAAATCGGGCGACGATGGAGCTTCCCGAAGGCGTGGGGGTGACGATGAACCCGGCTTTGGAGCGCGAGCTCAATCCCTGGTTGACGGTGTAGGCCGCTCTTGGTCTTTTTGGACTAGAGCGTTTCGGAGCCGTAGTAGGGGACGAGGGCTTCGGGGATTTTGATCTCGCCTTCGGGGGTTTGATACTGCTCGAGAACGGCGACGAGGAGGCGCGGGAGAGCGGTGCCGGAACCGTTGAGGGTGTGGCAGAAGCGGTTGCTTCCTTCGCTGTCCTTGAAGCGGAGTTTCATGCGGCGGGCCTGGTAGTCGCCAAAGTTCGAGCAGCTGGAAACTTCGAGGAATTTGTCCTGACCGGGCGACCATACTTCGAGGTCGTAGGTTTTGGTGGCGCTGAATCCAATGTCTCCGGTGCAGAGCTCGATGACCTGGTAGTGCAGGCCGAGTTTTTGAAGGACGGCTTCGGCATGGCCGGTGAGCTCCTCGAGGAGGGCGAGTGAGTGGTCGGGGTGGGCGATCTGGACGAGCTCGACCTTATCAAACTGGTGCATGCGGATGATGCCGCGGTTATCGCGTCCCGCGCTTCCTGCCTCGCGACGGAAGCAGGGGGTATGGGCGGTCATTTTGATGGGAAGGTCGGCCTCGGCAAGAAGGTGGTCACGGTAAAGGTTGGTGACGGGGACCTCGGCGGTGGGGGCGAGGAAGAAGTCGCCACCGTCGGTGCCATACATGTCGTCCTCGAACTTGGGAAGCTGGCCGGTGCCTTCCATACAATGACGTTGCACGATGTGGGGGACGTTGACTTCCTCGTATCCGTGGTCACGGGTTTGAAGGTCGAGAAGGAACTGGATGAGGGCGCGCTGGAGGCGGGCACCTTTTCCTCGGTAAACGGCGAAGCCGGAGCCGGAGAGGCGGGCGGCATCCTCGAAACTGATAAGGCCGTGCATTTCGGCGAGCTCCACGTGATCGCGGGGTTTGAGGAGGGCTGGTTTGGTGCCCCAGGCGCGGAGGACGGGGTTCGCGTCTTCATCCGCGCCGATTGGTGCGGTCTCGTGCGGAACGTTGGGGATGGTGAGGAGGAGTTCCTGTTGGCGGTCACCAGCGGTGGAACCGACCTCGTCGAGGGCCTTGATTTTATCGCCGATCTGTTTGACCTCGCTTTCGATGGCAGAGGAATCCTCTCCATTGGCGCGGAGTTTGCCGATCTCCTTGGAGGTCTGCTTCCGTTGCGACTGGAATTGTTGTTTTTCGGTCTCGGCCTTGCGACGTGTTTCATCACAAGCGAGGACCTCGTCGATCATCTCGGCAGAGCCATCCTGCCGGGTGGCGAGGCGTTCTTTGATGAGGTCGGGAGTTTCGCGGATCAGTTTGATATCGAGCATGAAAGAATGCGGACGGTTATGTCCTGAGCAGCGATTACCCAATTCCGGGCCGGATGGCAAAGGCTCATCCACGAAAAAAGCGGTCCCGGAGACCAATCCGGGACCGCTTCGCACAAAGCCAAAAAGTCCCGGCTACCGGGGAAATTTTGGAGGACGGGTTCTTGGGCCCGTCGCTCATCGAAGAACGGTGGTGGAAGCGGGAATTTTCCGATTTTTTTCGCAAAAATCGCCAAACCTAGGAAGGACGGCGTTCTTGGGGCTGTGACGATTTGTCACGCTGGATTATTCTTCGATGGTGCTGGCCAATTGGGCGAATTTTCCGTCCTTGGCGAGGAGCTCGTCGTAAGTGCCGGATTCGATGACCTCCCCTTGTTCGAGGACGTAGATGCGGTCGGCATTTTGAATGGTGGAGAGGCGGTGGGCGATGACGATGCTGGTGCGATTCTTCATCAGGGCGTCGAGGGCTTGCTGAATGAGGAGTTCGGTCTGGTTGTCGACGGAGGCGGTGGCTTCATCGAGGAGGAGGATGGGCGGGTCCTTGAGGAGGGCGCGGGCGATGGAGAGGCGTTGTTTTTCTCCGCCGGAGAGTTTGACGCCGCGTTCGCCGACATTGGTGTCGAGCTGTTGGGGAAGATCACGGACGAAATCGGCCTTGGCGGCATCGAGGGCCTGCCAGATTTGCTCATCGGAGGCGTCGCGCATGGCGAGGGAGAGGTTTTCGCGAACGGTGCCGTTGAAGAGAAAGGCTTCCTGGGTGACGTAGCCGAAGGCGTCGCGGAGTGAGCTTTTTGAAAGCGTGTTGAGCTCGTGTCCATCGATGGTGACGCTGCCCGAATCATACTCGTAGAAACGGCAGAGGAGGTTGACGATGGTGGATTTGCCGGCGCCGGTGGATCCGGCGAGGGCGATTGTTTCGCCTGCGCGGGCTTCGAGATTGACGCCGTGGAGGGTGGGCTGGTCTTCATCGTAGGCGAAGTGGACGTTTTTAAAGGAGACGTCGCCTTTGACGGGTCGGGGGAGTGGGTTGCCGCTGGCGGCGTCCGGTTCGTCTTCGGCGTCGAGGATTTCGAAGACGCGATCGGCGGCCGCTCTGGAGGAGAGGGCCATTTGGTTGAGTTGATGGAGTTTGCTGACGGGCTCGTAGAAGAGGGACAGCATGAGGAAGAACTTGAGGAGTTGGCCGAGTTCCATTTCTCCGTTGATGACCGCCAGGCCACCCGATCCCAGAACGAGGACGTAGCCAATCATGCCGAGGAAGGACATGCCCGGAGAGTAAAAGGCCCAGTAGCGCATCAGCTTGAGGGTGGCCTTTTGGAGGCGCATGGAGAGTGAGTTGAAGTGGCGATGTTCTTCTGCTTCGGCGGCGTAGGCCTTGATTTGGCGAATGCCGGCGATGTTATCGTGGAGGAGGGCATTCAGGTCCGAAGAGGCTTCGCGTTGTTCGCGGTAGCGGGAGCGGGCGTCCTTGGTGTAGAGATAGGCGCCGAATCCCAGGAACGGGACGGGGATGGTGGCCCAGAGCGCGACCTCCCAATTGGTGAGGTACATGAGGGTGGCGACGATGCCGATCTGGAAGAGTGAGACGAGTCCGAGTTCGATGCCATCGATGAGGACGCGCTCCATGGCGGTGACGTCCTCGACAACGCGGGTCATGATGTCACCGGTGCGGCGGGTGTCGAACCAGCGGAGGGGGAGGCGTTGGATCTTTTGGTAGAGATCCGAGCGGATATCGAAGATCACTTTTTGCTCAAAATGGTTATTGAGGATGATGCGGGCGCAATTGAGGCCGTCCTTGGCAAAAAAACCGCCCAAGGCGACAAGAACCCAGAAGAAGAACTCTTTATGCCGATCGGGGTTGGGAATAATCTCATCGACGACGTATCCGGTGACCCAAGGGAAGATGACGACCGAGAGGGCCATTACCGTGGCACAAAGCAACTGGGCCGATCCCAGCTTGGGATATCGGCGGAGATAGGCAAGAACCCGAAGGACGCTCTTCACGGCTCCAACCTGCCCGCAGTCTAACAGGATGCAAGCGATGAGTGGCCGAATCGGGCCGGAAAAAGAGCTGCAAGCACTTTTTCAGTGAACTTTAGGATTGCCGGACCTCGATTCGAATCAGTAGCTTACTTGAAACCACACCGGAACGACTCTATCACTATGGCAAATACCTTTGGAATTCTTGCAGCCGTCGCCCTCTTGTTTGGGGCATTTGTAGCCCACAAAAATAAGGGCAACCTCGAAAACGTGATCGCTCAGATCGGGACAGAGGAACGTAATTTAGAAAAGCAAACCGGGACTCATCAGGGTTTGCTTGCCGATATCGACTCCCTCGAGGAGGAGAAAGCGGCATACGATGCGACCCGCACCGAAAACGAAAGCTTGCTTGAAAAGCAGATCGAAACGAATTCGGCGCTTGAAAGCGAGATTGCGTCGAAGAAAAGCGAGGCTGACAGCGCGAAGAGCACGGCCGACGAAGCTGACGACAAACTTAAGGCTCTGGGGCCTGTCGATGAGCTGATTCCGGAGATGAAGAGTCTTCGCAATGCGGTTGCCGATCTGGATGATGAAATTTCCGCAAACTCGGCGGTGGTGGATCGTCTCGAAGGGACCAAGTCCGCAACGGCGGCCCAAGCGCAGGATCTGGCAGAAAAGCTGGCGCAGCGCACGAAGGGAACTTCTTACTTTTCGAGCACCAGTGTGCGGACCGTGTTCCGTCAGTGGGGATTTGTAACTCTCGCCGGTGGAGACAACATCGGCGTGGTGAAAAAATCGAAACTCTCCGTTGTGCGCAACGGTGAGGAGATTGCCCAGCTGATCGTGACCGGAGTCGAGGCGAATACGGCAGCGGCGAACATTATTCCGAGCAGCGTTAAGGAAGGTGAGACTGTTTCTCCCGGAGACAAGGTCGTGCCATTAGAAGCAGAAGCCAAGTAAGCGATTCAAACCACATCGAACCTAATCACCAACTTTTCACATCATGAAAAACATTCTCTACATCATCGCAGTGGTTGCCATTGCCGCAGCCGGTGTTTTCGGCTGGCAGGTCAAATCCAAGACTGAAGAAAAAATTGAAGCCCGTAATGCCCTGAAGGCGCAGAATACGCAGCTGACGAAAACGATCAATACCGAGACCGACAACAAGAAAGCTGCGGAAGAAGCGACCGCTGCCGCCCAGTCCGGTAAAGATGAGGCCGTGGCATCGGTTGACAACGCCAAAGCAAAAGAGGGTGACCTTAAGCGCACTCTCGATCAGGAAGAGTCCCGGCTTGCGAGTGAGAAAGCCCGCGTGGCCAAGGTCGACAAGTTCGTGGCTGAGATCAAGAAGCAGCTCGATGGGGATGTTGAGTTGGACGAGATTCCAGGAATCGTGGATGCTCTCAGGGAAGAAAAGAATGTCAAAACCAAGAAGGTTGAGGAACTTGACCTGATCCGTGAGAAGCTTGAGCGTAATGTGACCGAATCCCAGGCTGAGATTGTTCGGGTAAGCAACAAGATTCAGGAGAGTAAGGCCCGCGTGAGCGGAAACACTTTCCAGGCATCTGTGGCTTCCGTGAACAACGAGTGGGGTTTCCTGGTGATCAATGCGGGCGAGAAGTCCGGTCTTTCCGGTGATTCCAAGCTGATCCTCACCCGTGACGGTCGCAGCCTTGGTAAGGTGCTTATTTCCTCTCTCGAGGCCAACCAGGCAATTGCCGAGGTGGTTCCCGAGTCCATTGCTCCCGGAGTTCGTCCGCAGCCCGGCGATTCGGTGATTCTTGCGAACACCGCTGCCAACTAGATTTGTTGGGTTTTAATTTTCAAAAGGCGGCTCGTATGAGCCGCCTTTTTTTGTGGCCGGATGGGTTGATTGTTCAGGGAAGTCGGGGGAGATTCAGCTTTCACCGAAGGTTCCGGCCTGATATCCAGAGGGGATGAAATTTTTCCTTCCTCTTGTGGTTTTGATCGGGTGGTCCTGCAAGGAGGCACAGGTATCCGAAGTAAGTCCGGAGGAGCCCGATTTGGGAGTGGAAATCGGGGGGACAATTTCTTCGGTGAACACGTCCTGGGGTTTTTTGGTTGTTGAGCTGGATCAACAATCCACGTTTGAGAGGAACTCGAAGTTTCTGATGACGCGGGATGGAGAGTCGCTGGGCGAGGTTCTGGTGGGAGATTTTGATGCGGATCGGGCCATTATTGAGATTGTGCCCGGTTCCGCGCCTTTCGGGATGAAGCCCAGCGCGGGAGATTTGGTGGTGCTTACGGAGCGGAGGCTGAATTAGCCGGTGGAGATGGGAGTGTGAGCCGCCGGAAAGGTTGGAGGGGGTACAACTTTCGCATTGTTCAGGAATACCCGAGAGTGAGCGTTGCCTGCGGGAGTCGGCCTTTTATTTTTTATCCGAAGAGGGTTCGGTAGGTTCCTCTTTGGATTTGGCGCAGCGGAATCCGGTGTGATTGGTGGGGGCGAGGGACTCGGAGTAGTGGCGGGCTGCGGGGCGGTAGCGGAGGCAGTAGGTGTAGTGGCAGAGGTAGGAGCCACCTTTGGTGACATGGAGGACCGAGAGTGGGTGGGGTTGGTCCTCGGGCCATTTTCCGTAGTTGAGGAAGTAGCCAATCATGGGTTGGCTGACGCCCTTGGTGGGGGCCTTTTTGGTTTTGAGGTAGATGTCGTAGGCGTCCGGGCGGTAGAGGTCTTGGCAATGTTCCCAGACGTTTCCGGCGACGTCGTAGAGTCCGTAGGCGTTGGGATCGTAGCTTTTGACGGGGGCGGTGCCTTTGTAGCCATCGACCCCGGAGTCGTTATCGGGAAAGTGCCCGGTGAAGATGTTGGCAGGCCATTTGTCTTCGTTTGGCTTGAATTCGTCGCCCCAGGCGTAGGTCTTCTTGTCGAGTCCACCGCGGGCGGCGCGCTCCCATTCGGCTTCGGTGGGGAGGCGTTTTCCGGCCCATTTGGCGTAGGCTTGGGCGTCTTCCCATGTGACGCAGACGACGGGGTGGTTGTCTTTGTCCTTGATGTTGGAATCGGGTCCGAGGGGGTGTTTCCAGTCGGCGCCTTCGACAAACTTCCACCACTGCCATTCGGCGCCCTGTTGGTAGAGTTCGACTTCCTTGGGAGGGGATGAGAAGATGAGGGCTCCGGGTTTGAGGCTATCGGGAGGGGCCTGGGGGAAGTCTTTTGGGCTCCAGCCGCGTTCGGCCTGGGTCTTGTATCCGGTGGCCTCGACGAACCTTGCGAATTGGGCGTTGGTGACTTCATGGGTGTCGAGATAGAACTCCTCGACGGTGACTTCATGCTGGGGGGTTTCCTCGGGGAATCTCTCGAGTTCGCCGACGGGGGTGCCACGGGTGTAGGTGCCGGCGGGGATGAGAACCATGTCCCCGGGGGCGGCCATGAGAGGGAGGATGGTGAGAAGGGGGAGGAAAAGTCGCATGAGAAGGTCTTGGTTTATGGAGTCTTTGTTTGTTTAACTACGAGCGTGCCGGCAACGAAGTTTCGTCCATGTATCGATCTCCACGAGGGAAAAGTGAAACAAATTGTGGGCGGGACGCTCAATGATGAGGGGGCGGTGGAGAACTTTGTTTCGGAGAAGTCGCCATCGTGGTATGCGGAGAAGTTTCGCGGGGATGATTTGCGGGGCGGGCACGTGATTCAACTGGGGCCGGGGAATGTGGAGGCGGCGCGGGAGGCGTTGGCGACGTGGCCGGGCGGGCTTCAGATTGGGGGCGGGATTTCGCTGGAGAATGCGCGGGAGTGGCTTGATGCGGGAGCGGGTCAGGTGATTGTGACGTCGTGGTTGTTTGATGCGGAGGGACGATTTTTAAAGGATCGGTTGGTTGCGCTGGCGGATGAGGTGGGAGCGGAGCGGGTGATTGTGGATTTGAGCTGCCGGAGGGTTGGGGATGGGTGGAAGGTGGCGATGAACCGCTGGCAGACGATCACGGAGATGGAGGTGGATTTGGATACCCTCTCCGATTTGGCGGATTATTGCGGGGAATTTTTGATCCACGCGGCGGACGTGGAGGGGCAGTGTGCGGGTGTGGATGAGGAGCTAGTGGCTCTGCTCGGGCGCTGGGAGGGGTGTCCGGTGACTTATGCGGGAGGGGTGAGGGGGCTGGAGGATTTGAAGTTGATCAATGAGGCGAGTGGGGGTCGGTTGGATGCCACGGTGGGGAGTGCGCTTGATTTGTTCGGTGGAACCGGGGTGACCTACGAGGAGCTTCTGAAATGGAATAAGCATGATGGAGAATAGTCTTTGGTGGGTGGTGGGGATTGCTTTGGGGGGATTTTTTGGAATCTGGCTCTGGAAGATTTTGGGGAAGAGGGAGCGGATGGAGAATCGGGAGACGCTGAGTAAATTGCGGCTGAGTGCGGGGGATTGGGAGGTTTTGGGGGAGAAGGCGCGGATTGTGAAAGCGGTGCCTCCGGGGATGCGGGAGAAGTTGGAGGGGATTGTGGAGGTGTTGATTGCGGAGACGAATTTTGAGGCCTGTGGGGGACTGGAGGAGGTGACGCGGGAGATGAAGTTGGTGATTATGGCGCAGGCGGCGCTTCTTTTGGTGGGGCGCGAGCATCGATATTTTCCGCTGTTGAAGAGTGTTCTGATTTATCCGGATACTTACACGGTGGAGAATGAGGAGGGGGATCATGAGGCGCGGCTTGGGGAGAGCTGGAACTCGGGGAGCATTGTGTTGTCGTGGAAGAGTGTGGTGAAGGGAGGGGAGGATCCGGGGGATGGGCGCAATGTGGTGATTCATGAATTTTCCCATCAGTTGGATCAGGAAAATGAGGGGAGTGTCGGGGTGCCGATTTTGCCGGAGAAATCGGACTATCGTGATTGGGCGGAGGCGTTCGGGGAGGCTTATGAAGAGTTCATCGAGAGGATTGAGGAAGGGAAGAGGACGGTTCTGGATCACTATGGGGCAACGAATCCGGCGGAGTTTTTTGCGGTGGGGTCGGAGACCTTTTTTGAGAAGGGGAAGAAGCTGCGGAAGCGGTATCCCGATCTTTACCGAGAGATGAAGGATTACTACGGGCTTGATCCTGCGGAATGGTAGGTGTCTTTCGGATTGTCAAAGGAAGGTTGCTGGGGGATGCTCTTGTCAATGAGTGACCAGCCATTGAGCGGAAAGACAGCGGTGATTTTTGGAGTCGCCAACAAGCGAAGCATTGCATGGGCGATCGCGAAGGCGTGGGCCGATGCGGGAGCGAAATTGATTTTCAATTATCAGGGGGATCGCCTGAAGGACAACGTGGAGCAGCTCGCCGGGACCTTTGGCGATGATGTGGCCCTGTATCCTTGTGATGTGACCAGCGATGCGGAGATCGATGCCTTTTTTGAGAACGTCAAGAAGCACACGGATACGATTGATCTGGTGCTGCACTCGGTGGCGTTTGCGCCGAAGGAGGCTTTGGAAGGCGACTTTGTGAGCACGACACGGGATGCGTATGCGATTGCGCATGACATCAGCGCTTATTCATTGGTGGCTCTTGCCCAGCGGGCGGCGCCGATGATGACGAATGGTGGAAGCATTGTGGCGATGACCTATTATGGAGCGGCCAAGGTGGTGCCCCACTACAATGTGATGGGTGTGGCCAAGGCGAGCCTTGAGGCTTCGACCCGTTATTTGGCGGCTGATTTGGGAGCGAAGAAGATTCGGGTCAATTGCATCAGTGCAGGTCCGGTCCAGACGCTGGCGGCCCGCGGGATTTCGGGATTTGGTTCGATGATCAAGCATTACGAGGAGCATGCTCCACTGGGACGTTCCTGCACTCCGGAGGAGTTGGGTTCCACGGGTGTTTTCCTTGCCAGCGAAGGTGCGGCGTCGATCACCGGTCAGGTCATCTATGTTGATGGCGGATATCAAATCATGGGAATGTAACGATGAGTGAGTGGTTTTACGGTCGCGAAGGCCAGCAATATGGTCCGATCGATGAGGCCACTTTTCGGGCGAGAATTGCGACCGGAGAGATCGCTCCAAGTGATCTGGTGTGGAAGGAGGGGATGGCCCAATGGATCCCTCTGAGCCAGACCGGGGAGGTTGCTTCGGCGCCGGCCGGTGGGTCCACGTCACCTTATGCGTCACCGGCGAGTAATCCGGTGGGGGGGGTGACTCCGGCGATGAGTTCGATCCCGACGAGCGGATTGGCGATTGCGGCTTTGGTCTGTGGGATTTTAGCGATTGTATCGAGCTGCATGTATGTGGGGATCCTTTTTGGAATCCCGGCGGTGATTTGCGGGCACATGGCGATGAAGCGGACTGCTGATCCCCAGAATCCGGTGGGAGGACGAGGAATGGCGATTGCGGGGTTGATCTGTGGTTACCTTGGGAGCTTGCTTTCGTTGGTGATGATTGGGTTCATCGTGTTCGCCTTCAATTCGAAGGACGGCTTTATGAAGGAGGCGATGGAAGAAGCGGAACGCCAGCAGCAGGAGCGGATAGACCGGGTGGAGAAAGTCGAGCGGGAGATGGAGAGCGAGAGTGGTGAGTGAGCGGGCGGGGAAGTGGCCCCGCTTTGTTTTGTGGGTGCCTCTGATTCTGATTATTCTGGTGCTCTTTCGGCTGGTTTATCCTTCGATTGAGGAGGGGTTGCCGGGTTGTCCGATTTATAATTTTACGGGTCACTTTTGTCCCGGTTGCGGCGGGACACGGGCGGCCGCGGGCTTGGTGAATCTGCGGATTGGGGAGGCGATGGGGAATCATGCGTGGTTCACGCTGGTGATTCTTGTGGGGCTGCCGGTCTTGACGTGGATGGCGGCCAAAGAGAAGTGGCCCCGGTTGAAGGGGCCACGGTTTCATGTGAACTGGTTATGGTTCTGCCTGATCTCGCTGATTATTTTTGGAGTGATCAGGAATGTCGAGGTGTTCAGCTGGTTGGCACCGGATTCTCTGTCGGCTCCGGGTAGATGAATTTTTTGCCTTCGTAGTTTCGAAGGATGACGCGTTCGGCATTTCGTTCGAGGACGTACTCGGGGTTGAGGGGGATTTTTCCGCCGCCGCCGGGGCCATCGACGACGTATTGGGGGATGCCGTAGCCGGTGGTGTGGCCGCGGAGGCCCTCGATGATTTCGAGTCCCTTGTTGATGCCGGTGCGGAGGTGCTTGGTGCCTTCGATGAGGTCCGCCTGGTAGAGGTAGTAGGGGCGGACACGGCACATGAGGAGCTTGTGGACGAGGTCGCGCTGGACTTCGACGCTGTCATTGATGTCCTTGAGGAGGACGGATTGGTTGCCCATCTGGATGCCGGCATCGGCGAGGCGGCCGAGGGCATCGCGGACTTCGCTGGTGAGCTCGTCCGGGTGGTTGGAGTGGATGGAGATGAAGAGGGGGTGGAACTGCTTGAGCATGTCGCAGAGCTCCGGGGTGATGCGTTGTGGGAGGAAGATGGGGATGCGGGAGCCGATGCGGAGAAACTGGATGTGTGGGATTTCGCGGAGGCGGCGGAGGAGTTTCTCGAGCTTGTTGTCAGAGAAGAGGAGGGGGTCGCCGCCGGAGAGGAGGACGTCGCGGACCTGGGGGGTCTTTTTGAGGTATTCGATGGCCTGGTCCCACTGGGTTTCGAGCTTTTGTTCGGAGACGCCGGAGACGACGCGGGAGCGGGTGCAGTAGCGGCAGTATGAGGCGCAGCGGTCGGTGACGAGGAAGAGGACGCGATCCGGGTAGCGGTGGACGAGGCCGGGGACGGGCATGTGGGAGTCCTCGCCGCAGGGGTCGGCCATTTCGGAAGGGTCGACGTAGGTTTCCTCGATGCGGGGGATGACCTGACGCCGGATGGGGCAGTTGGGGTCGGTGGGGTGGATGAGGTTGAAGAAGTGGGGGGTGACCGAGGTGGCAAGCTTGGTGCCGGTGAGGAGGATTCCGGCGCGTTCTTCTTCGGAGAGGGTGAGGTGCTTCTCGATTTGCTCCAGCGATTTGACGCTATTTTTGAGCTGCCAAGTGTGGGAGTTCCAGTCGTTGGGCGAGATGTCTTCCCCCGCCCAGTATCCGGGCGCAGGTGAGGTGAAGGTCAGGTCGTTCAAACTGATGGGATTCTAGAGCCCTTTTTCGCGTTGTCAAAAGGGGGTTGGGCGATATTTTGGTCGTCTTAAATAAATTTTCGGGGTATTCTTCCAATCCCCCCATGTTTGACCAAGCTCATCAGGACACGATGCGTTCGTCGTATGCCGATATATTGGCAGCTTTGAAGCGCTCGGACGGGATGCCCATTTCGGATTTGTCCCGAGAGTTGGGGAAGAGTTACATGGGGATCAAGCAGCATTGTCTGAAGCTTACGGAGATGGGGTATTTGGAGGAGTGGCGGGTGCCGCGGGAGAAGAAGGAGGTGGGGCGGCCGGAAAAGCTTTATCGGTTGACGAGGAAGTGTGATTCGCTTTTTCCCTCGGCGGGTGTGGAGTTGAGTTTGTCGGTGCTGGAATCGGTGAAGTCGGTCTATGGAGAGTCGGCTCCGGAGAAGTTACTGTTTCATCATTTCCATCAGTTGCAGGAGCGGTGGCTGGCGAAGGTGCGGGCGGGGAAATCGATGGTGGAGAAGGCGACGCGTCTTGCGGATGTGCGGGACAAGGAGGGATGGTTTAGCCGGTGTCACTACGATCCGGAGTCAGGATTCCGGATTGAGGAGTTCCACAATCCTCTCGCGAAGATTTACGAGGTGTATCCGAATGCGGTGCGGATGGAGGTGCAGATGATGGAGAAGGTTCTGGGCACGCGGATTGTGCGCAAGATTGCGGCGACGGGGAAGGGCCGGAAGCGGGTGATCTATGAGATCGCGACACTTGGGGTGCGCGAAGACGGCGGGGCGACGCGCCCGGCGATGCCCGAGATCAAGAGTTCCGGTCAGGGACGGCTTTTTTAAACGAGGGGCGAAGGGTATTCGCCGGAGTCGACCAGGGTCTGGATGCTTTGGACGACGTGTGGTTTGTCCTCGGGGTAGGTGACGCCGAACCAGGAGGATGAGGTTTCGAGGACATGGCAGGCGGCGACATTTTCGTTAATGAGGTCATCAACGACGGTGGGGATGTAGCACTCGCTTTTGGGCTCGGTGCCGTGGTCCTTGAGGAATTGGGTGAAGTGGGTCTCGATTTCATCGAGGAAGCTGACGGGGAATCCCCAGAGGTTCATGGAGACAATGGCATTTTCTGCGACGAGGCAGGCGGAGCCGTCCAGGGCGCGGCCTTCGATTTCGTTGTCGTCCTTGCGGGCGATGTTGACGACTTCCTCGACGCCTTTGAGAAGGTTGTTTTCGGTTTGGCAGATGCCGCGGTTGACGGAGCCGTGATCGGAAAGGGTGTTGACGAGTTGGTAGCCGACGAGGGCGTAGTGGGCGAGGCCATCATCGATGGGGTTGCTGGTGAGGAAGGAGGCAGCCTGTCCGTAGGCGTCTTTTCCGTAGAAGTCATCGGCATTGATGACGGCGAAGGGGCGGTCGATCTCGTGCCGGGCGGCGCGGATGGCGTGGGTGGTGCCCCAGGGTTTTTCGCGGCCTTCGGGGACGGAGAATCCGGCGGGGAGGTCGTCGAGTTTCTGGAAGGCGTAGGCAACGTCGATTTTTCCAGCGAAGCGGGCACCTACGGTTTCGCGGAAGGCATCGGCGAAGTCCTCGCGGATGACGAAAATGACTTTGGAGAATCCGGCGCGGATGGCGTCGAAGACGGAGTAATCGAGGACGGTTTCACCGTTGGGGCCCATGGGGTCCATTTGTTTGAGGCCACCGTAACGGGAGCCCATGCCTGCTGCGAGAACGACGAGTGCGGGAGAATCTGCCATGCGGAGATGATTCCGACTGGAGAAGGAGAGAAAGGCAATGGTTTTTTACACCTGGGATTCCTCGAATTCCTTTTTGGACTGCTTGCGGCATTCGGCGACGAAGAAGTTACAGGCTTCCTGGCAGACGAGGGGGATGGCGTTTCCGCCGGGGAGGGTGCCGTCGAATTGTGAGGCTTCGCTGGGCTCGAGCGGGGTGTTTTCGTCGATTTGCCAGAGGATTTTTTTAACGCACTTGTTGGCGGGGCCGCAGAGGGTTTTGACGAGGTGCTGGGCGCCGGGGTCCGAGACATTTCGGCTGTGGCGGTACATGCCGGATTGGCGGTTGAGCTTATCGCGGAGATTTTGAATGCGGATGGTTCCGTCCTGCCAGGCTTTCCAGAGGCCGAGGGAGGCGGGGTAGAAGAGGTCGAGGGTGCGGCGGAGTTCGTCGATATTTTGGAGGAGGAAGACCCATCCGGAGGGAAGGGAGAGTTCGCCCTTGGTGAAGCGGTATTCTCCCTGGGGAGTGTAGAGGCCGAGCTCGCGGGCGGCGTCGGGGTCGGTGTGAGTGGAAAGTGAGGAGAGTTCGTTGGCGGTCACATTTTCGAGGTCATCGAGGTGACAGAGGACGATGGGGGCGGCGGGGTGATCGCGGAGGATACGGAGCTGGCCGATTTGGTTGATGCCGCTTTCGAGCGCCTCGTTGAGGGTTTGATTGAGTGACATTTTTCAGGAGAGGTGGGTGGTGTCGAAGGTGGTGATTTGGTCGAGGATGACGTCGGCCATGAGGGGTTCGGTGCCGATGGCGGCGGAGTAGTAGAGGGTTTTTCCGCGGATTTGGTAGGGGTTGCGGCGGAAGACTTCTTTTTGGCTGGCGGCTTCGCCTTCATCTTTTTCGAAGCCGAGCATGACGGGGATGTCCTGGTAGCTGTGGAGGCCGTCGGCGATGAAGAAGGGGACGACGATGGCGTTGGGGGTCTCTGCGATTTTGGCCCAATCGGCGATGAAGGGAGGCTCTTCCATGTAGGTGTCCTCGACGGCGGCGAAGTGGTTGTCAGGGAGGGTGCGGATGAGCTCGACCTGATCGCGGATGGCCTTGGTGGAGTTTTTGTTCAGTCCGGTGCCGTGGCCGACGATGAAGAGGGTGGATTCCTCCTGGGGGACTCCGGGGGCGACTTCGGCGGTGCGCTGGAGGATGAGAGAGGTCATGGAGGGGTGGATGCCGACGGGATCACAGTAGTGGATGGTTTTTCCGTGAACTTGAGTGGTGGGGCCGGTGAGCTCGAGTTCACGCGGGATGACATCCTGGGTGAAGTAGCCTTCGGAGATGAAGTCGGGGACGACGTAGACTTCGTCAGCATCGATCATGTAGAGGGCTTCGCGCATGGAGGGTTCCTCTTTCCAGAAGCAGCAGTGGACCTCGGCGAAGAGGTTGCGGTTTCTGATTTCGCGGGCGTGGTCGAAGTAAGGAGCGGAGGAGTCCGGGTTTTCGGTGGAGCCGTGGCCGACGATGAGGAGGGCGGCGCGGGGCTTGGGCGAAAAAGTCATGTCGGGAGGATACTTTGGCTTGCTCAGGGCGCAAGGGGGAGTGTGATGAGGGGGTGCTTTTTCAATCGCTGCGAGTTTGGAAGGATTCGGTTCCGAGGTCGGGTCCGGAGAATATGGCGTTGGATGAGTGGTTGATGTCGCAGGTGGGTGAGGGGCCGATTTTGAGAATTTATGAGTGGGAGGGGGATTGGGTGAGTTTGGGGTGTTTTCAATCGCTGGCGGAGGCGAAGAGGATTTTTGGGGATGAGGTTTCGTATGTGCGGCGCTGGACCGGAGGGGGGATTGTGGATCACCGGGGTGACCGGACGTATACGCTGGCGATTTCTCGGGTTGAAGAAGCGGCCAGTCTACGAGGTGGGGAGAGTTATTGTGCGATTCACCGGGCGGTGGCGGCCTGCTTGCGGGCGAATGGAGCGGGGGGTGAGCTGGCGGGGAAGGATTCGGGGGGGGGATCGGCGGCGTGTTTTGAGAATCCGGTGCAGTGGGATATTCTGGATGGCGGGCAGAAGGTGGCGGGGGCCGGGCAGCGGCGAAGCCGGGAGGGGATTTTGCACCAGGGGAGTGTGCTGGGGGAGATCGGGGGGCTGGAGAGGTTTTTGGCGGAGGACGTCATCGACTGGGATGCGTCTTTTCCGAAGGATCTCAGCGGACGTTATGCGACCGGGGAGTGGCTGGAGAAAATTTAGGCGGAGCAGGAGGGGCAGGTGCCGAAGAATTCGAGCTCGTGGTAGAGGTTTTGGAAGCCGGTTTCCTTTTGGATTTCTTTTTGGAGCTGATGAACGGGGCAGGGGGCGTTGATGGGCTCGATGGTGCCGCACTCGGTGCAGATGAGGTAGTCGCGGTGGACGCCGGGGATGAGGAGGGTGAAGTAGGCGGCGCGCTCGTGGAGGCCGAGGCGGCGGACCATTCCTTTGTCACTGAGGCGCTGGAGGAGGCGGAAGACGGTGGCCTTATCGCATTGCTCGGAGAGGTGTCCGCAGGAAGTGAGCTCGGCGAGAGTCATGGGCCGGTTGTGGTCGGCGAGGCAGGTGAGGATGGCTTCGAGGGCTTTGGTGCGCCGGAGGCCGGAGGATTTGGCCCTTTCGAGGAGGTCTGTGTGGAGGGACATTGCTAGAGAAGGTTTTGTTGGCCGGAGGGGTCTGAGGGTTCGGGAGCGCCGATTTTTTGATAGGCGGCGGGCATGGCGACACGGCCGCGGGGGGTGCGTTTGACGAATCCTTGCATGATGAGGAAGGGCTCGTGGACTTCTTCGAGGGTGGAGGCGTCCTCTCCGACGGCGACGGCGAGGGAGGAGAGGCCGACGGGGCCGCCGGCGAATTTATAGATCATGACCTCGAGGAGACGTTTGTCCATTTCGTCGAGGCCGTCCTGGTCGATCTCGATCATGGCGAGGGCGTCGTTGGCGATGGGAGCGGTGATGGCGCCATCGGAGCGGACCTGGGCGAAGTCGCGGACCCAGCGGAGGAGGTTGTTGGCGATGCGGGGGGTGCCGCGGGAGCGGCGGGCGATTTCGAGGGCTCCTTCGGAATCGAGGGTGAGATCAAGGATGGAGGCGGAGCGCTCGATGATGAAGGCGAGTTGTTCGTGGGTGTAGTAATCGAGCCGGTTGAGGAGCCCGAAGCGGGAGCGGAGAGGGGAGGTGAGCATGCCGGAGCGGGTGGTGGCGCCGACGAGGGTAAATTTTGGGAGCTGGAGCTGGATGGAGCGGGCGGAGGGGCCGGAGTCGATGATGATATCGAGCCGGAAGTCTTCCATGGCGGGGTAGAGGTATTCCTCGATGGCGGGGTGGAGGCGGTGGATTTCGTCGATGAAGAGGAGATCGCCGCGCTGGAGGTTGGTGAGGATGCCGGCGAGATCGGCCGCTTTTTCGATCTGGGGGCCGGAGGTGGTGTGAAGGGTGGTGCCGACGGAGGCGGCGACAATGTTGGCGAGGGTGGTTTTACCGAGTCCCGGGGGGCCGGAGAGGAGGACGTGCTCGAGGACGTCATCGCGTTGTTTTGCGGCCTGGACCATGAGCATGAGCCGTTCGGTGACTTTTTCCTGGCCGTGGAAGTCCTCGAACCCGGGGGGGCGGAGGGTGAGATCGAGTGGGGTCTCGGGGGCGTTTGCGGTTTCTTGGAAATAGGACTCCGACATAGGTAAAGGCGTGGGGGGAGTGAACCATGACGGGGGGGCTTTGAATACGAATTTTTCTGTGGAATGGGCTTTACATGGTGGAATCGGGGTCTAGTCTCCCGCCTCCAACCGCAGGTCCCATGAAAGTACTTTCTTCCCTCGCTTCCGCCAAACGCCGCCACGCTGACTGTCAAGTTGTGAAGCGTAAGGGCACTCTTTACGTCATTAACAAAACCAATCCACGCTTCAAGGCGCGTCAAGGAGCCACGAAAGGCACCAAGATGTCCAAGAAGGGCGTGAACTAGGTTTTACCACCTTTAACTTTTCGAAAAGGCGGCCTCCGATGGGGGTCGCCTTTTTGGTGTCCATGAGTCGCGGGGAATAAAAAAGCGACCCGGCCGGAGCCGGATCGCTTTGGGGATAATTTATCCGAACCGGATGAATTACTCAGCCGGAGGGGCCGGAGCGTTATTCAGGATGACGCGGTAGAACCGCACTTCATCTTCATCAGAGGTTGAGTCGGTGTAGGTGGTGGAATCACCTTCAGTTGAAGCGGGAAGCTCGTCTTCGAGTTCGACCCAGTTGACCAGATCAGCGCTAAATTCGACGATGTAGGTCTGATTGGGCGCGGTGGTCCAGGAGAAGGTGGAGGCACCGGAGAACTGGTCGCGAGCGATGTTGGTGATTTCCGGGTAGACCACCACGATGACCTCAGGAAGGTCTACGGTGAAGCTCAAGTCATCGATGAAGACGCGTTCGGTTCCCACGGCGTTGGTGTCAACATCCCTGAAGCTAAAGATCAGGTGTGCGGAGTCGACAGGAACGCCAGCGGGATCGTTTTCAGGCCAGGTGGCAGGAACGATTCCTTCCTCGATGTATTCGACCCAGGTATCGGCGCCAAGATCAGCACCGGAATAGGAGAAGAAGGGAGCACTGTCCGGCGTGAGGCCATTCCAACGCATGATGAACTGAACCAAGTCATCGTCGGCGATGCCATCGGTCGCGGGGCGGTAGTACCAGCAAGAGAACTTGTAGGGACGTCCGATCATTTCCGGAGTGATGATGACGCGATTTGCCATTCCCTCGACAGCAGGAGGGGAGGGTTGATTGAGTTCGAAGCTTCCCCACTGGTTTCCACCGGGGAGGGTGTAGGACGCTGCGAAGTTTCCGGCATGAACCGGGTCAGTGGGAGCGGTCAAGATTTCAAACTTCTGACCTGATCCGAATCCGACAGTGCTTCCTGCTTCGAAGTCACCATTGATGATGAGCTCTTCGGAGGTGGGGTCGTGCTCGAAGATGATCGAGGAGAGTGAGAGTGAGTAGGTTGGGTCGGTGGCGTCGTTGGTGGTGAGGTCCAGTGCCGCGGCATAGGCCCCGACTCCGGTGGAGCTGTCAAAGACAACCTCGATATCCGCACTGCCGCCGGGAGCGATGGTCAGAGGGAAGGTGGTGTTGACGGTGAAGTTGGCACTACCCGGACCTGAAAGAGCCCCTTCCGAGATGACGAGGTCATTGGAAACTCCGGTGTTGGAGAGGGAGTAGGTTCTGGTTTCGGTGGTGCCTGGAGCAACGATCCCGAATTTGGATGTGTTGGAGCCAAACAGGTTGGGGTCCTCGCCCGCGGTGGTGGCGATGATCTTGACGTTATCCAGGTAGATGGCTGTTCCGCTCACGGCATTGACGCCGACATCCTGAACCGAGTAGATGGGGCGGATGTGGGTGGTTGCGCCCCCGGCAGTGCCGAAGGTTGCGGGGATGTTTCCGCTGAGAGTGAGGGTAACCCACTGATCGCGAATGAAGATGGGATCATCGAGTCTCTTTTGGAAAGCGGGCTCGGTTTTTCCGGTCTCGTCGGCGTCAGTCCAGCGAATCCGCAGTCCGGTGGTGTCATCGACCGCCAAGGTGGTGGTGGAGGGGACGTAGACATCAGCGGTGAACTCGTAGGTATCGGTTCCGGGGGCGATTCCGAGTGGGAGGAGTCCGATTCGCAGTGGGACGGTATTGAGGCCGGCCCATTGGGCGGTGCCATCAAGTGAGAGTTCCATGACGGTCCCGCGTGTTCCGCCTGCCTGGGGGTCTGCGACGAGGGTTGTGGTGGTGACTGCTCCGCCAGATACAAGCGCGTCGCCAGCACCCTCGAAGTCTTCTTCGAAGATAGTGACCTCGGCGGCATACAGGCTGCTGGCCGTGATGAGTCCGGTGATGACCGGGTTGAGGATTTTGTTAATCATTACAGTGGTTTGTGTGGTTCTGCATTTTAGATCTGATCTTCCATGCTCGATCTGTAATACAAGCAGATTTCAGGGCGCAGGATAAGAGATTTTTTTTGAAAGAAGAACTTTCTCCGTGCGGGGGGCTGCTTTTAAGCGGTCGCAAGGGTTTCAAGCGCCCATTCGGCCATGAGATTTCCGAAGGTGGCGGTGAGGTGGGTGGCCGCTCCGTAGCCGGAATCGCATTTCATTCCCCCAGTGAGCCCTTCGGGCCGGTTGATGGAGGTTTCGCCATCGCATTGGGGGAAGAGGCGTTGTTCCGGAGAGAAGACGGCTGCGATTTTAAATTTTCCGCCCTTCTTTTTTTGTTCGGGGAAGCGATAGCGGGCGCGAAGGTGGCGGCGGACGTTGCTGAGGAGGGAGTCGCCGTGTGCGCGGGAGAGGTCGTCGATTTTGATTTCGGTGGCTTTTCGGCGGCCGCCGGCACCTCCGCTGGTGATGACGGGGATGTTTTTGGCGCGGCAGGTGGCGAGGAGATGGACCTTGTCACGAGATGAGTCGATGGCGTCGATGACGAGGTGGGGAGGGGTGTGGGAAAGGAGTTCGTCGGAGGTGCGCTCGCTGTAGAAGCATTGGTGGACGTGGCAGGTGGCATCCGGGTTGATGGCCCGGATGCGATCGGCCATGATGGTGGCTTTTGATTTGCCGATGGTGTCTGCGGTGGCGTGAATTTGCCGGTTGATATTGGTGAGGCAGAGGTCGTCGAGATCGACGAGAGAGAAGGTGCCAATCCCCGACCGGGCGAGAGATTCGGCGGCCCAGGAGCCCACGCCGCCGAGTCCGATGATCATGACATGACTTTGGGAGAATTTCTCCAGAGCAGAGATTCCGTAGAGGCGTGCGATACCGCCGAAGCGGGATTGGAAATCATCGGTCACGGCTCTGAAAAGCGGATTTTTGCTTCCGAGACAAGCGGATTGCTCCGAGGAGATGAATCTGTTAATCTGGGCGCGGATGGAAGGGACCGAGCAAATCAGCCGGAAAAGGCAGTATGTCAGACAGTTCTCTGTGATGCTCCCGAACAGGGTGGGAGCGTTTTGTGCTCTGGCGAAACTCCTTGGGAGGCGGGAGATCGATGTGATTGGCGTGTCGGTGCAGGATTCGAGTGATGCGACGGTGGCGCGGTTGGTATTGAGTGATCCGGATGCGGCGGAGGAGCTTTTTGCGGAACAAGGGATAGCGTATACTCTTTCAGAGTTGGTGGTGGTGAAGATGAGGGAGTGCGGGGGTGATGTGAAGAAATGCCTCTCGACCCTGCATGAGGCTGAGACCAATTTGGACTACGCTTTTTCCTTATTGGTGCAGCATCAGGGGCATGCCTTGCTGGCGATGCATCTTGAAGATGCGGAGTTTGGGGCGTCGATGCTGAATCAAGCGGGGCTAACCGTGGTCTACGAAGACGAGCTTATTCGATAAATCGTTGCGGTGAGGTCCGTAAGAGGGGAACCTTCAATTTATGAACGATTCCGTTGTACCTAATCGTCGTGCTCTCCTGAAAACAGGAGGAGCTTTCGCTGCCACGCTACCTCTTGGTGGTTTTGCCCAGAATTCCGCCAATGATGACATCAAAGTGGCCTTGATTGGCTGCGGTGGTCGTGGTCAGGGAGCTGCCACGCAGACTTTGAATGCGGGTGGAACCCGGATTGTGGCAGTTTGTGATGCCTTTCGGGACAATGCCGAGCGAACGGTTGCGGGATTGAAGAAGAACTTTGGGGACCGGGTGGATGTGCCTGCGGAGCGGATTTTTGATGGCTTCGACGGATATCGGGCGGCGATTGATGCGGCCGAGGTGGTGATCTTGACGACGAGTCCGGGCTTTCGTCCGCAGCATTTTGAGTATGCGGTGGAGCAGGGGAAGCATGTCTTTATGGAAAAACCGGTGGCGACGGATGCTCCGGGAATCCGTCAGGTGCTGGCGGCTGCCAAGAAGGCGGACGAGAAAAATCTGAAGGTGGTGTGCGGTCTTCAGCGGCGTTATCAGAACAGTTACATCGAGACGCTGGCGAAGATCAAGGAGGGGGTGATCGGAGATATTACTTCCGCGCAGGTCTATTGGAACAGTGGCGGAGTGTGGGTCCGTGATCGCAAGGAGGGGATGACGGAGATGGAATATCAGATGCGGAATTGGTATTATTTCAATTGGTTGTGCGGTGATCACATCGTGGAGCAGCATGTGCACAATATCGATGTGATGAACTGGTTCAAAGGCGGACCACCGGTGAAGGCGCAAGGGATGGGTGGGCGTCAGGTGCGGGTTGGGCCTGAGTTTGGAGAAATTTATGATCATCACTATGTGGAGTATACCTTTGCCGATGGCAGCGTGATGAACTCGCAATGCCGGCATCAGAAGGACACTTTGAACCGTGTGACCGAAGTGATCGGGACGCAGAATGGCCGGGCGACGCCGGGGAAACTTTATGACCGGAACGGGAAGATGATTTGGCGTTTCCGGGGTGAGAACAACGATCCCTACCAAACGGAGCATGATGTGCTGTATCGACACATCCGTGAGGACAAGCCGATCAACAATGCGTATTATACGGCGGCAAGCACGATGACGGCGATTTTGGGCCGGATGGCGACGTATTCAGGCAAGGAGCTGAGTTACGACGATGCGTTGGCGTCCAAGATTTCGATCATGCCCGAACGTTACGCATGGGATGCCGATCCCGGACCGAAGCCCGGACCTGACGGTCTTTATCCTGCTCCGGTTCCAGGTCAGCATCAGGTGGTCTAGATCGTCCGCAAGTATTCACAAAGAAGCCCGTCAGTGTTGAGCTGACGGGCTTTTTTAATGTGAGTAAAACGTGAATAGGTGTGACTAGCTTTGGTTCACCTGGGTGGTGAGGGCGCTGGTGGGGGCCGGGATTTCCTTCATCTTGTGACCGGGCTTCTTAAGGGCAAGAACGGCGGCGGTGACTCCGAGGATGAGGGTGAGGGCCCATGCTGCGCCCACGGGCATGAGGCGGCGCTTGAGGATGACAATTGAGGCCCCCATGAAGGCCCAGATGGCAAGCTTGGCAATGATCCAGATGGAGCCCATGGAGTAGAAGAGTTTGGTCTGCATTCCGACGCCGCTGATGAGAAGGAGGAGGAGAGAGACACCGTGGACGATGGTGTATGCCCGAAGAGTGGCGGGTTTTCTGACGTCAGCTCCGATCAATCCGCCGATTGAGGAGAATAGTCCCATGAGGCCGGCGAGGTGAATGATTTTGTAGGTTGTGGGGTCCATGCAGGTAAGGGGTTATGCGGTGGCGTTGATGTGAGGAATGGCGGAAATGAGCTTCTTGGTGTAGTCGGCTTGAGGGTTATGGAAGACCTCTTCGGCGTCTCCGTATTCCACAATCCGACCTTTATACATGACAGCGATGTCGTCGGCGATGTAGCGCACGACGGACAAGTCATGCGAGATGAAAATCATGGTAAGTCCCAAATCGTCACGGAGATCGAGGAGGAGGTTGAGGATTTGGGACTGGATGGAGACATCGAGGGCGGAGACGGGTTCGTCCGCGAGGATGAGCTTGGGCTCGGGGGCGAGGGCGCGGGCGATGGCGATGCGCTGGCGTTGTCCGCCGGAAAACTCGTGGGGATATTTGCGCATGTAGCGGGAATCAAGTCCAACGGTGGCCATGAGCTTGGCGACGCGGTCGGTGAGCTGGTCCCTGTTGCCTTTTCCCTTGAGCTGAGGGTGTCGCTGGCGGACGGCTTCGGCGAGGGTGGAGTAGATGGTCATGCGTGGGTTGAGAGACGCATAGGGGTCCTGGAAGATCATTTGGAAATCCAGGCGCTTCCGGCGGATGACCGAGGAGGGGAGGTCGGTGAGGACTTCGCCCTCGAGGATGACCTTGCCATCGGTTGGAGGCTGGAGCTGCATGACGGTGCGGGAGAGGGTGGACTTTCCGCATCCCGATTCACCGACGAGGCCGAGGATTTTGCCTTTTTCGATGCTGAGGGTGACTCCGTCGACGGCTTTGATGACGGAATCCGATTTGGAGAGAAAGCCGCCTTTCCGAACAGGGAAGTGGGTTTTGAGGTCGTGGAGCTCGAGAAAGGACACGGGAGAAAGGTAAAGGGGAAGGGCGTGATGACAAGTGTCATCAGTTGACTTTTTTGAGCTGACGGAGGCCCTCGCAGAAGTAGGCGTAGCCGGACCAGATGGTGAAAATGGTGGCAAGGATGGTGGGGTAGAGGGGTGAGAGATCGAAGAGCTTGAGCATGACCCAGCCGAGGGCGATCATTTGGGTGACGGTGCAGACCTTTCCGGTCCAGTGGGGTTTGATGGGGACGCGGTGGTTGATGAAGTAGAGGATCCAGATGCCGACGATGATTTCGATATCACGGACGATGACGAGGGCGACGAACCAGATGGGGAGGTGCCAGTCCTGGCCCCATTCGACGATGGAGAGGGTGATGAGCCCGGTGAGGAGGAGGGCTTTGTCGGTGAGGGGGTCGAGGATGGATCCGAGGAGGGATTGTTGATTGAAGCGGCGGGCGACGAAGCCATCGAGGCCATCGAGTGCGGCGGCGGTGATGTAGGTGGCGACGGCCCACCAGCGGAGTGATTCATCGGGGGAGGCGGACTTGACCGACTCGCCGTAATAGATGGCGAGGACGCAAAACACCGGCACCAGGAGGAGGCGGAAGAGGGTGATTTGGGTGGCGAAGGTCATGGTTGCGGAGTGATTTTAGTGGACATTGGAGGGTCCGGCAATTCAAAGGACAGGGGTGACGGCGACTGAATTAAAGGAAGTGCTTGCGGAGGTGGGGGTGGTCCCATCGCGGAAGCTGGGGCAGAATTTTTTGGTCGATCAGAATACGGCGGAGTGGATTGTGGGTCAGTTGGACATTCAGCCGGAGGATACGGTGGTGGAAGTGGGGCCGGGGACGGGGGCGTTGACGGAGCATGTGGTGGGGAAGGCGAAGAAGGTGATTTTGATCGAGTATGACCGTCGTTTGGCGGACTATCTCAAGCGGCGTTTCGGCGGGCGGGATGACGTGGTGGTGGTCAATGATGACGCGGTGAAGGTGGATACGCGGGAATTTTTTGCGGAGCGTCCGGTGAAGTTGTTGGGGAATCTGCCGTATTCGGCCGGGGGGGCGATTTTGCGGAATTTTTTGAAGGGTCCGTCGGCGTTTTCCAAGGCGGTGCTGATGCTGCAGAAGGAGATGATTGACCGGATTTTGGCGGGGCCGCGCTGCAAGGATTACGGGGTGCTGACGTTGCGAATGCAGTGTGAGTGGCAGGGGGAGCGGGTGAAGGTGGTTCCGCCGAGCTGTTTCTACCCGCAGCCGATGATTGATTCCACGGTGATGACGCTGGAGCCGCGGCAGGAAGCCTTGCCGGTGCATGACCGGATTTTGTTCGACGAGTTGGTGCGGCGTGGTTTTTCGCAGCGGCGGAAGCAGTTGCGGAAGAATCTTCCGGCCGATGTTGACTGGGAGGCGGTGAGCGGGAAATTGAATTTGAACCCGATGGCCCGCGCGGAGGAGTTGAGTTTGGACGAGTGGGTGGCCTTGACGCGTGAGGTGGATCCCGACTTTTCGAAGGACGAAGGTCAGGGGGATGGCGAGATGTTGGCGGTGGTGGATGAACATGACGAGGTCATTGGTTCGGAGCGCAGAGATGTGATTCATCGCGACGATCTGAAGCATCGGGCGGTGCATATTTTTGCGCTGAACAAGGCGGGGGACATTTTTCTGCAGAAGAGATCACGGTTGAAGGACAAGTGCCCGGGGCTTTGGGATTCCAGTGCGGCGGGGCATGTGGATGCGGGGGAGGAGTATGAGGGGTGTGCGGTGCGCGAGTTGGGTGAGGAGCTGGGCTTGAAGGATCACGATTTGCTGGAAGTGGGGAAATTGGGGGCTCATGCGAACACGGGATGGGAGCACGTGCGGCTGTATGCGACGTTGGCGCAGGGGAAGGTGAAGTTTCCTTGTGCGGAGATTGAGTATGGGCGGTGGTTTTCGATGGGGCAGATTGAGGCCTGGGTGAGGGCCTGTCCGGATGATTTTGCTCCGGGGTTTTTGGCGTGCTGGAAATTGTGGAAAGAAGAGAATCCGGAGCGGTTTTAGTGAAGGTTTTGGGCGGTTGAGTGCGTATGGGGTGGACCATGCGTAAGATGATATCGTTGATGATGGGCAGTCTGGTGGCTGCGGGTGCTATGATGGCCGAAGAGGGGTTTACTCCAATTTTCGACGGGAAGTCGTTGAAGGGGTGGAAGTCGAGCAAGGACAATCCGGCGGCGTTTTCGGTGGAAGAGGGTGGGGTGTTGAAGGTGACCGGTGATCGGGCACATTTGTTTTACGTGGGGGAGCAGGGAGATGCGGGATTTCGTGATTTTGAGCTTAAGTTGAAGGCCAAGACGACGGCGGGGTCCAATTCGGGGGTATATTTTGCGACGCAGTATCAGGAAGAGGGTTGGCCTTCGGCGGGATATGAGGCGCAGGTGAATTCTTCGCAGAGTGACAAGAAGCGAAGCGGGAGTCTTTATGGGGTGGTGAATCTGTGGGTGGAGTCCGACTTGGACCAGGCGCCCTATGTTGAAATGAAGGATGGGGCGGTGAACATGGTGATCAAGGAGGCGGTGACGAAGGATGAGGAGTGGTTTGACTATCACATCATTGTGAAAGGGTCTCAGATTACGCTTAAGATCAATGGCGAGAAGACGGTGGAGTATACCGAGCCGGAGGGCTGGAACGGACCGAATGATTCGATGCGGGGACGGAAGTTGGCCAAGGGGACGATCGCCTTTCAGGCACATGACCCCAAGAGCACGGTATTTTATAAGGATATTCAGTTGAAAATCACGAAGTGATGTTGGCGGAAATTGCTCGGAGAAGTGGAAAAAGTCGCGCTCTAGGCTCGACAAAACCCTCTCTCTGGGCATAAACCGCGCCCTTCCAGAGATACAGATCATGATTGACCTCACCAAATACCGGAACATCGGCATCTTCGCGCACGTGGATGCTGGAAAAACCACAACTACCGAGCGTATTCTTAAGCTCACTGGTAAAATTCACAAAACGGGTGAGGTTCACGATGGTGAGTCCACCACTGACTTCATGGAGCAGGAAGCAGAGCGGGGAATTACGATTCAGTCCGCTGCTACCACATGTTTCTGGAATGACCACCGGATGAACATCATCGATACTCCGGGGCACGTTGACTTCACGATTGAGGTTTACCGTTCCCTGAAGGTTCTTGATGGCGGCGTGGGTGTGTTCTGCGGATCCGGTGGTGTTGAGCCACAGTCCGAGACCAACTGGCGCTACGCGAACGATTCGGAGGTGGCCCGGATCATCTTCGTGAACAAGCTGGACCGGGTTGGTGCTGATTTCTTCCGCGTGATTCAGCAGACCAAGGATGTCCTTGGTGCGAAGCCGCTTGTGATGACCATTCCGATTGGCTTTGAGGACACCTTCGTGGGAGTTGTCGATGTTCTTGAGATGAAAGCATGGGTTTGGGATGATTCCGGTCTTCCCGAGAACTATGAAATCACCGAGATTCCCGAGGAACTCAAGGAGAAGGCCCAGAAGTATCACGACGAGTTGATCGAGACTGCGGTTGAGCAGGACGATGAAGTCATGGAAGCCTACCTTGAAGGAAACATGCCTGACATTGCGACCATCAAGCGTTGTATCCGCAAGGGAACGATTGCCCTCGATTTCTTCCCGGCCTTCTGTGGATCGGCATTTAAGAACAAGGGTGTTCAGAATGTCCTCAATGCTGTGGTGGACTACCTGCCTTCTCCTCTCGAGGTGGAGCCGGAGCCCGAGTTTGATGACGAAGGCAATGAGACCGGTGAAGTGGCTGTTGCGGATGCCAACGGTCCGCTGCGTGCGCTTGCCTTCAAGATCATGGACGACCAGTTCGGCGCCCTGACCTTCACCCGGATTTACTCGGGTACTCTCAAGAAGGGAGACACGATTCTCAATACTTTCACCGGCAAGACCGAGCGTGTTGGCCGTCTTGTCGAGATGCATGCTGATGCCCGGACCGAGCTCGATAGCGCGCAGGCGGGTGACATCATCGCACTTGTTGGACTTAAGAATGTTCAAACGGGTCACACTTTGTGTGACAAGAACAACCCTGCGACTCTCGAGCCCATGGTGTTCCCGGATCCCGTGATTTCCCTCGCGGTTTCGCCGATTGACAAGGCCAATGCGGAGAAGCTTGGTAATGCTCTTGGTAAGATGATCCAGGAGGATCCCTCCTTCCGTGTTGAAACCGATCTGGATTCCGGTGAGACCATTCTTAAGGGAATGGGTGAGCTTCACCTCGACATTAAAGTTGATATCCTGAAGCGGACTCACAAGGTTGAAGTGATTGTGGGAGCTCCCCAGGTGGCTTACCGCGAGACGATCACCAAGGAACTCAGCGACAGCTACACTCACAAGAAGCAGTCCGGTGGTTCCGGTCAGTTTGCTAAGATTGACTACACCCTGACTCCGCTTGAGCCGGGTGAAGGTTTCCAGTTTGAATCGAAAGTGGTGGGCGGAAACGTTCCCAAGGAATTCTGGTCTGCGGTCGAGAAGGGCTTCAAGACTTCACTCGATAAGGGTGTGCTTGCCGGTTATCCTTGTTTGGACTTTAAGGTGACTCTTTCCGATGGAGCATTCCACGCTGTGGACTCCTCGGCTGTGGCGTTCGAAATCGCGGCAAGAGCCGCCTATCGTCAGTCCGTGCCCAAGGCCGGAGTGCAAATCCTCGAGCCGATCATGAAGCTGGATGTGTTCACTCCCGAGGATCACGTCGGTGATGTCATCGGTGACCTGAACCGTCGCCGTGGTATGATTCAGTCACAGGACACTGCTTCCGGCGGTATCCGCATCAAGGCCCAGGCACCTCTTTCCGAGATGTTTGGTTACATTGGTGACCTCCGCACGATGACCTCCGGTCGTGGTCAGTTCTCGATGGAATTCGAGCACTATGCGGCATGTCCGAAGATGATTTCCGACAAGGTGATCGCGGAGGCCAAGGAGCGCGAGGAAGAGAAGAGGAAGAAGTAAGCTTCGTCCCGGTATCTCATTTTAAAGCCCTGTTCGCGCTGCGGACGGGGCTTTTTTTTGTGGCGGGGTTGGGGGTTTGGGAAAGGGGGTGGAGGCACGTAGATTGTGACGAATCGGGACTTTTCAAACCAGGCAGAGGGGTTATTGTGAACGCGATGAAATTTCTTCTCCCTCTCGTTTGTTTGAGCCTTTTTTCCTGTGCGAACAACAAGGTCGCCGAGCGGAAGCCGGTTCCACCTCCGGGGAGTGATGCGGCAGGCAGCATGCCCTGGAATATTCCCGGCAAGGACACCGGTCAGGGTGTTCTTGGGGGGATGAACGAAGGTCGCTAGGCCCCGCCCACTATCCTCATCCTCCTGTGAGCGAAATATCCCCAGAGGAGCTTGTGATCGACCGTTGCTCCGGTTGCGGGAAGGAGCTTGATGTGACGAGCTTTGAGCCGTTCTCGAAGGTGATCTGTCCTCATTGCGAGGTGGAGACCCGCGTGAAGCGGAAGCTGGGGAAGTATTATTTGGAGAGACGCTATGCCGTGGGTGGCATGAGTGTGATTTATCTCGCGATCGACGAGACCTTGGGCCGGGAGGTGGCGGTGAAGATCCTGAACGAGCAGTATAGTGTGGATGAGGTGAGGGTGGAGGCTTTTGAGCGTGAGGCGAAGCTGACGGCGGCGGTGAATCACCCGAATGTGGTGAAGATTTACACGGTGGGAAAGGCGTATGACCGTTACTTCCTGGTGATGGAGCTGATCAAGGGGCAGAGCTTCGAGGCGATGATGACAAAGCGGGGAGCTCTTCCCGAAGCGGAGGTTCTTGATATTGCGCTGGAGGTGGCGGAGGGGTTGCGGGCGGCCAACGAGTCCGGGGTGTTGCACCGTGATGTGAAGCCGGGAAATATTTTACTGACGCCGGAGGGGAGTGCGAAGCTGGTGGATTTTGGTCTGGCGCTGATTACCCATGGAGGGGCGGCGCAGGCGGAGGAGGTGTGGGCGACGCCGTATTATGTTCCCCCCGAGGCGTTGGATCAGGGCGAGGAGGATTTTCGAAGTGATTTGTATGCTTTTGGAGCGACGCTTTATCATGCTTTGTCGGGGAAGCCTCCCTTTGAGTCGACGACGACGAGTCGGGCGGTTTTGAAGCGGGCGAAGCAGACGATTCCGCGGTTGTCCAAGGTGGCTCCGTGGTTGGGGAGTGCGACGTGTGAGGCGATTGACCGGATGATGGCATTTCAGCCCAAGCACCGGTGGGAGAGTTATGACGATTTGGTGGAGGCGTTGCGGAGGGCCCGTGTTGAGGCTGCGGATTCCGAGGGGATTCCGATTCATGGAGAGGGGCGGGCGGCGAGGAGAGCGGCAAAGTCCCGCTGGATGATTCCGGTGGTGGCGGCAGCGGTGGTGGCGGTTTTGGGAGCAGGGCTTTGGAAGATGAAACCTTGGGAGCGGGAGCCGGAGGTGGTGAAGAAGGTGGAGGAGCCGAGGCCGATTGAGAGTGTGCCGGTGGATCATGCTTTTGATGAATCACGGGGGACGACGGAGGCGTGGGCGGAGGCTCGTGATTTGGTATTTCAGGGGGATTATGACAAGGCCCGGGGGAGGTTTATCGAGATCTCGGAGGATGGCAGGCTGCAGGAGCCGTCGCAGTCTTTTGCGTTGTTGGAGGGGGCGGTGAGTGCGTTGCTCAACGGTGAGCCGGGGAAGGCGCGCGAGGAGGCGCGTGTGATTCGGAAGCGGCTGAAGGGATTGTCGAACGAGAGTGCGACGACGGGGAAGTTGATCGCGCTGAGTGAGGTGCTTGCGACGGTGGCTCCACCACCGGAGGAAGCGCTTACGGAGGTTCCCCAAGGGATTGTTGACTGGGTGGGGGCGATGGCGGTGGGGTTGAAGCTTTGGGAGCAGGGGCTTTTTGAGGAGGCGATTGTGTTTTTTGAGAAGGTGAGGGGGGCGGAGATTGAGTCAGATTTTTCGTGGTATCCGGTTTATCAGTCCAAGGTTGAGGATTATTTGGCGGATGCGGCATTGCTTGGGGCGATTCAGGGGTGGGAGCGGCCGTTATCGATCGAGGAAGCGGAGGAGCAAATGGCGCGGCTTGCGGTGATGGAGGGGGAGTTGAAGACTAAGGGTCGGGCGGGAAGGAATCTGAAGTCCCTGCGCATTTATTTGATGCGGGTGAGGAAGGGGCTGGAGTTGCGTCCGGGCGAGTTACCGGGGTTGGGATGGAGCGAGCGGACGGGCCGGATGGATGAGCTTTGTGCCCGGTTGCGGTTTGGAGATGCCCGGATTTTGTTGAACGGGGCGGGGGAGAGTGCCCCTCCCAAGAGTGTGGAGGGGTGGAATTACTTTTTTGATCAGGCGAAGCTGTTTTACGCCGATCTGAAGTTGGTGCTGCCGCTTGAGGTGAAGACGAGGGCGGGTGGGATTTTTGAGGTGACGGAGTTGAGCGGGAAAGTGCTGACGGGCGGGGACGGGAAGTCCCTTTCGTGGAGCGAGGTGGATGTGGCGTCACTTTTGGAGCTCCAGCGGTCGTTGCACGGGGAGGAGCCGTCGGTCGCTGCCCGGGAGCGGGCGATTGCCTTCGAATGGCTGGTGGGGATGCGTGCCGAGGCGGAGGCGGCAGCGGAGAAGCTTGCGGCGGAGGATCAGGGATTTCGGGCGAAGTGGCGCGAGGTGCTGATTGCGTTATCTCACTGAAGGAGGTCGGGCCGGTTTTCGCGGGTGCGTTTGAGGGCCTGTTCTTTTTTCCATTGGTCGATCTTTTCGTGATGACCGGAGTAGAGGATGTCGGGGACCTTGAGGCCGCGGAAGTCGGCGGGCTTGGTGTAGGCGGGGGCTTCGAGGAGGTTGGGATCGGCGAAGGATTCGTCCTCGGGGGAGCGGGCATCACCGAGGGCTCCGGGGAGGAGGCGGACGATGGCATCGGTGACGACGGCGGCGGCGATGGCTCCGTTGGTGAGGATGTAGTCGCCAATGGAGAGTTCGAGGTCGACGAGTTCTTCGATGACGCGGTGGTCGACGCCCTCGTAGTGACCGCAGAGGAAGATGAGGTGGGTTTCGGCGGAGAGTTCTTGGGCGATGGCTTGTTTGAAGACTTTTCCCTGGGGAGTCATGAGGATGACTTTGGCCTCGGGGGTGCGAAGTTCTTCGATAGCGGCGAAGATGGGTTCGGGCTTGAGGAGCATTCCCTGACCGCCGCCGCAGAGGTAGTCGTCGGTGCGGCGGTGTTTGTCGGTGGCCCAATCCCGGAGGTTGTGGGCGTGGATTTGGACGAGGTCCGACTTTTGGGCGCGTCCCATCATGCTTTCCCGAAGTGGAGCGAGGGCGATCTCGGGGAAGAGGGTGAGGATGTCGATGCGCATGGGAGCTAGTTCTATTTAGTTGAAGTGAATGAGAACCGCAACCGGAACGGAGTGGAGCCGGAGTAAGGTGGAAATGGCCGAAGAGAAATAGACGGAAGGGAAACGGAGAGGATGGAGTGATGCTATTGGATGGTGAAGCAATGCAATATCAACTTTGAGGAGCGCGTTGGTGAGGCATTCATCGAGGGTTAACCCGGTAGGCCTAGAGGATGTCGACGGTGAGGTCGGGCCCGAGTTCTTCGAGTGCGAGGACGAGGAGGGAGGAGTCTTGTCCGTCGGCGAGGCGGATGGTGCCGCAGGTGCGGAAGAGGAGGTGGCCGGCCATGGGGGCGGACTCGAGGAAGGTTTCGAGTTCTTCCACGTTGCCCTGGTGGGAGGCGATGGTGGAGGCGATGCGTTTGATGATCCCGGGTTGGTCGTGGCCGACGATCTCGAGTTTTACGACTTGTCCGGTGGGGAGATCGGAGTCGCCAAGCGGAACGAGGATGAGGTGGAGGTTATCGAGGGCGGCGAGGTCAGCCTCGAGGGCGGGGGCGGAGGTGACGGGGCAGTCGATGTGGAGGATGCCGGCGAATTGTCCGGCGAGGCGGGCCATGCGGCTTTCCTGCCAGCTTCCCCCGTGGCGGGCGATGACGTCAGCGACGGAGTCGACGAGGCCGGAGCGGTCCGGTCCGACGAGGGTGATGACAAAGGAGGACTTCATCAAACTAGAGGACGGTGACGGGGGTGCCGATGGGCGAGTTTTCGTAGAATTTTTTAGCCATGGGCTCGGGCATGCGGACGCATCCGTGGGAGGCGGCGTATCCGGGGAGGTGACCGACGTGCATGCCGACGCCGCCATTGAAGCGGAGGAAGTAGGGCATGGGTGCGCCTTCGTAAACCTGTCCCGGCCCGGGTTTGTCTTTGCGGGTGTCTGCGTCGTCATTGACGATTTGGCCGGTGCGGGTATCGCGGATGACGCCGTAGAGGGAGGAGGTGTGGTCCGGGCTTTTTTGGGTGACTTTGAATTTCCCGGCGGGGGTGGTGTGGGTGGTTTTCCCGGTGGCGATGGGGCTCATGCCGACGAGGTGGGAGCCTTTGTAGAAGTAGGCCTTTTGTTCATCGCGCTTGATGACGATGGAGGGTGGTCCTTCGACGCCTTCGCCATCCCAGTAGCCGCGGGCGTGGAGGGGGGCGGTGTCTTCGGGGGTGGGGGCGCGGTTGAACCCGGAGAGGTAGCCGGTGCCGGAGCCGCCTCCGGAGCTATCGATGGGAGCGCAGGAGGCGAGAAGGGCGGCAATGAGCGCCAAGGGGAGAAGCTCTTTCATGATCGGAAGATGATAGTTTAGTTCGGGCGCTGGTCAAGGAGCAGAGCGGCGAAGGCGCCGTCGGTTTCATCGACGAAGGGGAGAAGTTGGCGGGATTCCTTGAGGAGGAGGTGGGGGAATCGGGCGGCGACGGTGTTGACGAGGTCGATGTTCTCCTGTGAGTCGATGGAGCAGGTGGAGTAGACGAGGCGACCGCCGGGGCGGAGGCAGGGGATGGCATTCTCGAGGATGCGGGTCTGGGTTTCGATGAGGGCATCGATGTCTCCGGGTTGGATGCGCCAGCGGGCATCGACGCGTCTGCGGAAGACGCCGGTATTGGAGCAGGGGACATCGAGGAGGATGCCATCGAAGGCGTTGAGCCATTCGGGAGGTGCGGGTTGGAGCCAGTCGTGCTCGAGAATTTCGGCGTTGGCGACCTTGCATTGGTGGAGATTTTCGCGGAGGCGCGGGAGGCGTTTTTCGTTGGAGTCGGTGCAGACGAGCTTGCCGGTGTTTTCCATGAGTCCGGCCATTTGGATGGCTTTGCCACCGGGGGCGGCGCAGGCGTCGAGGATGGTTTCGCCGGGTTGGGGTGCGAGGAGTTCGGGGGCGTGGGCGGTGGAGGGATCGGTGATGTAGTAGTGTCCCGAGCGGGTGGCTTCGCGGGCGTCGGTGGGCTCGGGGGCGTCCTCGGGTGGTGGGGAGAGGAGGTTTGGGCGGAAGTGGGTTTCGGCGGGGGCGTTATTCCAATCCATGAGGGCCACGGTCTTTTCCTTGCCGAAGGATTTGCGCCATCTTTTGAAGAGCCATGCCGGGTGGGAGAAGCGGACGACGGGATCGATGTTATCCATGTCCCGCAGGAGTTTCATGCGGGTGGTGGCGGCCTTTCGCAGAACGGCGTTGATGAGACCGCGGATGGGGGCGCGTGCGCAGTTGACGGTCTCGTTGATGGCGGCGTGGTCCGGGATGCGGAGGATGAGGAGTTGGCAGAAGCCGACGCGGAGGATGTCTCGTACTTCGGGATCGAGTTTTCCTTTGCGGAAGCGTCCGATCCAGTGGTCGAGGAGGCTGCGATGGCGGAGGACGCCGAGGAGGATGGCCTGGAGGAGGGCGCGGTCCTGGGAGGAGAGGTGATTGCGTTCGGCGTGACGCTCGATGAGGGAGTCGGCGTAGACGTGTCCTTTTGACCAGGCGCGAAGGGCTGAGACGGCGGCGCGGCGGGTGTTTTTATCAGGTTTTGCCATTAGGAAAGAGCGGCTGTGATTTGACTCCATTCTTGATCGAGAGAGACGCTGCCGGAGGGGATGTCCTTACCGGCGCGGTGGTACCAGTATCCGGCATTGCCGAGGTCACCCTCTTCCCGGTGGAGGTAAGCATGGATCCAGGCACCTGCGGGCTCGGGGACATCCTGGCAGAGGTCATGTGCGTCATGCCACCGGCCGGCTTTGGCAAGCCAAAGGGCCTGGAGGGCGGAGGAGAGTCCCGGTGGCGGGGTGTCATCCTGCCGGGCGGATTGCGCGAGTTCGCTGACGGTCATGGGTGGGAGTATCGTGCGGATTAGGTGCGGTGAAAAGCCGCAAGCTCTATTGATTGATCGAGAAGATCAGGCGGAGGTAACGCTTGCTGTCATCGCGCGGGATTTGCAATCCGTTTTCGACTTTAGTGAGGGGGACGGTGGTCCAGCGGGAGAGGTCGGAGGAGACCTGGATGTTGATTTGGGCGTCGTTGCGATCAGGGAGGTTGTTGAGCCGGACGGTGGTGGAGGTGGGGGAGAGGTCGATATTGAGGGGGGGGGCGTCGGGGGTGGAGGGATCGAGCCCGAGGAGGTATTCGCCGAGATTGGGAAGGCCGTCGTGATCAAGGTCTCCGCCGGGAGGGGAGGCGGGGTATTGGAGGGACCAGGACTGGAAGTCTTCGCGATCGACGATGTTGAGGGTGACGGAGCTATTTTGAGAGGGAGCGAAGATGAGCTGATCTTGGGGGAGGGAGAGGATGAGTTGTTCGGCGCCCTCGACGAGGTCATCGGGAGCGACCCGGATGGTGAACGTGGTTTCTTTTTGTCCAGCGGGGAGGAGGAGGGGGGTGAGGGTGGTGATGTCCGAAAGGTTGGCTGTTCCTGCGAGGGTGAGGGGGATTTCGAGAGGGGTGAGGAGGGGGACTTCGCTTGAAAGGGTGAGGGTGACGGAGTTGTCAGGATTGTTTTCATCCAATTGGGTGAGGGATGAGGTGAGTGAGATGAGGGGGAGGTGGGGTTCGCAGCTTCCGATTTCCCCTTCGATGGAGAGGGAGTCGATGGCCCATCCCTGGCCATTGACGGAGCGGTCATGGGCGAGAATCCAGCGGAGGCGGAGGGATTGGGAGGCCCATTCATCGGGGAGGGCGAGTTCGGTGGCGATGAATTTGGCGGAATCACCGGTCCAGGTCTGGCGGCCTGCGAGGGGGTGGCGGGCGGAAGAGGAGAGGGCTCTGATGTAGCCGCCGGATTCGACGGTGATGTCCGGGTGGGTGGGGAGATCGAACCAGGGGCCTTCGTCGAGGGAGGCTTCGAGCACGCCGCCGTCCCAACGGAGTTCGGTATCGAAGTGATGGAAGAAGCGAAGGACGTTGGTGCCGCTTTTGAGTTCGAGGGGTGGGGAGAGGAGGGTGGCGGTGGAGGTGCCGGCGACTCCGGCGGCAAAGGCGGAGCGGTTTCCTGATTCGCTGAGAGAGTCGGTGATGAACCAAGGGGTGCCGGCGTCGGTGGTGGAGGTGGACCAGCCGGTGGGGAGGGTGGAAGTGAGGTCGAATTTTTCTTCGATGGGGGCGTCCTCGATGAGGATTCCGAGTTGGAAGGGGAGGCGGATGGTTTCGGTAAGGCCGGAGTCGTCTGTGATCTGGAAGGGGAGTTCGAGGGGGCGTCCGCAGGGGCCTTCGATGGCGAGGTCGATCTCGACGGTGGCGGATTTTCCGGGGTTGATGGTTGGAAAGGAGATTCCGGAGGTGAAGACGGTCATTCCGGCGGTGGGGACCGGGGTGGCGATGAGGTTTTGAGTAGCGGCGGTTCCGGAGTTGAGGAGGCCGAGCCGGATGCGAATGCTCTCGCCGGGATCAGGGCGGCCGTTTTTGGTGACTCCGGACTCGGCGATGATTTCGGAGGAGAGGAATTCGACTTCGGGTTTGGGAGGGGCGCCGCCGACGAGGAGGGTGAGGGAGTAGGTTTGGCTGGTGTTGTCTCCGCCGCCGTTGATGCGGAGGTAGTAGTCGCCATCCTCGTCGATGGGGAAGTCGAGGATGCTTTCTCCCTCACCGAGGCCACCGGAATCCGAGGTGGCGAGAACGGTGGAGCCATTTTGATCGAGGAGTTCGAGGGTGAGGTCGTGTTGGCTGGAGGGATTGAAGAGGGGGGCGGTGGAGCAGCTTTCGGTCTGCGGGCCTTCCTGGTAGGAGGCGCGGTTGGGGCTGATGATGGCCTGGACGTTCTGGAATTCCTTGGCGGGGAAGCGGAGGTAGTCGAGGTCGGCGTTGTCATCGATACTGAGCCACTGGAGGGTGAGGGGGACGTCGGAGAGGGGGGTGATGGGGGAGGCGCTGGAGGCGCGGTCATTGCTGACCGAGCCGCCGGTGTTTTCGAGCGGGTCGCCGTATTGGCGTTGGAGGGAGTAGGTTTCGTCAAACTGGGGTCCCCGGAAGGAGGTGATGGCAAAGGGTTCCATCAGTTTGGTGCGGTTGATGGGGCAGACGTGGGCGAGTCCGAGGGCGTGGCCGAGCTCGTGGGTGGTGACGTTGTGGAGGCGGATGGAGTTTTGGTTGGTGGAGTCGAAGAAGGAGTCTCCGGAATCGAAGATGATGTCGCCGTGATCGGGGGCGAAGGCGAAGGCGAGGACGTTGTTTCCGCCGAAGGGGCTGCTGTTGCCATCGACGAAGCGGGCGGAGAGTCTGATATCGCCGCGGATTCCGATGACGCCGCGGTTTTGGGAAAGGACGGAGGCGCCGTCGTCATTTGGTTCGTAGATGAAATTGATGCCGCACTCGGCTTCCATGGCGGCGAAGGCGTCGCTGATGAGGGGGAACCAGGGTTGGCTGGCGGCGGGTGCGGTGGCGTCACCGCCGTAGAGTGACTGCATCCAGCTTCTGAAATCGGAGTCGGCGAGGTCTTGATCGGTGTTGGGGGTGGGGGTGCCATCGGGGACGATGCTCCAGGTGATGGTGATGGGGCGTCCCTGGGAGAGGTTGTTAGAGGTGCCGTGGGCGACTCTGCTCCATCTGCCTTGGCCCAGGAATTGGTCGGCTTTGATTTGGAGTTGCTTGGTTGCGAGGCCTCCTGATTTTTCGGCCTGGTGGTAGGCCATGACGGTGGCGAGGCTGGTTCCGGGTCCCCAGCAGAGCCAGCGTTGGTCATTGGGGTCGCCTTTGAGAAGGGAGTCGAGATAGGAGGCGAGGTGTTGCTGCCGGGGGCGGGGGAGTTCGGCGAGGAGTGCGGGGTCGATGGTGGACCAAGCGTGGGCGAAGTGGGGGTGTCGTTTTTTTCCGGAGGGAAGCGGGGCGAGTCCGTGAGGGGCGGGGGCGGGATTCCGGTTGAAGGCCGGAATGGGGACGGATTGGAAAACGGGTCCGGCTACGGTGTGTCCGGGAGGAGAGGGGTTGGGAGCGAAATCCGAAGCCCGGGAAGTGGGGTTGGGCGAAGCGGGTCCCGGGGAGGGGGAGGAAATTTTTTCAGGGCGCAGAGTTGATCCGGAGCCACCGGGCCAGACCAACCAGAGCGTGGCCAATGGCAGGAGGAGGACCAGAAATCGCGACATCATGGCAGGTGGGATGAGGGTGAGGTCCCAACATTCCCACAAATAGGCCGTTCGTCACTTCTAATAACGCGGTGTTAGCCGGTGACGGGACGTCCCAGCATGCGCTCGTAGAGCTGGATGTATTCGCGGGCGGTGTTCTCGTGATTGAAGCGGGTCTCGGCTTCGACCATGATACGCTTGATGTGGTGTTCTTTGACCTTGGCGGGTTGGCGATGGAAATGGACGGCCTCGTTGATGGCCCAGCGGAGTCCGTCGGGGGTGTAGTGGCCGAAGAGGAAACCGTTGCCGGAATCGAGGTCGTAGTTGAAGGGGTCGACGGTGTCGTGGATGCCGCCGGTATCGTGGGCGACGGGGAGGGTGCCGTATTTCGGGCTGACCATCTGGGGGAGTCCGCAGGGTTCGAAGCGGGAGGGCATGATCATGAAGTCCGATCCGGCGTAACCGAGGCGGGAGAGTTTCTCGGTAAATTCGACCATGGCGACACGATCGTAGAGGCTGTGCATGTGGATGATCTCGGCGAAGTGCTTTTTGAATTCGCCGCTGGCGACGATGGCGATCTGGAGATCGGGATGTTCTTCGGTGAGGCTGAAGAGGATTTGGCTGAGAAGTTCGGGGCCTTTTTGAACGGGATCGAGGCGTGAGGGCCAGAGGAAGAGGGGGGCTTCGGGATCGATTTTGAGTCCGAGGGCCTTCTGAAGAGCGGCTTTGTTTTTGGCCTTTCCTTTGACGTGGGTTTTGGCGTTGTAGTGGTGCTCAAGGTGGGTGTCGGTTTGGGGGTCGAAGCCGACGTCCGGAGCATTAAGGATACCGCTGGCGTTCCCGGATTGGCATTTTTGCCAGAGCTCGTGATTGATGTGACTGGGGACGAAGGCATGCTTTCCATCGACAATTTCCGAAAGGAAGGTGGGGCTGACCGAGTTGACGTGATCGGAGGCGAAGATGCCAGTGGTGAGGAGGTCGACGGGGTTTGAGTTGCGGGTTTCCTCGTAGTGGTGGGGAGGGCGGAGGAAGTAGCAGTGATTCCAGAATTCCGCGGCATCGATGCCTTTTTCCTCGATCGCGGCGAGGGTGAGTTTTTCGGTATGGATATTGTGGCAGGTGAAGAGGGATTTGATGCCGTATCGTTTGGCGACGGCGGGGATGAGGCCGGTCATCCAGTCATTGCAGTGAATGAGGTCGGGGCGGACCTGGGGGATGATGTGGTTGATGACTTCCCGCTGGAAGGCGAGGGCGATATTGTGGTTCTCGGCGGCGCTGTAGACGCGGGAGCGGTGAAAGAAGATGCGGTCTTGGGCGAGGTGGATTTTTTGCTCGGGGAGGGAGCGGTTGACCTTGTCGTATTCAGCTTCGAAAATGTTGTTGGCCTCGAGCTGGAACATCTTCCGGAAATTCGGCAAGGCGACGTGGACATCGGCTCCCTGGTCATTCAGGGCATTCACCAATGATGCTGAGACATCCGCCATTCCTCCGGCCTTGGCCGATAATCGCTGGGCCAAGTTTCCCATGCCTTTTGGGAGGTAGGTGATTTCCGGAGTGACGACTAAAATTCTGGGTTTGCGGGTGGATGAGGACACGAGTTTTATGGGTATACCAAGAAGTAACAGAAAGGATTTCTTTCAGCAAGAGAGTTTGGATAAGTGAGGGTTGTTAGTTGCGAAATTCGGGCTATCTCTATCCCTGATGGCTGATGATTCCCAAATTGGAAAACCGCGCGAGGTGAAGCACCCGCGTGTCAGACAGGTGCTGAAACCTTTGCTGGCAGGGATGGCAGCGGTGATTCCGATTCTGGCGACGGGTTGGATCGTGGTGCTGGTCTTCAAGTTGTTGCACCGGATCGGGTTGGCGATTATTAACTCCGTCCTGGGTGTCCTCAATACGCTGCGCGGGGTCGATCAGAGTTCCCCTGCGGCGTGGACCCTTGAGGGATTTCCGGGGGATGATTTTCTGTGGTTGTTGATTCCGCTGGCCTTGTTGTTTTTAGCGGGAGGGGCGGTGATGAACCGGCCGGGGAAGCGTATCCTGGGTTGGGTGGATGGCGCGATGACGCGGGTGCCATTGTTTGGATTTATTTATTCGGCGATCAAGCAGTTCATCGATGCGGTGAAGAATTTGGGTGGTCCCCGGAAGTTCAAGGGGGTGGCATATATTGAGTATCCCAGTCCGGGGTGCCGGCTCATTGGTTTTATCACGGGTCATTTTACGGACCCGCAGACGGGCAAGGATGTGACCTCGGTTTTCATCCCGACTTCTCCCAATCCGATGACGGGTTTTGTGGTGCTGGTGGACGATGAGAAGGTGTTCGACAGCGATATGACGCTGGAGGAGGCGGGCAAGATGATCCTTTCAGCGGGGCTGGTTGCTCCGGAGTCCTACGGGTTGAAGCCGCGGACGGAGCAAGCCGGGGAGTGAGCCGGCTATGCGGGTTTCCTGGCTCTGAGGCCCTGGAGTGATTTGCCCTCGGCTTCCCATTGAATCTGGAAGTCGGTTTTGGGGTAGAAGAAGGCGTCGTCCGGCCAGTCGAGTCGTTCGAGGGCGGGGTAGTCATCAAGCTGTTCCTCGGACCATTCGAAGTATTCGTCGTGGTCGGTTTTAAAGAGGAGTTCTCCGCCGGGGGCGAGGACGCGCAGGACGGCATCGAGGAAGGGTTTTTGGAAGAGGCGTCTGCGGTGGTGTTTGGCCTTGGGCCAGGGGTCGGGGCAGAGGAGGTGGATGCGGCTTACGGAGTCGGGCGGGAGGAGCCATTCGAGGACGTAGAGGCTTTCGAGCCGAAGGACACGGAGGTTGGTGAGTCCTTTGCGGTCGCCCTTTCGGCAAACCTTCCGGACGCGACCGAGGAGGCGCTCGACGCCGATGAAGTTGCGGTCGTGATGATGCTCCGCCATCGCGAGGAGGAAGGAGCCGTCGCCGCAGCCGAGGTCGATTTCGACGGGGGCGTCGCGATCGAAGTGATCGGCGAAGGAGAGTTGGGCGAAGTAGTCGGCTGGGATGAGCTCGTTGGGCTCGGCAGGGCGGGTGACGGTTTTGGGGAATTCCATGGTCAGTTGATTTTTTCCCAAACGCCCTCGATGGCGTAGAGGGAATCCGCGTCGTAGGCGAGGAAGCGGCTGACGCGATCGTCTACCGGGATGCGGTAGCGGAAGTCGAAGCCGAGATCGAAGCTATCGAAGGGGAAGTTTCCGGTGGAGGTGAGGATGGTGAGAATTCCCTGATAGGGGTTGTCCTCGAATTCATATTTGGAGGTGAAGGTTCCGCTGCCCTGGAAGGCGGGGTAGGAGGTGGATGAGCCATCCGGATTGGAAAGGGTCATGGCGGGAAGGTTAATGATGTAGGAGCCTCCTGAGCCGGCGGGGTTTTGGGCGGTGGCGGTGTTCATGGTGAGGCGGACGAATCCGGATGCGAAGCCGCTGGAGAGGACGTTGGAGCATTGGAGGACGGCTCCGGAGAGGGTGAACTCGCGGGAAGGCCAGGAGGGGAGCGGGGTGGTGAGGGCGCGGAAGTATCCGATGGGGTTGGTGGAGATGGCCGGGGTGAGATCGAGTGATTGGGACTCGAAGTTGAAAGGAGGGCTGGTGGAAAAGAAGGAGACAGGTTCACCGCGCAGGGAGGTGGAACTCAGGAAGAGGGTTTGGGATTGAGGGGTGGGTGGGGTGATGAGACGGAACGTGGGTCCGGCTCTGAGAATGGAGAGTTGGAGGGCGGTGGTATCGCCGGGGAGGTCATTTTTGACCAGATGGACGAAGAATCCGGCATCACTGCCGCCCTGACGGGTGATGTCGATGGACTGGATGTTGACTTCGGAGTCCGGGGTGCCGTCCTCCTGCGTGGCCAGATTGAGCATGTTGATGACGACCTGGCGGCCGCCACCGGTGGTGAGGACATCACCGACGACGGTGTATCGTTTGTTCCACTCCTTGAGGAGGGGGAGGTCACCGGGAACGGGTTGGCCGGTGATGAAGAAGCGGCTTCCGTTGGTGTTGGCCCGGGTGTTGTCCATGGCGAGGACCCAGCCGGTGTTGAATTTGGTTCCCCAGGGCGGGGTCGAGTTCGGGTTGCGAACGAGTTCGTCCGGGAAGCGGTAGCCGTGGGTCTCGGTGAGGTCATTGGTGAAGCTGCCGGCGAAGAAACGGCGGCCGGTCTCGATCCTGGTGATGGGGATGTTGCGGTACATGGGGGCATCCTGGAGCCATGCGTAGCGGTTGTTGTACCAGCGGCGCGGGTGCTTGATGACGACTTGGAATTTGTTTTCGTTTTCGACTTTTCGGATCTCGATATTACGACCACCACCGAGTTCCTGATAGACATTACCGAGGGGGATGGTGCTGACGTATCCCATGACGGTTTGAGACTGGCGGATGATGTATTTGTCGACATCGCCCGGGCCTTCGCTCTCTTGAAAGAGGACGTTGAGAGCGAGGCGGTTATTTTTGTAGTAGGGGGTGCCGGGGCTTAGGGGGCTGTAGGTGACGTGGGGGGCGGGGAGGGTGACGCCGGCGGGGGTGGTCCATTCTTCATCTTCAAGTCCGGCGAGGAGCATAAAGTTGGCGGTGGCGAGGGGGGCGTTCCCGTGGTCGAGGAGGACGGTGAAGTCTCCGATCGTGGTGTTGAACTTGGCGGTGATCTGGGCGTTGGCCTGGGCCAACAGGAAAGCGGTTAGAATGAGAAATCTCATGGTTTGGCGGTGAAGGTGAAGGTGCCGGTGAGGGGGGTTGATGGCGAGGTGAAGGCGGTTCCGGTCATGCGTCCCGTGGGAAGGGCGGCGATGGGGAGGTTGGCACCGAGGCGAAAGCGGAGGGGGACGAGTCCATCGGAGTAGATGAGGAGGGTGGCGCCGAAGCCGTCGGTGGAAATCGAGCTTTGTTCCAGATCAATGAGGCGGGAGCCGGGTAGTCCGCTGAAATCAAGAGTGGAGGGGTCTCCGAGATCGAGGGTGAAGTCCCCCAGGTCCGAGTTGATGGTGATGATGTGGGTGGAGAGGTCGCTTGGGAAGGTTCCGAGGGGCCCCCAGTTGATGAGGGAGGTGCGGAAGAACTCGCGAGGTTTGATTTCACCGAGATCGAACTGAAGGAGGGGGTCTCCGGAGGCGAGGTGTCGCTCTGTCTGGGTCCAGGTGGTGAGGTTGGTGGAGGTGCTGACATTCAGGCTGGTGCCGGCCGGTTGGTTGAGGTTGAGGGAGGGGGGGGCGGTTTCCGGGAGGGCGATGGTGGCGGGGATGGCGTCGACCACGGGGAGGTTCTGGGCGGTGGGATCGAAGGCGATGGCGGCGGCGCCGACCTTGCGAATGGTGACGGTGGTGATGGAGACCTCGGTGACGGGAGTGGTGGTGTTGGTGATGACGGCGACCTGATTGATGGCGTCGATGACATCGGTGCCGGAGGACACTTTTCCAAATACGGTGTGGATGCCATCGAGCCAAGGAGTGGAGTCGACGGTGATGAAGAGTTGGGAACCGTTGGTATGGGGGCCGGAGTTGGCGGAGGAGAGGAGGTAGGGCTCGTCGTGAAGGACGCCGTTATCGACTTCATCCGGGAAGTTGTATCCGGGGCCATCCGAGCCGTCGCCCTTTGGAGAACCGACCTGGTTCATGAATCCTTTGATGACACGGTGGAAGATGATGCCGTCGAAATAGGGTTTGTTTTGATGAACCTTGCCGGTGGTGGAGTCGATCCAGGCGCGGGAGCCATCTGCGAGGGAGATGAAATTGGCGACGGTCATGGGTGAGTCCTCGTGGTAGAGCTCCAGGGTGAAGTCGCCCATGGTGGTGGTGACATCGGCGTAGATTTGGGCCGAGAGGGGGCTGGCGGGAAGAAGGAGAACGAGAGGGAGGAATTTCATCGGCGGGGCATTCTGAACATGATCGAGGAGAGATTGAAATTCCCTTTTTTGGGCGTTGGTCTAACACCGTGGGTGTGGAGCAAGCGCGAGAAACCGTCCTTTTCGATCTGGATCAAACTGTGGTGCCTTGGGATACGCAGTTGGTGTTTCGGAGTTATGTGCTGAGGCAGGAGGGGTGGAGGCGTTGGTTGACGGTGGTTTTTGTGGCGTTTTTGCCTCTGAACAAGGTGTTGGGAGCGGGTGGGATGAAGCGGGTGTTTCACTGTTATTTGTGGGGAATGAAGCGGGAGAGGCTGGAGGAGTTGGCGGCGGAATTTGTGAGGGAATGGCTGCCGAGGCTGACTTATCCGGAGATTGTGGAGGAGATTGAGCGGCATCGGGAGGCGGGGAGGCGGCTGGTGCTGGCATCGGCGAGTCCGGAGTTGTGGGTGAGGCACATTGGTGAGGCATTGGGGTTTGAGGTGAGTTTGGGGACGCTTTTTGATTGGGGTGAGGAGGTGGAGTTTTTTCCGGAGATGATGGGGGAGAATCACAAGGGGGAGGCGAAGGTGCGGCGCTTGGCGGAGATTGGGATTGATGAGGGGGTGGAGGGTTACAGTGATTCGCGGGCGGATGTGCCGATGTTGGAGTTGTGCGAGCGGAATACGCTGGTGAATCCGTTGGCGGGGATTCGGGCGGAGGGAGCGAAGAGGGGGTGGCGCTTGATGGAGCCGGCGCGGCCGTGGAAGAGCCGGTTGGATTTCGGGTGGGGATGTGCGCGGCAGTTATTTGGATTTTGGGAGCCATGATTCATTGTTTGCATGGGGCGGTGGGGATGGCGGAGGACTGGAAGTCCTTGGGTCACGAGGGGGTTGATTTGTGGAATTTGTTAGAGGAGGGGGAGTGTTCGCTGGCAGAGGCGGGTGAGCGGATTGCGGAGGGGGCGGAGGATGGAGATCGTCTGATGGGGTATTCGATGGGAGGGCGGATTGCGCTGCATGCGTTGTTATCGGGCCGCTGTGAGTGGAAAGAGGCGGTGATTTATTCGGCACATCCGGGGCTGTTGGAGGGGCGGGAGGAGAGGGTTGAGACGGATGAGCGATGGGCGCGGTTGGCGGAGGAGGATTGGGGGCGTTTTTTGGAGGAATGGAACGGGCAGGGGATATTGGGTGGGGAGCCGGATTGGGGGGATCGTTTAAAATTGGTGGAGCGACGGAAGGAAGTGGCGCGGAGTTTTCGGTGTTGGTCGTTGGGGAGGCAGGAGGATTTGCGGTCGAGGCTGGGTGCGATCCGGTGTCCGGTGCGGTGGGTGGTGGGGGAGAAAGATGAGAAATTTGTGAGGTTGGCGGAGGAAGTGGTTCCGCTGATTCCGGAGGGAAGATTGGAGGTGGTGAGAGGTGCCGGGCATCGGGTGCCGTGGGGCTTATAAAAGGAAGCCAGTCTTGTACTTGCGCCGTGGCGGTGGTTTGAACACACTGTTCCGGTAGATATTCGATTATGTTTAAACGACTGGCCAACCTGGTGAAGGGATTTTTTGGGCTCTTTGTGAGCGGAATGGAGAAGAAAAATCCGGAAGCGCTCCTTGAGTTGGAGAAGGAGAATCTGCGGAGTCAGATTGCGGAATTCAACAAAGGGCTGGCGGCGCATGCCGGGCTGGTTGAGAAATTGATTTCGCGGGTGAAGAAGCTGGATCGTGAGGAAACCGAGTTGCGGGCGAAGACGACGGCCAATCTGAAGGCGGGAAATCGTGAGGCGGCAGGGCAGCTGGCGTTGAAGCTCAAGGCGGTGGATGCGGAGCACGATGAAGTGAAGGTTCAGATGGAAGCCGCGGAAACGCGTTACAAGGAGTTGGTGAAGGCCAAGGAAGTGAGCGTGAAGACGGCCCGTGCCCGGATGGAGCAGCTGGCCCGTGATCTGGATGAGATGAAGGTGACCAAGGCGATGGCGGAGCTCAACGAGATGGCGGCCGGGATGGTGACTGAAATCGGAGGATCCGGTGACACTTTGAATCGACTCGAAGAGTTGGTGGAGGATGAGCGGACGAAGGCGGCAGGACGGGCCCGGGTAGCGCGTGATCAGATTGATATGTCGGGCATCGAAGCCAAGGAGTCCGAGCAGGAAGCGTTGGCTGATATGGCATTGGCTGAGTTTGCGGCGCAGGAAGGGATCGAGCTTGAGTCTGCTCCGGCGGCGGAGGCGAAGCCCTCCGAGACGACGAAGACCTCGATGGGACCAGAGAGCGAATCTGTTTAATCGTTGATGAAAAAGACGACTCTCGTTTGGCTTGTTCTGGTGATCCTTTTCGCGGTGGGCGGCGGGGTGTGGTGGAGCATGCTGAAGGATGCTCCGGTTGAGATTGAGGATCCGGGTCTCGAGATCGCGGATGATCTTGAGATTCCCGATCCAGAATAATTTACGATGAGGAAAGGGCTGTCAGAGTGGTCGCAGGAAGTGATCGACCGCTATGAAAGCGGGTCGGCGGGTTGCTTTGTGCTTCACGGAAACGTGAATGACCGGATGTTGCTTCATCTGAAGGAGCCCCGACTGGGGACGCTGGGGGATTTTTTGAGTGAGGTGCTGGTGCCGCGTTTTGAAGTGGTGCTGAGCTATGATCTGGGAGCGGGGATCAAGGTGGAGCGGGGTCGTGGTGAGTTCGCGAAATGGCGGGATGGCGATTATCCGTCGGCGCCGCTGGAGGCGATGCGTTTTTTGAACCAGTATCTGACCTATGTGCGGAATCTGCAGGCGGTGGGAGCGAAGGCGCCGAAGGTGGCGGTGATTGTGAAGGGGGCGCATCTGGTGTGTCCGGCGCTTCCGAATGCGCTGAATTATGATTTGCATGCGTTGGCGAGTATTTGGCGGGCGTGGGCGTCGGAGGTTGATTTGCCGGCGCATGGGGAGGCGGTGTTTTTGCTGTCCGAGAGTTTGAATGAATTGCACCCGTTGGTAGCGAATCATCCGGCGGTGGCGGAGATTGAGGTGCCCTTACCGGATGCCGATCATTTGGAGGGGGTGATCGCCTGTTTGGCGAAACGTTGTTCGGCGGCGTTGGGTGAGGTTGGCGAGCGGTTCGGGTGGGCGGCGTCGCGACTGCGTGGTGCGACGGTGAGTGCGGTTGAGGAGCTTTTGAGGCGGCGACATTTCGATAAGGAACCGCTGACGGAGCCGGACTTTGGGCGCTTGAAGAAGGAGTTGGTGGAGCGTGATTGCGGGGGGTTGATTGAGTTTATTGAACCGGATCGTTCGCTCAACGATGTGATCGGGCTGGAAGGGGTGAAGAAGTGGTTGCGGCAGGATTTGGAATTGTGGCGGCGGGACGAGCTGGAGGCGATGCCGATGGGGTATCTTTTTTGCGGGCCGGTGGGGACGGGGAAGACTTATCTGGCGGAGTGTCTGGCAGGTGAGGCGGGGGTGCCGGTGGTGGTGTTGAAGAACTTTCGGGATCGTTGGGTGGGGAGTACGGAGGCGAATCTGGAGAAGATTTTTTCACTGCTGCATGCGCTGGGTCGCTGCATGGTGTTTGTGGATGAGGCGGATCAGGCGCTGGGGAAGCGTGCGTCGGGAGGAGGAGATTCGGGGGTGTCGAGCCGGGTGTATTCGATGATGGCGAAGGAGATGTCGAATCCGCGGAACCGGGGGAAGATTGTGTGGATTTTGGCGTCGAGTCGGCCGGATTTGATTGAGGTTGATCTGAAGCGTCCGGGACGGATTGATGTGAAGATTCCGATTTTTCCGGCGGTGGAGCCGGAGGAGGCGCTGAAGCTGTTCCGGGCCTTGTGCGGGAAGCGAGGGATTAAGATTTCGAAGAAGGAGTGGCAGGAGTTTTTGCCTTTGATGCCTAGTTTGATGACGGCGGGGGGAGCGGAAGCGCTGGCGGTGAAGGCGGTTCGGCTGGTGAAGGCGGGGTCGCATGATGAGGTGGCGGCGCTTCGGGAGGTGCTGGAGACGAGTCGTCCGCCGGTGCCGGTGGAGACGCTGAAGATGCAGATGCGCATTGCGGCCCAGGAGGCTACGGAGTCGACCTTTGTGACGGAAGCGGAGCGGAAGGCGATGGATTCCATTTTTTAAGCGAAGTCAGGCAACGTATCGGTGAAGTTTGACATAAGGAGGTGAGATGGGAGTCTTATCTACCGCCATGAGCTTTTTACGCACCACGCTATTTGCCACCCTGATGTTTTCGGGGGTGACCCGCGCGGAGGTGGTTTTGCAATATTTCAACACGCCGTGGAAGGAGATCGAGGCCCGTCTGCCCGAGTTGGCGGAGGCGGGGTATGATTCTCTCTGGCTGCCGCCTCCATTCAAAGCGGGTGCGGGCGCGTACTCGGTGGGTTTTGATACCTTTGACCGGTTTGACCTGGGGGATATTGACCAGTCGGGCTCCTTGCCGACGAAGTATGGTTCCAAGGCGGATTTATTGCGATTGATGGAAATGGCGCACCGTTTCGGGATTCGGGTTTATTTTGATAATGTGATGGCTCACAATGCGGGATATTTGGATCCGGGGACGCAGCCGGGTGAGCTCTTTCCGAATGTCCCGGGGTTCGTGCCGGAGGATTTTCATATCGGGTGGAATGGAACGGGTTGGCAGAAATTTGCGGATTGGCCGGATTGGAATGACGAGTGGCAGGTGTTGAACCGGAACCCGTTTGCCTGGGATATTGCGAATGAGAATGGGGTGAACCTATCGTTTGATGCCACCGGTTTGCAGGAGGCCAGCCAGTATGCGAAGTGGAGTGGAGTCCGGCATCCGGGGATGTCGGAGCGCTATCAGGATCGCGATCTCAGTGTGACTAATCCGCAGACGGGGGAGACGATGCATCCGTTCGCCGATCGGGAGCCGTATCAGGACCTGGGTATTGACGGGGTGGCTGACACGGATGATTTGGGAGAGGGGAACGGCCGGTTTGATTGGACGGATACGAACGGCAATGGTCAGCATGATGTGGGTGAGGCGTCGGAGCCTTTTGATGATACGGGGGTCGATCCCACGGTGTCATGGCGGCAGACGGCGCAGTGGGGATTTGGGGACGGGGTTTATAATATGGGTGATCCGGTGGCGGAGGATGTGAACGCGATGCTTTATCGGGCGGTGCGTTGGTTTGTTGATACGGCCAAGCCGGACGGCTTCCGTCTTGATGCGGTGAAGCATGTGCCGAACTCCTTTTTTGGAAAGCAAACGGGAGCGGACAAGGACTATGTCAATTGGGGTTACAATGGGGCGATTCAGGAACAGTTTAATTTGAGCCGCGGATACAGTGACTGGAACAATCATCGTGATTCTGTTTTCAATACCGAATATCAGGCGCGGGATGATGCTCTTTTATACGGGGAGCATTTGGGAGGCCCTCCGGGATTTGAAGGGTATTTGAACTCGGGCATGCGGATTGCGAGCGACGGGATGTTGAATGCGGTGAAGGGGAGCATTGGCGGGGATATGAATGGCATGCATGAAGGGGGCTGGGGGCATTACAACGGGAATGCGTCGCAGTCGATGAGCTACGTGATGAGCCATGACAACAATCACCTTTTTAGTGATGATCGCGAGCAGGCCCATGCGTGGATGCTAATGAAGGAAGGAGTTTCGATTGTGTACACGGATGGATACCACGTGGCGGGGGAGCCGGATTATTTTCCGAAGCCTTCGTATATCCCGTTTCTGGGGCAGTTCGGGCAGAACTTTATGCCGGCGGCGTTATCGGTTCACCGGGATTTTGCGCGCGGTTCGCAGGTGGGCAAATGGAGTGACGGAGACTTTGCAGCATGGGAAAGGATTGATGAGCGTGAGCGGAAAGAGGGAGCCTGGAATGGTGCGACCTTGCTGGTGATGATGGCACGAAACTATTTGGGCGGGTATCATTCGCGAGGGGATATTACGACCTCGTTTCCGACGGGAGCGCGGCTTCGCAATTACTCTCCGCACGGTGGGGCGTTTTATGTGCAGGTTCAGCCCGATGGGAAGATTCGGGATTTGAATGGTGGGGTGGTGGGAGTTCCTTCGGGAGGTTACTACGCCTTTTCGTGGCGGGTGCCGGAGATGCCGAATGTGTGGGATGACGGCATCACGGGGGAACGTCAGCCGATTGAGATTTACGAGGGTGGAGTGCGGTCCGGCTTTATGGCCCATCGTCGGACAGACGGGCCGGACGGTGATGCGGATTTCAATCCGGACGGGCTTTCGGACAGCGATGACAGCGACCGGTCGTATGTGCGCTACATTCCCCGGGTGACGGATGGTTCGAATCTGACATTTCGGGCTCGCTCGGACGGGACGACGGACAATATTTTGATGCGTCTGAATGGCGGGGTGGACATCAACTCACAGATGAACATCGGGCCGACAACGGGCGAGAAGCGTGACTTTGCCCCGGGTCGGAATGACGATCAGAAGGACCCAGGGGATTCGGTGAACCAGACGTCGATCGATACTTACCTGGGCTATGAGCAGATGAGTTTTGTGAGTCGGGTGAGTGAGAAATTTGCGGCGAAGAACACGACCCGAAATGTGATCGGTTCGATCGGGAGTGAGTCTTACGAGATGACGATTGGTTCGGCCGGGGTGACGATTGGAAACGGGGATGGCCCCAATTCCTCGACGAATACGGCGACCTGGATTTATCATGATCCGGCGGGAGGAAATCCGCTGGCGGGGAATCCTCCGCAGTTTACTCCGGCGGCACAGGATGCGTCGGGGCAGGCGGTCACGATCTGGGCGAAGGTGGGATATGCGGATAGCATTGATGAGCTCCATTTTTATTACACCGTGGATGGAACGACGTTTCCCGAAGGGAGTGGAGGAGTGGGGAAAGGGGTGACGCAGGTGGTTGATTTTTCCTTCCATTCCAACGGTGAGAATGACGGGACGGGGCAGACGACCTGGTGGACGGCGACTCTTCCGGCACAGACGGCCGGGACGGTGGTGCGTTATAAGATCGGGGGGCACAAGAATGTGGTATCCGACCGATTCCCGTGGAGTGAGCAGGATATTACGATCTCGAAGCGGATGGAGACGATTTTTGAAGTATCGGGCTTCAATGCCGAGACGGCGGACTATCATGTGCACAATGATTATGGTGAGAAGGCGGTGGGGCTGGAGGAGGGGTTTCATGTGTTGCGGACGCGGTCGTTCGTGAAGCGGACCGACGGATCATCGATTTTTAAGACGAATACCCAGACGTTCTACTACGATGTGGAGAAGCCCGGAGGGACGGTGGCCTTTCCGCGGGAAGGCGACACGGTGGCCGGTTCGGGATATGGCTCGGTGGTGCTGACTGATGCGAGTGTGACCGGGGTGCAGTTTCGGGTGGTTCACAATATCGAGGGGACGAGTGCGTGGCAGGACGCGACGCTGCAGAATGCGACGAGTTTTTTGAGGGACAGTGATTGGGAGAAAGAATGGCGTTTTGAGTATGTCGACATACCCGACACCGGGACGGCGAATATTGAGGTGCGCTTGCGCGAGGCGAGTTCGTCCACCAACAATGATCTCAGTGATGAGGCGGGTTGGTTTACGACCTTGACGCGGAGTGTGACCACGGGGAGTTCAACGAACTGGAACATTGGAATTCCGGGTGGGCCAGGCGAGGTCTGGCAGGAAGGGTGGCAGATGAAGTTTTTCTTCAAGAAGGAGCTGCTCACCAGCGGGATGAGCGATGCGCAGTTTTTGGCCGAGGTGGAGGTGTTGATCGGGAGCACGGTAAGTGGATCGGCGGAGAACGAGGTGTTGCAAAGTCCGACCCGTCTGGCGCTGGAGCGTGATGTCAATGCCACGGAGCATGCGGTATCGTTTACCTTTCCCAATCTCTACAATGGCAATCCGGACTTCCTCCATCATGTGCGCGCGGTGCATCGCCGGGGATCGGTGGTTCTTTCCGATACGGAATTGGTGAAGGCGGCCCAGACCTCACTTGCCGATAACGATAATGACGATTTACCGGATGTGTGGGAGAGTCAGAACGGGCTTCAGCCGACCAATCCTTTTGGAGTCCATGGTGGTGCGGGAGACTACGACGGTGATTCCCTCACGAATCTGGAGGAGTATATTTTCGGACTGAGTCCCCGTCTTTTGGATTTTGAAAAGGCTCCCAAGACCAGCGTGAGATCTCTGGTCACGGGGGAGAGTGAGATTCGCTTTGATGCGCTTCAGGGACGCAAGCACTCGGTGCAGTGGAGTCACAATTTGAGTGACTGGAACATTCTTGTAGAAGACCTGACAGTGCCGGCCAACGGTGAGCTGGTGGTCACCGACGCGGGCGACGGTGGAAGCCGGGTCCATCCCTCAGTAGCGGGGCAACGCTACTACCGGGTGATTTACGCGATGGAGTTTTAGAGGGCGTTCTGCCAGCGGGCGATTTGAGCCTGAACATTTACGATCGAGGGAGCGCCCGGATTGGTGCGTGCGGCGAGGGCCTTGCGCAGTGAGAAGACGGTGGAGGCATCCGCGGTGAAGGCAGAGTCGACTTGTGTGAGGTCGAGTTGATCGAGCGGGATGCCTTGATTGACCGAAGCGGCGACGGCTTTTCCGACGAGTTCGTGGGCCGAACGGAAGGGGATGCCTTCCTTGACAAGCCAGTCGGCAAGATCAGTGGCGAGGAGCAGGGGATCGCTTGCGGCTGCTTCGCAGTTTTCCTTGTTGATCGACATTTCGGCGATCATTTCGGTATTCACCTTGAGGGCGAGGACCATGGTGTCGATGGAGTCGAAGAGGGGTTCCTTGTCTTCCTGAAGGTCCCGATTGTAGGTGAGAGGGAGGCCTTTGATGGCGGTGAGAATGGAGACGAGATTGCCATAGAGGCGCCCGGTTTTTCCGCGAGTGAGTTCGCAGACATCGGGGTTTTTCTTCTGAGGCATGAGCGAGGATCCGGTGGTGTGGGCATCGGATAGAGTGGCGAATCCAAACTCGCTGCTGCACCAGAGGATGAGGTCTTCGGACAGGCGTGAGAGGTGAGCGCCGCAAAGGCTGAGGTTGAAGAGGAGCTCGGCGATATAGTCGCGATCCGAGATGGCGTCCATCGAGTTGGTGGTGACGCCATCGAAGCCGAGTTCTTTGGCGATGGCTTCGCGGTCGAGATTGATGGTGGAACCGGCGAGGGCTCCGGATCCGAGAGGGGAGATGTTGAGGCGCTTGCGGGTGTCGGCGAGGCGGTCTTTGTCCCGGGCCAGCATTTCGACGTAGGCGAGGAGATGGTGACCGACGGTGACAGGTTGGCCCCGCTGAAGGTGGGTGTAGCCCGGCACGACGGTGTCGGAGTTGAGTTCGCATTGGCTCAACAGGGCGCCCTGGAGACCGGAAATGAGGGAAATGAGCTCATCGATGGCGGTCCGGCAGTAGAGGCGGGTGTCGGTGGCCACCTGATCATTTCGAGAGCGAGCGGTGTGAAGTTTGCCTCCGGCAGCACCGATTCTTTTGGTGAGGGCCGATTCGATATTCATGTGAATATCTTCGAGCTCGATGGAGAATTCGAAGTTTCCGGCGGCGATTTCCTTCTCGATTTCACGAAGTCCGGATTCGATCTTAAGGAATTCATCCTCAGTAAGTAAGGAGGCGTTTACCTGAGCCCGAGCATGGGCGATGGAACCTGCGACATCGTGGGGATACAATCTCCAGTCGTAGGAGATTGATTCACCATATTGTTGAACGAGATCGGCGGTAGCTTGAGAGAATCGGCCCTTCCACATGGCGGGAGTCTCATGGGGTGGAGGGGATCAATCAAGTGCGTAGGGAGAAGTATTTGACGAAAAAATGGCGTCTGAGGTTGATTAGTTAAGAAAAGTTAATACTCTATTGAAGTTATGGAAAATCCGTTTCAATCAGCAACAGGTCAATCAGGGGGTGTAGCGATTGCTCCAGCCAGTGTCGGTTTTTTAAACGAGGACTCAGGAAAAGAGGTCGTTCCCAAGCCCGCGATGAAGGTTGGGAGCAAGGACGACAAAAAGGCGTCTTCGGTGAAGGTGAGTAAATCCACGGAGGAGAAGAAGTCGTGGTGGAAATTTTGGGGAGGTTCCAAGCAGGACGAGAAGGTTGTCCAGGACAAGGTGGCCAAGGAGGCGGTGAAGCCGGTTGCGAAAACCAAAGTGGATATTAAGCGTCCCCTTGAGCGCAAGCTTACCGAGAAGGATCATCTTGAGACCCGCCACAACGAGTTGCTCAACTCTGTTGACAGCATTTGTCGCGCACTTGAAGAGACGAAAGATCGCACGATTGAATTTAAGTCCACGGATATTCTTCCTCCGATTCCGATGGAGAATATTGAGGCGTTGACCAGAAGCACGGAGCAGGTCAGTGGTGCCCTTGATCAGGTGAGCACCCATTTGGCATCTGTGGGGAAGCGGGATGATTTGATGATCAAGTCTCTGGACCGGGTTGATGGAACGCTTGGTTCCCTCCAGCAGACGAACGAGAAGTCGATCACGGCGATCGATGGTCTCAAAGGTGTCTTGAGCGGCGTAAGGGCCGCGATGGGGGAGATGCAGCAGGAGACCAAAAAGTCTGCCAAGCGCTACGAGGAATTGGTGGAGAAGATGTCGAAGACCGAAGCCGAGCACTCGGCCACGGTGCTTAAGATTCAGAAGCGGACACTCTGGGTGAACGTTGCTCTGGGTGTTGCTCTTGTGATCGGATTGATTGTCTTTGCCGGCAGTTAGTAAGATTTTTCATTGTTGTTTGTTCAGAAAAGCCACGGCCTGCCTAGTGCGGTCCGCGGCTTTTTTGTAACCTGATACCGCTTCAATCAGTGAGGCGGCAAGTGAGCTGAACGCAATCTTTGGAATGCGCTGATGCGGATGGTCCTAGGCCTTACGGCGTTTACGGACGGCGTCGGCGAAGGATTCGAGGACGGCCTCGGTGGTTTGCCAGTTGATGCAGGCATCGGTGACGGATTGGCCGTAGGTCATGTTGTCGGAGATCTTTTGGTTTCCTTCGACGAGGTTGGACTCGATCATGACGGAGGCGATGTCTTTGGCTCCGTTTGACATTTGCTCGCAGAGGTCGGCGGCGACGAGGGGTTGGTTGCGGTAGTCCTTGTTGGAGTTGCCGTGTGAGCAGTCGATCATGAGTTGCTCGGGAAGGTTGTTCTTGCGGAGGAGGGCGGTGACTTCCCCGATGGCTTCGCGGGAGTAGTTGGGGCCGCCCTTTCCGCCCCGGAGGATGAGATGGCAGGCCTTGTTACCGGTGGTGGTGACAATGGCGGAGACGCCTTGTTTGGTGACGGAGAGAAAGTGGTGCGGCTGTGAGGATGCACCGAGGGCGTCGAGGGCGATCTGGATGGATCCGCCGGTGCCGTTTTTGAAGCCGACGGGCATGGAGAGTCCGGAGGCGAGTTCGCGGTGGACCTGAGATTCGGTGGTGCGGGCGCCGATGGCTCCCCATGAGATGAGGTCCGCGACATATTGCGGGGAGATGGCATCGAGGAATTCGGTTCCGGCGGGCATGCCCATCTCGGCGAGCTGGAGGAGGAGTTCGCGGGCGAAGCGGAGGCCGCGGTTGATGTCGAATGAATCATCAAGGTGGGGATCGTTGATGAGGCCTTTCCAGCCGACGGTGGTGCGCGGCTTTTCGAAGTAGACACGCATGATGATCTGGAGGTCATCCTGATAGCGGTCGGCGGCGTCCTTGAGGAGTTGGGCGTATTCGAGGGCGGCGGAGGGGTCGTGAATGGAGCAGGGGCCGACGACGACGAGGAGGCGATCGTCCTTTCCGGAGAGGATATCTTCGGCCTGGCGGCGCGCATCAGACACGACGGTGGCGGCCTTCTCGGTCATGGGAAGGTAGTAGGAAAGGACCGCGGGAGAGATGAGGGGATCAATTCCTGCGATGCGGAGGTCGTCGGTATTTGTCTGTGGCACGGGGGAAAGGTGGTCCGGCAGGGCGGACTTTTCAAGAGTGGAGGTTTGTCAGGAGAAAGAAATGGGTCCAGAGTAGGCTATGCCGAAAAATGGACGATCGAAACGGGCCAAGAGCAGCAAGATTCCCAAGCGGGGAGATTTTACGGGAGGCGTGGTCTCCAACGTGGCCTGTTCTTTTGTAGGATCTACCGGTCAGCGTGATCTGGATGAGAAGATCATGTTGTTGGCGAGCGAGCTGGCGAGTGTGAGTGACAGCTGTTTGTTGGCGGAGATGTTTACGACGGCGGTGCGGATGGCGCGGGGGAATACCGAGATTGGTGATTTTAAATTAGCGAACCGGGCTCTCCGTGAAATGAGGGAGTCCAACGAGGTATTTCACCCATACCGAAATATTCGCAAGGTGTCGCTCTTTGGATCGGCACGAACGAGGGCTGATGAGCCGGAGTATGTGACGGGGGTGGCATTTGCCCATAAGATGAAGGAGGCGGGGTTCATGACAATCACGGGAGCGGGGCCGGGAATTATGGCGGCCGGTAATGAGGGGGCGACGCGTGATCATAGTTTTGGACTGAATATCACGCTGCCTTTTGAGGCGGCGGCGAATCCGTTCATTGCGGGGGATCCGAAGCTAATCGATTACAACTTTTTCTTCACGCGCAAGTTGGCCTTTGTGAAGGAGGCGCATGCGGCGGTGGGGATGCCGGGGGGATTTGGGACGATGGATGAGGTCTTCGAGGCTCTGACATTGATCCAGACGGGAAAGGTGACGGTTTATCCGGTGGTTTGCCTCGATTCAAAGGGTGGGACGTACTGGAAGGCGTGGAATCAATTTATTACGGAGCACCTGTCCCGGCTGGGGCTAATTTCAGATACTGATTTTCATCTTTTCAAGGTGACTGATGATGTGGATGAAGCGGTGGAAGAGATTGTTCATTTCTACAAGGTGTTTCATTCCTACCGATATGTGGGTGATCAGCTGGTGATGCGCTTGAGTTCCAATCCGACGGATGCGGCGGTGGCGAAGTTGAGTGACGAATTTGCGGATATCATCAAGGTTGGGAAAATCGAGAAGTGTGAGGCTCTGGAGGAAGAGGAAAGCGAGCCGGAGTTTGATGATTTGTATCGGCTTAAGTTCCGTCACAAGCGGCGTGACTTTGGTCGTCTGCGTCTGTTGATTAATGCGGTGAATGACGCTGAAATTGAGAGCTGATGGCGAAGGAACGGGTCGATTCCCTTTTGGTGGCGCGTGGTCTTTGCGATTCGCGTGAGCAGGCGAAGCGTCTAATCATGGCGGGAGAGGTGATGGCGGGAACCGAGCGGGTTTCCAAGCCGAGCCAGAAGATGACCGATGAGGTGGTGCTGACGGTGAAGGAGCGCCCGAGATATGTGGGGCGTGGAGGCTTTAAGATGGAGGGTGCGCTCAAGGATTTTGGGATTGATCCGGGCGGGTGGGTGTGTGCGGATTTGGGTGCTTCGACGGGAGGGTTCACCGATTGTTTGTTGCAGCATGGCGCGATCCGGGTTCACGCGATTGATGTGGGGACGAACCAATTGGTTTGGAAATTGCGGAGCGATGAGCGGGTGATTTCCAAAGAGCGATTCAATGCGCGCAATCTGGTGGTGGAGGATATCGGGGAGCGGGTGAAATTGGTGGTGATGGATCTTTCGTTTATTTCCCTGACGAAGGTGCTGCCCTCGGCGTTTGGGATTTTGGAGGAAGGAGGGTCGGTGATTTCGTTGATTAAACCGCAGTTTGAATTGTCACGGGAGGAAGTGGGGAAGGGAGGGATTGTGCGGGATCCGGAAGGTCATCAAAAGGCGGTGGATAAAATCAGGACCTTCATTACGGAGGAGTTGGGGAGGGAATGGCTTGGCGTGATTACTTCTCCTATTACGGGGACGGATGGGAACGTGGAGTTCCTTGCGTGGATGAGGTAGGTAGAGATTTCTTGTCACTGAGAATCAACCTGTTAGAGAGGGCGTCATGCCTAAGTTCACAGTGACCGAAAAAATCCTGATCGATGCCCCTCTCGATCAGGTCTATGCCGAGGTGCGCAACTTCAGGGAGTGGCCGAAGTGGTCGCCTCGGGTGATTGCGGAGCCTGAATGTCTTTTGAAATTTCGTGAAGACGGGAAGGCGTATTCGTGGGATGGAAAGATCATCGGGAGCGGGGCGATGGAGATCACAGGGGAGGACGGGAATTCGTGGATCAGCTATGATTTGAATTTTTACAAGCCTTGGAAATCGCAGGCTGATGTTCGGATGGATTTCCAGGAGCGGGAGGAGGGGGTGGAGGTGACCTGGTCGATGAAGAGCAGTCTGCCGTTCTATCTTTTCTTCATGAAGAAGCTGATGGTGGGTCTGATGGGGATGGATTATGAGCGGGGACTGAAGATGCTCAAAGAGCATGTTGAGACCGGGAACGTGTCATCGAAGTTGGAAATTGTGGGGCCGGATTCGATTGGTTCGTGCCGATATATCGGAATCAAAAGGGAATGTCCGGTGGCTGAGTTGGGTGAGAGGATGGGAGCAGATTTTGAGCGGATTGCCGACTATCTGAACCAGATCGGGTTGGACGTGATCGGTCCGGGATTTTCGATTTACCACAAGTGGGATATCGGAAACAAGGTGGCGGGATATACGGCGGCGCTTCCGGTGAAGTCTCCCCCTGCGAGTTTACCTGATGATTTGTTAACGGGAAGACGGCCGCGACTTTCGGTGTATGGGATTCGGCATTACGGGTCTTTTGACCATCTCGGGAATGCGTGGAGTGCGGGGATTTTTCACGGTCGGGCGAAGGAATTTCGCCAGACGAGGAAGCATTATCCGATTGAGATCTATGAGTCGATGCCGGGCGAGAATGAGGAGCCGGTGACGCTGGTGTGTTTCCCGACGAAGGGTTAAAGATAGCGTTCGATTTGGCGGAGGAAGGCGCGCCATTTGGCTCCGGGTTTTCCGTTGGTCATGAGGAAGTGTGGGCAGTTTTTATGGCCGAGGTCGCGTCCGTCGGCGTAGCGGATCATGCGCCAGTGCTGGTGGGGGACGACGCGGCTGATGGGGATGTTGTGCTTCCGCATGAGGTAGGCGGTGAGGCGGGCGGTGCGGTCGAGGGTGGCGGAGCGGGAGTTGCCGCGGTTTTCGCACATTTCGATGCCGATGGATTGGCGGTTGCCCTGGCCTTCGTAGTCGGCGTGCTGTCCCTGTTCGTTGGTGGGGAGGGATTGGTAGATGGAGTCCTCATCCACGGTGAAGTGCCAGGTGATGTACCCGAGGGAGTTCTTGCGGCCCTTGAGGGCGCCGCGCTGGAGCATGCGGGCGTGGGCGAGGGCGTCGCCCTGGGCGCTGTAGTTTTGGGTGGAGTGGATGGTGATGTAGCGGGGAGACATGTAGCGGGTACGATGTCTGCCGTAGCTGCCCTTTTTGATGAAGGCTTCCTTGATGTAGGGTCGGGAGCCGGAGTAACCCGAAGACGAGGAGGGAGCGCTGCAGGAGAGGAGGGCGACGAGTCCGGCGGTGAGAAGGGTGAAGAGGAGGGGGAGGCGCATGGCTATTCTACGTTTTGGACCTGCTCGCGGATTTTTTCGAGTTCGGTTTTCCCGGTGACGACGTGCTGGGCAATGTCTGCATCATTGGCCTTGGAGCCGATGGTATTGAGCTCGCGATTGATTTCCTGGCAGAGGAAGTCGAGGGGGCGGCCGACGGGTTCACGGAGTTCGAGTGATTCGCGGAATTTGGCGAAGTGGGAATCGAGGCGGGTGGTTTCCTCCGAGATGTCACAGCGTTCGGCGAAGAGGGCGATTTCCTTGAGGAGGCGCTCGTCGGCGAGGTCGAGGTCGATTTCGGCATCGCGGAGGCGGTTGTGGAGATTCTCGCGTTGGCGGACGACGACGTTGGGAGATTTTTCGGCGATGGCAGCTGTTTCCTGTTCGAGGATGGTGAGGCGATCCTGGAAGTCCTGTTTGAGGTCGAGTCCTTCCCGGGTTCTCATTTCAACCAAGCGGTCGAGGGCGTCGGAGAGAGCGGGCCGGATGGCTTCAAGGGCGTGGTCGGCATCCATACCGGATTCCTGAAAGAGGAAGACGCCGGGGGCGCGGAGGAAGTCGTGCGAGTCGGGTTGGATGGGTCGGTTGAGGAGGTCGGAGAGTTGGGTGAAGGCGGCCTCGAGGGCTTGGGCACGGGTCTCGTCGATAGCGAGGGAGTCGGAGACGGTGGAGGCGGCCTCGAGATTGATGGAGACGTTGACGCGACCCCGGGAGACGACATTCAGGACGTCTTTTCGCAGTATGGGTTCGATCTCACCCAGCTCGCGGGGGAGGTTGAAGACGATGTCTGCTTGCTTCCGGTTGACGGAGGCAATTTCGACTCTGGCGATGAAGTGGTCGGTCGCGTGCTCGCCGCGCCCGAATCCTGTCATGGACTGCATGACCAGGATTCTAGGGAAGGCGGCGAAGGAGGGCGAGCTTACTTCCGGTCTTCTTCCGCGGTGGGGATGTCGTCGTCCGGAGGAGCGAGAGGGTCGTAATCAGGGTTCTCCTCGGGATTTTGGTGTTCGCCGGGGTAGTTTTTGTAGTCGTCATCATCGTCATCGAGATGATCGCTGATGTCTTCTTCTTCCGCTTCGTCGGAGTGAGCGGGTTCGTCCTTGGGGTCGGCGAGGAGTTTGGAGAGGTATTCCTTTTCTTCCTCTGCTTCCTGACGTTTCTTTTTGCGTTCGTAGAACCAGGAGAGCCAGATGCAGATCTCGTAGAGGATGTACATCGGTCCTGCGAGAAGGAGGAGGGTGGGAATGTCGGGGGTCGGCGTGATGAGGGCGGCGATGATGACGATGGCCAGAATTGCGTAACTGCGGGTGCTATTCATCACGCTGAAGGTGAGGATGCCGAGGTGAACAAGGGTCATGACGACGACGGGGAGTTCGAAGGCGAGTCCGAAGATGAGGACGAAGGTGGTGGCGAAGGAGATGTAGTATCCGATGCGCCAGTCGTTGGTGACGCCCATGCTTTGGCTCCAGTCGTAGAAGAAGTTAAGAACCTTCGGGAGGACGAAGAAGTAGGAGAAGAGGACGCCGCCGAGGAAGAGGCCGAAGCCGATGGCGAGGGCGGGCCAGAGGGCTTTGCGTTCTTCCTCTTTCATGCCGGGGAGGATGAACTGGAGGAGGAAGTAGAGGAGGAGGGGGAAGGAGATGATGATGCCGGCAAAGAAGGCGAGCTTCATGGTGAGCATGAAGGTCTCGGTGACCTTGAAGGCGCCCATCATGCGGAGATTGCCTTCCTGGTTGAGGTCGGTGATGGGCTTGGTTTCGAGGAGTTCCTTGACCCTTTCACGGAGGAGGGCATTGCTCTCGGGCATGGAATCGAGGAATTTTTCCTGTGCTTCCGGAGGGAGTTCGTTGGCGGCGCGGTAAATGACGGCGGCGCGGGTGAGTTGGTAGAGGTCCTTGTCTTCCTCGAGCTCCCAGAATTTGGCCTCGATGTTGGGCGAGTAGAAGTTGAGAGCGGGGGTGACGTCGGCGTAGATCAGGGCCTTTTCCCATTTGTCGAGGGTGATGGAGCCGTCCTCGGGGAGTCTGGATTCCTGTTTGGCGACCCAGGTTTTCTCGACGGGTCGTTTGATGACCTCCATGAGCTTCTCTTTGTAGACAAAGCAAATGAGGGTCGAGATGAGCAAGGTCATGACGATCTTGGTCACGGTGGAGCGTAAATCCTCGAGGTGCTCGAGGAAGGGCTTCTCGGCTTCGGGGTTTGCCTTGTCCCGAATTTGGAACATTTTCTTTAGAACAAACATTCGATGGGCTTTTGAATAGGTCGGTTTTTCCGGAGAACAATGGCAAAGATGCGCTAAGTTGGTCCGGAGAAAGAGATAACGGAGGGAAATGGCCGGACTTTCAGCGGATTCCGGGGCTATTGAGGGTATGAGGGGTCGATGAGGATGAAGCGGTCATCGACTTTAAGGACGCCGGGGAGGGTTGGGCGTTTTTTTGGAGAGAATTGCGAGCGATCGAGGGTGAGGGTGGTGGAGCCACCGGCCTTGAAGAGGTGGGATTGCTTCAGGCTGCTGGAGACTTGACCATCGGCTGAGAAGAAATAGAGGTCTTTGGGTTTTTGGGGGAGGGTGAGCTCGAGGGTGATTGTGTGGGCGTCCCGGGTCGATCGGATGACGGGGGTGAATGTGGGGTCGGGCTGAGGGAGTTCTTTGGCCGATTTCAGGAAAAGGGGGGAGGTTTTGGGGTTTGGCTTTTCCTGAATCCCGACGGGGAGGGTGAGGGTGAAGTCCTGGAAGCCGGGAAAGCACTCCTGGGCGCAGCACATCCATTGGGTGGAGGCGGTGAGGGTGATTTTTTTCGCGGTGAGGGATTTGGGCGGGGTGATCTCGACGACGAGGAGAACGTCCCGATCATAGCCATGGCAGGGGTGTCCGGCCATGAGGGATTGTTCAGGGTAGGGCCAACGGATGTCTCCCGCGGTGAAGCCGGGAGGGAGGTTCCAGGTGATGGCGGTGGGGAGGCCGACGATGCCGGGGGATTTCCAGTAGGTGTGGAATCCGTGGTGATGTTGCAGGTGGAGTCCGACGGAGAAGGGAGTGCCGGCTTGAACGGTGCGGACGTTTGAAATGAGGGAGATGTCGACGCCTTGAATTTCCTCCTCCGCTGCGAGTGCGTCGGGAGGGGTCATTGCCAGTAGGAGCGCGCTGACGAGGCTCTTCATGGAAATTAGCGAGGGATCAGGATGGTGGAGCCGGTGCGGATGTTGGAGCCGCTGATGCCGTTGGCCTTTTGAATTTTGGATACGGTGGTGCCGTATTTCCGGGAGAGACCGTAGAGAGTGTCTCCTTTGGTGACGGTGTGGCGAATGGACTTGGGTTTGACGACCACCGGCTTGGGCTTGGGTTTAGGCTTGGCCACCGGCTTGGGAGTCGGTTTCGGGGTTGGCTTGGAAACCGGGCGGGAGGCAAGGATCGGCTTGGGCTCGGGTTTCCGGACGGCGACCACGGGAGGGGTGGTTGTTTTCCTAACTTCGGGCTGAGCGTTGCTGACTCTGCGTGAGCTGTTTTTGCTGGGCGGATTATCGGCCCAGGCTTCGACGTAGTTTCCGTCGGCATCAAAGGGGCCGATATCCGGATTGTAGTCGGGTGTGCCTTTGCTTCCCGAGCAGCTTACAAAGACCGAGGAGGTCAAAGCTACGTAAAGGAAGGGTAGGATAAGGCGTCGCATCGAGTTCTCACTATGCCATACGGTGAGGCAATCACAAAGCTTACTTAAGATTAGCGAACGAATTTTTTTGAGTGGGTGGGGAAGGGTGGAGGGTGGGTGAGAGAGGGGAAAAAAACACGGAGTGAGGGGAGTGGGGGCCCCGGGGGAAGTCCATTGGTTCGAATCGCGTTGCCAGATGATCTGCGGGAGGATATCGGAAGGAGTCGCCGGTAAAACGGGGGCAGCTTTTGGGAAGCCCGTCGCACGGGCAGGAAATAAATGGGGAATCCGGTGAATCTGCAATTTGCAGAGTATTCCGGAGCGGTCCCGCCACTGTAAGTTTTTCTTCGGAAGGATGAGCCAGATCGCCAGCCTGAGAGTTATCGAAAGAGGAAGCCTGCGGAGTTCGGGGTTCATTTTTTAGACTGAAGCAAATGATTAATATTAAGAAGGCCACTTGCGGGCTTGTGTTGGCGGGGCTCCCGATTGGGGTCATCCATGGTGAAGATGAACTGCCGCCCCTGACGGTGTTGGCGAAGCGGTTTGATGAATCGGTTGATGAGACGAGTTCGTCAGTGGACGTCATCACGGCGAAGGAGTTGGAGCGTCGGCAGGAGTATCGATTGATCGATGCGCTGGAATTGACGCCCGGGGTGCAGGGGCTCTCAACAGCGGGGCAGACGGGGAATCTGGGATCCATTTTATTCCGGGGTTTGGGAACGAAGTATGTTCAGGTGGTGGTGGATGGGGTGCGCATCACGGATGCGACGAATGGGGCGAGTAACTTTTTGGGGGCGGGGCATTTGGGAAATATTTCCCAGCTGGAAATTTTGCGGGGGCCGCAGAGTGTGCTTTATGGCTCGGGCGCTTCGGCGGGAGTGGTGGGTTATGGGACGGCTCTTGGAACGGGTGAGTCTGAAACGGAGTCGATGATTGAGGTGGGTGACTTTGGTCATCTGAGGACGTCCTTGAGTTCGACGGGTCAGTCGGGTGATTTGACGTATGCGGCGGGGTTGGGTTATTTTGAGACGGCGAATGATCCCTTTCCGGGTTTGCCGGTTCATGATTACCAGCAGGCGTATGAGACGTTGGCGCTGGAGTGGCAGGCGAATGATGGGCTGGTTCTCAGGATGAGTTATCGCGGCAGTCAGAATGAGCTGATGACGGTGACTGATTTTGGAGGCGGCTTTTTTTCGCCGGCGACGATCAAGACGGATGTGAATCTGCTGGCGTTGAACGGGGAGCTGAAAGTGAATCCCTGGTGGACGAGCAAGTTGACGTTGGGGTATTACGACGAGGCTTATGATGCCGACTTTGGCGGGTTTCCGGTGCGGACCGATTATCGGCGGGCGACGGCTCACTGGAGTAACCGGATTGAGCTCAGCGATGATGCCGAGCTCACGGGCGGGATCGAGTATTCCGACAGCGATTATGAAAATCTGAATGGTCGCAACATCAACTATGAGACCTTGGGTGCGTATGTCAGCGGGACATGGAGGCCGGTTGAGCCTTTGTTGCTGGAGGGTGGGGTCCGGTATGAGGATCACAGCAGCTTCGGTGATGATGTGGCGTGGAACCTTGGTTTCGCGTATGAAATCGAGGAGAGTCAAACGCGACTGAGAGCGCGGCTGTCCGAGTCCTTCCGGACTCCGACCTTGGTTGAATCGGAGGCCTTTACGCCTCCCTTTGGTTTGGCTCAGGCGGCGAATCCGAATTTGATTTCGGAAGACATCGTCGGTTACGAGATTGGGTTGGAGCAGGACGTGTTGGGCCAGCAGGCGGGGATCACTTATTTCCATCAGGATTTGGAGAACGCGATCGGGTTGCGCAATGTGCCGGGCGGGAAGTTTCAGAATTACAATATCCCCGGACGTTCGACGGTGAGTGGTCTGGAGATTGCGTTGAGTGGAGAGCTGCCGGTTGATGGATTTTCTTACCGGGTTGCGTGGACGGAGCAGGACAGCGAGGAGGTGCTGGATGTGCCTGACCGGATTGTCAGTGTGGATGTGAGTTATGAGGCGGAGCGCTGGAGCGCGGGTGCGGGAGCGACTTATACCGATGGCGCGACCTACGGATTTTTCCCAACGGATGACCGGATCGTGACGAGAGTCTATGGAGAGATTGAGGTGAGTGAGAGCTTCACCCTTTTCGGAAGAATTGAGAATCTCTTTGATGAAGAGTATCTGCTCTCGGACGACGGCTTTCTCCCTGTCGAGGGACAGGGGAGAGCGATCTATGTGGGCGCGAGTCTCAAGTGGTGAGGGGCGAGGTGGAATCAGCCTGACGGCTGATTCATTCCTGCTTATTCCGCGGCTTTGAGTCTCATGAATTGTTTGCCGGCAGAGATGGGAGCCGGGTGACGGAACCGGGCGGTGATGGAGCCGTCGGGATTCCGGGTTTCGGTGCCGTGAACGAGTCCTCCGTTGGTCCAGTTCTGAAGGTCCGCTCCCAGTTGGGCTGAGAAGTCGACGCCTCCGGAATAGGAAGCTCTGGTGAAGGTGAGGGTGAGGTGCCGGTCCTCGCCAATCGTTGTGACTCCGGCGGTGATTTCGGCGGGGTAGCTTTGTGGATCGTTGGGGAGTGAGCCGAGGGCGAACTCCATAAAGTTGCTCCATCCGTCCTGATCGGGGTCACCATTGGGACCGGAGATGGCGGGGTTGCCCAGTTGGGCGGGGGTGAAGAGAGAGACCTGCCATTTGATGAAGTTGAGTTTGCCATCAGGGGTGCCGCCGAGGTTGATGGAGGGCTGCCAGTTGCCGGCGGTGCCGTGACTGCCGACCGGGTTGCTGTTGATGATGGAGTGGCCATCGAGAGCGGTGAGGACGGGCCATGGGGAGGTGGTTCCGTAGGTGAACTCATGGATGATGGCATCGCTTTGTCCGATGAGGCGGAGTTGTTCTCCGCCGTTGGAGAGCCTGTTGCCGTATTGGCCGGCGATGAGGGCGTCAAAGCCGGTGCCGTAGCGGAAGCGGAAGGCGTCGAGATTTGCCACGATGATGGCGATGCCGCCCGGAGGAAGCACTTTGGTAGCGGTGGTGGAGAAGTCGAAATTGATGCCGGCGGTGAAGCGGACGTTGGTGAGGTCGATGTTTTGGGTTCCGGTGTTCTGGATGCGGAGGAACTCGAACATGTCACCGTCGTTGAATCCGGCCTGCTCTTCGCTCATGCTGGGGCCGGCGGGGTTGTAGAGCATTTCGACGATGGCGAGATTGGAAGCGTCGGCGGGGACGGTATCGACGGTGAAGGAGGCTTCGGTGAGGGCGCTCCATTCGCCGTTATTGAAGCTGCGTGCTTTGACGGTGGTGGGGCCGTTGATGGGGATGGGGAGATTGGAGTCGTTGGCCTTTTTCGAGAGGAGCTGAATGTCGATGAACATGTCGCTGCTGGTTGGTCCGTTGTGAAGTTCCACTGCGATGAGGTTTGTGCCTTCCATGAGAAGGGCGGGGTCCAGAGTGTAGATATCGAGGTCACCTTCGTTTCCGTCGCTGGCATCCGAGTCGGGAGGGGTGTTGTAGTCGGCATTTGCGGGGACGTTGGATTCGCGCAATGCTTCCACTCCGTTGAGATAGATTACGGCGCCTCCGTCTACGCGGATTTGGAGGGTGAGTTCGGCGACGGACGCGGCGGAGGAGAGGTCGAAGGTGGTGCGGAAGTAGGAGGTGGGTTGGCGGGGGAAGGGTTGATTGACGGTGGTGGAGATGGGGAAGGTTTCGCCGGTGACGCTATCGCGAACGTTTCCGTAGCCGAGGGGGGCGGGACCGGAGAGCCAAAGTGAGTCGTCGTAGGCGGCATTTTTCCAGGAGGTGCCGAGGTCGCCGTCGACAGCGTTGTGCTTCCAGACGCTGCCAAGAGGGAGAAGGTTGACGTCGATGAGGGAGCCGGCCTGTTGGGTGGCGTTGGGGTTTGCGGTGCCGCCGGGGAGGCGGGGGTCGGAGCCGTCGGTGGTGTAGAAGTAGTCTCCGGCTTCATTGGTGATGACGAGGGAGCCTCCCTGGGGGACGCTGCCGCCAAATTTGCTAAAGACGGGAGGGGCTGTTTCGGGCCAGAGATCGTTATCGCGGAACTCTTCCCGATTAGGTCCGAGGAGATAGGTGCGGCGGCCGTTGTTGGGATTGAGCCAAGCGGTGACTCTCGAAGTCTGAACGGATTGTCCGTTCATGATGCTGAGGAGGTCCGAGAATTCATCGACGAGGCCGTCAAAGCGGGCTTTGACCTGGGAGTTGTCACCATCGCGGTCATCAAGGATTCCGTCATTGAACATGTGCTTGTGGATCCGGTCGGCGAAGAGGATGCGGAATTCCTCCCAGCGGTTGAGTCCGCGCCAGAGGTCACGGAGTTCGCCCTCGGTGCCGTTTTGTCCACCCAGTCCATTGGAGGTGCCGAGGATGTAGGTGTTGATCATTTCCTGGGAGGCGAGGCGGTTGTTGTAGAGGCCCATGGCTCCTTCGGCATCCCAGACGTAGAGGCGGTAGCGGCCTTCAGGGGAGCGCTCTTTGGCTGCGACCCAGTTGTTGTGAGGCCAGTCCCAGGTGGCTCCGTAGATGTTGAGGAGGTAGTAGTCGGCCATGTTGGCGACATCGGCGACCTCGAGGACCCGTTCCCAGTTGGCGGTGGTGGTGGAGGCGTTGAGGCGGCTGATCATGTCGTCCCAGGCGACATAGTCTCCTTCGGCGACGTTATCCTCGCCCTCGAATTGGAGGACGTCCCATTGGGCGTTGGGGTCGGTGCTGTGGAGTGACTGGAAGAAGGGTTCGCGGAGGCGCTCGACCATGTTGTAGAAGCCCTTGAGGTCGCCATTGACGTAGAGGCTGTTGATGACGCCGAGGCTGGCGCCATTTCCCATGTCATGGCTGAGGCGGCGGATCAGTTCATCGATGACGAAGGGGTTTCTGATGTCGTTTTTTCCGGCGCGTATCCGAAAACGTTCGTACTTGCTGAAGGTGCGGGCAGGGCCGTTGAGGGGGAGGTTGACGGAGGGGTTTCCGTAGTCGTCGCGGAAGTAGAGGTTGAAGGACGGTTTTTCGGTGGGGTTGTCCGGCCAGGGGGAAGAGGCGGTCTGGTTGAGGGTCATCCTTGGGCGGGAGTAGGAGCTGGCGGCGACGCGGAGGCCGACATCACTGCGGAAGCCGACGGTGCCATCGGCGAAGTAGAACTCGGCGTGGATGGGGCGCTCGTAGGCCTGGCCGCGGTTGATGACGTTGTTGTAATCCGTCGGCTGGGAGGACTGCCATTGGTTGTTTGAGTAGGTTCCGCCGCCGATGGCCATGACGCCGAAGGGATCGTAGAGGGAGCGTTGGGGGTCGCCGGCGTAGATGAGGGAGGGGCTGGTGCGGAGGCGGGCGTCCTGGCCGATGAGGTAGGTGTTGGTCTTGATGTTTGAGGCGATGAAGCCGTCCTTAAAGGAGCGGGCGCGGATGACGTGGCCTTTACGGTTGGTGACTTGGGCGAGGGAAAGGGGAGAGAAGTAAGTGAGACCATTGGTCATGGTGGGGACGGTGCCGTCGGTGGTGTAGCGGATGAGGACGTCGGGAGTTTGGGAGGTGAGGGTGACGGAGACGGGGTTGTCATAGAAGCCGCCCTTGTTATCGAAGTCCGGGGCATCCGCCTTACCGGAGAAGGTGAGGCCGGTGTTTGGTTTGCCGGGGCTGGGGGTGGCGTGGAAGGCGAACTGGCCGGAGGGGTCGCGGCCGTAGGAGTAGTTAGGGTATTGATTGGGGTACTCGGAAGCGAGTTCATCAATGGTGGTGCCGCTGGCGTCGTAGAGGCCGATATCGTCCCCGGTGCTTCCCAGTTTGAAATTGGAATGGAGGTAGGTGGCTCCGGGAATGGGGGCGTCCGGATCGTCAGCGAGGATGACGAGGTATCCTCCGGCTCCGATGGTGGTTCCGGATGGGAAGGTCCATTTTGAGATCAGATTGGGAGCGTCGGAAAGGGTCCAGCCGGTGAGGTTGACGGGGGAGGCGGTGGGGTTGTGGAGTTCGATCCAGTCGGAGGGGCCTTCGGCGAGAGCGGCGGGTTCGACGAGGTCCGAGCTGGGCTCGGTGAGGCCGGGCCGGTATTTGAGGGGGGAGCCGAAGTTGACGAGATGGGGGTCGTTTCCGGAGGGGTTGTTGATCTCGAGTTCCAGATCGAGGCGCATGTTGCCATCGATGGTGTTGTTGTTGATCTGGATGGCGATGACATTGTCTCCCTCGACGAGGAGGCTGGAGGCGATGGGGAGATTGAAGGTCTGGGTGTTGGTGGAGAGGGTGCTTTCGACGTAGGAAAGCTGGTCGTGGTAGATGTGGCTTTTGGGAGCGCCCATGTTGGAGCGGGCGACCTCGATGCCGTTGATCCAGGCGATGAATCCGTCGTTGTAATTGATGTTGAGGCGGAGGGGGCTGGATGAGGATGCTTCTCCGGCGGAGACGTCAAAGGTGGTGCGGGTGTAGAAGGAAGGGGAAACGTTTCGTAGAGTGGAGAAAAGGTTGGTGGAGAGGGAGCCGAGGGAGTAGCCGATGGGGGCGCTGCCATCGATCCAATCGGTGTCATCAAAGGTGGGAGCCCACCAGGCGGGGCCGGAGCCGGCGAAAGGTTGGTCGTTGGCATCCCAGCGGAGATTGCGCTCTGCGGTGGAGGCTGAGAACTCGTTGATGACGATTTGTCCGTGGGTGGTCCCAAGGATGAAGGAGGAAAGTAGAAAGGTCCGAAGCATGAAACGTGTGTTTCAAACAACCTACATGGTCAATACACACGTGCAAAGGGCCATTTCGGGAATGGTGTCGCTTGTTTAGGCTACAAGCCGGTGCGGAGCTATCGGGTTTCGCGGATTTCGGTGCCGATTCCCGACTGGGTAAAGATTTCGAGGAGGAGGGTGTGGGGGACGCGGCCGTCGATAAAGTGGACCTTTTCGACCCCGGCGGAGAGGGCATCGAGGGCGGAAGTGACCTTGGGGATCATGCCGCCGGAGATGGTGCCATCGGCCATGAGATCGTTGGCTTCGGTGCGGGTGACGGAGTGGATGAGGGTGTCTGGATCCGAGGGGTCCTGCATGAGGCCGGGGACATCGGAGAGGTAGACGAGCTTGGCGGGTTTGAGGGCACAGGCGAGGGCGGCGGCGGCGAGATCGGCGTTGATATTGAGGGTGTGGCCGGTGCCATTTTGCCGTCCGAGGGGGGAGACGACGGGGACGCCACCGGTGCTGAGGGCGTAGAGGATGTCCTCGATGTGGCAGGAAGTGGCTTGTCCGACGCGGCCGATATCGGCGGGTTGTCCGTTGTCATCGGTGCCCATGAGTTGGTCGGCGGAGAAGACGGAGGTTCCGTGGACGGAGGTGGCTTTGGCGTTGAAGTCGGTGAGGGTTTGGACGAGGCCTTGGTTGATCTCGCCGTGGAGGGTGGCTTCGACGATCTCGATGGCTTCGGGGGTGGTGACGCGGAAGCCGCCGATGAATTTGGCTTCGAGGCCGGCCTTTTCCATGGCGGCGGAGATGGCCTTACCGCCTCCGTGGACGATGACAGGCTTGATGCCGGCGACCTCGAGGAAGACGATATCGCGCATGACTTCGCGGACGAGGTCGGGATTGTCCATGGCGGAGCCGCCCATTTTGATGAGAAAGGTTTTTCCACGGAAGCGCTGGAGGTAGGGGAGGGCTTCGGTGAGGACGCGGGCTTTTTCGGTGGCGTTCATGAGAGAGATTAAGAATTTGCAATTAGGAATTAAGAATTGCCGGGTTGTGGGGCCTGCTTGATGAAGGCGGACAGGAATGTAGCCAAGGGCATTTTATCCACTCTCCATATTTTTTACCAGGCGCGGATGATTTCCTGGATGAGGGCGGGGCCGCGGTAGACGAAGCCGGTGTAGAGTTGGACGAGTTGGGCTCCGGCGTCGCGCTTGGCGAGGGCGTCTTGGGCGGAGAAGATGCCGCCGGCGCCGATGATGGGGAGGTCGTTTCCGAGGTGGGAGTGGAATTGGGCGATGACCTCGGTGGCGTGATGGGTGAGGGGGGCACCGGAGAGGCCGCCTGCTTCGTTGGCGTTGGGGTGGTCTTTGACGGCGTCGCGGGCGAGGGTGGTGTTGGTGGCGATGAGGATGTCGAGGCCGCCGTTTTTGAAGACGCGGGAGAGGGTGGCGATTTCGGTTTCGTCGAGATCGGGAGCGACTTTGAGGGCGAAGGGGACGTAGCGTCCGGTTTCGCGGTGGAGTTTTGTCTGGAGGTTTTTGAGGACCTCTAACAGGCGTCCGGCGGCGTCCTCGGATTGGAGTTCGCGGAGGCCGGGGGTGTTGGGGGAGGAGAAGTTGGCGGTGATGTAGTCGGCCCAGGGGTAGGCTTTTTCGAAGGCGATGGCGTAGTCGTCATTGGCCTGCTCGTTGGGGGTGGCTTTGTTTTTTCCGATGTTGATGCCGACGATGCCTTTGAAGGATTCGGAGGATCGGGCGTTGGCGAGGCCCTGGTCGATGCCGGGATTGTTGAAGCCCATGCGGTTGATGAGGGCCTGGTGCTCGGGGAGGCGGAAGAGGCGGGGGGCGTCGTTTCCGTCCTGGGGTTTGGGGGTGAGGGTGCCGACCTCGACATGGCCGAAGCCGAGGCGGCCGAGGGCGTCGATGGTGTTGGCTTCCTTATCGAGTCCGGCGGCGAGTCCCACGGGGTTGGGGAAGGTGATTCCGGCGAGGGTGACGGGCTTGGATTCGGGTTCCGAGGTGAGGGCGGAGAGGAGAGAGGTTTTTTCCGCGAAGCGGAGTCCGGCCATGGAGAGGTGGTGGGCCTTTTCTGCGTCGATTCGGAAGAGAATGCTGCGTGCGGCGGGGTAGAGGAGATTGAGCATGGCGATGAGGGGTGGTGGATAATTTTGAGGCGAATGAACAGAATTATTGGATGAAGATGAAGAGTCGTAGTTTCTGTCGGAAAAGTAGGAAAAAATTGATATTTTTTAGGATTAGGATAGGGTCTGGGCAATGAAAGTGACGGTAGAACTTGATCCTGCGGAGATTTCCGAGCTGTGCGCTTTGACGGGTGAGACGAAGAAAGGTCCTGCGGTCCGCAAGGTCGTCACTGACGCGATCATGATGGAGAAACGAAGGAAGATCAGCGATCAATTCGTTTCTGGTGAATGGAGCGCAGAGCTTGAAGACTTCGAGAACTCTCGTGCCAACGAACGTCAGGGGACCTCTATCTTACGTGGATTGTGGCAAGATTGATTGATAGCTCGCTCTGGATCGATCTCTTTCGCTCGAAAACTCCCCGCTCGGTCAAAGAGCAGGTCAGACGAGAGGTCCTCCATCGAGATGCCTGCCTTTGTGGTCCCATCGCCTTCGAAGTTCTCCGAGAGGCACGGAAGGATGACCGTAGCAAAATCGAAGCGCAGTTTGCAACGATGCCTTACCTCTCCCAGCCTTCCTCATTGTGGGAAACAGCAACCCGTTTAGGACAGCAGTGCCGGGATGGCGGCGTCACCCCGGGGGCGATTGATCTCGCGATTGGCGCGATCGGGATCGAGAGAAGTGCGACGATTGTGACCTTCGACAGGGACTTTTTGGAAATGGCGAAGGTGTCCGAATTGCAGGTCGAGCTGCTTACTCGTGAGATGGATGGTCCTTTGACTTAAGTAGATAGAATGGCAGAAATCGCGCAAGAGCGTGAATCAGGACCGTCGCAAGGAATATGACATTCCGCAGGAGGAGGAAAGGGGACCATCTTCTACGAATTCGCACCGGCGAGTGACTCGAGAGCGCTCGCGCTAAGATAGAAAGATCGTTTCGAGTCGTGGGCCACTCGTTGAGTGGGCCGATCCATGCGGGGGGAATGCTGGCGGTTCCGCCGTAAGCACCGCAAAGTGCTCCGGCGATAGCGGCGGTCGTATCGGTGTCTCCTCCTTCGGCGATGATTTCTTTGACTGTCGCTCTAAAATCCCATTCGTTCTTGAGCCCAGAGAGAATTACACAGGGAACAGTCTGGTAGACGTAACCACTGATTCCTTTTTCGGGGCGTCTTCCGATTCGATTTAGAAGGGCTGGGATATCCTGATTGTTTTGCGAAACGTCGTGAATGGCTTGGACGATAGAGTTCCATTCTGCATCGTCTGAAATTGAGCGGAGTAGATCGATGACTTCGTGCGTCTGCGGGAGAGTGTCGCAATTTAAGAGAAGAGCGGTGAGTTCCGTGATCGCAATTGCTCCAATGGAGGCTTTTGGGTCGGAGTGGGTGATGCGGGTTTGGGCTTCGGTGAAGGTGCGGCGCTTATCGGTATCATTGGGGAACATCGCGGCGATGGGGGCGGTTCTCATAGCGGAACCATTGCCGGCTGAGAAGACTCCGGATTTATGAGGAGGAATGCCGAGCCAGAGTTTGATGATGGCCCGGGCAGTAGCCATGCCTGTGGCAGCGGGCATACCGAGAATCCACCAGCGGAGTTCCCAGGCGAAGGAGCGGGTGAATTTGTTGAGGTCACCTTTTGAAGAAAGAAGGGCTTGGGTGAGCATGATGGTTTGCTCGGTGTCATCGCTCCACATGCCGCGACCGAAGAGGAAGCGGTGTTTTAGGTTTTTGGCCCAGCCGAGGTTTTTGATCTTTGCGGGAGACATTCCTTCGGTGGGGAGACCGATGGAGTCGGCGACGGCGATGCCGAGGAGGAGGCCTTCGATTTTGTTAGACATGTTCACCAAAGAGTTTCATTGCTGCTGTTTTTGCTGCTGCGTCTTGGGTTCGAAAAAGGCTGTATGGAGTAATGTTCATATTGAATAAGTCTGCAATTGCTGTGTGCCGTTCCGATGAGTCGATGACCCACTTAAAGTGATTCTTTTGAGGTGTTTCCTCCTGTAGGAACTTCGAAAATATTTCCTGATGGCTGCTGAATTCGCAATTGTCTTCGTCGGTCGAGATGCAACATGTGTATTGACACAGCTGGGCTACGTGTCGCTCATGTGTTTCGATCCAGGGACCAACCGTCCAAATGTCGCTGTCTAGCTGTGAATAGTATCGACCACTCTCTCCGAGGGTAACCTCTTCAAATGGACGATAACCAAAAATGGCTGCGTCAGAACTACTGTTTGGGTTCGCAGCGAGGGCAAAATAGGCTGCAACAAAGGGTGATTCGGTCCAATCTAAAAGTGGTGAAGGAAACCCATGGTGGCGGAGGTAGACCGATAGTTCGAGATTTGGAAATTTTTCGAATGGCTTGCAGTCTATTGTTTTTTCAGACTGCTCCAACCCAAAATCTTTCGAGAGGATACTGCCCATGTATCGTTTGGCACTCAAGCAAGTTCGAGCGTATGAGAGTAGATCCTTTTCTCGGCCATTTGCTCGTTCTAAAGTGGTTTTCAATGACCATGATTCATCCTCTTGGCCCCTAAATAGCATTCGTCCCTTCTTGTTGCCGTTGCTCAACGACCACTTTGTAGTAGTGGGAAGTTCGTCTGCGACAGCTTCTTTAAACTCATTCCATTTCATAGTAATTTTCGCTCTTTGGTTTAGATTGCTTCGTGTAGGTGGAGCGGGGTGTTTTTGGTGGTGTCCAAGCGGATGGTTTTGTCGGGGTTGTGTTCTTTGGCGACGAGGACGGCGGTGAGGTCGGTGCCGAGTTCTTTGAGGTGATTCCATTCCTCTTGTTGGAGGCGGAGGAGTTCTTCGCGGTGGGTTTTTTCGGCGGCCTGGGTTTCCTGGGTGAAGGCGAGTTGTTGCTCGTGTTCTTTGCGGGCTTGGTCGAGGCCGTGGGTGAGGGTGCGCTCTTGTTCGAGGCGTTGTTCGTCGGCTCGTTCATGCTCCTTGGTTTGTTTGAGGTCGGTGAGTTCCTGTTGTTGTTCTTCGATCTCGGTTTCGAGGACGAGGCGAGTGCGGGTTTCGATGGCGTGGTCGTGCATTTCCTGGAGTTTTGCGCTGGCGGTGTAGCCGCGGTAGACGACCTTATGGATGCTGTAGCCGATGCGGGCGGCGCCTTCGACAAGGGCGCGGTAGGTTTCGAGTTTGTTGAGCTCGGGGGCGCGGGTTTTGAAGGTTTCAAAATCGCAGCCACCGGCGAAGCGAATGACGTCGGCGGTGAGGGCGTTGATGAAGTCCGCGACGGGGTCGTGAGTTTCCTTGAGCATGCGTTCGATATCGGCGAGCTCGAAGAAGACCATGAGTTTTACTTTGATGAGGGCTTCATCCGCGGTGCGGACGCCGGCGACATCGAAATACATTTGATCGGGGATGACGCGGAGTTTTTCGAAGCGGAGGGCTCCGGGGACTTTGACGCCTTGTCCGTTATCTCCATGCCATTGGAACTGGTGGAGGGTTTCGGTGGGGGTGGGGATGTAGACGGCGGGTCCGTGGAGGATGCGGTGGGTGACTTTGCCGTTGTCTTCGTTGTAGATGACGACGGCCTCGTGCGCATCGAGGTTGGTGGCCTTTTTCGGGTTGATGGTCTGGTGAAGGAGGGGGTCAAACCAGAGGGCGCAGGGGCCGGGTTGGTGTTCGGTGTGGCCATCGCGGAAGGTGATGACGAGGTATTCGCCTTCAGCCGCATTGATGCGGTGGAGGGGTTCGATTCTCGCGAAGGGGGCGAAGATGGTGGTGGGTCCGGTGATGAGGTCACGGGTTCCGTTTGCGTTCCAGCGAATGACTGCTTGGCCGTCTTGAATGGTTTTTGGAAAGATCATGGTTCTAAGTTGTTGAGAAGTTGGAGTTAGAGTTCGAAATTGATGCCTTGTTGGATGAGGTCATCGTATCGGGATCGATCAAAGCGGTAGAGGCGGGCGGCGCGGCGGGCGACGTCTTGCTCGACTTCATCCGTTTCCCGAAGGATGCCGAGTTTGGCGACTTTCTTGCGGAAGTTTCGTTTATCGAGGGTTTGTTCGAGGATGAGTTCGTAGAGGTGTTGGAGTTGGGTGAGGGTGAACTTTTCGGGAAGGAGCTCGAAGCCGACTGGTTGGTAGCGGACTTTTCCGCGGAGTCGCTGGTGGGCGAGCTTGAGGATGTCGGCGTGATCGAAGGCGAGGGCGGGGAGGTCATCGAGGGCGAACCAGGCGGCGTTTTTGGCATCGGTGGCGGCGATGGGTGGGTGCTCGATGAGGTTGACGAGGGCGTAGTAGGCAACCGTGACGACGTGCTCGCGGGGGTCGCGATCAGGGGTGCCGATGGTAGCGAGCTGTTCGAGGAAGATGTTTTTTAGGCCGGTTTCTTCCTCGAGTTCGCGGCGGGCGCAGGTGTCGACATCCTCCCCGACGTGGATGAAGCCTCCGGGGAGGGCCCACTGGTTTTTGAAGGGTGCGATGGCGCGTTGGATGAGGAGAACTTTGAGGTCGTCTTCATCGAGTCCGAAAACGACGCAGTCGGTGGTGAGGGCGGGTCTGGCGTAGTCGTATGTGAAGCTCATGACTTACCTATAGTGTAAAAATGACACCCTTCAAGGATAAAGGTGTAAATATGACACTAAGGGTTATTTTAAGCGGAGGCGGATGGGGCCTTTGGCGGTGGAGGGGTCGACGATTTTGCCTTTTTGGAGGATGTCGATTTTTTGTTGGGCGACAAGGCGGCGGGCGGCTTGGCGGGTGGGTTCCATTTGGTCGCGCCATTGGTCTTCGGGGAAGAGTTGGCGGGTGGCCTGGCTGGGGCAGATGGTTTTTCCTCGCGGGATTTGTTGGAGGAGGGCGAGGATGGTTTGTTCGAGTTGGTGATCGGTGGGGGTGAGTTTGTTTTTACGGCATTGGGCGGAGCAGTAGCGGATATCGTCCCAGTTGGTTTCCCATTTTTTGCGCCATTCGATGAGGCGGCCGCAGCGTTGGCAGGTTTTGGGTGGGGGCATTTTGAATTAGGAATTTTGAATTAGGGATTAGGAATTGCTTGGCTGGGGGGGGCTTGGTTGAGGGGGCTTGGTTGGGGTGAGGGAACGCGAACCGGAACGCAGTGGAGATAGACTTCAGTCAATGTTGCGAATGGGGCGAATCTTGGCTTGGCGGATTTCACCACAGAAAGAGCAGAAGAATCAGAAGCTTGGTTGAGGGGGACTGCTGATGAGGGAGATGGGGTTGATTTTTTGGGGAACGGGGTGATGGGTTGGGATGAACGAAGAGTTGAGAGATCGGGTGATCCGGATGGCTTGGGAGGATCGGACGACTTTTGATGAGATTGAGGAGAAGACGGGGCTGTCGGAGGCGGAGGTGATCAAGGTGATGCGGGGTGGGGTGAAGACGTCGAGTTTCCGGAGGTGGCGGAAGCGGGTGAGTGGGCGGGTGACGAAGCATCGGGGTTTGTTTGAACGGAGTCGGGAGGAGATTAAGAAGGGGCGGGGGCGGCAGGTTGATTTTTGATGATTTGTTGGGCGGTTTTTTGGCCGGAGATGAGGGCGCCTTCGATGGAGGCGGTGGTGGTGTGGTCGCCGCAGAGGTAGGTGTTGTTTATTTTGAGGGGAGAGGTTGATGTTTGACCGGGTGCTTGTTCGGGGAGGGCGTGGGGGATGAGGTCGGTGCGGAGGTGTCGGTAGGATTGGGCGGTGGGGCCGAACCAGCTTTGGAGTTCTTCCTGGATGAGTTCGGGAAGGTTTTCCCGGGAGTGGAGGCCGAGGAGGGAGATGGAGAGGAGGGCTTGGTCTGCGGGGGCGTAGGAGGGGGCGATGTTTGAGAGGATGGCGATGTTGTTGATGAGTCCTTTGCGGGTGCCGTTGAGGGCGATGATGGGTTCGGTGAAGGGTGGGGTGTTGGTGGCGAAGTAAAGATTGGTGACGGAGCGCCAGGTGGGAGCCTGGGGGGCGAAGGTGGGGAGGAGTTGGGCGGCGTGGTGGGAGTTGGTGGCGAGGACGATGTGTGAGGCGGTGATGGTTTCGCCGGAGGCGAGGGTGATGGTTTTTTCGCTGATGGAGGTGACGGGGGTGTTGAGGCGGATGGAATCGGCGGGGAGTTGGGAGGCGAGTTGGTTGGGGATGGCTTGCATGCCTTGGGCGGGGAGGGTGGCGGATCCTTTGGTGAACATGCGGAAGGTGAACTCGAACATTTTGGACGAGGTGCGGAGGTCGTTTTCGAGAAAGATGCCGCCGTAGAAGGAGCGGAAGAAGGTGTCGATGATGCGGGGGGAGAATCCGAAGTGTTGGAGGAAGGATTCGGTGGTCTGATCGGGGGTGGCTTGGGATTCCTTGAGGAGTTTGAAGCGGAGGAGGGCGACACGGAGTTTGTCGGCGAGGGTGCCGATGGGGGCGAGGGCGCTGGAGAGGGCGGAAGTGGGACGGCGGAAGACGTCCATGACGGGGTGAAGTTTTGAGCCATCGAAGACGAGGGCTCCGGGGGCGAAGGGTTTGAGGTCGAGAGCGGGGAGGTCGAGGAGTTGGCCGGCCTTGGGGTAGGCGTCGAGGAAGACCTGGAAGCCGCGGTCGAGGAGGAAGCCATCGACTTGATCGGTGCGGACGCGTCCGCCTACGGCGTCGGATGCTTCGAGGATTTGGAAGGGGATGTTTTTTTTGTGAAGGTGGAGGGCGCAGGAGAGTCCGGAGAGTCCGGCGCCGATGATTAGGACGGGAGGCATGGTTGGGGAGGGTGGCGAGGTAGACGTTGACGGAGGAATGGGACAGGTGTTTTGTGTAGCGAGTGAAACTTGTAATCTTTTTGTTACTTACGGCCCGATTGGCGGCGTTGCCAAATGCTGTTTTAGGGGCGTTGGCCCGGAATGAGAGTCCGTTGAATGGGGTGGACTTGACGGAGGAGGTGATGGCGGCGGGAGTGTGGGGCGGGGAGAGGGGATTGCCGGGGGAGTGGGTGGCGGATGCGGGGGTGGCGGATGTGAAGTCGGCCTATCTGATGGCGCGGCCGAAGGTGTTTGGGTTGGATGCGCTGCTGGTGCGGGCGTTGCATCGGGGGGAGAGTCTGGAGGAGTTGCAGATTACTTTTGCGGATGCGGGGTCGTTTTTTGGCTACCTTGATCTGAGCGCGCCGGAGGGGGTGAGTCGTGAGGAGGGTTTGGAGGTGTTGCGGCAGCGGGTGGCGGATCGGCAGGTTGAGTTTGCGGAGCTTTATGGGGAGAGGTTGAAGGAGTTGGAGGCGAGCTTGCTGAAGATCGACGGGAGGCCGTCGAAGGAGAAGCGGGGGAGGTCGCGTGATTTGCGGGCGGAGTTGAAGGAGTATGAGAGTAAGAAGGAGGGAGTGGTGGTGCGCTTGTTGGCGGCGCCGGACCGGTTGTTGCGGGTGAGTGTTTCGAAGAAAGGGAGCGAGCCGTCGACCTGGCTTGATCGGTCGCAGGAGGAGCTTGGGGAGCGGGGGAGATTGAGGGAGTTTGAAGCGAAGGTGGTGAAGACGGAGCGGGGTGATGTGATGATCCCAGGGGTGGAGGTGGTGCCGCAGGGGTATCGGCCGTATTGCGGGTTGAACACGCTGACGATGGTGGCGCGTTATTTGGGGCTGCATTTGGATGAGGACTGGCTGGCGGTGGCGGGGAAGTTTCAGAATACGGGATCGGCCGCGGGGTCCGATATGTTGGGGCTTTATGATGCGGTGGCGCGGGAGGCGCAGTTGAGCATGGAGAGATCGCGTGAGTATGATCACGGGGAGGTGCGGAGATCGGTGCAGGCGGGGATGCCGGTGATTGTGTGGCGGCGCTGGGATCAGGGGCGGGACCGGTTGCACACGGAGGTGTCACGGGATTTTGCGGAGGGAGAAGAGGTGGTTTTTGAGAAGCTGGCTGAGGCGGGGTTGCCGTCGAAAGAGAAGAGGTCGCCGCTGCATGCCTCGGTGATTATTGGTTTCAACGATGCGCGCAAGGAGGTGATCTTTTTGGAGAGCTGGGAGGGGAGAGGTGCGCCGAGACGGATGCCGGTGAGCGAGATGGCGTTTACGAGTGACTTTGCGTTTTGTTTCCAGCCGTGAGGCGGGGTTACCGGTTTCGGCTGCGGATTGACTGCAAGCAGTGATCAATTACCATCGCGCCGCAGATCGCCCCCTCCACCTTCGTGCTGCGGATTGACTGCAAGCAGTGATCAATTACCATCAGCTCGACGGCATAGCCTCTTCCGTTGCAGCTGCGGATTGACTGCAAGCAGTGATCAATTACCATGCTTGCATCCGTCACCAAATCGAAGCTGTCGCTGCGGATTGACTGCAAGCAGTGATCAATTACCATGAGGAAGCCGACGAGGTGGTCGACGAGCTTGCTGCGGATTGACTGCAAGCAGTGATCAATTACCATCCTTCCATCGTAGTATGATGGTGCTCGCATGCTGCGGATTGACTGCAAGCAGTGATCAATTACCATTTTCATCGTCGTAGTTTTAGTCGGTTAATTGCTGCGGATTGACTGCAAGCAGTGATCAATTACCATTCGCAGAGTATTGGGGATCCTTCCATTGTGGCTGCGGATTGACTGCAAGCAGTGATCAATTACCATGAATCTGCTTTTTATTCCCGAGAGTGGGGTGCTGCGGATTGACTGCAAGCAGTGATCAATTACCATGCGATATCATGGGGGAATCTCGGGGCGTTGGCTGCGGATTGACTGCAAGCAGTGATCAATTACCATGGTTTGATGGGGCCATGTTCATCACCGCGCGCTGCGGATTGACTGCAAGCAGTGATCAATTACCATAGGGCGGGGTGGGACAGTTGAAGCGTTGCAGCTGCGGATTGACTGCAAGCAGTGATCAATTACCATGAGGATGAGGGCGGAAAGCTCGGTGGCTTCGCTGCGGATTGACTGCAAGCAGTGATCAATTACCATACTCGGCTCTCTCGGTATTCCAGAGTAATGGCTGCGGATTGACTGCAAGCAGTGATCAATTACCATCAATCTTGGCTTGTCTGGCAATGCTTCTGAGCTGCGGATTGACTGCAAGCAGTGATCAATTACCATTTCACGATTCGACTCGCTCCTTTCACTGTCGCTGCGGATTGACTGCAAGCAGTGATCAATTACCATCTGCACCCCGTTCACAATCTCATTGATATCGCTGCGGATTGACTGCAAGCAGTGATCAATTACCATTTTCTTCGCCTTTGATGATGCGGTTGTTGCGCTGCGGATTGACTGCAAGCAGTGATCAATTACCATTGGCGACTCCGCCACGAATCTTTTCGCGGAGCTGCGGATTGACTGCAAGCAGTGATCAATTACCATAAGCCCGAGCGACGCCGGTGCGAGCCGGTTGCTGCGGATTGACTGCAAGCAGTGATCAATTACCATGTCACATCGCCGATCGTGACCGACTGTAGGGCTGCGGATTGACTGCAAGCAGTGATCAATTACCATGCACATTGGTATGTGCTTACGCAAGGCTTAGCTGCGGATTGACTGCAAGCAGTGATCAATTACCATTTGGGCATTCAACCCCATCACCTGAAATTCGCTGCGGATTGACTGCAAGCAGTGATCAATTACCATACGCCATCGCGCTTGGTGATGATGGAGTAGCTGCGGATTGACTGCAAGCAGTGATCAATTACCATTCACCCGGTCGCGATGGTCTCCAATCCATTGCTGCGGATTGACTGCAAGCAGTGATCAATTACCATTCGCCCTCAAGGTTGACGACTACGCTCTTAGCTGCGGATTGACTGCAAGCAGTGATCAATTACCATGACCAGGCTGCGCAGCCAACTCCTTCCCGTGCTGCGGATTGACTGCAAGCAGTGATCAATTACCATCATCCTTCCCCGCATTCACCCCCACACTCTGCTGCGGATTGACTGCAAGCAGTGATCAATTACCATGATGCGGTGATGATGAATCTGCCACGGGTGCTGCGGATTGACTGCAAGCAGTGATCAATTACCATGAAGGAGGCGGACGCGGTGAATGTGGCGTTGCTGCGGATTGACTGCAAGCAGTGATCAATTACCATGGGCACGAAAAAACCGGAGGTTGTTAGGCTGCTGCGGATTGACTGCAAGCAGTGATCAATTACCATCCGTTAGGACCGCTTCGTAATCATCTGGTAGCTGCGGATTGACTGCAAGCAGTGATCAATTACCATCCTCCTAAGACTCCTAACAGGAACACTTGGCTGCGGATTGACTGCAAGCAGTGATCAATTACCATCTCCCGCAATCGTTCCGGCGTGGCATCGTAGCTGCGGATTGACTGCAAGCAGTGATCAATTACCATGCGAACTGGTTTACCATCTGCACCGCCGTAGCTGCGGATTGACTGCAAGCAGTGATCAATTACCATCGCCTTGTCGTCAACCCATTTCTTTGGTCCGCTGCGGATTGACTGCAAGCAGTGATCAATTACCATAATGGGCACCAGTCCCTTTAATGAGTGGTAGCTGCGGATTGACTGCAAGCAGTGATCAATTACCATGATTCTCTTTAATCGCCTCAATCGTCGCAGCTGCGGATTGACTGCAAGCAGTGATCAATTACCATGATTTTGTCCTTCTCCGCCTTCTTCGCGTTGCTGCGGATTGACTGCAAGCAGTGATCAATTACCATTGCGTCCCCGCATTGCCCTATCCTCCGACCGCTGCGGATTGACTGCAAGCAGTGATCAATTACCATGGTTGCTGGTGGGGTTGTTGTTGTTCTACCGCTGCGGATTGACTGCAAGCAGTGATCAATTACCATAGGAATGAACCCACGTGGCTACACCACCATGCTGCGGATTGACTGCAAGCAGTGATCAATTACCATCGAGGGCGAGGTGAGGCTCAAGTCTGATGTGCTGCGGATTGACTGCAAGCAGTGATCAATTACCATCTTCCTCGGGGGGCTGGGGAAACTCGGGTAGCTGCGGATTGACTGCAAGCAGTGATCAATTACCATGGGTGGCTGCGCTGGGTCGTTATCCTGTAGCTGCGGATTGACTGCAAGCAGTGATCAATTACCATGTTGGCTCCGGAGGTGTTCCCATCGTGGAAGCTGCGGATTGACTGCAAGCAGTGATCAATTACCATCTATATCTCGGGATTCGCTCATTTAGAGCGAGTTCCGGGACTTTTATTTAGAACATTTCGAGCTGCGCGGGAGCTTCCTCGGTCTTGGTTCGGCGTTTTCCGAGAAAGACTTCCATGCGTTCGAACTGTTTGTCTGTGAATTGGACGAGGCGGACTTCGCCATCAGGGGGGACAATCTTTCGGATCCGGTCCATGTGCACGGTGGAGTTTTCCTTGCTGGCGCAATGGCGATAGTAAACGGAATACTGCATCATAGCGAAACCGTCTTCGAGGAGACCTTTCCGAAAGTCAGTGTATTGGCGCTTGGCCTTTTTTGTGTCGGTGGGGAGGTCGAAGAAAACGATGATCCACATGCAGCGATAGCCTGAGATGTGCATGACTCAGTAGGTAGGGACTTCGAGGGTGTCGCTTTCCCGCACGAGGAGGCGATAAAAGCTACTGATGTAGCGCGGTAGGACGGCCATGAGAGGGCCTTTGGTTTGGGAAAATGTGACAGTGGTATTGAGGAGTTGGAGTAGGACGCGGCGGTGCTCGGGGAGGAGCCTGCGGTCGTTTGGTTCATGAGCTTTAGCGAGGATCCTTTTGACGGCTCGGTCGACGAGTGGCCTGAGGGGTTCCATGAGATCATCGGCGAGGCAGAAAGGATTGCTTCGGCGGTGGTGGAAGACGCCGAGGGCGGGGTGAAGTCCTGCGGAGACGAGTGCGCGGGCGACAGAGGCGCGGATGATGGCGTATCCGTAGTTGAGGGCGGAGTTGAAGAGGGATTCACTATCGGAGTCGCGTTTGTCATTTGCGGCGTAGCGTTCCGGAAACATTGAGGGCCAATAGATGCGTGCGGCCTGGGCTTCGTAGTTGTCAGGATCTCCGGAGCGGACGGTTTGGGCAAGGCGATTGAGGGCGGTGGCGGCCGGAGGTGCGATCTCGTTTCGTTGAGCTATAATTTTGGCTTGGATGATAGCCTTCCACGCTTGTTTCCGGGCGGGTTGGCCGGTCTCGAGTTGGGCCATGAGGCGGGGGACCAGCTCAGTATGGGTGATGGTGGGGAGGATAAGTCCGGAGGGGAGGTGGCGTTCGTTGCAAATGACAACGACGGCTCCTGATTCGAGGAGGGCATTGAGAAGGGCTGACGAGAGTGATATGGCGGAGTTTTGAAGGACAAGGACGCCGATGTCTTCGCAAGCGAAGGTTCTTTCTCCATCGTCGAGGTGGATGACAAGTTGCTTTTTCCTTAGTGAAAGCCGAGCGGGACGCTGGGAGATCTCCAAAGTGTGTTTTATCATGATTATAGATATATAATATCAGGAATCATTACTCAAGGTCACGAGCTGACGGATTTGCGAGTAGGTTTACATTGATCAGATGAGGGTTCGCGGACGTTGGCTAATGAACTGATTTCGTGCTAGTGCGGTTTGACGCCAAGCAGCGATCATATAACGGAACAAGGGGGATATTTGGCTCCCGTGTTTTCGTTAGGATGAAGGGCGAAGTTCGCCAGAGGGCCAGATTTCGACCTTTTGGGCATTGGGAAAGTTTTTGGCAAAGCTTCCTGGGCCTGCGGTGAAGAGTTTGCGTGTTTTTGAGTCACGGGCGTCCGTGTGCTCGACGAAGCGAGCTTGGCCGATGGTTGCAGCAATGGTGCTGAAGACAAAGAGTTTGGTGGAGTCGCCGTCGACGGTGGAGATCAGGTCGCCGGAGCAGAGGTGCATCAGGAATTCTGCTTCGGGTTGGTCTTTTGGTGGTGTTTTATCGATGATGGGTAGTTTGGCGCGTTTTCTGCGGGTTGCTTCAAGGAGAGTGACGGGTTCGAAGTGGAATTTGCCGTCGCCTAGGGAGAAGATTGCCAGGTGGTGGGTGTTGCCGGGGATGAGGAGTTCTTTTGGTTGGCGTGCTCTGAGAGGAATTGCCGTCTTGTTAGCGATAAGGAGGCGGGCTTTTTTGATGGGGATGCCGGAGGGGAGGGTGATTTTTCCGAGGTCGGCGTCCTGGAGGGGGTTCTTCTTCGTGAGCTTTGCTGTGAGGGTGGTGCGTAGTTTTTTGTCGTCGATGAGGTCGATGTCGCTTTGGACGAGGCTTTCGCGGTTTGAGAAGAGTGCATCAAGTTCATCTTTGAAGGATTTTCCTCCGATGTCGGAGCGGTAAAGTCGTTTTTCGCGGGCGAGGTATGTGGTGACGGCGCGGGCGACTTCGGGGTCGCGTATTTTTTTGAGTTCGGTGTCTTTGAGGGAGGAGATATTCTTGCGGCGGACAAGGACGCCGGGAGTTGCGGTGGGTCCGTAATTGGTTTCTTCGTGGAGGGGGCCGGAGACTTTACGGTTTGGGCGGTGGGAGACCCAGATGGAGTTGAGGGAGGATTCGGCATCTTGGGCGAAGGTCGGCCAAGGCGGGGTGATGGTGTCAGCTACGGGTTTGAGGCGGTAAATACGGCGTTTTATGCCGTCGTCGCAGGCTTTTTCCCGCCATTTGTTTTCAAAGGTGAGTTCTTTTGAAATTTTTTGGAGGAGGGAGGGGGAGCAGGCGGCGATGACGATTGCGTCGAGGGCGTGGTGGCGGTGGTCTTCGCGGTTTTTGAGGTCGAGAAGGTCGTGACGGAGGAGAGAATTGAGGCCCCATTGTTTGCGGAGGAAGGCGGTGTGCTTTCCTTTGGTGCAGAAGACATGGTGGTCCTTTTCGACGAGGTAGGTGAGGTAGTGGCGGGCGACACGGGTCATGTAGGCGGTGTCAGTGGCGTCACGGGCGGCGAATCCATCGGGGAGCTTTTCCGCGAGGAGGCGTTTCCGTTTTCCGTAGGGGAGGATTTCTACGCGCTTGGTGAGTGCTTGGAATTTGTCGGAAGTTTCTCCGAGCCAATCCATGGGGAGGCGGTCGCCTTTTTCACGGTTTTCTTGTGCGAAGCAGACGACCTTGTTCATATAAGAGTCGTCATTTGCGCGGCGGGGATAGATGTGATCAATGTCCACTTCTCCGCTCACGAGTTGCTTGAAGCTGATAGGGGTTCCCGAGTAAATGCAGCATCCTTCCTGCTCTTCCCAGAGACGATAGAGGAGAATGGCATCACGGGTGGGTGCGATGCCGTTTTCCTCGAGTTTTGTGGCAGCCTGGTCACGAGATTTTTTGTGATCGTTGTTCTTTTTGGCATGTTCGTCGCGTTGCTTGGCTGACATCTTGAGGTCGCGAGCCATTTCAAGATGAATTTGAGCAGGTGGGCCGTGTTTTGAGATGACGCCATTGACGACTTTTCTGAGTTCGTGGAGGGACCGTAGAACCAAAGGGTTGTTGACGTGTGGAAAGTTTGGGTCGTGTACTTTGGAATTTGGGTTCGTGAGTTCCGAGAGCAGAGGGAGTTTATCTAACAGTCTGTTAGCTGTTTCGTCACGGCGCTCATATCCGGCGAGATGGAGAGCGGAGTCTTCTTCGGTTTTTCCCTGGTAGTTAAATCCAGCGCGGATGTGGGGAAGCAGTTTTTCAAGTGCTTTGATGGAAAGGCCACAGTAGCCGGCGGGGAGAGCGACTCGGAGAAGACTTTCGATTTGAGATTCGGTGAGATTTGGGAGTTGAAGAAGGAGTTCCTTTGTTTCGTCGTCGGTGCGCTGGATGACTTTTGTTGCTCCGGGCTCAGGCATGGTGAGAATTTCGACGATGCGGTTTTTGTCAGACTCGGGGAGATTGGCCCAATCTGCAGCACCGAAGGCTTTAGCGAGTTTGAGGTCGGTTTGGAGGCCCCCCAAATTATCGCGTTTGCCTTGTTCGAGATTGAAGGTGATTTGACTGAGTGGTGGGCTGTCGGGGAGTTTGGCGATTTTACTTTTTAGGGATTTGAGAGTGGGTTTTTGGGTGGACGAGACATAGGCGAGTGCAAGTTTGCGCTCGGGAGGAGTGAATTTTCGTTCTGCCGGTTTTCCATCAACAGAACTATCAATCAGGCGGAGGTTGTTTAGTTCTGAAAGCATGCGGAATTCCTGGAAACGGCGGTCTGCGATGGGGGCGCGGAGTTCGCCTTTTTCGAGTTCGCATTTACCGATGGAACTAGTCGGCCAGTAGACGCGGCGCTGGAAGAAGGTGAGGTTTTCGAGTCCGAATTGCTGAAGAATGGTTTCCTCTTTTTTGCGAGGGATAGGTTTGACGACGACGGTGGGGTTCTTTTGTTTGCCGTGGGAGCCGTAGCGGAGAGCGTCGGTGAGTTCGGAGTGGTGTCTACTTTGTTCTTCCCAAATCAGGGAAAACTCGTGGTGGAGCATGTCACGACGGATGTGGCGGGAGCGCAGGCGAATCAGGTTGCCGTGGGCTCCTCCGTTTTTTTGCCGGAGGTGATGGAGATAATTACCGAGAGTGCGCTCTTTTGGATCGTTGAAGGTGGATTCGATGGAGGCCTGAAGGCTCTCCATTTCACCTTTCATGCCCTCGAGCGTTTTCTTTTCTTCGCCCTCAGCAGCATCAAGTTCCGATTTGCGTAGTGAGAGGAAGCCGCGGCGCTGATTGAGGTGAAGGATGATGCGAGCGAACTCTTGGAGGGTGATTTTTTCGGTCAGGGCCCGCGATCGGAGTTGGTAAATGTCGAGGTTCTCCCAATCTTGCAGATGATTAGGATCAGAGGGAATCCAGCCCAGCTGTGTTAGGAGTTCCCGGATCATGATCCGGCGCTTTGCCTTGCGGGTGACACGCCGACGGGCGCCCCGAGCTTTGCGACGTTCCTGATTAAGGTGGGTGTCTTTGCCTGTTCCAAATTTATCAATTCCCGCAGGGAAAATACGTACCCCGCTGTCAATGAACTGTTTATCTTCAGAGATGACAGCCCAACCGAGTGACGCGACGCCCATGTCCAGGCCCAGAGTGTATTTCATGGTTTGACTTAAGCGTATGATCTGTCATTTTGACAGCGGTAATTGATCACTGCTTGTTGTTCTTTTCGTAGCAATAATCAGATTTAGCGGGCCCTGCTCCACGGAGCATCCCGCCTTTTTTCTGCCCGTGTTCGAGGGAAGGATATACTATTTCAGAAAAGAGCTATCGCTCGTCGGCGAACGAACGGCGGGATTTCAACCGTGAAAGGCGCTGAAAATAACGGCGCTGAACATGCGTTTTTACGCCCGCAGCATACACCCGAAATGCTCCCGTTACTCAGTTGGATGTTAGAATCCCGGGAATTTAATGTCAATTTCAGAGCGGGGATCGGGGGACGGGGTGCCCCCGGTAGATCAAAAAGGTGAAAACCTTTCCTGAGTTTCGTGAAGTGAAGTTTGTTACTCCTTGTGGTGATCCGCGGGATGTTGGTTGGCGAGGTGCTTGAGGTAGGCGTTCTTTGGGGCGGGTTTTTCGGGGGTGGGTTTGTTGGCGATCATGGCCGACGTGCGGGTGGCGCTGGTGGCGATGAGTTCTTCGATGATGTCGGCCTCGGGGAGGTTCTTCCAATATTTTTTGGGCATCTCGGCTTGCATCGCTTTGACCTTGAGGCGGGCGGGATTGAAGATGCTGCGGTAGTAGGTGCGCCAGAGGTCGTCCTGGGCATCGGCGGCGGGGGCTTGTGATTTATCGGCGCCGTCGGTGAAGTGGATGTTTTGGCCGTCCCAGTGGACGCATTGGTCGGGGGTGAGGATGGACCAGTCCATGGCGGCGAAGCGCTTGCGGAAGAAGGGGGTGGCGAGGGGGACGATGAGGTGGTCGGGCTCGAACCAGGCGACGAATTGTTCGCGGCCTTCTGGGGTGTCGCCAATCTTCCGGAAGCGGACGAAGGCGTGCATTTTATGGATGTCGCGGGAGATGTGCTTGGCGAGGGTGCGGAGGGCGTGGACGTCGGGATCGGTGGGGAGGGAGAGGAGGTGGTTTTCGCCATGGGTGAGTCGCCAGAGGAGGGAGTAGAGGTGGGGCCACTGGGTGCCGGAGCGGTGGGTGGCGGTGGTGCGGGCGAGGTCGAGAAAGGCTTTGGGGACGTGGGGGAGTTGGGTGGTCTTTTTTTGGAGCTCCGGGGTTTCGTTGAAGAGGGAGGCTTGGTCGGGGGATTGCCAGAGGAGTTCGGTGGGGGGGATTTGGGCGAGGAGGAGTTGGCGGGTGAGGGTGCGCCAATTGGTGAAGGAGGAGGGGTGGGTGAGGGAGAGCATTTTTAATTGGGAATTTGGAATTAGGGATTAGGAATTGCTTGGTTGGGGAGGGGAGGAACACTGAACATTGAACATCTAACATTTAAGTTTGAACGGAGAGGCTGGGTTGGGGGCTTGGTTGGGGGCGTAGGCCAAGATGGCCACGTTCCATATTCTTGGTTGTGGGGGCTGGGTTGTGGGGGCTTGGTTGTTGGGGGCAGGATGCCCCCGCTCCTTTTTTGGGGGTTAGAATTCGCCGAGGAGGACTTCGGGTTTGGGGATGGGGAGGTTGAGTTCGAGTTGTTCGGGTGGGGGGGCGTGGAGGGCGCGGATTTTTTTTGAGTCGAGCTCGAGGGAGGCGGGTTGGTGGTCGGTGGTGATGATGAAGGGGAGGGATTTTTTGAGGTTGATGCGCATTTTGATGAGGTCGGTGATGCGGAGGGAGGTGAAGCGGCGGATGGAGGTGATGCGTTTGGCATTCCGGACGCCGAGGCCGGGGATGCGGAGGAGGAGTTCGAGGGGGGCGCGGTTGAGATCGATGGGAAATTGGTGGCGGTTGCGGAGGGCCCAGGAGAGTTTGGGGTCGATGTCGAGGTCGAGATTGGGGTGTTCCTTGGTGGTGATCTCGTGGACATCGAATCCGTAGAAGCGCATGAGCCAGTCGGCCTGGTAGAGTCGGTGCTCGCGGACGAGGGGCGGGGCTTTGAGGGGGAGGCGGGGGGAGGAGTCGGGGATGGGGGAGAAGGCGGAGTAGTAGACGCGGCGGAGTTTGAAATTGGAGTAGAGGTCGCCGGCGCGGCGGAGGAAGTGGGAGTCGTTTGACTGGTCGGCACCGACGATCATTTGGGTGGATTGACCGGTGGCGAATTTGGGTTTGCGGGGGCTTTTGTCGGCTTTGGATTCGGAGATTTTGGAGCCGATGTTTTGCATGGCCTCGCGGGTGCGGGTGACGTTTTTTTCGGGGGCGAGGTTGGTGAGGTCGACCTGGCGGGGGAGCTCGATGTTGATGGAGATGCGGTCGGCGTATTTTCCGGCTTCGGCGATGAGGTCGTCGGACGCTTCGGGGATGGTTTTGAGGTGGATGTATCCGCGGAAGTGGTGGACTTCGCGGAGGGTTTTGGCGACCTGGATGACTTGCTCCATGGTGAAGTCCGCGCTGCGCACGATGCCGGAGGAGAGGAAGAGTCCCTCGATGTAGTTTCGCTTGTAGAAGTCGAGGGTGAGGGTGACGACTTCTTCGGGGGTGAAGCGGGCGCGGCGGACATTGGAGGAGCGCCGGTTGATGCAGTAGTGGCAGTCGTAGAGGCAGACGTTGGTGAGGAGGATTTTGAGGAGGGAGACGCAGCGGCCATCCGGGGTGTAGGAGTGGCAGATGCCGACTCCGCCGGTGGAGCCGACGCCTTTTCCGGAGGAGGAGTCTTTTCGGGCTGCGCCCGAGCTGGCGCAGGAGGCGTCGTATTTTGCGGCGTCAGCGAGGATTTCTAATTTCTGAAGAGTGTTAATTTGAACACCTTATTTCAGAGGGGGGCTTTTTCAAGTTGAATTGGCAAGTGTTAGAACGGGGTCAGGCGAGGTCGGCGGCGATGGAGTCGACGAGGAGGGGGCCATCGCCGGTGAGGCGGAGGTGGGTTTCTGTTTCCTCGATGAGGCCTTGGGCGAGGAGGTGGGAGAGGTCGGTGTCCGGGAGGAGGAATTTTTTGGGGAGGCCCTCGATGGTGCGGAGCTGGAGGGCGAGGCGTTCGAGGCGCCAGGCTTCGTCGTCGAGGTGTTCGATGGAATCCTGGGCGTGTCCGACGGCGTTGATGCGCTTGAGGTAGGCTGCGGTGTCGCAGACATTTTGGTGTCGGGTGCGGCGGATGGTGGAGACGGCGGAGGGGCCGAGGCCGAGGTAGTCATTTCCGACCCAGTAGCCGTGGTTGTGCCGGGAGCGTTTGCCGGGGAGGGCGTAGTTTGAGGTTTCGTAGTGCTCGTAGCCCGCGGTGGTGAGTTTGTGGTGGGCGAGGGTGAACATTTGGGCGTTGAGGTCGGGGTCGTCAGTGAAGTTTCCTTTTTCAAACTGTTCGAAGAAGGTGGTGTCCTCCTCGTAGGTGAGATTGTAGGCGGAGAGGTGGTCGGGTTTTGCGGCGAGGGCTTCGTCGAGGGTGGCTTCCCAGTCGGCGAGGGATTGTCCGGGGACGGAGAAGATGAGGTCGATGTTGACCTCGAGTGAGGGTGCTTCGCGGAGGGCGGCGACGGATTGGAGGGCTTGTTCGCGGGAGTGCTCGCGGCCGAGGGTTTTGAGGTGGGTGGGGTGGAAGGACTGGATGCCGAGGGAGACGCGGGTGATGCCGAGGTCGGCATAGAGTTGGGCGGTCTTGGGGGTGAAGGTGGCGGGGTTTGCCTCGAGGGTGAGTTCGGTGAGGGAGTCGAAGTTGAAGACGTCACGCAGGCCGGTGAGGAGGCGGGTGAGGTGGGTGGGCGAGAGCATGGAGGGGGTGCCGCCGCCGAGGTAGATGGTGGTGAGTGGGGGGAGGTTGTTCTTTTTGGCGAAGCGGGCTTCGGTGAGGAGGGCTTCGACGAAAGCGCCGAGATCAGTGCCGCCGGGGGTGTGCTTGTAGAACGAGCAGTAGGGGCAGATGCGGTGGCAGAAGGGGATGTGGAGGTAGAGTTGCATGGGGAAACCTGAGAGGGTGGGAGGCTACTTCCGTGCGGGTGGGAGGGGCGGGATGCTGTCCATTGTGCGGATTTGGGAGGGGCGGTATTTGTTGGAGCCGGTGGTTGTGCTGCGGGGTCGATCGTGGTGGATGAAGCAGTCGCGGTCGGTGAAGTCGGTTTCCATGAGGGCTTTCATCCATTGGAGGGCGACGCGGTCGTCCGAGACGGAGGGGACTTTAAGTTCCTTGAAGGCCCAGTTGTCGATATTGAGCTCGGAGAGTCTGGGGGGATCGGAGAAGAGGAACTGGCGTTGTTCCGGGGAGAGTTTTTTTTCTCCGAGGGGGAGAAGGATGAGGACGAAGCGTTGGCTTTTTCCGCTGTAGAGGTGGAAGGAGGGGTATTCGTCCCAGAGGCCTTTGGACCACTGTGAGGGCATGATGCCGACGATGATGGCGAAGAGGGCGAGGGTGGCTTTGGCGGGGATGGAGGCGCGACGCCAGGCGAAGGGGAAAGGGGTGGTGGTTTTGGATTTAAAGAGGACGATGACGAGGGCGATCATGGCGATGTTCCAGGGCCAGATGACCTCGTTGCGATCGGCCATGAGGGGGCCGATCATGACGAGGAGGGAGAGGTGCATGAGGGTGGCCGAGATGATGCCGAAGAGGCGGGTGCGGGGGATGGCGAGGAGGAGGGCGATGCCCATTTCGAGGTAAGGGATGTAGCGGGAGAGATTGGTGACGAAGGTTTTGAGGCCTCCGTCATCGAGGAGAGCGAGGACGGGTTTGGCGACGCTCTCGGTCCAGATGCCGTGGAACTCAGGGCCGATCTTATGGAAGCCGGACCAGAAGTAGATGCCGATGAGGATGAAGCGGTGGGTTTTGAGAAGGAGGGTGCCGGAGGAGGGGGAGGCGGGATTCCACCAGAGGAAGGGGATGAGCATCAGGAGATACTGATAGACCCAGGGTTGCCAGCGGGTTTGGTCGCAGGCGGTGTGGAAGGCGAAGATGAGGACGGTGGAGGCGGCGAAGAGGCGCTGGAATTTATGGGGAATCAGGGAGCCGACGAGGGAAGCGAAGAGACCGATGAGGCAGAAGGCTTCGGCCCATGGGGGGAGGGTGGGGAAGGGGCCGAAGGGGAGGACGGGGTAGACGCGGTCGGCGGAATACCAGAGCGTGGTGCTGATGGCGATGGCGCTGAGGAGCGCGATGGCGATGATGAGGCGAACGAGGAAGAGTTGGCGGGGGACGTTCTCGAATGATTTTTCCGGTAGGGCCATGCGTGAGCGGCCATTGAATCGGGAATTGGGTGAGGAGTCGATTCAGATGGCCGGGAAAGGGCGACTTAGTCTTCTTGGGAGGCTTCGTAGCGGAGGAAGAGTTTTTGATGCTCCGGGGGAATGGTTCCGGAGTAGGTGGCGCGGGCGAGGCCGTTGGGGAGGGGGACGAGGTTGGTGCGGGTGAGGAAGGTGGTGGGGAGGTTCCAGTTGATGAGATCGGAGGAGGCGAGGATTTGGTAGGCGAGGTTGTCGCTATCGAGACGGGTGATGAGGCTGAAGGTGATGCCGCCGTTTTGGGAAGAGAGGGAGGGAGTGGAGTTATCGAAGGCGTACGTTTTGAGCTCTTCGAGAGTGGTGCCGGTGAAGAGGGAGGCGTCGAGGGAGCCGGGCATGCCGCCGATGAGGTCACTTTGACGCCAGTTGAAGGGATCGTCGTGATTGGGGAGGCTGCGGGGGTTGATGAGGGTGAGGCTGTATCCTCCGCCATCGGGTCCGGTGGGCCAGGGGGAGGTATCGTAGTAGGTGAATTCGCGGATGGGTTCTCCGGCGCCGAAGGAGAGTTTTACGAAGTCCTCCGAGTTGCTGAGTTTCCCGGAGAAGGTTCCGGCGACGGGGTGGCCGGAACCGTAGCGGAGAGCGAAGGCGGTTTGGTCCCGGACGATGAGGGCGAAGCCGCCGGCGGGGAGGGTGGTGATGGTGCCGTTGACGAAGTCGAAGTCGACGCCCTTGGTGAAGCGGACGTCGGTGAGATCAATGGGGAGGGTGCTGACGTTTCGGATTTCGAGGTATTCGAATTGGTCGGGGTCGGTGAAGCCGGCGTCGCGCTCGGGTTGGGTGAGGTCGGCGGGGTGATACATGATTTCACTGACGACGAGGGCATTGATGAAGTCGGAGGCATCGGGTTGTCCGGCGATGAACTCGACGGGATCGGACCAATGGCTCCAGCGTCCGGAGGTGTCCTGATGGCGGACGCGGGCGCGGTAGGTGGAGCCGGTGCGGGTAGCGGCGGCGGGGATGAGAGTGGCGGACTGGAAGGAGGTGAGGGGGCCGGATTCCCAGGTGGGGTGCCATTCGTGGACGTTGTTGATGAAGAAGCTGGTTTGATCCTGGAGGATCATGTCGAAGCTGATGTCACTGCTGGTGGCGCTATTTTGGTGGATGGAAACGGCGACGGTGTTGGGGCCTGTTTTGAGGACGTCGCTTGGAATGAGGAAGGTGTCGTAGGCGTTTTCGTCACTGCGGTTGGAGTCGGCGTAGGTGAGGTGGGCGGGGGTGTCATCGGCGACCTCGGCGCGGTAGACTTCTTCGCCGTTGATGAAGACGACGGCGCCGTCATCGAACTTGATTTGGGCTTCGTAGGAGGCGTTGGCGTCCGGGATGGTGACGGTGGAGCGGAAGAAGGTGGTGGAGTTTCTTTGATTTCCGAAGGTGCCGGGGTCGAGATCGATGAAGCCGACTTCGGTAGTCTGGTCATCGCCGTAGCCGAGCTCGGATGGGCCTTGTGGCCAGGTGGAGTCATCGAAGGTTTCGGCGGACCAGGTAGAGCCGGGGTCGGTGCCGAGATCGAAGTATTTCCAGAGGTGTCCGGTCTGGAGGTATTGGGTGGGGGTTGATGGAAGTGGGGGCGGGACTTCGGCGACGCGCCATTCGAGGGCGGCGAAGGTTCCTGCTCCTTGCGGGTCATCGAAGGAGGTGGTGGAGAAGGAGATGGAGCCGGGGAGGTAGTCGGGGTGGCCGGTGTAGGTGAGGATGGGTTTGGCGGGGATGTTGTCATCGATGGCCAGTTGGCGGAGGCGTTCGGCGCGGCCTCCTGTTAGAACGGAGCCCATGTAGAGGTCGGCATCGAAGGCGAGATTTTTGATGGGGTTGAGGATGTTCCCGATGGCGACCATGTTTTCATTTCCGGCATCGTCGGGTCCCTTGTCCCAGCGGTCGCGATCGGCGAGGGAGAACGCTGCGATGTTGAGGTAGGCGCGGTGCATTTCGGAGTGGACGGTTTCGGGATGCCAGAGGAGATCGGAGACCTCGCGGATGACGTTGCGATACTCGAGCATGAAGGCTTCGCGCTCGGGGTGGTTTTCGCCATCGGTGCCATCGAGTCCGGTGATTTCCTGAATGGCTTCCTTGGGGAGATCGATGCCGACGACGCGGCCGCGGTAGGTGGAGCCATCGGGGAGGGTGCCGCCGGAGTAGCGTGGGTCGTCCCACTGGGCGTCGTTGGTGCCGTATCCCCAGGTGGCGTCGGTGTCGTGTGGGATGACGGACATTTTACCGAGCGGATTGTCGGGTGAGGGGGTGAAGTACCAGATGCGGTTTTTTTGGAAGGCGGGGGAGAAATCGTAGTGGCGGAATCCTTCGCCGAGGGAGGCGTAGAGATACCAGCGGTCCCAATCGACGTTGTCGCGGAGCCATTGGTCGGACTGGGTGGGCGGGCCGAGGTTATCGCGGATGTTGATGAAATCGGAGGCGTCGGTGACGGCGGTGCGGGCCTGGTATTTTTGGAGGTCCTTGGGGTCACCGGCTCCGTCCTTGAGCTTGTAGACGTTTCCTTTTGGGAGGTTGCGCTCTTTTAGGAATTGGGCGTCGGCGTCCTCGAAGACCATGGAGAGGCCGTAGAAATCGCCGTGATATTGATCGGGTGCTTCGTCGGCGCCATCGATGACGCGGAAGTGGACGTGCTGGAATTCGGGGGCGATGACACCGGCGAGATTCCAGAGGCGGGAGGAGGTCATTTCACGAAGCCCGAAGCTGCTGTTGCTGCCGAAGCGGGTCATCTTGCTGGTGTTCATGGTGCGCCATTTGAAGTTGTATTTTTGACCTTCGGGGTTGCGGGCCTGGAAGTAGTGGCCGTCGTTGAAGCGGAACTTCATGGAGCGGCGACCTTGTCCGGCGTAGCGGTCGTTTCGCTGACGGAGGCGGTAGTTCAGGTGATCGTAGACGACGCCCTCGTAGACGAAGGTGCCTTCCCAATTGTAGGCCTTGCGTGCTTCAACGCTGCCGACGCGATCGGCGGAATCGTAAGCCCAGCATTGGGCGAGGTCGTCGGGGTCGGTGATGAGGTGATAGACCGGAATGGAGGTGAGCAGAGAGGAGGGGTAGACGTGGCCGGGGCCGTCGGGGTGGACGGAGTGTTGGGAAGCGGTGTAGTCGGGGACGCCGTTGTAGGAGAAGTAGGCGAAGTTGAGGGACGGGTCATCGGCGAAGGGGGCGCGGATGGATTTGGAAAGGGTGTCGGTGGCGGTGATGCGGTAGCGCACGAGGGTGCGGTGGGGTTGGGCGGGGAGGGTGGCGGTGAAGATGGAGTCGCCTGCGAGGAGGTCGCCGTTGGTGCCGTCATCGACCATGGTGAGGGTGGTCCAGTTGGCGGGGTTTTCGAAGTCGGGGTTGGGGTCGCGATTGCGAGTGGGGTCGCTTTGGACGATGCCGCGAGGGAGGGGGAGGAAGGCGGAAATGTAGCTGCCGGGGGCGACGATTTGGTAGGTGAGGGTGACGGAAGAGACGCCCTGGATGTCGTCGACTTTTGTGGTGATGGTGGTGGATTGCGATGCGGCGGGTGTCAGCGGGGTGTGTGTGACTTGGCGGATTTGGGGCGCGGTGTTTTCGGCGAAGGTGACATTTTGATAACCGGGGGTGGGGAAGCCGCCCTGCCATGCGCCGCCGAGGTCGTTGTCGACGGTGGCGTTCATGAGTTGCATGGAGTCGCCATCGCCGTCGGTGGAGATGGGCCAGGGGAATTCATCTTTGTATTTTACGCGATCGATCTGGATACCGGTGGAGGTTTCGAGGGTGATGGTTTCGCCATCGCTATCGAGGTTTCCGGTGTAGGGGAGGATGGGGACGTCGTTTGGGAGGAGGGAGAATTTTGCCGTGAGGGCGGAGGGGTTTTCGGCGAGGAGGAGGTAGCCGGTGGGGGGGAGGATGGTGTTGGGGGGGAACTGAAAGGTGATGCCGGAAGTGAAGCGGTAGCCGCTGATGTCGAGCGGGGTGTCGTTGGTGTTGAGGATTTCGAGGAACTCGACGAAGTCGGTTTTGGGGTCGGAGTCGTAGTGGATTTCGTTGATGACGAGGCCGACGTTGAGGGGATCGGTGGTGGGGAGAGGAGGGTTTTCGCCGGCGATGATGCCATTGAGTCCGTTGTCGTAGAGGGCCCGGACTTCGGCATCGGAAAGGGGTTCGTTCCAGACGGCGAGGTCGTCCATGAGGCCGTTGAAGTTTCGACCGTTGCAACAGGCGTCATCGGCGATGCGCCATTCGCCGCTGGCGTTGATGTTGAATCCGGAGGCGGTGTTGGGGCTGCCGGAGGGTTGGCCGTTGATGTAGGCCCGGTAGTTTCCGGAGGACTTGTTCCAAACGAGGGCGGCGTGAATCCAAGTGGACGAGACGGGGAGGGTGCCATTGGGGGTGTCGACGGCGGAGCCGCTGATGCGGCCGTCGAGATGGGAGTCCTCGTGTCCGATGCCGTAGTTTTGGCCGGAGTCGGAGTCGGTGACATCGCGGGTCATGAAGATACCGCGGTAGCCGGATTGGCCTTGGGGTTGGAGCCAGACCGAGATGGTGAGGCCGGAGCCGTTTTCGAGGGCGGCGAAGTTTGAGACGCGGAAGAAATTTTGGTGATTTCCGGCGCCGGGGAAATCGATGGCACCGCCGAAGAGGCCGGAGGCGGGTTGCCAATTGGGGGAGGAATTGGAGCCGGGGACCCAGGTGCCATTGAATCCGTTGATGGAATCGGTGGCGACGGAGCCGGAGTTTTCATCGAAGCGCCAGGCTGCGACGAGATCGGCTCCGGCGTGTGAGATGAGGAGCGGGAGCGTGAGAAAGAAGAACTTCATGAAGGGAGGGAAGGCCCCATACTGCAACAGCATAAGATGTAGGACAACTTGTAGAGAGGAGGACTACGGGAGTAAATGTGGAAGTTTGCGTTGCTGTTCGGGGCCTTGGCCCTTCAGCATGGGAGGGATGAGACGGGAAATTGGAATACTGATGACCGGTGCAGGAGTTTTGTTTTCCTCCTGCGCTTCCATTGAGCCGGACGAAGAGGCGTTTGAGAATGCCCAGGCGCGCAAGGGGAAAACGGATACGGAAGATTGGGGTGGGTTGGAGAGACGGCATTGGCAGAAGACACGGGACGAGGATCGAATCGACGTGGATGAATTGCATGAATGGAATCAGGGGAGGTGAGGGAATGTCTGATTGTGAAAGAACGGGGAAGGGTGAGGTCGTAAACACTTGATTCCCTTGTGATGATTTCCTCTCGCGCTCCCGTGGCCTGTTTCACGTCCTTTCTTGCGATGGCGGGATCGTCATTTCTCGCGGCTGAGATCACGCCGTTTTTGGAAGACCATTGTTTCGATTGCCATGATGGGGCGACGCAGAAGGGGGAACTGAATTTGGAAGAGTTGAGGCAGAGTTTTGATGAGCCGTCGATGATGGAGATTTGGATCAAGGTGCATGATCGACTGGAGGCGGGGGAGATGCCGCCGAAGAAAAAGAAGAGGCCACCGGAGGAGGAGAGGGAGCCGTTTTTGAGTGAGCTGTCCCGGATGATCACGGAGGCGGAGCGGGCGAAAGATCTGACCGAAGGGCGGTCGACATGGCGGCGGATGAACCGGGTGGAGTATGAGAATACGGTGCGGGATTTGCTGTCGGCGCCGTGGTTGGATTTGAAGGAGATTTTGCCGGATGACGGGAAGTCCCATCGGTTTAGCAAGTCGGGTGAGGCGCTCGATATTTCCCATGTGCAAATGGCGCGCTACATGGAGGCGGCGGATCATGCGCTGCGGGCGGTGATTGCGCCGGGGAACGGGAAGCATGAACACACGGTGCGGCGATTCTATGCGCGGGAGCAGGGAGGGATGGCGGGGAGGGTGTTTTACAACGAGTTCAACAGTTCGGCGTATCGGGCGATGATTCCGCTGTTGGGGACGGAGGCGCAGCCGGGGGTGATTGACAAGAAGGAGCCGATGACAGTGGGGGAGAGTGATCCCGAGAAACGGGAGCTGGAGGCGCTGGGGGTGTTGGCGAGCAGTTATGAGCCGATTCAGCCGCGCTTCAGTCAGTTTAAGGCGTCTTTTGACGGGTTCTACAAGATTCGGTTGATGGCGTATTCCTTCACGGCGGGAGCGATTGACCGGAAGAACTGGATTGATGCGGACCGGGGGAAGGCGTTTCCGGGGAAGCGTGATGAGCCGGTGAGTCTGTATGCGATCTCGAGCCGGAGTCAGCGGAAGCTGGGATCGGTGGATGTCTTTCCGGAGGCGAAAGTGGTTGAGATAGAAACCCATCTGAAACGGGGAGAGTTCATCGGGCCGGATGCGGCGCGGCTGTTTCGATCGAGGCCACCGGGGCCATTTCATAATCCGCTGGCGACGCTGGAGGGGATTCCGGGAGTGGCGTATCGGTGGATGGAAGTTGAGGGGCCTTTTAATGAGGTGTGGCCGCCGGCGGGGCATCAGTTGCTCTTTGGGACTTATTCGATCAATCGACCGAGGGAGGTTCCTGAGAAAGGGGTGATCAGCGTGGAGGATGTGGCGGGGGAGTCGAAGCGCTTCCTGGCGAACTTCATTGGAAAGGCGTATCGCCGTCCGGCGACGGAGGAGGATACGGCGCAATTTTTGCCGGTGATTGAATCGGCGCTTTCGACCGGGAGTACGTTTTCGGATGCTCTGATTGCGGGCTACACGGCGGTGCTTTGTTCGCCGGGTTTTTTGTGTTTTGAGGAGCCGGTGGGGGAGTTGGATGACCATTCGTTGGCTTCGCGGCTTTCGTATTTCCTTTGGAATTCCGCGCCGGATGAGGAGCTGCGGACGGTGGCTGAGGAGGGGAGACTGACGGGTGATGAGAGATTACGGGAGCAAGCGGAGCGGCTTCTTGAGAGTCCGAAGTCGGCGCAATTTGTGAACGCGTTTTTGGATTCGTGGCTCGATTTGCGTGAGATTCACGGGAGCACGCCGGATGCGACGCTGTATCCGGATTACTACCTGGATGACTTGCTAACGGAGTCGGCGTTGGATGAAACGAGGTTGTTTTTTAGCGAGTTGGTTCGGGCTGATATGCCGGCGCGGAATTTGATCGATAGTGACTTTACCTTTTTGAATGAGCATTTGGGTTGGCACTACGGCGTTCCCGAAGTGCACGGGGTGGCGTTGAAGAAGGTGACGCTGCCGGAGGACTCGCCGCGGGGCGGGTTGATGACGATGGCGAGTGTGCTGAAGGTGACGGCAAACGGGACGACGACCTCGCCGGTGATTCGGGGGAACTGGATACTGGAGCGATTGCTCGGTCAGAAGGTGCCCCCCCCGCCACCGGGGACTCCGGCGGTGGAGCCGGATATTCGGGGGGCGAAAACGATTCGGCAGCAGCTGGAGAAGCATCGCGAGGTGGAGAGTTGCAACAGCTGTCACAAGTCGATTGATCCTCCGGGGTTTGCGCTGGAGTCGTTTGATGTTTTTGGAGCGTGGCGGGATCGATATCGGGCGCTTGGTGCGAAGGAGAATTTGGTGAAAGGGTATGGGAAGAACGGGCAGCCGTTTGCGTTTCATCTGGGCCTGCCGGTGGATTCGGGCGGGCAGCTCGCGAACGGGGATCCATTTTCGGATATTCGTTCCTTTAAGAAATTGATGCTTCGAGATGAACGGGCGATCGCGCGGAATCTGGCGACGCAATTGATCACCTATGCGACGGGGACGACGGTGCGTTTTAGTGATCGTCCGGTCCTAGAAGAAATTCTCAACAAGTGTGCTGATTCAGGGTATGGTATCCGCACGCTTATTCACGAAGTCATCCAGTCACCCTTGTTCCGCAACAAATAACCGGCATTTATGAACGCTCCATACATCTCCACGAAGTCCTCGCTTTCCCGACGTTCCCTCTTGAAAGGGGTGGGAGTGAGCCTTGGATTGCCGTTGTTAGAGTCGATGTCTCCGGCCTTTGCGAAGTCGGCTCCACTCACGGCGCCGCGACGTTTTCTGGGGATTTGTAACAACCTGGGGTTGTTGCCGGAGAAGTTCTTTCCGACGGAGAGTGGGTTTGATTATGGCCTTTCGCCCTATTTGAAGGAGCTTGCGGGGAACCGCGATCAGTTCACGGTCTTTAGCGGGGTGGCGCATCCGGATGTGGATGGCGGGCACCCGGCGGATATTTGTTTTTTAACGGCGGCTCCGCGCCCGGCGAGCAGCGGGTTTCGGAATACGATTTCGCTCGATCAGTATGTGGCGGAGCGGATTGGTCATCTGACGCGTTTTCCTTCGCTGACGTTGGGGGTGAATGTTTCGAATGGGAGTCGGTCGTTGTCCTTCACGGGATCGGGGGTGCAGCTTCCGCCGGAGCAGAGTGCGTCGGGGCTTTACCGGAAACTTTTCCTGCAGGGGAATCAGAAGGACATTGCGGAACAGCAGCGGAAGCTGGCATTGGGGAATTCGATCATGGATGCGGTGGCGGGACAGGTGGGGGGACTGCAGAAGAAGGTGGGGCATCGGGATCGGGAGCGGCTGGATCAATATTATACGGGGATTCGCGAATTGGAGGTTCGGTTGGAGCAAGCGCGTGAGTGGGAGGGGAAGCCGAAGCCCAAGACGACGGTGCCCGAGCCGACCGATCTGAAGGATCCGGTTGATTACATGAAGAAGACGGAGCTGATGTATCGGCTGGCGCATTTGGCTTTTGAAACAGACTCGACACGGATGATTACGCTGATGCTGGATTCGGTGTCGTCGCCGGCGATCAAAGTGAACGGGAAAACGGTGAGCGATGGTTACCACAACTTGTCCCACCACGGAAAAAATCCGGATAAGATGGAGCAGTTGACGCGGATTGATACCGAGCACATGCGCTTGTTGGATGGGTTGATCAGCCAATTGAACGGGACGCCGGAGGACAAGGCGACCTTGCTTGATCGGACGATGATTCTTTACGGAAGTAATTTGGGGAATGCTTCGTCACACGTCACGAGCAACCTGCCGGTGCTCTTTGCAGGGGGCGGGTTCAAGCACGGGCAGCATTTGGCATTTGACCGGGTGAACAATTATCCCTTGCCGAACTTGTTTCTCTCGATGCTGCACCGGTTGGGGATTGACGCGGAGAAATTTGCGTCATCGACGAATACGATGCGGGGGCTGGAGATGGTTTAGGGATGAAAGTTTTGCCAATGATGCTTGCGGGCCTGCTGTTGTTGGTCGTGGTCATTGTGGTGTTGCAAAAGGATTTAAAGGACGGAAGTTCCCCGGGCGAGGAAGAGGCGACGGTGGTGGTGGCGGAGAGGAAGGCGGTATCGACAGACCGGACGAAGGGGCGGAAGAGGTCGATGGAGGATTTGATGTCCAACTTTCCTTATGCGGGTGATCGTTTGGAGGAGTTGTATTTGAAGTATCCGAATCTTCGTCCTGCGGAGTCTGAATTGGCTGTAGGGGTGACCTTGATTGATGAACTCAATCGTCTGTTCGAGGAGATGGATGAAGCGTTGCGGTTCCCTGCGGAAATGAGAGGCCAATTGAACGGAAGGGAAGAGTGGGATGAAGAGATGGTTGGGAAGTATTTGGATGAGAAGAAAGAGGCCTTGGATCGCCTCATTGAGTTATCGAAGCTCTCGACCGAGGAATCGCGGTTTCGCTATTCGTTTATGGATAGTTCGCCTGAGATTATTAATGTCAACAAGGGGAGTAAGTTGCTGAGCCTGGCGCTGATCCACGCGGTCCGAACCGGTGATGATGAGCGGGCGAGGCAATATTTTGATGCGCTGGGGAAGATGGGAGAGGCGGTATCGAGGCCGTTTGTTATTCACTCGCTGGTGGGGTCGGCGATCACAAACCTGACGCAACAGAGGCTCGCGGGGCTGGCGGAAGCGGGGTTCGACGTGAGTGGATATGTGGATCGGGTGTCGGTGCCGAGGTCGGCCGAAGTGATGATGGATTCGCTTCGCAGGGAGGTGGGCGGAGTGGTGTCCTATCTGGAGGCGGCGAAAGGGGCCGATCAGGGAGAATTTGTTGATTACATTTTCAAGTTTGTCGGGGAGTTTTCCACTGATGACGGGGAGCACGATTCACGTCTGATGCGGGAAGAAATTAGAACGATGAACATCGATACATTTCAGGATGATTACGCGAGGATGATCTCGGAATACATGGCGGCCTTTCCCGAGACCGTGGGAGGGGAGAATCTTGATGAGCAGGTGCTTGGGGACTTTGAGTTTCGGATTGCCGATCAAGGGGTGTCCGAGGGGCGGGCATTGGTTTTGAGTGCGTTCTTGGATCCTTTGTTGAGAGTGGCGGCGAAGCAGCCGGTTAAAGCGGAGCAATCACGGAGAGAGTTGCTGACACACCATGCGATGCAGCAAGCGGCGGCAGCGGGGGTGGCGGTTGAGCGCGTTGAGGATTTGGTGCCGAGGTATCTTCCGGCGGTTCCGGTGAATGCGAAGACGGGGGAGCCTTTTGTCTATGACGGGGATGCGGGCGGAGTGAACTTTGGTGAGTCCGTGAGATGACGATCCGGCCTGAGCGGAAAGGGGTTTCAGCTTGCTTTGAGGTTTTGATCCAGGTTATTGATAGAACAAATATATTATCTCATGGAACCATCCCAAGCGCTTAAGGAATTCAAATCTGCTTTAAAGACGAAGAAGGGGGTGGATTATCAGGCGTGCCGGATTCTGGAGGTGGCTCCTTATCTTGAATATACGGAGAAGGTGGTGGCTTTGATGGACGAGGCACTGCCGACGGCGGAACTTTTGACCCAAGTGGCGATCATGGATGCCTACTATCAGATCTCGAAGGAGAAGTTTCATGAAGAGGATTTGATGGAGATGCTGAATCTTGCAGCGAAGATGGGGGATGAGGGGGAGGCGCTTTACATGGCAGCCAGGGTTGCGCTGGGGAATTTGACGGGGTTGGTTGGGGACCAGGCGGATCGTTGGGGGGACGGACAAATTGAGATTACCGCGAAGGCGGTGAAGAAGCGGGGCCCGGGGAAATTTGCAACGGTCGATCATATCACGGTGATTATTCATGGGACGTGGGCGTCGAACGGAAAGTGGTGGCGACCGGGGGGTGATTTTTTTGAGTATGTGAAGACCGACCTCAAACGGGCCGATATTTACGAGAAGAGTGATCGCTACATGTGGTCGGGGAAGAACCGTGACGGGGTCAGGCGGGATGCCGCGAAGGCGCTGAACAAGTGGCTGAAGACGCACCCGGCGAGGGAGGTGAATGTTTTTGCCCACAGTCATGGGGCGAACATTGCGATGATGGCGACCAAGGAAGGGATTGAGATGGATCGGTTGGTGATGTTGAGCCCGCCGGTGCGGGAAGATTACTTTGCCGATTGGTCGAAGATTAAGAAATCCTACAACATTCAGGCATCATTTGATCCGGTGGTGGCGATTGCGTGCGGGGGGCAGTGGTTTAATCCGGCAAGGAAGAAGAGGGCGAAAAGGATTCCGGTGACCGAGAAGAAGATGAAGGCGAGCGGGCATTCGGCGTCGCATGATCCGGATGTTTGGCGGAAAGAAAATCTACCCAGCTTTGTGGAAATGCCGTGGAAGTGAATTCCGAACTGGTGGCCGGGCTGCGGGGGATGTTGCGGAGCACGAACCGGCATGAGCGCGCCGAGGCCGCGATTGGTCTGGGGCAAGCCGGGGTGGAGGACATTCTTCCGGAGTTGGAAGAATTGATCAAGGAAGACGACGGGGTGGTATCGGTGGCGGGGATGTATGCGACCTGGCTGATTGCGGGGAGAGGGGTGGAGGTGAGACGTATGATTGATTTTGTTCTGAGTGGTGAAGAAGAAGTGATCCAGATGGTGGTGGAGGTGGTCTCTTCGATTGGAGAACCTCTGGTGGAAGAGCTGGGTCGATGTCTCGAGGGAGCGGAAGAGGAAGTGATGGTGGCGCTTGAACTTCTGGATGAAGCTGGAGGGAACAAGGCCCGGCAGGTGGTTGAGGAATTTGCGGGGAAGAGTCCGGAAGCGGTCGGGCTTAGGGAAAAGCTTCTGGCGGAATGGGACGGAGGGAACAATGATTAGGATCGAGGTTGAGAAATAGAGTCCAAGGAACCGATGAAGAAAACGACAGCACAGAAAAAGGCGGCCGCAGTAGCAGCGGCCAACAGGAAGAAGTCACCGACCAAGAAGAGGGCCAAGGGGAGTGTGTCGAATGGTTTCGTGAAACTGGAGAGTGATACCCTTGATGGCCGGTCCTCGGTGAAGATTCCGTTGGGCAAGGCCTTGCAGCAGTTTGCGATTCGGTGGAGTTATATTTTGTCACGGCGTTCACGTTGGAGGACACGTGCCGAGGTGGATATCAAGGATGAGGCTTATGCGGAGCTGGAGGGGGCGATGAAGAAGGTTGATTTGAGGCCGCTGGTGAAGGGGGCGAGCCTGCTTCAGGTGAAAGTGCCGTATTCGAGCGAGGACGTGGGATGGGAGGGAAGGATCATCCCTTGGGAGTATTTGCTGAGCAACGCGGCGCGCAAGTTGGGGAATGACCAGCGGTTAACGATTGTGAGGCATCTTGATACCGGGGCCGGGCAGATTCCGTGGGATCCCGGGTGTGGGGTGCTTTTTGTGCAGTGTGCGCCGAAGCCATTTGAGAATTTTTATTCCTACGACGACGAGTTTCAGATCCTTGAGGAGAAGTTTCCGGGACGGGTGGAGAGGTGCATTAATCCGACGCTGGAGGAACTTCGAAAGACGATTGTGAAGAGTAAGCCGGGGATTATTCATCTTGCGGGAATCGACAACAACCAGGCGCGGCACCTGAAGCCGGAAATTGCGGATGGTAAGAAGGCGTCGAGCCGGCGGGAAGATGGGGTGATTTTGAGGGCGGACACTGCGGCCGGTTTCAGGGAGGTGTCGGCAGACCAGTTGGCCAAGGCCTTGAATGCGGGATCGGGTCAATTGTTTTTGGTCACCGCAAACGTGTACTACTCGGCATCGAGAATCTGTGCGCTGACAGTTGCGGGGGGCGCGGAAGCGGCGGTAGGATTCCAGGACACGATTGATGATATCGCGGCGGAAGTGATTTTGCGTCAGTTCTATGAAGGGCTGGCGAAGGATTTGGAGGTTCTGCCTGCGTTTTCGAGAGCTCTTGATGAGGTGAGGGCGACGATGTCGCTGTCCGGAGCGGGAATTGTGCTGTGGAGTTCGCATTCCCTGATCAAGGAGATGCAGCAGCTGCATGATTCCCGGAAAGAGCGCCAGGAGCGCCAGGAGAGGATCATCTGTTCCGAGGAGTTAACCGACCTGCGGAAGTGGTTCAGAGTCAACATCGAGGTGAAGCAAGAACTCAACTTTTCCCTGTTGCACAACAACAGTGGAGGGCTGTTTGAGAAGTTCATGCTCATCAAAGACAAGGAAGGGAAATTGCAGGATGTGGGGGTGGAAGTGGTGTTGCATCTGGGGTCGGGATCCCATTCCTACCGGAACCGGCGGACGCTGGAGAAGGCGGAGACGCCGATTCAGGAGGATATTAAGGTGCCTCTGACATCGTCGATTATCCGGACGGTGTCCGAACCTCTGCGGACGAGTCTTTTTGTGGAAGTGAAAGTGGGTGAGCTGATTGTTTATCAGGATACCTTTCAGGTGACCTGGAGTCCCGCGGATGAGTGGATCGATGATGAGGTGAATCACGTTTGGTTACCGTCGTTTGTGTTGCCCCGTGATCCATTTGTGGAGGCGGTGATTGATCGTGCGGAAAAGCATCTCACGACGCTGACCGATGATCGGGACTCGGCTTTCGACGGATACCAGCAAGTGGGGTTGTCTGAAAATTTGGAGGAATTGAAGCCGGTGGATCTGCAGGTGAGGGCGATTTGGGCGGCGATCGTTTTTGATTTTGAGGTGGGTTACATCAACCCTCCTCCGAGTTCGGCCGGGCAGAGATTGCGGACGCCATCGCAGATTCAACGGGCCGGGCGGGGAACGTGTATCGACCTGGCCCTGTTGTTTGCGGCCTGTCTGGAATACATTGATGTCTATCCGGTGATTTTCCTCACCGAGGGGCACGCCTTTGTCGGTTACTGGAGGAGCCGCGAACGGTTCAATGTCTTTTACTCCCCGGAGAATGATCGGTTTTTGAGCTCCCTTGACGAAGGCGGGAGCAAGAAGAAGAGAGGAACCAAAGAGGTTCCCCAAGGTCGGGGGTGGGTGCTGGCTGATGCACGATATGCGGAGATCGGAGAAGAAGTTCGAAACGGTTACCTCGTTCCGATTGAGACCGTCAATTTGACGGATCTGGGCGGGTTTGGCAGTGCGATTTCCGAGGGGGAACGGCAATTGGGCGGCGACCTGGAATACGCGTTTCAAGCGATGATTGATATCAAGCGGGCGAGGGAAGAGAAGATCAGCCCCTTGCCGATTATCGAAGGGGTTGGGGGCGGGTGATTTTTGGGGGAGGTGTTTAGGTTTTCAGGTTTGAACGAGCAAAGAGGATCGTCCCTTTTCAAGGTCGGCGTGATTTGGTGATATCGGCAAGGACGAGAAGAGATATGAAGATTTCGCAGCGAGGACAAATTTTTGGTGGGGGTGTTGTGCAAGCGACGGAACTGGAACCCGAACATTTGTCAATGAGGGCCAGAGTAGGGTTTGGATTGATAGGAGTGCTTATGGTTGTTGGTTCCGCTATTGTGATCGCTGTTACCCGGGAGGCGGATTCCGATCGTTATCTGGCCAGATTGCTACCGATTTTTGGGCTCGGACTGATGATGATCTGTTTCGCTCTTGGGAGGCTTGTTTATTGGGTGTTTCCACGAAGGGAGGTTCGAATGGGTTGGGTACTTTTTGGTTTTAAGTTATGGCTCCGCAAAGTTCCGCTGACGGAGGATCTCAGCTATACCGCCATGGCCAATGAGGAAGGTGAGCTTTTCGTTGAGTTGTTGAGGCCCAACGGGATGAAGGTTCTGGGCATTGGTGCCTGCCGTGACCTTGAGGAAGCGAAATTGATCTCTGAAATGCTGAAGAGGCGGGAAATGTTTCAGAGTGAGCACGAAGAGGCTCAGAAAATTGATCAGCAGGAGCTCATCGAGGAGGTGCGGGGAGGATCGCGACCGAGCTTGTTGCGAATCTACGTGTTTTCCTGGTTTCTATTTTCCCTAGTGCCTGTTGCGTTGGGCCGAGATTGGGAGAGCGCCAGGATCTCTTTGATCTTTTCGATTGTTCTTCTTCCGCTTGCTATTTGTTTTTTAGCGCCTTCAAGCGGGGTTTTTCGTGGTTCGGCAGACAGGGAGAATATCATTCTTTGGTGGAGGCATCGCTTTTTTCAACGGCTGGAGTATCGCAAGAGCCTGGTTTCGACCGATCCGGCAGAATATATTCGGACGAAGTTCCATTTTGCATCCGTTGGCTGGGTCCTTCTGGTTCCGCTGAATATGATGATGATTTGGGCTCTCTATTCTTCGCCCGAGGAGTCTTCCGGTTCCGATGTCATCGATTTCACTGAAGAACTGCGGTCCCGAGAGAATGATCCAAATCATCGCAGGGGAATCGAGGTGTTGGAGGAAGCAGTGAGACGAAGAGAAGTTGAGAAAGAGGCAAAGGAATGAGGGGAAGATGACGGCGGGACGGGGGGCGGGGACGAGTGGAAGAGATCATCCCCGGAGGTGTATTGAAACCTACGGACGCTTTTGGATTTTTTGGTTTGGGTCGAGGCGTTGTTTGTCGGCGAGGAGGCGTTTGCGGAGCTTGGCGTAGTCGAGGTCCTGGACGGCGACGTTGTCATCGATGGAGAGGGCGGCGGCGGTGCCGGCGCTTTGGCCGAGGATCATGAAGACGGGTTCCATGCGGATGGAGCCGAAGGCGATGTGTGAGCTGGAGACGGCGGCGGGGACGAGGAGGTTTTTGCACTCTTCCTTCTTGGGAGTGATGGAGCCGTAGGAGATGTGGTAGGGCTTTTTGGGGGTGACTCCGATGTCGCCTTCATTTTGAACGTGGCCTTCGGGGGTGATGTAGCGTTGCACGTTGTGGGAGTCCATGGTGTAGGAGCCCATGCCGATGGGTTTGGGGGTTTCGCGTTTGCCTTGGACGTCGAGTTGGGTGGTGACGTAGTCGCCAATCATGCGGCGGGCCTCGCGGATGTAGAGTTGGTGTGGCCAGTTGCCGTTGTCGGTGAACTCGTCCTTGGCCAAGCCCCAGGTGCTCATTTCCTTACGGATTTTTTCGGGAACGCGCGGGTCGTTGGCGAGGAAGTACATCATGCCCTTTTGGTAGATCTCGTGCTCTTTGATGATTTCACGGCGGCGCTCGTAGGAGGCCTCGGGGTAGTCGTAGTTCATCCCGATGTTGTCGGTGTTGAAGGGGCCGTGGTTGTTGGTATCGGTCTTGTAGTTGGGAAGGATGTCGAATTGCTCAAAGACCTCGTTCCAGCCGGTGTCGAGGATGCGGGCGAAGAGGGCGTATTGATTGGGGTCGTAGCCTTCGGGCTTTGTGAAGGGGACGCGGTTTTCGGGGTGGTTGGAGAGGCACATGCGGAAGCAGTAGGCTTGGACTTTGTTGTCGCCCTCACCCTTGTTGCCGGGGTGCTCGGCGGAGATGCGGGGGAGGAGTCCGCTGGCGGGATCGCCGGGGGTGACGTAGGGGGACATTTTCATGTCGGCGAAGTGGTGGCCGTGGTGGAGGACGCCGACTTGCACGCCGTTCCAGGTCTCGCCGTAGGTGGCATTGGACTCGCGGCCGACGTGGTAGCTGACTCCGGCAGCGGCCATGAGGTCGCCCTCGTAGGTGGCATCGATGTAGATTTTTCCTTCGTATTGATACTTCGAGAGGGTCGTGATTTGGGTGATGTTGCCCCCGGCCATTTTGACGCCGGTCTCGCGGTTGAGCCATTGGTCGCGGTGGACGATAAGGTCGTTTTCCTTGATGTGGTCCTCGAAGATTTTTTCGGCAACGTGGGGCTCGAACATCCACATGCTGCCGTCGCCATTGTCGATGGTGCGGGTGCCGGAGCCGGTGTATTCGGAGCGTTTTTGCCAGTTCCAGGATTTTTCGTTTTGGTAGTGATCGAAGACGCGCTCGTAGAAGTTCCGGGAGAGTCCGCCGACGGCGCCTTTTCGGCCGGTATCGGTCCAGCCGAGTCCACCGGAGGAGAGTCCGCCGAGGTGCTTGTCGGGAGAGACGATGATGACGGACTTGCCCATCTTCTTGGCCTGGACGGCGGCGATGACAGCCGCGGAGGTGCCGCCGTAGACGATGACGTCGGCTTTGTGCGACTCTTGAGCGAGGATGGTGGTTGCGGAGAGGAGGAAGGCCAGGAGTGAGCGGGTGATCTTCATGAGGAATGATGTGCGCGGAATGATGCAGGTGGATTTTGCAGAGAACCGAACTGGATTCAATCCCAGACGAATTTCTCGTCTAAGGGGAGGTTGTTTTTGGTGAGGAATTCGCGGAGCTCTTCCTGGAAGGATTTGGTGCGGTGGTGTTCGCGTTGGTTGCGGATGTAGGTGGTGACGGAATCGAGTTGGGATTCGCTGAGGGAGAAGGCGCCGTAACCGGATTGCCAGGAGAATTGGGCGAGGCCGGGGGATTGGGATTTAAGAGGCCGTCTGAAAAATGCCCAACGAGTGTTCTGATTTTGGGGTCTTGAAGGAATTGCAGCTTCGCTGAGGAGGCAGAAGGTGAACCCTGAAGGGCTGCGAGTCCTTTCACTTCAAGCGGCGTTGGTCCTCAGTCGCTGGTGTTCACCAACTCCATCGTCCCGCCTTGCCTGAAGAGAAATTTCTTCGCAGCACTCATTCGGCATTTTTAAGACAGCCTCTAAGCCATTTGGAGGTCGATTTTTTGAATTCTTCGACGGCTTTGGCGATGGTGGTGGTCCGGGAGAGGCGGTGGAGGATGTGGACGTGGTCCTCGACGGAGTTGACGAGGATGATGGGGCAGTCGAGGGCGTTGCCGATTTGAGCAAAGTAGGCGTGAAGGGAGGGGCGGACGGCGTCGGTGAGGAGGGGGAGGCGGTCGCGGGTCGAGAAGATCAAGTGGAGGTAGATGTTCGCGAGGGATTGGGGCATGGGGAGGGGATACCAGTTTTTTGGAGGGGAGGGAAGGATGCGGGGGTGAGGTGGTTTGCGGGAGATTATGTCGCCCTTACAGGGCTCATGATTTCCCGGGGGTGGTTGGACCAGGGCGACGCTCGTTCCTCGCTCTGCCCTTCGCTACGTTATTTTGCCCCTTTGGGGCGGGTTGATGGGGAGCGTGGGAGATTATCTCGCCCTTACAGGGCTCATAATTTCTCGGGGTGGGTGGACCAGGGCGGCGCTCGTTCCTCGCTTTGCCCTTCGCTACGTTATTTTACCCCTTTGGGGCGGTTTGATGGGGAGCCGGGGACCCAGGGCGATGCCCTAGGCTACGTTAGTTTACCCCGTTGGGGCGGGAGGACTACTGTAGTGTCGCAAGGAGGTCGCCGGTGTCGGCGGATTTGCCTTTTGCGAGGAGGACTTCTCCGACGGTTCCGTCGGCGGGGGCGGAGACGGTGGTGAGCATTTTCATGGCTTCGATGACGACGAGTTTGTCGCCTTCTTTGACTTCGTCTCCGGGTTTTACGGCGACCTCGCTGATCATGCCGGGGAGGGGGGCGGCGATGTGCTTGGGGTTGCTGGGTTCGGCCTTGAGGTTGGCGACGGCTTCCTTGCCGAGGGCGCGGTCGACGACGACGGTTTCACGGGGCATGCCGTTGAGCTCGAAGAACAAAGTACGACGTCCTTCGGAGTCGGCTTCGCCGATGGAGATGAGCTTGATGAAGAGGGTTTTGCCGGGGGCGATCTCGACGTTGATTTCCTCGGCTCCACTGAGGCCGTAGAAGTAGGCGGGGGTGGGGAGGACGGTGAGGCGGTCGTAGTCCTTGAGGCTTTGCTGGAACTCGGCGAAGACCTGCGGATACATGAGGTGACTGTAGAGGTCATCGTCATTTGCCTCGCGCTCGAGGGTTTGGGCGAGTTCGGCTTTGGTTTGCTCGAGGTCGCAGGGAGCGGCGAGTTCGCCGGGTCTTACGGTGACGGGGACTTTATCGCCGAGGACGAGTTTTTGGATTTCCTTGGGCCAGCCGCCATCGGGTTGGCCGAGGCCTCCGGAGAGCATGTCGATGACCGACTCGGGGAAGTCGAGGGCGGGGGCGTTTCCGTTGAGGAGGTCAGAGGCTTTGAGGTTCTGGGTGACGAGGAGCATGGTCATGTCACCGACGACTTTCGAGGACGGGGTGACCTTGACGATGTCGCCGAAGAGTTGGTTCACATCCGCGTAGGTGTGGGCGATTTCCTGCCAGCGGTGGCCGAGGCCCATGCCGTTGGCTTGTTCCTTGAGGTTGGTGTATTGGCCGCCGGGCATTTCGTGGAGGTAGACCTCGGCGGTGCCGCTGCGGGGAGCGGAGTAGAAGGGCTCGTAGTGGGTGAGGATTTCTTCCCAGTAGTCGGAGAGCTCGTTGATGGTGTCGTTATCGAGGCCGGGGTGGCGCTCGTTTCCTTTCATCGCGGCGTTGACCGAGTTGAGGTTGGGCTGACTGGTGGACCCGGACATGGAGGCGAGGGCCATGTCGGCGATGTCGACTCCGGCATCGGACGCGGCCATGATGGAGGCGGCGTTGAGGCCCGAGGTGTCGTGGGTGTGGAAGTGGATGGGGATGCCGATCTCTTGCTTGAGGGTGGAGACGAGCTTGGAGATGGCGGCGGGGTGGGCGAGGCCGGCCATGTCCTTGATGCAGAGAATATGGGCTCCCATTTTTTCCAACTCCTTGGCCTTATCGACGTAATATTGGAGGGAGTATTTGGCGCGGTTGGGGTCGGTGATGTCTCCGGTGTAGCAGACGGCGGCTTCACAGACGGCCTTGCCGTGTTCGCGGGCGGCTTCCATGGCGACCTTCATGTTGGGAAGGTAGTTGAGGGAGTCGAAGATGCGGAAGATGTCCATGCCGGAGTCGGCGGCGTGCTTGACGAAGCCGGCGACGACGTTATCGGGGTAGTTCGAGTAACCGACGGCATTGGAGCCCCGGAAGAGCATCTGGAAGCAGATGTTCGGGATGCGCTCGCGGAGTTCGCGGAGGCGTTCCCAGGGGTCTTCCTTGAGGAAGCGCATGGAGGTGTCGAAGGTGGCGCCGCCCCACATTTCCATGGAGAAAAGGTTCGGGGTGCGGTTGGCGTAGGCCTCGGCGATGGCGAGCATGTCGTAGGTGCGCATGCGGGTCGCGATGAGCGACTGGTGCGCGTCGCGCATCGTTGTGTCGGTGACCAGCAAGCGGGACTCATCTTTGATCCACTGAGCGAATTGGTCTGGGCCTTTTTCCAGGAGGATCGTGCGCGACCCAACGGAGTTTGAAGTTTCAAGTGTTAAGTTTGAAGTGGAAGAAGGGATCCGGGGGGTTGGGAAGGGTTTGGCGGGGCGCCAGTTTTTGGCTCCGGGGTTTCCGTTGACGGTGATGTCAGAGAGGTAGTTGAGGAGCTTGGTGGCGCGGTCGCGCTTGGGGGCGAACTCGAAGAGGCTCGGCTGGGAGTCGATGAGCTTGGTGTGCGCGTTACCGGAGCGGAAGGTGGGGTCTGCGATGACGTTCTCGAGGAAGGGGATATTGGTCTTCACGCCGCGGATGCGGAACTCGCGGAGGGCGCGGTCGGTGCGCTGGCAGGCGGTCTCGAAGTCACGGCCCATGGCGGTGAGCTTGACGAGCATGGAGTCGTAGTAGGGGGTGATGACGGCTCCGGCGTCGCCATTTCCGGAGTCGAGACGGATGCCGAAGCCGGCGGCGGAGCGGTAGTTGGTGATGCGTCCGTAGTCGGGTGCGAAGCCTTTTTCGGGGTCCTCGGTGGTGATGCGGCACTGGATGGCGTAGCCGTTGCAGGGGATGTCCTCCTGGGCGGGGATGCCGATCTCGGGCTCGTGAAGTTTTTTGCCTTGGGCGACGAGGATTTGTGAGCGGACGAGGTCGATGCCGGTGACGCACTCGGTGACGGTGTGCTCGACCTGGATGCGGGGGTTCATTTCGATGAAGAACCACTCTTTGGAATCCATGTCGTAGAGGAATTCGACGGTGCCGGCATTGTTGTAGCCGATGGACTTGGCGAGATTGGCGGCGGAGAGGCAGAGCTCGTTGCGGAGGTCGCCCTCGAGGTCGATGGAGGGGGCGATTTCGACGACCTTTTGGTAGCGACGTTGGACGGAGCAATCGCGCTCGTGGAGGTGGACGACGTTTCCGTGTTGGTCGCCGAGGATTTGGACTTCGATGTGCTTGGCGCGCTTGATGTAGCGCTCGAGGAAGACGGCGTCATTTCCGAAGGCATTGAGTGCTTCCTCCTGGGCTTCCTTGAGGCGGGCCTGGAGCTCGGAGGGTTTTTCGACGATGCGCATGCCGCGACCGCCGCCACCGAAGGCGGCCTTGATGATGAGGGGGAATCCGACCTCGTGAGCGACGGTGAGGGCTTGGTCGGGGTCCGAGATGGCGTCGTCAGTTCCGGGGAGAACGGGGACCTTGGCGGCGATGGCTTGGGCGCGCGCGGCGGTCTTATCGCCCATGGAGCCGAGGAGGTCGGCGGATGGTCCGATGAAGGTGATGCCTTCCCGCTCGCAGGCGCGGGCGAAATCGGCATTTTCCGAGAGGAATCCGTAGCCGGGATGGATGAGAGTGACGCCTTTTGATTTGGCGAGAGCGACGATGCCTTCGTAGTCGAGATAAGCGCCGACGGGTCCTTTTGATTTATCGAGCTGGTAGGATTCGTCGGCCTTGAAGCGGTGGCGTGAGAAGCGGTCTTCTTCGGCATAGATGGCGACAGTGCGGAGGCCGAGTTCGGTGGCGGCGCGGAAGACACGGATGGCGATTTCGCCACGGTTGGCTACGAGGAGTTTTTGTTGAGTTGCCATGGGATGAGCTAAGGGCGGGAAGTTAGGGGAGAAAGGGGGGTGATGTCAGACGAAAATTCGGGATTTTCCTAGAAAATGGCGGGAAGGGTGAGCTGTCTGACAAATAAAGGCCGTCGGAGCGATCCGACGGCCTTGGAAAGGGTGGCTGCGGGAATCTTTTAGAGGTCGATGGTGAGGCCGAAGGAGGCACCCCAGGTGCTATCGTCTCCTGCGATGACATCGGCGTGGAGAGTGGTCGACTGACTGAGGATGGCGCGGAGGCCGGCGCGTGCGGTGTGGGTGTCGTAGCCGGTGGCATCGAGATTATTGAAGGAGCCGAATCCGCCAACCTGGCTGCCGCTGAGATTGCCGCCCGAGGAATGGAGGACGGGATTGAGGGCGAGCTCGAGGAGGAGGGTGTCGGTCAGTTCAATGCCGAGTTCGAAGTTGGCGACGGTGGTGGTGATGGTGTCGGAATCGTAGGAGAGGGCCAAGCTGCCGCCGCCTTTTTCGAGGGCGGCATCGCGGTAGACGAGGCGTTCTTTCAGGCCGACCTCCCAATATCCGTTTCGGCCGAAGAGATTGACTCCGGTTTTTTGGAGGGCGGCGTGGAGGGTGAAGACGGTGGCAAATTGTTCACCGGTGGTTTGGAGGGTTCCGACGCCGAAGTTTCGGTCGAGATCACCCTGGATGGCACCGCCACCGAGGCCGATTTCCCAGAGCATGCCATTGATGGAGCCGCCGTGGGTGGCGTCCATGGCGAAGGCAAGGGAGTCGAACTCCGCGTTCCCCGCTTCGCCTTGAGCGTAGATGACCTCCGCGCCGACGGCCATGTGGTCACTGACTCCGAAGTCGAGGTCGGCGCGTAGGCCCTGGGTTTGGCGGCGGAGGTTGCCGGATTGGTTTTCCGAATTGGAAAGGGCGACATCGAAGCGGACATCGCCGGTGGTGAGGTCCTGGGTTTCGAAGCCGAAGCGGTCGTCGAGGGCGAGGGCGGCATCGGTGAGGAGGTTGGCGGTTTCGGCGCTTTGGTCGGCGACGAGGTGTGCGGCGACGTAGCGAGCGAATTGCCTGTGAACGATGGTGGAGGGGTGGATGTCATCGTAGAAGAGGCGTTCGGCCTGTTCAGCGGGTGTGAGGGGGGAGGGGACTCCGGATCCGGCATTGGGTGCGCTGGGATCGGTGACATTTGAGATGCCGTAGCGGGAGGGGTTGAGGTAGACGTCGCTGACGAAGGCGTTGGCATCGATGACCATGATGTTGGCCTGTTGGGAGAGCGGCTGGAGCTTGGCGTTCAGTTGGGAGTTGAAGACCGAGGCGATGCGTCCGAAGTTTTCGGCAGCATCGGGGAGAGGGGAGAGGCGGGGGGAGAGGCCGATGTTGATGAGGTTAACGACGGCGATGTTTTCGACCGGGGTGGTGTGGGAGATTTCGGAGACTGCGGTGGTGATATTGGTGGTGGCTTGGTCTGCGATGTCGAGGAGAGAGGCTTGAAGTTGGGCGGGCGGGAGGGTGACATTGGCGGCGAGGAAATCGTTTCCGCCGGCCCAGACGAAGGCGAGGTCATTGGAGTCGGCTTCCACGAGGGGAGCTGCCGAGGTGGCAAACAGGGAGGCCTGACTGATGAGGTGGGTATTGGAGTTGGGGACACCGGGGATGGGATTGGCCAATGGGCCGGTGGTGGCGCCACCGAAGGAGAAGTCCACCGAGCCAGCAGAGGGGGTGGAAGTGGCATTAAGGCTGACAATGTTGGTCAGGTTGGGGTCGAGGTATTTGGCCCAGGTGGTGCCGTTGGTGAAGCTGGTGCCGGGGTATCCGGGTCCGAGGCTTCCGCCGAGGCTGGCGGCGACATTTCCGGTATCGGTGAGGGAGTCGCCGAAGAAGAAGTAGTCATCATAGCTGTGGGCGAGGCCCGCGAGGAGGAACGAGAGGGAGAGGAGGGGTATGGTTTTCATTAATGTGTGAAGGGAGAGCCTGCCTGATCGGGAAATGAAGGCAAGGTGGAATGTGAGGCCGCGGGACGCCCTGCCACTTGATAAAAAAAGCGGCACTCCTTTCGGAGTGCCGCTTTGGAGAGTGGTGAAATGATTTAGATCATTTCGGCGACGAGCTTCTCGAGCTTGACGATGTCAGCGGAGAAGGCGCGGATGCCTTGGGCGGTCTTTTCGGTGGCCATGGCGTCCTCGTTGAACTCAAAGCGGAAGGCTTTTTCGTCGAGGGAGATTTTCTCGTCGTCCGAACCGTTGGCGGGGTCGAGCTTGCGCTCAAGGGGGCCTTCGGCGTTCTGGAGTTCTTCGAGAAGACCGGGGGAGATGGTGAGAAGGTCACAACCGGCGAGGCTGGTGATCTGGCCGACGTTCCGGAAGGAAGCGCCCATGACTTCGGTCTGGTAGCCGTGCTTCTTGTAGTAGTTGTAGATGCGCTTGACGGAGAGGACGCCGGGATCGTTGTCACCTGCGTATTCCTCACCGGTTTCCTTTTTGTACCAATCGTAGATACGACCGACGAAGGGGGAGATGAGCTGGACTCCGGCTTCGGCACAGGCGACGGCCTGGGCGAAGGCGAAGAGGAGAGTGAGGTTGCAGTGGATACCTTCCTTTTCGAGTTCCTCGGCGGCTTTGATGCCTTCCCAGGTGGAAGCGATCTTGATGAGGACACGGTCCTTGGAGATGCCCTCGGCGTCATAGGCGGCGATGAGCTCCTTGGCCTTGGCAACGGTGGCTGCGGTATCGAAGGAGAGGCGGGCGTCGACCTCGGTGGAGACGCGGCCGGGAACGATCTTGAGGATTTCGAGGCCGAAGAGGATGAGGACGCGGTCGAGGATGGCCTCGATGAGGGCGTCACCGGATTTTCCGGAGTCCTTGAGTTCGGCGACGGCCTTTTCGACGATGCCGCGGTACTCGGGCTTGCTAGCAGCCTGGAGGATGAGAGAGGGGTTGGTGGTTGCGTCCTGAGGCTGGTATTCCTGCATGGAGGCAAAGTCACCGGTGTCTGCGACGACGGTGGTGAATTCCTTTAAGCTATCGAGTTGTGATGCCATAACGGAGGACGGCATGAAGCGAGAAGGCGCAGGAATCAAGCTTTTCTCGTTTTGGGGAGGGGGCAAAAAAACGCGGACTCCGGTGAGGAGGTCCGCGTTTGGAGGGAATTGAATGCAGTCGAAGGACTAGCGTCCGTAGTACTGCTGCTGGTTTTGGCCGTACATGTAGCCTGCGGCACCACCGGCGGCGGCTCCGAGAGCGGCGCCTTTTCCGGTTTCACCGGACTGCTTGCCGATGATGGCTCCGGCAGCGGCACCCATGAGGGCACCATTGGTGGCGGTGCGCTTGGCGTGAGCGTTTGGATCATAGGCGTTAGAAGCGCAGCTGGAGAATCCAAAGGCGGCGAGAGCGGCGAGGAGGGTCAGTTTTGTTTTCATAATGGGTAATGGAAGATTACGACTTCCTGTTTACTATAACGTTACGGAAAAGCAAGTTATTCACTGAACTCACCCAAAATGCTTCAGAGTGATTCGCGGAGGCGGGAGAGGGTGGTGAGGGCGTAACCGGTGCCGTAGGGCTGGTGGTAATCGTAGAGGGGGTAGTCCCACCAGGAGCCGTCCCTTTCCTGCTTGGAGATGAGGTGCTCGGCGAGGTGGGGGATGAAGGGTTTTTGTTCGGCGGCGGGGAGCATCTGGAGGCATTCGGTGGCGTAGTAGAAGCCGTAGTAGTAGAAGTAGCCGGAGATGGCGAAGTGGGTTTCGTGGGGGACGGGGCGTTTGCGGGCGATATCGAACCAGCCTTCGCGAAGGCAGAGGCGGTGGAGCCAGTGCTTGAGGAGTTCATCGGTGACGCGTTGGTCGCCGAACTTGCGCATGGCGGCCATGCAGACCTGGGAGCGCCCGAGGGAGCCGGCGGGGCGGTTGATGGCGTAGCGGGGGCGGTAGCGATGGGAGAGGGAGTAGACGAAGGACCAGTCCGGAGTGCGTTGTTTCTCGATGGAGTTGAGGGCGCGCTTGACCTGGATTTGAGGGAGGGCGGTGCCCATGGTTTCCTCGGCTTCTTTCATGCCAAGGAGGGCGGTGGCGGTGGTGAAGGCGGTGGGGAGGCCGGAGAAGTGGGCGGTGTGGAAGTCATCGAGATCGAGGTAGCCCCAGCCTCCGTTGATGTCCTCGATTTTGAGGAGGCTTTTGATTTGAAGGGCGGCGAGTTCGGTCAGGCGTGATTGTTTTGCGGGGTCGTCCTTTCGGTAGGTGTGGAGGGCGGAGATGGCGCGGAGGCCGTAGGCGTGTCCCCAGATGTTGTAGGTGGTGGTGGGATCGACGGCGCGGAGTTTGGGGAGTTCGGTGAGGAACCAGGCTTCGGCTTGGTCGATGGCGGCGAGGACCTCGGGTCGGCGGTCGTTGCTATCGATGAGGCCGGCGAGGGCGAGGGCGGAGGATCCGGCCTTGAAGGCGAGGTGGGCTTCGGGGACGGGGGCGTAGATGTTGAGGCCCTTGGTGCGGGTGGGTCCGCCGAAGGAGCCGTCCTTGTTTTGTTTTTGGACGAGGTAGTCGACTCCTTTGGTGATGGATGCGGTGAGTTCTTCGCCGGTGATGGGTGCGACCTTGGGGAGGGGCGGGAGATCGGCGAGCTTCGCGTGGACGAGTCCGGCGAAACCGAGGAAGAGGAGACCGCGGAGGAGCATGGTGTTAGGGGGTGAGGACGACCTGGTCGATGGCGAGGCCGGAGAGGATTTCTGTGGTTTCGCCGGAGGTGCGTCCGGGGGTGACCTCGCGTTCCTCGTCCTTGCCATCGGTGAGCTTCACCTTGACCCAGGATTTGCCGTTCTTTTTGGTGATGGCGGCTTTGGGGACGGTGAGGGCTTCTTCGTTGAGGTAGGTGATGACCTCGGCCTTGCCGGCCATGCCTCCGACGAGGGAGACGTCGTCAGGAAGAGTGACGCTGAGGTCGATGCGGTATTTTCCTCCGACATCGGGGAAGGTGGCGAGTGATTCGACCTTTGCGGCAAATTCCCGGTTGGGAAGTCCGGCGACGGAGATGGTGGCGGTATTGCCGGCGGCGAGTTCCAGACGCTGGTCCTGCCCGACGAATCCGGTGAGGGCGAGGGAGGAGACGGCGGGGACAAAGGTCATGAGGGGTGCCTCTTTGGGGAGGCTGCCATTTTCAAAGAGGAACTTGGAGGTGTTGCCGAGGGACCATTTGCCTTCGGCGATCTCGCCATAATAAATGACGCCATCACCGGGTGATGTGAGGGTGAAGAAGGCGGCATCTTTTTCGAGGAGGGCCTGCTTGCGGTCTGCTTCCTTGTCTTCGCGAATGGCTTTTTCGACGCTGAGTTTTTTTTGGGCGAGGGTGCGGGGGAGGGATTCCTTGGCGGTCTCGTAGGCGAGGAGGGCGGAGTCGAAGCTGCGCTGGAGATCGACGGCCTTGCGCGGGATGGTCTTATCGAGGGTCCAGGCGGTGGATTCCTCGGTTTTTTTGAGGGAGAAGCGGGCGTTCTTTACGGCAGCGCGTTGGCGTTTGAGGATGATTTCCTCGGTTTCCTCGGTGACGGCGTCCTCCTCATACATTTTGAGGAGCTGCTTGAGTTCTTCCTCGTAGTAGGAAAGGGAGAGCCGTGCGGATTCGAGTCGTTGTTCGGCGGTTTCCACTTCGAGCTCGCGGCCGGTGGTGGTGAAGTAGTCGAGTGCTTCCTTGGCGCGCTCGAAGGTGAGTCGTGCGCCCTCGAGGTCCCGCGGGGTGCTGAGTTCGAGATCGGCGAGTTCGCGCAGCGCATTGGCGAGGGCGATCTTGCGTGATTCGGCTCCTTTTTTCGTTTCGATGAGATGGCGGTCGTATGAGTCGCGATCGCAGGCGATGAGGATGTCATCCTTTTTCACGGAGGCTCCTTGTTCGACGAGGTCGGTAATGGTGTAGGTTGACCATTCCTCCGGAGCGATGGAGAGGACGGTGGTTTTGGTGGGGAGGAACGTGACGTCGACGGAGACGCTGGTCTCGAAAGACTCCGCTTTGACGGTGTGCTCGCCGGCGAGGGCGGAGGACAGCGAGATGGCTGAGAGGAGAAGGGTGATTGGTTTCATGGGGTGAGTTTAGTGGTTACCGTGATAGTGGCCTTTGCGGGCGAGGTAAAGGGTGCGGGCCTTTTTGGATTTCTCGGATAGTGGAGCGAATTCGTGGACAACTTCAAAGCCGCATTTTTGAAGGGCTTTTTTGAGGGAGTTGTTGAGGCGGGAGCCGAGGATGCCGAGGAGGCCTCCGACTTTGAGGGAATCGTAGATGTTATGGAGGGTGGCGGGGTGGGTGGGATTGTAGCGGACGGGCGAGAGGCCTTCGAGGTGGTCGATGTCCATGATGACGGCCTGGCTGCCACCGAGAGAGCTGGGGATGGGACGGAAGGGGCTGAGGTCCTGGATGAGGACGCGTTCGTCATCGAGCGGGTTGGCGGGGATGTATTTCTGGAGCCACTCGGGGAGGATTTCGGCTTCGGGGAAGATGACGAAGGAGGCTTTTTCCTGAGGGAGGAACTCGCGTGCGGCGGCGACGGCGTGGCCGAAACCGATGCCGAGGAAGATGATGCGGGGTTGTTTGGCGGGTCGGAAGGGCTGGCAGAGGGTGCGCATCAGTTGCCAGGCGGGGTTGCCGAGAGTTTGGGCGTCGATCTGGCGGCCTTCGCATTCGAGGAAATGGCGACCGTCGTGTTCGATGAGGTCGATGGTCAGCCGGGTGCAGGACTGGGTTTGCTCGATGGTATTGCGGGGTTTCATAGGAAGGGGCTGTAAAAGCCCGTGAGGGTTTTCTTGTCAGATAGGGGAGATATCCAGTAGAAAAAGAAGGTAATGAGTGAAGAAGAAGATCCATCTGCCGAATCCAGCCCTACGCCACAGCCACCAGCACCTGCTCCAGGGGCACCTGTTCCGGGTGCGGATAAGAAGATCCTTTGCGGGATTTTAGGAATCTTATTGGGGACCTTTGGGGTTCATAAGTTCATTTTGGGTTACACCAAAGAGGGGATCATCATGCTGATTGTGGGATTGCTGACCTGCTGGAATATTCCGGTGATGGCGGTGATCGGGTTGGTCGAGGGAATCATTTATTTGACCAAATCCGACCAGGAATTTGTGGATATGTATGTGAAAGGGAAGAAAGGCTGGTTCTAAAGAGGGCTTCCACACTCTGTGAATCATCAGAGGCTTCTTCCTACGGAGGAGGCCTCTTTTATTGGGGGGTAAGGGTTTGAGAGGGGGGGATGAGGTTGTGTTCGGTGTGAATATCCCGGGGATGGTATGTGAATAGGGTTGTTTTGGGACGATCGCTTGAGGGATTTGAAATCGAGACTAAGCTGGCGAACTTCAATGCTGTTTCTACGACAACTTTCAGGTGAGCTACGGAAGCTCTTTGCGCGACGACGGACGTATATCGGGTATGTGGTGTTTTTGGTGTTTGAGGCGCTGTTGCTGACGCTTTGGGTCAAGATCGGGCGGGAGCAGGTGGAAAAACTGGCGGAGCGGAATTTGATTCCGGTGGAGCAACTTTATTCATCGCTGACCTCAACGTACTGGATCATGGGGTGGAGCATGTTTTTGCTGGGTTCGATTTATTTCGCGCTGGTGGCGGGGGATATCGTGGCGAAGGAGTCGGAGGACGGGAATCTGAGGATGGTGCTGGCGCGGCCGGTGACGCGATTTCGGGTGATGCTGCTCAAGTATGCGGCGGTGCTGATTTACACGGTCACCTTTGTCATCTTTGTCGGGGTGACGGGATATGGCATGTCGGTGGTGGCGATGGGGACGGAAGGGGGGCTGTTTGTGTGGAATCCGGAGATGTTTATTTTGGCGGTCTATCCGGATTGGGGGGAGGCGTTTATTCGGTTGTTTGCGGGGGCGTGTTTTATGGGAGTGAGCATGTGTGTGGTGAGCTCATTGGGGTTTTTCTTTTCGTGCATGAAGATGAAGCCGGCGGCGGCGACGATCATGGCGTTGAGTGTGTTCTTTATCGATTTTGTGCTGCAGAACGTGCCTTTTCTGGCGGCCTTTAAAGAGAACTTCATCACCTTCCGGATGTCGGCGTGGGTTTACATGATGGCGGAGGAGATTCCGTGGGCGCGGTTGATTGAGAGCTACGCGATCCTTCTGGGGCTGAATGTGAGTCTTTTTGTGGTGGGGTGGATGATCTTTCAGGCGCGTGATTTCAAAACCTAGTCATTGCGCGGCGGCCGTGGAGTGCTTCAATGGAGGCCATGACGAAAGCCGAGAAAGATTTCCTTTTTAACCTCCTTGAAACACCGAGCCCGACGGGCTTTGAGATGCAGGGACAGCGGGTGTGGGCGAAGTACATCGGGAAATTTGCGGATGAGGTGGAATGCGATGCGTATGGCTCGACGTGGGCGACCTTGAAGGGGAAGAGCGACAAGGTGGTGATGCTGGAAGCGCATGCGGATGAGATCGGTTACATGATCAAGCACATCAATAAGGACGGCTTTGTTTATCTGGACCGGGTTGGTGGGAGTGATGCGGCGACAGGCCGGGGGCGCCGGATTGATATTTTGGGGGACAAGGGAGTGATTCACGGAATCATCGGGAATACTGCGATTCATTTGCGCCGGGATTCCCTGGGGAATGAGAAGGCGCCGAAGGTGCATGAGTTGTGGGTGGATGTGGGAGCGTCGAGTGAAAAGGAGGTAGCGAAGTTGGGGCTGAGAGTGGGGCATCCTGCGGTTTATACGGAGGGAGCGACGGAGTTTGGGCCGGATCGTTTGGTGGGGCGGGCGTTGGACAACCGGATTGGTGGCTTCATGATCGCGCAGGTGATGAAGAAGCTGGCAGCGGCGAAGACGAAGCCGGCGTTTACGGTGGTTTGTCTGAATGCGGTGCAGGAGGAGATTGGAGGTTATGGGGCCAAGATGGCGACCCATCGTCTGAAGCCGGATGTGTGTCTCTGCACGGATGTGACCCACGCGACCGATACTCCGGGATTGAGTGAGGCGATGTATGGTCGGGTTAATTTGGGAGGTGGGCCATCGGTCACGCACGGGACGGCGAGTCATCCGTTGGTGGTGGATCGGCTGATCGAGGTGGCGAAGAAGGGAAAGATTCCCCTGCAGCACGAGGCCTCGAGCCGCTTCACGGGGACGGATACGGATAGCATTTACCATTCACGGGACGGGGTGCCGAGTGCGCTGGTTTCCCTGCCGCTCCGGTGTATGCATTCGGTGGTGGAAATGGCTTCCTACAAGGATGTGGAAGAAACGATTGGGCTGATGGCGGGCTTTGTGTCATCCCTTAAGGCGAAGGACCTCTTTCACCAGTCGCTGAAGTAATTCGCTTGTCTTGAACAAATCTTATCCGTAGGGGTCCTATCGATTATGCAACGCCGAAAAAGAAAAAAAGGATTCTGGTGGTGGTCTTGGCTCTTGGTTTTATTCGCCGTCGGCGGAACCGGCGGAGGCTGGTTTGTGGGGGAAAAGCTCTGGGAGCAGGCTCCGAAGCAGTATCGTTCCACGGCGAAGTTGCGGGTTGATATTCTTCCCCCTTTTGGGAATGCAACGGGGATTTCGGGGATTCGGAACAGCTCGGAATCTGCAGCGCTCCGGGATTTGGAGTCGATTGATTTTTTGACGGTGTTGGGCCGGGAGCTGGAATTGGGTCAGCGCTGGGGTGCCAGCGAGCCGGAGGTGATTGAGATGCTCCGTGACGCGATCAAGCTGGAGCTTTCCGAGCAGAAGGAGCTTTTTATCACGATCGAGCGGGATTCTCCGGAGGAAGCGCAGGAGATTGTGAACTACATGGCACCATTGGCGATTGAGCGGTTGGCCTATTTTCACAGTGAGAATAAAAAGGCCGGTCTGGCCAAGGTGGATGAGCTCTTGGCTTTCTACATCGATGCGGTGGAGGATGCCCGTGCGGAGTATGCTGCGGCGTTGCGTGCCAAAGGGGTGAAGATCGATCCCAAGCCAGGGATGGATTTGAGTGCCTACAATGAATTTGGAGAGGAAATTTCCGAACCCCAGGTTGCGTGGCAATCCGCCCTGGATGAGCTTGCGGAGCAGCGAAAGGATATGTCACCCCAGCTTCTTCATTGGGAAAAGAAGGTTCTTCCGGCAACGATTCTGGCGGAGGGAGAGCTTCCCAGCCGCATTTCCGGACCTGACAAGGAGCCGTATCAGACGCGGGGTGCGGTGGCGGGAATCTCGTTAGGAATTCTCTTTGGTCTTCTGGGGATGTTCGTTTTCTGGAAGTTGTTCTCCTAGTTCGGATTTTTAGGTTCATTGACCGGGGTCGTGAAGGCGACGCTCGGTTTTACCAAGGGGGCATGGCCCCCTTTTTTGTGGCCACTAGAGGTCCCTGAGCGGTTGGTGTTGATGAGAATGGCCACGCCGGTGATCGGAAATCTCCCGGTTGGCTTCATGTTCAGGGGTCCGCGATTTTGGCACGTTCCCGAGGTTTGACTGGCCGTTCCGGTCGTTCCGGCCGTTCCGGTCGGGCCAAGGACCGAGGGGACTCAGGGGTCAAAAAAAACCTCCGCGGTCGGGAGGGACCGGGGAGGTTGTGAGAGTGGTTCCTCTGTTGTATTAACCGTCGAGATCGCGCTGGGTGGTGGTGAGGAGGGCCCGGTTGTTACCGCAGGCGATTTGGATTTCCTCCATGAAGTCGGAGACCTTGACCCCTTCCTTGAGGACGAGGCCGTAGCGGAGTTCGCTCATCATGCCGGCCTGGACGGACTCGACGCTGATCATTTCGATGGCATCGGTGTGCTTGTCGAAGATTGCCTTGAAGGCGACGGAGAAGTCGACGTCGTTATTGACGCGAATACGGAGTTGGTGTGAGGCGCGCTTGGGGGCGAAGGCATCGAGGCGGGAGAGGATGAAGATGGCGACGATGGTGACGAGAGTGGTGACCATGGCGAGGCCGTATTCACGGGCACCGACGACCATGCCGGTGGCCATGGCGAAGAAGACGAAGGCGAGGTCCCTTGATTGTCCGAGGTTGCGCCGGAAGCGGATCATGGAGAAGGCGGCGAACATCCCGAAAGCGATGGCACCGTTTCCTTTGACGACCATGATGAGGATGGTGGTGACGGTGCCGATGATGACGAGGGTATGAACGTAGTCCTGAGAGTAACGGGTGCCTTTGTAGGTATTTTTGTAAAGGGTACCGATGACGAGGTTCAGGACAAAACTGAGAGCCATGGCTCCGAGAATTTCAAGAGGGGAGACATCGGTGGTTGAGGCGGAATTGATGTTGTCGAAAAAATCGGCGACGTTTGCGATTACTGGGTCCATTTGCTTGTTGGGATGTTAGAGGGTGTTGAGGTAGGTGTGAAAGAGATTTTTGGCGTCTTAGGCGGCATTGTGGGTGCCATTGATCTGGGCGCGGAGGACGGGGTCGACCGTTTCCATGGCGGTGCAGAACTTGCTGAAGCTGCGACGGACGAGATTGATTTCCGAGCTGTACTCGCGAAACCAGAAGGGAACCGGCCCGATGGATTTGATCTCGAGGATCGATTTCTCGGGTGGGATGATGTAGGTGCTGAAGCGCTTGTCATCCGGTTGGAGGGCGAGGATTTCCGAGCGGCAGAGGAGCTCGGTATCGAAAGTGATGCGGAGTTGGCCATCCGGGGTCATGAGGGCCTTGCGATCATAGCGGAGCTGGATGGCGGGACCGAACTTACGGCGCTCGATGAGGTCATGGAGTTCCGAGATGATCATGCGCTGGGAGCGTGACCAGTCGCGCTTGGCTTTGAAGACGACGTCGTAATTTCCCTGGGCGAACTCGATGGCTTGTTCGACAGGGAGGAAGAGGCGTCGTTTGGCTCCGAAGCCGTAGTGCTTGTGCTTGATCTCGATGAAGCCGGTGGGTGGGATCTTTCCGCCTTCGGTTCCGTAGATGCGGACCCTGATCTTTCGGCGGCACTCAAATCCCCGCTGTTTTTCCCAATAGCACTCGCGTTCGGGTGTTTCAAAATACTCGGTGACGATGGGGTAGCAACCGTCGGCCGAAGCGAGGCTGTCCACCACGAGACGGGAATCGAGGTCACTCTCGAACTTGTCCCGCTCATCGAGCGAGATGATGTATTTGTATTCTGTCCGGTTGAGGCTCAAGGGAGGGAAGGGGAAAGGTTGGTGATTCTGGGGTCAGGTTTCGGTAACAATTTCGTCACCGAGAGTAGATTGAAATCTACCGAACCAGTCAAAAGAGATTAGCGCAAATTGCGAAGGAAAAATTTGGAGGATTCTCACCTAATCTTCATGGAAGCTGGTAAAACCGCTCGCCATTTTCCTGCAAAATGAGGCGTTGTTCGTCACTGGAGAGGGAGGTGACAAGTTCGCGAACGGTATCGGCCCAAGCCCGGTAGGAGTCGATTTTCAGGAGGCAGACCGGCCAATCGGTGCCGAAGGCGACTTTGTTGGGGCCGAAGATTTCCAGGGTTTCGTGGAAGTAGGCTTTGATGGTGTCGGGGTCGACCTTGGGGTCGGCGTTGAACTCGGTGACGAGGCCGGAGAATTTGACGCCGAGGATGTTATCGCGTTTGGCGAGTTCTTTCATGCCGGTGCGCCAGCCGGATTCGACGCGGCCGTTGCGGGCTTCGGGCTTGGCGATGTGGTCGATGATGATGCCGAGATTGGGCTGGCGGTCAACGAGTTGGGTGGCGACGGGGAGTTGGCGCTGGAAGAGGAGGAGATCGTAGCGGAGGTCGAGGGCGGGGAGGAGGGCGAGTCCGCGGTGGAAGTCATCGCGGAGGAAGTAATCGTCCGGCTCTTCCTGGAGGACGTGGCGGACGCCGACGAATTTGGGATGAGGGGCGAAGTGTTCGAGGTCGGCGGCGACGTTGTCATCGATGAGTGGGACCCAGCCGACAACGCCGCGGATGAGGTCGCCCTGGTCGGCGATGGCGAGGAGGTCAGTGGACTCCTGAACGATCTGACGTGCCTGGACGGCGACGGTTCCGGTGACTCCGGCGGCGGAGGTGGCGGCTGCGAGTTCGGGGAGGAGGTGGTCTTTCTGAAGTGGGGTGCCTTCGGGGATCCAGCCGTATTCCTCGGCGGAATATTTCCAAAGGTGATGGTGGGTGTCGAGCATGGGCGGGAGGCTGTCAGACAGAAAAAGGGATGTCAAAGTTGCAGTAAGTGAATTGAGGGGTGGTTTGTCAGGGTGTGGAGGCTTGGGAGGTGGAGACCAGAGGAGGGCGATTTTTGGAAAGAACCTTTTCGTTGTGGGTTGATGGGGATTAGAACTTGGGCATGGGAAAAAAGATGGAGCTGAAGGACTTTTGCATTGATGGGTCGGAGAAGTTTCGGGTGGAGGACTTCCCTACCAAGATCAAGCCGCTCTATGAGGATAGTGAGGACTACAAGGAGAAGCTGCGGGAGCTGACGAAGGAGATCGATGATCGGCAGCAGGAGATGTATGCGCATGATCGCTACAGCATGCTGTTGGTTTTTCAGGCGATGGATGCGGCGGGGAAGGATGGGACGATCCGGCGGGCGATCTCCGGGATTGATCCGCATGGGGTGCGGGTGCATTCGTTTAAGAGTCCGAATCACACGGAGCTGGATCACGATTTTTTGTGGCGGACGAGCAAGGTGTTGCCGCGACGGGGGCATATGACGGTGTTTAACCGGTCGTATTACGAGGAGGTTCTGATTGTGCGGGTGCACCCTGAGATTTTGACAAAGTATCAGCGGGTTCCGGAGGAGCTGACGGAGAACCTTTCGGAAGTTTGGGAAGGGCGTTATCAGTCGATTCGGGAGCACGAGGTTCACCTGGCGCGGAACGGGACGCGGGTGATGAAGTTTTTCCTGAACGTGAGTAAGGATGAGCAGTGCCGGCGTTTTGTGGACCGGATTGATCGGGCCGAGAAGAACTGGAAGTTCAATGAAGGGGATGTGAAGGAGCGGGCCTATTGGGATGATTACATGGAGGCTTATGAGGATGCGATCAATGCGACGGCGACGAAGGATGCGCCGTGGTATTGTATTCCGGCGGACGATAAACTGACGATGCGGCTGATGGTGGCGGAGGCGATTCTGAAGGAGATGAATACGCTGGATGTCTGTTATCCTCAGGTGAGTGAGGAGCGGAAAGCGGCGCTGGCTGAGTTCCGGAAGGACCTGGTGGCTGAGAGCTGAGAGCTGAGAGCTGAGAGCTGGGAGCTGGGAACTGGGAGCTGGGAGCTGGGAGCTGGGAGCTGGGAGCTGGGAGCTGGGAATTCGGGGGTGGGGGTGGGGGGATTGTTTCGCTCTTTCAGAGCTTGATTGTTTCGGGGGGATGATCCCAGGCCTGCGACCTGGGTTGGGGAGTTAGTCCCCTTTGGGCTTGGTCGACTTTGTAAAACAATGTGATACGGTGAGGGCATGGTTAAGACGGTGACAAAGATTGGGAATTCGAAGGGGATCATTCTGGATGCGGCTTTGCTTGAGATGGCGCATTTGAAGGAAGGGGATCAGCTTTCGGTGACGATCCATGAGGGAGGGACGATTTCTTTTACGCCGCTTCGTGGCTCGTTCGCTCCTCAAGAGGCTGCCGAGACGGCGAAGTCTCTGATTGGGGCGAATCGTGAACTCTTCCGTCGCTTGTCCCAGTGAGTGAGTTCAAGCATCATACGGTTAGCTCGGATCTCGCTCTTCATGATGAAGTGTTAGCGGCGAACGGGGGGCTTTCGGGAGTGAAAGATTTGGGGCTTCTTGAAAGCGCGATCGCTGCGCCGCAGGCGAGCTTCGGGGGGCAGGCGATGATTACGGATGTGATCGAGGTGGCAGCGGCTTATCTTTTCCATGTTTGCCAGAATCATCCTTTCAACGATGGAAACAAAAGGACGGCACTTGCGGCGGCTCTGGTGTTCCTTGTCGAGAACGGGAAGCTCGCTGCTGATGTTGAGTTGGATTGCGATGCGTGGGAGACGCTGGTGCTTGATGTGGCGGCTTCCCGGATTGGGAAGGCGGAGTTGGGTGAGCGGTTGCGGGGGCTTTTGGGGTGAGGTTCTGGTGATCAGAGTTGGCCGAGGAGGGCGAGGGTGTCGAGGAGGTCCTGGATCTCGGAGCGGCGTTTGGGGGTGTTGTTGCCTTTGAGGGCGGGGGAGAGGATTTGGGGATCGGGGGGGAGGGAAATTCGGGGGGAGGATCCCAGGCCTGCGACCTGGGTTGAGGAGTTTGTCCCCGTTGGGCTTGGGTTGGGGGGAGGGAACGCGAACCGGAATGTAGTGGAGATGGTCTTCAGACAATCTCGCGAATGGGGCTGATCGCGGGTTGGGGGGGCTTGGGTTGAGGTGTTCGGCTAAAGCACCCAAGGGCATTCCACCTACACTACGAACCGGGGCTTGGTTGAGGGGGCGTAGGCTTGGAAAGCCACGCTCCATATTCTTGGTTGGGCTTTTAGCTGAAGAGGTCCATTTGGGGGGAGTCGGCTTCGGGGAGGGCTTTTTTGGCCTTGGGGGAGGTGGATTTTTCCCTGGTGGGCTTGGAGGAGGTCATCTCGAGGTGGGAGAGGATTTCCTTGGCGCGGTCGAGGATGGGCTTGGGGAGGCCGGCGAGGCGGGCGACCTGGATGCCGTAACTCTTGTCGGCTTGGCCGGGGAGGATTTTGCGGAGGAAGATGATGTCTTCATTCCACTCGCGGACGGCGACGTTGAAGTTGGCGACGGAGTCCCTGGAGTCGGAGAGGGCGCAGAGCTCGTGGTAGTGGGTGGCGAAGAGGGTGCGTGATTTGACGACGTCGTGGAGGTATTCGGCGACGGACCAGGCGATGGAGAGGCCATCAAAGGTGGCGGTGCCGCGGCCGATCTCATCAAGGATGACGAGGGATTTTTCGGTGGCGTTGTTGACGATGAGGGAGGTCTCGTTCATCTCGACCATGAAGGTGGATTGGCCTTTGGCGAGGTCATCGGAAGCGCCGACGCGGCAGAAGATGCGATCGGTGAGTCCGATGTGGGCGTGCTCGGCGGGGACGTAGGCGCCGATTTGGGCCATGAGGGTGATGAGGGCGATCTGGCGGATGTAGGTCGACTTTCCGGCCATGTTGGGGCCGGTGAGGATTTGGAGTCGGGACTCGGCGGGATCGATGAGGGTGTCGTTGGGGACGAATTTTTCCTCGATGAGGGTTTGTTCGAGGACGGGGTGGCGGCCGTTGACGATCTGGAGGTGGAGGGAGTCGTCGAGGACGGGGCGGGTGTGTTGGTAGAGTTGGGCGGTCTCGGCGAAGGAGATGAGGACGTCGAGGGTGGCGAGGGCGTCGGCGGTTTGTTGGAGGGGGACGAGGTGGTCGGTGACTTGGGAGCGAAGCTTGATGAACTCGTCGTATTCGAGGGCTTTGGCGCGGTCATCGGCGCCGAGGACTTTGCCTTCGACTTCCTTGAGGCCGGGGGTGATGAAGCGCTCGGCGTTGGCCATGGTTTGCTTCCGCTGGTAGTCGTCGGGAGCTTTGGCGGCGTTGGCTTTGGTGATCTCGATGAAGTAACCGAAGACGTTGTTGAACTTGATTTTGAGCGAGTCGATGCCGGTGCGTTTGCGCTCGGATTGCTGGAGTTCGGCGATCCATTTTTTGCCATCGCTGGAAGCGGAGCGGAGTTCGTCGAGGGCGTCGCTGTGGCCATCGCGGATGATGCCGCCATCGCGGATGTTGGCGGGCGGTTCGTCGACGAGAGCGGTTTGGAGGAAGGTGACGAGCTCGGGAAATTCCTGGATGGTGTCGGAGATTTGCGACTGGAGTTTCGAGGTCTGCGGGAGGGCTTTGAGGTCGGCGCGGAGATCGGGGATCCTTTCGAGAGAAGTCTGGAGGGATTTGAGATCGCGGGCGTTGCCGGATCCTTGGGAGAGGCGGCCGGTGGTGCGTTCGATATCGCGGATGTTCTTGAGAGAGTCGCGGAGTTTGGTGAGGAGGTAGGGCTCGGCGAGGAGGGAGTCGACGAGGTCGAGGCGTGAGGTGAGGGCGTTGAGATCGCGGAGGGGGTGGAGGATCCAATCGCGGAGCTTGCGGGCTCCCATGGGGGTGGAGGTGCGGTCGAGGACGCCGAGGAGAGTGTGTTGTTTGCCGGAGCGGGAGTCGACGAGGTCGAGGTTTGTCTGCGAGGCGGTATCGATGAGGACGTAGTCGGCGGTGTCGCGGACCGAGAGGGTGCGGAGGTGTGAGCAATCGCGCCGGAGTTGATAGGAAAGGTAGTGGAGGACGCCCCCGGCGGAGGCGATGGCGGCTGGCATTTCGGCGCAGCCAAAGCCGGCGAGGGACTGGACCTTGAAATGGTCTTTTAGGGTGTGCAGGGCCTGTTCCTGAATGAAGGCGTAGCTATCGTAGGGGAGCGAGTGGCGGAGGTGGCCGAGTTCTTTGACCTGATCCTCGGAGATGAGGAGCTCGGAGGGGGAAAGGCGGGTGAGCTCGTCCTCGAGTTGTTGGGCATCGGGGAATTCGGCGACGGTGAACTCGCCGGTGGTGTGGTCGGCACAGGCGAGGCCGAAGCGAGGTTTTTTGGCGGTGCCTGCGGTGAAGACAGCGGCGAGGTAATTGTGGCGGGTGTCGTCGAGGAGCGTGATGTCATCGACGGTGCCGGCGGAGATGATTTGGGCGATCTCGCGTTCGACGAGCTTGCCGGGGACGGGCTCGGAGGTTTGCTCGGCGATGGCGACGCGCTTGTTGGCCTTGATGAGCTTGGCGATGTAGCCTTGGGCGGCGTGATGGGGGACGCCGCACATGGGGATGTCGTGGCGTTTGGTGAGGGCGACGTTGAGGATGCCGGCGGCGGTTTTGGCGTCCTCGAAGAACATCTCGTAGAAGTCGCCGAGGCGGTAGAGGAGGAGGATGTCATCGGGCAGCGATCTCCGGATGGCCTGATATTGGGCCATCATGGGAGTGAGTTTTTTTTCGCCAGCCATTGGTGAGCGGAATGGTGAGTTGGGAATGATGAGTTGTGAAGGGAAATGGGGGGAGAAGAATTTGGAATTAAGAATTAGGGATTAGGAATTGCTTGGTTGGGGGCTTGGGTTGGGGAATTTTTTAAACCGCAGATGGACAGGATGAAGGGGATGGCTTGGTTGGGGGGATTTGGAACCACGAAACTTACGAAATGGACGAAACTTGGTTGAGGGGGGAAGCATCTGATGGATTTTCACCTGTCCTACGATCCGGGGTTGGGCGGTGGATTTTGTTGCTTTGAGTTCACCGTTCTGCGGCGGGTGACGGTTTTTTTGCGGGGGGCGTCTTTTGAGGGGAGGCAGCCGCAGGGGATGAGGACGAGGATCCAGCCGAAGTGGGGGATGAGGTAGAGGAAGGTGAACCAGGGGCTGAGGCCGATGTCACGGAAGCGCCGGACGGTGATGGCGATGACGATCCAGATGCAGAAGAGCTCGAGGATGGCTACGAGGACCAAGCTGAGTTTGAGAATCGAGGCGGGGGCGTTTGCGATGGCGAGAATGATGAGGGCGAAGAAGAGGGCGCTGAGAATGGCCATGCCAATGGAGACCGACCACCAGGTTGTGCGGTCGCAGCGTCCGTCGAGGGTGAGGTTTTCTTTGAAGGGGAAGGGCATGGGGTGGCTTGGAAAGCGAGGTGGTTAGCTATTGGGGGGGATTCGGTGGTGGGGGAGAGCCCCAGGGGTGGGTTCCGGTCTAAATACGAGCCAAGCGAACAGTCCCCAAGGGAAAAAGAGAATGACAGCGATGCTCACAAGAATCGGGGATTTTCCCCGAAGTTCCGTATCCCGAGAGCCCCATTGCCAAGCTGCGGTTAAAAGCCATAAAAAGAGGAGCAGAATGATGGCAAAGATGATGTAGACAGAGATGTTTTCCATAACTCTACCATGAGGCCTGGGAATGGGGTTCGGAACTACAAACAGCGGAAGTTCTTGTAAGCGTTACGCGAAAAAAGCGCAGCTAGGGGGCTGCGCTTTGGGAGGGGGGTGTCAATTTATACGCTCCAAATTAGGTGAGGACTTCGGTGATGGGTTGGCCGTCCTCGCCGCCCATGCGGAAGGGTCGCTTGGAGGGGGACATGACGACCTCGTTGTAGTTGAGGCCCATGGCGGTGGCGATGGTGGCGTTGAAGTCGGCGGGGGAGGTCTTTTTGGTGATGACGTTTGAGGCCGTTTCATCGGTTTCCCCGTAGACGGTTCCGCCTTTGATGCCGGCTCCGGCGAGGGCGAAGGAGAAGGCTTTGGGGAAGTGGTTGCGGCCGGCGTCGTCGTCGATCTTAGGCGTGCGGCCGAACTCGGTGGCGATGACGACCATGGTGGTTTCGAGGAGGCCTTTGACTTCGAGATCGTGGAGGAGTGCGGCGTAGGCGCGGTCGAGGACAGGGAGCATTTCGTCGGCCCTGGTGAAGGCATCGGAGTGCCAGTCGAATCCGCCGTATTGGACTTCGACGAAGCGGACTCCGTGTTCGACAAGACGGCGGGCGAGGAGGACGCCCTTGGAGAATTTTTCGGTGCCGTAGAGGGCGTGGGCGGCTTCGGGTTCTTGGGAGAGATCGAAGGCGGCGAGGTCCTCGGACTTCATGAGCTTGACGGCGTTATCGAACATCTCGTTGTAGGCGCGGACGTTGCGTTGGCCTTTGCTGAAGCGTTCCATGAAGTCGCCATCGAGTTGGGAGCGGAGGGCGATTTGGCGGTTGAACTGGGCTTCGGAGATTTCCCTCCGGCGCCTGGAGTTTTGAAGTCCGGAGGCGGCGTCTCCGATGGGGAGGGGGGCGAAGGTGGGTTCGAGGAATCCGGCGCCGGGGTGGCGGTTGCCAGCGCCAACGGTGACGAAGGGAGGGAGGGTGTTGCCGAGGCGGGCGGGGTCGAGTTTATTAGCCCAGGAACCCATGGAAGGGTGGGTGATGGAGGCGCGCTGGGTGTAGGAGGTGTGGACGTTGTAGTTGCCCTGGGCGTGAGCTCCCTGGGTGGAGTTCATGGAGCGGACGAGGGCCATTTTGTCCATGTGCTTGGCGGTCTGCTGAAGGTGTTGACCGAGCATGATGCCGGAGACATTGGTGCCGATGGGCTTGAGGGGTCCGCGGATGCCGGAGGGGGCGTCGGGCTTGGGGTCGAAGGTATCGATGTGGGTCATTCCTCCGGACATGTAGAGGTAGATGACGTTCTTGGCCTTGCCTTTGGATTGGGCGATGGCTTCGGCAGCTTCGGCCGAATTGAACCAGGAGGCTGAGGCTCCGCCGAGGGTAACACCGAAGGCGGTGCGGGCGGTGTTGGAGAGGAACTCGCGGCGGTTGAGTTCGTCGAGTTGGTTGAAAGGATTCATGGGAGTGGAAGGGGGTGGGGGTTACTGGACGAAGAGGAAGCGGTTGGAGGTGAGCATGGCGCGGGCGAGGGTGGCGGTGCCGTTGACGGTCTGGACCTCGGGGAGGAAGGTTTCCTTTTCCCGGGTGGTGGGCTTGGCGGAGTAGAGGGAGAGGAAGAGGTAATCGAGGCGTTCTTCGGGGGAGTCGATCTTTGCAATCTCACGGGCGAAGGTGTTTCGCTTGGAGGTGAGGAGGGCGGTTTCGTTTCCGTTGAGGAGGCGAAGGGTCTGGGGGACGGTGGCCTGGGTGTGGCTGGCGTCCGGGGTTTCGCGGTCGGAGGCGCCGAACTCACGAACGAGAGTGTTTCCACGAGCGGGTGCGGGAACCTCCGAGGCGCGCATTTCGAACTGGGAGTAGGAGGGGTCGGCGCGAGGGGCGCGGCGGGAGATGGCGGCGCTGGCCATTTGGTAGGCTTCGTTGTCCATGCCGTAGCGTTGTCCTTTTTTGCCGACCTTATCGCGGAGGGTTTTGGCCTGGGCGAAGAGGCGGCGCATTTCAGCCTGGTTTCCGGCTTCCTTGGCCTCGCGGATGGCGGTGCGGAGTTTGGCTCCCTCGGCCTGGGCGGCGCGGCGTGCGGCCTCGGCTCCGTCGCTGATCTTGTCGATTTCGCGGAGTTCTTCGGCGGAGGAGTTCATGAGGAAGGTGTAGGATTCGACGTATTCTTCCCATGCTTCCTCCATGCCGGTGTTGACGTTGTCATCGACGACTCCGGAGCTGAGGGTGACGAAGGAGTCACGGATTTCCTCGGCGCTCATGCGGCGGAGGACGGGGCCGGAGAAGTGGAAGGCTGCGCCTTGGACGGGGTCGGTGGCGGAGGCTTCACGTTGGAAGAGTTGGGTGTGGTAGAGGATGCGGAGGAATTCGGCGACGTCGTAGTCGGTGACTTTCATCGCGGATTCCAGAGTGTCCATGAGCTCGGGGTAGAGGGGGGCGGCGGAGTTACTCCAGTTATCGAGTTCCGGGACGACACCGGCGCCGAAGACGTAGGCCCAGAGACGGTTGGCGATGACCTTGGTGAAGTAGGGATTTTCCTTGGAGGTGACCCAGTTGGCGAAGGCTTCCTTGCGCTTCTCGGGTGGGACGTTGTCGAGCTTGTCGCCGAAGATGGTGCGGGGCGGGATGGCTTCGCCGGGGACGCCGTCCTCATATTTGTAGTCATCGGGAAGTTTCAGTTCGCGGTTGGGAGCGGTGCTGAGGGCGTTGCGGTTGTGGTAGCGGAAGACGCTGGCGATGTCCTTGGCCTCTTTCATTTTGGCGCCTTTGCCATTGAGGGCTTTTTTGCGCTGCTTGGGGGACATTTTGGCCATGGCCTTGCGGTCGGGCATGGAGGGGCCGCCGATGATTTCGCGGATTTTCTCGCGGGCGCCATCGAAGCGGTACTCGGTGCCTCCGAGGAAGGCGGCGAGCTGGTAGTAGTCCATTTGGGTGAAGGTATCGAAGGGGTGATCGTGGCATTGGGCGCAGCCGATCTGGTGGCCGAGGAAGACCTGGACGGTGTTTGAGACGTTATCGAGGAGCATGCCGCGGTCGCGGAGGTAGTAGCCGGCGGCAGGGTCTTCGGCAGCGTGGCCGTCTGCGGCGAGCATGGCGTTGACCATCTTGTCGTAGGGCATGTTGGTCTCGACGGCCTTGCGGAGCCAGACGTGCCAGCCGAGGCCTGCGGCTTCCTCGTTCGACTGAAGGCGGAGAAGGTCGGCCCAGAAATTGAAGAGGCGGGATTTGAGTCCGGTGGAGTTGGTGAGGGTCTCGATGAGGTGGCTGCGCTTATCGGCATCGGTGGAGGCGAGGAAAGTTTGGGCTTCTTCCGGGGTGGGGATGCGTCCGATGATGTTCAGGTAGGACCGGCGGAGGAAAGTGGGGTCGTCGAGGAGGTCGTTGGGGGTGACGTTTTGCTTCTGCTGTCCGAGGACGAGGATTTCGTCGATTTCCCGTGCGGTGTTTTTGACGACCTCGATGGAGAGGGGGGCGGCGTGGAGCGCGGAGAGGAGGGTGAGGAGGAAGAGGAAGGATTTCATGGGAAGAGGGAGGTTAGAAGAGGAGGGCGACGAGCTCCTGATCGGAGAGGAGGGAGGGCTCTTCGGAGACGGTAGCGAGAAGCTCACCGGCGAGGGCGTCCTCCAGCTCGGTCCATTCGACGGTGGTCTCGGGAGCGGGGGTGTCCTCAATGGCTACGGGCGGGGTGGGGTTGGTGGGCTCGCTGTTGAGGGTGACGACGAGAGCGATGGCAGCCACGGTGGTGGCGGAGAGGCCGGCGAGGGCGAAGGGCGAGGTGAGTTTTTTCCACCACGATTCCTTTTCCTGTGACTCGAGCCGGGCGCGTCTCAGGGTGTCCTGAACGAAGGTGCCGGAGGGCTCGGCAGGGGTTGAGTTTTCGAGAAGATTCCAGACGCTGTCTTGGTCAATCTTTTCGTCAAAATCGTGTGGAAGGTGATTTTTCATGGCTGGTGCACTTGAGGAAACCCTTCCTGAGCGCAGAAGTTGCATGAAAAAGGGATTATTTTCCGCGCTTGTCGCCCCAGAGGAGGACGTGGAGGCGGGGGGTGAAGCGGTAGCCTTGGTCGCGGCAGATATCGGCGAGCCAGAGGGAGCGCTGGTCGAGGGCGGCGGGGGAGCGGCCTTCGGGCATGAGGAAGATGCGGGAGGAGGGGATGTTGAAGCGCTCCCGGAGGGCCTGGATTTCGGTAAGATCGGCCTCCGAGCAGACGACGAACTTGAAGTTGGCCTTGGGGGAGGCGGCGAAGAAAGTGAGGGGGGTGTCCTTTACGCGGAGCGACTCTTCCATGCCGGAGTTGGCGAGCTTGGGGGAGACGTTGTAGGCGGTGACGCGGGAGTCGAGGGCCGGGGAGGGGAGTTGGGTGCCGTTGGTTTCGATCTCGATGTGGGGGAGATTGAGTTTCTCGAGGAGGGCCGGGATTTCGGTCTGCTGGAGGAGGGGTTCGCCGCCGGTGATGACGAGGCGGTCGCAGGGGTAGGCTTGGATGAGGGGGGCGAGTTCATCGGGGGTGAGATCGATGAGGTGGTCGGCCTTTGAGAACTTGGTGTTGTCGTCGTGTTGCCAGGGTGTCTTTTCCCAGTTCCAGGTGTAGGGGGTGTCGCACCACCGGCAATGGAGATTGCAGAGGGAGAGGCGCAGGAAGATGGCGGGGGCGCCGATGGAGGGGCCTTCGCCTTGCAGGGTGTGAAAGAGCTCCGGTGAGCCGTCTGGCATCCGGGCGACTTTCATGACTAGCTGAGGAGACTGTAGGTCTTGAGGAGTTGGGTGAGCTCGGCCGTTTTCTCATCGGTGAGATTGATGAGGGGAAGGCGGATTTCATCGGAGCAGTGGCCCTGGAGGGCGACGGCGGACTTGATGGGGACGGGGTTGGTATCGAGTCCCATGAGGCCGGAGAGGAGCGGGTAGTAGCGCTTTTGGAGTTCAAGGGCTTCGGCGTATTGGCCCTCGAGGCAGCGGTTGACGAGGCTGACCATGACCTCGGGGATGAGGTTGGAGGCGACGCTGACGAGGCCGACGGCTCCGCAGGACATGAAGGGGAGGGTGAGGGGGTCGTCGCCGGAGAGGATTTCGAAATCGCGCGGGACGGCCTGGACGAGTTGGTTGACGCGATCGACCGAGCCGCCGGCTTCCTTGTTGGCGACGATGTTTTCACAGTCGTTGGCGAGGCGGGCGACGGTATCGATTCCGATCTCGATGACGGAGCGTCCCGGGACGGAGTAGAGCATAATGGGGAGGCCGGTGTTTGCGGCGACCGTCTTGTAGTGCTGGTAGAGGCCTTCCTGGGAGGGCTTGTTGTAGTAGGGGCAGACCTGGAGAGAGGCATCGGCACCGGCGGCCTCGGCAGCCTGGGTGAGGTGGATGGCTTCGGAGGTGGAGTTTGCGCCCGAGCCGGCGATGACCTTGAATCGGCCGTCGGCGAATTCGACAGCGGCCTTGATGACCTCGAGATGTTCGTCGGTGTTGAGAGTGGGGGATTCTCCGGTGGTGCCGACGGGGACGATGCCGGTGATTCCGGCGGCGACCTGGCGGTCGATGAGCGCTTTGAAAGCGTCACGATCGAGAGAGCCATCGCGGAAGGGAGTGATGAGGGCGGTGAAAGTGCCTGCGAACATGGCGCGGTTCTTAGACAGAAAAATTTCTTTTGTATAGTGTGGGATGAGTGAACCTTCTCGCTTGAGGTTATTTAGGACATGTGAAAGGTTGCATCATGCTGATGAGGGTACTCTTTTCGCTGGTGATGGCCGGCCTTGCCTGCGGGCAGAATTATCGCCCGACTCAAGAGCGTGCTCCGGTGATTCCGAGGGAGTTTCGGGGTGCGTGGGTGGCTTGTGTTTATAATATTGATTGGCCGAGCAAGAAGGGACTGGGGGCATCGGCGCAGCAGGGGGAGTTGGTGAGGATTTTGGATAAGATGGCGGCGCTGAAGATGAATGCGATCATCTTTCAGGTGCGGCCGAATGCGGATGCGGCCTATGGGTCACGGTATGAGCCGTGGAGTCATTGGTTGAGCGGGACGATGGGGAAGTCACCGGGGTATGACCCGCTGGCGTTTTGCATTCAGCAGGCGCATGCGCGGGGGATTGAGGTGCATGCGTGGTTCAATCCTTTTCGGGCGTTGCCGAACAAGGATCTGCCGGTATCGAGCAATCATGTGACGCGGACCCATCCTTCGGTGATCCGTGCGTATAAGAACTACAAGTGGATGGATCCTTCGAGTGCGTTTACGCAGCAACGTGCGCTTTCGGTGATCATGGATGTGGTGAACCGTTATGATGTGGATGGGGTCCATATCGATGACTACTTTTATCCTTATCCTGATTTGACGAAAGAGGGACGGCCGAAGGAGGTTTTTCCGGATGGGAAATCATCGAGTGCACGGCGGGCGGCGGTGGATGGGTTTGTGAGCCGGATGTATTCGACGGTGAAAGCGAGCAAGCCGTGGGTGCGTGTGGGGATCAGTCCGTTTGGGATTTGGCGGCCGGGGGTGCCGAGCGGGACGACGGCGAATATTGATGCGTATGAGCATTTGGCGGCGGACTCACGGAAGTGGTTGGCGAGCGGGTGGTGCGATTATCTTTCGCCGCAGCTTTATTGGCGGATTAACAGTCCTCAAAGCTACACGAGATTGCTCACATGGTGGAGGGCGCAGGGGAGTCGTCCGGTGTGGCCGGGGATTGCTTCGGCACGGGTGAACTCGAGTGAGGATCCGGGGCGTCCGGCGAGTGAGATTGTGAACCAGGTGGCGCAGTCACGGACGATTGGGCGGAACTATGTGGGGCATGTTTTTTGGAGTATGAAATCGCTGATGAACGATCGGGGCGGGGTGGCCTCGGCAGTGGCGAAGAGTTTTTATCAGGAGCCGGCATTGGTTCCTCCGATGCCTTGGGTAAGCAAGGTGGTGCCCCAGACGCCATCGGCGGGAGTTACCAAAAGTGAGAGTGGGATATTGGTGAATTGGGCGCGGGTGCCGGGGTGTGCGAAGTATGCGGTGCAGGTGCGGTATGGAAAGCGTTGGGTGCTAGCGACGGTTTCTTCAGGGACTTCGGTGAAGCTGGGTGGAAATCCGGATGCGGTCGCGGTGAGCGCGGTGGATCGGTATGGGAATGCGAGTGTGCCGGTGGTGTTGGGGAGGTAGGGGGCTGAGAGCTTTGAGCTGAGAGCGGCGAGCTGAGGGCTGAGAGCTGAGGGCTGAGAGCTGAGGGCTGAGAGCTGAGAGCTGAGAGCTGAGAGCTGAGAGCTGAGAGCTTTTTGGAGCTGCCGCTCCGGGGTGGGAGGGGAGTGATGGGGCAGCGGGAGATTTTTTCACCACAGAGGGAGCGGAGAGAGAAGAGGCTTGGTTGGGGGGGTTGGTTTTTTGGGGGGAGGAACCACGAAAAATACGAAATGGACGAAACTTGGGTGGGGGCTTGGATGGGGGGCTTGGTTTTGGAAGTTCGGCTAAAGCCTACACTACAAACTGGGGATTGGTGTTTGGGTCTTGATATAAAATGTGGGAAGGGATAGTTGATAGGGGATGAATCAATTTTGGTGGAGGGCGGGGTGTTATGGTTTGGCGGCGGTTGTTGGGTGGGGGGTGGCGCGGGTTTTGCGGGTTGGGGGTGAGGCGGGGGGTGGAGTGACGGTGCCTTTGGTGGTGGAGAAGCGGGAGCGTGATGATGCAAGGACGGGGGAGGAGTTTTTGGATGGGTTGGTGGCGAAGTTGCTGGAAGAGGAGGTCTCTCGCGAAGGACAGGATTATTATAGTTTTTATTGCAAATTAAGGGATTCGATTGAGCCTGCGGCTGATCCGGAGGGGGCGGTGAGGGAAGCGATGGAGGAGTTTAGGCAGGAAATTCGCGAAGCCGGTGTGGTTTCACATTCGAGTGAGTTGGCGGTGAGATTTGAGCATTGGTTGATCGCAGATCGTGAGGCGGCGTTGGCGTTCCTAGAAGACGGGACTAGTTACGGTCGCTCTATTATGAATCGTTTTCATGGGGCTGCGATAGCGAAGGGATTTTATGAGAGGGAGGGGGGTGCGGGTCGGTTGGAATCGATTTTTGATCTCCCGGTGTTATTGAGAAATCGTGTTTATCAGGTAGCGATTGCAGATGTGGCGTCGCGGAGCGATTTGGCGGGCCTAAGGCAGTTGATTGGGACGACTCATGAAGGAGGACGATTTTATGCGAATGGGTATGGGGATGTGATTGGAAGCAAATGGTCTCTTGAGGGGAGAGATGAGTTGGTTTCTTATTTGAAAGGGAAGCAGCAGGTGGAGGCGATTGGTGCGATGGTGGAGCGCTTGGGGGCGGGGGAGAAGATTCCCTGGATTCGGAAGTTGATGGGGGAGGGGGTGATGGATGAAGAGGCGGTGAAGGAGTTTTCCCGGATGGGTTGGCAGATGACGGAAGGGGGGGATCAGTCGTTGGATGAGCGGTATGCATTGATCCGGGAAATTGGTGAGCTTGGGGGTTCCCCTTTCAACGTGAGTGAGCGGAATTTTAAGACGGGGGTGGTGACGGGGGGGGTGAGGAGGTTTATCGATAGTGAGGGTGATTGGGGGTATGCGTTACGGCATGGAGAGGTGACGGCGAAGGAGGTGATGGAGGCGGCGCGGGAGGCGATGCCGCAGGCGGCGGAGCACGAGAGTGAGTTCCGGTCGCAACTGTATCGGCATCTAGCGGAGGACAATCCGGAGGCGGCGCTGTTGCTTTTTGATGGGTGGAAGGCGGATGCGCAGAAATGGCAGCAGATTTATGCGGCGCGGTGGTGGTTCAACAATGTGGATCCTGAGAAGTTCTATGAGTTGAATACGGCGATTCCGATGCCGGTGTGGGATGAGCGGGTGCAGAAGGATCTTTGGGCGGGTTGGCAGGCGAAGACGCAGGTTAATTTGACTCGTTTTGGAGAGGATTACCTGGGGTGGGTGAAGACCTTGCCGGATGACGTTCATCGGTCGCGGGCATTGCAGACCTTGATCCATGAGTCGAAAGCGGAGTATCCGGGGATCGCGCGGGAGGCTCAGGAAATATACGATCAACGGAAGAGGTAAGAATATGAGGAGGTTCCCGTTTTTGATCAGTTTGTTGTTGGTGGCGGTGCTTGCGTTTTTGCTGAGTCGCGAAGTGGAGAGCGTGGATGAGGTTAGCGGTTTGGAAGTGGTTTCCGGGGAGTTGGGGAATGCGGGAAAGGAGAGAGAGGGGGTGGCGACGGAGGGTGTGGATCGGGATGGGCGGTCGTCGTTTGAGAGAAAGACGAAGCTTTATCAGGAGGCTTGGGATGCGTTGCCGAGGCGTCGGCTGGATCGGGCGAAGCGGATGGAAATGCAGGATGAGATTCTGAAGGCGTGGGCGGAGGTGGATCCAAAGGGGGCGTTGCTGGCGTTCCTGGGGGAGAGCTGGGATGATGATGAATTTGAGCAGCGGTTGAGGGGTGTTTTCAGGGAGGTTTTTTTGAGTCAGCCGGAGGAGATTTGGGGCCTGGTTGAGGGGGCGGATTTCGGGGTGTTGAAGGGATCGCTGGTGCGGGATGCGATGATTTATGTGCTGGGAAGGGAGAGTTTTGAGAGGGCGTTGCCTTTTGTGATGAGGTTGGAGGGGACGAATTTTGCTACGGCTTTGAGCACATTGGCGAGATTAGGGAAACCGGGGAGAAAGGAGAGAGTCAGGGATCTTGAGAAGATGTGGAGCCTGATTGCGGAGGATCCCGGGAGGGTTGAGGGAGCGGGGCAGTGGGAGCATTTCTGGCGATCCAGTGGAATTGATCTTTCGAAAGAGAAGTTGATTGAGCTGACGAGGATTGAAGGAGAGGCGGGTAAGTTGGCGGCTTCGGCTTTGGCGCTCAAGATGATGGGGAGAAGCGATGTTGATTTGGTGGAGATGGGGAAGCAGCTGGGGGAGGAGTTGCGGAGCGATTTTTATTTTAGGTTTGTGACGGGGAGTCAAGTGACGGCTGCGAATGCCCGGACGGCGATTGATCTTTTGATCGCGGGTGAGGAGTGGGATCTGGTGGGGAGGCAGGAGGTGCGGCAGCAGGTGCGGGAGATTGGGCGGAAAATGGATAGTGGGGAGTTGGCGGAGTGGGCGACGGGGCTTCCGGAGAGGGAGGAGACGGCGGGGATCTTCCACCGTGGGGTGTCGCCTTATATTGCGGAGCATCCCGAGGCGGCTTGGGAGTGGCTCGGGGAGTTTGAGGGAGGTCTGTGGCGGGACCGGGGGTATGGGGAGTATTCGCAGATTATGCTGCAGAAGTTTGGGGATCGGGAGAGATCCCAGCAGGCCTTGGATCAGATCAGCGATCCGGCTTTCCTAGAGGTGGCAGAGAATTGGCGGAAGACTTGGGAAGCGAAGCAGAGGTGAGTTTTGGGCTGAGAGCTGAGAGCTGGGAGCGGCGAGCTGAGAGCTGAGAGCTGAGAGCTTTTTGGAGCTGCCGCTCCGGGGTGGGTGGTGATTTTTTTACCAGAGAGGGGGCGGAGAGAGCAGAGGCTTGGTTGGGGGGCTTGGTTTTTTGGGGGGAGGAAGCACGAAAAATACGAAATGGACGAAACTTGGATGGGGGGCTTGGATGGGGGGGCTTGGTTTTGGATGTTCGGCTGAAGCCTACACTACGAACTGGGGCTTGGATGGGAGGGTCATAGACCGACGCTACAATTTTGGGAGGGGGGTTAGAGGAGGCCGCTGCGTTCGAGGAGGGCGGTTTGGTCGGGGTCGCGGGACATGAAGGCGCGGTAGGAGTCGTCGACGGGGCGGGAGTTTCCTTGGGAGAGGATTTCCTTGCGGAAGGAGTGGCCGGTGTCGGGGTTGAGGACGCCTTCGGTGCGGAAGCGGGTGAAGGCGTCGGCATCGAGGACTTCGGCCCATTTGTAGGAGTAGTATCCGGCGGCGTAGCCGACGGGGGAGGAGAAGAGGTGATTGAAGGCGCGCGCCATGGTGGGGTTGGGGGTGGCGATGGGGGTTTTGTAGGCGGCGAGAATTTCGCGGTCGAGGGCATCGAGGTCCTGGCCGTTGTATTTTTGGAAGTTGGTGTGGAGTTCGAGGTCGAGCTTGCCGAAGGCGAGTTGGCGCATGAAGCCGGAGGCGGACATGTAGTTCCGTGCGGCGACCAGTTTGTCGAAGAGGGCGTCGGGGATGGTTTCGCCTGTTTCGTAGTGTCTGGCGAAGAAGTCGAGCGACTCGCGATCCCAGCAGAAGTTCTCCATGATTTGGGAGGGGAGTTCGACGAAATCCCAGGGGACGTTGACGCCGGCGAGGGATTTGATTTCGACCTCGGAGAGGAGGTGGTGGAGGAGGTGGCCGAACTCGTGGAAGATGGTTTCGACCTCGCGGTGGGTGAGGAGGGCGGGTTTGTCGGCGGTGGGTTTGGTCATGTTGCCGCAGATGAGACCGAGGTGCGGGGTGCGGGGTTGGTCGCCGTGGGGTGGGAGTCCGGTTTCGAGGTAGTTCATCCAGGCGCCGCCGCGTTTTGATTCGCGCGGGTGCCAGTCGGCGTAGAAGGAGCCGAGGTGTTCGTTGGTTTGGGAATCGTGGATTTCGTAGAAGGTGACTTCGTCGTGCCAGGCTTCGGCTTTTGCGGGTGAAATGTTGATGCCGAAGAGGCGGGAGGTGAGGGAGAAGAGTCCGTCCATGACTTGGCCGACGGGGAAGTAGGGTCGGAGGGCTTCGTCATCGAAATCGTAGAGTTCCTTGCGGCGTTTCTCGGCCCAGTAGGTGGTCTCCCAGGGTTGGAGGGGGCCTTTTGGGGTGTCGGTTTTTTCGGCCTTGTAGGACTGGAGGTCGTCGATGTCCTGCTGGAAGCGGGCGAGGATCTTTTCGTGGAGGTCCTCGGTGAATTGGAGGGCCTTGTTTCCGGATTGGGCCATGCGGCGTTGGAGGACGAGATCGGAGAAGCAGGCGAAGCCGAGGAGATGGGCCTTTTCCTCGCGGAGGCGGAGGATGTCCCAGATGAGTTGGGAGTTATCGCGCTCGCCGCCGTGGCCGATGGTGCAGGAGCCTTCCCACATGGCTTTGCGGAGGGATTCGTCTTCGGCGTGCTGCATGACGGGCATCATGGAGGGGTGCTGGAGGCTGAAGCGCCATTGGCCTTCCTTGTCCTTGGATTTGGCGTCCTGGGCGGCGGCGGCGATGGCGGAGTCGGGGAGTCCGGCGAGGCGGGCTTCGTCATTGATGAAGAGGTCCCAGGCGTTGGTGGAATCGAGGACGTTTTCGCCGAATTTTTGGGTGACCTGGGGGAGTTCGGCGTTGATTTCAGCCATGCGTGATTTGGCATCGGGGGCGAGGTCGGCACCGGCGGCGCGGAAGTCGGCGCAGGTTTCTTCGACGAAGCGTTGTTCGATGGGAGAGAGGGAAGAGAGGTCGGACTTTTCGAAGGCTTTGAGGACGTTCCAGAGGTCGTCGTCGAGCGAGATGGAAGAGGAGAAGGCGGAGACGGCGGGAAGCATTTTGTTGAGTGCTTCGCGGAGGGCGTCGGAGTTGGCTACCGAGTCGAGGTGGTTGACGCGGCCCCAGGAGCGGTCGAGGTCATCGGTGGCGGACTCGAGGGCGCCGAAGGTGGAGGCGTAGGTGAGTTGATCAAGTGGCTGGGACTTGATGGCGTCGATATTTTTACGACCGGTTTCGATGGCGAGGGTGACGTCTTTTTCGATGTGGTCCGGGGTGAGGGTGGACCAGTTGATTTGGAAGTCGTCTGCCAGGAAAGGGTGCGGGTCGCTCATGGGCGATATGGAAGCATCGCGCCCGAGGATTGCACCTCATAAATGAGGCGAATTTTAGCGTCGGCGGCGCAGGAGTGCGGATGCGCCGAGAAGTGCCAAGAGGGCGCTGGAGGGCTCGGGGACGGTGCTGGTGAGGGTGAGGCCGGACTGGGTGGTGGTCCAAGAAGAGAAATTGTTGTTCTGGCCGCGGGTGTCCTCGACGAAGGTGGTCCATTCGTAGCCGCCGATGCGGGTTCCGGGGGCGAGGTTGACGTCGTCGTAATTGAAGACGCTATCGCCGTTCGTTCCGGTCATGTTTTCACGGGAGCCATTGCTTCCGGCACCGGAGAGGACAGTTCCGACATCGGTGACGGTGGCGGTGGAAGCGGTGACGAACCAGCCTTCGGACGGGGAGCCCGAGGCTCCGTTGCCGGCGGCTTCACTACCGATGTTCCATGAGGGATCGGAGGCGACGGTGGCGTTCTTCCAGGTGTTGTAGTCGCCGAGGGAGGGCTCGGAGGAGAAGTAGTTGCCGTTTTCATCGAGCAGTGCGATTTGGGAATGCTCCCAGGTGCGTCCGCGGGTGTTGAGGCTGGTGAAGTCCATCTCGAAGTCGGTGATCGAGAGGTGATTGGCGAAAGTGATGCGGATGGTTTGGGAGACGACGGTGCCGGGGTTGTTTGCTGCACCGAGGGGGTAAGTGGCGGAGAAATTATTAGAAAAGCCGTGATTGGAGCGGAGGCCGCCACCGGAGACCAGTTCGGCATCGGCGAAGGCGCCAGTGGCGGAGGGAACGTTCGAGGTGACGGTGATGAAGATATCGTCGAGGTCGGCGTTATCAGTAGTGAGTTTTTCCCCGGTGGAATCGTTAATGATATTGTAACCTTGGGTGCCGGAGATGGCACCACTACCGAAGGTTGCTTCGCTGAAATCGAAGTTGAGATTGGAGAAAAGAGTTTGTCCGTAACTGATAGCGGACAGGCTCAGAGAGAGAATGGAGATGTGGGTAAACAACTTCATGCACCCATAAAATGTCAATAAGTGTAAAATATCAATAAAAATTACAAAAACTTTTATTTTGGTAGAAAGAATGATCGTTGTTTTTCGCTGACGGGGAGTCCGAGTTTTTCCATGGCGGCGAGCATATCTTCCCAGACGAGACGTTTCTCATTATTGCCATCGGATTGGCGGAGAAGGTAGGAGGGGTGGTAGGTGACACGGAGGGGGATGCCCTGGAACTGGTGCCATGCGCCGCGGAGTTGGCCGACTGCCTGGGTTTTTTCGAGGAGGCCTTCGGCTGCGGTTCCGCCCAAGGCGATGATGACCTTGGGTTTGACGATATCGATCTCAGCGCGGAGGAAGGGGAGATTGGTGGCCATTTCCCCGGGGGAGGGTTTTCGGTTTCCGGTGGTTTGGTTTTTCATGCCGGGCCGGAATTTGCAGACATTGGAGATATAGACCTCGGGGCGGGAGAGGCCCATGGCTTTGAGGATTTGATCGAGTTTTTGGCCGGCGGGTCCGACGAAGGGTTCGGCTTGTTTTTCCTCCTGATGGCCGGGGGCCTCGCCGACGAGCATGAGGTCGGCCTCCGGGTTCCCGGTGGAGAAGACCATGCGATCGCGGAGGGTGCCGAGGGCTTTGGAGGGTGCCCAGTTGAGGCATTGTGCGGCGAGGGAGGCGACTTTTTCGGCGGCGGTGGTGCCGGAGATGGTGATTTGCGAATCGGGGGCGGAAGTGGGGGTGGGGGTGGCCTTGCTTGCGGGTTTCTTTTTCGCGGCGGGGGCGGGGAGGGATTTGGCGGAACCGCGGCGGTAGAATTCGCGCAGGATGGCGCGGGCTTCGTCATCGACCTCAACGTGGGTAACTCCTTGGTTTTGGAGTTGTTCGAGGTAGTCGATCACGGTTGGTTGTGCCATGTGGGAAGGTGATCATAGCGGGAGCAATTCGACCAGCGCGGAGTGATTGGGAAATAAAAGGGTAGGATAAATCAAAGAATCCGCTTGACCCTAAGCGCGATCTGCCTATTTCTCCCGCCCCACCAATCCTTTTTGTTTTATGGCTAGAGTTTGTAGTATCCGAGGTTCCAAAGTCCGCGTAGGACGTAAAATTCATCGTTCCGGTCTGGCCAAGAAAAAAGGCGGCATCGGTCGTCACGTCACCAAGACCGTTAAGCGCAAGGTTTCTCCAAACCTTCAGTCCAAGCGAATCTGGGTGCCAGAGCTTGGTAAGCACATTAAGTTGAAGCTTTCCGCGAAGGCGATCAAGACGATCAACAAGAACGGTGCTTACGCTACGCTTAAGAAGGCGGGCTTGATCTAAGCCGGTTTCGATTCAGTTTTTTAAAAGGCGATCTCCGATGGAGGTCGCCTTTTTTCGTGGTTAGTTGCTGATCCTGGGGACTCCGTAGAGATCGAAGGTGTCATCGAGTGAGAGAATGGGGATGTCCCGGGCGATGGCTTCGGCGACGAGGATGCGGTCGGTGGGGTCGCTGTGATGTTGCGGGAGTCCCGAGGCGCGGCGCATGGTGCTCCATTCGATGGGGAGGACCTCGAAGCCCTCGTCGACGAGGAGGGCGGGGAAGTCGGGGCGTTGGGCGGTGGCGAACTTGAGGAGTCCGAGTGATTGTTTTTGGGCAAGTTCCCAGAGGCTCGCGAGGGAGACGAGGGAGCGATTTTGGGGGGACTCGATCCTTGCTGCCAGTGGTTCGGGCAGGGAGGGGTCGTTTTGGAGGAAGAGGAGGAGCACCCGGGTGTCGAGGAGCTGCTCAATCATTGTCGGGGTTCTTCAGGTTCTCCTGGCGGGTCGACGCGCGGAGGGGAGGGGGGTGAGAGGGGCTTGGTGGGGTGATCGAAATCAGGGGCGATGAAGAAGTTTTCGGCGCTGAGTGCTCCTCTGGAGGGGGTGTCGACGGAGGGGAGTCGGATTTCGGCAACGACGTGGCCGTGCCTGGTGAGGGAGACGGGATCGCCTGATTCGATGAGGGCCGAGACGAGAGCGGAGAGCTTTGATTTGGCTTCGTAGAGTCCGACTTGCTTCATGGGTATATAAACTAGACTAGTCTGACTAGGTTTGTGAAGTGGAAAATGGCGGGAGGTTGATTTTTGGGGGTGCGGAGGGGTTCCGGGGTGGATTTGGGGGGTGTCCGGGCCTGATTCGTTGAATTGAATGGGAACCGCTGAGGAAGGGGAGGGTTGAGGAGAATTAGGAATTAGGGATTGCTTGCTTGAGGAGGCTTGGTTGGGGAGTTTTTTAACCGCAGATAGACAGGATGGAGGGGATGCTTGGTTGGGGGGATTTTTAGAGGCTGGGGGTGCCGTGACGAGGTGATTGTAGTGGATGGTTTGTTGGGGGTGTCGGAGTTGTTTGGTATTCAGCGGCGGGGGTGGAGGAAGAGCGGCGGGTGAGTTGTAGGGGGAGCGGTATGCCGGGCTTGCTCTATGGACCCTGCGGGTGGGAAACCCAGGGCGTTGCCCTGGGCTGGTATATGGCGGGCCGTTGGCCCTTGGGGGTGTCGGAGTTGTTTGGTATTCAGCGGCGGGGGTGGAGGAAGAGCGGCGGGTGAGTAGTAGGGGGAGCGGGGTGCCGGGCTTGCTCTTTGGACCCTGCGGGTGGGAAACCCAGGGCGTTGCCCTGGGCTGGTATGAGTCGGGCCGTTGGCCCGTGGGGGAGTCGGAGTCGTTTGGATGGGGGGGGCGTTTGGTTGGGGGGGGTTTTGGTGGGGGGGGTTTTTGATTGGGGGGGTT